>CAXULQ010000006.1:0-213437 GCA_964251965.1 uncultured Sphingobacteriaceae bacterium | reverse complement strand
ATGTAGCTGACGGTAACACTGGAAAAAACTGTCCTAAAAGATTTATAGAGGAAATGTAAGAAATACAAATATTTTTAATAATAATTTTTAAAGGATTTATTTATAAGCTTTAAATGGCTTAATCAAGCGTTAATCCAAAGAAAAAAAGAACCTATTATTTACATTCCAAAAATTCCGTCCAATTTTCCTTTGATAAAAAAGCATTAATCCACAGCAAACTATTTCCTGCAAATACTTCTTTTACCAATAAAAAATTTATGTCAGGTTTACAAAATTTTGTGCAACTCCAAGTTGCTGATGGAACAACGATGCAAGCTTATACTTCCATTCCGGCGCATGGTAAAAGTCCGTTTCCAGGGTTGATCTTATTTCAGGAAGCTTTTGGCGTTAATCACCACATCCGAAAACTCGCCGATCGTTTTGCGGATGAAGGTTATTTCGTTATCGCCCCAGAACTTTTCCATCGTTCTGGCAAACCTGGTGTCGAAATCGATTATACAGATTTTCCTTCGGCAATGCCGCGTATGCAAGCATTAACGGTTGAAGGTTTGGAAGCTGATATCCAGGCAAGCTGGAATTTTCTGGAGCATAATGCGCAGGTAGAAAACGGAAAAATTGTGGCTACAGGTTATTGTTTGGGCGGCCGTGTAAGTTTTCTGGCCAATACCATGCTGCCGTTTAAAGCTGCGGCTTCTTATTATGGCGGCGGTATCGCTCCCGATCTAATTAAAAGAGCTTCTTCTATCAATGCGCCGCACTTGTTTTTTTGGGGAGGAAAAGATCAGCACATTCCGAAAGAGCAAATAGAAACCATTAAAACGGAACTAACCAAAGCAGGCAAAAAGTTTATCAATGTAGAAATTTCTGATGCTGACCATGGTTTCTTTTGTGATGAAAGGGCAAGCTTTAACGCCGAGGCAGCAGAACTGGCCTGGGGATTAACGCTGGAATTTTTTATTCAGAAATTAAAGGCAGTTAGGTAACAGGTAGAAAAGGTGAAGGAAAGTTTTTTGTTAAACCTTAATCAAAACAATACGTTAAAGAGACATAACATTTGTTACTATTGCTATCTTTAACATAAACCAAAACAATCTTTTCATGAAAAAACTGATTTTAATTTTTGCTTTACTTTTTACTTTATCTGCTTTAGAGGGAACTTTTGTACAAGCCCAAACCGTTAGGCACACCTATTACAAAAATGGAAGAAAAATTACGACTACTTCTAAAACCCGGCGAGGCATGTCTAAACGGGCAAAAGGCGCATTAATTGGCGGAGGTGCCGGTGCAGTTGGCGGTGCGATAATTGGCCACGGTGTTAAAGGTGCTTTAGTTGGAGGTGTTTTGGGTGCTGGAGCGGGTTATGTAATTGGCAATGAAACCGACAAAAACAAATCGCGTGCACAGGGTCATACGGTTTATAAACGTAAAGTAGTACATTAAGCTAAATTTTTACTTCATAAAAAAAGCATGGACAATTTAGCCATGCTTTTTTTTATGCGGTGTTTTTTGGTTTCTAATTCAGCGAAGCCATATCAATAACAAAACGGTAATGCACATCGCCTTTTAAAGTACGCTCGTAAGCTTCATTAATTTGGTCGATGCTGATCATTTCCACATCGGAAGTAATGCCTTTTTCGGCACAGTAATCCAGCATTTCCTGTGTTTCTTTAATTCCGCCAACCAAAGAACCAACTAAACTGCGGCGACCCATAATTAACGGAAAAGCTGCTACCGGAGCTGGTGTTGGCGGAGCGCCAAGTAAGATCATCACGCCATCGGTGTTCAATAAATTAAGATATTCGTTGTAATCATGTTCGGCAGAAACTGTATCCACAATATAATCAAAAGTGTTAGCTAATTTCTGCATATTTTCAGGATTAGTCGTCAGCTCAAAATGATGGGCACCTAATTCCTGTGCATCTTTTTCTTTTTTAGGCGAACGGCTTAACATGGTAACTTCTGCACCCATTGATGCAGCCAGTTTAACCGCCATGTGGCCTAATCCGCCCAAACCAACTACGGCAACTTTATCGCCTTCTTTTACGCCCCAATGTTTTAACGGCGAGTAAGTGGTGATGCCGGCACATAACAACGGCGCAACTTTTTCTAACGGCAATTTATCAGAAACATTCAACACAAAATGTTGCGTAACCACAATGTGCGAAGAATAACCGCCGTAAGTAATGGTTTTTTTATCCTGGGATTGCGAGTTGTATGTTTGCGTATGCCCGTTTTCGCAGTATTGCTCTAAATCTTCTTTGCAATTGTTACAGTGTCCGCAGCTATCTACAAAACAGCCCACGCCAACAGTATCGCCTTCTTTGAACTTGGTTACGTTTGCGCCAACGCGGGTTACTTTTCCAACAATTTCATGTCCGGGCACAACCGGATATTGTGTGCCGCCCCACTCGTTCCGCGCGGTGTGAATATCGGAGTGACAAACGCCACAGTATAAAATTTTAATTTCTACATCATCAGCACCGGGTTCGCGGCGGTCAATCTGATGTGGTGCTAATGGTGCTTCGGCTTCCTGCGCCGCGTATGCATGTACTGAATTCATAATATTTTTTGTTTTGATGTTGCAACAAGTATCGGGGTTTTTTGTGTTTTTAGAATGTTAAAAGCCTCAGCCTAAATCCTTGCCTCACCCTAAATCCCTCTCCAAAGGAGAGGGACTTGCCTTGCTATCGATAAACCCAGTGCAGCTAACTCCCTCTCCTTTGGAGAGGATTGGGGTGAGGCTTTTAGTATCCTGATTTAGATTGAGGCTCAATAAGATTCAAACCAAACCCTCCCTTTTCCGGTAGTATCCCTAACACCAATTTTATACCGATAAAAACAGCATCATGCCAAACCGCCTCGCCAATTCTTCCTCGCCCTATTTACAGCAGCACGCCCATAATCCGGTGGATTGGTTTCCCTGGGGAGAAGAAGCCTTGCAAAAAGCAAAATCAGAAAATAAATTATTGCTGATCAGCATTGGTTACTCAGCCTGCCACTGGTGCCACGTAATGGAACACGAAAGCTTTGAAAGTGAAGAAGTTGCAGAAATAATGAACCGTTTTTTCGTGTGTATTAAAGTCGATCGGGAAGAGCGGCCGGATGTAGATCAAATCTACATGAGTGCCGTGCAACTGATGACGAACCGCGGCGGCTGGCCCTTAAATTGTATCTGTTTGCCCGATCAGCGGCCGGTTTACGGCGGCACATATTTCCCTAAAAAAGACTGGCTAAATTTGCTGGTTAATTTGGCTGATTTCTGGCGGGAAAAACCACAGGAAGCCGAAGATTACGCCGTCCGCCTCACCGAAGGCATCCACAAATACGAACAATTTGAATTTGTAAACGAAGCAAAAGCTTTTTCAAAAACCGATTTGGAAGCGATTGTAACGCCCTGGAAACGCAATTTTGATATGCTGGAAGGCGGTTTAAAACGTGCGCCAAAATTTCCGATGCCTAATAACTGGCAATTTTTAATGCGTTACGCACATTTGATGCAGGATGAAGCCGTGCAAATGAGCGTGCGCGTTACGCTGGAAAAGATGGCTTTCGGCGGGATTTACGACCAGATTGGCGGCGGTTTTGCCCGTTATTCGGTGGATGGAAAATGGCACGTGCCGCACTTTGAAAAAATGCTTTATGATAATGCGCAGTTAGTTAGCTTATATTCTGAAGCGTTTACCTGGGCCGTTGATCCGTTGTATTCGAAAATTATTGAAGAGACTTTAACTTTTATCGAACGCGAATTAACTTCTCCCGAAGGCGGTTTTTATTCGGCTTTAGATGCCGACAGTGAAGGCGTGGAAGGTAAATTCTACACTTTCAGCAAAAAGGAAATCGAGGAAATTTTGGGTGCAGATGCGGAATTGTTCAACACTTATTTCCATGTAACCGAAGAAGGGAATTGGGAAGAGGAGCAAACCAATATTTTCTTTAGAAAAGATGATGCAGATGAACTAAGCGAACGTTTCGGACTTTCTCCGGATGAACTGCAAACAAAAATTAATCAATCCCGACAAAAAATACTCGATAAAAGAAGCACGCGCGTTCGTCCGAGTTTAGATCATAAAATCCTGGCCAGCTGGAACGGCTTGATGTTAAAAGGTTATTGTGATGCATACCGCGCGCTGGACGAGCCGCAATATCTGCAAACTGCTATCCGCAATGCTTCTTTTATCCTGCAAAATTTGTCCAACGGAAATGGAAAATTAAACCGCGTTTATCAAAATAATTCACCTGCTTTTTTAGATGATTATGCTTTGGTTGCCGAAGCTTTGATTGCTTTATACGAAGTTACTTTTGAGGAAAAATGGCTTTTAGAAGCTCGAAAAATCAACGATTACGCGGTCGATCATTTTTACGATCTGGCAAGCGGTATGTTCTTTTATACTTCGGATGAAGATGCGCAACTCATCGCCCGGAAAACCGAAGTGATGGATAACGTGATCCCGTCTTCTAACTCCGTGATGGCCAGAAATTTAAAGAAGTTGGGTTTGTTTTTTGATCACCAGGAATATCATCAGCTTGCCGGTCAGCTTTTGTTAAACATCGAAAAAAGTATGGCACCTTACGGCTCGTCGTTTTCCAACTGGGCAATGCTGCTTTTAGACGAGGTTTTTGGCGTTTACGAAATTGTAATTACCGGCGAATTATCGGAAGAAAAAAGGAAAGCATTCGAGAAAAAATATCTCCCCAACAAAATTATCTTGGGCGGAACAAAAGGAACTTTACCTTTGTTGCAGGATAAAATCGGTAGTAAAAACAGCATTTTTGTTTGTAAAGACAAAACCTGCCAGCTGCCGGTTAACGAAGTAGCAGAAGCATTTAAACAAATTGAGTAGGTGAAAAGAGCGGAGAGCGGGGTGAAGAGACATATATATCTTCAATCCTCGCTCCCCGATCTTCTCAAAAAGAAAAAAACATGAAAATTGAACCACAGCACGTTGTATCATTAACTTATGATCTGTATGTAAACCAGGAAAGCGGCGAAGAAGGTTTGGTAGAAAGTGCCACCCAGGAGCAGCCGCTGACATTTATTTACGGCGCAGGACAAATGTTGCCCAAATTTGAAGAACATTTGAGCGGTTTAAATACCGGCGACCAGTACGAATTCAGGCTGACAGCAGAAGATGCGTATGGCGAATACGATAACGAAGCTGTTGCCAGTTTGCCAAAAGAAATGTTTGGCGCAGAAGAAATTCCGGCGGTTGGCAGCATGTTGCCTTTGCAGGACAATGAAGGAAACCGCTTGCAAGGTCAAGTAGTTTCGGTTGCCGAAGATGCCGTTTTGGTTGATTTAAACCACCCAATGGCTGGCCAGGCTTTGCATTTTAAAGGCGAAATTTTAAACGTTCGCCCGGCTAATGAAGAAGAATTATCGCACGGCCATGCACATGGCGCGGATGGTCATTCTGGTCATTAATTTTGAATGCTGTTTTTAGCAGATGAAAATTGGTATATAAAAAATCCCGGTCAGTTTTGATCGGGATTTTTTTATATAATTAGATTTTTTCTGGTGATTCTGGTTTTTCGGGAGCCTCTGGTTTTTCTGGTGCTTCAGGCTTCTCTGGTTTTTCAGGCAAACGGTATTTTAATGAATTTTTACGCAACTTTTCCATCTGGTTTCGCCACTTTTTGCTATTAAATTGCTTGTTTAATTTTTCACCTTGTTTGCGGATGTCTTCCATCTGCTTTTTCCATTCGGGGCTGTTAAACTGCTTTTGGATTTCTTCGCTCTGAACCTTAATATCTTCCATCTGCTTTTTCCATTCGGGGCTGTCAAATTGCTTACGTAGTTCTTCGCCCTGAACCCTAATATCTTCCATCTGCTTTTTAAATTCCGGGTTGTTCATTTGCTTGCGCAACTTTTCGTCTTGTTTACGAAGCTCTTCCTGCTGTTTTTTCCATTCCGGGCTGTTAATTTGCTTGCGCATTTTTTCGCCGTAAATTTTAATGTCCGACATTTTCTTTTTCCATTCCGGGCTGTTATAATAGTTATCTACATCTCTGCCCATCTTGTTGATCGCGTCTTCTTTCTTTTTCCATTCCGGACTATTGTAATAATTATCTACATCCCTACCCATTTTGTTGATCGCGTCTTCTTTCTTTTTCCATTCAGGACTATTGTAATATTTTCTAACTAAAGCATAGTTGCTTGTGTCATTGAAATTATTATTAAACAAACCCAGCTTATTTGAATTTCCGTTCTCTTTCAAAAACTCTTTTCGTGCATCCGTAGGTAATTCATCGATCGAATTGTATTCCTTTTTATTTCCAACAGAATCCTCCAACACAATCTTAAACTTTTTTTTAGATTTAATAACTGTATCTGCTTTGAAATCTAAAACCATTCTTTTACCTGCAAACAAATATTTTCTATTTGATTTGCTATCGGGCTGAAACACAATTGAATCGCTAATGAATTTTATATGAGAAGTATCCGGTTGTGAATGAATTACTGTAATTTTATCTGTACTCCAGCTTATAGTAGGTTTATTAGGTTTTGTTACCGTTAATTTGAACCCAGTTAGTTGGTGATCGGGTAAATGTTTTAATGCTTCTTTTATCACCTTAAAATGTGTAAGCGATAGGCTTTTACTTGCTTTTTTCACCGGCAAATTCCAGGCAACTGTCAATCCAATTACAATCATAGCCAGCAGCAATACAACAAATTTGTTTTGGGGCGAAGGTTGGTTTGTTTTCATATTAATAATTCTTTTAATGCGGTTTAATAAAGTGTATTTTTTTCCGTTGGAAGCTAAAGCAAGCGTTAATTGTGTGTTTCTGGATTCCTCAATCAATAACAAAGCATGTGCATAAGCTAATTTGTGTTGCGTTCTATCCAGCACCAGATCATCACAGCATTGTTCGCGGTATTTGTTGATTTCGCGTTTCATCAGCCAAATTGCCGGGTTAAAAAACAAGAAAGATTGAACAATACACAGCAAAATATTCAGCAAATAATCATTCCGTTTAATGTGCGCCAGTTCGTGCAGTAAAATAGCTTCCGTTTGTTCTGTTGATAATTGGTTGACCAATGCAACAGGGAAAACTATGATCGGTTTGATAAATCCAAGTGTGAGCGGTACAGAAATTTTATCAGATACAAAAACCGATACTGTTTTTATCAACCTAAAATTAGAACTTAATTGGATGGAAAGTTGGGTTAAGTAATCATCCAACTTTAGGTTTTTGTTACTTCTAAACCAGCTGATATTGATGATGCCAATTGTTAATTTCAGCATACAAAAAAGTAATCCAAGTAAATAAAAACCAGTAATTAAATAAGCGTAATGGTTTGTCCAAAAGCTAAATTGCAGCCACAAATTTGGTTTTGTAATTATTGTTGGAATGTTGTTTCTATCTATACTTTGCAATAAAACAGGATCAAAAGAAGTAGTTATAATCTGCTGATAATGATGGAAAAAAGTAAGCACAAATCCAGCAAACAAACCTAAGTTAGCATAATAAAAAAGGTTGAACTTTAATAACGGCGTGCTTCTTTTATCAATCAAAAAAAATAATTGTAATACTAAATAAACTGCTAAACCTTGCAGGCAGGATTCGGGCAAAGTTTTACTAAGTGCAAGTATGAATTGGTTAGTTTCCATAATTGTGATTATTTAAGTTGATTTAAGTATTTTTTAATCGCTTCCAATTCCTCCGGAGAAGATTTATGATCGTTTAAAGCCTGCATTATCAATTGCGAAGTTGAACCGTTAAAAGCACTGTCGATCAGTTTATTAACCAAACTTTTCTGTGTTTTTTGCTGGTTGAGCAAGGCTTTGTAAACATGCGTCCGGCTGCTGGCATCGCGTTCTACCAAACCTTTTTCGTGCATCAGTTGCATCAGTTTTAAGGTTGTGGTGTAACCGATTTCAGTTTGTTTCAGCCTGCTTAATTCTTGGTTCACTTCGCGGACGGTACAGGAATTTTTCTGCCATAAAATTTGCAGGATTTCTAGTTCGCTTTCGGTTGGTTTGATGTCCATTCTTTTATTACGAATCTTTTCGTAGTGCTAATGTACGAATGGTTTCGTATAAAAAAAATGTTTTTGAAAATAATTTTAGGGAAGAAGGGAACGCAAGATTTTAGCCTATAAAAGAAGTATCCGCAATCAAGCCAACGTCAGTTTTGCCAGGTACAAATCCATCTCATCTTCGTAAACAATCTCACATTTCCAGCCTTGCTTTTGTGCTTGTTTTTTCAAAGTTTTTTGGTCGATATATAACCAGTTAAACCAATCGCCCCACTGGTTTTTGTATTCGTATTGATAGCTGATTTCGCCGTAATATCGGTTTTTCGGCAGCGGCAAATCTTCGTACAGATAGGAAATATCTGATGAATCAAAAATCAATTGTCCGCCAGGCAGCAGCAATTGTTTGGCGTGTTGTAAAAAGCGGTCTAAGCCAGCTAACGTTTGTGTTAAACCGATGCCGTTCATCAGCAAAAGCAGCGTATCAAATTTTTCTGTTTTGTATTGAAAGATGTCTTGCTGTACTACTGTTTTTACACCTCTTTTTTGCATCACGGCGGCTGCGCCGGGCGATATTTCCAAAGCGGTAACATCAAAACCGCGTTGTTGTAAAACCAAAGCGTGGCTTCCGGCACCGGCACCGATATCCAATATTTTGCTGTGGCACAAGTTCAAAGCAAGCAGTTCGGCTTCCGGCATTTCCGTTTCTCCCCTAAAAAAAACTTCTACAGGCATTTCTTCCGGCTCGCCGTAATTGTTGTGCAGCCACAGTTTTTCTTCGGGTTGGTGATTGTAAAAATCGTGTAAAGCCTGGCCGTAAATATCCATCGGCACAAAATAAACTATTTCATGCTGTTTTTATCGGGTAAAAATCAGGATAACAAACAAAGGCTTACAGGATTTTTGGCAGTTAATTTTGTGTGTGACAAGGTGATTCTTTTTTTTCCGGGTGAAAGCCTGCCAATTCTGTAAATTCCTTCCTTACAAAAGCCTGAACCATGCGGACACTCTTTTTACTGATTTCTTCTATTAACGAAATCCATTTCCTTACTTCCTGATCTTCAATTGATTTCGTTTTTCTAACAGTAAGGTTTGCAAGGTTTTGGATTGAGCCAAGCGGTGCGGTAAGATCATGAGAAATAGTATTTAAAACAGCTTTTTTCTGTTTGGCAAATTCGTTTAATTGCCTGCTGTGGGCTTTGTAATCGCTGATATCTTCCATATAACCGGTCAAAATATTTTCTCTGGTTTCATCACTTTGTAAAAGTAAGTTGAGCCGCAAAAAATATTCCTTTTGATCGGGCAGATTCATTCTAAATTCAATATTAGTTTTAAAAACACTAGGTTGCAAAGCAGCATAAGTTTGCTTTAAATAATTTTTATCATTAGGACAAACCATTGCAAAAAGCTTTTTGATGGAAATATTGCCGGCTTGGACTTGGAAAAAAGACTCGAAAGCAGGATTGGCGTAAATGAACTGTTTTTTGCTAAGGTTATAAGCAAAACAGATGCGGTGATCGTGTTTGGCCAGCGTGAGTAATAGAGAAGCAGGATTGGTCATAGAACTTATTGGTTGGTAAAACTTTATCTTTTGATGGTTAATACAAGTAACACATGGTTGAAATTTTTATACGTATTTATATCTTAAAATGTTGCAGGAAGAAAGAAAAAATCAAAATTGTTAATCGGAAGTTAATAAAGCTAAAGAGCAAAGCAGATTAATTTTCAACGTAAAATACCGAAACTGATGTTTCAAAATTGTTGCTGATTCCCTATCTTTCACCAAAATTATTAGCAATGGCAACAGAAGTTAAGTGTCCGGGTTGTGGCCAGTCTTTTCAAATTGAAGAGGTGATGGCCGAGGAATATAAAAAAGAATTGAAAAAGGAAATGCTTTCTTACAAAAGCAAGAAAGACGAAGAAACCCAGAAAATCCGGGAAGAGCTTTTGCGTAAAGATGAAGAATATAACAAAAAAACGCGTCAGCAAGATGTGGTTTTTCAAGAGCGTTTAGCTTCCGAAAAAAAGCAATTGCAACAACAATTAGAGCAAACGCTGCGCAAAAACATTGCTTCGGATTTTGAAAATAAACTGGTTTTGCTGGAAAACGCCAACAAAGAATCCGAAGAAAAACTAAAACTTTCGCGCCAAAAAGAAATGGAATTTTTGCAGCGCGAAAAGCAGTTGAAAGATAAAGAGGCCGAAATGGAACTGCAATTACAACGCAAACTGCAGGAACAGCGCGGCGAGCTAACGGAGCAGATCCGCAAGCAGGAATCCGAAAAAAATAATTTGAAAGAAACCGAACATCAGCTGCGCGTAAAAGAACTTGAAAAGCAACTGGACGACCAGAAAAAGCTGGCCGAGGAAATGAAACGCAAAGCCGAACAAGGCAGTATGCAGTTGCAAGGCGAAGTGCAGGAACTGATTTTGGAGGAACTGCTGCGGCAAAGTTTTCCGTTTGATGTGATCAGTGAAGTGGGAAAAGGTGTCCGCGGTGCAGATTGTGTGCAAACGGTGCGTAACCAGTTCGGTCAGGAATGCGGCCGGATTATTTATGAAAGCAAACGGACCAAGGATTTTGGCGGCGACTGGATTGAAAAACTGAAAAAAGACATGCGCAGCCAGGGCGTTGATGTTGCCGTGATCGTTTCGCAATGTTACCCGAAAGGCATGGATTGTTTTGGCGAGAAAGACGGCGTTTGGATCTGTTCTTTTGAAGAAGTAAAAGCTTTTGCCAGTGTGCTGCGCAATGGTGTAATCCGGCTTTCTAATGTGGTGAAATCCCAGGAAAACCGCGGCGATAAAATGCACTTGCTGTATAATTATTTAACCAGCAGCGAGTTTTCGGAGCAGTGGAAAGCGATACAGGAAGGTTATTTGAGCATGCGCCAGTCGATTTTGCAGGAACGTGTGGCGATGGAAAAAATGTGGAAAGTGCGCGAAAAACAGTTAGACAAAGTTTTGCTGAACGCAACCGGGATCCGTGGTTCTATCGAAGGGATTGCCGGAACGGATACGATCAAGCTAAGCCTCACCAGCGAAGAAGATAATTTGCTGCTGGAGTAAATGCTTCTTTTATCCGCCTAAAAACAACAAAGCCTTGCCGTTCTGCTGATGAGAAGGCAAGGCTTACTAAACTAAACTACTTTTAAAAAAGAAAACTAAGAAAAAAGGTCTTTGCGGGTTTAACCCGCGTTTTTTGTAGCGTTGATAATTTCTGCTGAAGGAAATTTGCCGTTAAAAGCAGTATCAACATAATCATAAACAATTTGTCCGTTTGGCGATAAAACATAAGTGGCCAGCAGCGGGACATTTACATCGATGCCGGAAAATTTGTTCCAGATTGGGTCTTCATCGCCGTAAACTTTAAACTGCTTCGCAATTTCGTGATTTACGTCGTGATAAAAGCTTAGGTTGAAATGATGTTTGCGGTTTACATCAGCTTGCGTAAACGGGCCTTCGGAAGTAATAACTAACAAGTTTCCGCCAGCGGCAATAATATCATTGTGGATCGCATTTAGCTTCTTTAAAATGTGAATGCCTTTTTTGTTCCAGGGTTCGGCATAAAAACTGATGACCAAAGGCTGGCTAAGCAATTGTTGCAGAAAAACGTTGCCTTCATAGTTTTTTATCCGTGCGGCACCAAGCCAGGTGCCGTTTTTGTTCACCAATTTTAAATTTGGCGTTAATTGTCCGGCTTGTAGTGGTTTTAAAGGTTGATATTTCTGGGTGATTTTTAGTTCTTGAACAATTTCAGAAAAATCAAAAACGGGAAATTGAGGTGTAACTGTGAGCATAAAAAATATTTTTACGAGATGTGAAATCAATTGCAGGAAACAGGATTGTGGTTTATTAGCGTTTCTTTTCTAAGAAAAAAACTAAAATTTTGTGAAAAAATAGCTGTTAAAAGAAGTATCAACAACAGCAACACATGCACATTGGCATCATCATTCGGCTGCTTTTTAACAGGTTCGATAATGGTGCTGTGTAGGGCTTTGTTGGCTGTGTCATGAGCTATTTGTTTTGTACAATACAAATGTATATATAATCTATAAAGATTATAGAGTATTAGAGAAATTATTTATAAACTATTGATTTAAAGGAAAATAAAATTTAAGAAAGGTGTATATCCCCTTTGAACACTTAGAGAATTATTGGCTTAAAATCTTTACTTCGCAGATTATAAAAATGTAACATCTCTACCTCTTTTGCGTAAAAAAGCGCTTTTTTAATTATATTTATTGGTAATTAAAATTACATTTGACCCCTAATAATCCTTAAAATAAATCCTTTATGCAGACTTACACACACAAAGCAAAACTTTATGGATTTGAATGTTATTTCAATGAAGACACCGGAGAGGTGCAGGGGACAAATTGGTTTAATGAAAAAATGATTGATTTATTTGTTTGGATAGACCTTCATTTTACACAAAACGAAATGTTTAGAATCGAAATAATTGAAAAACTTTAATTGTCTTTTTTTGTCTAAAAAAAAGAAGGTTGAGCAGACCAAGCTCAACCAACTTCCTATATCTGGCTAACCAATCTGCAAATTAGTTTTTAACCAGAATTTTAAATGGTCTTCCATTTGCTCTACGAATGACTTTGCCTTTAACGGTAATAGTCATTCTGTAGATGTAAGTACCTTCTTCTTCTTTTCCCTTTTCGGGTTTATCGCTCATTCTTACAAATTTTACATACAGCCTTTTTCTGTATGGCATCTAATTTTATTTCTCCTAATTAGAGTAGGATTACTTGTTTTTTTGGTCTAAAGCATGCCAACCAAACAAGGGGTTTAAGCAATATTTTAATATAGTTTCATATCGTTTTCGCTTTCTTGTCTTGATATATAGTCTGCTAATAAAGGAACAGCAAAAGAATACTTGCTTCGTCTATTTTTAAATATCAAACCGGCTTCGATCAGTTTTAAAAGGGAACTATTAATATAAGTTGATCGGAATTCGTTTTTTAACTCTTTGGATTTATCTCCAATATCTTTATTTGTAAATTCGGTATTTGCATTAGGAAGTTTAGATATAATTATTAATAATTCTCTTTGCCTGTCCGTAACCCTACTCCATCTGCCAGAATAAAAATCTGTATCAAGTTTTCTAACCATTTCAGTTATAGTAATAGTAGGTTCTTCAATTCCTACTTTAATTTGTTGGAGCATAGCATCGAATGCCTCTTTACAAAAGAATTGAATGAAATAAGGATAACCGCTGGAATACTTTAAA
Source organism: uncultured Sphingobacteriaceae bacterium (assembly GCA_964251965.1). Lineage (GTDB taxonomy): Bacteria > Bacteroidota > Bacteroidia > Sphingobacteriales > Sphingobacteriaceae > Mucilaginibacter_A. The sequence continues at coordinate 200,220 of CAXULQ010000006.1, read as the reverse complement.
ATTTCAGATATTCCATAAGGAGAGAATGTTACAGGACAACCTTCCGCCTCTATAGGTTTTAATATTGCCTCTTTACTTTCCGATTCAGAAAGCTTATCTAAAGTGGTAATATTAAACATTCTTTCAGCGTATGTTCTGGCTTCAACTAAATTTGGAAATAAAGTGGGTAAACCAGTTAATACCAATAAATAAGGAATTTCCTTTTTTTGTAAATACTGAATAACTTCAAGTAATAAAGAAAGAGGGTATTGTTTATCCGTCGCCTTATCTTTTAAAATTTGAGCTTCGTCATAAGCAATAATAATGCCCTTTACTTTGGATTTTACAACATCCCAAACTACTTCTAAAAGTGTTTTTAACTTATCAGATTCCAAACCAGGAGTTGAATCATAGATGTGTACTAACGTTTTAAAATTGAGTTTTACTTCGACTTTTTCTAATGAATTGACATATCCTATTTTATTTATTTCTTGTTCTCCGATTGTAAATGAAGAAACTAACGTGGCTATATCAGCTATAATCCTTAATGAAAGAGACTGTTCGCTCACACTTGCTGCCTCGCTTAAATCATTACCTGCCCAAAACCAACCATTTTTTAATGCGATTGGTTTTAAGCTTTCAAGCAACACTGTTTTACCTACACCTCGTAAGCCAGTTAAAATCAAGTTTTTTAATATTGGTGTCTGATGCAGTAATTTTTCGAACTCAACTTTTTCATGCTCTCTTCCTGCTAAATAAGGAGGAGGCTGACCAGCGCCGGGTCTAAAAGGGTTAACAAATGCTTCCATAATTTCAATTGATATAAACAAATGTAAATACATTTCTATTTATATACAAATAAATAATTATAAACAATTTTTTGTTTATATACAAAATGTTGTTTATAATTGTTTATTATTTAAAAGTATTTGAAAATGAAATATACTTTAGCAGAATTTCTAAAAGAGTACCCAAACGATGCAGCTTGTTTAGACAAAGTATTTAAACTACGGTTTGGAGAAATGCAACGTACTTGCCCTCATTATGGTAAGGAAACTACGTTTAGACGTATTGTAACCCGTAGATCGTATCAATGCCGTTTATGCTATCACCAATTATATCCAACTGCTAATACACCATTTAACAAGACCAGAACTCCGCTCAACTATTGGTTTTATGTGATGTATTTAATGACTACCACGCGTAATGGTGTTGCATCTAAAGAAGTTGAAAGGGCATTAGGCGTAACTTATAAAACAGCGCATAAAATGACTACGCAGGTTCGTAAGTTAATGGAACAAAAACAACTTCAAAAATTAGGAGGATTTGTCGAAGTTGATGAATGTTACGTAAACACCGAAGCAAATAAAGCTTCAAAAACTGATACTGGTAGGGGAACAGCAACTAAAAAGCCTATTGTTGCCGTTGTGCAACGGTTAGGAGAAGCACGGGCGCAAGTAATGGACGAAGTAACTATCAAACACATGCAAGCCTTTATAGAGAAGCATGTAGATACTGATGCACATATTAGCACAGATGAATTTCCGGTTTACAAAAACCTTTCAAATAGAGGGTTTATTAATCACGACGTAATCAAACACGCAATAGAAGAATACAGACGAGGCGAAGTTTCAACAAATACAGTTGAAGGGTTTTTCAGCCAGTTAAAACGAATGATATTTGGCACCCATATCCACGTATCTAAACAACATCTTCAAAAATATTTGAACGAATGCGTATTTAGATACAACCACCGCTTTAAAGAAATAGATATGTTTGGTTGCTTAGTATTAAAGCTTATTGATTATCAGGAGAAGCCATTAGTTTAAGCACGAAATCAAAATCTTCTTTTCCTGTTTCACTTATACCTACTTCCCTTATTATTTCGGATTCTTTCCCATTAATGCTTTTTGCGTGGGTCGAAGCTATTTCAGCCATTTTACGAACTGGCAAACTTGCTTCGCCTTCCGTATCGTCGTAAACCCTATCGGCTTTTCTTTTCTTATTGCCTCTCATAGTATAAATATAGTAATTACAACTTTAATAAAAAACCAGTCGTGATATTGAAGATGCAAGGGAGAAGGGAAAGGTTTGACAATTCTATAACCCTTGCAAAGGGTCATTTAACGCGCTTTCTTCTGTACAAGCTTTTTTTATAATACCAAGAGTTTGTACAGAAATATCAGCAATCATGTTACTGATGATATAATTTTTATATCGGGTTGTCATGCAAGTATCGTATAGCCAGCGGTACTTACTTGATACCGATTTGATGTAAACTTCTACCAATTCAATTTTAGCTTCATGCTTGCTTATCCTCGGAGAATCCATTGATTTATTTGGTGATAAAGAACGATAATAGTCGTTAAACTTTTTAAAAGTTATTCCATTGATTGTTAGAGGAAATATCTTGTGCTCTACGTAATGAATACAAGAATAAAAAGCCGTTGTAACAACCCAATCGTTATATATCTTTAATTCTTTAATAATAAGGCATAAATCTTCGTTATGCTTACCGTGCTGAAGCCGCATCTATAGGAGAGAATTTTATAATGTACCCATCACTTTTTAAGTTATCTTCAATATCTTCATCATCAGCACACATAAACGAGAATTTTAAAGAAAAAAATTCAGATTTAACTTTCGCTTCAAAATCGCTTAAAAAATCATAATTTGTTAGAAAATCTGGTTTTATAAAATCAGATTCATTAACAAGTATAATAACATTAAAATTATCCCAAGACTTGAATTTTAAAAAAGCACCCTTTGGAAAAGAACCCGTATTTTCTACATTACTTAACACTTCAATAACAAACTGATTTGCTTTTTCAATGTTAGACGAAAACTCTTTAAAAAAAAGTTTTTCATTATGGGCAAGGCCATCATTGGTTCCTTTTAAGTAAGCTTCTATAATAGCATCACAGTTATAGTATTGATCCGGATCGGATGGTTTTTTTACTTCCCATTGTCCCAAATTTATACCAGTAATTCGTTCCGCCTTGTTAAGTTGTTTTACTTCTGCCATAGTTTGTTGAGTTCAAACGATATATATCGCTTTAAAACGCTATACTATTTAACTAATTTTCGTTGTTATGTTCAAATGTAATACCAAATAACAGTAAAACAAAGGGAGGTTTGATTTACTGTTTATACGGTTAACTCCGGTTTTAAGTTTGATATTTACGGTATAACGTACGGCGTTCCGCCACCTTAAATTCGACGTATAACATCATTTTTAACCACCGTGGCCACGATTTAACAATATTTAATGCTACTTCTCCAGTCGGTGAAAAATCCTGGTTTAAATCAAAATTTTATTAAAATCAAGATTTCTATTTGTAACAAAAATATTACAATAAAGTAATTTAATTTATTTTTAATAATTGAATTTGGATACTGGACACTTTGTTAAAATATCATTAAAGTTTTTAGTAGGCAAGTTTTTAGGTAAGCCTTTTGGGTATCTAACTTCCATTTCCCTAATTATACAATCACACAAATCTCCTTGACCTTTAATTGGCAAAGCTTTAACATTTCTAAATTGAACAAGTGAGTTTCTTATGGTATCTTCAAATTGTTTTGTCCATGCGAGAGGGTTTGAAATTATTTTTGCGCAGTCGCCAGATACTTTCACAGCAACACCGTTAGGTATATCTTTAGGAAGCCCGTTTGGATAAATATATTGTAATTTATCTATCATACAATTGCATTGTTGAGACCTATATAATAATGATAGGTCTGTATCGTTGCTTGACATCATTCTGTTATAAATATCTAAACGGTATTCTGAAGTCCATTTTTTACTTACATTTTGTGCCGTCGCCGATAAAAGCAAAAAAATGCTTATTAATATAAGTAGGGTAATTTCTCATTACTGCTAATAGGATTTTAAAACTAAAAAGCCACTTGTTAGGTGGTTTGAAAGTATCAATAAGTTTTTAATTTAATCTCACAATATTTTCTATACTCATAAAATCTTTTGCCAATTCTGCTGCCATTGCAGGTGTCATGCGTAAAGTTTTATGAGTGTCCAAAGGGGATATACACCTTTAAGAAAGTTGTTAATAGGTATTGGATTTTATGCCAAACGTGAAAAAGTCAAAGAGCAGGATTACCTCCATTGTAAAATAAGCAATACAACATTTTAAACTTAACACAAAGCTGGATATATTTATAAACCGGTTTTCAGGCAAAATTTCTGACTATGCTTTTCAAACGCTTTCGTTTTCTGTTGATTTTAATTTTTGCTGATTGTTGCTTCAGCAGTTGCAATTTCTTTTATCATCCTAAAAAACAAACAGATCAGGAAAAGTTAAGCCAACATTTTAGTTATGACGACAGCACGCTAAACAACCGCGTTTTGCCGGTGATGATGCCTTACAACCGTTTGCTTGATCCGGCTGGAAAAGTCATTGTTTTTGGTAGTCCCGAATTTGAAAACCACAGTTTGGATGTCCAGGTCATCCCAAATACTTCGCTTTTGGCTGTGGAAGACCGTTACGGAATCGCCGTCATCAACCACGAAACCAACGAAATTGCAGCACGCTGGACTTACAACAGCGATGCAAAATATAGGGGAATGATGAGCACATATTCGGGCATTCAGCTCTTAAACGAAAACGGAAAAACCCAGATCTTTTGGAGCGGTGCGAACGATAGCAACCATCAGTCTTTTGTTTTTGAAGCAGAATTCGACACTAAAAAAATAACGATAAAAGAAGTATTTCCGTTTAAGCCCGATGCAGGTTCGCCGCTGGCCTTGCCCAATGAAGTTGCGATTAACACCGAGAACGGTACCAACTATTTGTACGTGGTTTTAAACGGTAATAATCAGTTGGTTAAGATCGACCTCAACACTAAAAAAACAATTTGGACGGTTTCAACCGGCGTTGCGCCTTATGGTTTAACGATCTCGGGCGGGAAAGCTTTTGTAAGCAATTGGGGCGGAACGATGCCAGCTAAAAATGGTCCGAAAGAAACGGCCGGCGTTCCTTTTGGAAGTGCTTACACCGATCCGAAAACCGGTGCAACTGCAGCCGGAACGGTTTCTGTTTTTGGTTTGGATGATGGAAAAGCGGTCAAAGAAATTGCAGTTGGTTTGCACCCCAATGATTTGATTACGAGCAAAGACGGCCAATACGTTTACGTGGCAAATGGCAATAGCGATGATGTTTCGGTGATCGATACCAAAACTTTAAATGTTGCAGAAACAATTTCAGTCCAAATCAATCCGGGCGAAAAAGGTTTTATCGGCGATTCGCCAAACGCTTTAACGCTGAGTGATGATGGTACGCATTTGTACGTTGCCAACGGCATGGACAACGCGATTGCCATAGTAAAATTGGGCGCAAACGCAGCACAAAAAAGTACCGGTAAAAGCAGTATTGAAGGTTTTATCCCGACGGAAGCTTACCCCGGCGGATTGACTTTAGCAGGAAATAAACTGATTGTAACCAATTTGGAAGGCGAAGGTGCGCGGGTAAATTCCAAAGAAATCCGCAGGGAAAATAAAGTAATTGATAGCGAAGTACCCGATGTGGATGGCGGTTCGTACAATTCGCATCACCAAAAAGCAACCATTTCTGTGATTGATTTGCCGGATGCCGATCAGCTTAAAACCTACACCAAAAAAGTAAAAACTTTAAGTCTGGATTTCCGAACAGAACTGGCGCGATTAGCACCACGGAAAAATCAGCCGGCGCGGCCAATGCCCGAACGTATCGGCGAGCCTTCGGTTTTTAAACACGTGTTGTACATTATCAAAGAAAACCGCACTTACGACCAAGTTTTAGGTGATTTACCACAAGGAAACGGCCTCAAAAATTTGTGTATTTATGGCGATAGCATCACGCCGAACCAGCATAAAATTGCGAAGAATTTTGTGCTGATGGACAATTATTATGCTTCGGGAAAATGTTCTGCTGAAGGCCACCAATGGACAGATGCGGCGATGGTGACCGATTATATCGAGAAAAGTGTGCGCGCCTGGTTTCGCAGTTATCCGCACGTGCAAACCGATGCGATGGTGTATAATAAAAAGGGTTTTATCTGGAACAACGCGGCCGATCATGGCAAAAGCGTTCGGATTTATGGTGAGGCCTGCATCCCGGAAATCGACAGCAAACTTTCCTGGACAGATATTTATAACAGTTACCAATCGGGCAAGCCGTTGAGTTTTAAAAATGTAAGTACGATATCGCGTGTTCGGCCGATGCTTTCGCCCAATTATCCGGGTTCTGATTATTTAAAAATTACCGATCAGGTTCGTGCTTCGGCTTTTATCAAAGAATTAAAAGATTACGAAAACAAAGGCGGCGACCAGTTGCCGGAACTGATGGTGATGGCTTTATCAACCGATCATACACGCGGTTCCAGCCCCGGAATGCCGACACCGCGCGCCATGGTGGCCGATAACGATCTCGCTTTAGGCCGGATTGTGGAAGCTGTTTCTAAAAGTAAATTCTGGAAAAACACGGTGATTTTTGTAACTGAAGACGATTCGCAGGCTGGTTGGGATCATGTTTCCGCTTATCGTACCACCGGTTTTGTGATCAGTCCGTATAGCCATCTGCAAAAAACGGTTTCTACCAATTACAATCAAACCTCCATCGTTCGTTCCATCGAACAAATTCTCGGCATCCCGCCCATGAACTTGCTGGATGCCACTGCTTTGCCGATGTTTAACTGTTTTGCCGATCGTGCCGATGCTTCTTTTACCTACCAAAAATTGGCGAACAAAATTCCGTTAAATGAAATGAACCCAAAGCTGGCTTTGCTAAAAGGCAAGGCTTTGTATTACGCCAAACAATCCATGCGACCAGAATATGACCATGTGGACGGCGGAAACGATGATCTGCTAAACCGGATTTTATGGTTTAACCGGAAAGGGAATAAAACGTATCCGGCTAAGTTGGCTGGGAAGGGTAGGGATGATGACGATTGATGCTTCTTTTATTGAATGAAAAATAATTGTATACGATTGCTACAAGTAAGATTAGTTGAACAATAGATAATCTCATTTCCAGCACCACAGGTGCATCCTGTTTGTAGATATTAAACATATACGTCTTAGCTCCGTAGGTGCTTCCTTTAATATTTATTTTTTGGTTTAAAGGAAGCACCTACGGAGCTTGAATCAACTATTTACTTGCTATAAACAGGAAGCCCCAACAGGGCTGGAAAAGATTTAGGTGTTTTAAAGGAATTCATCTTAATAAAACTTAGGCAACGGGTTCAACTTCAAATTTTGCCGTTGGTGCCAGTACGGATAAATCGTTGGGATCTCGCTGGCATCATCTAATTTTTTAATTTGTTCAGTAGTTAAATTCCAGCCAACCGCTTCTAAGTTTTGTTTCAATTGTTCTTCGTTTCGGGCACCGATTACTAACGTATCAACCGTTGGGCGTTGCAGCAACCAGTTTAACGAAACTTGTGCTACACTTTTTCCGGTTTCGGCAGCTACTTCGTCTAAAACATCAATAATTTTATAAAAAAGTTCTTCGGGAATGGCAGATTCCGGAACCGGACTTCCGCCTTGCGCCACACGGCTATCTGCAGGAATTGGATGGTTACGACGATATTTTCCGCCTAAACGGCCAGCAGCCAGCGGACTCCAAATAATACCGCCCACTTTCTGGTCTAAACCCAAAGGCATCAGTTCCCATTCGTATTCGCGGTTAACCAGTGAATAATAAACCTGATGCGCAATGTATTTGTTCCAGCCATAACGATCAGAAACGGCCAAAGATTTCATCAAATGCCAGCCCGAAAAATTGGAACAGGCGATGTAGCGCACTTTTCCGCTTTGCACTAAATCGTCCAGCGTTCGCAACGTTTCTTCTACTGGCGTAACGCCATCAAAACCGTGCATGTGGTAAATATCAATATAATCGGTGTTTAAACGTTTCAAACTGGCTTCGCATGCTTTGGTGAGATGGAAACGTGATGAACCTTGATCGTTTGGTCCGCTGCCCATCGGGAAAGTTGCTTTGGTAGAAATGATAACTTTATCGCGTTTGCCTGTCAGCGTTTTGCCGAGGATTTCTTCCGCCAAACCATCCGAATAAATATCAGCCGTATCAAATAAATTAACGCCGGCATCCAAACATAAATTTACCAAACGCGAAGCTTCTTCAACTTGTGTGCTGCCCCAGGCTTTAAAAAAATCGCCGCTGCCGCCAAAAGTAGCCGTGCCAAAACTTAAAACGGGAACGTGCAGGCCAGATGCGCCTAATTGTCTGTATTCCATAATTGTTTGTGTTGAAAGGATAAAGGTAATTGGGGCGGATATGTTTAGTGTGATGCTTCTTTTATCGGTGGAAAATCCTCTTCTCTCCTACAAAACCTCCCCATACACCAATTCTCTCTTTTTCCGCCAAACAACTTGCCAAACCAACGCCGCCAAAATCAACAAACCACAAATAAAACCAATAACCGGTGCGGTAGTAACACTCATGCCCCAGCCAGAAATGTAGGCACCAATTACATCGCACAAATTAACAATGGCCATGTAAGTGGTAAACTGCGAACCTTCTACTTTTTTTAGACAAAGCGCCATTAAAACAGGCATGGCGGCAACGCTGAAAATTGGATCGGCCAGGCTGTATAACAAAACGCCGGTTGTACTTACAGAACGATGGAACCACAGAAAGCCTAAGCCGTTAAAGACTAATAAAAATAAACAAATAGCGATCACGACCAATAACTGTAATTTCCCCGGCCCAATCCGATCGGCTAAAACACCTCCGCCCAAAGTAACTACAACGGTAATGATGCTTCCCCAAGTGCCTTGCAAAACCGAAAGCTGGTTATCGTCCCAATGCAAATTATGAATCAGATGAAAAGAAAACGAACGGATAAAAATGCTCAGGCATAAATAAACCAGCGCAATCACCCCAAAAACACGTAAACTGTTTTGATGGACAATGCCCTTGTACAGTTGTTTAAAAAGCCATTTTAAATGTGGGTTTTCTACGTGGGATTCTGTTCTGTCTTCTTTTTTTAGGTTGAAAGAAGGAACGTAACTATCAGAACGGTCTATTTTAGTGAGGTAAGTAATTAGGGTGAACAAAAGAAGTATGGCCGATTGGCATAAGGCCGCGTAATAAAACCCATAATTATGCAAAATGGTAGAAAGGCCGGCAGCACCAACAGCCACGCCCAATAACAAACCGGCCCGCATAAAAGCGTTTACGCGGCCTTGCTCTTTAACCGGAACAATAGCTATGGCGGTTGCATCAACAGCGGCATCTTGCACAGAAGCAAAAATACTGTGTGTAAAAAAAATAGCTGTAAGGTAACTTAACTGACTAACCGGATTTTTAATTAGTAAAAGACTTAAGGTTACGATCAACGCAATGATCTGCGAAAAAAAAATCCAGTGTTTGCGGTGGCCCATTAAAGAATATTGGTAACGGTCGATCAGCGCACCAACAATAAACTGAAATATCCAGGGAATACCAATAACGGCATCAAAAGAACCTATCGCAATAGAATTAATGCCTTTGCCAATTAAATAATTGGCGATTGCCGTAAGTGCAAAACCAGCCGGAATACCCTGCATAGCATACAAATAAAAGAAAGTAAAATAGCGCAGCCTGGCACTCTCTTTTAATACTGGAAATTGGTAATACAAATTAAATTTTATTGTTTACAACAACAGTTTTAGTAATTGTTTAACGATGGCTAAAATTTTTAACGATAGTGGATGCTTCTTTTATGCCTGTAATTTTTGTTTCTGCAAAAACCACATCCGCCTTTTGAAACAGACGGTGGATTCGGCGGAACGGTAGCCGAAGCAGAAATAGTTTCTAAAAACCGGAGGGTTTTGCAAAGTGTTGGCCAATGCACCGCTAATACTTAAAGAAACAAATAATGCAAAATCTAAAAAGGTTACGAACGGATATGAACTGGATTTTGATACAGAAAAAGGAAAACAGTATCACTTAAACAACACGGAAGTTAACAGTAAAAATTTAACTTAATTCATCACCAGGTTATTTACCGGAAAACTCTTTTTGTAAGGTTTGCTGCTCATTTCAAAAATAATTTTGCCGCCGCTGATGATTTCCGAATGAGTGATGTAATTTCGGTTTAGCACTTTTCCATTCAGCGATACTTCTTTTACATATACATTTTTATCGCTTTGGTTTTTAACTTCAATCGTGAAAGTTTGATTGTTTGCAAGTTGGATAACCGCGCCATCAACAGCCGGACTACCCAGCGAATACTGATCCGATCCCGGCGCAACCGGATAAAATCCAATCGAACTGAAAATATACCACGCGCTCATTTGTCCGGTATCATCATTTCCGCCCAAACCGTCAGGCGTTGGTTTGTACATTTTTGGCAAAATCATGCGGATGCGTTCCTGCGTTTTCCAGGGTTGATCAGTCCAGTTATATAAATACGCCACATGGTGCGAAGGTTCGTTACCGTGAACGTAATTGCCGATGATACCATCGCGGGTAATATCTTCCGTTTCGGCAAAATATTTATCCGGTAAATTCATTGTAAACAAAGAATCCAGCCGGGAAATAAAACGCTTGTTGCCGCCCATCAGCTTAATCAGTTCGGTTGGATTTTGCGGGACGAAGAAGGTATAATTCCAGGAATTACCTTCAATAAAACCTTCGTTTATGGTTGATAAGGCATCGAACTTTTTGCGGAAAGAACCGTCTGCCAATTTAGGCCGCATAAAACCTACGGAAGCATCAAACACATTTTTGTAATTTTCGGATCTTTTAATAAACTCGTTGTAAATCTCCGTCTGGCCTAATTTCTTCGCCATTTGCGCAATCGCCCAATCATCATAAGCATATTCCAACGTGGAAGAAACAGAAACGCCGCTTTTATTATCCGGAATAAAACCTCTTTCCATATACTCGCCGATGCCTTCATAATCGCGTTTTCGTGCCGTAGTTACACAAGCTTCCAACGCTTTTTGTGTGCTAAAAGAAGCATTGCCTTTTATCACGGCATCCGCAATTACAGCAACAGAATGATAGCCCGACATACACCAGTTTTCGTTACCGGAGTTTGACCAAACCGGCAGCATGTGTTCCGGGCTTTGATCAAAATGTGCCAGCATAGATTTGATCATATCATCATTTCTTTTCGGTTCGATGATGTTGAAAAGCGGGTGCAGCGCGCGGTAAGTATCCCACAAAGAAAACGTGGTGTAATTGGTAAAACCCTCGGCCTGATGCACGTTCTGGTCTAAACCTTTGTATTTGCCATCCGCATCCATATAAATGGTTGGGTTGATCATGGCATGATACATGGCCGTATAAAAATTCTGTTTTTCGGCGATACTTTTGGATTGGATGGTGATCTTGGAAAGTTCTTTTTCCCACAATTGCTGCCCTGCTTCTTTTACCGCATTAAAATCCCAGCCCGGGATTTCGGTTTGCATATTGTTCAGCGCGCCTTCCATGCTCACCGGCGATAGCGCAAATTTGATCTTGATTTTTTCGCCTGCTTCCGTTTTAAAATCGAAGTAAGCGCGAAGTTTTTGTGCTGAAATTTCCGGGAAGTTTTTGCTTTGGTTAAACTTCCCCCAAAAACCTCTGTAAACTTCTTTTTTAGAATAATTGCGGTTGCCGTACGCGAGAAATGGTTTAGAAAATTTCATGGCGAAATACAACGTGCGGTTTTTGGCCCAGCCGTTGGTTTGGCGGTAACCGGTTACCAAAGTATCGTTAACCACGCGCAAATAGGTCTGCACGTTTTTGTCATCATAATTGTAAATCCCGGCCATCAAATCCAAAATAATATGCGCTTGATCTGATTTCGGGAAAGTATATTGATGAAAACCAACGCGCGTGCTGGCCGTCATTTCGGCAGTAATGTTGTAATCGTCCAGCTTTACTTTGTAATAATTTGCTGCCGATACTTCGTTTACATGGGAAAAACTGGAGCGGTAACCTCTTTTAGGCTGATTGGCCGTTCCGGGGTTTAGTTTGAGTTCTCCAACGGTTGGCATCAGCAAAAAATCGCCGAGGTCAGAATGGCCGGTCCCGCTGAAATGCGTATGGCTGAAACCTGTGATCGTTTTATCATCGTACTGATAACCGGCGCAATATTTATACACGTCCGGGTTGTATTTGCCGTTCTGTTCGTAACTGATCGTGTCTGTTTCCGGGCTTAACTGTACCATTCCAAACGGAACGGTTGCACCAGGATAAGTATGACCCATCCGCTGCGTGCCGATAATCGGTTTTACAAATTGGATTAAATTGGATGCCGATTTTTGCTGTGCAAAAGAAGCAAGCGGACAAAAGATGAACCAGAAAATTATAGCTTTATTCATTTTAAATTATTGCGAATAAGAAAAATAAGTTTAGTGCTAAACCTACATTTTTAAAGCGATTGTTCCAAGGGAAGTAGCTTGTGCTGTACTATATTAGCGCAAATAGATATGTAGGAATTGATTATGCTTTCTTAGTATAATTATGGCCTTCCTGATCACCGGATATATACAACAAGGAAGAAGCACTTGCCGAAAATTTCATACATTAAGTAACGAAATAATTCCCAGATGAACTAATCTCTCCTGTTAGCACTATTATAAAGAAAGAAAACTTTTCAAATTTAACAATCAGTATGGCTGAAGGTTGGTAGCGGGAAAGACTTAAAATGGTTTACTTGTAATCTTTTTGATTTTGCTATTTGCTTAAAACAAAAGTAAAGCGATAGCCAGCGTAATAAAAATATTAAAAGTTTGCGCCAGCAAAAAAGCGTACAAAGGTTTCCTGCTGTTTTTACTGAATAAATCGGAGAATTTAGTTTCTAAACCAATGCTGGTAAAAGCCAAAGCAAACCACAATCCCTGTAAATTTTTCAAACTTCCGCTTACAGTTTTTGCAGTTTCGGGCGAAACCAGGAACGAAAACGCAAGCGATGCGCCGATAAAGCCTAAAACAAATTTAGGGAAACGTTCCCAGATTACTTTTAGCGTTGGCTTCTGCTCGGCATCATTTGCAGCCGGGTTTTTGGTGTAAGTCCAGTAAACAGAAATGGCAAAAGCGGCAATCCCCAGCAAAACGTTTTGCGAAAACTTAACAATCGTACTAACCTTTAAAGCAGTTTCTCCAACCAAACTTCCCGAAGCCACTACGGCACCGGTGGTATCGATACTCCCGCCCAGCCAGGCACCGGTAACTTCCTGCGAAAAATGAAAATAATGGGCAACGATCGGCATAAAAATCATCATCGGGATGGCAGTGATCAAAACCATCGAAATTACATATGACAGCTTTTTCGGATCGCCTTTGATGGCACCGGAAGTGGCAATCGCAGCCGAAACGCCGCATATAGAAACCGCGCTGGAAATCATCATTGTGGTTTCATCATCTACTTTTAGTTTTTTACACAGCCAGAAAGCAAAATACCAAACGGAAATCACCACGACTAAAGATTGCATTAAACCTAAAGAACCGGCTTTTAAAATATCAGAAAAAATGATGGTTGTGCCCAATAAAACCAAGCCGATCTTTACAAAAAGTTCGGTTGAAAGCGAGGCGCGCAGCCATTCGGGCAGGTTTAAAACGTTGCTGATAATCAACCCTAAAGACAAACTGATGATCACCGCTTCCAGGTTTAAACCTTTAATCGTACTGTTTCCGGCCAGAATCAACGCAAAAATGGTAAGCAAATAAACCATCGGGAAACCGGTTAAAGTGGATCGTAAATTTTTGCCGGTAAAAGAAGCACCAAGCGCGGCAATTACCAGTACAAACACAAATTGCGCGGCCAGTACCAGCAGGTTCTGGGGCGATAATACTTTACTGAAAAGGTCTCCACTGTCTTTCCAGCCGAAAACCGGAACCGGCAGCAATAGCCCGGCAAGTGCTAAAATGATGATGAGCGAACCAAGGAGTACAACGGTCCAGTCTTCGTGAATGGTAAAACGGGTTTGGGCGGAAGTCATGTATTTTTAGGTTTAAAGATTTAGGAGCGGAGAGCGGGAAGTATTCATTAATGGTAACTCAGTTTGGAAGCTTTCAATCCGAATACTTCTTTTAAGGCCCTTTTTGCGGCATAATAACCGCACATGCCGTGTACGCCGCCGCCGGGAGGCGTAGAAGAAGAACAGATATATAAGCCTTTGGCAGAGGTTTTATAAGGCGACCAGCGCAAAGCCGGGCGCGTAAAAAGCTGGCGGATATCGATGATGCCGCCGTTGATATCGCCGCCGATATAATTGGAATTGTAGTTTTCAATCTGCGCCGTATCCATGGTGTTTTTGGCGAGGATTGTATCACGAAAACCCGGTGCAAAACGTTCTATCTGCTTTTCGATGATTTCCGTCATATCGGTTTTGCTGCCGTTTGGCACATGGCAATACGCCCAGGCGGTATGCTTGCCTTCGGGCGCGCGGGTTGCATCAAAAAGGCTTTGCTGGGCCAATAATACAAAAGGTTTTTCTACCAATTTGCCTTGTGATGCCTGTTTTTCTCCAGCAGCAATTTCCTCCAAAGTATTGCCTAAATGGACGGTTCCCGCTTGCCTGCATTTCTCGGCAGTAAACGGAATTGGTGCATCCAAAGCCCAATCCACTTTAAAAACACCCATGCCGTAACGGTATTTTTCAAGCTGCCATTTGTAGATATTAGAAAATTTATGGCCAGCAATTTTAAGCAGTTGTTTCGGGGTGATATCAAACAAAACGGTTTTGGCGGATGGCAGCTGATCTAATGATTTTACCTCAAAACCGGTTTCAATTTTCCCTCCCAAAGAAACAAAATAAGCCGCCAGCGCATCTGCAATTTTGTAAGAACCGCCTTTCGGGAGCGGCCATCCGCCTAAATGTCCGTTTGCCGTTAAAACCAGTGCAATAGCAGAAGTTGCCAGATTGGATAAAGGCTGAATGCTGTGCGCAGCCATGCCGGCCCAAAGTCCGCGTGCTTCTTTTGTCTTGAATTTTTTAGCGTTTTGCAAAGCAGATGGCAAAGAATCCAAACCAAAACGGGCCAGGTTAAAAGGATGTTTTGGGAAGTGCAGCGGACCTAAAACATCAGGTGCCAGGCCAGGCCAATCGCGCACCAAAGGTTTGATGAGCCGGAGATATACTTTTGCATCAATGCCCAACTGAACCGCCGTTTGTTCTGCCGAACTAAACAAAGCAGCCGCCGAACCATCATCAAAAGGATGGGCAACGGCAACCGGCGGGTTAATGTATTCCAGCCCAAAATCTTCCAGCGGCAAGGTTTTAAAAAACGGCGAACCGGCAGCCAGCGGGTGGATGGCCGAGCAAACATCGTGCAGAAAACCGGGCAGCGTTAATTCTTTGGTGCGCAAACCGCCACCAATTTTAGATTTTGCTTCCAGCAGTAAAACCGATAAGCCCCGCTGCTGCAACGTAATGGCTGCTGCCAACCCGTTCGGGCCGGAACCAACTACAACTGCATCAAAATCTTTTTTATCTACGCCCATTTGCTTCTTTTAGCACTGTTTTTTCTTCAACATCAATCCATTTTCAATAAAAACTAATACTTTCCTGCCTGTAATTTGCTTTCGGTTAATAACGGTTTCCGGGTTGATTTATCGAGCACAATATAAAGCGAATCACGCTTATCTGTAATACCTGTTAAAATAATATGTTTGCCATCAGCCGTTTGGTATTGCAAAATCATCCGGTTGCGTTTAACTTTTTCTTTTTGTTCCTCCGGGATGCCTTTTGCCCGGCGGGTAGAAAGTCCGCGTGCATCAATCCGGGTAATTTCATCAGGTATATTTGCTGCAGCAAACTCCTTTTTCCACAACTTGTCGAATGCTGTTTTTACCGGTACTTTTTTAGGTTCGGCAGCAGGTTTGCCGTCCGCATTTCTTGGTTTCCTGGAAGCAGCCACATTTTTATCCTGTAAAAACAGTATGTGTTTGGAAGTATCGGCATCGTAATAAAAAGCACGACGGCCACCTGCAGTCCCGGTAATTTCAAAAGTGCGGTTGATGTCGCGCATGGGCGAACCGCCGCCGTTAGAAAGATCTAAGCGAATAGGTTTGTTCACTTTAAAAGTTAAGGTCGACCAATTTTCAAAAGTAACATCCTGCCAGCGGATAGAATCCAGCGGCGAGTACGGAATGATTTTATTATTCACCCGAAATTCGGTAACATCGTAATAACCACGCAATTGTGTTACGCCTTTCATGGCTGGTTGTTTGTATGGATCGTACCAGAAGTTGATGAGTTGCACGTAAAACAATACGCCCATAAAAATTACAATCGTTCCAACTTTTAGAACGATCCGGCCGTAACGCTGCCAGTTTTCTTTTAAGGCAGGATAATAATGAATTGAAGTTGTCCATTTTTCCAGGATGAGCAAATTGTACAAGCGCGGTGCATCGTAGGCAATTAAAAAAACGGCAAACAGCACGAAATACGAAGCGTAAACGTGCACGCCGCCATCGTACGCAAAGTTAACGTAGGTGATATCACCCAGCGCGCCCATCAATAAAATGGCACCTAAAGTGGTTGTCTTCCGGAAGAAAAGCAAAAACCCTGCAGCCAGTTCTACCACGCCGGCAAAAACCTGATACCAGGGCACGATACCGATGGAAAGCCAGTAGATTTTTTGCGCCGTAAAATCGCCGAAATTGGTGTGCAGCAAAGCCAGCGACGGATAAGGCATTTGTGTGGGCATCAGCTTGGTAAAACCAAAACCGATGATGCCGATACCGGCTCGGTAACGCACAATTACACGCAGCCAGTAATATAACAGGTTGTATTCCTTGCGTTTACGGTCAGCAACCGACCAGATGGCCGCACCGGCGACAGCTACCAGCAACACAAAAATCCAATCCGCGTAACCTATTAAATTGTAAGCCGGATTTTTAAAACGAACGTAACCAGGCTGAAAACGCGCTACATCATACAAATCGCGATAATGCAGATGCGCCCAATCCAAACCAAAAAG
Source organism: uncultured Sphingobacteriaceae bacterium (assembly GCA_964251965.1). Taxonomy (GTDB): domain Bacteria; phylum Bacteroidota; class Bacteroidia; order Sphingobacteriales; family Sphingobacteriaceae; genus Mucilaginibacter_A. Next base: position 183,325 of record CAXULQ010000006.1, on the reverse strand, counting down.
ATTTTTGTACCATTCGCCTCCCGAAGGGATCGACATGATTACAAAAAAGATAAACGCAATGCGGAAAGCTACTTTTTTAGTGTTGTTCCAAGTGGGAGCGGGGAGCGGAAAGGTTGGACTTTGCGAGGTTTCAACGGGAGCGAGGAGCGGAGGATTTGGACTTTGCGAAGTTTCGACTGTACCTTTTATTTGAGTTGCCATTAAATTAAGATTTAAGGTTTTACAATTTCAATGCCTGCGTACGGCCTTTGGATGCTTCTTTTATCAGGTATTTTTTGTCTATCCTGTCTAAAATAGCATAAACAGAATCGCGCTGCCGGTTAACGCCGCTGAGCACCAATTTTTGTGGCGTAAAAGAAGTGTAGTGCAGCGTTAATTGATCGTTCGGATAGTTTTTATTTTTATTCTGAAGCTGTAAAATGTGGTTTACAGAATCAATTTTGTAACTGTAATATTGCCTTCCGCCAGAACCGGCCAGTTCATAATCACGGTTGTTGTCATCCGCAGAAATTACTTCCGAATTGGTAAAAACGGGTTTAATTTGCTGGTTGCTGCGGATGCTGATCGTTGCCCATTTCTCGAAAACCACATCCTGCCAGCGCAGCGGATCAGTTGCGGAATAAGGAAAGTTTTTTTGATTGACCCTGAACTCGCTCACGTTATAAATCCCTGCTGCACCTTTTAACCCGGCTGTTTGCGGAAACTGGTACGGATGGTTTTGATAACCCGAATAAGTTTTCAATCCATATAAAAAAACGAAGAAAAAGATAAACAAGCTTTTAACAATTAACCGCCCAATTTGCCATTGCTGCGGATAAACAGGTTTGAGAAAATTAGGCGCAACCGGTTTTTGCGAAGAAAATAAACTGAAAATCCGTTCGGCATCAAAAGCTACCAAAAATAAAGCGAACACGATTAAATACAGGCTGTAAACGGTTTCGCCGCCTTCGTAAGCCAGGTTAGACATGAAAACGTTCCCCGTAAAAAAGATGACGATGGCAGCACCGATGGTTGCAGTTTTACGTGATAAAAGAAGCAGTCCGGCCAGTATTTCGACCGCACCCAGAAAAGATTCGTATCCGGGAACAACGCCTAAACTCAGCGAAAATAACTTCCAGCGGGAAAAATCGCCATAATACGTATTGAGGTTGCTGACGGACGGAAAGGGCGCCTGCAACGGGAAAAACTTGATCATGCCGTAACCGATAATCCCAATGGCCAGCCGGTAACGCACCAAAACCCGGAGCGCATAATATAAAGTGTTATACGAACTGGTGTTTTTATCTGAAAATGAACAGATTACAGCTCCGATAACTGCAACAGCAAATAAAATTAACCAGTTATTAAAGGTAGGTTCGCCGGTAAAAAGCTGCGGCTGGTAATGGGTGATGTTAAAAATATCGCTGTATTGCAAGTGCAGCCAGTTGACGGAAAACAGGTATCGGTAATATTTCCAATCCAGCGGGAAAGCCTGTAAAATGAGGTAAATGAAAAAGAAACGGAAGGTGAACTTTTCGTAATCTTTCCAAGCAATATTTGCTTGTGGATTTGCTGATGCGCCCATAAGTTTAATGCTTCTTTTAGCGATGATTTTATTGGTATTATCTTGCGCTTGTTAAAGGCGTTCTGGCAGGCGCAATCAGCTTCCTATTCAGCAGATCAAATTTTTCACCTTTTTTCAGGTAATAAAACGGCCCGTTATTGCCGGATTCTCCGGAAGGGTTTTTAGCATCGGAAGCAAACTGTTTACTGTCGGAAATGGCAACATAAGATACGCCAAGCACTTCAAACTGATTTTGATGTACTAGGATTGCGGTGCTTTCATCAATCCCGATCCCTAATAAATCAGGGCGTGTTTTGATAAAGCTGGGCAGATCAAACTGGCGGTTGCGTTTTAAAATATGCTGATCGATGGCTATATTGTGGATAAAATCCAATCCCTGAACATGATCTCCAACTAAAATGGTATTGCCTTTGGTATCGCCCCGAAATAAATAGGAACCCAGGATGGTTGCACCGGCAGAAGTTCCGCCGATTACGCCGCCCCGGTTCAGCAAAGCGTTAAATTCTTTTTGGGTAAGTGTGCCGAGGAAAGCATCTGCGATTTTCCATTGCCGGCCGCCTTCAAACCAAACACCGGTTGCCTGGCGGATCGGTGCCACAAATGCTTCGGTGTTGGCAACTTTCGGGTCGCGGGTGTGCAAAACGGTAATGTTGTTTACGCCCAGTTCTTTCAGTTTTTTTACCGTAATAGAGTTATTTTTATTGATGGTAGAATCATCTCCGGCAGTAGGCACGTAAATAATTTTAGCATTTGTGCCGCCTGCTTTTTCCACGAATTTGGCCCAGATTTCCGGCCCGACGTTCCCGCCGCCAACAATAATTAAAGTGCCTTTTTCCGGCCCGATAAAAGAAGTGTTTTGGGCGATTGCGTGGCCGGTGATGAACGCGATCAGCAAAATAAATGCTGTTTTTATCAATGTTTTTTTCATGTTCTTTTTTGTTTGAGGATTAATAGCCCGGGTTTCTGTTTTCTCCGGTTAATTGCGGGTCAACCAGTGTTTCGTTGTACGGTATCGGGAACAAATACAAATGTTTATCCGGTAAAGAAAGCACGGTTTGCGCGCGGTCAGTTCGCACTAAATTAAACCAGCGGTCGGCTTCAAACGGAAATTCTACTTCGCGTTCTTTTTCCAAGGCCAGTAAAATATCAGCTAAGGTTGATGCGGTGCTTGCGGCAACACCGGCACGGCTTCTTACCGCATTTAAATCTGATAAAGCACTGTTGGCACCGGTTAAATTGCCTTGCTGCGCCCTGGCTTCCGACCGGATAAAATACAGTTCTGCTACGCGGATTACATAAGCAGGATCCGTACCAACCGGCGTGCGGTAGTACAATTTGCCGTACCATAAATTTCCCGGAGGCGCGGTTTGTGCAATCAACGCATTCCGGTTGCCGCCAATTGCAGCATTGTTTAATAAAGCAACCAAAGCATCAGAAGGTGCCCATTCGCGCCTTCCGCCTAAAGCTGGTGGCAACCACCAGTTGCTGTGCCCGTTGGTGTTGGATGTGGTGTACGCCAATTCAAAAACAGATTCGGGCGTGGCAACCGCACTGTTAGCAAAAAACGCACTGTAAGGCGTAACCAAAGTATAATTTGGGGTATCGCTGATTATTTTTGAAGCGTATTCTTCTGCCAAAGCCCATTGTTTGGTGTAAAGGTAAAGCCGCGCTTTTAAGGCCCAAACCGTTCTCTGGGTTGCCCTGTTCCGATTTACCGTTGTTGGGAGTAATGGTTCGGCGGCGTTCAAATCTTTCAAAACCTGCGCATAAGTATCTGCCAGACTGCTGCGCGGAACGCCGGTATTATCCGTTGGCGTATTGGTTGGGCTGAGGATCAATTGCACGCCACCCCAGCCGCGCGCCAGGTCAAAATAAGCCAAAGCGCGGATGAAATAAGCTTCGCCCAAATACTGGTTGCGTGTGGCAGTCGGTAAAAGCGGGTCAGCCACTGCCGGTACTTTTGCAATGATGTAATTGGCAGAAGAAATGGTTTTGTAAATTGCTGTCCATGCCGATTGTACATAACCGTTTGTAGCAGAAGTTAAGTGTTTGGTAATTTCACTTGGGTCTGATTGGGAACCTGTCCACTGGATATCGCCAGCAGAAAGATAAGACAAGGCCGGGAAATTGGATCCGTAATAATTGTTGGTTGCCAACGTGTTATACAAACCGTTTACGGCTGTGCCGGCAGTTCCGGCGTTGATAATGGCTTGTGATTGATCTACCTGCAGTTCCGGCTGAACTTCCAGGAACTTTTTGCAAGAGTTAAGCAGAAGCAAGGCCGGTAATATATAGATGAGTTTTTTCATTTCGAAGTATTCAAAAAGTTTAGAAAGTGATGTTTGCCCCAACTTGTATAGTCCGCGGAATCGGCGGCGTACCGAGATCGTAACCCAAAACCGTAGCCGAAGACGACACATTAATTTCCGGGTCCGGGCCTTTGTATTTCGTCCACAACGCCAGGTTTGTTCCGCTTACGTAAACTCGCAAGTTAGAAATTTTTGCTTTTTGGGTGATCCTTTTCGGGATGGTATAACCCAGGTTTACACTATTTAGGCGGATAAAAGAACCATCCTCGATGTTGCGGCTGGTTGGGCTTAGCGTATAATTTTGGCCCAAAGCCGATAAACGCGGCATATCTGTAATATCGCCCGGTTTTTGCCAGCGCGTTAACTGGTAAATGTCCATCGCTCGGTTGGCATCACGGGTTCCGCCGCCTTCTAAAAAGTAATTGTTGTTGTTATAAACTTTGTTGCCGTAAACGAAGTTGAAAAACGCAGAAAGGTCAAACCCTTTAAAGCTGAAATTATTGGTTAAGCCGCCAGTAAATTTGGGCAGCGCGTTGCCGTAGGCTTCAATATCGCTGGAGTTTATTTTGCCGTCATGGTTGGCATCATCATAAACTGAATTCCCGGTTTGCGGATCAACATAAAGCTGTTTATATACAAAAAAAGTGTACATCGATAATCCTTGCACCATCCGTTCAGCAGCATAAGCGGCAACAACCGGCGTAGGCAGTTTCTCGATTTTATTAACGTTCCTGGAAAAGTTAAAATTGGTTGTCCAGTTAAAATCCTTTAGCTTAACATTGGTACTGCTGATGCTGAATTCAAAACCTTTGTTGCTCATTTCGCCGGCATTGGTAAGGATCGAAGTAAACCCGGAAGATGATTCCAGCGGCGTATTGAGCAGCAGGTTGCTGGTGTATTTATCGTAAATATCGCCGCTCAGGGTTAAGCGGTCGTTAAACAAACTCAGGTCTAAACCGATGTTGGTTTGGCGCGTACTTTCCCATCTCAAATCCGGGTTGGCCAATTGCTGGGCAACCGTACCGGGATTGTTCTGGTAATTGGCACCTGCGCCCCACAATCCGCGGGAAGCAAAATCGCCAATACCGTTCTGGTTTCCGGTGATGCCGATACTTCCGCGCAGCTTAAAATCAGTGATAAAAGAAGCATCCTTCAAAAACGATTCTTCTTTAACGCGCCAGGCCAATCCCGCAGAAGGAAAATAGCCCCACTGGTGGTTAGTCCCAAAACGGGAAGAACCATCGGCACGGACGTTAAACTCAGCATAATATTTACTGGCGTAATTGTAATTTACCCGTCCGAAAAACGACGACAGGTTGTATTTGGTTTCTGTGGAAGATGATGTTGTGGTAGCGGCAGAAGCAATCAGCTCAAAAGAATCATTCGGGAAGTTGGTGCCCTGCGCCAGTGTATTTGCAGCAACCGTCCCCTGTATCGAATTACCGATCAAAGCGCCAAAAGTATGTTTGCCAAAAGTTTTGTTGTAGGCAAGCGTTTGCTCGTTAGTCCAGATGGTGTTGTTGGAGATGCTCGAAGTGCCCAGGTTTTTATTGGCCGCACCCAGATTGGTCAGGCTGTTCCAGTATTGAAACTCGTTATACGTATTGTAATCCACGCTCCAGCTGGTGCGGAATTTCAGGTCGGGCGTAATTTTTGCTTCGCCATACACATTACTGATCAGGCGGTTACTGGTGGAATGCATATCCGTATAGTTCAGCAAAACATCCAGGTTATCAAAACCGGCCCATTTTGCCGGGCTGCCATCTGCATTAACTTCCGGCAAATAAGTTGGCGTGTGCAGGGCAGATTGTAAAACGCCGCCTTGCGGGCCATCGCCAACGCGCGCATTGGTACGGTAAGTTTGGGTGAGGATATTGCTCGTGCCAACGCTGAAAATATTGCCGATTTTTTGGTCGAGGTTGAATTTAAAACTACCCCTTCTGAAATCATTCGTCCTTAAATCGGCTTGCTGCTTGTTCCAGCCGCCGCCAATGTAATACGTGGTTTTATCGTTTCCGCCGGAGATCGACAGGTCATAATTTTGAAGAAAACCGGTTCGGAAAGCCTTGCTCAAACGGTCATAAGTAGGCAGGTTTTGTGGCAAGCCACGCGGTGCCGGGGAAGCTGTAGGGTTATCCGTTGCTGCCCGGAAAGGAACATATTTATAGGTATTGATGGCAGCTGTATTGCCGGCCGCAACCGCATCTGCTTCGCTGTTCCGGTACATTTCGTTCACCAGTTCGGCATGTTGCGGGCCGGTAACCAGTTCCCAAAGTTTTGGTGCCCGGGCAAGGCCGAAATAAGTATTGAGGTTCACTTTCGGTGCGGTGTTTAACTTTCCGCGTTTGGTGGTGATCAGGATAACGCCGTTTGCCGCACGTGCACCGTAAATTGCTGTGGCATCGGCATCTTTCAAAACGGTAATGCTTTCAATATCGTTTGGGTTGATGTCGGACAGCGGGTTATTGGCCTGGCCTTGCGTGGTAATGGATTGCAGCGAACCACTATTGATGTAAACGCCGTCAACCACATACAAAGGGTCATTTCCGGCATTGATAGAAGTGGTGCCGCGGATACGGATAAACATCGCATCGCCCGGAACACCGGTAGAAGCACTGATTTGCAATCCGGCAGCTTTACCTTGCAACTGCTGCTCGAAAGTTGCCGTTGGTTTATCAACTACTTCATTTACTTTAATGGTAGAAACAGCGCTTGTTAACGATTTCCGGGTTTGTGTGCCGTAACCAACAACAACTACGTCGTTCAGTTGTTTGGTTGCGCTTTTTAACTGTATTTCAACCGGGCTTCCTGTAGCAACAACTTCCTGCGTTTCAAACCCTATAAAGCGGATTACCAACGTATAAGGGAATTTTTGCCCGGTTACAAAATTGAAACGGCCTTCTGAGTTAGTAGCAACCGAGTGCGTAGTTCCCAAAATACTGACCACGGCACCGGGCAAAGGTTCTTTGGTTGCGGCATCCAAAACACGGCCGTTTAAGGTTGAATTAATAATTGCCGGCGGTTCTGTTTGGGCAGATGAAAAAAATGGTGATAAAAACAGTATTAACAGGAGGGTTTTTTGGGATAAAGTATAATATGTTCTACGGATAAATATTTCCATATTTGACAAGGTTTTAGTGAATTATTACGTATTTGCTTAAGCTGGAAATGAAGATCAGTAAGTGATTGGCGTTACAGAACGGATCTTTCATGATATGAACCGGCAAGGCTTCCTTGCCGGTTTTTTTATAGTGTTCAAATTATTTCATCCTGTAATTTATTCTTGTTTTAAAAGTGGTATTGCTACAGTTATATCCTTAGCCAAATGCCTTGAGTTACTGCATTAAATCGAGTTAACCTTAAGTTATTTGCAACAACAGCACATCATACATTCTATTTGGGATAGAAATATGAAGTTGTTTTTAAAAACTTTTCCTTTAAAAAGTAAAGAGGTATTCATTGAACTACAGTTATTATATCGCAAACATAAAAATATTTTTAATAATCTACCAAATCTATAGAGAATATTCTTTATCGATAGTTCAACAAAAGATTTCTCTGCTTTTTGAATTGACAAGTAGTAGATTACCCCTGAATTCCGATTTTGGTTAATTGTTTACGCGAGAAAATGACGATGGAATCTTTGGAAGAACGAGTTGCCAAGATGACGGTGATGTATGAAAAATAGGTGGTAAAAGAAGTATGGGGGTTTCACAATTTTACAACTTAAAGCCTTACATTTGCTATGCGACACCCGGTAAATCCTCTCTCCCGTATGGGATGATGAAACCGGGTTTTTGTTTTTTAAAACCGTTTCTCCTACTTTAATTTCGTTCTTATTTCACGCATCTATTTACAGTATAGGATGCTTTTTCTTTTTTAATCGTCTCAATAGTTTTAAATTGAAATATTGCGAAGAACGGGTTGCCAAGATGACGATTCAGTATGAAAAAGGGTAGATAAAAGAAGTATGAGTAACTTGTAGTATAATAGACTTATTTATTATTGTCCGCTTTTTGAAGCCATTTAATAGCAGTAATGATTTTCTGATCTTTTTCCAAATTCTCAAAATCGTCACCTCCCTGAACTAATATATCGGGAGATACATAATTTCTGTAAATTTTACCTCTTCTATCAGCATCAAAACCAATGGCTAAATTTAAACCTGCATATTTGTTTATTTCAAAACCCTGATTCGCGGTAGTGTATCCTGCACTATTTTCGCCAATTAAAATTGAATTTTTGCGCGAAATAGTGCTAATCGCCACTACTTCTCCGGCACTCGCCGTCCTGCCACTTATCAAGACTGCAATAGGAATCGATTTATAAATAAGTTTCTTCTGATCTGTAATGTTAGATACTTGGGTACTATCAATATAAATATTACCATTTTTGATATACCAATTTCCATCTTCTTGTTTGTGCTGATTTACAAAGCCGCCAACTTTTCCATCCCCAAGCAAACGTCCTAAGCCAGCCAGCATCTGATACATGTTACCACCGGTGTTAACCCGCAAATCAATTATCCAACCTTTAATTTCATCATTGTTAACTGAAGCGATAACATTTCGAATATGTTGCCCGTCCTTATTGATGTTTTTTGCACCAAAGTCATTATTGCCAGGCAGCAGTATATAACCGATACGCTTTGATAAGCGTTTGACTATTACTGAATCATACTTTTTTACAGCTGTTATTACTTTTTGATTGTTGTATGGAACAGAAGGTTGCTTCCAAAAATATGATTTGCCTTTAAATTTTAGTGCGCCGTGATGATCTCCTATTTGTTCAAAAAGGTAAGGATAAATAGGTAAAATATCTTCATAAGTTGCTGAGCCGTTAGCCTTTTGATATATCTGTTTTCTGAGTTCTGGCCAATTTACCGAATCCCTATTGATTGCATTGGCTTGAACGATGTCTAAACTTTTATCCAAAAAAATTTTAACACTATCTGTTATGGAAACATTGATGGATTGTCCGTGAGCATGAATAGCACCGACAAAGAACATAATTGATAAAATCAGTCTATATTTCATACTACAATGATGTCAGAGCAGAGATAAAGGTTGCACAAATATTTGATTTAGTTAACAACCTATAAAAACACCTGCTAAAAACAGCATCAAGCCTTTTTATTCTCCGTATTCAGCAAATTCATACTCATCATTTCCTGCATGGTGCGCTTCATGCCATCCGTAGAACCATCCAGGAAAATCACATTGCCTTTGGAGTTTTCGGAGAAGTGTTTGATGGATTCCGTCCACATCGTAAATAAAATAACGGAAGTATCCATGTTGGCGTCCTGCATCTCTTTGGCGGCAACCGACATCCCTTTGGCCACTTCTTCCCGGAACAAGGCAATTCCCTGTCCGCGTAATTGTGCGGCCTGGCGTTCTGCCTCGGCGGCAATTTTTATGGCATTTCCTTCGGCTTCGGCACCTTTGGTTTTGGTGATTAACAAAGCTTGTCCTTCGTTTTCGGCAGCCGCTTTCAGGTTGTTGGATGCTACTACCTGGCTCATCGATTTCATGATCACTTCATCAAAAGTAATATCATTCAACTGCAAATCCTGCAAATGGTAGCCCCAGCTTTCCAGGATCTGATCCAGTTGTTCTTTTACATGTTCTACTATATCGCGGCGCAAAATCAGCACGTCCGACTGCCGTTTGGTTGCCACATAAGCGCGGATGGAACCTTCCACCGTACGGATCAAAGCTTGCATTAAATTCCGTTCATCCACAAACTTAAAGGCTACATTTTTGATGGTTTCTTCATTCTGATCAAAAACGGAATATAAAAGCATCGCTTTAAAATAAACATTGGCTTGGTCGACAGTTACGGCCTGAAACTCCAGTTCTACCGAACGGTTCTGGATGGAAATACGGGAAAATATTTGCTCAATCAGCGGGATTTTAAAATTAAGACCGGGAAATAAAACCCGGCGGTATTTCCCGAAAACCGTAACTACGGCAATGGTGCCTTGCTGCACGGTTACGAAGGAACTGAAAGCAATAACCAGGACTATCAGCAAGAAAACGATGGAGAAAATGTTCGTCATTTTATAATTGGTTTAACCAAAAAACACGTATAAAAACAGTATCTGTAAAAGTGGTTTATTTTTTGCTGATAAAGAAGTACTTAACCTTAAAACAATCAAAATTATGAAAAGAGCTTTTGGCGGAATTTTAACCCTTTTGGGTATTATCGGGATTATTTATGGCGCGTACAGTTACATCCAGCATACCGGCGAAACCCGGATTGTAATTGTTGCGGTAATTGTGGGGATTATTTTTTTCTCAAGCGGGATCAGCCTGGTACGGACAACAAAAGATGTGTGATAAAAGAAGCCCCGAAAATTTTTCCGGGGCTTCTTTTATTGATTTAATTACTTGCTGTTAAGTCGGATAGTAACCGACCACCGTTGTAATAATATCGTGTCCAGTATGGATCAGCCAAATTGCTGATCATCACACCTTTACTGGATGATGCATGCGCAAAACGGCCATCACCGATATAAACACCAACATGCGTAATAGAACGGCTGTGTATTTTAAAGAAAACCAGGTCGCCTTCTTTCAATTCTTCTTTTCCTACCGGATTGACCATGCTAAAAATGTTCCGGCTGTTGTTGCCGATGACCGTATTGAATACTTTATTATACAGTTGGAATGCAAAACCAGAACAATCAATACCTTTTTTATTATCTCCGCCTAAATGGTATGGCGTTCCGATCCAGTCGTAAACAAATTGGAACAGCTTTACATTGGATGTAGCGGATAAAGCAACGCCCATAATCTGAGAAAAATAACCTTTACTTAGGTTATCGTCGTTATCATCATCATTATTTTTTTCTGTGCTTTGGTTTGGTACAACTTTTGTTGCTTGAGCATTGACTGTAACAGTTGTTATTATAAACAGGATAATGATTGTTAACTTCTTCATCTAAAACTAATTTGTTAAACTCTTCAATGAGTTATTTAACGTACCTAATAGCATTAGGTTATCAGGATTTTCAAATTTATAGGCTTTATTTCGTAAAAAAAAATGAAAGTTATAAATATTTCACTATAGTTTAATTTTTATTATTAACTTGAGTTCGATTAATAAAATACAATAAAAATTTGTCAATCAGAGGAAGCGTAAGTATATTTAAGCATCTCATATTTAAATATTTGGTTGTGATTTCAAATGGATGACGTTTTCGTATTACGTTCATAAACAGCAAATTTCATCATGGAATAATGGTAGATCAGCTTTTTCGAGAAGTATATTGTTCTATTTACCAGTCTTCTTAACCTTGTTCTAAACCAAGGTGTTTATACCTTCTATTTTCTTTGTATATTTTTTAAAGATCATCTGTTTTTCTTTTGGCAATACCTGGGCAAATGCCTTCCAGTGATCGGTACAGTAAAAGTTAATCTCCCGTTCCTGAAGCTTTTTAAGTAAGGCTTTTGTGCTCCTTTTGCCCCAGCTTGCAGCCAATAACTCGCCACTGTGTTTACAAATGTCATACAGCAACCCTATCTTCTTTTGCTTGTTCCCAATATATGGCCAAAAAATGCCGCAGTTTTTTGTTGCCTATAAAACCACTCTTTTACCTGTTGAAGCTGATCTTTTTGCTGCATCCAGTATTTCCATAACGATCATATTGTATTTTAAAGATGACAAATCATCTGTTCCCGGAAGTCTATTCTGAAGAACAGCCGTTAAATAAGCAATCGGAGAATTTATAGGTGCATCTAATGGTTCTGCTTTTTTAGCACCTTTAACATTTTCTCGTATTCTGCTAACGATGTTTTCGTTATCAAGTGCATGTAAATATCCCTTTTGTCCAAATACTTCCAGATCTTTAATACTAAAAGGCCAATTCCAAGATGCTTCGATCAATCCTGTTGCTCCCGGGTATTCTAAAACAACAGTAGCATCGTCTTCAACTTTAGGATAAACGGCAGGCTTATAACGCCTTGTAATAGCAGTTACTGCAATTGGTTTACGTCCTTGCATGAACCAGGTCATCAAATCTGCTCCATAACAACCGAAATCATTTAATGCACCTGCACCATTAAGTACCGGATCTGTTAGCCAACTTAAAAACTCCGGACTACAACCAATTTCTTTTGGTCCCTGATGCCCGTCATGTACAATCATTTTTTTGATTTGTCCGATACTGTCTTTGCTAATCGTGTTGTAAACATCTTTGTAAGAAGGATACCAGGTAGTTTCAAAATTTGTTAGTACTTTGATATGATATTTAGTGGCTAATGATTCAATTTGCTTTGCCTGGGCCAAGGTTGCTGCCAAAGGTTTTTCTACCATGACGGAAATTCCTAAGGGAGCGCACATTTCAACAATTTCCAAATGCTTTCCAACTTCGTTATAACCTAAAACAGCAACAGGTTTTTTCTGGATCAATAACTTCTTCAGGTCATCAAAAAACAAAGACTCTGGCAAGTGATAAAGTTTGCTAAATTTTTGCTGTAATTGCTTGTTCGGTTCGGCTATACCAACAATATCTACCGAGCCTTTATTATACTGGCTTAATATTCCGTGAACATGGTCATGGTTTAAACCTGCTACCACTACCCGCAGTAGATGCTGGGCAGAAACATTTTTAGATAGGCCAATAATTACCAGGGTGAGGACCAGTTTTGCAATACATGCCTTCATTTTTATGCTTTTAGCAAGATAAGTCTGCATAATTTTTAAGTATATATGACATTTCAATATTTGAATTCATTTCCAATGATTGACTTCAATAAAATTAGCGATATTTTCTGTCTTGCAGATAAGTTCTGCAAAAATTTTGACAACACGACCAAAGGCTTCATCCTTGGAAAGCCTTCAAAACGTCCAAATTGAACATTCCAGGCACAGGTCTTTTATTAATTTCACCTTAAACCTCGTTGCTGGGTTAATCATCATATGCTTTCCTACCTAAAAAACCTTCTATCTCTTATCAAAATAGCTATTCTAAGCAAATTATGGCCTTTTGATTAATCGAACTCAGTTTAGTATGTAAACAAACTGTTTGGGGTTTCGCTTTTTTAGCAGGATATAATTAGATTTGCTGATCTAAAAAACAGAATATAGTTCATGAGCTCAGTTGCTATTACCAAAGACACGTATTTAATGTGGTACGAATCCATGTTATTGATGCGCAAGTTTGAAGAGAAGACAGGACAGTTGTACGGACAACAGAAAATTCGTGGGTTTTGCCACTTATATATCGGACAGGAAGCAGTTTTGGCCGGTGCCATGTCTGTTATAAAAAGAGGCGATAGTATGATTACTACTTATCGTGACCATGCACACGCTCTGGCATTAGGCACTTCTCCAAATGCGATAATGGCCGAAATGTACGGTAAAGCAACCGGTTGCTCTAAAGGAAAAGGTGGGTCGATGCACCTTTTTGATAAAGAAAATTTCTTTTATGGCGGCCATGCTATCGTAGGTGGCCAAATTCCGCTAGGCGCAGGTATCGCTTTTGCCAGTAAATATAAAGGCGAAGATTTTGTAAACTTGTGTTACATGGGCGATGGTGCTGTACGTCAGGGAGCTTTAAACGAAACCTTTAACATGGCAATGCTGTGGAAATTGCCTGTTGTTTTTATCTGTGAAAATAATGGTTATGCCATGGGAACTTCCGTAGCACGTACTACAAACATGACCGATATTTATAAAATGGGTTTAGCTTATGATATGCCTTCTGCCCCGGTTGATGGCATGGACCCTGTTGCGGTACACAATGCCATGGATGAAGCTATCCAGCGCGCACGCAACGGCGAAGGCCCGACTTTTTTGGAAATGCGCACGTATCGTTATAAAGGACATTCGATGTCTGATCCGCAGAAATACCGTACCAAAGACGAGGTGGAAAGCTACAAAGCAAAAGACCCGATCGAGGTAGTAAAACAAGCGATTATAAAAGAAAATTATGCCGATGGTGCCTGGTTTGAAAGCATTGATGCAAAGGTGAAAGGAATCGTGGACGAAGCTGTGAAGTTTGCAGAAGAATCGCCTTATCCCGAAGCATCTGAGTTGTACACCGATGTTTATGTACAAAAAGATTATCCATATATTATGGACTAATTTTTTAGCCGATAAAAGAAGCATCATTCCTATCAATAATAAAAACTCCAATTAATATATGGCCGAAGTAGTAAAAATGCCAAAAATGAGCGATACCATGACTGAAGGGGTATTAGCTAAATGGCATAAAAAAGTTGGTGATAAAATAAAATCCGGTGATTTATTGGCTGAGGTAGAAACAGACAAAGCTACCATGGATTTTGAATCTTACCAGGATGGCACAATTTTATATATCGGTGCAGAAGAAGGTAAAGCTGTACCCATTGACGCTGTTATTGCAGTAATTGGTAAAGAAGGCGAAGATTATAAAACGGCTTTAGAAGCCGAAAGTGGAAGTGCCACACCTCAAGCTGAATCAAAATCAGAACAACCAAAAGCAGAAGAAAAACCTGCTGCTGCGCCTGCTGCAAAAGTGGATACTTCCAACATTCCCGCTACTGTTATCAGAATGCCGCTTTTAAGTGATACGATGACTGAAGGAACCATTGAAAAATGGAATTTTAAAGTTGGTGATAAAGTAAAAGCTGATGATTCGTTGGCTGATGTTGCAACCGATAAAGCCACGATGGAAGTTGTGGGTTACGAAGAAGGAACATTACTTTACATCGGCGTAAAAGAAGGCGAAGCGGCACCGGTAAACGGCATTATTGCAATCGTTGGTAAAGAAGGAACTGATATTACGCCATTGTTACAAAATGGCGGAACTGCACCTTCCGCAGAAACCAAAACTGAAGAAACAGAAAATACACCGGTAAAAGAAGCACCGGCAGAAACAGCAACTTTAGCGGATGACAGTCGTGTAAAAGCTTCTCCGTTAGCCCGTAAAATTGCAAAAGATAAAGGCATCAATTTAACAGAAGTTAAAGGAAGTGCAGAAGGCGGGCGTATCGTTAAAAAAGATATTGAAGATTTTAAATCCGGCTCAAAACCAGCCGGAGCTATTGCTACACCAGAATCGGCAGAAATCCCATCGGTAAAAGAAGCACAGGAAGCCATTGCTACCAGTGCAACCGCTAAAGAAGGTATGGCTAAAGCACAAGGTACGATCACGCTTTCCCCATACATCGGCGAAGAGAAATTTACCGAAAAACCGGTTACGCAAATGCGCAAGGTAATTGCGAAACGGTTGGCCGAAAGCTTGTTTACCGCACCGCATTTTTATGTTACTGTTTCTATCAATATGGATGAAGCAATGGTCGCGCGTACCAAAATGAACGAAGTTTCGCCGGTTAAAATATCCTTTAACGATCTGGTTGTTAAAGCTTGTGCAAGTGCTTTGAAACAACATCCGGCGATCAATTCATCCTGGCTGGGCGATAAAATTCGCTACAACGAGCATGTAAATATTGGGATTGCGGTTGCGGTTGACGAAGGTTTGCTGGTTCCGGTGGTGCGTTTTGCAGACGGAAAATCATTAAGCCGTATTTCTGCCGAAGTAAAAGATTTCGCTAAAAAAGCAAAAGATAAAAAATTACAGCCTTCCGATTGGGAAGGTTCCACTTTTACAATTTCTAATTTGGGCATGTTTGGTGTGGATGAATTTACGGCCATCATTAATCCACCAGATTCTTGTATTTTGGCTGTTGCTGGTATCCAACAAATTCCTGTTGTTAAAAATGGTGCTGTTGTTCCTGGCAATGTGATGAAAGTTACGTTGAGTGCAGATCATCGTGTGGTTGATGGTGCAACTGCTGCTGCTTTTTTAAATACTGTAAAATCATTATTGGAAGAACCGGTTAGGTTGCTGATCTAAATTAATACTCCTTTTATCATATAAAAACCCTGTCAGAAAAATTTTCTGACAGGGTTTTTTGTTTCTGTAGGAAGAACCCTGAACGCACCTTATCTCCAAGAAGATCTTTCTGATGTTGATACTTCTTTTATCAACCAAAAATCAACACCTTACTTTTTTGCTTGTGTTGCATAACCAAAAACCTTTTGCAGCAAGGCAGTTGGGCGGGAAGAAATATTTTGCCTGATCTGTAATTCCTGCTGGGCAATCTCCACAAACAAACCGCTTATTGCTTTTTGAGTTACATAATTTTCAATATCCGGGTCAACCTTACCGGAAGAGAACGGAACTTTGTTATACGCTGTAGCTGCCTGGCTGTAGTACTGCGTGGCACCAACTTTATCTAAACTTTGATGCACTACCGGCCTAAATTTTGCCGAAAGCGAATCGGTTGTGGTGCGTTTAAAATATTGTGTTGCGGCATCACTCGATCCTAACAAAATATTGGCGGCATCTTTCACACTCATTTGTTTTAAAGCTGAGATAAAGATAGGTTTGGCTTCTTTAGCCGCATCTTCTGCGGCACGGTTTAACGACAGGATTACGTTATCGCACAGCTTATTCAAACCTAATTTACGTAACGTGGCTTCTGCTTTTTGTGCCTGCGGCGGAAATAAAATCTTAACTGCCGCATTTCCAAAAAAACCGTTTACTGCCGAAAGCTGGTCGCTGCTTTTGATAATGCCTTGCTGCAATGCTTCTTTTATGCCACTTGAAATTTCCTGATCAGAAGGTGTGCCGCTGCTGCTTGTACTTGAAGTTGTTGCTTTCTTAATCAGCTTATCAAACAACTGGCTTTGCGCCTGCTTTACATTGCCTGCTAAAAAAAGTATGGTAAAAAGAGTAGTCAATAAAAATGTCTGTTTTTTCATAAAATCAAATAACCTAAATAAGAGCTAATGCAAGATGTTAACGTAGCAAAACCCATTAAAGTTCCGGCTATGATTAACACCACATGAATGTTGCAATTAAATTTTAGGACGAAAGCTTAGGAGAATAGTTTGATGATGGAGAAAACAATGGCTGCGAAAATTGCAGAAATTGGAATGGTGATAATCCAGGCCCAAATTAAGTTGATGGTAACGCCCCAACGCACAGCAGAAACACGTTTGGTTAAGCCAACGCCAATAATAGAACCGGTTAAAGTGTGTGTGGTTGATACCGGAATACCGAAACGCTCGGTAACAAACAAGGTGATTGCACCAGCGGTTTCGGCACTTACGCCTTCTAACGGTGTTACTTTGGTAATTTTGGTGCCCATCGTTTTAACGATTTTCCACCCACCCGACATCGTTCCAGCAGCAATAGCAGAATAACAGGCAAAAGGGATCCATTCGGGCATTTTGGTATCACTTGTAATTACTTTCGATGCAACCATTGCCACATAAATAATACCCATTACTTTTTGGGCATCATTACCGCCATGTGCAAAACTTAACGCACCGGAAGAAACCAATTGCAGGCGTTTAAACCAGACATCAGCAACAGAAGGACGCGCATTTTTGCAGATGTGCATTATTAAAATATTGATCGCCATACCAATCAGCATCCCAATAATTGGTGCGAGAAATATGAAAATCACAATTTTAACAATAGGATCGTAGTTTACTGCCGAGAAAGGATTGATGTGCATAAAAGCAGCATTCGTCATCCCGGCACCGGCAAAACCACCGATTAAAGTATGCGAAGAACTGGACGGGATACCAAACCACCAGGTAATTAAATTCCAGGTGATGGCTGCAATTAAACCAGCCAAAATAACGTGCATAGTGATAAACTGTTCAAAAACAGTGTTAGCTACTGTTTTGGCTACTTTATGATCCGGTATTAAAAAGTAAGCCAGAAAATTAAAAGAAGCGGCCCAAAGAACAGCTTGAAAAGGCGTTAAAACTTTGGTGGATACGATGGTAGCAATAGAGTTTGCCGCATCATGAAAACCATTTATAAAATCGAAAATAAGGGCTAAAATAACAACGACAACCAGCAGGGTAGATACCATTCTTTATGCGTTTTTTACAATGATCGATTCCATCACATTAGCTGCATCTTCGCAACGGTCGGTTGCGGTTTCCAGCGCAGCCAAAATTTCTTTGTATTTAATCAGCCGGATGGGGTCTTTCTCATACAAAAACAAATCTGCAACGGCACGGTCAAAAACGTAATCGGCCTGGTTTTCAATGCTGTTAATACGGATGCAAGATTCTGCAATGTTCCGTACGTTCTTTAAATCTTTCAGTTCACTTACCGCTTTTTGCAAATCGTAGCTGCCTTGCAGAATAAGTTCAGACAGTTTCTGAATAGGTTCTGTCATTTCAACAATCTGGTACAAACTCATTCGGTTGGCAGATCCTTGTATCAAATCGGCAACATCATCAATTGCGGTGGCCAAAGAGTGGATGTCTTCCCGGTCAAAAGGCGTAATAAAGTTTTTGCCCAGTTCTAAATAAATCTGGTGCGTAATTTCATCGCCGATGTTTTCCAGTTTATCAATCTGCTGATATAAGGTTTCCCTTTTTGTGTTATCGGAAGAGCCAACCACTTCAACCAGCAAAGTAGCCATAGTAACTACATTACCCGCGGCCTGCTCAAACAAAGGAAAAAATATTTTTTTGTCCTTTGGTACAAAATATTGAAAAATACTATTTAACGACATGCTTTTTGATTACGGACAAAAGTAAAGGAATGATGTTAATTTAATGTTAACTTAGGGTAAGGCAAGCCGGAGAAAGGCTGTTGTTTTGCTTTTTCTAACGTAAAACCGAACGTAGAGCCGATCCCCAAGGTGCTTCTTACGTTAATGGTTTGCTGATGGGCTTCTACAATATGTTTTACAATGGCCAAACCTAAACCAGAACCGGCAATTTGCCTGGAGCGGCTGGCATCCGTACGATAGAAACGCTCAAATAAGCGGGGCAGGTTTTTTTCGTCTATGCCCATACCGTCATCTGTTACTTCTACCAAAACCTGTTTATGGAGCGTAAACAAACTAACCGAAGTTGTTCCGTTGGTTTTTCCATATTTAAAAGCATTGTCAATCAGGTTGATTAAAACCTGCCTGATCCTTTCCCGGTCGGCATTTACATAAATCGGCTCATTGTATTTTTCCTTAAAAACAAGCTGTATTTTGTATTGCGCCGCTTTAGTTTCCAAGGATTCGAATACTTCTTTTATCAGCTCATTTATCTTAAATTTTGCGTAATTGATGGGCAGCTCACCTGATTCTAATTTAGATATTTCATCCAAATCCTTGATCAAATAACTCATGCGGTCAACATTATTAGAAGCTTTTTTTAAAAATTTAAGTGCGAGTTCTGTGTCGTCCAAACCGTCTTCGTCCAGCAAAGCATCCAGATAACCCTGCATGGCAAAAAGCGGCGTTTTAAATTCGTGGGAAAGGTTGGACAGAAATTCCCGCCGAAATTGTTCCTGCTTCTTCAACATATCAATTTCCAGTTTTTTCTCCTTTGCCCACTCTTTTACCTCTTCCTCAACATCCTGGATCGGATCAGAACTCATATTTTCACCTAAAGCATCGCGCAAATCACGGCCAAGTTTTAAATTATGAATCAGTTTATAAATAATTTTGATCTTTGAATAAACGTACTTTTCGGTCAAATAATAAAAAACGATAAAACTGGTGATGAGCGAAATGGAAAATATCTGGAAAACATCGTACCAACTATGACTGAAATAAAAGTTGGTAATCCCTAATGTAATCGCTACGGCCAAGGCGTTGATAAAAACCAGGACATTAAGTTTCATGGTTCAAAATTAACTTTTATAGAGGATTATTTGCCACCGGAAAATCCACATCCACCGTATTTTATAATTTTTAATACCTGTTTTTTGCAATAGGTTCTCTAATTCTTTCCGCTTAAAACCTTTTAAAACGGATAATGGTCCGTCGTACCTTGCCAAACGTGATTTGGTTACAATTTGGGTAATAACTTTAATGGCATAATAAGCAAGCCAATGCCGGTGCAAATCATCAATAATAACGGCGTGGCGGCTGCAAGCCAACATTTTGTGGATTAGCAAAACCCAGGCTTCATCATCAAAATGATGTGTAAACAGTGTACTTAAAACAATATCAAATTTTAAAGCGGAGATTTCTTCGGATAAAACATCAGCCAAAATAAAATTAATTTGGGGCGAGGTATTTTTTCGATTAGCAAAGTTTACAGCGGCAGGCGTGGCATCAATGCCGGTAAAAATTAAGTTTAAATTTTCTTTTTTTGTTTTTTGATGAATAGCGCGCAGCACATCTCCGCCGCCGCAACCCCAATCGCTGATATGAAAATGGTTTTGGACGGATGCTTCTTTTAAGGCAGAAAAAACAACATTATAACCGCCCAAAAACTGGTTTACCATTTCCAGTCCGCTTAATAACGGATCAATTTCTTCTGCACCAAGGCTAAAATCGTCCATGATTTCTAAACCTGTGGCGCGTTTGTTAAAATCCGGCATCGGTAAAAATTGAGGTTTAAAACGGCTGTCCGTGAGTTTTACTAATCAAAAAATCAGCAACTTTAGGAAAATAGTTTAAGGTTTTTAAGCTGAGGTTTGTAGCAGCATTTCGGCCGAACAGCTTTTGCAATTGCCTTCCGGTCCACAAACGGCTTGCAAAATTTTTGTTCCAGGCAGAAGTGTAAGCTTGTTCCAGCATGCTTCTTTTATCGGGTAAAAATTGGTGCGGCTGGTAAAATTCGATTATTTTTTCGGACAAGATTTTGGCCGAATGAATTGCCATCGTCATGCCATTTCCGCAAAGCGGCGCAATCATGCCTGCCGTATCGCCGCTCATTAAAATATGCTGTTCTACCGGTTGTTTTTTCTCGAAAGAAATCTCGTTGATCACTTCCGGCTTATCCAGCAGAAATTCTGCTTCTTCAAAAATTTTATTCAGAAAAGGATTTTTGCGGACCACGTTTTTCTCCAGCTCGGGCAAATTACCGTATTTCCGCAAATCATCCCGGTGCGCCAAATAACACAAGCACCAGCGGTTGCCGTCAACTTTGCTCACGCCGCAATAACCATCTTTATAATTATTAAGTTGAATAAGATCAACCGGAAAATCAGTACGGATATGAAATTTTACGGCCAAAAAAGGACTTCTTTTATAGAAAAAACTTCGGTTCATCTTTTGGTCGAGGTTGGCACGTTTGCCAAAAGAACCGATGACCAAAGGCGCAGTCAATTCTTGCCCGGGAATAAAAACTTTAAAAGCGTTTTCCTCAAAACGGACATCTTCCACTTTCGTGTTCAACATAAAAACTACGCCTTCTGCCAAAGCTTTTTTGTAAAGGAAATGATCGAATGTATATCTGCTCAACCCAAATCCGCCCAAATCTAATTTTTGAGAAAACCTGGTGCCCGAAACCGCAGTAACTTCCAATCGGTTAATGCGCGCAACATCTAATTCTTCCAAATCAATGTCGAGCTTTTTTAAAAAAGGAATAACTTCGTTGGAAATATATTCGCCGCAAACGCGGTGAAAAGGGTAGGCTTTACGTTCGATCAACAGTACTTTAAAACCAGCCCGATTTAACAAGATTGCGTTAAACAAACCTGACAAGCCACCGCCAATGATAATTACATCCGTCATTTTTGTTGCTTTTTCAGCACCATTGATTCCACGGTTAAACCGGGTCCAAAAGCAAAACTTAAAACATTTTGGTTCTGCTGATCTGTTTTGTTATCCAATATTTTTTGCAGCACAAACAAAATGGTAGCCGAAGACATGTTGCCATATTCTGTCAAAACCTGGTGGGCAAAGCTGTTTTTACAGGCACAAATACCCAAACCTTCTTCCGCGGCCTCCAGTATTTTTTTTCCTCCGGGATGGATGGCAAAAAGGTTGATTTCCTCCAAACTTAACCCTGCTTTTTGCAAACTTTTTTCGGTAACCAACCTGATGTTTTTTTGGATTTGTTTAGAAACTTTAGACGTCAGCTTCATTTCAAAACCCATATTGCCAATCAGCCAGTTCATATCGTTTTTTGCTTCGTGTATGTATTCGGCATAAAAACTTTCTAAAGTTAAACAAGGTTTTAAAAGGCTTCTTTTATCAGTGTTTTCTACCAATGCTGCTGCCGCACCATCCGAAAAAAGCGAATTGGCAACCCAGTTTTCCAGCGTGTTTTCTTTCTGAAAGTGTAACGTACAAAGCTCAACAGAAACCACTAAAACTTTGGCTTCCGGGTTGGCCAGGCAAATATAATCGGCTATTTTTAATGCATTGATGCTGCCGTAACAACCCATAAAGTTGATGCAAGTGCGTTCGGTATTTCTGTTTAAGCTAAGCTTTTCGATTAAATCAATATCAATTCCGGGTGCGTACATGCCGGTACAACTTACGGTAATCAAATGAGAAATTTTGCTGGTAAAAGAAGCATCAAAAGCCGAAAGACAATTTTGCGCAGCCTTTGCGGCAATACTAATGGCGTGTTCCCGGTAAAACTCCATCCGTTTTTTAGTATCCGGAAAAGGTTCTAAAGTTTGATTTGCGGGGAAAAATTTATTTTCAGCAAAATCACCAAAGCCAAAATCCGGGATTACAGAATAACGGGAAGCAATTGCACTGTGTGTATAAATTTTTTTGAGTCGGTTTGCATCGTTTTCATCCAAACAAAAAGCTTTTTCCATAAAGCCATTAATTGCATTTTGCGGGATGCAATTAGGTGGATTGGCAATTCCGATACTACTGATACAACTACTCATTTAACATTATTGAACGGCGGCTATTTTGTTGTTTCTACGGTTACGGCAACCAGCGCATCGTTACTTAAAACCATACTTTTGCCGCCAATGTCAAAATCAGAGCGACTGATGGTGAAACTGCCTTTAAACAAATTGCTGTTGCCGTTTTCTGTGTAAGTGAAAGGAAATTTGATGCGTTTGGTTTTGCCTTTTATAGTTACGTCGAATATGCCCGTGTAGTTTTCATTTTTTTGGTGATTGAAGGAAACGGATTTCATCGTGATCTCCGGATATTTTTCCACATCAAAGTATTCTTCTTTTTTGAGGTGATTGTCGCGCATGCTATTGTCGGAGTCTAATGTCCTGGTATCAACCGAAGCTTCGATGCTGCTTTTATCTAAATTGGCTTTGTCGAAATTAATTTCGGCTTTCAACCCGCCAAATTTACCTTCTGTGTTGATGCCCAGATTTTTAATTTTAAAAGTTACGGCCGAAGAAGTTATTTTTTGCCCGCTTTGGGCAAAAGACATCTGCATAAAAAATGCTGCTAAAAAAAACTGAAGGAAAATGTGTTTCATATATTGTATTTGTTTGTTACCTCAACCAAAATCCTAATGTATTATTACATTAGCAAATAAAACTTACTCTATTATGCTCATTAGCAGATCAACTTTGGCGCATCTGCGTTTTGTGTTTTCCGTTTTTTTGCTGCCGGTTTACCTGTTTGCTTACAGTCAGGCAAAACATACTACTTCTTTTAGGGCAACAATTATTTTTGTGGCCTGGTACGTTTTGGCCATTCCGGCAACGAACGGTTACAACAGTTACTTTGATAAAGATGAAGGCAGTATTGCCCTGCTTGCCAAACCACCGGCTGTGGACAAAAGTTTGTATTATGTTTCGGTTTTGATGGAAGTATTGGCTTTTTTACTTGGTTTGTTTATTAGCGTTTGGTTTGCTTTTGCGGTTTTAATTTATGGCATAATGTCTAAATTATACAGTCATCCGGCAACACGTTTAAAAAAATATCCGATTATTAGTTTTTTAACAGTTTTCTTTTTCCAGGGCGCTTTTATGTATTGGGCGATTTTTGGCGGATTGGCTGGCCTAAGTTTATCTTCTTTTAACTGGAATTTACAACTGCTTTTGGCTGGCGGAATTTGTTCTTGTTTGATTGGGGCTTCTTATCCGCTTACGCAAATTTATCAGCATGAAGAAGACAGCAAGCGCGGCGATTATACTTTAAGTTTGATGCTGGGTTACCGCGGTTCTTTTATTTTTTCGGGGATTTTATTTGCCGTTGGGATTGTTTTGAGCTTCTTTTACTGGCAAATTTTGGGCAATATGGGCAACTTTTATTTTTTCCTCGGCTGCTCTTTGCCAATTTTCCTCTTCTTTAACTACTGGTTTTTTAAGGTGATAAAAGAAGCATCGGCAGCAAATTACAAAAACGCAATGTTAATGAATTTCATCAGTGCTGCTTTTATGCTGCTTTATTTTGGCTGGCTGGCCGTTCAACATTAAAACTCAACATGTGCCCGGATTGAAAACACGTTAACCGGTCCGCGGTCTATATTATAAGCCGGATGCAAGATAAACTGGTAATCGGGCGTTAAGTAAACCATATTTTTGTAAGCGTTTACTTTGTAATATAATTCAGCAATCATTTCCGGCGAATAGTTTAAAGCGCCATCGCCAATAATAAAACCGTAACCGCCGGCAGCCAGATAATCGCGGTGTGCGGCAGAAATCCCGTTCCCAACAAAAGCCAAACCTACTTCGTCTTTGCTGCGTTTCCAGGCAGCTCCGGTTAAAACGCCGCCAAAACTGATAGAACGGTCAATTTCTGTAAAAGCCCAGGTTTCATTCCGGCCATCGTTATAACTTACTTTGGCAAAAACGCCAAAATCTTTTGTTAAATATTGATCTGCACTGATACCAAAACCTAATTTATTTCGCCCGTAGGCACGGGTTGATTCAATATCAGGTACAGCCGGATTTTCTGCAATTGCCTGTCGGTAGTTTCCCATTTTAGCATTGTTATTAAACGCCAGAATACGAACTGTACCTTTTCTATCACCCAAAAGCGCGTAACGTTTTTCAAATTCTAACGTTTGTGAGTTTGCTTTGCCAATTTTTCCATCCCAAATAGAACCATTTGCGGTATTGGTAATCATGGTAACGGCAAAACGTAAATCCCACGAAGGCTGGTGATAATCCATATAAACACCGTAAGCGTAACCGCGTGTATTGGCCGGATAATCCCATGCGCCGTTGCTCATCAACGACCAGTTCATAAATTGCGTTCGCGGATCATGGCTAAAAGCATTGTCATCAAAAAAATCAGCCATACCAAACTTTCCGGCCGTGATAGAAAAGTAACGTTTACTTTGCAATCCGCCCAATTGGTTATTGTCATCTTGTATGGTATCCATCTCATTTCCCCAGCTAAACCGCTGGGTTAAATAAGCGCGGGCAACATAAATTTTAGGCTCGGCAGAACCAACCCGAAACGTCTCTCCGTTAGGAAAACCGGCAACGCCTAAAGTTTGACTAAAACCTGCACCGCCAGACATTTCGGGATTAAAATAAGCTTCTGCACCTTTCCACAAATGCGCGCCGCCAAAAAGCGTGGTAGTTAAAGAACTTGCTGTTTCGTGAAAAGGAGATAAACTATTGTCGCCCGTATATTTTGTACTAAAACCAGGGTGAGTTTGCGTAATTATCGTTTGCTGAAAATGCAGGTTGAACCTTTGTTGTTTTACCGTATCGGAAGTTTGTGCCTGGGCAGATAAAAAAAGTACCGATAAAAGAAGTATGTAAAGTGTTTTATACATAAGTTGCTTTAGATGTTCGGGCGCGAAAATACGTTTATTTTTCCCCGTTCCACTCCGCATAAAACTGTTCGAGGTACAATTCCATAAACTGGTGCCTTTGTGAAGCGATTTTTTGCGCAGTTGAGGTGTTCATTAAATCTTTCAGCAGCAAAAGTTTTTCGTAAAAATGGTTGATGGTTGGCGCTGTAGCATTTTTGTATGCTTCTTTTGTGAGGTTAAAATCAGGCCCGATATCAGGATTGTAAATCTCTCTGTTTTTAAAACCGCCATAATTAAAAGCACGTGCAATACCGATGGCACCAATCGCATCCAGCCGGTCTGCATCCTGCACTACTTTCATTTCTTCTGAAGAAAAACTGATTACATCAAAGCTGGATTTGAATGACATGTGGCGGATAATTTGCTGCACATGTTCAATTACTTCTTTATCAACCAAAATGCTTTCTAAAAAAATTCCGGCTGTTTTCGGCCCGATTTCTTCATCGCCGTTATAAAATTTGCTGTCTGCAATATCATGCAGCAAAGCGGCTAATTCTACAATTAGCAAATCAACTTTTTCTGTTTGGGCGATGAGTTTTGCGTTGTTCCAAACGCGCTGAATGTGCCACCAATCGTGGCCGCTTTCTGCGTTTTGCAAGGTTTGTTGTACAAAACCTGCTGTTTTTTGCAGGATAAAAGAAGTATCAGGCATTAAATCATTTCGCTAATGGATCTGCGCGTTTGGGTGCAATTTATTATATGTTGTAAGGAAATGATCGTACTGTTCTTGGGTGAGAAACGATTTGTAGCCCTGCGCCAAATCTAAACTTGCCTTTTTCACCGCGGCCTTAAGCTGATCAACGGACTGATAATTATTCTTGGATATTGCATCCGATTGAGCCTTGTAATCAGTCAAAACTTTCCTGTCTTGAACAGTTTGTTCTGGTGTAAGGTTAAACCGCTTTTGATCGAATTTTACCGAACCATCAACCATTTGGTCTGTAGTAACTGCTGCTGAAGATTGTTGGGCAGATGCAGAAAAACCTATTAACAAAGCGAATACGAAAGGTAAAAGTATTTTTTTCATGATTTTTTTCAGATTGAGATAATACAAATATATTGAAAACCATACTTCGTAGATTTGCCAATAATATTATTCCGACTTATATCGCTTTCGGCACCGCTGATGAGGTAGGTTTTGGGCTTCATTTGGCAAATTTTCTTAGCGTAAGATTGATGTGTTTGTCCGAAGATTATAAACAGATTTTTGCATCAAAACCCAATTGTCTTTAAATTTCTTATAAGCAAATGATCCAAGAAAATCTTTTGGATTTCCGTTTTCCCAATATCTCCACAATATAATTTTGCTTCCGTACAAAAGTTCGTTGTTAGGAGAAATAAAGATCATGCTTAATACATTATCTTTAGATTTAACCAAATTTTGGTACTTATTAAGCAGTTCGAACCCTAGAATAGGCATTTTCCACTCTTGTACTGCTCCTGAAATTTTTCTAAATCGTTTTAAATGGAGTTGCTTTAAAACACTATTCAATGTTTTGCCTTTCAAAAAAGTAATCGCAAGGCTTAAACTGTCTTTTGAATATAAAGCTTTAAAACTCTTTTGATGAAAAGTAACATGATGACAGTTGATAAAACCTGTAAATTCATTTGTTTTATCAGGATATTCTGAATTATTAGGACGACGGTTTTCTCCAAACTTATATTTCAATAAAAAACCTTTATTGCTTTTTGTGAAAGGGTTTTTATCAGTTTCTATCAAAAAATTTTTAATTGGAAAAGGCGGATATGGATCTACATCGTTAGTATAATAAATATCACCAGTAGAAATGTGCTCAACTTTAGCAATTGAGTTTGCTTTAATTTGAAAATGCAGGCAATAATCATCATTCCTTCCGGCTTCAACAGATAAAACTTTTTTTGCTGTATCTAAAAAACAATTACAATCTTTAAAAGCATCAAAAACAGCAATGCAAGTATCTCTATGTTTAAACTGTTTCTTTATTTTAGGATTAACAATAATCTTGTCTGAATATTCTTGGCCGAAGGATACTTCACAAAAAAGCATTGATAAAAGAAGCATTCCAATCCTCATCACAACAAACTTTTCAAACTTTCCAAAGTATCCGCTTCTTCCTTTTTTTTATCGTGCCACCAGCGTAAAATCCGTGGAAAGCGCAATGCAATACCAGATTTATGCCGGGAAGATTGGTTAAGATATTCAAAAGCCAATTTCAGGGTTTAATAGGTAAACACAATCTTTCGAATTTTTTCTCTTTAGCAAAAGCAGCATTTTTTTTAACTTCTTATTTCCCAACCAGTTTCTATTGATATAATGTTTAAAATCTCAACTCGGGTAAATTTTCAGCATCTCTCTTTAAAGCCGAAAGCTTAGACTTGAACCCAATTTTTGAGGCCAGTTTTTTAGATGGCTTTTCTATTACGCTGTAGAAAATATAAGCCGAAATTATGCACAGAATAAATCCAAATAAAACCACAAGTATTTTTAAAGGCATTTGAGAAACGTGAGGTACTAAGAAGTTTACTATGCTTATTGGAAAAGTCATGTGTATCAGATACAAAGAATAAGAAATATCACCAAAGAAATTACCCATTTTACTTTGATAATTAGAGAAGAAATGTATTATAGCTAATGTACATACAGAAGTAATTGTAACTGTAGTATTATGCAGAAAAAAAGTAAGGCAAATTGAAATCAATAGAACAGTCCAAAATTCTAATAATCCTACAATGTTAGAACGCCAGTTTATATAAATAATCCCTATCAAAAATACTGTTAACCAGGATGGAGAGAGCCACCACATTGAGGAAAAAAGTATAGCTGCTCCTGATAATAAACAATATGCTATTATTCTTCCGTATATTTTATTAATCACTAATAAAGGAAATATTAAACTTATTATTAGGTAAAATTGAAATTCAACTGCTAATGTCCAAAACACTGGATTAAGCCATCCTTCTCCTTTTACAAATGGTATAATATATCCTATATGTAAAAGTAGGTTTTTAATTGATGGAAGAGGATCGGCATTTTTAGAAAAAAAATGTTGTTTAAATAAAAGAAATATCAAGATTAGAATAAGCGATAATAAGTATGGTGGCTCAATTCTTA
Organism: uncultured Sphingobacteriaceae bacterium; assembly: GCA_964251965.1. Taxonomy (GTDB): domain Bacteria; phylum Bacteroidota; class Bacteroidia; order Sphingobacteriales; family Sphingobacteriaceae; genus Mucilaginibacter_A. Next base: position 154,905 of record CAXULQ010000006.1, on the reverse strand, counting down.
CAATGCGCTTTAAGATAAATTTTCCAAAAAATGAATAATTATATTTCCCGTTTATTAATGCAATTGGTATAACCACACCTGTTATTACAAAAAAAATTTGTACCCCTAATGATCCTTCAAATGCTGTCTTAAAAATATACGAAGAATGGTCAAAAAAACCTATAGGCATGCATATAAGATGATGCAAACAAACCATAACCGAAGCTAGTCCTCTAAGAGAGTTTATTACAGGAATATATTTAGGAGTTGTGTTAGGGAATTCATTATTCATCATTTCGCAATAATATCATTATTACTATAACATTGCTTATTTTTCAATAATATTATTTTAAAGCAGAGCCTTCAAACTCTCCAAAGTATCCGCTTCTTCCTTTTTTTTATCGTGGCGCCAGCGTAAAATCCGTGGAAAGCGCAATGCAATGCCAGATTTATGCCGGGAAGATTGGTTAATGCCTTCAAAACCAATCTCAAAAACCAGTTCGGGTTTTACCGTTCGTACCGGACCGAATTTTTCCAGCGTGTTGCGTTTTACAAAAGCATCCACTTTGCCAATTTCCTGGTCGGTTAAGCCAGAATAAGCTTTGGCAAAAGGCACCAAACGGTCGCCGTCCCAAACGGCAAAAGTATAATCGGTATATAAATCGGCGCGGCGGCCATGGCCTTTTTGGGCGTAAATCATCACCGCATCAACTGAAAGCGGATCGATTTTCCATTTCCACCAATCACCGCGTTTGCGGCCAACTTGGTACGTGGCGTTTTTCCGTTTCAACATAATCCCTTCGGAAACCATTTCCCGGGATTGCTTTCTCACCTCTGCCAATTCTTCCCAGGAAGAAAAATTAATTAAAGGCGACACCCGAAATATAGTGCTAAAAGAAGTATCGCGCTGCAATTGCTCTAATATTGCGCGTCGCTCGGGTTGTGTTTTGGTGCGGATATCTTCGCCTGCAAATTCCAAACAATCATAAGCGATAAAAGCAACCGGGTTTTCTTCTAATATTTTTTTGGTGAGGTTTTTACGGCCGATCCTGGTTTGCAGCAAGTTGAAAGGAAGCGGTTGTTCGTCTCGGAAAGTGAGCAGTTCGCCATCCAGAACTGTTCCGTCTGGCAGCGCCTGAATGAAAGGATGCAGTTCGGGGAACTTTTCTGTCGCCAAATCCTCGCCGCGACTCCAAATAAAAATCTCGCCTTTTCGATGGATAAGTTGCGCGCGGATGCCGTCCCATTTCCATTCGGCCTGCCACTCATTGGCGTTGCCCAAAGCCGTTTGCATTTCCTCCGGCGATTTCTGTTTTTCGGAAGTTTCCTGGATCGGATAAGCCAGAAAAAACGGATAAGGACGGGAAAGATCATCCAGCGCGCCTTGTTCTTCCATCAATTGGGCAAACGTATAAACTTCCGGGTCCCAACTTCCCATAATCCGGTGCGTTAGCGTGGCAGCATCGAGCTTAGAAATATCGGCCAATGCTTTTACCACCAAACTTTGCGAAACGCCAACACGGAAACTGCTGGTTAGCAATTTATTAAAAACGAAGCGTTCTTGCCGGGTTAAAGATGCCCAGGATTGGGTAAGCCAAAGTTTACGTTCTACTTCGTCCAGCTTGTTTAATCCGTTTATTTCTGCAATCCAAGCTGTTAGACTTTTATCGGAAGTACTGGAACTTTCGGGCAGAAGCAGCGAAATGGTTTCTGCCAAATCTCCAACCACCTGGTAACTTTCCTCAAACAGCCAAACCGGAATATTGGCCAGTTCAATTGCCCAGTTTTTTACCAAAGTCGAATTGATTTGCCGCTTTGGTTTCCTGCCGCTAAACAAAGCAAGCATGTGCATTTTATCGGCATCGCTTACGGTTAAAAAGTAAGCTTTGATGGCGTTTACTTTTTCATTGGTTTTGTTGGTTTCGTCGAGGGCGGCGAAGAGTGCGGCAAAGTGTTTCATAAGGTATCGTTTTTAAAAGCCTCACCTAAATCCTCTCCAGAGGAGAGGACTTGCCTGTCCAGCGTATCAATCGGCAATACTTCTTTTACACCTGTTTTTTCGTCATGCTTATCCGCTTTGTCTCCCTTCTCCTCTGGAGAAGGGCCGGGGATGAGGCTTTCTTCGCTTTCAATTTCATCTCCGCCATAAAGCGTGTGCACCTCATGTGCATCAAAGCCAATTTCCCGTAAATATCTTGAAAAAGAAGCCGTATAACCGTGGGTGAGATAAACAGATTCGCAGCCAGTTGCATCAATCGCAGCAATCAGGCCGTCCCAATCGGCATGATCAGAAAGTACAAAACCACGATCGGCAGCACGGCGTTTTTTGGCACCGCGCACATTCATCCAGCCAGAACAAAAACCAAATTCAAAAGGTGCCAATTTGCGCATCCACGTACTACCAACTGCCGATGGCGGCAACAATACAATTCCTTTTTTTATTTCTTCCTTCGGGATTTCCGGTGTAATACGTACTGTTTTTGGCAGATCAACACCATTTCTGCGTAAAGCATCCTGGGTATTTTCAATAACTCCATGGGTAAAAACAGTACCAAGCGAAAGGTCAAGGTTGCACAAAATACGTTGCGCTTTACCTAAAGAGTAGCCAGCGATTATCGTTGCTTTTCCTTCTTCAATATTCTTTTCCCACCAACTGTTAATCTCGTTAAAGATCAATTGCTGCGGTTTCCATTGATAAACAGGCATCCCGAAAGTACATTCAGAAATAAAATGATGGCATTTTACAGGTTCAAAAGGCGTGGAAATACCGTCGTTTTCTACTTTGTAATCTCCCGAAACTACCCAAACTTCGCCCTGATATTCTACCCGAACCTGTGCTGAACCAATGATATGTCCGGCTGGAAAAAGAGAAATTTGAACACCGTTTTTATAAACTGTTTCTCCGTAAGGAATAGTTTGAATGTTAATGTCTTCACCTAAACGGTATTTTAAAATTTCTCTGGAGAGATTATGGGCAAGATACCTTTTGCTTCCGCTACGCGCATGATCTGAATGTGCGTGTGTAAGCACGGCGTCATCCACCGGCCGCCAGGGATCGATGTAAAAATTACCTTCGGCACAAAAAATACCATTATCGGTAAACTGAAGAAGCTGCTTTGCCATGTTGTGAATAACCGGAGAAGCAGCAATTTAGTTTGAAACAAAAAACCTCCGGGTTTTAGCCGGAGGTTTTAAAGATTAGTGTTTTAACCCGATATAATCTGTTAGGATTTGCCCGGCTTCTATTTTTAGAAAATCTGCGTCCGGGTCTTTTGTTTTCGTTTCGCCTTTAACCAAAGGTTTTAAACCAAGTACCGCTCTTCTCGCATTATCATGTGCTAAAGATTTAGCATCGTCCTCGTCGTGTTGTTTCTTCAGTTCGGCTTCGTTTAGCGTAACTGTTTTTTCTGCATCTCGTTTTTTGTATTCGGCAATATCTTCCAACAGGTTTTTATAATTTACGCTGGCTTGCATTCTTGTTTCATGCAGTGTTTTAAGCTGAGGAATTAGTGCGGAAAAATTGCCCGTAGTTGTATAATTGCTTTTGGCAATCATATCAAACGGAAGGGCAGAAGGCTCAGTATCTTCTCCGTATTTATCTAAAGGAATAGCAGATGGAAATTGGATATCCGGCACAACGCCTTTGTGTTGGGTAGAACTGCCATTAATGCGATAAAATTTGGCAATAGTTAGGTTTATTTGTCCGTAACCAACAGGCTGTCCGTCTAATTTTACGTTAGTTTCCGATTTTCCTTTTACCTTAGCTAACAAAGTGGAGAATGAATTGCCAATTACGCGGTCTAAATCGATAGCGGATTGTACTGTTCCTTTACCATAAGTTTGGGTACCCACAATTAACCCTCGTCCGTAATCCTGAATAGCGGCAGCGAAAATTTCAGAAGCAGAAGCACTAAAACGGTCAACCATTACTGCCATTGGCCCGCTCCAGGCAACTTCCGGGTCATCATCTGTATCTTGTTCAATCCGGTTTTTAACATCCCTAACTTGTACAACCGGCCCGGTTTTAATAAATAATCCGGTTAATTGTATGGCTTCCGGTAAAGAACCTCCGCCGTTTTGCCTCAAGTCTAACACAATGCCATCTACTTTTTGCGCTTTCAGGCTGTCTAAAATTACTTTTACGTCCCGGCTAACACTACGGTAGTTTTTATCACCAGACTGGTAAGCTTTGTAATCCAAATAAAATCCCGGAACATCAATAATACCTATTTTAACTGTTTTGCCATTTAAGTTATAAGTCCTGATTTCCTTTTTAGCCAACTGGTCTTCTACCACAATCTTTTCGCGCACCATTTCTACAACTTTGGCATTGGTAGCTGTTTTTCCTTTGGGAAGGATTTTTAAACGTACCGTTGTGCCTTTTGGACCACGGATTAAAGTGATAGCGTTATCAATACGCCAGCCAACAATGTCTTGGAATTCACCATTTTTGCCTTGTGCCACGCCAATTATGCGGTCATCAACTGTTAACTGTTTGCTTCGCTCTGCCGGGCCGCCTTTTACAATAGTTTTTATAGTAATAAAATCGTTTTCAGATTGAAGGGAAGCGCCAATGCCTTCCAAAGATTTAGACATATCAATATTAAACTGGGCTGCCTTGGAAGGAATAAAATAGTTGGTATGCGGATCGATAGATTCTGTAAACGCATCCATAAAAATCTGGAAAACATCCTGGTTGTTCAGCTTGGCAGATTGCGTTAACTGGTTTTCGTAACGCTTTTTAATTACTTCTTTGTTTTTTGTTAGATCTGGTATGGCCAGGTTTTGGTTCAACAAATCATACTTAACATGTTTGTCCCAAAACGTATTTAACTCCGTTGCTGATGAAAACCAAGGCTGGTCTTCCCGGTCGAACATAAAACTTTCATTTTTAGTGAAATCAAAGCTTTTGTTAAGTTGATCCAACGAATATTTAATCCTTTCGTTGTACCGTTTTTGGTAAACATTAAACATGTAAAAAACGTGGTTCAGTTCGCCGTTTTGCAAGTCGTCGTCTAACTGCGTTTTATATTGGTCGAAATCTTTAATATCCGATGCCAGCAGATAATTATGGTTTTCGTCCAATGCCTTTAAGTAACGGTTGTAGATCACGGTGGAGATCGAATCGTTCAGCTTAATTTTTTTGTAATTGTAATTGGTAATCATTTCGGTTACTTCCTTACAAACTATGGCCTGCTGCTGGTCTGGCTCTAAATTTTTAGAACCGGCAACTTTTATAGGTTCTCCCGGCGTGGCCTGGCAGGCAACAGAGGCACCCAGGATAGCCATCAAATACAACTTTTTAAACATATTTTTTATCAACATTAAATTAATTTCAATACCAAACATTCGTGTTTTAATAAATACAGTTTGCTAATTTAAAACAAAAAAAAGACAGTCAAAACGGCAGTCCATCCAATGATAACAATATTACAATGAATTGTTTTTATCCAAACTGTGTAGAACGAACCATTACCTAATGCTTCTTTTATCACCTAAAATTATTGGTCAATTATACAGCCAAACGGGGTTGCAAATACAAAAAATTAGCTGTAACAGTGCTTTATCAGGTTAAACAATAAGCTACTAAACGTTTAAACCGGATATTAAGGTATGTTTTTTTGTAAAAACAATAACCGTATTTCCATTTGATTTTATAGGGTTAAAAGAAGCATTTTTGTAAAATGGAATTTTTAACGCAGCCCGAGGCCTGGATATCCCTAATTACTTTAACCGTTTTAGAAATCGTTTTAGGGATTGATAACATCATTTTTATCTCGATCCTTTCGGGGAAATTGCCTGAAGGGCAACAAAGCAAAGGCCGCAAATTGGGTTTGTTCCTGGCGATGTTTACGCGGATTTTACTGTTGCTTTCCTTAACCTGGATCATGAGTTTAACCAAACCCATATTTAATTTAGCAAGTTTAGTTGGCATTACCGATCAGGATTGGGTTGAAAAAATGGCCATATCCGGGCATGATATTATCCTGATTGTTGGCGGATTGTTCCTGATCTACAAAAGCACCAGCGAAATCCACGAAAAATTTGAAGGCGGTGACGAAGAGGACAATAACACAAAACCTGCCACATTTTGGCCAACCATCGTGCAGATTGTGCTGCTGGACATTGTTTTCTCGCTCGATTCTGTGATTACCGCGGTTGGTATTGCCAGCCATATAGAAGTGATGATTGCGGCCGTTGTAATTTCCGTTGGGATTATGATGTGGGCATCAAACAGCGTGGCCAATTTTGTAAACACGCACCCAACTGTAAAAATGCTGGCTTTGTCATTTTTATTGCTGATTGGTTTCTCGCTTTTAGCTGAAGGTTTTGATCAAAGTATACCAAAAGGCTATTTGTATTTTGCGATGGGTTTTTCGATTTTGGTGGAAATGCTGAATTTGAAGCTAAAATCGAAAAAGAAGAAACAGAAAGTTGTGGCATAAAAGAAGCATGTCATGCTGAGTTTGTTGAAGCGCCTTCATCAAAAAACATTTTTCTTTTGTCCGTTCTTTTTGATCAAGCAAAAAAAACGGCATAAATTTAACTCACCCGGCAAAGCAAACCTTTTAAATATTCTCCTTCGGGGAAAGAAGAACGGATCGGATGGTCTTCCGGCTGTACCAACTGGCCTATAAACTGAACTTCTTTGCCAGCATCCAGCGCAGCCCAAGCTATAACTTGTTTAAAAGTTGGCATATCCATCGCACCGGAACAGGAAAATGTAGCCAGCAAGCCACCTTTATTTAGCAAAGACATGGCTAACCGGTTTAAATCTTTATAAGCACGCGAAGCACGGTCTAAAGCCGAACGCGAAGGCGCATATTTTGGCGGATCGAGGATGATCAAATCAAACTTTTCTTTTTCTTCCCGAAACTTGCGCAACTGTTTGTTTACATCAGCTTGTATGGCGATGCTTCTTTTAGCATCAAAATTATTGAGTTTGATATTTTTCTGCAAAGTCTCAATCGCCAAAGCAGAACTATCTACGCTGGTAACCAGTTCCGCACCTTGCTGCAAACAATTCAAACTAAAACCGCCGGAATAACTAAAACAATCCAGCACTTTTTTGCCCGAAGCATGTGTGGCAACTATTTTCCGGTTATCACGCTGATCACAATAAAAACCAGATTTTTGCCCTTCGGAGATGCTCACTTCATAACGAATCCCGTTTTCTTTCACTTCCACAAAATCAGGCGGATTTTCTCCGTAAAGCAAACCAAAAGAAGCTTCCAAACCTTCATGCGAACGGGAAGTGGCATCACTTCGGTCAAAAATACTTTTAGGCTGCAATTGTTTTTGCAGCTCATCAATCCAGGTTTCCTTTACTTTTTCCATCCCGGAAGTGAGGATTTGGACGGAAAGATGACCTGCATATTTATCAACAATTAATCCCGGCAAAAAATCGGCTTCGCTAAAAATTAAACGGCAAGCATTGGTTTGGTCGTTTAAAACGGCTTTTCGGTTGTTGATGGCCGTTGCAATTCTGCTGCGCCACCAATTTTCATCGATAAAAACAGCATCGTTCCATTCCAGCAAACGCACCGCTACGCGCGATTGGTTGTTGTAAAAACCGTAAGCCAGAAAATCGCTTTTGCTGTTTACCAACCGTACAATTTCGCCGTTTTCTACATTGCGTTTTACCGGTTCAATCGCGCCCGAAAAAACCCAGGGATGGCGTTGTAAAACTGCTTTTTCTTTGCCTTTTTTTAGAAGTACTTCATTCATGAATGGGCAAAGGTAGGGTTTGGGGCGGAAAGGTGTAAAGGAATTATTTTTACTCACTTTTAAAGTCCGTACATTATCATCATATTTGTACGTACATCTTGAAAATTATGGATACAAAACTCACTTTAAAATTAGATACAGCTATTATTGAAAGGGCGAAATCTTATGCTAAATCAAAAGATATCAGCCTGTCTAAGTTGATTGAAAACCATTTAGATTTTTTGACAGACGACAAAGAAAAGGTTGCTGTTACGCCTTTTGTGAAAAGCCTTTCCGGTACGATAAATCTACCTAAAGATTTTGACCATAAAAAGAGTTACAAAGATCATCTTTCGAAAAAGTACGCCAAATAAAAGCTAATGGAAAAGGTTTTTGTAGATACTGACGTTTGCATCGATTTGCTTTCTGGCAGAAAACCGTTTAACAGTTTTGCTGAGCAGTTATTTTCTTTGGCTGATAAAAACGAAATTGAAATAGGTGTATCTACACTGTCTTTTTCTACTATTGATTATATTTTGCAAGCTCATTATGCTGTAAAAAATCCACGGCAACTGATTGCTAAATTTAAAACTTTGGTTACCACTTTGCCGGTAGAAAGCAGAACGATTGATCTGGCAATTGCTTCCGATTTTGATGATTTTGAAGACGCTATTCAATATAACACCGCTATCGAAAATGGAATTACGGTTTTAATCACCAAAAATATTAAAGATTACAAAACGGTTCAAATCAAAGTAATTACAGCAGAAAGTTATCTGGCCAGAAATTTATAGTAAAACAGTTTGATTTTCTTTTTGCTTCTTGAATAATACTGTTTTTACCACCCAAAAATCAACATGAGATATTATAGTTTTACAGATGATCCGGTTATTTCACCAGATGATTTTTATATGCAACTGGCTTTGCAGGAAGCCAAAGCGGCTTTAAAAGAAGATGAAATTCCGATTGGCGCCATCGTAGTTTGTGAAGGACAGATCATCGGCCGCGGCCACAATTTAACCGAGCGTTTAAACGATGTTTCTGCACACGCCGAAATGCAGGCGTTAACCGCAGCAGCCAACGCAATGGGCGGAAAATACCTGCAAAACTGCACGCTTTACGTTACGATGGAACCTTGCGTGATGTGCGCCGGTGCAACGTATTGGTTTCAAATAGGTAAAATTGTTTTTGGTGCTTATGATCCGCAGCGTGGTTTTGGCCGTATCAACCAAAAAATTACGCATCCAAAAACAGTAGTTACCGGCGGCATTTTGGAAAACGAATGTTCAGAATTGGTGCGGTCATTTTTTAGAAATAAACGCTTGAAAATTTAAATTTTTCCGAACAAAATCTGTCTTTTCGCTTTTATATTTTCAACGTAAATCTCATAGTAACTTCAATTTTTATTTGGTAAAAACAGTACCGATAAAATTTTATGTAGGTTTGCGTAACTACAATTTATTAACTATTAAACCAAACTGATATGGCATTTGTATTACCGGCGTTACCTTACGCCACCGACGCATTAGAACCGCATATTGATAAAGCTACGATGGAAATCCACCACGGCAAACATCACCAAGCGTATGTAACCAACTTGAACAAAGCTTTAGAAGGCAAACCCGAAGCAAACAGTTCTATTGAAGATATCATCAAAAACATTTCTAAATTTCCGCCTGCGGTGCGCAATAATGGCGGCGGTCATTTTAACCATACGCTGTTCTGGACTTTGCTTTCTCCAAACGGTGGCGGCGAACCTTCCGGCGATCTTTCAACGGCCATTAATTCGGCTTTTGGTTCTTTTGCTGATTTCAAAACCAAATTTGCCGAAGCCGGCACAACCCGTTTTGGTTCTGGCTGGGCTTGGTTGAGTGTTGGTGCCGATAAAAAACTGGTGGTTAGCTCTACACCGAATCAGGATAACCCGTTAATGGATATTGCCGAAGTGAAAGGCACGCCGATTTTGGGAATGGATGTTTGGGAACACGCTTATTACCTGAAATATCAGAACAGAAGGCCGGATTACATAGCCGCTTTCTGGAACGTAATCAACTGGAACCACGTAACAGAATTGTATAAAAAAGCTACGGCTTAATACTTCTTTTATCACCTAAAAATTAGTAAAACCGGCTTGGATAAACATTCCTGCCGGTTTTTTATTTCGTAAAATATGAAAGCAATTGTTTTAGAAGCTGCAGACAAGCCGCTGGTTTGGCGAGATGTTGAAAAACCAACTTTACAAGCTGGCGAAGTTTTGGTGCAAATAAAAGCCGCCGCCTTAAACCGTCGCGATTGGTGGATTACGCAAGGAAAATATGCTGGTATTAAGTATCCATCTATTTTAGGTTCTGATGGTTCCGGGATTGTTGCAGGTGTTGGGCCAAATGTTGACCAAAGCTGGATTGGCAAAGAAGTGATCATCAACCCTGCTACCAATTGGGGAGAACATCTGGATTATCAGCAAAAAGATTTCAAAATTTTGGGTTTGCCCGAAAACGGCACTTTTGCAGAATATGTAAAAACTGGTGTAGAATATCTCTATCCAAAACCCGCTCATTTAAATTGGGAACAAGCTGCCGCCATTCCGCTTGCTGGTTTAACGGCTTACCGTGCTTTGTTTACTAAAGGAAAAGCTAAAAAAGGCGATAAAGTATTAATAGTTGGCGTTGGTGCCGGAACAGGTTCTTTTGCTTTGCAATTTGCCGTTGCTGCCGGTTGCCAGGTTTTTGTAACATCAGGTTCTGGCGAAAAAATTGAATCAGCTCGAAAATTAGGTGCAGCAGCAGGTGTAAATTATAAAGCACAGGACTGGGCAGATCAACTAAAACAACTGGCCGGAGGTTTCGATGTAATTATTGACAGTGCTTTAGGCGAAGGATTTGCAAAACTGTTGGATCTCTGTAATCCTGGAGCAAGGATTGTTTTCTTTGGAGGAACAGCAGGTAATCTTCCGGCATTAGACGCACGAAAAATTTTCTGGAAACAATTGCAGCTTTTAGGAACCACAATGGGCACGCAGGAAGACTTTAAAGCGATGCTGGAACTTATAAACGAAAACAAAATTGTACCCGTAGTAGATGAAGTTTTCGATTTAGCCAATGCAGAAAAAGCAGTTCGAAAAATGGATAATTCCGCCCAGTTTGGAAAAATTGTGTTAAAAACCTGATACTGTTTTTATTGGGATAAAAACAGTATCAGGTTTTATTTTTACAAAGATCCACCTTCAATCAGCTTCGAATCAATATACAGTTCCTGAACTGGCGAGGTGCCTGATATGCAAGCAATCATCCTGCTGAAAGCCAGTTTTCCTAATTTATAACCACTTGTTTCGGTATAATGTACTTCCGGGTCGTATAGCTTTGGTATAAAGCCATCACTGATTGCGATTATTCCGACCTCGTCCGGAATTTTTAGTTTTAATTTTTGGGCAGCTTTCATCGATCCAACCAAAATTTCATCGCTCATACAAAAAATAGCATCTGGTTTTTGTGCTTGGGCAAATGCTTCGGCAGTAATGTTAAATGCTTCTTCGGAACTATTGGCGTGATGGACCTGAGTTTCTGTATCGGCATCGTATTTTTTAAAAGTATCGGCATAACTTTTGAGCCGCCTTTTGGTGATCGAAAGATTTTTATTTCCGAAAATAGATAAAACAGATTTCTTTTTTTTCAGGAGCAAAGCTTCTGCTGCCATTCTTGCAGCGAGGTTGTCGGCCACACAAACTTTGTTGCAGACATCAAAATCAGGTACTTTATCAAAAAAGATCACGGGAACGTGCTGACTTTCAAATTTTAAAAAATTCTGGATATCTTTTGTTTGGGAAGTTAGCGACACAAATATGCCGCTTACCCGGTTTTGTTTGCATTTTTTCAGGTTTTCCTGTTCAATATCGGGATCATCTCCGGATTGCAAAATGAATATGGAGTAGCCAAAACGTCTTGCTTCTTCTTCCAAAGAACTAATAAAAGAGTGATAAAAATAGTTGGAAATTGAGGGGACAATAATGCCGAATTCCTTACTGTTGTTGGTGCGGAGGTTGATCGCATAAGTGTTGGGTTCGTACTCCAGCATTTGTGCCAATTCCTTTACTTTAACCCGGGTTTGTGTTGCAATGTCCGGGTGATCTTTTAACGCCCTTGAAACAGTAGATACACTGAGGTTAAGCATATCGGCTAATTTTTTCAATGTAACTTCAGGTTTCATTTCAGATATAAATAGGCTTAATTTTTAAACAACAAACGTTTGCGAAAACGTTTGCAAAATGCTTAACAATATTTTTTGTATAAATGCTTGTAAAGATATTGTTGCCTTGTATATCTTTGTTACAACAATTAATAAGAAAAACCAATTTTCAGTTACTTTTTTATTTATTAGCTAATGCACGTATAGTTTAATTGCTTCTGCTGTACCTTTTTGGCTAAATTTTTAAAAAATCCTTACTGCCCATTTGCCCTAAATTTAATTTGAACCAAGCATCATTGAACATATATATTGATGGAAAAAGATAATTTACCCAGCTTGGGCCATACATAATTTACTTAGTTAAAAACAGTATTTTTTGTTTGGTAAGCCTTTTAAAACAATTAAACATAACAACTATATGAACTTAAAACATCTACTTCACATTGGTTTTTTTACTCTGATTTGTTTTTTTGTACAACCCGTTTTTGCACAAAATAAAACAATAACAGGTAAAGTAACCGACAGCAAAGACAACTCGCCCTTAATTGGCGTATCCGTTATTGCAACAGGCTCTACAAGTGGTACGGCTACAGACCTTAACGGTGGCTTTCGTATAACAGTGCCGGAAACAACTACTTCGTTAACATTATCGTATATTGGTTATAATCGAAAGGAAGTTACCATAACCGGTACTACGATGAATATTACACTTGATGCCACCAGCAATTCGTTAAACGAAGTATTGGTGGTAGGTTACGGAACGGTTCGTAAAAAAGATGCGACCGGTGCGGTAGTGAAAGTTTCTTCTGCGGATTTTGTACAAGGTGTAACAACTAATCCTTTGCAACAATTACAAGGAAAAGCACCAGGTGTGGTAGTAACTACGTTTGATGGGGATCCCAATAGTAACCCTACAGTTCGTATTCGTGGTACTGCTTCATTATCAGGTGGTAATGATCCGCTGTATGTAATTGACGGTATAGAAGGTGCAGATATTCGGTCAGTATCGCCAAATGATATTGAATCATTTGATGTTTTAAAAGATGCATCAGCAGCAGCAATTTATGGTTCACGTGCTGCAGGTGGTGTTATTTTGATTACTACTAAAACTGGTAAAGCAGGTCGTACACAGGTTACGGCAAATTCATATGTAGCAATAGAATCAGCATTAAAGCTACCAGAGTTCGCAGACCGCAATTTATATCTGCAATTATATCAGCAAACCCATGTTGATGCAGCAGGAAACCATTTATCAATGCCTGTAGGCACCACTACAACCAGTGATCAAGGTGCAAATACCAACTGGTTTAAACTGATTACCCGTAATGCAGTTACGCACAACGAAAACGTAGCAATTTCAGGTGGTACTGAAAAAGGGCATTACCGAGGATCATTAACTTATTATGACCAGGAAGGTATTGCTTATAACTTCCGCAAAGACTTAAATGCTCGTTTTAATCTTGATCAGAAGGCTTTGAATGATAAGTTGCTGATTACAATGAACGTTTCCGGTTCTCATACACAATCAAAATTTGTTGAAACACCAGGGCAAAATGGCGGTGATAATAACGTATTCTTAAATGCGTTAAGTGTTCCTTCAGTTATTTCTCCATATAATGCACCAACCAGTACAGTTGATCCGTTAAATCCTAATAATTATCAACCTATCAATAATACGCAGGAAGCTAACCCGTTACCACTTTTGTTTTATACACAAAACAGAAATACAATTAGTCGTTTAACAGCCAATTTACGGTTAGACTATAATTTAACTAAAGAAATTACAATAAGCCCGTTTGCTAATGCTACCAAGGATAATGGTTATGGCTATATTTATTATCCTCCTGGCCCGCTTGTAAAACCTATAGCAGATGTATTCGGCTATACGCCACAGTTAACTAATACTGGAGATGTTGATAGAAATACATCCATGGCTACAACCACAACTTATGGAGCTTATGCCAATTACAAAGGTACATTTGGTACAAGCAGGTTAAACATTACAGCCGGAGCTGAGAAATACCAAACAAATTATCAAGGTTTACGCGTAGGCGCACATGATTTTAGTAATATTAACCTTACAAATATAAATATTGGTGCAGCTAACTTTATTACCAATAAAGACATTGCATCGTACGATAATGGTTACATTCTAAATTCAGTTTTTGGTCGCGTTGAATATAATTTGAACGATAAATATTATATTACAGGTAATGCACGTTATGACCATTCCAACAAATTAGGTATAAACAACCAGGGACAGGTTTTTCCATCTGCCAGTGTTGCATGGAACATCAGTAGTGAAAATTTCTTAAAAGATGTTAAATGGTTGACGTTATTAAAACTAAGGGGCGGTTATGGGCAAGTAGGTAATCAGGATGCAATTGGTCCATACTTGTCTCAATTCTTATTTGGCTCAACTGGATCACTTTATTATGATGGTACAACCGGGCAATTTTTAACGAGAAATTTTGCCGTACAAAATGTCAATTCTTTTTTACGCTGGGAAGTAAACGCTACTGCTAACATTGCTGCAGACTTTAGTTTGTTTGACGGTCGCTTAAATGGCAGTATTGATTTTTTCGAGAAAAATACATCGCACCTATTATACAATTATACCGTTCCAACGGGCGGTCAATTTTTTGTAAATAATATTGTTGCCAACATAGGCAGCCTTCAAAACAAAGGTGTTGAGTTTAACCTGAATGGAAAGATATTCACTCAAAAAGATTTTAACTGGACGGCTGCATTAAATTTCGGTTTAGTTAGAAATAAACTTACCAATCTTTCAGGAAGTCTTAATGGAACCGACTTTAATGTAACACAAGCTTACACAGGTGGTGGCACAGGTGGTTTAGGTATCAGCGGCCAGGTTTCTCAAATCGGTTATTTAAAAGTAGGTTATCCTGTAGGAACGCTTTTATTACCAGAATATGCAGGGCAAGATGCTACCGGGAAACAACTGTTTTACAAATATGCAGCAAATGGTACACGCACTACAACCACAGACATAAACTCATTAAACTACGCTGATGACGGCAGTACACAGGATCGTAAATTTTACACAACAGATCCAAAGTTTACTTACAGTATCAATAATAGCTTTACATTTAAGCAATTCGATTTAAGTATTTTCTTACGCGGTCAGTATGGCGGCCACGCTTTTAACGAAACTTACATGGACTATTCTGATTTGGATAAGGTTGGTGTATATGGTGTATTAAAAGATGCAGCTAAATATAATATCACCAGTTCGGCTCAACCCTCAACCTTTTGGTTACAAAATACTTCATTCCTAAAAATTCAAAGTGCAAATTTGGGTTATCGCTTAAATATTCGTCCTAACAACTATATAGACAACGTACGGTTTTATTTTGCCGGTAATAATCTTTACACCTTTACTAACTATAAAGGTTTAGACCCGGAAATCTTTACGTCAGGTATCTATGCAGGTATAGACAGGAGGCAAAATTATCCTCGTCCTCGTCAAATATCGTTTGGAGTAAACCTTACGCTTAAATAATCATAAAATCTAATAAAATGAAAAAGAAATATATATTTATAGCAGCTTTTATAGCAAGTGTTGGTATCACTTCCTGTAAAAAAGAATTAAATACACCATTAGATTCTGTTACGCAGGAAAAAGCAGCAGGAAGTGCGTCATACCTTAACTCTATAGTACTTGGCAATTACGCCAGTTTGCAAACTATTGCCCAGGAAAACACAATGTTGCAAACTTCCGATGAAACTACAGATGCTATTATAGTCCCTACTCGTGGCACCGACTGGACTGATGGAGGTAAATGGGTTGCACTTTATCAGCATACTTATAATGCAGCGAATGATAACATTACAAATTCATGGAATAACTGCTATGACGCTATTGGTGCAATCAATATCACATTAGGCTTATTACAAGGTTTGCCCAGTACCTCCAGTACAGCTTATTCTATAAATGAGTTGCGTGTTCTGCGTGCATATTATTATTTTCTTTTACTTAACAATTTTGGTAATATCCCGCTGATTACTTCATCATCTACTGATGCTACTAAAGTTAAAACTACAGCCGCTAAAGATGTTTATACATTTTTAGTAAACGAATTGCTTGCTGCTGGACCAAAGTTAAGTTTTAAAAATCCAACTGCTGATCCTAGTCAGTATGGTAGGTTAAATAAATGGGGGGCTTACTTTATGCTGGCTAAACTTTACTTAAATCAAAATGTTATAACTGGCAGCTCTGATAATACTGGTTTTACCAACGCAAATGCCATGTGTGATTCAATTATTGATAAGGCGGGGTATAGTTTACAAAGTGATTTTTTATCTAACTTTTCCAATACAAACACTAACTCTACAGAGAATATTTTTGTAGTGCCTTTTGATC
Source organism: uncultured Sphingobacteriaceae bacterium (assembly GCA_964251965.1). Taxonomy (GTDB): domain Bacteria; phylum Bacteroidota; class Bacteroidia; order Sphingobacteriales; family Sphingobacteriaceae; genus Mucilaginibacter_A. The sequence goes on along the minus strand of CAXULQ010000006.1, from coordinate 138,653 downwards.
ATATAAACGCGCCCGGTTTACATATTCAGATGACTACTTTCCATTATAACCAGGCTCAAAAGTATAAATTTGAAAGTACTGGTGGCCCATGGAATGGTTTTACAACTTCAGCAGATTATTACAGTAAATATAATAATCTTGATACCCGTAAACAGGGCTGGCAGGCAGGCCAGCAGTATGCTGCCGATGGTGTTACGCCGCTGTTGCTACGAGACGGAAAAACGCCGCTTTTCTTCACTTCAACAATTGGTAACATTAACAGTGCTGCCGAGAACGAAGGTGTACGTGTTGTAAAATTCGGAATTACTCCAGGATCACAGAATATGGATTCTGACTTCCCATTAATGCGTTATGCTGATGTTTTATTGATGAAAGCAGAAATTCAGACCCGTTTAGGTAACCCTACATCGGCACTGACTTATACCGCACCTGTAAGAATAAGAGCTAATATGGCTAATTTTAACTTGCCTGCATTTACAATTGATAGCTTGTTCAATGAGCGTGGTCGTGAATTTGCTTACGAAGGTTGGAGAAGGCAGGATATGATTCGCTTTGGTCATTTTAGTGATGCACGTACATTTAAACCTACCGATCCGGATAAGCATACGCAACTAATGCCAATCCCTACATCTGCCATTCAGAAAAATCCTAATCTGACTCAAAATCCTGGATACTAATAAAAACTTTTTTAGGAATCAATTTAAAAAGGAGCAGTATTGATTTACTGCTCCTTTTTAGCTTTGTAACTTCTTTCTTTTATGCGCATTCGTAGTAATATTTACATACTTCTTTTACTGCCTTTTTTTTGTCTTTCTTGTCAGCATAAAAAAAATATTATCCCTGCAGATGCTTTATTTCAACTAATCCCTTCCACACAATCCGGAATCGCTTTTAACAATAAAGTAACGGATAACGAAAACTTCAACGTTTTTAACTACCGCAATTATTACAACGGTGGCGGTGTTGCCATTGGCGATATAAATAATGATGGCAAGCCGGATGTTTTTTTCAGTGCCAACCAGGGAAGCAACAAATTGTACATCAATAAAGGCAACTGGAAGTTTGAAGATGTTACCGAAAAAGCAGGTGTAAAAGGAGCACGTAGATGGCATACTGGTGTATCTATGGTGGATATCAATGGCGATGGCTGGCTGGATATTTACGTTTGCAACAGCGGCGGTTTAAAAGATGCCGACCGCGCCAACGAATTATACATCAACCAAAAAGACGGAACTTTTAAGGAAGAAGCAGCGCAGTATGGATTGAACGATCAAGGTTTATCTACACAAGCACTTTTTTTTGATTTTGACCACGACGGCGATTTAGACTGCTTTGTGATGAATAACAGTTACCGCGCCATCGGTAGTTTTGGCTACAACCGCAATCTGCGCAACGTCCGCGATCCTAAAAATGGCGACCGTTTGTATAGAAATGACAACGGGCATTTTACAGATGTGAGTGCAAAAGCTGGTATTTACGGCAGCGAAATCGGGTTCGGTTTAGGCATTGCTGCCGGTGATATGAATAACACCGGATGGGACGATCTATACATTTCCAACGATTTCTTCGAGCACGATTATTTGTACCTCAATCAACATAACGGTACATTTAAAGAGAACAGCAATGAAGCGATGGGTCACATGAGCATGTCGTCCATGGGTTCGGATCTGGCGGATATTAACAATGACGGTTTGCCGGATGTTTTTACAACTGATATGTTGCCCGAAAACGATTATCGTTTAAAAACGACTACTAAGTTTGACGAATACGATGTGTACAATGCGAAGTTGCAAAGCGATTTTCATCACCAGTTTAGCAGTAATTGCTTGCAGTTAAATAACGGCGATGGCACGTTTAGCGATATCGCTTGCCTGGCTGGCGTAAATGCAACGGACTGGAGCTGGGGCGCGCTTTGCTTCGATTTTAATAATGATGGCTGGAAGGATGTTTACGTAAGCAACGGCATCAGCAAAGACTTAACGAACCAGGATTTTCTGGCTTATTTTAGTAGTGAAGAAGTAATGAACCAAGTTCAAAAAGGCGGCTTTAAAATGAAAACGTTTTTAGATAAAATGCCAGCTACGCCTATTGCCAACTATGGTTTTATCAACCAAAAAAACCTGCAGTTTAAAAACGAAACAGAACAATTGGGCCTGGCCACGCCAACTTTTAGCAACGGTGCGGCTTATGGCGATTTGGACGGCGACGGCGATTTAGACTTAGTCGTAAACAACGAAAACGGTACTGCTTTTATCTACCGAAATATGACTTCGGAACGGACGAAAACGCATTATCTCAAAGTAAAACTGCAAGGCAGCGGCATGAACACTTTTGGCATCGGTGCAAAAGTAATTTTATATGCTAAAAACAGTATGCAGCTGATTGAGCAAATGCCTGTGCGCGGTTTTGAAAGCAGTGTGGAACCGGTATTAAATTTTGGCACTGCCGATGTTAAGACAGTTGATAGTGTGAAGGTGATCTGGCCGAATTTAAAGATGCAGGTTATCAAAAATGTTAAAACAAATAACACGCTTACGCTAAAGCAAACAGAAGCTAAACTGGAATTTAAACCGGCAGTTGCTAAACAAAATTTGTACTATAAAAACAGTACGGCTGCTGATATCAAAGGAGATATCTATCACAAGGAAAATGATTACAAGGATTTTGACGAGCAAAGGCTGATCCCGAAAATGCTTTCTACCGAAGGCCCGAAACTGGCTGTTGCAGATATCAACGGTGATGGGCTGGAGGATTTTTTTATGGGCGGCGCAATCAATGATACCGCAAAAGTTTTCATCCAGCAACCAAACGGAACCTTCGTACAGAAAAAAGAATTTGCCCTGGAACAGGATAAACTAAGCGAAGATATTGGCGCGCTGTTTCTGGATGTTGACCACGACGGTGATATGGATTTGATCGTAGTTTCTGGCGGCAACCAGGAAAAAGAAGGGTCATTAAACCTCTTGTCGCGCTTATATTTGAATGATGGCAAAGGTAATTTTTTAAGGCAGTACAAAGGCTGGCCGCTGGTTTCTATCAATGCTTCCTGTGTTCGCGTAAACAATAATAACGGCGATCTTTTTATTGGCGGCAGGAGTGTTCCCGGTTCTTACGGCGTGATCCCAACTAGTAAATTGTTAAGGAATGATGGGCACGGAAATTTTACAGATGTAACTTCAACCATCGCACCAGAACTTCAAAAATTAGGTATGGTAACCGATGCGCAATGGGTGGATATTGATGGAAAAGGAAAAAATGCGCTGGTTGCTGTGGGCGATTGGATGCCGGTAACTATTCTAAATTACATAAACGGAAAGCTGCAAAAAACAGCAGAAATTGCGAACTCATCAGGTTGGTGGAACTGCCTTACCGTTGCAGATCTGAATGGTGATGGCAGAATGGATTTAGTAGCCGGAAACAATGGTTTAAACTCAAAAATTGCAGCAGATGTTAACCATCCGGCCAAACTTTATGTATCTGATTTTGATAACAACGGGCAGGTAGAATGCATCCCGGTTTATTATAAAACGGATGGAAAAGCTTATATTTTCAACTTGCACGACGATCTTTTGCGGCAGTTGCCTTCTTTAAAAAAGAAAATTTTGAGGTACGATGCTTACGCGGGTAAAAGTATCGGGGATATATTTTCTGCAGAAGTGTTAGAAAAAGCATCTGTTTTAACGGTAAACCAAACACAAACTTGTGTTTTTTATAACCGGGGAAATGGTACTTTCAAAATGCAGCCGCTGCCAATACAAGCACAATTTTCGCCTGTTTTTAGTATTTTGGCTACAGATATGAACAAGGATAACCTGCCCGATTTATTTTTAGGTGGCAACTTTTACGGCTTAAAACCAGAAGTTGGCCGGTACGACGCCAGTTATGGTACTACGTTTTTGGGTACTACCAAACACAGCTTTACTTATTTGCCTGCCGCAAGCAGCGGCTTGTTTATTAAAGGAGAAGTGAGGGATATCCGCCAGATCAAAACCAAAAACGGTGCGGCTATTATTGTGGCTAGGAACAACGATGCGTTGCAAATATTTAAACCGGTTAATAAATAGGGAAATTTACCTGCAAGTGCACTATGCTGGTATCATTTGCTGGTATTTTATTATCTAAATATTTTTCATAAGGATCTTCCGGCGATGATAAAGAATGGTCTGATATGTAAGTTTTCATGGCCAGATACAGCTTTTGCCGGCCACTATATTTACCGGTATAAAGGCCGGTTAACATTCTGCCATGCGGTGGCAGGTGCATAAATTCAATTTTTCCTGCCGAAAGCGTTTGTTTATCAACAGGCAATCCAATCATCATCCTTAAAGAATCGGTACCAACTTCCCGGATATCTGCAATCAGCGGTTGTACAACTTTTAAATGATGTTGCTGGATAAATTGCTTCAAATCCTGCTGGATTTGTGCAATTGCAGCTAATTTATTTGTGTTAGCAACAACCTTTTTAATCACCACCACATTGCTGTCTGTAACGGTAGTTTTTTTAATGTCGAAGCCATAATACTGGCGTGGATCTTCCAAATAGTTTTTAAAATATGGGATGTCAGTTGGAGAAAAATCAGCACCAAAATAACTGCCCAGCAATTGTATTAAGTTTATTTTTTGCGTGCAGATGATGATGGAATTCCCGCTTATGTTATTTGGTATCGCTAAAAAATAATAACTGCTGGTTTTGCCGTTAATCGTTTTTTTAACAGCAAACCCGAAGCCGTTAACATGATCAACAGTTAAGGTAAAACCGGGTTTTTGTATGGTAAAAGAAGTACGCCGCTTAACCAATTTTACTTGTGACGAATCTTGCTTCCAGGCTAATTTTGCATCCGGTTGCCAGTTTTTCCAGTAGTCGGGTTTTAGCAGTTGTTGCAGCGTAATAAAATATTGTACCTGTATATTTACTGATTTTTGCCGGTTAAAAGGCGTAAAGCAAATCAGGGCGGCAACAGCGATAACTATTAAGCAGACAATCGTTTTCTTATTCATTCAATACCGGCAATAATTGGTTCCTAAAAGTACATGCTTCTTTTAGCATTAAAAAATCAGGATCGATCACAATTTTGGTACGATAAAAGAAGCATTTGATCTTCTCAAACCGAGAGAACCAGCAGGATATTTTCAACTTAAACACTTGTCTGCACAGTTACAATTTGATACTTTTATAAACCAATTATAAATTTAAATTTTACTTTGATGGAGATGATCAAATCTGGTCCACTTTCCAAAAACAACCGAAGAAACCCGATCCATTGATTAAAACTGTTCCAATAAGCCGTTCTAATTTTATTCTGCTAAAGCTGATCTTGCTTCTGCTTCTGGCCTGTGCAAACTTCTCCTGCAAACAAAAAAAAACTGAGACGCCACTTTTTCAACTGCTGAATTCCAAGCAAACCAATATTCATTTTAACAACAGTTTGAACGACAGCGATCCGCCGGGCATTTTGCAATACTTGTATTTTTATAATGGTGGCGGCGTTGCTGTTGGCGATATCAACAATGATGGTTTGCCTGATCTGTTTTTTACGGCAAATAGAAAAGGTGGCAACAAACTCTACCTCAATAAAGGCAATTATCAATTTCAAGACATCACGCAAAAAGCTGGCGTAAACGGCACGGCCGATTGGTGTACCGGCGTTACCATGGCCGATGTAAACAACGATGGCTGGCTGGATATTTACGTTTGCGCCGTTGCCGGGAAGTTGAATTTGAAAGGCCACAACTTGCTGTACATCAACAATCACGACGGTACTTTTACCGAAAGATCAGCAGAATTTGGCTTGGATTTTTTGGGATATTCTACACAATCCGTTTTTTTTGATTACAACCACGATGGCAAACTAGATTGTTTTCTACTCAACCAGTCCAACCATTCGGTAGAAACTTATGGTGATACCAGTTCCCGCAGAAAAGTTAACCAGTTGGCGGGTAGCAAATTGTATCTGAACCAAAATGGTCATTTTGTGGATGTAACTTTAAAATCTGGAATTTACAGCAGCGCGCTGGGTTACGGTCTGGGTGTTGCCGTTGGCGATTTGAACAACGATGGCTGGGACGATATTTATGTTGGAAATGATTTCCACGAAAACGATTATTACTATATCAACAACCACAACGGCACGTTTACCGAAGCCGGAGCCAAGCATTTTAACCACTACAGCCGCTTTAGTATGGGCAACGATATGGCCGATTTTAACAATGACGGTCAGTTAGATATTTTTACCGCCGACATGCTGCCCGGCGATGAAAAGGTTTTAAAAACATATGGCGGCGACGAAACCTACGATCAGTACAAATACAAAATTGTAAACGGCGGCTTCCAAAACCAGTATTCGCGCAATTGTTTGCAAAAAAACTTAGGCAACGGAGAAGCATTTAGCGACGTTGCTTTAATGGCTGGCGTTGCAGCTACGGATTGGAGCTGGAGTCCGTTAATGGCTGATTTCGATAACGATGGCATTAAGGATTTATTTATCGCCAACGGTATCAAACGCCGCCCAACGGATATGGATTACATCAGTTATATTTCTGATCTTTCTGTTCAGGCGGCGTTGAGCAGCAGCCATCAGTCCGATAGTTTAGTGTTGGATCAAATGCCAACCGGCGAAGCGCACAGTTTTATTTTTAAAGGAACGCAAAGTGAAAAATTCATCGATAAAAGCAGTATCTGGGGAATTAAAGATGCGATGTTTTCCAATGGCGCGGCTTATGCGGATTTGAATAACAGCGGTCATTTGGACTTGATCACAAACAATTTAAATCACGAAGCTTGCATCTATAAAAACCTCGATAAAAGCAGCAATTACCTCAGCATAAAATTTACCGGGAAAGAGGACAACCACTTTGGTATCGGTGTAAAAGCTTATGTTTTTTCGGGTGGAAAAATGCAATACCAGCAGTTGATGTTAACGCGCGGTTTCCAATCTTCGGTAGAACCAAAACTGCATTTTGGGTTAAACAACCAAAAAAAGGCGGATAGTTTGCTAATAGTTTGGCCAAACCAAACTTATCAGGTTATTACAAAAGTCAAATCCAATCAGCTTCTAACCATCGACCAAAAAAATGCAAGCGGCCATTTTGAGCAAAATGTTTTTTTTAAACCTGAACAAGTATTGTTTGAAAACATCACCGCAGATCAGAAAATTAATTGGAAGCATCAGGAAAATAATTATGTAGATTTTAACTGGCAGCCGCTTATTCCACACATGCTTTCAACAGAAGGCCCGCGAATGGCTGTTGCCGATGTAAACCATGATGGCCTGGATGATTTTTACGTTTGCGCCGCAAAGGCACAAGCCGGTGCTTTGTTTATCCAGCAAAAAAATGGAGGATTTAAACAATCGGTTCAACCGGCGTTTGTGGCAGATGCAGGAATGGAAGGCGTTGATGCTGTTTTTATCGATGTAAATTTGGACGGAAACCCGGATTTGTACGTAGCAAGCGGCGGTAACGAAATGCCAAACGGAAGTGCAGAACTGGCAGATCGCTTGTATTTGAACGATGGAAAAGGAAACTTTAAACGGTCAAATTCTATTCCTTCTATCAAAATTAACAAATCTGCCCTTGCCGTTGCTGATGTTGACCACGATGGTTTCCCGGATATTTTTATAGCTGGCGCGCCCGATGCGCGTGAGTTTGGCAAAATCCCGGAATCTTATCTTTTGATGAACGATGGAAAAGGAAACTTCCACCAAGCCACAATTCCCATCGAACTAAAAAACGCAGGAATGATTCGTTCTGCTGCTTTTGCTGATCTAAATAACGATGGCTGGCCGGATTTGGTTGTTGCCGGAGAATGGATGCCGGTAAAAATTTTCATCAACCAAAAAGGAAAATTGGTGCAGCAGCACTCGGCACAAATGGATGCTGCAAGCGGCTGGTGGCAACGGATTTTGCTTGCTGATGTGGATGGCGACGGCAAAATAGATATTGTAGCGGGCAACTACGGCTTAAATTCCAAGTTCAAACCTTCCGCAGAAAACCCGGTGAAACTGTATTTGTCGGATTTGGATAAAAACGGTTCCGTTGATCCTTTGCTCACTTACAGCATCAACCAAAAAGACTACACTTTTTTGGGTAAAGGCGAGATTGAAAAGCAAGTTCCGTTATTAAAAAAGAAGTTTTTATACTACCATGATTTTGCCGGAAAAACAGTGCAGGAACTTTTTGGCGATTCTTTAAATACAGATAAAGTGTTAACAGTCAATTCTTTTTCTTCCGGTGTTTTTTATAACAAAGGAGCCGGGAATTTTGAATTTAAAGCTTTCCCTTCATCGGCACAGGTCGCGCCTTTGTTTGCTTTGCTGGCCGATGATGTTAATACGGACGGTAAAAAAGATGTACTCGCTGCCGGAAATTTCTACGGCGTTTTACCTTATGAAGGCAGATACGATGCCGACTTTGGCAACGTTTTAATCAATAACGGAAAACGAAACTGGCAAAGCAATTCGACAGTAAAAAATGGTTTTTTGCTGCGCGGAGAAGTGCGCGACATCAAAAAAATCAAAACAAAAAACGGCTACATTTATGCCGTTGCCAGAAATAACGAGGGAATAGAATTCTTCCGTTTAAAACCAAAACCTAAACCATGAAAAAAAAATTGATACTGTTTTTATCGGCTATTTTTTGTTGCCTTTTTCAAGCAAAAGCACAGGATGCCTGGAAGATTACGGCTAATAAAATTGATCCGGCAAACTATTTCGGCGTTACGGTTGCCAATGGCATGATCGGGATTGTTTCTTCTCCCGAACCTTTTAAAGTGAAAAACGTGGTGCTGGCCGGCGTTTACGATCAGTACGGCCGCGGCCGGGTAAGCAACTTCTTGAACAGTTTCAATTTGCTGAACATGAATTTGGACATCAACGGCAAACATTTGGATGCTAAAGCCGCTACCAATATGCAGCAGGAACTGGATATGCAGCATGCTTCTTTTACCACTACTTTTTCTTATAGCGATGAAGCCACGATCAAATACACCTATTATTCGTTACGCCAATTGCCGTTTACGGTTTTGATGGATGTATCGATCACTGCAAAAAAAGATTTGACCATCACGCCGGCCAGCGTAATGGAAGCGCCGGATGCCTTGCGCGAAGTGCAGAATTATTACAACGAGATCGACCGGCCGCATGTTACGCTAAAACTGCTGACTTCGACAGCTAAAAGTCCGACGGGCAAATTGCAGCTTTGTGCTTCCACCAGTTTTTTGTTTAACGAACCGCACGGACAAGAGCCAGCCGTAATCCACGAAATGTGGGACAGCAACATGCACCTGATGAAATTCAGCAAAAGCCTGAAAGCTGGAGAAACTTATACTTTTTCGGTGATCGGTTCGTCCATTACTTCCGTTCATCACGATGATCCGCTGAATGAAGCCGAACGCTTAACCATTTTTGCAAGATTAGAAGGCCACGATCGTTTGCTGAAATTTCATAACCAGGCTTGGAACGAGTTGTGGAAAAGCGACATCAAAATTGAAGGCGACACGCAGGCGCAGCAGGATATCCACAGCATGTTATACCATTTGTATTCGTTCTCCCGTGCCGGAACTGCTTTTTCGCCTTCGCCGATGGGGCTTTCGGGTTTGGGTTATAACGGACATGTTTTTTGGGACACCGAAGTTTGGATGTATCCGGCTTTGCTGGTTTTACACCCGGAAATTGCGAAATCGTTAGTCGAATATCGTTTTGAACGATTGGAAGCAGCCCGCAAAAATGCCTTTTCACACGGATTTAAAGGAGCCATGTTTCCCTGGGAAAGTGCCGGAACAGGCGTAGAAGAAACACCGGTTTGGGCTTTAAGCGGTCCGTTCGAACATCATATCACGGCCGATGTTGCCAATGCCGCATGGAATTATTATTGTGTTACGCAGGATAAAACCTGGCTTCGGGAACGAGGTTGGCCCATCCTTTCAGCAACGGCTGATTTTTGGGCAAGTCGCGTGGAAAGAAACGGCACCGGTCACTTCGACATAAAAAATGTGGTTGCTGCGGATGAATGGGCAGAAAATGTAGATAATAACGCTTTTACCAACGCCGCCGCAAAAGTAAATTTGCAAAACGCAGCAGCAGCGGCTAAATTACTGAGCATTGCAGCCAACGCGGATTGGGCTTTGGTAGCGCAAAATATTCCGGTTTTAAAGCTGCCGAACGGCGTAACGCAGGAACATGCTTCGTATCATGGAGAAGGAATTAAACAAGGCGATGTAAATTTGCTGGCTTATCCGCTTAAAACTATCACTGATCCAAATCAAATCAAAAAAGATTTGGCTTATTACGAAACACGCATTCCAAATGAAGGAACACCAGCAATGACGCAAGCAATTTTCGCTTTGTTGTATTCACGTTTGGGCGATGGTGAAAAGGCTTATCATTGGTTTAAAGATGCTTATGAGCCAAATTTAGTTCCGCCTTTCCGCGTAATTGCAGAAACAAAAGGCGGCACCAATCCATATTTTGCAACCGGCGCCGGTGGAATTGTACAAAGTTTGATGATGGGTTTTGGCGGATTGGATATTACGCCAAACGGTATCACCCAAATCAAAAGCAAACTGCCATCTAATTGGAAATCAATTACTTTAACAGGCATCGGTCCGGATCATAAAACTTATACAGTTAAATAAATGCTTCTTTTATGAGACTTTTTTGTTGGCTGCTGATTAGTGTTTCATTGCTTGCTACATCTTGTAAAAAACAAACTAATTATCAGCAAACGTTCAACAGTCCTCTTCTATATTCTAAAACTGTTCACGAACTGAATGATGTGGTAATGGGCAATAATTTTACGCCGGTTGTTGCTTCGCGAAATTATGCTTACGCCACCATTGCCGGTTATGAAGTTGTTGCTGCGGGAGATTCCAAACATTACCAGTCTTTAGCCGGACAACTAAACGAGTTAAAAACAGTTCCAAAACCTGGAAAAGATACCACCATTTGCTACCCTTATGCTGCGCTGCTCGCTTTTTGTCAGGTTGGCGAGGCGGTTACCTTCCCCGAAGGGAGCTTAAAACTCTATACGGATAGTTTAAAAATGCTGGCAACGGAAAAAGGTATGCAGGAAGAAATGAGAACGGCTTCCGAAGCTTATGCCAGAAAAGTAGGTGCTGCAATTTTAAAATGGAGCAAAAGCGACCATTACTTACAAACCCGGAGCGCATCCAAATTTTCAATTAACGATTCTTTGGGTAGATGGGTGCCAACGCCGCCGATGTATGCAGAAGCCGTGGAGCCGCATTGGGCGATGATCAGGCCGATGGTGATGAGCAGTTCGGCGCAGTTTCGCGTGCCGCCGCCGCCAGTTTATAATATGACCGATAAAAACAGCATGTACTACAAGGAAGTGATGCTGATTAAAAATGCAACCGAACATTTAACCGAAGACCAACGCCACATGGCAAATTTCTGGGACGATAATCCCTTCAAACTCAATGTAAATGGACATATTCAATTTGGTACGAAGAAATTTTCTCCGCCCGGCCATTGGATGAGTATTGTTGGAATTGCTGCCGAAAAATCAAAAGCGGATTATAACAAAACGGTTTGTGCTTATGCTAAAACAGCTATCGCTTTGTTTGATGGTTTTATACAATCCTGGGATGCAAAATATTTTTACAAAACCGTGCGGCCAGAAACGGTGATCGATAAATTTATCGATCCGGATTGGCGGCCCATGTTGCAAACGCCGCCGTTCCCGGAATATACTTGCGGGCATTCTACCATTTCCTCCGCAGCAGCCGAAGCTTTAACCAGTGTTTTTGGAGATCATTTGGCTTACATTGATTCCAGCGAAAATGAGTTTGGCATTAAAAGCCGGAAGTTTGCCTCTTTCCGCGCAGCAGCCGATGAAAACAACTGGGCACGTTTTTATGGCGGCTTACACTTTCATAATTCCTGCATGGTTGCCCATGAATACGGCAAGAAAGTTGGCGATTTGGTGGCTACGAAATTGGTGATGAATAGGTGATGCTGTTTTTATCGGTGTTTTTTTGATGGATTAGAAATTTTGTATTTCTGAAGTTTGGATTCTTAATCATGGGTAGCAGCAATTACTATGCTGCATAGTTTATGTATTAACTTACCTGCTATACAGGAGGATTTTGCGTCTACTTATAGTTTAAACTTAATACCGCCGTTAATAATAAAGCCATCAAGCGGCGCGTAAATATCTCTAAAAACAGGGCTGGTCAAACTGCCGGTGTAAATGGTATCAAAGCGGGTCTGCCTTGTATCGGTCAGGTTCTCAAAGTTCACAAACAGGGAAAAACTTTCCCATATTTTTTCTGCCATCAGCCCCATTGTCCAGTAGGCTTTACCGGCCTTTCCGTCGTTTAACCGCTGAGGGCTGAAATAATATGCTTCTGCACCAATTTTCCATTCATCTTCCAATTCGTACATCAGCACATTGTTTAACCGGTGCTTAGATACAAGCGGATAAGTAGAAACAGTGCCGCCGGTATGCTGGCTGACATCAGCAAACGTATAACCTAAGAAAAGCTTAAAATCTCCGTAACTAACTTTAATATTTGTTTCCAGTCCTTTGGTGTTCAGGTCGCCTTGCGGCTGCTCGTATTGCAAGTCTCCACTTTTAAGTGCAGTAAGCAAGATAGGACTTTGGATCCTGGTGTAAAAGAAAAGCTGATTAATACTGAACCCTACCCAATCATTAAAAAGGCCGGTACGATAATTTAAGTCGAAATTTGCGCCGTAAGAACGCTCTGCTTTGGTGCCAGCTACATCAATTGGCAATACATTTCTGAACTGAACGCGCTCTGCATCTTCGGTAAATACGGTTGGTGCCTTATAGCCCAAACCCCCGCCCAAACGGGTAGAAAAGTGCTGGTTGATTTTATACAGGGCAGACACTCTCGGCAAAAAGAAAAAACCATACGCATTGTGGTAATCCCCTCTGATACCAGTTTCTAAAGTGATTTTATTGGAAGCGTTCCAGGTATTCTGCACAAAACCGCCTATCGTATTATAGTTATAACTGCGCAGTGGAAAACTGATGACTTTATCCTCCCTGAAATTATCAGTCAAAAAATTAAGCCCTGCTACCCAGTCTGCCCTCTTACCGGTTTTGCTGTAGTTGGCCTCACTGTAAGTAGAAACCTGAACGCCAGAAAAACGGTAATCAGGAAGGTTGATTACCCGGTCAAAGTAGCTTATACTGTTTTTAACCGTTATTTTATGTTGATTTTCGAACTCATGGTCGAACTGCGCCTGGCTGCTATAACGCCCTGTTTTATTTTCCTCGAAATAGGAATGTTCCGCACTGCCTTGTCCTTTGATGTACATTAGGTCGCCGCCTATCCGGTTTTCAATAGTGCTGTTCATGCCTATATTTAAAGTAGTTCGGTCATTAAAGTAAAAAAACAGTTTAGGGTTCAGCGTAAATCGGTCATACTTTGGAATGGCCGTCAGGCCAATGTCCGAAGGATCATAAGGGCTGCCGTGGTTGTAAGCGGCGTAAATGGTGGCACCCATTTTTTTAAACTTCTGGGAATAAAAGCCGCTTGCATCCAGTCCTAATGCCGATGTTCCGTTTAGTAAAAAGTTTAGTTCGCGCGCTTCGCCTGGCGTTTTAGAAACCAGGTTAACCAGGCCTGCAATTGCGCCTCCGCCGTAAAGGGTGGATGATGATCCTTTAATGACTTCCACCTGTTTCAAGTCGAGCGGTGCAATCTGCAAAAGTCCCAAACCTCCGGAAAAACCGGAATATAATGGGAAACCGTCCCGGATGATCTGCGTGTACTTTCCGTCCAATCCCTGAATACGGATACTGGAATTGCCGCTGGTGGCAGAAGTTTGCTGCGTTTGGATGCCCGTACTTTCAGCAAGAATCATCCGGATATCGCCGGGCTTCATATTGCCTTTTTCTTCGAGTTCCTCACCCGAAATGACTTCTACTCTGGTTGGCGTATTGGCCAATGTCCTGCTGCTTCGTGTAGCTGCAACCACCACTTCGCCCAGTTCTTTGCCTTCTCCCTTTCCTTTGGCAGAAAGTAAAATAACAACCGGCTGGATTTGGGTAAGCGGAAAAGTTAAGGTATCCTGCCTGGTTTCATAGCCAACATAGCGGAACTGCAAAACCTGCCTGCCGTTAGGAATACCGGTAAGGGTAACCTGGCCGGAAGTGTCCGCGGCAGCACCTGTTGTGGTGCTTTGTAAAAGTGCGGTAGCACCGATTAACGGAGCTGCTGTTTTGCTGTCTTTGATAACCGCTTTAAATGTATTTTGGGAATAAGCTATAGCCGAAAAAAGTAGTGCTGTTAGCAGCACGTAAAATCGTTTCATTAAAATTCAGGATTAAGTTAATACCAGTAAAATCAGCTTTTGGATAGCTGTAAAAATGTATTAACCTAATTGGGGCGGCTGCCAAATTGCAAGAGATATTTTCTTTAGGTTGGGCTGCTGGTAACTTGCATAATACCTGTCCGCAATTTCAGCAATTAACGCTAAAGTATGCGTAACTGGTTTGGCTATAATAAAACCTACACAGGAACCGCACGAAAAGAAGGGCGAACAGCCCTGGCACTCTTTTTCTTTAGATGAAGTTTTTCCGGCAAGTTCTTTGTTCGTGGAGTATTTCTCCTGGCATTCCCTGTCTGCACAACATGGCTTTGCCGAAAGCAAAATCACGTAAAAAGAGAATAAAAGGTAGATGTATTTCACAAGTTAAAGATAAATTATTTCAAAGGCATTTTATTAGAATCAGCGGATTACACCATCACAAGTTATATTATTTATTAAATATCAAAGGTTTAATTTGATATTGAAGGACTTTTATGCGTATAGATACTTACAAACGGATAGGGGCTGAGGCTGATAGATTCTGTAAAACTTCATCAAAAATCATCCGATAAAAACAGGATCATTTCCCCTGATACCGGTTCATCAAATTCAGTAACACGCCATTCGTCCAGCCAAATCCATCCTGCAATGGATACTCGCCGCCGCCAGCTTTTAGTTGCGTATCCAGTACGTTGTACTTTTCCATCAGCTTGCCAGTTTCTTTAAACACGCGGATATTGGTTTCGATCCAGCGCACGGCAATAGTTTTGGCCAAAGCGTCTTGCTGATATTTTGTTAAACCATCAATCGCCATATATTGCAGCGGTGCCCAGGCATTCGGCGCATCCCATTGCTGGCCGGTCCGGTTAATCGTCGTTACTAATCCGCCTGGTTTTAAAAATTTAGTTTCGAGTTTTTTGGCTACGCTGGAAGCTTGTACAGCTGTAGCAATGTTAAACTCCAATGGAAATGTTCCGGCCAGCGTTTCTACCGGCGATTGCTTTTTTTGCTGCCAGTTGTAATCCAGAAACCAGCCAACTTCTTCGTTCCAGCAATATTTCAAGATCGCTTTTTTGCGCTGTGCTGCTTTTACCAGGTAAAAATTTTGTTTGCTTTTATTGCCTTGCAAACCGTAAGAACGAGCAATCGAATTTTCCAGATGATACAATAAACAGTTTAAATCAACCGGAATAATTTGTGTAGTTTGGATTGAAGACAGCTTTTGAGAAGCATCAAACCAGCGGCTGCTAAAATCCCAGCCGGAAGCTGCCGCCGCACGGATATTGCGGTAATAAGTTGATAAATCCTGGTTGGTAAGTTTGCCGGAAGCCACATCTTCTTTGTAAGATTCCTCGCGCGGCTGGTCGCTATCGTCCCAATAACGGTTCAAAATCTCACCTTGCGGCATTTTTACGGCCAGTTTGTAAGCCGTCCCAACTTTTAAATTAGCCGCGCCTTGCATAAAATACGCGTATTCTTTTAACAATTCGGGTTGATAACGGGCGTAAACCTCGTCGCCTTCATCTTTGGCTAAAATATCCAGCATCATCGAAAAAAACGGCGGCTGACTTCGGCTTAAATAATAAGTACGCGTGCCATTGGGAATATGGCCGAAATGATCGAGCAGGTAAGCAAAGTTATCCACCATATCGCGGATCAGTTGCACTTTATGGCTCTCCTGCAAACCCAGCATCGTAAAGTAAGTGTCCCAATAATAAGTTTCGCGGAAACGGCCGCCGGGAACAATAAAATTATGCGGTAAAAGAAGCAAAGAGCCTTTAGAAATGGTATCATGCCTCCGGTATAAAACCTGCCAAAGCGTATCAATATGCTCGCGGATGCCAGCGTTCATATCGCTTTTAAAGTTGTTGCTTCCCGAAACTGGTTCATTAAAATGTGCCTGTACAAAAGATTTTAAGTCGAAGCCGGGCTGATCTTTTTGTGCGTTGTATTCCTGCATGATCTGCTTTGGGTCTTGTTTTGGGATGGCATCTACAAAAGTTTTGTTATCCGGATAAATGCTGTTTAACTGCACAGCTTCAAACAAGCCCGGATATTGCTGCCGCGGCGAAAGTTGCGCAAAACAAACGTTTAGCAAAAAAAACAGAGGTAAAAACAGTATCAGCTTTTTCATTTGGGTATTAGGATTTAGGTACGAGGTTTGGGCAGCTACCTATGAACTATCAACAATTATCTAATCGCTTTCTTCCTACTCTACCGTTACCGATTTCGCTAAGTTACGAGGTTGATCAACATTGCAGCCACGCATTACCGCGATATGATAAGCCAGCAACTGTAATGGAATCGTGGCCAATAAAGGTAAAAAAGCTTCGTCTGTTTGTGGGATTTCGATCACATGATCGGCCATTTTTTTCACTTCTTTATCACCATCGGTAACAATCGCAATTACTTGTCCGCCGCGTGCTTTAACTTCCTGGATATTGCTGATTACTTTTTCGTAAGAAGAATGCTTTGTGGCGATAAAAACGACCGGCATTTCTTCATCGATTAAAGCAATCGGACCATGTTTCATTTCTGCTGCCGGATATCCTTCAGCATGGATGTACGAAATCTCCTTCAGTTTCAAGGCACCTTCTAAAGCAACCGGAAAAGCACTTCCCCGGCCGAGAAACAAAAAATTTCGTGCATCTTTAAACTTCTGGGCAATGGTTTTTATTTCTTCGTTGTGTTTTAAGGCTTGCTCAATTAAATCAGGAATTTCGTTTAATTCCGTCAACAAAGTTATCAGCTTGCTTTGGTTAACCGTTCCTTTTAATTGGGCAATGTAAAGAGCAATTAAAGTTAAAACCGTAACCTGCCCGGTAAATGCTTTGGTTGAAGCTACTCCAATTTCCGGGCCAGCGTGTGTATAAACGCCAGCATCTGTAATGCGCGGAATGGAAGCGCCAACCACATTGCAAACACCAAAAATAGTTGCGCCTTTGCTTTTGGCCAAACCTAAAGCAGCCATGGTATCGGCCGTTTCTCCGGATTGGGAAATGGCGATAATCAAATCTTTTTCTGAAATGATGGGATTACGGTAACGAAACTCCGAAGCATATTCTACTTCAACCGAAACCCTTCCATATTCCTCAATCAAATATTCGCCCACCAAACCTGCATGCCAGGAAGTGCCGCAGGCCACAATAATAATACGGTCTATATTTTTCAACTTCTCGGCATACTCTTTTAAGCCGCCTAATTGCACACGCCCTTGCTGCGGATAAATACGGCCACGCATACAATCTCGTACAGAACGCGGCTGTTCGTAAATTTCCTTCAGCATAAAATGGTCGAAACCGCCTTTTTCCAGCATTTCGAGTTTTAGCTCCAGTTCGTGGACATAAGGTATTTGCACAACATTGTCGATACTTTTGATCAGCAAATTATTTCTGCTGATAATCGCAATTTCGTTGTCGTTTAGGTAGATTACGTTTTTGGTATATTCAACAATTGGTGTAGCATCAGAAGCAATAAAATATTCCCCTTTGCCAACACCAATTACCATTGGGCTGCCTTTGCGGGCTGCAATCAGTAAGTCCGGTTCCTCACTGCTGATAATTACGATGGCATAAGCGCCAATAACCTGCGTTAAAGCGATACGCACTGCTTCTTTTAGCCCTAATTTTGTTTCGTCCTGAATGTTTTCTACCAGATGGATCAGTACTTCGGTATCGGTATCACTTTTAAACTCATGGCCTTTTTCGATCAATGCTTCTTTTACGGTAGCATAATTCTCGATGATACCATTGTGGATGATAGTTAGTTTGCGGTTGCCGGAAGAATGCGGATGAGAGTTGCGGTCGCTCGGTGCGCCATGTGTGGCCCAACGTGTGTGGCCCATTCCGGCAGTGCCTTTAAGTGGAATATCTTTTACAAAATTTTCGAGGTCGCTAACTTTCCCGGCTTTTTTGTAAACTTTAATTTCCTGGTCTAATAAAGCAACACCTGCACTGTCATAACCGCGATATTCTAAACGGTGTAAACCTTTAACCAGGATAGGATAGGCATCTCTGTAACCGATATATCCAACAATTCCGCACATAAATATTACTGTTAAAAAGAGTATGCTAATTAACGGAATTACTTAGTTAAAGCTGGCGTATAAATAATGTTCAGTTTCATTTTGTAAGGAGAGGTTTTGTCTCCTCCTGCAACTAACCGTCCTGCAGCCTGGATGGAACCGGTACTGTATTCGATAGATGAAGTATTATAATAATCAGATGGTGCAAGAAAGGTTCCGTAATCAATCAAATTGCCAGATATTAAATCTTGTATGTAGCCGGTGATAATAAAATGATATTCGTTTTTAATAGAATTATAATAGCCGCCAAAACCATATGGAAGTATAGAGATGTACCTGCGGTCGCCAGCACTTGCATCAGGTATAAGTACACGTTGTTTAGCAATATTATAACGATACATGGTAAGCCGTGGTGCCGGTAAAAACGGATAAAGTTGTGTGCCTGCTACCGGGGTTATAATTAACTCAGCGCGGTTTAAAGCGGCGTTACCTATTAGTTTTTTAACATTGGTTGCCAGATAAGGAAAACTTATTTTAGTCCTTAAACCGGCAAGGCCTTGCATATAAACTGTACCAGAGGATCTGCCTGCGGCAGCATTGGCCAAAGCATCAGGGATAACTGTACCCGTATAATTATGCTTTATTTGGGATGCAAAATTTCCTGAAAATGGAAAGGATGCCATTACGGTATCTATGGTTGTGCCGCTGACATTTTTATAATAAACGTTTAAGCTGCTGGAATCGGGCAGGATATAAAAATTACCTCCTGAGCCGTCGGTAGTGCCAGCTTTGTCTAAGCTGAAATAAAGGCCTTTGAAATATCTTTTAAATGCTTCTGTACCGATTAGTTTTAAAGAATCTGCATTAAAAATAGCATTGCTTACAAAAGAGGTATTAATAGGCACTCTGATTTGTGCCGGTATCTTTAATAAAGTATCCTTCGCTCCCGTTACAATGGTTGTAACTTTAAGACTATCGTTTGGAAGTGCATGGAAAGTGCGCGTACCAATTAAAGAAGGGTTAAACGCCCAGGCTCTGGTATTATAATAATACTGGTTTAAAGGTTGTTCTGCTAATTGGTAAACGTTTATTTTATAATTGGTAGAAGAAGTATCACCATAAAAACCATGGCCATACCGCAGCACAACAATTGCGGAATCTATGGTAACTGTGCCGGTAGGTTTAATAAAGGCAGCACCGCCGGGCGTACCTAAAGAAAAAGCCATATTTGCTTCTGTTATACCAAAAACAGGGTCTTTATAATAGGCAAGTGTGGATATGGCCTGGCCGGAACTGTTTGTAATGTTACTTGTAATTACGCTATCGTCTCTTAGAGTACTGGTATAAATGGTTGCCGTATCAAGTAAAGTACCATTGATAACTTGGGAAGGATCAATAGCCAATCCAACGGCATCCGGTTTTTTGCAACTGCTTAAAATAAAAAGACTTATCAACAAAGTTAATAAGTCTGTTTTAACAAATTTCATATTCGATCAAATCTTATGCAACATGTACCAATTCGTCATTGGTAATTTCTTCGTAAAAGTTGTAAAAATTTTCCGAATCAAGTGTTAAATTATAGTCCAAAACTGGTTTGCCGGTCTTTTTAACATTATTTAACAGTTCTGTGCTAACCTCACTGCTGCCAATAACCAGGCCATCTGCATACTGCAAAGCGCCATTATCCAAAGCTAAACTGTTACCGTCTTTAAAAGCTTCAATCTGTTTTTCGGCCATACCGTTCATTACTGCTTTACGCAAAAAATCAGTACTTAGCGTTTCGTCGAAATTGTTGTTATAAAAGGAGTAAATTACCTTGGAGTTTTTAAAAGTAGGGTCATCTTTATAACTTGTTTTAACATAAGCAGGTACTAAAGAAGTCATCCAGCCATGGCAATGGATGATATCAGGCGCCCAGCCCAGTTTTTTTACGGTTTCTAATGCACCTTTGCAAAAAAAGATCATGCGCTCATCGTTATCAGCATAAAACTTTTCTTCTTTATCACTAAAAACGTATTTACGCTGAAAGTACTCTTCGTTGTCCAGGAAATACACCTGCATCCGGGCGGCAGGTATCGAAGCTACTTTAATAATTAAAGGGTTGTCGTTATCATCAATAATGATGTTCATTCCCGAAAGACGGATCACTTCATGTAAACGGTTTCTTCGTTCATTAATGTTTCCAAACCGGGGCATTAAAATCCTGATTTCGAACCCTTTTTCCTGCATGGCTTGCGGAAGCTGACGGGTGATTTCGGAAATTTTAGAAAGTTCAAGAAAAGGCGACATTTCTTGTGTAATAAACAAAAGTTTCGATTTACTCATCTTTTATCATGTTATTAAAATGTAAAGGAATTTACAATTGAGGCTACAAATATAAGTATTATCTTAGGATTAATCAATCAATTATGCAAGCCGATAGCAGTATATTTTGATCAAATGTTCAAATTTGGCTCAAACTAACCAGACCAATTGGAAATAATTAAAACGATTGCAGAACTGCAAAGCCATCTGCAAAAACAGCAAGGCAATGCTAAACTAATAGGGCTTGTGCCAACTATGGGTGCCTTGCACAACGGCCATCTTTCCTTAATAAAACAGGCAAAACAACAAACCGAAATTGTGGTTTGCAGCATCTTTGTTAACCCAACGCAGTTTACAGATGCTGCCGATTTAGAAAGATACCCGCGCCCGGTTGAAGCCGATATTGAAAAACTGCAACAAACCGAATGTGATATTTTGTTTATGCCGGAGGCGAAAGAAATGTATCCGCAAAAAGAGTACTGGCATTTGGATATCGGCGAGATAGAGCACCGTTTGGAAGGGAAATTTCGGCCGGGACATTACCAGGGCGTCATGCAAATTGTTTACAAACTTTTTGTGGCTGTAAAACCAAACCTGGCGTTTTTCGGACAAAAGGATTTTCAGCAGGTGCGGGTAATTGAAAAAATGGTTGAACTTAAAAAGCTGCCTGTTAAGGTAATAATGTGCCCGATTGTCCGTGATGCAGACGGCCTGGCCATGAGTTCCCGCAACATCCATTTATCTTTTGAAGAGAGAAAACATGCCCTGGTATTGTCCTGGGCTTTGCATCAACTTAAAAAAAGCTATGTAAAAGAAGCATTGTCCGAATTAGTCCGAGAAGCAGCAGAAATCATCAGCATTGAGCCGCAGGTACAGTTAGAATATTTGGAAATTGTAAATACCGTTGACCTGGACCATAATTTAAGTGACGGCAGTAAAGGCATAATCGCTTTGGTTGCGGCCAAAGTTGGGCGAACACGTTTGATAGATAATATGATTTTAAGTTAATAATCTGCTTTACCATAACCTAAATCAATTATTAACTTTGCTGCGTGGTAATTCAGATTTTAAAATCTAAAATTCATCGGGTTAAAATAACGCAGGCCGAACTTAATTATGTTGGCAGCATTACTATTGATGAAGATTTGATGGAAGCGGCCAATATTATCCCAAACGAACGCGTGCAAATTGTAAACAATAACAACGGCGCCCGTTTTGAAACTTATGCCATAAAAGGGGCACGAGGTTCGGGCACGGTTTGTTTAAACGGTGCAACAGCGCGTTTGGCACAGGTTGGCGATATTGTGATCATTATGTCGTACGGTTTTTTACCGATGGAAGAAGCAAAAGTTTACGAACCTGTTTTGGTTTTCCCGGATAACGACAATAAACTATTATAACCATGCTGGATAGGTTAACCGTTATCAAAAGAAAAATAGTTGATGCAAAGCATGCCCAGCGTATGATTGCCGCGTGGCGCATTACCGGTCAAAAAATAGTTTTTACCAACGGTTGTTTCGATATTTTGCATG
This sequence comes from uncultured Sphingobacteriaceae bacterium, assembly GCA_964251965.1. GTDB lineage: Bacteria > Bacteroidota > Bacteroidia > Sphingobacteriales > Sphingobacteriaceae > Mucilaginibacter_A. The sequence continues at coordinate 116,496 of CAXULQ010000006.1, read as the reverse complement.
CCGGGCATATCATTAGTTTGGCTGGTGCCGCTTCTTTCGGCAACCGTTTAGTTGTCGGCGTAAATTCTGATGCATCCGTTCGGCGTTTAAAAGCTGCGGGCAGGCCAATACAAAACGAAGATGGCCGTGCCTTGCTGCTTGCTGCCATGCACTTTGTAGATGCAGTTGTTGTTTTTGAAGAAGATACACCCGAAAGCCTGATTCAATTAATCAATCCGGATGTGCTTGTAAAAGGCGGTGATTACAAAGTAGAAGATATTGCAGGTTCAAAATGGGTTTTAGAACACGGCGGAAAAGTAGAGCTAATTAATTATTTAGACAATAACTCCAGCACGAACATCATTAAAAAGATTAAAGAAAGCGTATAATTTTTACCCGGTAAAAGAAGCATTTGCTGATTTTAAACAATAAATCAAAAATGAAAATCAAAATATTTTATGCTGTCATATTTGGAGGTTTAGGTTTGCTGTGCAGTTTTTTCAACCCGGCCTCAACATTAAAAAACGGCGTTTGGCTGGCCAAACTAAAAACAGCTTCCGGGCAATACATTCCTTTTAATTTTGAATTAAAAGACAGTGCCGATCAGAAATTAATGACGATCATCAACGGAAAAGAAAGGTTTAAAGTAACCAACATAAAGTTTCAAGGTGATTCAGTTTTCATTAAAATGCCTTTGTTTGATACAGAAATCCGCGCTGCCCTAAATGCTAATACACTAACCGGAAACTGGGTGCGGCATTTAGGAAACCGAAATGTTTTGATTCCGTTTTCTGCCGAGGCAAATGCTTCCTGGCGTTTCTTTTCTTCTCCCACAAAACCAAATTTTAATATTTCTGGCCGGTGGTCTGCTACTTTTACCGATGAAGATTTGCAAAATAAAGACGTTACGGTTGGCGAGTTCAAGCAAAACGGAAACGATATTACCGGCACATTTTTAACTACAACCGGTGATTACCGTTTTTTACAAGGAACAGTTTCTGGGGATGAAGTGTATCTTTCGTGCTTTGATGGTTCGCACGCTTTTTTATTTACCGGGAAGATCAGTAACGATAAAACCATCGCCAACGGAAAATTTTATTCCGGTGCTTCTTCTGTTCAGTTATGGAACGCCGTAAAAGACGAAAACGCCAAATTGCCTGATGCTTATTCGCTTACCGTTTTAAAACCTGGTTATAAAAAGATTGATTTTACCTTTCCGGATCTGGATAAAAAGCCGGTTTCTTTAGCAGATAACCAATTTAAAAACAAGGTTGTTATTTTACAGATAATGGGTTCCTGGTGCCCAAATTGCATGGACGAAACGGAGTATTTAACCAGCTTCTACAAAAAATATCATGTAAAAGGAGTAGAGGTTTTGGGATTGGCTTATGAACGGACAACAGATTTTGCTACTTCTAAAAAGAACATCGAACAGTTAAAAAACCGTTTTGGTGTTCCGTACGATTTGTTGGTTACCGGTTACACCAATAATAAAAACGAAGCTGGTAAAAGTTTGCCTGCCTTATCTGCTTTTGTTGCTTTCCCAACCACAATTATTATTGATAAAAAAGGAGATGTACGAAAGATTCATACGGGTTTTAGCGGACCTGGAACCGGCGATTATTATACCGAGTTTACCCACGAGTTTGAAACAATGGTCAACCAGTTACTGGCAGAAAAATAAGTGCTTATTTTTTTTCAAAAGCACCAAAAACCATTTTTAATACCGCTAACACAATGGCAAACAATGCGGCTGTTAAAAAGCCTTGAACACTAAAACCAGTCACAAGTCTGGAAACCAGCAAAACCATACAAACGCTGATGATAAAAGAAATCAGCCCCAGCGTTAAAATATTGATCGGGAAGGTAAGTATCCGCAGTAATAATCCGATTGTTGCATTTACCAAAGCTAACAAAATGCCAACCCATACTGCTGTTAAGTAACCGTCTACACGCACGCCGGGTATTAAATGTGCAGCTATAAAAACAGCTAAACCGGTTAACAAAATTTCAATTATAAATCTCATAGCTGTCAGTTTCAATTGCAAATTTATTATAATTAAATTCTCGTACTAATTTTTGCAGGGTAAAAACAGTATCGGCAATTTAAGTGCGGCCAAGCAACTGCTGCTTACAAACTACATTAAAAGCTTGACTGTTAAATATTTTATTTATATTTGCACCAATAAAGAAAGAGGGGACTATGTTCCCTCTTTTCTTTTAACCGTTAATTTTGAAATATGACTGTTGAAGAGCGGGTAAAAAGCCTGGTAGAAGAAAAGATTAGCGACCGGCCCGATTTGTTTTTGGTAGATGTAAAAATGCACATCAACGGAAAATTAATCGTATTGGTAGATGGCGATCAAGGGATTGGGATTGCAGATTGTGCTGCCATAAGCCGTTTTGTTGGTTTTCGTTTGGAAGAAGATAACGTGATTGAGCAGGCTTATAATTTGGAAGTTTCTTCTCCCGGCGTTGATTTTCCTTTAAAATCATTAAGACAGTTTCAAAAGAATATTGGGCGAAACCTGGACTTGAAACTAACCGATGGGAGTAAAAAAGAAGGTAAATTATTAATTGCTGACGAGCAAGGCATCTCCATAGAAGAAAAAATTACTGTAAAAGGAAAAAAAGCGACGGTAGCAGAAGCGAGATTAACTTACGATCAAATTAACGAAGCAGTAGTTTTAATATCGTTCAAATAGAAATTTCAAATACTGTTTTTATCACCTAAAAATTGGTAAAAGCATTTAGATAATACAAGGAATAAAAAATATTTTGAAAAAATGAGCAACTTAAATTTAATTGATTCTTTTCAGGAATTTAAAGATTTCAAGAACATCGACCGGCCAACGATGATGAGTGTGATGGAAGATGTTTTGAGAAGCATGATCAGGAAAAAATACGGCACGGATGAAAATTGCGACATTATCGTAAATACGGATAACGGCGATTTGGAAATCTGGCGTACACGAATGGTGATGGAAGACGGTTTTTCTGAAGATGATGACCTGGAAATCGAATTGGCCGAAGCAAAATTGCTCGATCCGGATTTGGAAGTTGGCGACGAACATATTGAACTGGTTACTTTGGAAAGTTTTGGCCGCCGGGCGATTCTGGCTGCCCGTCAAACTTTGGTTTCTAAGGTTTTAGAATTAGAAAAGGACGAGATATACAAAAAATATAAAGACCGAGTTGGCGAAATTGTAACAGGTGAAGTTTATCAGGTTTGGAAAAAAGAGGCTTTGATTTTGGATGACGAAGGCAACGAACTATTGCTTCCGAAAACAGAACAAATTCCGGCCGATTACTTTAAAAAAGGCGATTCTGTTCGTGCCGTAATCCATAAAGTGGATATGATGAACAGCAATCCGAAAATTATTATTTCGCGCACTGCACCAGAGTTTTTACAGCGTTTGTTTGAAATGGAAGTTCCGGAAATATTCGACGGGCTGATCACCATTAAAAAAATTGTGCGCGAACCAGGCGAAAGGGCAAAAGTAGCGGTAGAATCTTATGATGACCGTATCGATCCGGTTGGAGCTTGCGTTGGAATGAAAGGTTCGCGGATACACGGAATTGTACGTGAGTTGAAGAATGAGAACATCGATGTAATCAATTACACCAACAATTTGTCGTTGTATGTGCAACGTGCTTTGTCTCCGGCCAAAATCACTTCTATTAAATTGGATGATGAAAAAAAGACAGCAGCAGTTTATTTAAAGCCCGATCAGGTTTCTTTAGCAATTGGCCGCGGCGGGCATAATATAAAACTGGCAGGTAAATTGACAGGTTATGAAATAGACGTTTACCGCGAAGTTGATGAGCATGAAGAAGATGTTGATATCGAAGAGTTTTCTGATGAGATTGATGGCTGGGTTTTAGATGAGTTTAAACGTATCGGTTTAGATACGGCCAAATCAATTTTAAACCTAAGTGTGGACGAATTGGTTAAACGTACAGACCTGGAAGAAGAAACGATAAAAGAAGTACTGTCAATTTTACAGTCAGAATTTGAATAAAATCAAATAACCAAATTAAAAAAATGTACTTTTGTATAAAAGCGCAGAAAAAATATTAAATGTCAGAAGACAAATCGATAAAATTATTTAAAGCAGCAAAAGAGCTAAACATAGGCACCAGTACTATAGTTGGCTTCCTTAGTGGAAAAGGGTTTAAAATTGAAAATAAACCTACCACCCAGTTGGACGCCAACATGTACGAATCTCTTTTAAAAGAATTTCAAGGCGACAAAAACATTAAAGAAGAGGCCAAACAAATCAGCATCGGAAAAATAAGAAAAGAAGAAGCTGTACATGTTGCCGAAAAACCAGTTGCCTTTTCTGGTAAAACGAATGAGCAACAAGAAGTGCTGGTTAAAAATACAAGCACTTATTCTGGTACTGCAAAAACTGTTACACATGGTTCAAACACAAAAGATGATTCTTCTTTACCTGGTGTAAAAGTTGTCGGCAAAATAAACCTGAACGACCTGAATGGCAGAAATCATCCCGAAAAAGAGGTTGTAAAAGAAGTACCTAAAGTTGAAGTAAAACCAATTGAAACTCAGGTTGCAGAAGTTGAGCCTGAAGTATTAAAGCCAGTTGTACAAACAGAGCCAATTCAACAAAAAGAGCCGGAGCAAGTAAAACCTCCTGTAATTGCTGAGCAACCAATATCAGTAGAAAAAGAGGTTATAAAAGAAGCACCTAAAGCAGAAGTGCCTCAAGAAATCAGCATTAATCCACCGGTTATTGCTAAAGCACCTGAAGTGAAGGTGCCAGAAGTAAAGGCACCAGAAACAAAGTTGGCCGAAGTATCTGCACCAGTTGTGGCAGAAGCTGATAAGGCAGAAGAAATACCGGCAGAATCTGAAGTGATTAGGGCACGTGCCGACCGTTTAACCGGTCCAAATGTAGTTGGAAGAATGACTTTGCCGGTTAATCCGCCAAAACGCAAAGACCAACCGGTTGCATCTTCTTCTAATACTGCAAACGGTAGTGCTGCCGATCATAAAAGAAAACGTAAACGTAAAGAAAACGCGTCGGGACAGCCGCCTCACGCCAATCAGGCATCTGGCAATACCAGTGCTAATAACGGACAGGGTTCCCGTGCTCCCGGCCAAAGTAACCAGCAGCATCCTGCCGGTAACAACAATCGTCCGCCTTTCAACAGAAATAATAACAACAGCAGGCCAGATAACAGGAACGCGCATGGAAACAACAGGCCGGCTCCAGCAACTGGCCCGAAAGAAGAACCTACAGAAAAGGAAATTCAGGACCAGATTAAAGCCACATTAGCGCGTTTAAGCGGTGCCGGAAAATCCAGTAAGTTTGCTCAACGTTCAAAACTTCGTCGTCAAAAACGCGATGATTATGCTTCATCTGCAGAAGATGCAGCAATGGAGCAGCAATTGCAGTCTAAAATTTTAAAAGTTACCGAGTTTGTTACGGCAAATGAACTGGCTTCTATGATGGATGTATCTGTAACCCAGATTATTTCCACTTGTATGAGCCTTGGTTTGTTCGTTTCAATTAATCAGCGTTTAGATGCAGAAACCTTAACTATTGTAGCTGACGAGTTTGGTTACGAGGTGGAATTTGTTAAACCGCAGGACGAAGAAGGTAGCTTAGATGAAGCTGATGGTGCTGATACCTTGGTACCACGTGCACCAATCGTAACGATTATGGGCCACGTAGATCATGGTAAAACATCTTTGCTGGATTTTATCCGTAAAACCAATGTGATAGCCGGTGAAGCGGGTGGAATTACCCAACACATTGGTGCTTACGAAGTTACTTTAGAAAATAAAAAGAAAATTACGTTTTTGGATACTCCAGGCCACGAAGCTTTTACAGCAATGCGTGCCCGTGGTGCCCAGGTAACCGATATTGTTATCATTGTTATTGCTGCAGATGATAGTGTGATGCCCCAAACGCGGGAAGCTATCAATCATGCCCAGGCAGCAAATGCGCCTATTATTTTTGCTTTTAACAAAATTGACCGGCCAGGGGCAAACGCCAACAAAATACGCGAACAATTAGCTGCCATGAATATTTTGGTGGAAGATTGGGGCGGAAAATATCAGGCGCAGGAAATTTCTGCTAAAACCGGTTTAAACGTGGATGCTTTACTTGAAAAAGTATTGCTGGAAGCAGAATTATTAGAATTGACAGCCAACCCAAATAAACGTGCGGTAGGAACAGTAATCGAAGCTGCTTTGGATAAAGGCCGCGGTATTGTTACTACTGTTTTAGTTCAGGCAGGAAAGTTAAGAGTGGGAGATCCAATCTTAGCAGGTTGTTATAGCGGACGTGTTAAGGCTTTAACCAACGAACGCGGCCAGCGTGTAGAAGAAGCTGGGCCATCAACTCCGGTACAAGTATTGGGTATGCAAGGCGCACCAACTGCTGGCGACAAGTTTAATTCGATGGAAAGTGAAGTTGAAGCAAGAGAAATTGCCAATAAACGTTTGCAATTACAACGGGAACAAGGTTTACGTACACAGAAACATATTACGCTCGATGAAATTGGCCGTCGTTTAGCTATCGGAAACTTTAAGGAACTAAACATTATTGTTAAAGGTGATGTGGATGGTTCTATCGAAGCACTTTCCGATTCGTTGTTGAAACTGTCGACGGAACAAATACAGGTAAATATTATTTCGAAAGCAGTAGGGCAAATATCAGAATCTGATGTGTTGTTAGCTTCTGCATCCGATGCTATCATTATCGGTTTCCAAGTCCGTCCTTCTGGCAGTGCACGTAAATTAGCCGAACAGGAGCAAATTGATATTCGTTTGTATTCCATTATTTATGATGCCATTAACGAAATCAAAACCGCAATGGAAGGTATGTTGGCTCCAACATTTGAAGAAAAGATTGTTGCTAATGTTGAGATTCGCGAAACCTTTAAAATCAGTAAAGTTGGAACGATTGCCGGTTGTATGGTGTTGGACGGTAAAATTACCCGTAACAGCAAAATCAGAATTGTTCGCGATGGTGTTGTAATTTACACTGGCGAACTGGCCTCTTTAAAACGTTATAAAGACGATGTAAAAGAAGTTAATGCCAATTACGAATGCGGACTAAACATCAATAATTTTAACAACATTGAAGTTGGCGATATTGTAGAAGCATACGAAAACGTGGAAGTAAAACGCAAACTGACGTAAGAGGATTACAATCAATATAAAAAGGCTTTTCTGCAAAACAGAAAAGCCTTTTTTGTTTATTGATTTTTGTACGGTAAAAGAAGCATTGGAAGGAAAAACAAAAAGGTTATCCGATAAACCAGACAGCCTTCTGTAAAATACGATTTTAAGTTTTGTTTATGATTTCTTCTCCGGTGCTTTGCCAATCAAATCCATAAACTGGTCAAGTTTTGGGGTGATGATGATTTGTGTGCGCCTGTTCTTGATCTTCCCGGCTTCGGTACTGTTGTCCGCAATTGGGTTATACTCGCCGCGGCCGCCGGCTGTTAAACGTTTCGGGTCGACATTATATTTATTTTGCAAGGTCTGCACTACAGATGAAGCCCTCAAAGTACTTAAATCCCAATTATTTCGGATGTTTTTAGAGGTGATCGGCACGTTATCCGTGTTGCCTTCAATCAATACATCATAATTGCTGTAATCTGTAATGATCTTGGCAATTTTGCTTAGCGTTTCTCCTGATTTGTCCGAAATTTCGTAACTGCCGGATTTGTACAACATGTTATCCGAAAGCGAAATGTAAACCACACCTTTTAAAACCTGCACATCAACATCTTTCGTTTCCTGCTGACTTAAAGAACGTGTTAAATTGTTGGTTAAAACCAGGTTGAGCGAATCACTTTTATTTTTTGTGTTGATCAATTGCTGGATGTATTTGTTGGAACTATTGATCTCGTCAACCAGTTTAGATACATTTACGTTGCCCTGGCTGCTAGCATTTAACGCTTTGCTCAAAGCATCCTGTAACGATTTTGAGTTTGCTTTTTCGGAGGCCAGCTGCTCTTCCAAACTTGCAACGCGGTTGGTTAATACGGCTACATTGCGCTCGCTTAACAGATATTTTCCGTTCAGGTTACGTGTGTTGCTATCAAGCTGGTTGTACCTGCCTTGCAAATCCTGATACTTTTTTGTGCTTACGCAACTTTGCGCCAGTACTGCAACTAAAAGCAGTGCCGGTATAATTTTTTTAAATTTCATGGGCTTATAAATTGTTAATTGTTTAGATGCTTTTTTTACGGACTAAAACTACGTAAAGTTTTTGTTCTCTATCATAGCTGTTTTACGCTTGTATCCGGCTAAACTACTGCACCTCAACATAAAAAAATCCAAAATGGATAGCAGAAAAGGAAACTGCTTTTGTAGAAAGTTGTAAAAAGCAATCAATGAGGGACATCAATTATGAACAACAAAGATTTATTTTGGATAAAAAAAGCATTAAGCAAGTGCTTTATAAGTTGACTCATATTTTTGATGAAAGGGAGAAATTCTATCTAAAATTTCCTTTTCATTTAATAAAGGTTTCCGAATTTCTTCCTGTAATATTTTTCGGTCTGCTGGTTTTAAATTGAGGGCAATATTCAAAACCGCTTCTACTGTATAAGTGTGTTGTAAATCCATTTTATTTGATACTTTATTGACAAGTTTAAGTAGAATTTAGATGACAAAAAAGTTTGCAAATTCATCGCGTATTAACTTTTAGGTGATAAAAGAAGCATGATGAAAGTGTAACTATTTTATTGATCCGCTAAATTTTGTCCGGTTGGGCAAACATCCAACAACACGCAATTGATACAATCCGGTTTATAATGGAAGCATATTTTCTGGCCGTGCCGCATCATTACCTGGTGGTTGTCGTACGTTTCCTGCGCGGTAAAATCTGGTGGCAACAGGTTTTCTAATACGCGGTTGGCTTTTCCTTCACCAGTTTTAGCATCGATAATGCCCAAACGCACCGCAACCCGAAAGTGATGGGAATCTACCGGCAAAGCTTTAGCACGCAAACTACTGAAAGACATGACCGCAGCACTTGTTTTGGGGCCAACGCCGGGCAAATCTTCCAGCCATTTTCGCGCATCAACTACCTCCATTTCGGCCAAAAAATCTAAGGATAATGTACCACAACGTTCAGTTATTAAACTTAAAACTTGTTGTAGTCGCGGTGCTTTCTGTTCAGGCCAGGTGCAAGGACTGATCGCTGTTTGTACCTCATTTGTTGCTGCATCGCGTACATTTTCCCAGGAACCGAAAATGTTGCGTAGGTTGGCAAATGCTATTCCCGAATCGCGGTTTTTAGTCCGGTGCGATAACAGTGAAGAAACCAATTCGCTCAACGGATCCAAATCGTGAAAGTACTTGATCTGGCTGCCATAAACTTCTGATAAACGTTGGTGTACTGCTAATACAAATTCTTCTTTGTTGGGGATGATGGTTAGCATGAGGTTTTGTGTAAATTTATAGGTGTAAAAGAAGCATCCAGAAAAATGCGGATAATAGTTTTATAAAAATTAGCGGCATAACAATATCCTGGTTCGTACTGTTTTACGTATTTGCAAAAACAATTAACCAATACTTCTTTTACCACCCAAAAAATCTTTTCTTCCAACCTCTTGATAATCAAATTAAACTTACTACTTTTGCAGTCCTTTTAATATAAGGGTAATACTGTAAACATTTAAAAACAAAAATGCCTACTATCCAGCAATTAGTTAGAAAAGGTAGAGTAGCTATGGTCGACAAGAGTAAGTCGCCAGCGTTGGACAGCTGTCCACAGCGAAGAGGTGTGTGCACACGTGTGTACACCACTACCCCTAAAAAACCAAACTCAGCCATGCGTAAAGTTGCCCGTGTCCGTTTAACCAACGGCAAAGAGGTAAATGCGTATATCCCCGGCGAAGGCCACAATTTACAGGAACACTCCATCGTGTTGATCCGTGGCGGCCGGGTAAAAGATTTACCCGGCGTTCGTTACCACATCATCCGCGGTGCTTTGGATACTTCAGGTGTTGCTGGCCGCAACCAACGCCGTTCTAAATACGGAACGAAACGCCCTAAACCAGGTCAACCGGTTGTAGCGGCAAAAGGTGCACCAGCTAAGAAAAAGAAATAACCACAGGAGGATAGCAACAAATGAGAAAGTCGAAACCAAAAAAGAGGATTATCCTTCCTGACCCAAAGTTCAATGATACTTTGGTTACCAGGTTTGTAAATAACATGATGTATGACGGTAAAAAATCTACCGCTTATACAATTTTTTATGATGCTGTTGAACTGGTAGAAAAAAGAACTAGCGAAAGCGGTTTGGATACCTGGAAAAAAGCATTGAACAATGTAATGCCAGCTGTAGAAGTTAAATCCCGCCGTGTTGGTGGTGCTAACTTCCAGGTGCCTACAGAAGTTCGTCCGGAGCGTAAAATTGCTTTGGGCATGAAATGGCTGATCAGTTATTCCCGTAAACGTGGTGAAAAAACCATGATGGAGAAATTAGCTGGTGAAATTATTTCTGCTGCAAAAGGCGAAGGTTCCGCAGTGAAAAAGAAAGAAGATACGCACAAAATGGCCGAAGCCAACAAAGCGTTCTCCCATTTCCGTTTCTAAAATTAGATTACACAGATTATTAGAAGATTACACCGATTGTTTAGTTAAAAATAATCGGTGTAATCATTTATAAAATCAGAGAAATCAAACAAAAAAATAATGTCAAGAGATCTTAAATATACAAGAAATATTGGGATTGCCGCACACATTGATGCTGGTAAAACCACTACAACAGAGCGTATCCTGTACTATTCTGGTGTAAGCCACAAAATTGGTGAAGTGCACGAAGGTGCCGCAACAATGGACTGGATGGCACAAGAGCAGGAGCGTGGTATCACCATTACTTCGGCTGCTACCACGGTAGATTGGAAATACAGGGGACAAACCTATCACATCAATATTATCGATACACCTGGCCACGTAGATTTTACCGTTGAGGTAAACCGTTCGTTACGGGTATTGGATGGTTTGGTTTTCCTGTTTTCTGCTGTTGATGGTGTTGAGCCGCAATCAGAAACCAACTGGAGACTGGCCAATAATTATAACGTTGCCCGTATCGGTTTCGTTAATAAAATGGATCGTTCTGGTGCCGACTTTTTGAATGTTGTAAAACAAGTAAAAAGTATGCTGGGCAGTAATGCAGTTCCGTTGCAATTACCGATCGGTGCCGAAGAAAATTTTAAAGGCGTTATCGATTTAATTAATTTCCGCGGTATTGTTTGGAATGAGCACGATAAAGGGATGACTTTTACCGAAGTGCCTATTCCCGATGATATGGTTGAAGAAGCAACTGAGTGGAGGGAAAAATTGCTCGAATCAGTAGCTGAATACGATGAAAGCCTGATGGAGAAATTCTTCGATGCACCGGAAACCATTACAGAACGCGAAGTTTTAGATGCTTTGCGTAAAGCTGTTTTAGATGCTAAAATCGTTCCGATGGTTTGCGGTTCATCTTTCAAAAATAAAGGTGTGCAAACGATGCTGGATTATGTAATGGAATTATTGCCATCGCCGATGGATGTTGAAGGCATCATTGGTACTAACCCGGAAACCGGCGCAGAAGTATTGCGTAAACCGGATGTTAAAGAACCTTTTGCTGCATTAGCGTTCAAAATTGCAACTGACCCGTTTGTTGGCCGTTTGTGTTTTATCCGCGTTTACTCCGGTAACTTGGAAGCCGGTTCTTATGTGCACAACATGCGTTCTGATAATAAAGAGCGTATTTCACGTATCTTCCAAATGCACGCTAACAAGCAAAACCCGATTCCTAACGTAGGTGCCGGCGATATTGCTGCGGTTGTTGGTTTCAAAGATATTAAAACCGGTGATACACTTTGTGATGAGAAATTCCCGATCATTTTAGAATCGATGAATTTCCCTGAACCGGTTATCGGTTTAGCTATCGAGCCAAAAACACAAGCCGATGTTGATAAATTAGGAATGGCTTTAGGTAAACTGGCCGAAGAAGACCCAACTTTCCGTGTAAATACAGACCAGGAAACGGGACAAACTGTAATTTCCGGTATGGGCGAGCTTCACCTGGATATTATCATGGACCGTTTAAAACGCGAGTTTAAGGTGGAGGTGAACCAGGGAGCACCGCAAGTTGCTTATAAAGAATCAATTACCGGTACAACACAGCACCGCGAAACGTATAAGAAACAAACTGGCGGCCGTGGTAAATTTGCCGATATTCAAATTATCATTTCTCCAAACGACGAAGGCAAAACCGGTTTACAGTTTGTGAACGAGATTTCCGGCGGTTCTATTCCGCGGGAGTTTATCCCATCTGTAGAAAAAGGGTTTGCTGCTGCTATGGTGAATGGTGTTTTGGCCGGTTTCCCATTACAGGATATGAAAGTCCGTTTGATTGATGGTTCGTTTCACGCAGTCGATTCAGATGCTTTATCTTTTGAAATTTGTGCACGTTCTGCTTATCGCGAAGCATTGCCAAAATGTAAACCGGTATTGATGGAGCCGATTATGAAGATCGAAATCTTAACCCCGGAAGAAAACATGGGCGATGTGATCGGTGATATGAACCGTCGCCGTGGCCAGCTTTTGGGTATGGATTCCCGTGCGGGTGCGCAGGTAATCAAAGCGACTGTGCCATTATCGGAAATGTTTGGTTATGTAACGCAATTGCGTACCATTACTTCTGGCCGTGCAACTTCTACGATGGAGTTTGATCACTATGAACCAGCCCCGCGTAACGTGCAGGATGAAGTGATTGCCAAAGTAAAAGGTAAAGTACACGCTTAATTTTAGGTGCTAAAAGAAGCATCAGTATCAATAATTATTTATCGTAGAACCGTAACTAATAGCTCTTACGGTTCTACTTAAACAAAACACATGAGCCAAAGAATCAGAATCAAACTAAAATCATACGATTACAATTTGGTAGATAAATCTGCCGAGAAAATCGTTAAAACTGTAAAGCCAACCGGTGCCGTAGTAAGCGGGCCGCTGCCTTTACCAACCGAAAAAAGAATATTTACCGTTTTGCGTTCGCCGCACGTAAATAAAAAAGCACGGGAGCAGTTCCAGTTATGCTCTTACAAACGTTTGCTTGATATTTACAGCTCTAACTCCAAAACAGTTGATGCTTTGATGAAATTAGAATTGCCAAGCGGCGTTGAAGTAGAGATCAAAGTATAACCGTACCGGAAAATACAAACCAAAAAGGCTGCCTCGCAAAAGGCGGCCTTTTTGGTTTTAAAGATTTTTTGGTTTTGGGCCTGTTTAAATTTTATTGAATTATTTTCGATACTTCTTTTATCACCTAAAAATAGGAAATTCACCTGTTTTTTTATTTGTAATGAATATAAGAAGTAAAATTTACAGGCATAAAAGAAGCACATGAATCTTGCCGATATAAATTTAAACAGGTTCTTAAATAACCTATTTTTTAGAATTTGAAGAAACGAATAGAAATTAAGTTTTATAAATGAACCTACAGGATTTGAAGTAAAAATTTCGGTACGTCGATTGATTTAACAGCATACCAAACAGATTAATTTTAATAAATTGATTGGATTAATAATAATTGCTACTTTTAGGATTCAAGACCAATTGAACCGATAATAATTTCAACTTCAACCTAAGCAATAAGTATTTATCTGTATAGGTAACATTTGTAATTGTTACAGTTTCGGTTGTTTACACTGTTTTATTAAATCATATTTAATGGAAAACCGTCGCCATTTTATCAAAAAAGCAGCTATTACAGCTGCAAGTATCGCCTTGGGTAATCATGTAACTGCCATGAGTGCCAAAAGTTACAGAAACATTATTGGTGCCAACGAGCGGATTAACACCGCTATAATTGGTATAAACGGGCGTGGCGGAAGTATGGCGGGTACATTTGCTGGTCAAAAAAATACCAAAATTGCCAGTTTATGTGATGTCGATTCCAGAACTTTTGCCAAGGTTATTAAATCTTTAGCCGATGGAGGGTATACTGATACCCCTCAAACTGAAGGTGATTTTCGTAAAGTGCTGGCCAACAAAGGTATTGATGCTATTTATATAGCAACACCCGATCACTGGCATGCCCCGCTTACCATTTTAGGTTGCCAGGCAGGCAAACATGTATATGTCGAAAAGCCGTTAAGCCACAACCCGCATGAAGGCGAGCTGGCAGTAGCTGCTGCCAGAAAGTATAATAAAGTAGTACAAATGGGTGCCCAGCGACGGTCGGCACCGGTGCTAACGCAAGGCATAGAACAGTTGCATAAAGGTATTATAGGGCGGGTTTACTTTGCCAAAGCCTGGTACACCAATAACCGCAAAGCTACTTTCTTAAAACCCGGTACTATACCTGCGGAGCTTAACTATGATTTGTGGCAGGGACCGGCCCCGCATATGCCGTATCAGGATGGTTTGATTCATTACAACTGGCATTGGTTTTGGCACTGGGGAACCGGAGAAGCATTAAACAACGGAACCCATGAAGTGGATGTAGCCCGTTGGGGGCTTGGCGCAGAGTTTCCGTCGCACATTACCTCAACAGGTGGCCGGTACCAATTTAAGGATGACTGGCAAACGCCCGATACGCAGGTTATCACGATGGATTTTCCAGACCAAAAATCAATGATGTGGGAGAGCCGTAGTTCAAACGGCAGAAAAATTGAAGGTTTGGATAGGGGCGTTATATTTTATGGCGAAAATGGCAGCCTGGATACCGGGGCCGACAGTTACAAAGTGTACGATCAGGAAGGGAAATTAGTTAAAGAAGTGAAATCGCTCACAGGCGAAGAAGCGGTGCAGGGACGTAATACGGCCAGTCCAAGTTTGGCTATGGATAACTACCATGTGGCTGATTTTCTGGATGCGATCCGTAATAACAGGCGGCCCAATTGCGATGTAGAAACAGGCCATAAAAGTATATTGGGTATGCAGCTGGGCAATATTGCATGGCGTGTTGGCCGCGATCTTAAAACAGATCCTAAAACCGGCCATATTTTAAATGATCCTGAAGCGCAAAAATTATGGGGCCGTACTTACGAACCGGGCTGGGAACCCAAAGTTTAAGTGATGAGAATATTTCAAATTTTCACCGTGCGTAAACTTAACTTGCTGCTCCTTTTTTGTTACAGCCTGTTTTTACTACTCTTTTTAAGGGTAAATAATTTATATGCGCAAAGTAACAAAATGCTATTTCCGGAAAATCCGGGAATAGTATCTTACACTTACCGCACAAATTTTCAAAAAGATATACCAGCTACTTTAGATATAGTTAAAGAAAACGGTATTACAGATATAGAATTTTCCAACCTATTCGGGACTTCGGCAAGCAACATGCGCAAGCTTATTGATGACAGAGGTATCCATTGTTCGTCGTTTGGTGTGGGTTACGACGACTTGATGAATAAAACTACCGAAGTTGCCCAAAACACTAAAATTCTCGGTGCCGAATATGTTAGGGTAGCATGGATACCACATACGGGTATTTTTACACTTGAAAATGCGATGCAGGCAGTTAACGATTTTAATAAGACAGGTAAAATATTAAAAGAGCAATATGGATTAACCCTCATTTACCACAACCACGGTTACGAATATGAGCCTTATACTGCCGCAACCCTTTATGATTACATCGTAAAAAATACCAATCCAAATTATGTTGGTTTTGAGCTGGATATATTGTGGGCGTTTTTTCCGGGACAAAATCCGGCGCAATTGCTCAAAAAATATGGAAACAGGTACAAAGCACTGCACCTTAAAGATTTGAAAAAGGGTGTAGCCGGTAATAATTCGGGAGGAACTTCGGTCGAAAACGACGTTGTGTTAGGCACCGGGCAAATCAATCTTCCTGATGTTCTGAAAGCAGCGCGTGTAGCGGGTGTTCAGCATTATTATATTGAAGATGAAAGCAGCAATTCTATCAGCCAAGTGCCCGAAAGTATTAAGTACTTACACAGTTTGAAGCAATAAATTTAATAACAAATCGAATAGATAAACAATTTTATACTGATGAAACCAGCAATCGTTAAAACACTTTTGGTATTACTTTTTAGTTCAGGGCTGCTCCTGTCGCAAGGCTTCGCACAAACGCAAAATACGTTAACTGCTCAGGAAAAGCGG
This sequence comes from uncultured Sphingobacteriaceae bacterium, assembly GCA_964251965.1. Lineage (GTDB taxonomy): Bacteria > Bacteroidota > Bacteroidia > Sphingobacteriales > Sphingobacteriaceae > Mucilaginibacter_A. The sequence goes on along the minus strand of CAXULQ010000006.1, from coordinate 100,403 downwards.
GAAGGCTGGCGTTTACTTTTTGATGGTAAAACCTCTAAAGGCTGGATTGGGGCTAACATGACTACTTTTCCGGATAAGCCAAATGGCTGGATTATAAAAGACAATCAGATAACCATACAAAATTCCGGCGGGGAAGAAGCAAAAAATAGCGGTGATATCATTACGGTTGATGAGTACGGTGCCTTTGATTTAAAATTTGATTTTAAATTGAGCAGAGGCGCCAATAGCGGCGTTAAATATTTTGTAACCCTCAACGAAAACACAAATGGTTCGGCCATCGGATTGGAGTACCAGGTGTTGGATGATGCGGTACACCCTGATGCCAAACTTGGGCGTAACGGCAACCGCACCCTGGCTTCGTTATACGATTTGATACCTTCCAATAAACCTGCCAGCAGTGTACGTCCTATTGGTGAATGGAATACCGGTCGGATCATTGTGCATCCTGATAATAGGGTAGAACATTATTTAAATGGCGTTAAAGTGTTAGAATATGTGCGTAAATCGCCGGAATACCGTGAACTGGTAAAAATTAGCAAATATAAAGTTTGGAAAGATTTTGGCGAAGCTGATAAAGGCCATATCCTGCTCCAGGACCACGGGTTTGAAGTGAATTACAGAAATATCAAGATTAAAACACTTTGATTCGATGTAAATCTGTAATCGCAATTTTCCTAAAATAGCTATGCTTCTTTTACCCACAAAAAAAACGTTTCCGAAAGAAGAAACGTTTTTTTGCTTCAGCACCAATTTTTATCCGGTAAAAAAAGCATCGTTAATACTCCGGGTTACCGGTAATTTCTTCCAGCTTGTTTCTAACCGTTTGCAAATCGCGCGATAGTTTTTTCTCCTTATCGTTCGCTTTGGTTTTGTAGCCTTTGTATTCTTCCTCCAGTTCGTTATACAATTTGGTGCGGTAATGCGCTTCACGCCGCGCACTTGCCGAAAGGAAAATTACAATTGCCGCCAACGCGCCAAACACAATCACCAAACCCCACATGATTGTGTTATAAGTTGTTTTCGCCATCGGCACCCCCAAAAAACTAATGCTGTTTACATGCGCATTGGTTGTGTTTAAACTTTCTTCTTTGCTGTTTACATCTGTTTGCAAAGCTGCCAGCGTTTTGCTTTGTGCCGATAATTTACTTTGTAAAGCAGACAAGCTATTTCGTTGGTCACGCAAACTATCCTGCACACTTTTATACAAAGCATCAATCATCGGCCTTTGGTAACTATAGATTCTGCCCAGTATAAATTGATATTGTCCGCTTAAACTTTTATCGGCACTCACTGCAATTGGCACTGCAGCAGGCTTATTTGGAGAAACAGCCTGGTTGGTATTTACTTCAACCGGGTTAGTTTTTACAGTCGGGACTTTTCCGGTAGTAGTTTTCGCAGCCGATGGTACACGGGGTTTCGTTTTAACAGAATCCTGCGCGTAACCGGTTGAAATTATAGCAGATAACAGAATTAGCTGCAATAAACGGATTCCTGTTTTTAGGTGCATAAAAGAAGCTTTAGTATGGTGATAAATTTAGCAGGCAATTGCCATTTGAACCAGTTTTTTTTATTGATCGAAAAACGAATATAGCATATCATCCTTAAAATACCTCAATCATAATTAACTTAGCCACATGGTTATCGGATTTATTGGTTTAGGCGATATGGGCAAGCTCTACGCAAAAGCTTTTGCACAGCAGGGCTTAGAAGTTTGCGGAAGTGATTTGGCGCATAATTTTGAACCGTTATGCGAAGAATTAAACACGCATCAAATTAAAGTGTATTTAGATGGAAGGGAAACCGCCCAAAACAGCGATTTGTTAATTTTCTCCGTAGAAACCGATAAAATTAAAGAAGTTGTAGCGCGTTACGGGCCTTACGCTAAACCAGGTTGTACCGTTGGCGGGCAAACATCGGTAAAGCACCCGGAGATTGCTGCTTTTGAAGAATTTTTGCCTGCGGATACAAATATCATCACCTTTCATGCTTTACACGGGCCGGGTTTCCTTCCCAAAGGACAAAAACTGGTTGTTATCCCTCACCGCTGTGATAAAAAAACCTACCAGGATGTGCTTGATATTTTGATGTTGTTGGAAACAGATTTGGTAGAGATGGAAGATTACCATCAGCATGATAAAATTGTGGCCGATACACAGGCTGTTACACATGTAGGTTTTGAAAGTATGGGGACTGCCTGCGCTGCTGCCGGTTTTTATCCCTGGGAAAATGCAGCCTACATCGGCGGGATCGATAATGTAAAAATCCTGATCATGCTGCGTATATTCAGCTATAAAGCACATGTTTATGCCGGTGCAGCCATCCTGAATCCTTACGCCAAGCAGCAGGTAAAACAGTATGCTGTTTCTGAGTCGGAATTATTTAAGCTGATGATCCAGGAAGATGAAAAAGAGCTGCGTAAACGCTTGTATGCGGCCAGGGATTTTGTTTTTCACGAAAGCAGAAAACCGATTTTGCTGGATGACGATATTATGCAGGAGTTCTCGCTTTCTGTAAATTCTTCCCTGCGGAAACCCAATTCTCATTTAAGTCTTTTAAGTATGGTCGATGCCTGGAATAATCTACAGGTAAACCCTTATGATAACCTCATCTGCCAAACGCCGCCTTTTCGGTTGCGTTTAGGGATAGCCGAATATTTATTTAAAAACAATGATTTGCTGGAAGAATCAATAGAAACAGCTTTATACGATAAAAGTATCCGCGGGGATGATTTGGAATTTCATTCTGCCGTAAGGGATTGGTCGGCCATCATCAATTACAGCGACATGGATGGTTACAAATTGCATTTTAACCAGGCACAGAATTTTTTTAAAGACAGATTGGAACATGGCCGGCAACAAAGTGCAGAAATGATTAAAAGGTTGATGAAAGATTAAAAAGCCGGTTTAAATTTATAATGCTTCTTTTATGCCTAAAAAGTTGGTGTTTGTATTTTATGCCGATGCAAAAGCATAAATAATTCCAAATTTTTAGGTGATAAAAGAAGTATTGAAATTTGTTTTAGTTATCTGTAAACGGTTCCTTAAAACAGGTTAAACAATGTAGCGGGTATTTACTAAATAAATCAATTAAAAAACTTGTAAAAATATCTTCCTGACTATTTGATACTTAATTAAACATTCCTATCTTTGCCGTCCCTAAAAGGGAAAGCATGTCTTGAACGAAGCCCTACTGCTTCGATGGACAAAAACAACATAATTAAGAAAATGTCAGGAATTATTGGTAAAAAAGTAGGAATGACCAGCATTTTCGATGAAACAGGGAAGAATATTCCTTGCACGGTAATCGAAGCTGGCCCCTGTGTGGTTACACAGGTTAAGTCTGTAGAAACAGACGGATATGCTGCTGTTCAGCTGGCATACGATGAAAAGAAGGAAAAAAATACTTCCGGCCCTTTAAAAGGCCATTTTTCTAAAGCTGGGACTACCCCTAAGAAAAAACTGGTTGAATTCACAACTTTCCAAGATCAAAAATCATTAGGAGATACTGTTACTGTTGAACTTTTTGCAGCTGGAGATTTTGTAGATGTTGTAGGGACATCAAAAGGTAAAGGTTTTCAAGGGGTGGTAAAACGTCATGGTTTTGGTGGTGTGGGTATGCAAACCCATGGCCAGCACAACCGTTTAAGGGCACCTGGTTCTTTGGGTGCGTCTTCATGGCCTTCCCGTGTATTTAAAGGTATGCGCATGGCCGGCCAAACCGGTAACACCCGCATAAAAGTTCAAAACCTGGAAGTATTAAAGGTTTATAACGAACAGAATTTATTGGTGGTAAAAGGTTCTATACCTGGTGCTAAGGGTTCATTTGTAATTATCGACAAATAATGGAAGTAGTTGTATTAAATGTTTCAGGACAAGAAACTGGTGCCTGGGTGCAGCTTCCTGATTCGATATTTGGCGTTGAACCTAACGATCATGCCATTTATTTAGATGTTAAACAATACCTGGCCAATCAACGCCAGGGAACACATAAATCTAAACAGCGTAACGAAATTGCAGGTTCTACCCGCAAGTTGCACAAACAAAAAGGAACTGGCGGTGCACGTGCCGGCAGTGTTAAATCCCCTTTGTTTAATGGCGGTGGGCGTGTATTCGGTCCGCAGCCGCGTGATTATAGTTTTAAATTGAATAAAAAGTTAAAATCACTTGCCCGTAAATCTGCTTTGTCATATAAAGCACAGGATAACCACATCGTGGTTTTGGAAGATTTCAACTTTGATTCTGTCAAAACCAAAAACTACATTCAATTGGTTGCCGGTTTAAAGTTTTCTGATGAGAAAACATTGCTGGTTCTCCCGGCAGCAAATAATAACATTTATTTATCAAGCAGAAACATTAAAAAAGCAAAAGTAATTACCGCAGACCAGTTAAATACTTATGATATACTGAATGCTGGTAGGCTGTTGCTAACTACCGATTCTGTTAAAACTTTGGAGGAAGCATTAGCTAAGTAATATGGAAATCCTAAAGAAACCCTTACTTACAGAAAAAGTAGCCATGTTAACTGAAAAGTTAAACCGTTACGCTTTCAAAGTAGATCACCGGGCAAATAAAATACAGATAAAAGGAGCAGTTGAAGCCATGTACGGCGTTAACGTTACTGCTGTGAATACCATGAAGTACGAAGGAAAATTAAAAAGCCGTAACACTAAAGCGGGTTCTGTTTCCGGCAGGCCTTCTAAGTTTAAAAAAGCGATTATTACTTTGAAAGACGGTGAAACTATAGATTTTTACAGTAATATCTAATTAAGAAAATGGCAGTTAAAAGATTTAAACCGGTTACACCTGGTACCCGATTCAGAGTTGGAGGCGATTATTCGGATATTACTACTAATGCTCCTGAAAAATCACTTGTGGTTTCTCATAAAAAATCAGGCGGTCGTAACCATTCCGGTAAAATGACCATCAGAAATGTTGGCGGGGGACATAAAAAGTCTTACAGGTTAATTGATTTCAAACGTAATAAATTTGATATTCCGGCTACGGTAGCTACAATCGAATATGACCCGAACAGATCAGCACGTATTGTATTGTTAAATTATGTTGACGGAGAAAAAAGATATATGCTGGCACCGGAAGGTATCCAGGTTGGGCAAACGGTACTTTCAGGGGATGCAGTTCCACCGGAAGTTGGCAATACTTTGCCTTTAAAGAATATCCCTTTAGGTTCTATTATTCATAACATCGAACTGAATCCCGGTCAGGGTGGTACAATTGCAAGATCAGCCGGAACTTACGCACAACTATCGGCACGCGATGGCAAATATGCAATTATCAAATTGCCGTCAGGAGAAACCAGAATGATTTTGGCTACCTGTTTAGCTACTGTCGGAACGGTTTCTAATTCTGAGAAGGCAAACGAAGTGTTAGGAAAAGCAGGACGCAAACGTTGGTTAGGCCGCCGCCCAAGGGTTCGTGGTGTGGCTATGAACCCGGTAGACCACCCAATGGGTGGTGGCGAAGGCAGGGCCTCAGGTGGTCATCCTCGTTCCAGAAAAGGTTTATTAGCGAAAGGTTTTAAAACCCGCGACAAAAAGAAATCATCAGATCGTTACATCATTGAAAGAAGGAAGAAATAATGGCACGTTCAATTAAAAAAGGACCATACATCGATCATAACCTGGAAAGAAAAGTTCTGACCCTGAATGACTCGAATAAAAAATCAGTAGTAAAAACATGGTCGCGCCGTTCCATGATTTCCCCTGATTTCGTTGGTCATACATTCGCAGTACATAATGGTAATAAATTTATTCCTGTGTACGTTACAGAAAACATGGTTGGACATAAGTTGGGAGAATTTTCTCCTACACGTACCTTCAGAGGGCACTCTGAAAAGAAAAAATAAGACATGGAAGCAACTACTAAAATAAAAAAGTCTGTATTAATCAGACAACAAAAAGAAGCTGCAAAAGCTGTTGTGGGCGGTGCTTCCGCTGCTAAATTGCAAAATTGTCCGACTTCGCCACGTAAAATGCGTTTGGTGGTTGACCTGATCAGAGGTGAAAATGTAGAAAAAGCTTTGTATATTTTAAAATATACCAATAAAGAAGCAGCTATCAGGGTTGAAAAACTTTTATTGTCTGCCATCAAGAACTGGGAATTAAAGAACGAAGGAAAACGTGTAGAAGACAGTGCTCTTTTTGTTAAGGAAGTTTCTGTAGGCGGCGGCCGCCAGTTAAAGAGGTTGCGACCTGCTCCTCAGGGCAGAGGTTACAGGATCAGAAAGCGTTCTAACCACATAACTTTAATAGTAGATTCTAAAAATGATAACATATAATTTGTAATGGGACAAAAAGCACATCCAATAGGTAACAGGTTAGGGATCATCAGAGGATGGGATTCTAACTGGTTCGGTGGCAATAACTACTCCGACAAATTAGTGGAAGATGAAAAAATCCGAAAATATCTTTCTGCACGTATTTCTAAAGGTGGCGTTGCTAAAGTAGTTATTGAACGTACTTTAAAGCGAATCACGGTTACTATTCACACTGCTCGTCCGGGTATCGTAATTGGTAAAGGTGGACAGGAAGTTGATAAGATCAAAGAAGAGCTTAAAAAGCTGACTAAAAAGGATATCCAAATCAATATTTTTGAGATTAAACGTCCAGAGCTTGATGCTCAATTAGTTGCAGAAGGTGTTGCTAAGCAGTTAGAGGCACGGATCTCTTTCCGTCGTGCTATGAAAACTACCATTGCTTCTACTATGAGAATGGGAGCAGAAGGTATCAAGATCATGTGTTCTGGTCGTTTAGGTGGTGCTGAAATGGCACGCACCGAACAATATAAAGAAGGAAGAATTCCTTTGCATACTTTCCGTGCTGATATTGATTATGCACTTGGTGAAGCTTTAACTACTTATGGTAAAATAGGCGTTAAAGTTTGGATTTGCAAAGGGGAGGTTTATGGTAAGCGTGATCTTTCTCCAAATATTGGTGCAAACACAGGTGCTAATAATAAAGGAGGCCGTCCTGAAGGTGCTGCTGCTTATGGTGATCGTGAACGAGGTGGAGACAGAAGAAATGCTGGCGGTGGTGATCGTAGAAACAACGAAAGAAGATCTGGTGGAGGAAATAACAACAACCCAAGAGGTGGTGGTAACAATTCCAATCAAAGAGGTGGCAGCGGTGCGTCTGGCGCAAAAAGAAGATAATTATATTCAAAACAACATAAGTTTTGTATCACAGTAAAAGTTTAAAGTAATGCTACAGCCCAAAAGAACGAAATTTAGAAAAATGCAAAAAGGCAGAATGAAAGGCCTCACAAATCGTGGCGCAGAACTTTCATTTGGTTCATTTGGCATCAAGTCTTTGGAGCCTGCTTGGATAACAAGTCGTCAAATAGAATCTGCCCGTATTGCTGTTACCCGCTTTATGAAACGTGAAGGTCAAGTTTGGATCAGAATTTTTCCTGACAAACCTGTAACTAAAAAGCCTGCTGAAGTTCGTATGGGTAAAGGTAAAGGTGCACCAGAGTACTGGGTAGCTGTTGTTAATCCTGGTAGGATCATTTTTGAAGCAGAAGGTGTATCTCTGGAAACAGCAAAAGAGGCTATGCGCCTCGCAGCACAAAAATTACCAGTGCAAACGAAGTTTGTGGTAAGGCGTGATTACGTAGAAGCGGAATAATTAATTAACAAATTGAATCCTGAAAGCACAGGCTCTTCAAGCGAAATAAAAACAAGATGAAGAATTCAGAAATTTTAGAACTGTCAGCAGAAGAACTTACTGCTCGTTTAGCAGAAGAGAGGGCTAATCTGACTAAGTTAAAATTTGCGCACACAGTTTCTGCTATTGAAAATCCTTCCCGTATTGCAAAAATCAAGAAAGATATAGCTCGTTTAAATACTGAAATTACCAAACGCAAGACGGTTCCGGCTTCTGAAGCAATTTAATCATTAGAATTAAAATGGAAAGAAATTTAAGAAAAACAAGAACAGGATTGGTTGTATCCAACAAGATGGATAAATCTATTGTTGTTTCGGTTGAGCGTAAGGTGAAACACCCTATTTATGGTAAATTCGTAAAGAAAACGACTAAGTTCATGGCTCATGATGAAGCAAACATTTGCGGTATAGGCGATACAGTAACCATTATGGAAACCCGCCCTCTTAGCAAAAACAAAAACTGGAGATTGGTTGAAATTAACGAAAAAGCTAAGTAATGGTACAGCAGGAATCAAGATTAAATGTAGCTGATAACAGCGGAGCCAAAGAAGTACTCGTAATTCGTGTACTTGGTGGTACTGGTAAAAGATATGCTTCTTTAGGCGATAAGATAGTTGTAACCGTAAAAAGCGCACTGCCATCAGGCAACGTAAAAAAAGGTACAGTTTCTAAAGCGGTTGTAGTTAGGACCAGTAAAGAAGTTAGAAGAAAAGACGGTTCTTACATTCGTTTCGATGATAATGCTGCTGTTCTCCTGAATAATCAGGATGAGCCACGGGGTACCCGTATATTTGGCCCAGTTGCCAGGGAACTTCGGGAAAAACAATTCATGAAGATTGTATCATTAGCACCAGAAGTATTATAACATGGAAAAGAAAAGTAACTCCCAGATTAAATTTAAACTCCGTAAAGGTGATCTGGTAAAAGTAATAGCAGGTGATTCTAAAGGATCTCAGGGAAAAATCACTGAAGTGTTTTTGGAAGAAAGCAGGGCTATGGTAGAAGGAACCAATATGGTAATTAAACATACTAAACCAAATGCTGCAAACCCTAACGGAGGAATAATTAAAAAAGAAGCACCTATCCATATTTCAAATTTGGCTTTGATTGACCCTAAAACAGGTAATATTACTCGTACAGGCAGAAAAAGAAATGACGATGGAAAATTGATTAGGATAGGTAAAAAATCTGGGGAGGAAATTAAATAATGGCTTACGTACCAAGATTAAAATCGCAATATAAAGACGACATCCGCACTACACTAAAGGATAAATTCCATTACAAAAGTGTAATGCAAGTTCCTAAATTGGAGAAGATTGCAATCAACCAAGGTGTTGGTGCTGCAACCACTGATAAAAAATTGATTGAAACTGCAATATCAGAATTATCAACTATTACTGGGCAACAGGCTGTTTCTTCCAAATCAAAAAAGGATATCTCTAATTTCAAATTACGTAAAGGTATGCCGGTTGGTGTACGTGTAACTTTACGTGATAATCATATGTATGAGTTCCTGGACCGTTTAATTTCCGTAGCTTTACCACGTATACGTGATTTTAAAGGCATCAACGATAAAGGTTTTGATGGGAGAGGTAACTATACTTTAGGTATTACAGAGCAAATTATCTTTCCTGAGATCAACATTGATAAGATCAATAAGATTATGGGTATGGACATTACTTTTGTTACTTCTGCCAACAATGATGTGGAAGCATTAGAACTTTTAAAATCATTCGGGTTACCGTTTAAAAACCAAACAACCAATACTAATGGCTAAAGAAGGTGTAAAAGCACGTGATGTAAAACGTGCAAAGGCGGTTGCCAAATATGCTGAAAAGAGGGCTGCTTTAAAAGCTGCTGGGGATTATGTAGGATTAGATAAATTACCGCGTAATGCCTCTCCGGTACGTCAGCACAACCGTGATAAGTTGACTGGCCGTCCACGAGGTTACATGCGCCAGTTTGGTATTTCCAGGGTTTCTTTTCGGGAAATGGCATTAGCCGGTAAAATTCCAGGGGTAAAAAAAGCAAGCTGGTAATTAACAAAAAGTTCTCCGGAACTGAGTTAATTAGCCGATACTTCTTTTAGTACATAAATTTTTAAATTGATAGCAGGTCGGCAGGAAGGCCCTAACCGATACCACTATCAGAATTATAACAGTAAATGAATACAGATCCAATTGCAGATTATCTTACAAGAGTAAGGAACGCGATCAAGGCAAACCACCGTGTTGTTGAGATTCCGGCATCAAACATTAAAAAGGAAATTACAAAAGTACTTTTTGACAAAGGTTATATTTCCAACTATAAATTTGATGATACAGCACCACAAGGTATTATAAAAGTTGCTTTAAAATATAACCCTGTTACTAAAATTTCTGCTATACGTAACTTATCACGTATTAGCAGACCAGGTTTACGCCGATATGCAGGAACAGAAAATATGCCAAGAGTACTTAATGGTTTAGGTATCGCAATATTGTCAACTTCTAAAGGTATAATGACTGATAAAGAAGCAAAGCAGCATAATATCGGTGGTGAAGTTTTATGTTACATTTATTAATTGAAGGAATTAAAAAATGTCAAGAATAGGAAAAGCACCTGTTGCATTACCGGGTAGTGTTACAGTTTCTGTATCAGAAAATAATTTAGTAATTGTTAAAGGTCCTAAAGGATCTTTATCTCAACAAGTAGATAGTGATATTTCTATTGAGCAAGTGGAAGGTCAAATCATTGTTAAACGTCCATCAGAACAAAAGCGTCATAAAGCGTTACATGGTTTATACCGTTCATTGGTCAACAACATGATAATTGGTGTAACTGAAGGTTATAAATTAGAACAGGAATTAGTGGGTGTAGGTTACAGGGCTACTAACACTGGAAACACTTTAGATTTGGTTTTGGGTTTCTCTCACCATTATGTGTTTGAATTGCCCAAAGAAATCAAAGTTACTACTACTGCAGAAAAAGGAAAGAACCCTACGATTATTCTTGAATCTATAGACAAGCAATTATTGGGACAGGTTGCAGCGAAAATACGTTCACTAAGAGCACCAGAGCCATATAAAGGTAAAGGTATTAAGTTTGTAGGTGAGCAATTAAGAAGAAAAGCAGGTAAATCTGCATCTAAAAAATAACTGTCATGTTAGGTAAATTATCAAGAAGAGAAAGAATAAAAAAAGGTATCAGAAAGCGTTTGACTGGTTCTTCGGAACGTCCGCGTTTATCTGTTTACAGAAGCAACAAAGGCATATATGCGCAAGTTATCGATGACTTGTCTGGAAAAACATTAGTTTCTGCTTCCTCTTTATCCAAGGAATTTACAGCAGAAGGATCAAAATCAGATCAGTCAGTTGCTGTAGGAAAACTTGTTGCAGAAAAAGCAATTGCTGCTGGTATAAAAGAAGTAGTGTTTGACCGTAATGGTTATTTATACCATGGAAGAATCAAATCTTTGGCAGAGGGTGCACGTGAAGGCGGTTTAATTTTTTAATTCAATTAGCAAAATGTCAACTATCAATATAAAAAGAGTTAAATCAAGCGAGATTGAGTTAAAAGATCGTTTGGTAAGTATCCAACGGGTTGCTAAAGTAACCAAAGGCGGACGTACTTTCAGTTTTTCGGCTATTGTGGTCGTAGGAGATGAAAACGGTGTTGTTGGTTATGGTTTAGGCAAAGCAAAAGAAGTAACTGAAGCAATTGCTAAAGGAATTGATGATGCAAAAAAGAACTTGGTAAAAGTTCCAATTATAAACAGTACCATTCCTCATGAGCAAATTGGTAAGTTTTCCGGCGGTTTTGTGTTTATCAAACCTGCTGCCGTAGGTACTGGTGTAATTGCTGGCGGTGCGATGCGTGCTGTATTAGAATCAGCAGGTGTACACAACGTTCTGGCAAAATCAAAAGGATCATCAAACCCGCATAACGTGGTAAAAGCTACTGTTTCTGCATTATCACAATTACGTGATGCTTATACTGTAGCACAACAACGTGGAATTGAATTAGGAAAAGTTTTTAACGGTTAATACGGCGATGACTAAGATAAAAATCACACAAGTAAAAAGCGTTATTGATAGAAGCGAACGCCAAAAACTTACCATGAAGGCTTTAGGTTTAAAAAAAATCAGTCAAAGTGTTGAGGTTGAAGCTAACGATGCTATTATTGGCATGGTTCGCACAGTTAATCATTTGGTAGCTGTAGAAAACATTTAATATTATGAATTTAAGTAATTTAAAACCAGCAATAGGTTCTACTAAAACAAGAAAGCGTATTGGTAGAGGTACAGGTTCTGGTCGTGGCGGAACATCAACCCGCGGTCATAAAGGTGCAGGCTCACGTTCTGGTACTTCATCAAAAGTAGGTTTCGAAGGTGGACAAATGCCTTTGCAACGTCGTGTTCCAAAAGTAGGATTTAAAAACCCTAACCGTAAAGAATATGTAGGTATCAATTTAGATGTTTTACAAGAACTGGTAGAAAAATATAATTTGGCTGCGGTTGATTTCGATGCTTTAAAAATTCACGGTCTTGTATCACGTAATGACTTGGTAAAAATTTTAGGCCGTGGTGAATTAAAAGCTAAATTAGAAGTTAAAGCGCATGCTTTTACAGCTACAGCACAAAAAGCAATAGAATCAGCGGGTGGATCTACCGTTAAGTTATAAATTTCAATGAAGAAATTCTTTAACACCCTTTCCAACATTTGGAAAATTGATGATTTAAGAGTGCGTATTACAAACACACTCTTATTTCTTTTAATATACCGTATAGGATCTTTTATTTCTATACCTGGAGTTGATTCCAATGCAATTGACTCTCAGAAAACAAGAGAAGGCATTTTAGGCTTGCTTAACATGTTCGCAGGGGGATCTTTTTCAAGGTCTTCTATTTTTGCTTTGGGTGTGATGCCTTATATTTCTGCATCTATTGTGATGCAATTGTTAGGCATAGCGGTTCCTTACTTTCAGAAATTACAGAAAGAAGGAGAAAGTGGTAGAAACAAGATTAATCAATGGACTCGTTATTTAACTATTGTTATTACTGCTTTACAAGCTATTGGCTATGTTAAATCACAGATTCCGGCTGAAGCAAAACTATTTGCTGAACCATTATTTACCATTTCTTCAATTTTCGTTTTAACTGCAGGTACTTTATTTGTAATGTGGTTAGGTGAAAAAATCACGGATAAAGGTATAGGTAATGGTATTTCATTGATTATTATGGTTGGTATTATTGCTCAGCTTCCTTTTGGTATTTTCTCGGAATTTACTTCTCGGATTAGTGGTAACGGTGGTCCAATTGCCTTTTTAATTGAAATTGTTGCGTTGGTTGCGGTAGTAATGTTTACTATACTAATTGTACAGGGAACACGAAAAATTGCAGTTCAGTATGCTAAACGAATTGTTGGTAACAAACAATACGGCGGCGTTCGTCAATACATTCCGCTAAAAGTTACTGCTGCGGGTGTTATGCCTATCATATTTGCCCAGGCTTTAATGTTTATTCCAGCAACTGTAGCATCGTTTTTCCCAAATGCTGCCTCCAATGGTTTTCTAATGGCAGTTTCAGATTATACTTCTTTTACACATAATATTATTTTTGCTATTTTGATTATTCTTTTTACTTATTTCTATACGGCCATCACAGTTAATCCTAACCAAATGGCTGATGATATGAAAAAGAACCAAGGTTTTATTCCAGGTGTAAAACCAGGTATTACCACTTCAGAATATATTGACACAGTAATTTCAAGAATTACTCTACCAGGTTCAATTTTCCTTGCCATAGTAGCCATCATTCCTGCAATCGCATCAAAATTGGGTGTTAATAGTCAGTTTTCCCGTTTTTTTGGTGGAACATCGTTGATAATTTTAGTGGGAGTAGTATTAGATACTTTACAACAAATTGAGAGTCATTTATTAATGCGTCATTATGATGGTTTAATGAAAACCGGACGTATTAAAGGCCGTACTGCAATCCCTGTTGCTGCAGGTACCACGCCTCCAGCCATTTGATATGTAATTAGAGAATGTCAAAAATTAATTACAGAACTTCAGAACAGATTGAGCTAATTAGGTTAAGCTGTAACTTAGTTTCTAAAACACTTGCCGAAGTTGCTAAATTGATAGAACCCGGTGTTAAAACTATTCAACTCAATCATGTTGCCGAAACTTTTATACGTGATCATGGCGGTGTCCCGGCCTTTTTAAATTATAACGGTTTTCCTTATTCTTTGTGTATTTCTTTAAACAATCAGGTTGTACATGGTTTCCCGGGAAAATACGAATTAGTACCTGGTGATTTAGTTTCTATCGACTGTGGTGTTGTAATGAATAAATTCTATGGTGATTCTGCTTATACATTTTCTGTAGGAGAACCGCGGGAAGACATAAAATTATTAATGCAGGTTACACAAGAATGCCTAAAATTAGGGGTTGAAAAGGCAGTATCGGGGATGAGGATAGGTGATGTTGGATACGCAGTTCAAGAATATGCCGAAAAATTTCGTTTCGGTGTAGTAAAAGAATTGGTAGGTCATGGAGTTGGCACCAAGCTTCATGAAAAACCGGAAGTACCTAATTACGGGAAAAAAGGATCGGGAATTAAGTTAGAGGAAGGAATGGTGATCGCTATAGAACCAATGATCAATGCCGGACGTGCAGGGGTAAGGTTCTGGGATGATGGTTGGACTGTTTCTACTTCCGATGGTAAACCATCTGCCCATTATGAGCATACGGTTGCTATAAAAAAAGGAAAGGCAGACATTTTAACCTCGTTCGAATACATCGAAAAAGTTTTAAAAGAAAAAATTAACAATTAACAAAAATTATATTAATTTTGCATCCCGCTTCAAAAATAGATAATGAAGTAGAAATCAATAAAATATGGCTAAACAAGCCTCGATTGAACAAGACGGTGTAATAAAAGAAGCATTATCGAATGCGATGTTTCGGGTAGAATTAGAGAATGGGCATGAAATTATTGCTCATATTTCAGGAAAAATGAGGATGCACTACATTAAAATTTTACCAGGCGACCGTGTAAAGTTGGAAATGAGCCCTTATGATTTAACAAAAGGTAGAATTACTTACAGATACAAATAAAAATAAGATGAAAGTTAGGGCATCTATTAAGAAACGCAGTGCGGATTGCAAGATTATTCGCCGTAAAGGTAAGCTTTACGTTATCAACAAGAAAAACCCAAAGTTTAAACAGCGTCAGGGATAAACAGAGCTTAATAAAGAAGTATTCTACATACTTCTTTTATCAGCACAAATTATATAATAAAATATGGCAAGGATTGCAGGTATTGATTTACCAAGAAACAAACGAGGTGAAATTGGTCTGACTTACATTTTTGGAATAGGAAGATCTACCGCTCAAGATATTTTAACGCAAGCAGGTATCGATTTTAATACTAAAGTCCTGGACTGGTCTGATGAGCAGCTTACTTCTATTCGTGGTATTATTAACGATCAAATTAAAGTTGAAGGTTCGCTTCGTTCCGAAGTACAGTTAAACATTAAACGTTTAATGGATATAGGTTGTTATAGAGGAACCCGTCATCGTAAAGGGTTGCCTTTAAGAGGTCAACGTACCAAAAATAATTCACGTACCCGTAAAGGAAAACGTAAGACCGTTGCCAACAAGAAAAAAGTTACTAAGTAAAAAAATGTTAGTAGCTATCCTATAGTTTAATTTTAAAAGGCTGCTAATTACTAATCAATAAAATGGCTAAAACTAAAAAAGTTACTAAAAAGCGCATCGTTGTGGTTGAGTCAGTTGGACAAGCACACATCAATGCTACTTTTAACAACATTATTGTTACCCTAACTAACAATAACGGACAGGCAATCTCTTGGTCATCTGCTGGCAAAATGGGATTTAAAGGTTCAAAGAAAAATACTCCATATGCCGCCGGACAAGCAGCTTCTGATTGTGCAAAGACTGCACATGATTTGGGTTTACGTAAAGTAGAAGTATTTGTTAAAGGTCCAGGTGCTGGTCGTGAATCCGCTATACGTACGTTGCAGACTTCTGGTATAGAAGTAACTACCATAAAAGACATCACCCCAATGCCTCACAATGGATGCCGTCCATCCAAAAGAAGAAGAGTTTAATTAATCAATTTTAAAGCTAAGATTCAGTACTGTTTTTATACTGATACTTTAAAAAAACAATAAATGGCCAGATATACCGGACCTAAGTCCAAAATTGCAAGAAGATTCAGAGAACCTATTTTCGGTCCTGATAAAGCATTAGAAAAAAAGAATTATCCTCCTGGAATGCATGGAACCTCCAAAAGAAGAGGCAAACAATCCGAGTATGCTGTACAGTTGATGGAAAAACAAAAAGTTAAGTACACTTACGGTGTATTAGAGCGTCAGTTTGAAAACTTGTTCCATAAAGCGTCTGCTAAACAAGGTATTACTGGCGAAACACTTTTAAAATTATTAGAAGCTCGTTTAGACAACGCAGTTTATCGTTTAGGTATTGCCCCGACACGTTCTGCTGCACGTCAATTGGTTAGCCACAAACATATAACAGTAAACAACGAGTTAGTTAATATTCCTTCTTATTCTTTAAGAGCGGGAGATGTAATTGCGGTTCGCGAAAAATCAAAATCACTTGAAACAATTACTAATACTGTTTCCGGTAGAAGAATAAACAAATTTAGCTGGTTAGAGTGGGATCCGAATAATCTTTCGGGTAAGTTCTTAAACTATCCTAACCGTGACGAAATTCCTGAAAATATTAAGGAAAACCTGATCGTCGAGTTATATTCTAAATAATAGTATTAAATATATTAACCGAAATGTTATTGGTTAGTACATTTCAATTTTAATCACATAAACATAACTTATAGTACATAATGGCCATATTAGCATTTCAAAAACCAGATAAGGTGATCATGCAGAAATCAAATGATTCTGACGGTACGTTTGAATTTCGTCCCTTAGAACCAGGTTTTGGCATCACTATCGGTAATGCTTTACGTCGTATTTTGCTTTCTTCTTTAGAAGGTTATGCAATTACATCCGTTCGTTTTTCTGGTGTTACGCATGAATTTTCTACGATAAAAGGAGTAGTTGAAGATGTTACTGAAATTATCTTAAACTTGAAACAAGTACGTTTTCAAAAAACAGGAGACTCTGGAGATTCTGAAAAAATATTTGTTATTGTAAATGGTCAGGATAGTTTTAAAGCTGGCGATATTACCAAGTTCTCTAATAATTTTACAGTTTTAAACCCAGGGTTGATAATATGCAACATGGATTCTTCTGTAACACTGGAAATTGAATTTACAGTTAGCAAAGGAAGAGGTTATGTGCCGAGTGAAGAAAACAAAAATGCAGATGCTGTAGTAGGAGTTATTGCAGTTGATTCCATTTTCACCCCAATAAAAAATGTAAAATACGTAATCGAGAATTATCGTGTTGAACAAAAAACAGATTACGAAAAATTAGTTTTAGACATCGCAACTGATGGTTCTATCCACCCGGAAGATGCATTGAAAGAAGCTGCAAAAATCCTGATCCAACATTTCATGCTATTCTCTGATGAAAATATGATGTTGGAAGCACAAACAAAAGAAGAGGCAAAAGAAGTTGACGAAGAAATCTTACACATGCGTAAGATACTTAAAACTGAGTTAGTTGATTTGGACCTTTCGGTAAGGGCTTTAAACTGTTTGAAAGCGGCTGATATCCGGACTTTGGCAGAATTAGTTTCTTACGATGTTGCTGATATGCTTAAATTTAGAAATTTCGGTAAAAAGTCTTTAACAGAAATTCAGGATTTGGTTAAATCAAAAGGTTTATCTTTTGGAATGAACCTTTCTAAATACAAATTAGACGAAGAGTAAAAAGCTGTATCCTATAAGGATCGGATTAACAATAATCCATTGGCATAATTCCGAGGGCCTGAAACTTTAATTGCCCAACGGTATGCACGTGCAAAACAAATAAATTTATGAGACACGGAAAAAAAGTAAACCATTTAGGCCGAACAGACAGCCATCGCAAAGCAATGCTGGCGAATATGGCTTCATCGCTTATCTTGCACAAGCGCATTACAACAACATTGGCTAAGGCAAAAGCTTTACGCATTTATGTTGAACCTCTGATAACAAAATCTAAAAGTGATACTACGCATTCCCGCCGTACTGTTTTTAGCTACTTAAAAGATAAAGAATCTGTTACTATTCTGTTTCGCGAAGTAGCTGAAAAAGTAGCAACAAGGCCGGGTGGATACACGCGTATTGTTAAAATGGAAAACCGTTTAGGTGACAACGCAGAAATGGCAATTATTGAACTGGTAGATTACAATACAGTTTACATTAAAGGCAACACTGTTACTGAGAAAAAATCAACACGCCGCCGTGGTTCTGGTCGTGGCAATAAAGCTGATGGAAATGTAAATGCTGCCGAAGGAGGAATTGATTCTCCGGTAGATCAAAATACACCTGCTACTACAATTCCTAATTCTACTTCTGCTGGCGAAGAATTAGCACCAAATGAAGAATTATAGATAACTTTCGTTCCTGGTTTATGATATTTGAAAGCTCTGATGCAAATCAGGGCTTTTTTTGTAAACTAAAAAAAATTATTTAATGCTTCTTTTACCGCATAAATTAAATATAGCAAGCAGTAATTACAGTAAAAAACACAAATTATGACAGGATGTCATTCAAACAATTGTAATAACTGTTAGGATTAAAATAAAACATGTCAGCTAATACTTAATTCCTAAAATTATGTTCCTTGGCACATTGCTTGTTCAATAACTTATAATATTTAATAAGCATTAAAAAGAAAAATCAATTATATGGCTAAGATTATTGGAATCGACTTAGGAACAACAAACTCCTGTGTAGCAGTAATGGAAGGGAACGAACCTGTTGTTATTGCAAATAGCGAAGGAAAACGCACAACACCTTCTGTTGTTGCATTTGTGGATAATGGCGAACGTAAAGTAGGCGATCCTGCTAAGCGTCAGGCAATAACCAACCCAACAAAAACTATTTCTTCTATAAAACGCTTCATGGGAAACCAGTTTAACGAGGTTACCAAAGAAATTGAACGCGTTCCCTATAAAGTAGTAAAAGGTGATGGAAACACACCAAGGATTGCTATTGCAGACCGGAATTATACTCCGCAAGAAATTTCAGCAATGATCCTTCAAAAAATGAAAAAAACTGCTGAAGACTTCTTAGGCACTGAAGTAACTGAAGCGGTAATTACCGTTCCGGCTTATTTTAACGATGCACAACGTCAGGCTACAAAAGAAGCTGGTGAAATTGCTGGTTTAAAGGTTCGCCGGATCATTAACGAACCAACTGCTGCTGCTTTAGCTTATGGCTTAGACAAAGCACATAAAGACATGAAAATCGTAGTTTTCGACTGCGGTGGCGGTACACATGATGTTTCTGTACTGGAATTAGGTGATGGTGTTTTTGAAGTAAAATCAACAGACGGCGATACGCACTTAGGTGGTGATGATTTTGACCAGGTTATTATTGATTGGTTAGCAGACGAGTTTAAAAGCAACGAAGGTGTTGATTTGCGCAGAGACCCAATGGCTTTACAGCGCTTAAAAGAAGCTGCTGAAAAAGCTAAAGTTGAGTTATCAAGCAGCACACAATCTGAAATTAACTTACCTTACATTACCGCTGCTGACGGCATGCCTAAGCACTTGGTAAAAACTTTAACACGTGCAAAATTTGAGCAATTGGCTGATAGTTTGATCAAAAGAACAATTGAGCCTTGCCGTTCTGCTTTGAAAAACGCAGGTTTAAGCACTTCTGATATTGACGAAATTATCTTAGTTGGTGGTTCAACCCGTATTCCTGCAATTCAGGAAGCTGTGGAAAAATTCTTTGGAAAAGCTCCTTCAAAAGGTGTAAACCCGGATGAAGTTGTAGCAATTGGTGCTGCTATTCAAGGTGGTGTTTTAACTGGAGAAGTTAAAGATGTATTGTTGCTGGATGTTACCCCGCTTTCTCTGGGTATCGAAACTATGGGCGGCGTAATGACGAAATTGATCGAATCTAACACAACCATTCCTTCTAAAAAATCAGAAACTTTTTCTACTGCCTCTGATAACCAGCCTTCTGTAGAAATCCATATTTTGCAAGGAGAACGGCCAATGGCTGCTCAAAACCGTACAATTGGCCGTTTCCACTTAGATGGAATCCCGGCTGCACCTCGTGGTATCCCGCAAGTTGAAGTTACTTTTGATATTGATGCCAACGGTATTTTACACGTATCTGCAAAAGATAAAGCAACTGGCAAAGAGCAGAAAATCCGTATTGAGGCTTCTTCCGGCTTAACTGATGCTGATATTAAGAAAATGAAAGATGAAGCAGAAGCTAATGCAGAATCTGACAAAAGAGCAAAAGAAGAAGTTGAAAAACTGAATGCTGCTGATGCACTGATTTTCTCAACAGAAAAACAATTGAAAGAGTACGGTGATAAAATTTCTGCCGATAAAAAAGCACCGATTGAAGCTGGTTTAACTAAATTGAAAACTGCTTACGCTGCTAAAAATGTAGCTGATATGGATACTGCCCAAACAGAATTAAACAATGCCTGGAATGCAGCATCTGAAGAGATGTATAAAGCTACACAAGATGCAGGTACACAAGGTGGACCGACTGCCGATGGTGGTGCCGAACATACTCAGGCAGCAGGAAAAGAAGCTGATTCTGTAACTGATGTTGACTTTGAAGAAGTAAAATAACTACAAAAAGGTTAACAATAAATTTAAAAGCTGCTTCCGGATATTTTGGAAGCAGCTTTTTTTATGCCTATAAAAGAAGTATTAATTATAATTTTCTGAGGAACTCAATCAATTGTGAAACCGCTTTTCCACGATGGGAGATTTTGTTTTTTTCCTGAAGAGACATCTCGGCAAAAGTAATTGGATAACCTGCTGGCTGAAAAATTGGATCATAACCAAAACCTTTGCTTCCACAACGTTCTGTGCGGATCGTGCCCAGCACAATTCCTTCAAACCAATATTCCTGCCCTTGCCAAATTAAAGAAATTACGGTTTTGAATTGTGCTTTCCGGTTTTCGACACCTTGCATTTGATCCAAAACGCGTTCTATATTTGCTTTGTGGTTGCCGTGTTTACCTGCATATCTCGCAGAAAAAACGCCAGGTTCTCCGTTTAAAGCTTCTATTTCTAAACCACTGTCGTCTCCAAAACAATTAACTTTGTATTTATGGTAAATATGATTAGTTTTTATAGAAGCGTTTTCTTTAAAAGTAGTTCCTGTTTCTTCGATTTCGTCTTCAAAAGAAATATCTTTTAAACTTAATATCTTAAATTGATTGCCTACAGCGTGGGATACTTCCTCAATTTTGTGTGCACTGTTAGTGGCAAAAACAAGTTCTTTCAGCATTATAAATTCTTCATTGGTTCCCAAAAAGCTTTGGTTTTTTCTTTATTGCCCAGCATTTCTGTAAAACTGTAAGTGTATAAAATTTGCAGATTTTCAAAAGTGCTTATCTCGTTAAAAGCTGCTTTGGGTAAATTTAAGTTTTGTGGTTTTAACCCAAAGCATACTATTTTTTGTGGTGTAAAAGAAGTATTGATGTCGTCAAAACTTTTGTTGGCAGAGGCGGAATAATCAATAATGGCAACATCGTTTAAACTCAGTTGCTTTCGTAACAGTGTGTTTTCTAAAGCTTTTAAATGGCTTTGCTGTAAAACCTCATTGGTTAAAATCAGGAAGTTCTTTTGATTCTTCCCAGTAAAAATAAATTCGGGTTTTGGTTTTTCTTTAACCTGTTTTTCCACCACAACTTCAGGAGTTTCCTTTTCTTCCGCTTCTAAATCCTTCAAATTAAGATATAAGTCATCGTTCATTAAAATCCGTAGTGCGGCTTCGTGTTCTGCTAACATAAAGTAAATTTGGTTAAAAATAGTTAAACTGTTTTTGGCTTCGCCATAATTTCTGGAATATTGCATTTAAGTTGTGCCTGATAAACTTAAATGCGGAGAGATAAGATTTTTTTACGAAATTTAACAAATTATGCATGGTAAAAACAGCATTTGTATTTAATAGAAGATTTTTAGTGATATGAGAAAGTTTAACGTTTTGGTCCTGTGTTTGATGATGGGTGTTTTGGCAGCTTCGGGTCAAAAAAAAGCATTGGATAAAGTTGCAGCAGTTGTAGGAAACAGTATTATTTTAAATTCTGATATCGAAAGACAATATACTGAATATTTAGCGCAGGGCAACCAGCCCAGCCAAGCTGTAAAATGCCAGGTGCTACAGCAGTTGCTTACCCAAAAATTGTTAACGCAACAAGCAATAATTGACAGTGTGATTGTGAAAGATGATGATATTGATAATGAAGTAGACAAACGGATGCGCTATTTTCTACAACGTTCGGGCGGGCAGGATAAGCTGGAAGCTTTTCTTGGGAAATCTATTATCCAATATAAGGATGAGATGCGGCCAGACATTCGAGAGTTGCTAACTGCCCAAAAAATGCAGCAAAAAATAACGGAGAAAGTTAGCGTAACACCACAAGATGTTAAAAATTATTATAATGCTATCCCAAAGGATAGTTTACCTTCGATCAATAAAGAGGTAGAAATTGCACAGATAGTTTTTAATCCAAAATTGACAAAAGAAGAAAAGCAACTTGCACGCGACAAAGCTGAAGCTTTACGGGAGCGTGTAAAAAAAGGAGAAGATTTTGCTACTTTGGCTACGCTTTATTCCCAAGACCCAGGATCGGCACCGGCGGGCGGAGACTTAGGTTTTTTTGACAGATCTACAATGGCCAAAGAGTTTACTGCGATGGCTTTTAAGTTAAAGGCAGGAGATATTTCACCAGTTTTTGAAACTGAATTTGGACTTCATTTTTTACAAGTAATAGAACGCCGCGGCGAACAGGTTCATGTAAGGCATATTTTAATTATACCAGAAATAACCCAGGCCAGTTTAGACCGGGCTAAAATAAAGGCAGATAGTATTTATCACATATTGAAAACAATGAAGGTTGATTTTTCTTCGGCGGCTTCTTTTTATTCTGAAGATAACGACACCAAATACAATGGCGGTATGATGTTGAATGCCGAAGATGTGCAAAACCGTTCTACTTATATCCCAACTGATAAATTAGACCCGCAAGTTGCCTTGTTGGTGGACACGATGAAAGTTGGAAGCATAGCGCAGCCTGCTTTGTTTACGTCGCAAAAAAATACAAAGAGTTATAAAATAATGTATTTGAAATCTAAAACCGATGCACACAAGGCCAACCTGGCGCAAGACTATCCTAAGTTAAGGGACGCGACATCAGAAAGTAAGATCAATAAAACGGTAAGCGCGTGGTTTGAAAAACGGCGCAAAGAAACTTTTATCAACATTGATCCCGAATATCAAACCTGCGACCAGCTTAAAACCTGGGTAGTTACAACAGCTCAGGTAAAATAAAATATGCAACATTTATCGGAAGTAGAAGCTGCGGATGCTTTATATGCCTCTTATCGTGAAGTTAAAGCAGAAATCGGCAAGGTTATTATCGGGCAGGACGAAGTAGTTAAATCAGTTTTGATTGCTATTTTTAGCAACGGGCATTGTTTGCTGGTTGGCGTACCAGGTTTGGCTAAAACTTTACTGGTACAAACGGTAGCGCAAGTACTAGACCTTAGTTTTAACCGTATCCAGTTTACGCCGGATTTAATGCCTTCCGATATTATTGGCTCTGAGGTTTTGGGGGAAGACCGAAACTTTAAATTTATTAAAGGCCCCGTGTTTTCTAATATTATTTTGGCAGATGAAATTAACCGTACACCGCCAAAAACCCAAGCTGCTTTGCTGGAAGCGATGCAAGAAAAAGCAATAACGGCAGCCGGTGTTACCCATTATTTAGATAAGCCATTTTTTGTATTGGCTACGCAAAACCCAATTGAACAGGAGGGAACTTATCCATTACCGGAAGCACAGTTAGACCGCTTTATGTTCAATGTTTTTTTAGATTATCCATCCTTTCAGGAGGAACTAAATATTGTTAAAAACACAACAGGTACAGTTACAAACCAAGTAAACAAATTGCTGAATTCGGAGCAGATACGCTATTTCCAGCAATTGGTAAGGAATATCCCGATAACAGACCACGTGCTGGAATATGCAGTAAAACTTGCTGCAAAAACACGCCCAAATACAGCTTTGGCTACACCAAAAATAAATCAATTATTAAGTTGGGGCGCAGGGCCAAGGGCTTCTCAGTTTTTAGTTTTAGGTGCAAAATGCCATGCTGTTATTTCTGGCAAATATTCGCCGGATGTAGAAGATGTGCAGGCTGTGGCCAAAGCTATTTTACGCCATCGCATCGTTCGTAATTATAAAGCAGAAGCCGAAGGTTTATCTGCCGATCAAATTATTGAACAGTTGTTTTAGTAGTAAATTGTTATAGAAAGTTTTAAAACGCGAAAGTCTGCTTGATCAAGCGGACTTTCTCATTTTTGATGCTGTTTTTACTGCCTATTTTTCAATAGGCGAAAAAATCTCTACCAAAATGTTCCATTTATGGGCTTTGTCTGGCTCCCAAATACGGACGTAATTATAATTATTAGTGATTTCGCCTTTTTTAATTTCGGCTTTACCGTAACTGTATGCCAAATCGCTGCTGCCAGCACGGCCAGCTCCGGTGTTTAAAGCTACTATACTAATTGCCTGATTGCCAAGAAACTGCATTATTTTATCTTGGCCAATAATCGGTTCAAAACCAGGAAAATAATATCTTCCATCTAAAGTTAAAAATTCTTTATAAGCTGAAAGCGAAGAAACCCCAAATGAAGAATTGCACAATTTGTCTGTAGTAATAATAATGTTGCGGCCACTAAAAGGATCTTTACTAACGGCACGCGGCGAAGTAACAGGATCTTTAAAATCAACAATCTGTTCTTGTTTCGGCTCCGGGTGTTGCTGGTTAATATTAAAAAGTACTTTCAACTTTCCGGATAAATCAGCACGCCAAATCGTAAGGTACTCGCCGTATTCTGCATCGTCTCCTCCGTTTTCTTTCAACAAATAAGAACCTGCTGTAAAAGCAAGATCGCCGTTGGCAGATATGCGCGCAATTTTAGGTGTTGTTATTAACTTGCCAGAGATTTTTTCGCTGCCGGAATAAAAGGTTTTTGCCGAAACAGGCTCTGGCTTAAAAACAGTTGCATCCGGTTCTATCATTGCCAAAAAACCATCACGAATACCTTTTTGGGCAACTGCACGGTTAAAATCTTTTTCGGCATCTAATACTTCTTTTACCTGTGCAGTTTTTTGTGCTGAAGCTAAACCGTTCAAACATAAAAAAGCTACAAAAGCAAGGCATAATGTTTTCATAAATTTAAGGAAATGTGCCGCAAGTTATTAATTTTTTACTGTTGCGGCTTGTAAGTATAGTAGGTCAGTTTCTTTTTAAACTAATCGTTTTTTAAATTTAACTGTGTCATCAAAGCTTTAGTATTAAACAATACCAGAAAATTTATTTAAAAAAATGAACGCAAATTTTTAATAGGTAAAAGAAGCATCGGTTTCAAAAAGCAAAATCGAGAGGTTCTATAAAATCAAATTTTCGACCAGTTTGTGCCTTCTTTACTATCTTTAAGCTGATAACCAATTTTTTGCATGCCTTGCCTAATCTTGTCCGAAGTTGCATAATCCTGGTTTATTTTTGCTTCACTTCTTAGGTTGATCACAAAATCCAGTACTTTTGGTAACTCGTTTGATGCGGCAGATTCATCTTTCAGTCCTAAAACATCAACAATAAAATGTTGCAGTAATTTTTGCAGAAGATCCAGGTTATGCTGATCGATCTTTAATTTTTGGTCGTTTACAGAATTGACGATTCGGCAAACTTCAAACAATTCCGCAATTAAAACAGGACTGTTAAAATCGTCGTTCATCGCTTCATAGCATCTTTGCTGCAAGGGTGCTATTTCGATTTCTCCGTTGGGAGATGCTTTTAAATTTGCTGACAGCGCAAATGCATTCATCATCCTTTTAAAGCCTTTTTCTGATGCTTCCAGTGCTTCATTAGAAAAATCTAAAGTACTTCGGTAATGCGCTTGCAACATAAAAAACTTGACAGTCATCGCACTATAACCTTTATTAAGCAAGGAGTGGTTGCCAGAAAAAAGTTCTTCAGGCAAAAAACTGTTGCCTAAAGATTTAGACATTTTTTGTCCGTTCACGGTTAACATATTGGTATGGACCCAATAGTTGGCAGGCATTTTACCGCAGGCTGCTTCGTTTTGCGCTATTTCGTTGGTGTGATGTGTGGGTGCCAAATCCATTCCGCCACCATGTATATCAAACTGCTCGCCTAAATACTTTTTGCTCATGGCCGAACATTCCAAGTGCCATCCCGGAAAACCAATGCTCCAAGGCGACGGCCATTTCATCAGATGTTCTGGTTTGGCTTTTATCCACAATGCGAAGTCCAGTTTCCCTTTTTTCTCCTCCTGTCCGCCTAAATTTCTGGTATTGTTAAGCATATCCTCCAGGTTGCGGTTGCTCAAAACACCATAATTATGGTTCTGGTTGTATTTTTCTACATCAAAATAAACAGAACCGTTAATTTCATAAGCCAGGCCTTTTTCTAAAATAATTTTTACCAGTTCAATTTGCTCGATGATATGTCCGGTTGCGGTTGGTTCAATACTTGGCGGTTTTACATTGAAAATTTGCATGATCTGATGAAAATCAACCGTATATTTTTGTACGATTTCCATCGGCTCCAATTGTGCCAGTTTTGCTTTTTTAGAGATTTTATCTTCGCCTTCGTCTGTATCACCTTCCAAATGCCCGGCATCCGTAATATTGCGGACGTAACGCACTTTATAACCCAAATGCAAAAGATAACGGAAGATGAGGTCGAAAGATATAAACGTGCGGCAATTACCCAAATGTACATCGCTGTAAACCGTTGGCCCACATACATACATACCGGCAAATGGTGGGTTTATGGCCTTAAATTCTTCTTTTTTGCGCGATAAAGTATTGTAGATAAAAAGCTTTTGCTGCATCGGGCAAATTTATATAAAATGGTGGTTTTTCGCTTACTTTAACAGTAAATCGGCACGAATAGCGTAATGGTCAGAAAGCTTTTTCTTAAAAACTTTATAATTGATCACTTCAAATTTGGGTTGGGCTAAAATGTAATCAATTTGATAGTTTGGAAAATCGCCGTTGTAAGTTGCGCCAAAACCGTTTCCTTTTTCCTGAAAAGCGTTTTTCAATCCTACCGACATTTTATTAACGGCAAAAGAAGCAGGTGTATCATTAAAATCGCCGGCAATTAAAAAAGGGTATGGCGAAGTTTTTGCATGGTTTTTAACTAAATAAACCTGTTCACTGCGTTTTAAGAATGCTTTTTTTAGCTTACTTAAAATTCGTTTGTACGAATGCAGGTTTGTTTCTTCTGCTTTGGTAACGCTATCAATCACCTGGTAATCTTCCGGCATAAATTGGATAGATTGCAAATGCACTGCATAAACACGAATAGTTTGGTTTGCTTTTTTTACATCTATAAAAATACACTGGTTGGTACTGTTGTTATCAGAAAGCGATATCAACCCTTTACTTACAATTGGCAGTTTTGAAAAAGCTGCGATACCATTGCCTTCGTAGTCAATATTATTGACCGAAAACCGATAAAAATAGTTAGTGTGCAATGCTTTTTTGATCGAATCTACCATCGCAGATTCTCCTTTTTTTCTTGAAAAAAACTCTTGTATGCAAATTACGTCTGGCTGTTCGTCCTTAATCAACTGCACTATTTCTTTTCTGGTAGGTTTTGAACCAGGGCCGCCTAAACCTTGAAAGCTGTGCACATTGTAGGTCATCAGCCTAAAATAATTTGGAGAGGATTTAAGGCTTTCGGGAGAAGTAGAACTAATGTTGAAACTTTTTACCAAAATGCCCCAGCCTAATAAAATGCTGATTATCGGAATAAAAATAAATTTATTAAAACGGATAAACCAATATAAAACCAGTACAATATTGGCCAAAAGCAGCGGTGGATAAGCCAACCCAAAAAATGCTAACGGCCAAAAAATACGCGGATCAATTAAACTGGCCAGTAAACTTAGCAGAATAAAAACGGAAGCTAAAACTGTAAAAACTAAAACTACTTTATCAAAAAAATATAGCTTTTTAACTGGTTTCGTCTTTGCTGGCATTAAATAGGGTTTCCTTTTCTTTTTTAGTAAGGCTGGCATAGCCCGATTGCGAAATTTTATCTAATATAGCATCTACTTCCTCTTCTTTTGATCGTACCATGCTGTTTTTAGCATAGTTTTTTGATACGATTTGTAGCGTTTTAGGTTTAGAAAAACGTTGAAAAGCCTGGCCTAACACCGTGCTGCCTTGAAGATGTTTGATGTAAAAGAACCCGGCAATTGCGCCGCCGATGTGCGAAATTTCTCCGCCTGCATTTGGCCCGGTTATGCTGATAAGATCAAACAAAACATAAAATAAAGCGATCCATTTTAATTTTACGGAACCTAAAAATAATAACTGGATACTATAATCAGGTAATAAAGTAGCGGTTGCAACAATAATAGCCATTACAGCAGCAGAGGCGCCAACTGTGGTGGATCCGAATTTTGCATCGGCAAAAAGCGGAAAAATATTATAAAACAGCACGTACAAAAATGCGCCTGCCAAACCGCCGATAATATAAAGGTCTACTAATTTTTTACCGCCCAAATATTCCTGAAAAATCCCGCCCAACCAGTAAAACCACAACATGTTAAAAAGGATGTGGAAAAAACCGGCATGCATAAACATGTAGGTAAAAGGAGTCCAGAAGCGGATTAATAATTTAGGCAGATAGGAAGGAACAGCTAAATAATCATTAAGTATAGTTGTGATTGCTGCATTGCGCGTAGTCAACATTTCGATTACACCAAGCAGGCTCAAAAACAAAAAAACGATCACATTTATTCCTATTAATAAATTTAACCGGTTTCCTGAACGAAAAACTTGAGTACGAATTTCTTCCCACATAAAATTATCTTTTAAATCATTTTGTTAATAACAGTGTATTAATAAAAATCGTTTGTTCGATGCATTCCCCAAACTTTTAGTAAAATATATCCAAATAAAGCACCGCCCAAATGTGCAAAATGGGCAACCGAATCGGTTTGGTACTGGCTTAATCCCAAATATAATTCAACCACAATATAACCAATTACGGCGTATTTTGCTTTGATTGGAATCGGGATCAGCATAATATATAAACTGGTTTCTGAGTATAAAACACCAAAAGCAACCAAAACTCCGAACAAAGCACCAGATGCACCGACCATTGGCACAGAATAAATTTCTTTAAGTTTCTGTACGTTTTCTGCTGTAATATTGTAATGCACTTCCGGGTTAAAAATAAAACTGCCTAAAATGCTATGTACTTCAAAAGCTTGTACCAGCATTTGTAAAGCAAGTGCGCCAATGCCGGTAATAAAATAATAGTTGAAAAAACGCTTCGTACCCATATAATGCTCGATAGCTGGGCCAAACATGTACAAAGCGAACATATTAAAAAAGATATGTGCCCAACCGCCATGCATAAACATGTAAGTGATGATCTGCCAAACTTTAAAATAAGGCGAATTAAAATAAAATACGCCCAGGTAATATTCCAGGCGTATGCCCATGTTTTCAAAAACCAAAGTGGCAATAAAGAAAATAATATTAATGATCAGCAGGTTTTTTACAACAGGCGGAAGATTGGTTAAAGGCGATTGTCCGAATAAATTCATGGTTTTGTAAGAAGCAGTAGATGCTTCTTTTATCGATCAAATTTTTGAAAAAGTTCTTCTAAAGTATAAGTAATAATAACGGGTTTGCCGCTAAGCGAAACGTTTGGCATCTGGCAGGCAAAAAGCTGGTCGATCAACTGGTTCATTTCTTCCAGTAAAAAACGCGTTCCCGGTTTTACCGCTGCATTTTTGGCCAGCGTTCGGGCTAAGTTGTCGTGTTTGCTTAATTTTAAAGCCGACTGGTTATTTTTGAAACCTTCCAGCAGTTTCTCCAGCATTTCGTTTTCGCTTGCTTTGGTCAGTTCTGCCGGAATTCCTTCTACAATTACTGTGTTTTTACCAAACTCGCGGATATCAAAACCTAAAGCGCGTACATCGTTCAGCAAGCTTTTTAGCAGTTCAAAATCCGAAGTACTCATGCTGATACTTTGCGGGAACAAAGTTTGCTGGCTAACGCCGGAATGGTTTTCCAATTGAAGCAAAAACCGTTCATACAAAATCCTTTCGTGTGCGGCTTGCTGATCAATCAACATAAAACCCGATTTAATTTGCGATAAAATAAACCGGTTATGGATCTGAAACAATTGCCTTTCGTTGGATTTTACAAGTTGGCGGTTATCTACCAAAACCTCGCGTTGCTGCGTCTCAATTTCCTGTTGCTCTGTAATTTTTCCTTGGGTTATCGCATATAAAGTATCCCAGTTTTGAACAAAATCCGGTTTTCTTCTTTCGGCAGTATCACGTAAAACAGAAGTGTTTGATGCTGTTTTTACCTCATTAAAAAAAGGATTGAAATCAGGGTTAAAACTGATGTCTGGCGGAACAACCTGGTCAAAAGGTTTATGGCTAATCATCTGGTCAAAACCGGTTTCCTGGTTAAAATCAAGTGAAGGCGTAATATTATACTGGCCTAAAGAACGTTTTACAGCCGAACGGATAATGGCATAAATTGCTTTGTCGTCCTGGTATTTTATTTCTGTTTTTGTGGGATGAACGTTGATGTCAATTTTACTCGGATCAATGCTGATAAAAAGCACATACAACGGAAAACTATCATCCTGCAACAATTCCTGAAAAGCCGAAGAAACGGCGTGGTTTAAATAATTATCGCGGATAAAACGGTTGTTTACAAAAAAGAATTGCTCGCCGCGTGTTTTACGCGCAAACGCTGGTTTTCCTACAAAACCTTCTAATTTGATAATAGAAGTATCTTCCTGAACCGGCACTAATTTTTGATTGTAATTGTTACCGAACAGATGAACAATGCGTTGTTTTAAAGAAGCAGCAGGCAGATGAAAAACTTCCTGCCCGTCGTGGTGCAGCGTAAAAAATACTTGTGGATTAGCCAAAGCCACGCGCTGAAATTCATCAATAATATGGCGTGTTTCTATCGAATTTCCTTTTAAAAAATTACGGCGCGCAGGTGTATTATAAAACAAATTTTTGATGCAAACAGAAGTTCCGGCGGCAGTAGCGCAAGGTTCCTGGCTAATAATTTCTGATGCTTCTATGCAAATTTTGGTGCCCAGCTCATCTTCGTGGCGGCGTGTTTTCAGTTCGACTTGCGCAATGGCAGCAATGGAAGCCATTGCTTCTCCGCGAAAACCCATTGTCCTGATCGCAAAAAGATCTTCAGCTTTTTTTATTTTTGAGGTTGCATGCCTTTCAAAACACATTCTGGCATCGGTAAAACTCATGCCGCAGCCGTTATCGATTACCTGGATTAGCGCTTTTCCGGCTTCTTTTATAATCAGTTGGATTTTATCGGCACCAGAATCTATGGCGTTTTCCAGTAATTCTTTTACGGCCGATGCCGGACGTTGAACCACTTCGCCTGCAGCAATTTGGTTGGCAACGGCATCAGGCAAAAGGCGGATAATATCAGACATTAATCTTGCTCAAATCTTTTTCGGTGCTAAATTAAAAAATTGATCGCATAACTTCGCGGTTTTGCTGCGTAGATGTAGCTTTGGCAAATTTTATTTATGTTAGAATGACAAATGTTTTTGCTAATTCTGATGAAACATTTACCGGCAGCTATTTGAAAACTTAACCTATAAATTGAACATGAATGTTTCGTTAACAAAACAAAAATTTATAGCGGTAAAAGAAGCATTTTGCCTGATGCTTCTTTTACTGGTATTTTCTTGCGGGCAGAAAAAAGAAACTAATGCAGACTTGCTGGTTAAAAATGCGCGGGTTTATACTGTCGATCAACATTTTACCATTGCAGAAGCTTTTGTGGCGAAGGATGGAAAGATACTGGCAGTTGGAAAAACGGCAGACCTGGAAAAAAAATACACGGCAAAAGAAGTATTGGACGCTGGCGGAAAAGCAGTTTTCCCTGGTTTTATTGATGCACACACCCATTTTTACAAGTACGGAATGGGTTTGCAAACCATCAACCTGAAAGATATTAGCAGTTGGAAAGAGATTGTAGATTCGGTGCAGCGTTACGCAAAAAATAACACGGAAGGCTGGATTATTGGCAACGGCTGGGACCAAAACCGCTGGAAAAACAAACAGTTCCCTAACAAACAGCAACTGGATGTTTTGTTTCCGGTGAGGCCGGTAGTGCTTACACGCGTGGACGGGCATGCAGCAATTGCCAATCAGGCGGCTTTAAATATTGCAGGCATCAAACCAAACCAAAAAATAGCAGGCGGAGAAATTGAAACGGTTAAAGGTAAATTAACCGGGATTTTGGTGGACAATGCGGTTCAGTTAATAACGCATAAAATTCCGGAACCTACAGATGAGCAAACACAAAATGCTTTTTTGCAGGCGCAGCAAAACTGTTTTGCCGTTGGTTTAACTACGGTTGACGATTGCGGTTTAGATTATGCTTTGGTAAACACCATTCGGCAGTTGCAAAACCGCGGCGATTTAAAAATGCGTTTGTTCGTGATGCTTTCCGATAATCAAAAAAACCTGGATCTTTTGTTTCGAAATGGCGCCATTAAAACACCTCGTTTAAATGTAAGTTCGGTTAAAGTTTATGCGGATGGTGCTTTGGGTTCGAGAGGCGCATGTTTGTTAAAACCGTATTCTGATCAACCCAAATGGAACGGTTTTTTACGAAGTCCGAAACAGCACTTTCAAGATATGGCCAATTTGTTAGCTGCAAAAGGTTTCCAAATGTGTACGCATGCCATCGGTGATTCTGCCAACCGCGTGATGCTTAAAATTTATGCTTCAGTTTTAAAAGGGAAAAATAACCGTCGCTGGCGGATTGAACATTGTCAAATCATTGATCCTTCGGATTTTAAATATTTTGGTGAGAACAACATTATTCCTTCTGTGCAACCAACGCATGCCACTTCGGATAAAAACTGGGCAATCCAACGTTTAGGAAAAACACGTATAAAAACAGCATACGCTTACCAGCAATTGTTGCAGCAAAACGGCTGGATGCCGTTAGGAACAGATTTTCCGGTAGAAAATATCAGTCCGTTGTACACGTTTTATGCCGCTGTGGAACGGAAGGATTTGAAAGGATTGCCCGAAAACGGTTTCCAAAAAGAAAATGCTTTAACACGCGAACAAGCGATCAGGGGAATGACGGTTTGGGCAGCAAAAGCTAACTTCCAGGAAAATGAAAAAGGAAGTATAGAACCCGGCAAGTTTGCTGATTTTATAATGCTGGACCAGGATTTAATGCAGATAAAAGGCAGCGAATTGCCAAAAGTAAAAGTGCTAAAAACTTATGTCAACGGAGAAAATGTATATCAAAAGCGTTAACCGTAATTGTATTGTCGGATTATTATGGATGCTTACAGTCCTAAATTCGGCTTGTGCCCAAGTTCCTGATCCGCATCAGCAGAACCAAGGTTTTTTAACTGCTAAAAGAAGCATCGAAATTTCTACTGTTTTGCTGAACAACCAGAACCAATTAGTACCGATAAAAAACCTCGACCAGAAAAAAATAGCCAGTGTTCATTTTAGTTTTGAAAACGCTTCTGTTTTTGATAGTTTGTTAAATAAATATACCAAAGTACAATCCTTTAATACCGCTATTTATGATGCAGATAAAACGTTAAGTAATTTGCTGTTCGACCTTAAATTTTATTCTACTGTTATTGTTCAGCTTAATAAAAATGATCTCGGCAATCCTGCTTTAATGCCTTTTTTAAACATACTCGATCAGCAAAAAAACCTGATTGTTGCCTGTTTTGGTGCATCAACATTACCAACACAATTTGATGTGCTAAAAGGAGTATGGTTATGGTCGCCTGTTAATTCGCCGGTTGCAGCAAATTATGCAGCGCAAATGTTGTTTGGCGGCGTTGCGGCAAATCAAAAACTTGTTGCCGATATTTCAACCAAATACAAAAAAGGCGATGGTTCTATTACCGATCAAACACGTTTAGCTTATTCTGTCCCCGAGGAAGCAGGTATTAATGCCGACAACATGAACCCGGCTATTGATGCGATTGTTGCAGAAGCGATCCGGGCCAAAGCAACACCCGGAGCCGTAGTTTTGGTAGCCAGAAACGGTAAAGTTATTTTTAACAAAGCTTACGGCAACCACACTTATGATGATACTACAAAAGATAAGTTAACGGACATTTTCGATCTCGCTTCGGTAACAAAAGTATCGGCCACAACCATGGACGTGATGCGGCTTTATGATGAAGGAAAGCTTAACCTTGATTCTACGGCCGGCACTTACCTGGCTTTGGCGCGCAACACCAACAAAAATGATATTAAGGTAAGAGAATTTTTAACGCATCAATCGGGCATGGTTCCGGATATTATCACTTGGGAAAAACTGAAAGCAGCCGATCGCAGTACAGATTCATCCGCAATTTTCCCTACAAAAGTAGCCGAGCATTTTTATCTGAAAAAAGATTATTTTAAAAATACAGTCTGGCCGGATATGCTTAAATCGCCCATAAAAACACGGGGAAAATATGTTTATAGCGATTTGAGCATGTATTTTATCAAGGAAATTGTAGAAACAATTTCTGCCACGCCGCTTAATGTTTTTGTACAGCAAAATTTTTATTCGCCTTTAGGGATGCAAACGGCTGGTTTTTTACCCTTAAACCGTTTTCCTAAAAATCAAATTATACCAACAGAAAATGATGTAGATTTTCGTCGTCAATTACTTATCGGTTACGTGCACGATCAGGGTGCAGGTTTGCTTGGAGGCGTGTCTGGCCACGCAGGTTTGTTTGCAAGCGCCAATGATCTGGCTATTTTATATCAAATGATTTTAAACCGCGGAACTTACGGGAGTACACAATATATTAAACCCGAAACGGTTGATCTTTTCACTTCAAAACAATCTGATGTTAGCCGTCGAGGTTTAGGTTTTGACCGCTGGGATCCAAACCGCGATACTAAATATCCATCTGTTTTGGCTTCCGATCAAACTTACGGGCATACCGGTTACACGGGCACTTGTTTTTGGGTCGATCCGAAATATAACCTGGTTTATATCTTTCTCTCTAACCGGGTAAACCCAAAAGTTACAGATAAATTATCCAGTCTTGGCATTCGCAGAAGGATACAGGATGCAGTTTATGAAGCGATACAAAAAGGTATCTGAGGATTAATAATTTTGATTTTTTTATTGAAATTGGATTGTTTCAATAGGTATCTTTATCAATAGATTGAGTAAAAAAATCGATTATTATGGAAGATAAAAGTAAAATCCCGACAGGTTATCAACGCATCATTCCGTATTTGATTATCAATAATGCGA
Organism: uncultured Sphingobacteriaceae bacterium; assembly: GCA_964251965.1. Classification (GTDB taxonomy): domain Bacteria; phylum Bacteroidota; class Bacteroidia; order Sphingobacteriales; family Sphingobacteriaceae; genus Mucilaginibacter_A. The sequence continues at coordinate 65,231 of CAXULQ010000006.1, read as the reverse complement.
TTGATTTTTATGATTTCACTAAAAACGTTTTTGGTGCAGAAGAAAAATACCGGCAAATGCGCGATGAAAAGGTATTGATGCATGGCGAGGTAAATATCGGCGGTAATTATATCATGTTTGCCGATGCTACAGAAAACCATTCTGCCCAAAATGCCGGCATGTTTATTTACGTGGATGATTGCGACAGCGTTTATAAAAAAGCACTGATAAACGAAGCATTGCCTGTTATGGAACCGGCGGACCAAAGTTACGGCCGAAGTGCTGGCATAAAAGATCCTTTTGGTAATACTTGGTGGATTACGACCGGTATTTAAGAAATTGTTCCTGTGTTTTATTTAGAATAAAAATAAAAGGCATGGTTTTTGAACTTGCAAGAAAAATATAATCTTATGAAAAAAAACATTATAGCATTGTCAATTGCCGTTTTAGGTTTAACTACACAGGCTTTCTCCCAAAAAAACGTAGACACTGTTAAGTTAAACAAGCAATATGCAGACGTTACCAAGGATATTGCCGACTTGCAAGCAAAGCTACAAGAAGCACAAAACAAGTTGCCGACTGAACAAACGAAGGCTGCCGATGCAACCCAGGATGCACAACAAGCCGCACAGCAAAGCAGCGATCAGGCACAAAAAGCTACTGATGCAGATTATGATAAAACCAGAAAAGCCAGAAAAAAAGCAAAACAGGCAGCAAACAAATCCGGCGATGCTAAAGATGCCAATGAGGACGTGAAAGACACAAACAGCAAAATAAAGGACCTTAATAAAGAGATCGCCAAAAAGCAAAAAAAACAACAGGAACTGCAAGCTCAGTTAAATGCTGCAAAATCAGCGCCTGCACAAGTTCAACCTTAATATTACATAAATAACAGTTTATGCAATTGATAATCTTATAGATTTGTATTGCATAATTTTAATTAATGAAAATAGGTATTGTATGTTATCCAACGTTTGGTGGCAGCGGTGTTGTTGCCACCGAATTAGGGAAAGCATTGGCTGATCATGGTCACCAGGTACACTTTATAACTTATAACCAGCCAGCCAGGCTGGATTTTTTTTCTGAAAACCTTTTTTATCACGAAGTAGCTGTTTCCAAATACCCGTTATTTGATTACGCACCTTATGAAATTGCCTTGGCCAGTAAAATGGTTGATGTAGTGCGTTTTGAAAACCTGGATTTGCTGCATGTGCATTATGCTATTCCGCATGCTTCTGCGGCTTATATGGCCCAGCAAATTTTAAAAACTTATGGCATACACATTCCGTTTGTAACTACTTTGCACGGAACGGATATTACTTTGGTTGGTAAAGACCGTACTTATAAACCTGTTGTTACTTTTTCCATCAACAAATCCGACGGCGTAACTGCCGTTTCCCACCATCTAAAGCAAGATACACTGAAGTTTTTTGATGTCGAAAACGAAATTCGTGTTATCCCAAACTTCATCGATTTAAAACGTTTCAGCAAAAAAGCAAAAGATCATTTTAAAAAAGCGATTGCACCTTCGGGCGAGAAAATTTTGGTGCATACTTCTAATTTTCGTAAAGTAAAGCGTACGGAAGATGTAATTAAACTGTTTGCCATCGTAAACAAAAAGTTGCCGTCTAAACTGTTAATGGTTGGCGACGGACCGGAAAGATCAATGTGCGAACAGCTTTGCCGAGATTTAGGCGTTTGCGATAATGTGCGTTTTTTAGGCAAGCAGGAAGCCGTAGAAGAAATTTTATCCGTTGCCGATCTTTTTTTAATGCCATCAGAATCAGAAAGTTTTGGTTTAGCTGCGCTGGAAGCAATGGCATGCAAAGTACCAGTTTTAAGTTCTAACACAGGTGGCATCCCTGAATTAAATATTGATGGCGTAACCGGATTTATGACAGCCGTTGGCGATGTACAAACAATGGCCGAAAAATCGATCTATATTTTGCAGGATGAAGACCGTTTAAAACAATTTAAAGAAAACGCTTTGGCCCGCGCCAAAGAATTTGATTTAAGCCTGATTCTTCCTTTGTACGAGGATTATTACCGCGAAGTGATCGAGCGGTCAAAAGTAACTGCATAAATATAGGTGCTAAAAGAAGCATTCGAATGAAAATGCCATACTTCTTTTATCGCCTAAAAATTAATAAGCACTTGTTTAAAGCATTGTAAATATTGACGAAGATTTTGTTATTCGCAATAATACCTTACTTTTGCAAAAAATAATTTAAATACGCGGAAGTGGCGTAATTGGTAGCCGCACCAGACTTAGGATCTGGCGCTTCACGGCGTGGGGGTTCGAGTCCCTTCTTCCGCACTTATTTTCCTCCGTCATCTATAAATTGACGGAGGAATTTTTTTATCATGTTAACTTTTCAAAAATGGATATCACGCAGGAAAAAATAGACGATTTAAATTCGGTTTTAACTATTAAAATTAACCAGGAAGATTACCAGGCACGGGTTGAAAAAGCCATAAAAGAACAGGCAAAAAAAGCAAAACTGCCAGGTTTTCGTCCGGGCATGGTGCCTGCTGGCCATATCAAAAAAATGTACGGTAAAAGTATCTTGGTTGATGAGATTAACCACCTGCTTTCAGATTCTTTAAATAACTATATTACAGATAACCAACTGGAAGTTTTAGGTCAGCCATTGCCAAAAGTGGATGACGAAAAGCACTTTAACTGGGATTTTACAGAAAATTACGAGTTCAATTATGAAATGGGAATAGCACCCGATTTTGAACTCAATTTTTCTTCGTCAGATGTTGTCCCGCAATATGTCATTAATATTGATGACGAAACATTACAGGCTCGTATTAAAAACATCCGCAGAAGTTATGGGAAGATGACAAATCCTGACGTATCGGCAGATGATGATGTGTTATATGCCGAATTGAAGCAGCTTTCTCCTGATGGTTCTGTTTTTGAAGATGGTATCAGTAATACAACTTCTATTCGTTTAGATCAGGTTACGGATGCAGAAGTTAAAAGTTCTTTGATTGGCCTTAAAAAGGGAGACACCATAAATTTCGATATAAACAAAGCATTTAATAACGATGCAGCGAAAGTTGCAGCTTTGCTAAAAATTGATGAAGCAACGGCTGCGGATTTAAAATCAAATTTCAGTTTAACTGTAAAAAATGTAAACCGACTCGAAGAATCAGATTTAAACCAGGAATTTTTTGATAAAGTTTTCGGGCCGGATGTTGTTCATAATGAAGATGATTTCAGAACAAAAATAAAAGAAGAACAGGAAGCGATGATGGCACAAGATGCCGATCGTAAGCTTCAAGACGAGTTGTACAATTACAGCCTTCAAAAAGTAAATTTTGAACTTCCAAATGAGTTTTTGAAAAGATGGCTGAAAGCGACCAACGAAAAATTAAGTGATCAGGAGCTGGAAGAAGGTTATAACGATTTTGCTAAAAACCTAAAATGGACTTTGATCGAAAATAAGATTGTTAAAGAAAATAACATTGAAATAAAATACGAAAATGTATTTCAAACAGCTAAACAACGTTTGGACGCACAGTTTAAAATGTACAGTCAGCAAGCTTTAGACGAAGAGCAGTTAGGCCAGTACACCGTACAGTTTTTACAAAATAAAGATAACGCCAACAAAATTTTTGAAGAAGTAAAAGCTTTGAAAGTTTTTGATTACCTAAAAAGTGTTATTACTTTAGATAAAAAAGAAATAGATAATAATCAGTTTAAAAAACTGGAATAAACCTTAACAAATATTAGAGTTAATGGTTATCCGGTTCTATAAACGATGAATTGGATAACCATTATTTTTTTATAGAGATATGCAAATAGATAAAAATGAATTCAGAAAATATGCCGTTAAGCACCATCGCATAAACGGCATTTATGTAGATAAATTTATAGGAAGTGTAGAAAATGCACAACTTCCAACTGCCATGACACCTTATATCATCGAAGAGCGTCAGTTAAATGTAGCACAAATGGATGTGTTTTCGCGTTTGATGATGGACCGGATCATCTTTTTAGGTGATGCTGTGATGGATCAAAATGCCAATATCATTCAGGCGCAATTACTTTTCCTGCAATCTACAGATGCAAAAAGAGATATTCAGATCTACATTAACTCTCCTGGAGGTTCTGTTTATGCAGGTTTAGGTATTTATGATACCATGCAGTTTATCTCCAATGATGTTGCCACCATTTGTACCGGTATGGCTGCTTCTATGGCTGCTGTTTTACTTTGTGCAGGCACAAAAGGCAAACGAGCTGTGTTGCCGCATTCAAGGGTTATGATTCATCAGCCTTCTGGCGGTGCGCAAGGTGTTGCTTCCGATATGGAAATTAACCTGCGGGAAATGCTGAAATTGAAAAAAGAATTGTACGAAATTATATCAAATCATACCGGACAATCGTATGAATGGGTAGAGAAGTCGTCAGACCGCGATTACTGGATGTCTTCAGAAGATGCCAAAGAATTTGGCATGGTAGATGAAATACTCCGAACCAATAAAGTTGATAAATAAATAAAAAATTATGAGCAAAACCAGCAAAGATATCAAATGTTCATTTTGTGGCGCCGGTAAGCAGGATTCCTTAATGCTGATTGCAGGATTAGATGCTCATATTTGCGATAAATGCGTTAATCAAGCTAATGATATTTTGGCCGAAGAATTGAAGTTGCGCAAGGTAAAATCGCCGCTGCAATCAGCTAATGCTATTTTAAAACCGATAGAAATCAAATCTCATTTAGATCAGTATGTTATCGGTCAGGACGACGCTAAAAAAGTTTTGTCTGTTGCGGTTTACAATCACTACAAAAGATTAAACCAGAAAATAGGCAAGGATGAGGTTGACATAGAAAAATCGAACATTATTTTAGTTGGAGAAACCGGAACAGGTAAAACATTACTGGCCAAAACCATTGCCAAAGTATTAAATGTGCCTTTTTGCATTTGCGATGCAACAGTTTTAACAGAAGCCGGATATGTAGGAGAAGATGTAGAAAGTATATTAACACGCTTATTACAAGCTGCGGATTACGATGTTACTTTAGCCGAACGCGGTATTGTTTACATTGACGAAGTTGATAAAATCGCCCGCAAAAGCGACAATCCTTCTATTACTCGTGATGTTTCAGGTGAAGGTGTGCAGCAAGCATTGCTCAAAATTCTGGAAGGAACAATGGTAAACGTTCCGCCGCAAGGTGGCCGTAAACACCCCGATCAAAAAATGATCACGGTTAACACCAACAACATTTTGTTTATCTGCGGAGGTGCTTTTGATGGTATCGAAAAGAAAATTGCCAACCGGATGCGCACACAAACCGTTGGTTATAAAATGAAAGCCGACGATCAGGAAGTTGATCTCAAAAATCTTTATAAGTACATTTCTCCACAGGATTTGAAAGCTTTCGGTTTGATTCCTGAGTTGATTGGCCGATTACCCGTTTTAACTTATCTTAATCCGTTGAACCGCGAGGCAATGCTGGCTATCCTTACAGAACCTAAAAATTCGCTTGTTAAACAATACAATAAACTATTTGAGTATGAAGATGTAAAGCTGCATTTCGACCAAGAAGTGTTTGATTACATTGTGGATAAAGCGATGGAATTCAAGCTCGGTGCAAGAGGGCTTCGCTCTATCTGCGAGGCAATTATGATTGATGCGATGTTTGAGTTTCCATCTAACCGAGAACACAAACATCTGAACATAACGATAGATTACGCCAGGGAAAAATTTGAAAAGTCCGACATTAAAAAGCTGAAAGCAGCATAAGAAAACCCCGGTCTTTAAGCCGGGGTTTTTTTGTACATTTATTTTTAGGTGATAAAAGAAGTATTATTATGAATGAAGAAAAGGACATCAAGAAAGATCCGGAAATTGTTAAGCAATCCAACAAAGTAAAAGAAGTTCAAAGTCCGATAAAATCCGGCCTCAAAACAAAAGAAGCTATTGTAGCCAATTGGTTGCCGCGTTATACAGGTCGTCCGTTAGATGATTTTAAAGAATATGTGATCCTCACCAACTTTTCTAAATACCTGCAATTATTTTCAGAATGGCATAACAATGCGCCAATTATGGGTTTGGATAAACCGATGCAAAGCGTAACTGCCGATGGTATCACGATTATCAACTTCGGAATGGGAAGTGCTTTGGCGGCAACCGTGATGGATTTACTTTCGGCCATCCATCCAAAAGCAGTGATTTTTTTGGGGAAATGCGGTGGTTTGAAGCGAAAAAATAATGTCGGAGATTTGATCCTGCCGATTGCTGCCATCCGTGGCGAAGGTACTTCCAACGATTATTTACCTTCCGAAGTTCCTGCTTTGCCAGCCTTTGCGCTTCAAAAAGCCATCTCCACCACCATTCGCGATCATTCCCGTGATTACTGGACCGGAACTGTTTACACTACCAACCGCCGCGTTTGGGAGCACGATAAAAGCTTCAAAAAATACCTGAAAAGTTTGCGCACCATGGCTGTGGATATGGAAACAGCAACCATTTTTATCACTGGTTTTGCCAATAAAATTCCAACAGGTGCTTTGTTGTTGGTCTCTGATCAGCCCATGATTCCGGAAGGTGTTAAAACAGCTGATAGCGATTCAAGCGTAACCGAAAAATTTGTGGAAACACATTTGCGTGTTGGTATCGATTCTTTGAAGCAACTCGTTAATCATGGACTTACGGTTAAACATCTTCATTTCTAATCCAATTCCTTTGCAAAATAATTCATTATATCATCAGGCAAGTATTCTAAATTTGTATGATGAATTTTAGTGCATAAAAGAAGTATAAGCAGCAATACAATAGTTGCCAGCAAGCCTATGGTGACAGTCGACAAAATCAAGTAGACTCAATACACTAAATGATATAAATGGACATTAACGGTTGGCTTACTGTAATAACTGTTTTTACTGCAATCTTTGCATTATTGCCGAGAGAAGATTTGGTGCTTTCATTTCAACGAACCAATAGAATTGAAAAGTGGCTTGTTTTCGCAATTCTTTTGTTTGCAATTCCATATTTGATTGTCTTTCCGCAATTGACAGGACGCTGGTCCGAATTAAAGAAGTTTAGTTTTTCATGGGGTTTTGCACCAGCTAATGTTGCATTTGCTTTATTCTTTCTTTGTTTTCTATGGTTATTATTACGTTTATTTTTTGTCAAACCGAATGGCAAGTCTGATAGTAAGACTATAGAATACTACTTAGAGCTTTTGAGTGAAAAGTCATTTGAAGAGTTTTTTAAAATTTTTACAAAATATACTTCACCAAAAGAAATAAATAAAAACTGGAAAAATTTTGAAGAAATTGTTTTTCAACCTAAATTTTTAAACGGAGTTTCTAATTATCAACCAACCTATTTATTGCAATTTTGGGATAACTTTTCGAGCGAAGAAAACTTTCAATCTATATTTCGACTTTTTCTAGAAAATCAAAATTCAGCTTATTACAAAGAAATTAAAGAACATTGGAATAGCTATTCATTGTTGAGTGACAAGCCATTCTTAAATAAAGTCTTAAAGGATAACCTTCAACAGTCAATCCACAACAATCTAATTCCAATTCTTTCAGACTTTGCTCTTAAACATTTACATTCAGAGCATGACAAAACAAGCATTTATAACCAGCCACATTTTTATTCTAAAATAAGAGAAGAAGAAGGATATGACTTGCCAATTTATTATCATATACGTTTTATAGGTCTATTGTATTCTTCAGCAATCCGTAATAAGGTTGATATATCAACTCTTTCACGCCGAAATACAAACATGCAATCCATTTTTTCGACGATGGTGCATGAGATGATAAACAATGTTCAAGTAAATGAAGAAAATTTTAATGAAGAATATCCCACAAATTATCACTGGCTAATTGGAGAAATATTTTCAATAACTCATAATTGGGTTAGCAACTTTGGCAGTGACTATTATTCAGAAAAAAGTAGCTACAATACTTTTATTCCTTTCTCATTTTCATTAGCAATGGACGAATTGTACAAAGGATTTGAAAGAAATAAAATAAGCCAAGGCTTTATAAACAGTATGATTTACTATCACTTACTGTCCGACTATTTTGACTTTTTAAATAATCCAGATTTTAAAAGCTCTATTGAGGAAGAAGTTATCTCAAGAATTCCAGAGAAATATCTAAAGCCAATTTTTGAATTTGCTTTGGACGAAAGGTTTGCGATAGATTTTGAAAATTTCGCAATAGGGAACTTCGGTTTTAACAAAGGAGAAAAAGAAATTTTAGATAGACTGCTTGCATATTTAAAAAATAACAATAAGCTTCCATGAAGAAGGCCAGCAGGCAAAATTGGTTTGGCAAAAACTGGCGGACGGAAATTATTGAGCTTTTATTTTACTATTATGTTTCAGTTCCAACAGAAAAAACAAAATTTAGCTGGTAAAAGAAGCATCATAAACCGTAATTATTTCTGTAAGTTTAAGGATGAAATTTTATGTTGACACATCAGTTTGGGGAGGTTATTACGACAAAGAATTTTCAGATTGGACAATTCCTTTTTTTGAACAAGCGAGACAAGGCAGATTTTCAATTGTTTTGTCGGATGTAACACTTGAGGAATTACAAAATGCACCAGAAAATGTTCAAGATTTAACTACGACAATTCGGCCTGAATTTATTGAACTGGTTACGATAACAGATGAACAATTTACACTTGCCGGGCATTACATATCAGAAGGTGCATTAACTCCCAAATTTTATTCAGATGCGCAACATATTGCTATTGCAAGTATTTTAAAGGTTGATAGTTTAGTAAGTTGGAATTTTAAGCACATGGTGAATTTCTTCCGTATTAAACAGTATAACGCAATAAACCTTAAATTTGGATATCAAACAGTTGATATCAGAACGCCTAAAGAAGTAACATATGGAGACCCGGAATAAAGCAGACGAACAAGAATTCCATGCAGTTGAATTTATGCGCCAGGTTCGTGGTAAATCGTCGGAAAAGTATTTAAATAATAAAACCCAATATTTGGAAGATTTAAAAAATGCAATGTTAGATTTTAAACGGAGGCAGGAAAAAGCTTACAGTCAACAAGCATATTAAACAGTGGGTGTACAGGTTGAAGAAATTTTCTACACCTCACAATTAATTTCAGTTCACTTAGAAGGAATTTTTTCTAATATCAAGATAAATTTAAGTTTAAGATAGATAACGAACTTTAGTCTACACGGAAATTTTTCAACGTTCTATTATCGCTAATATCTGAAACCGTTTACAGCAACAAAAAAAATGTGGTATAACAACATCCTCGAAACCATTGGCAATACACCTTTGGTAAAACTTAATATCATTCCAAAAGAAATCAAGGCTACGGTGTTAGCTAAAATTGAAACAACCAATCCCGGCAACTCCATCAAAGACCGGATGGCTTTAAAAATGATTGAAGATGCCGAAAAAAGTGGAAAGCTAAAACCAGGCGGAACGATTATCGAAGGAACTTCGGGCAATACCGGGATGGGTTTGGCAATTGCCGCCGTGATCAAAGGTTACAAATGTATCTTCACCACAACGGATAAACAATCCAAAGAAAAAGTAGATGCGCTGCGGGCTTTTGGAGCCGAAGTAATCGTTTGTCCGACCAATGTTGACCCGGAAGATCCCCGTTCCTATTACTCCGTTTCCACCCGGTTAGAGCGCGAAGTGCCAAATTCCTGGAAGCCAAACCAATACGATAACCCATCGAACACAAAAGCCAATTACGAACAAACCGGACCGGAGATTTGGGAACAGACCGAAGGAAAAGTTACGCATATCATCGTAGGTGCCGGAACCGGTGGCACAATTTCGGGGGCAGGAAAATATCTGAAAGAAAAAAACCCGGCAATCCAGGTTTTAGGGATTGATACTTACGGATCCGTTTTTAAGAAATATAAGGAAACCGGAATTTTTGATAAGAATGAAATCTATCCTTACATTACAGAAGGAATCGGGGAAGATTTTCTCCCGCAAAATGTAAACTTCGACGTGATCGATCATTTTGAAAAAGTAAGCGATAAAGACGCCGCTTTGATGACACGGGAAATTGCCCGTAAAGAAGGTATTTTTGCCGGGAATTCTGCCGGTTCTGCCGTTGCCGGTTTGATGCAGATGAAAGAAAGGTTTAAAGAAGGCGATGTGGTGGTAATTATTTTTCCGGATCACGGTTCGCGTTATATGGGGAAAATGTACAATGAAGATTGGCTGCGCGAGCGTGGGTTTTTGAAAGACGAAAAGCTAACGGCTAGAAGCATCATCAGCAAGCAAAGCGGACAGGAAATTGTGACGATTGATTGCGAAGAGACGATTTTAAAGGCAATTAACACGATCAAAATGCTAAACATTTCTCAAATTCCGGTTACACAACAGGAGATGATCATCGGCAAAATCACCGAAAGTGATATTCTGGATGCGCTGCTGGAAAATCCTGCTTTAAAATCGCATCCGGTAAAAGATATTTTAACCACGCCATTTCCTTTTGTTGATTTAAATACTTCGATCGATAAAATTTCCTCCCTTATCAACAAAGACAATACTGCGGTTTTGGTGGAAGATGAAAATGGAAAGTTTAAGATTATTACGCAATACGATATTATCAATGCGATTTCGGGTTAGAAAAAATTTAGGTTGATAAAAGAAGCATTGTCCTGTTATGAACAATGCTTCTTTTATCAACCTAAAAATCAAGATTCATATCCTTTTAATATCAGCACCCAAAGCCAGCAAACGCTGATCAATATGCTGGTAACCGCGTTCAATCTGCTCGATATTGCTGATGACAGATTTTCCTTTTGCCGATAAAGCCGCAATCAGCAAAGAAACACCGGCACGTATATCCGGGGAAGTCATTTCGATACCGCGCAATTTTACTTTTTTATCCAGGCCGATCACGGTTGCGCGGTGCGGGTCGCAAAGGATAATCTGTGCGCCCATGTCAATCAGTTTATCTACAAAAAACAAACGGCTTTCGAACATTTTCTGGTGGATCAAAACCGAGCCTTTTGCCTGAGTGGCAATCACCAAAATAATGCTTAATAAATCAGGCGTAAAACCGGGCCAAGGCGCATCGGCAATGGTTAAAATAGAACCATCAATAAAAGTATCGATTTCGTAATGTTTTTGTGCCGGGATGTAAATATCGTCTCCACGCAATTCAAATTGAATGCCTAAACGTGCAAAAGTGTTCGGGATAATTCCTAATTCCTGAAACTGAACGTTTTTTATCGTGATTTCAGACTCCGTCATGGCAGCCAAACCAATAAAAGAACCGATTTCAATCATATCCGGCAGCAAACGGTGTTCCGTTCCGCCTAAAGTTTCTACACCTTCAATCGTTAATAAATTAGATTTAATACCGGAGATTTTTGCGCCCATCCGATTAAGCATTTTGCAAAGTTGCTGCAAATAAGGTTCGCAAGCCGCATTGTAAATAGTTGTTATTCCTTTAGCCAAAACCGCAGCCATTACCACGTTTGCCGTTCCGGTTACAGATGCTTCTTCTAACAGGATTTCCGTTCCTACTAAATTGGTGGCATCCACATCAAAAAATTCTTGGCTGGCACTGTATTCAAATTTTGCGCCTAATTTTTCGAAGCCTAAAAAGTGCGTGTCCAACCTTCTGCGGCCAATTTTATCGCCGCCTGGTTTTGGGATCGATGCTTTTCCAAAACGAGCCAAAAGCGGCCCAACAATCATAATTGAACCTCTTAAACTTCCGCCTTTTGTTTTAAAAGCATCTGATTTAAAGAAATCCTGGTTGATATTATTTGCCTGAAAAGAATAAGTATCGGCAGATAAACGCGCTGTAACCACACCCATATCACCCAAAAGCCCGATCAGTTTATTTACATCTACAATATCCGGGATATTGCTGATCGTAACTTTTTCTTCCGTAAGCAACACCGCCGAAATAACCTGTAAAGCTTCGTTTTTGGCACCTTGGGGTACAATTTCTCCTTTTAAAGGTTTGCCGCCCCATATTTCAAATGCAATCATATATTAGTTTTTACCCGATAAAAGAAGCATCAGAATTTCCTGCCGGGATTATTATTAGTTCGGTTGCGGTTGTTGTTGTTTTGCATGTGCCGCGGGTTGTTGTTATTGTTTTGGCGGCCTTTGTTGTTCTGGTTGTTATTGGTTCCGCCGCGCGGACGGTTGGTGTTTTGCACAACAGGCGTGCGGTATTCTACCCGGTTTAGGTTGATGTTTTCTTCCAGTTGAAGCTCGCCTTTCGATAAAATTTTCAGGTCGTTTAAAATGGTTTCATCAGCAACAGAATCTTTGTTCCAGGTTACATAAGCCATCTTCATAAAATTGGCAATCGCTTGCACCATGTGTTTTTTGCGTGGTTCGTCTTCAATAGTTTTGGCTTTTTCGATCATCAGTTCAATCGTTTTGCCGTAATGTTTGAAACCGATTTTTTGCTGAGGATATTTTAAAGGCGGAGGTTTAAAATAGATAGCTTCCGGGCTTGGTTTTGGATATGGAGAATCTACATCGATCTTAAAATCAGAAATAATATTGAGGTGGTCCCAAAGTTTATGTTTAAAATCAGCCACATCGCGTAAGTGCGGGTTTAAAAATCCCATCAAATCAATCACAACTTGTGCGTATTTGTTACGCTCGTCTTTTGTAGGAAGGGCAACAATGTATTTAACCATGTTCTGTACATTGCGGCCGTACTCAGAAAGGATTAATTTATTGCGGGAAGTATTATAATCAAAATCCATGTTTGTAATTTAAGCGGATTAATACCTGCTGATATTAAAAGAAGTTGCATTTAAAGCGTTAAATCACTTTAAATAGTATAAAAGAAGCTATTCTACTATACGAAGTTTAGCAAATTTAAGCAACAATTGTTTCTGACCAAGCTCTTTAAAAAATATTGTTGCCTTTATATCAGGTTTGTTGCCTTCCAGGCTGATCACTTTGCCAAACCCAAACCGTTCGTGTTCTACTTCCATTCCCGATTGTAATTTATTCATATCTGACGGTGCAAAACCTGCGGTTGGCACATGTGCTTTAGCCAAAACAGAAGTGGTTTTGGTACTGGTAGCGGAAGGTTTTGGTTTGGAGAAAGCGTCTTTATTTCGGCTGGAAGATTGTTCGTCATCAAAAAACGGATTATTGCCAACAGAAGGTTTTGCACTATAATCCAGTTCCAAAAACTTGGCATCGATTTCATCCAAAAAGCGGCTTGGCTCACAATTAATTAACGTACCAAATTTAAACCTGGAAGTAGCATAACTTATAGTGAGCTTATGTTCTGTGCGGGTTACAGCAACATAAAACAAACGTCGTTCTTCCTCCAAATCACTTCTGGAATTTAAGGATAACTGTGAAGGAAAAAGGTTCTCTTCCAAACCAACCACAAAAACATGCGGAAATTCCAACCCTTTAGATGAATGAATTGTCATCAGCGAAACTGTATCCGCGTTGGTATTTTTGTCGTTATCGTCGTTGGTTAGCAAAGCAATATCCTGCAAAAAAACATCTAATCCCTTTTCTTCAATGTCTTCCCGTTCCGAAAACTCTTTAATACCGTTCAGCAATTCCTGGATGTTTTCGTGCCGGTTTAAACCCTCGATAGATTTATCTTCATACAAATCTTTTAACAAACCCGAATGCTGGGCAATATGCAGCGCAGCATCATAAGCAGTCATGGTTTGGGTGATGACCTGAAAGCTTTGGATCATCGTTACAAAATTGCTTACAGTAGAAGCCGTTTTACTATCCAAATATTTAGGCTCGGTCAAAGCTTCCCATAAACTAACCTGATGTTCGTTTGCGCTAACAATCAAACGATCAATCGTGGTATCGCCGATGCCTCTTTTAGGGTAATTAATTACGCGTTTTAAAGCGGCTTCATCATGCGGATTGTACGTTAACCGGAAATAACCAATTAAATCTTTGATCTCTTTACGCTGATAAAAAGAAAGTCCGCCATAAATTTTATACGGGATATTGAGCTTGCGCAAAGCTTCTTCCATCGCCCTGGATTGTGCGTTGGTGCGGTACAAAATGGCGAAACCTTTCCAATTTAAACCTTTGCTGGCGTGCTCCTGATGAATGGCTTCGGCAACCATTTTACCTTCTTCGTTATCGCTGAAGGCGCGCATTACCTTTATTTTATCGCCGTGTTCTTTCTCAGAATAAACCGTTTTTTTAAGCTGGTCTTTATTATTGGCGATGATGCTGTTGGCTACATTAACGATGTTTTGGGTGGAGCGATAGTTCTGCTCCAGTTTAAAAACATTTAAGTCGGGATAATCTTTCTCAAAATTTAAAATGTTCTGAATATTTGCGCCGCGGAATGCATAAATGCTTTGGGCATCATCGCCGACCACACAAATATTCTCATTAATAGCTGCCAGTTTCTTAACGATTAAATATTGCGAATAGTTGGTATCCTGGTACTCGTCCACCATCAAATACTTAAACTTGTTCTGGTATTTGTACAATACTTCAGGATTCTTTTTGAGGAGTTCGTTGGTTTTGAAAAGCAGATCATCAAAATCCATGGCACCGGCACGAAAACATCTTACGGCATAAGTTTCATAAATTTTGCCTAACTGCCCTCGCCCGCCCGAAAAATCATCCGCCTGTATTTGATCGTTCTGCTGATATTCCTGCCAGGAAATCAAATTATTTTTGGCCGCAGAAATCCGGTTATAAACAAAGTTTGCGCTGTATAATTTATCATCGAGGTTCATTTCTTTCAGGATGGCGCGGAGCAAACTTTTGCTGTCGTCGGTATCGTAAATGGTGAAGTTGGAAGGATAGCCGATTTTAGCAGCCTCAACCCGAAGCAATTTGGCAAATACCGAGTGGAAAGTACCCATCCAGATGTTTTTAGCTTCTGTGCCAACAACGGCCGTAATCCGGTCGCGCATTTCACGCGCCGCTTTGTTGGTAAAAGTTAAAACCAGGATGTTAAAAGCATCAACACCTTTGCGGATGAGGTGTGCAACCCGATAAGTAATCACCCTTGTTTTGCCCGAACCGGCCCCGGCAATAATCATCACCGGCCCTTTTACGCACTCTACTGCTGCCCTTTGCGATGGGTTTAACCCTTGTAAATATTCCAAAATGTTATTTTCAATTTATTTGCAAAATTAAAAATACTGCGCTGAGTTATTGTAGCAATACTTCTTTTATATGCCTAATTTATGTTTTATTTGGATTGATGTTTGGGTTTTCGTTCAACATCTTACTCATACTAACAATTTCGTCATCAATACTAAATACGCATTTTTTAATTAGTTGAATACATTCTTCCTCATCAATCAAATCATTTTGCTGCAAATACACGATCCCTTTTAACGTAGCAATCGGCCCACGGATTTGATGAGACAGATGCAGCGAGTAATCCGAAAGTTTTTTATTGTTTTCTTTCAAATCCTTGGTTCGCTCATTAATAATATCTTCCAAGTGGTGATTGATCCGGTCGAGATCTTCTTTTTGATGTGAAAGTTCAGTATGTAACCGGGTAAGTTCTATATTGCTTTTATTTGTTTTTCTAACGTTGATAATTAATAAGAAAACTAATGCAAACAGCAAGCCGGCCACGATTGTACTGGCACCAAAAAGCGTAATTGCATATTTTTGCTGGGCAATTATACGTTCATTTTTTCTTTTGTTTTCGAGCTGATCAAAAAGGTTAGAGGCAAGTGTCATCCTTTTTGAAAACGATTGCCTGTAGTAAGCACTGTCTTGCGTATAATTCTGTTTCAAATAAAGCAAGGCAGACTGGTAGTTTTTTCTCTTGTATTCTAACTGAAAAGATGCGTAGTTGTAATCGTTTTCTAAATCATGGTTTTGTATTGTTTTAGCATATAACAAACCGTTTTTAAGTGCTTTTTCTGCTAAAGTAAATTTATTCTGGCTGAGGTACACATTAGTTAAGGTTAAATCAATACCAGCCATGGTATAATTTAAGTTTTTGTCATGGGCCATTGCAAAAGCCTCGTTTAATATATCTTCTGCTTTCTGGTATTGTTTTAAGTTACTGTAAACTTCTCCCAGGTTTTGCAGGCATTGTATAACAAGTACCGGCGAATTTAATTGCTGGAACAACTTCATACTGATTTGAAATTTTTCGAGTGCAGGGATGAAGTTTTTTTTCTTCATCTGTACAATTCCAATGTTTAGATACAGGCCAGCAATTTGAGACTTGGAATTATATTTTTTTGCAATAGGCAGGGATTTGTTGTAATATTCTAAAGCTTTGTTGTAATCATTTAGTAAATAAAGATTACCAATATTATTATAAACTTTGCCTACTCCTTGTAAGTTGTTGTTTTGTTCAAAATAAGCAATAGCTTCTAAATACTTTTCTAACGCTTTTTCGTATTTGCTTAAATAATACTGCCCGATTCCTGTTACCCGGCAGGCTTCTGCCAATCCATTTATATAATTTATTTTTTTTGCCAGATAATATGCCTTTGATGCATCTGCAATAGTTTGTTTTGGGTTGGTTAAGCGGTAGTTATAGGCATTGTTGTTTATAGAATCTATGTTGTTTATTGCACTATTGTTTTGTGTATCTATAGTTTGTACATAAACGCCATCCCCGTAAAAAGATAACAAGAGTAAATTTAATATCAATACTTGTAATGCCAAGTTGTAGTGGTTTTAGTTAGCATAGTAAAATTTGCATCTTTCAATAAAAAAACCTAATAATCAATTGCTGAAATTTTTTTTAAAAAAGTAACCTGCACCACTAATTTACGTAATAATATAATGTAAAGAAATTAATACTGACAATAAATAAAATTATGAAAAAATTAATACTTGTAATGTTTGCGTTTGCAACAATTTGTACTGTATCTTGTAAAAAGGAAAGCGTTAACCCAACAGAACAATCCATTAAAAAATTAGAAGTAAAAAGTGGTGGTGGTGATAAAATTCCACACGGAACTTACGACTGATTTGAGATAAAGAAATTGACTATCGCAAGCAAATGTTTGGTTATCTTCCTCGAACAATCATTTTTTTTACATACTGTTCTGTCGGTGTTTGCATAGAATAAATGTAAACGCCCGGCACAAAATCGGTAGTTGGAAGTGCAATTTCGTGATAGCCGGAATTGTAATATGTATTTGTTAAAGTTCGGACTATAGCGCCGGCAGTATTGTAAAGTGTTATTGTAACATTATTGGCTTTGGATAAACTAAAACCAATTATGGTATTGTTAACTGAAGGATTTGGATAATTTTGGCTCAGTCCAGAAAGCAATAATTTACTTTCGATGACCATGTTAATTGTATCAAAAAAGGCATAAGCAATTCGCCTGTTTCCTTCTGCATTTGGGTGTGTACTGTCTTGATACAAAGTAGAAAAATTTCTGCCCATAACAGCATTTACATCTGTAAAATATATTTTTTTAGTGTTGGCAATATTTTTGTAAATAGTATTAATTTGCGTAATTACATAGTTAGCGTTTTGGTTACGTTTATTGTTTGCAGGATTTAAAAATTGTATCGTTCCTATTATTGGGATTAAATTGTAGGCTAAAGCAATTTCAACCATCTTGTTCATGTTGCTTTGTGTTTCGGCTATTTTCATCTTGCCGTCAACAATAGCTAATGCATCGTTTAACCCCATTAAAATTATCAGAAAACCGTGTTTGTCTTTGATTGTAGTTTCAAAACGGGCCAAACCTTGTGTAGTAGTTTGACTTGGGATACCATAATTATCTACAATTATGGTTTTAGTTGGATAACAAGCTTCAAAATCAGATTTTAAATAACCTTGAAATTGAAGTCCGTTAATTCCGGCAACCGTGCTTGCACCAAATGTTGTTACTTCGATACTATCTTTACTATAAAGTTTTGATGATAAAGAACAACTTGGTTTTTGAGCCAAAACAACAGTTGATGCTAAACATATCGTAAGCATCAGCAAAAAACTTACCGACCTATGCGCCATTTAACCTTCGTTTTATTGATAATCTTAACTAAAAAAATGTTAACGAATATACAATAGAAAATCTTAAAAGTTGATAAAAAATAATAACAAAAATCGAATGTTCGCGGTAATCAAAACCCAATGGCCTAATTAGTAAATGCAGGAAACCGAAAACCAAAATGTTGTGGATAAGGTAATGCCAAAAGTGGTTTCGCGCGGGGCTTTAAATACTTGATCAAGGTAGCAAAGCTTCTTTTAATATATTCACCAGGTTTGTAATCTGTAAATTTATCACCAATTAAAAAGCCGGCTAACTTTAGCTTCAATGTAATTAAAACTACAGCTTCCTCAAAAATTATATATTTGTTTCAAAACGTTATTGATGCAAGAAATTAAGAATTATGTAGAAGCCAACAAGGAACGGTTTTTAGACGAGCTGTTTGCTTTGCTCCGTTTCCCTTCGGTAAGTGCGGACCCGAAATATAAAAATGATGTGCTAAAAGCAGCAAATTACGTAGCCGAAAAGCTCCGCGAAGCCGGTGCAGAAAACGTAGAAGTTTGCCAAACGGCCGGTTATCCGGTGGTTTATGGTGAGAAGATCATCGACCCGACAAAACCAACCGTGCTGGTTTACGGCCATTACGATGTGCAGCCGCCCGATCCACTGGAGCTTTGGCAAACGCCTCCTTTTGAACCAACCATCCGCGATGGCAAAATTTACGCCCGCGGTGCCTGCGATGATAAAGGCCAGTTTTACATGCACATCAAAGCGTTTGAACTGATGATGAAAACCAATACTTTGCCTTGCAACATCAAATTTATGATTGAAGGTGAAGAAGAAGTTGGCTCGGATAACCTCGGCCTTTTCGTTCAGCAAAACAAAGAAAAGTTAAAAGCGGATGTGATTTTGATTTCTGATACTTCCATGCTGAGTATGGAAAACCCATCTTTAGAAACCGGTTTGCGCGGTTTGTCTTACCTGGAAGTAGAAGTAACCGGCCCGTCGCGCGATCTGCACTCCGGCGTTTATGGCGGCGCGGTTGCCAATCCGATCACCATACTTTCAAAAATGATTGCTTCTTTTCACGATGAAAACAATCATATCACCATTCCCGGTTTTTACGACGATGTTTTGGAGTTGACCGATACCGAAAAAAATGCCTTAAACGAAGCACCGTTCGATCCGCAGGAATACAAAAACGATTTGGAAATTAACGAACTTTGGGGCGAAAAAGGTTACAGTACTTTAGAACGCACCGGCACACGACCAACTTTAGAACTTAACGGCATTTGGGGCGGTTACATCGGCGAAGGCGCGAAAACGGTTTTACCATCAAAAGCATCTGCAAAAATATCGATGCGTTTGGTGCCGAACCAAAGTTCTGCAAAAATTACAGCACTGTTTACTCAGCATTTTGAAAGTTTGGCACCGCCGTATGTAAAAGTAAAAGTTACGCCGCACCACGGCGGCGAACCCGTTGTTACGCCAACTTCCAGCGCAGCTTTCCGTGCAGCAGAAAAAGCGATTGAAGAAGCCTTCGGCAAAAAACCAATCCCGACACGCGGCGGCGGAAGCATCCCGATTGTGGCTTTGTTTGAAAAAGAATTAGGCATAAAAACAGTATTGATGGGTTTTGGCCTGGACAGCGACGCTTTGCACTCGCCGAACGAGAAGTACGATATTTTTAACTATTACAAAGGCATCGAAACCATCCCGTTGTTCTATAAATATTTTACCGGTTTGTCCGCAGAAAATTAAACAAACAGCAACACTTCTTTTATCGTACAAAAATTTATGGTATGATTGTTTTTGATTAATTACTTGCAGAAACAAATCTTTACAATTTAATCTACATCAATGAGTAAAATACTTGTGTTCGGTGCATCCGGCCAATTGGGCCAATGTTTAAAGCAGGTTGCCGCCGAAATGGACATTACCGATATTGCTTTCCCCAACGAAACGGAGGCCAACATCCTCAATCCAGAAGCTTTGCAGCAGCTTTTTGCCAAACATCAACCCAAATATTGCATCAATTGCGCGGCTTATACGGCCGTTGACAAAGCGGAAGATGAATTGGATC
Organism: uncultured Sphingobacteriaceae bacterium; assembly: GCA_964251965.1. Taxonomy (GTDB): domain Bacteria; phylum Bacteroidota; class Bacteroidia; order Sphingobacteriales; family Sphingobacteriaceae; genus Mucilaginibacter_A. Next base: position 45,266 of record CAXULQ010000006.1, on the reverse strand, counting down.
TCGCCCGAAAAATCAACAAAACCGGTGTAGAAAACATTGCCGTTTTATGTAAAGAATTTGATGCCGCGTTTGTACAGATTTCTACCGATTTTATTTTTGCCGGAAATTCGCCGCATCCTTTAATCGAAACTGATCCAACTGATCCCATCAGTGTTTACGGTTTAACTAAACTGGAAGGCGAACAGGTGATTCCGCAACATACTAAAAAATATTTTATATTGAGAACCAGCTGGCTTTATTCTGAACATGGCAATAACTTTGTAAAAACGATGCTGAAGTTAGGCCATGATCGTGATGAACTGAAAATCATTGCAGACCAGATCGGCACGCCGACTTATGCAATTGATTTGGCTTCGGCGGTGCTGCAAATCATCGAATCCGGAAGTACCGCTTACGGCATTTATCATTACAGCAACGAAGGCGTAACTTCCTGGTACGATTTTGCGCAGGCTATTTTCGACATCAGCAAAACAGATGTCAAAACTTTTCCGATCCGTACTTCGGAATATCCAACCAAAGCCACACGTCCGGCTTATTCGGTTATGGATAAAGCTAAAATCAAGAAAACTTTTGGGATCGAAATCCCTTACTGGCGCCACAGTTTAGAAAAATGTATCGCCGCACTGGCGCAAAATCAATAAAATTCAAATAATTTATCAACATAAAATATAATGAAAGGAATAATCCTTGCAGGCGGATCAGGAACGCGCCTTTATCCGATCACCAAAGCAATTAGTAAACAATTGATGCCGATTTACGATAAGCCGATGATTTATTATCCGCTTTCGGTGTTAATCCACTCGGATATCCGCGAAATATTGATCATTACCACGCCCGAAGACAGCAGCAGTTTTAAGCGTTTGTTAGGCGATGGAAGCGATTTAGGTTGCCGTTTTGAGTTTGCCGTTCAGGAAGTGCCAAACGGTTTGGCGCAGGCTTTTGTAATTGGTGCAGATTTTATTGGTGATGATAAAGTAGCTTTAGTTTTAGGCGATAACATTTTTTACGGCGCAGGTTTTGGCCGATTAACCCGAAAATTTAACGAAGTTGATGGCGCAGCAATTTTTGCTTATCATGTTTCTGATCCGGAGCGTTATGGTGTGGTTGAGTTTGATGCTGATTTTAAAGCACTTTCTATCGAGGAAAAACCCGATCGCCCAAAATCAAATTATGCGGTTCCGGGATTGTATTTTTACGATAACGAAGTGGTGCAAATTGCCAAAGATATTCCGCTTTCGGTGCGGGGCGAGTATGAAATTACCGATGTAAACAAAGTATATCTCGACCGAAAAAAACTGCATGTCGGCGTGATGGACCGCGGAACAGCCTGGTTAGATACCGGAACTTTTGATTCTTTAAGTGATGCTACGGAGTTTGTCCGCGTGATCGAAAAACGCCAGGATACCAAAATTGGCTGTATCGAAGAAGTGGCTTTCCGCAGAGGTTTTATTGACGAAGAACAATTGAAAGTATTGGCCGAACGTTATAAAAAGAGCGGTTACGGCGCGTACTTGCTAAAACTGCTGCACGATAAATCAGTTTAATAAACATAAAAGCATCCGAAATAAAAACGCATTTATTTCGGATGCTTCTTTTATTACCTAAAATATGGAACATCAAATCAATGTAAATGAAGAAGCCGGTCAGTTTGAATTAAAGCTGAACGAAGGCATGGCTTTGATTGCTTACGAAATGGATAGCAATACAATGTCAATTATGCACACCGAAGTTCCGGAAGAAGCAGAAGGACAAGGAATTGCATCAGAATTAGCAAAATTTGCTTTGGATTTCGCCCGCGAAAACCAGTTAAAAGTAAAAAACCAGTGCCGGTTTGTGCAGGTTTTTTTGCGGCGCAACCCGGAATATAACGACTTGATCATCCGCCCCAACTAACATTTTTTAAGATGTTTAGCGGGCTTGATCAAAATTTAACTCATCACATCCAACTTTCCCCGCAGGAACTGGAAACTGTGCATTCCTTTTTCAAACACAAAACCCTTAAAAAAAAGACTTTTTTATTGCGGCAAGGTCAGGTTTGCAATTTTGAAGCTTACTTGTTAAAAGGTTGTGTGAAGAAATACTACATCGACCAAAACGGTTTTGAAGTGATTTTGCAATTTGCGGTAGAAGATTGGTGGGTGAGCGATATTGCCAGTTTTTGCGAACAAGCACCTTCCAATTTATTTATTGAAACGCTGGAAGAAACGGAACTACTCACCATCGACCATCAAGGCAAGGAACAATTATTTAAACAGTTGCCGCAATTAGAACGGGTTTTCCGGCTAATGGTGCAGCGCGCTTATGCCGTTTTAGAAAACCGCTTTTTTACCTCGATTTCTGCCACTGCCGAAGAGCGTTACCTTAATTTTATCCGAAATTATCCAACTATTCCGCAACGCGTGCCGCAGTATCAAATTGCTTCTTACCTCGGCATTACGCCCGAAGCTTTAAGCCGGATAAAAGCAGCGGTTTCCCGTAAAAAGTAGTACGGTTTTCTTAACCTGAATCAATGGTTTGGGTTGGATTTCATCGGATATTTGTATTGTCCTTTTACGGAAGCAAGTTAAAATAATAAAGCTTCGGCACAAAAAAAAGATGGATAAAAACAGTATGGCAAACACAATTTTTCACAAAGCAGGGACCCGCGGCCACGCAAACCATGGCTGGCTGGATAGTTACCACAGTTTTAGTTTTGCAAGTTATTATAATCCGGAAAGGATGAACTTTGGTGCGCTGCGCGTTTTAAATGATGATACCGTTTCGGGCGGAAGAGGATTCGGCAGTCATCCGCACGATAATATGGAAATTGTAAGTATTCCGTTGGAAGGCGATCTGGAACACGAAGATAATTTGGGAAACGTAGCCGTCATCAGAAAAGGCGACGTGCAAATCATCAGTGCCGGAACAGGCGTTTTCCACAGCGAAAAAAATAAAAACACAAACGAGCAGGTTCAATTTTTACAGATTTGGCTTTTCCCAAATAAACTGAATGGTGCGCCGCGTTACGACCAGGTTTCGTTGGATGTGAAAGATCGGCACAACAATTTCCAGCAAGTGCTTTCGCCAAACCCGGACGATGCCGGCGTTTGGGTGCAGCAGGATGCGTGGTTTAGTTTAGGCAAATTTGATGCAGGCTTTCACACAACCTATCAAATTAAAAAACCGGGAAACGGTGTTTATGCTTTTGTGATTTCGGGAGAAGTAACCATCAACGGGCAAGCTTTAAGTAAACGCGATGGTTTTGGTATTTGGAACACCGATGAGCTTGATTTTACCGCTGATTCTGCCGGTGCGGAAGTTTTGCTGATGGATGTTCCGATGAATGTTTAATCCTGAAACTTTTTAATTATCCTTATCCCGAAGCCGGATTTTTGTTGAAAAACATCTTCCGGCTTCCTTCGTTTTTTAAATTATGCACAAACTAAATATCCTCGCCATCCACCGCGACACTAAAATTTTAGCAGTAGTTTTAAGGTTGATCAATACGAACGAACAATGGAACGGAATCGGTGCACATACGGATGATGAAGCGGTTGAGCTATTCCATCAGCAACCGGTCGGCATCGTTTTGTTTTGTGCCGGGATTGATCCGCAGCAAGAAGAAAAATTGAAAGCTGTTTTTAGCACACAAAACCCTGCACCAATATTTTTGCAGCATTACGGCGGCGGCAGCGGTTTGCTAAGTGCAGAAATCTACGAAGCGCTGGCGAAGCAAGGACATTAAATTTCGCCGTTTCCCAAAAAAACTCTTTTTATTTTGAAGAAGGCTTACAAATGAAAAGAGACAAATGGCTTCTTTTACCAACTAAAATTATCGGTACAGATTTTTGCCCTCTATAAATTCCAGCACAGCATCCGGCAAAAAGTATTGCACATTCTTTTTTTGGGCGATAGATTTACGGATGAAAGTAGAAGAAATTTCAATCAACGGCGTATCGGTTAAAGTTATAGACGGATGCTTGCTAAACCCAGGATTTTCAAAACCAGGCCTCGGATAAACAAAAATCTGATAATCGCGCAGTAAAATTTCGTAGTTTTTCCACTTCTGCAAAGAGTTTAAATTATCCGAACCCATAATTAAAGCAAACTGATGGTTCGGAAATTTTTCCTGCAAATGCGTTAGCGTATCAATTGTGTAAGATGGCCGCGGCAGTTTCAGTTCGATATCGCTCACTTCTATTTGGGTTGAAGTTTCTGTTGCCAGCTTGGCCATCTCCAAACGGTCGTAAGTATTAATCAGGTCGCTTGCTTTTTTTAAAGGGTTATGCGGAGAAACCACCAGCCAAACTTTATCCAGATTGGTAAAATTGGCCATGTAACTGGCAATAATTAAATGGCCGGTATGGATTGGATTAAAAGAACCGAAAAACAAACCAATCTTCATGCTTCTTTTACCAGGTAAAATTTAATGTCCAATAAAATTTGCAACTAATTTTTCCGCTTCTTCACAGGCAATCGCCAACTCATAATTTTTTAAAATCAGATCAAACTGCGGTGCGTAATCTAATTCTTTCGCAGCTTTGGTGTAACGTTCCTGTAACTTTTCTTCCGTATCGGTTCCACGTCCGCTCAAACGTTCAATCAACACTTTTAAAGATGGCGGCTGCACAAAAATAGCCAGTGCTTTTCCATCATATTTTCTTTTTAAGTGGAGGCCGCCAATTACATCAATATCAAAAATAACATGTTTGCCCTTGTTCCAAATCCGTTCAATTTCTCCGCGTAAAGTACCGTAAAAAGTACCCGAGTAAACTTCCTCAAATTCTACAAATTCTTTTTGGGCAATGCGGTGCAAAAACTCCGTTTGCGAAATAAAGTAATAATCTTTTCCATCTTGCTCATCTCCGCGCGGCTTGCGTGTTGTGGCAGAAATTGAAAATTCCAGATCCGGAAATTTACTTAACAAATGATGCACAATCGTCGTTTTGCCAGCCCCGGAAGGCGCAGAAAAGATTATAAGTTTACCGCTTTGGTTCATAAGTTTTGGTTAATGGTTCATAGTTTATGGTTCATGGGAGCTTCTATGATCCATAAACTATTAACTATGACCCTTTAAAGCACATTCAACAATTGTTCTTTCATCTTTTCCAGCTCTTCTTTCATGCCAACTACCAGCTTTTGTATTGCAGCGTTGTTTGCTTTAGAACCAAGCGTATTTACTTCCCGGCCAATTTCCTGGGCAATAAAACCTAACTTTTTACCATTGGCATCCGGGCTTTTTAACGTTTCCAAAAAATAATCGCAATGCGTTTTTAAGCGGATTTTTTCTTCTGTAATATCCAGTTTATCAATGTAATAAATCAATTCCTGCTCAAAACGGTTTTGGTCGATATTTTCCCGGCCAACTGCTTCCGCCAAAAAATGGTTTAAGCGTTCTTTTACCGTTAAAATCCTTTCGGGTTCTGCTATTTCTACTTTCGATAAGTTTTCAAGAATATTGCTGATCCGAAGTTTTAAATCATTTTCCAGCACATTTCCTTCATCCAACCTAAATTGCTGAAACGCATCCACCGCTTTTTTAAAAACCTGCGCAACCGTTTTCCACTCATCTTCTGATGCTTTTTCTTCGGTGTATTTAACTACTTCCGGCAAACCCAAAGCCAGTTGCAGCAAGTTGGAAGTTGGTTCGTTCAATTGGCTGCTTACTTCTTTTAGCTGCTTTAAATATTGCTGCAGTAAGACTACATCAATACTTGCTGCTGCATTTTTAGCTTCATTTTGTTCTATGTTGATAACCAGGTTTACTTTGCCGCGTTCAATTAATCGGCTGCATTCGTTGCGCAGTTCAAATTCTTTTTCGGCAAAAGCACGGGGAAGTTTAACGGACAGTTCGAGGAATTTACTGTTGAGGGATTTAAGTTCGACCGTATATTTTACGTTTCCCAAGTCGTGGCTGCTAAGGCCAAAACCTGTCATGGATTTTATCATCTGCAAAGATAAAAATTAATCAACACAGCTAAAGTTTTGCCTAAACTAAGCTTGTAAAGAAGCCGATACTGTTTTTATCGCCCTAAAATTGATAATTAACATAGTTTAACGCTTAACCATTTTTGCTTTTAGTAAATTTACTTCGATGTTTAAAAGTTTTTTCTGGGAGATGAAATTGATATTGGTCTTCCTTTGTATTTGTAGTCTTCATCCGGTTTTTGCCCAGCAGGAGTTTTTGCTGAAAGGTGTTATTTTTCACCGGCAAAACGGGCAGCGCGTAGCTAATGCCTTAGTTTTCAATAAAAACAATAAAACTACGGTTGCCAGTACCGATTTAGGCTGGTTTAGTATTAAAGTAAATGTTGGCGATACGGTTAAGATTTTTAAAAAAGATTACAGCGACTATTTCTATGTTGTTGCAGACCAAAAAGATGTAGTTATACAAATGTCGCCCGTTATCCAGCTAAATGAAGTTAGGATTGTTGGCCAAACCAAAAAGCAGGAACTGGATGAAGTGTTAAGGCAGTACCGCAGTCAGGGCAGTTTTTATAACGGGAAGCCGCCTGCACTTTCTATGCTAACTTCTCCATTAACTGGCTTGTACGAGCTTTTTGGCAAAACGCCTAAGCAGGCAAAGCACTTTCAGGAGTTTTCTCAAAATGAACTGTGTGAATTGAGTGTTGATAAACGCTTTAACAAAAGCCTTGTAAAGCAGGTTACAGATTTAAAGGAAGAGCAAATTCAGTCGTTTATGGATAGTTACCGGCCATCTTTTGATCAGCTTTCTGCCTGGAATGATTATGATTTGATCAATTACGTAAAAAAATCAGCACAAGGTTTTAAAGAAGGAAAAGGCTTGCCGCCACTAAAAAAACTGTATTAAAAGAAGTGTTTCTGCTGTCATTCCGAAACGTAATGAGGAATCTTCTTTAAAGCGAAAGGATCAACATACTTCTTTTATCGACTAAAATTATTGTTCTTATTGAAAGAAGATTTATCCTTTAGTCGAAAATGACAGCGGCAATATCGAAAAGGAAAATCTAAATTCCTAAAGCTTCGCAGGCTTTTTCGGCTGCCAGTTTTTCGGCTGTTTTTTTGTTAAATTCTTTGCCGCTTCCAAAAACCTCGCCATCAATATTAGCTTGCACCGTAAATAATTTGGAGCTTTCTCCTTGCTGATTAGTAGTTAGTTCAAAGCAAATATCTTTACTGTGGCGCTGGCACCATTCAATCAGCTTACTTTTAAAATTGGTTTCCGTATTTTCTAATTTGTGGATATCAATGTGAGATTTGATAATTCGGTTAGTCAAAAAATCTTTGGTAAAATTGTAACCTTTATCTAAGTAAACTGCACCAATCAAAGCTTCAAAAGCATCGCCCAGCAAAGAACTTTGTCGGCTGGTATTGATAACGCGGGTATCAAATTCTACCAATTGTTCAAAACCTAATTTTTTGCCAAGCGCATTTAAATTAATGCGGCTTACAATTTTAGATCGAAGTTCTGTTAAAAAACCTTCATCTTCATAAGGGTACATTTTGAAAAGGATTTCTGCTACAACAGAACCCAGAACGGCATCGCCTAAAAATTCTAACCTTTCGTTACTGTTTTTAACACCTTTTTTTATAACCTGCGCTACAGATTTATGCCGAAACGCCAAGCGATATAACATTAAATTGCCGGGCACAAAACCCAGTAAGTTTTTTAACAGCTTAACGTATTTTCTGTTGGGGGATAAATAAAGCTTATAAAACCTTAAAACCGGCATTCAAACTATTCTTCGTATTTCTTGAAAATTACAGAAGCATTATGTCCGCCAAAACCAAACGTGTTGCTTTGTGCAGCACGGACTAAGCGTTTTTGTGCTTTATTAAAAGTGAAGTTTAATTGAGGGTCAAACTCCGGATCGTCTGTAAAATGGTTAATGGTAGGAGGGACGATGTCATTTTTAACGGCAAGCACAGAAGCAATAGCTTCGATAGCACCGGCTGCACCCAATAAATGGCCAGTCATGGATTTAGTAGAACTGATGTTTAGTTTATAAGCATCGTCACCAAATAAACCTACAATCGCTTTTGTTTCGCTGATGTCCCCTAAAGGTGTAGAAGTGCCGTGAACATTAATGTAATCGATATCGGCAGTAGTTAAACCGGCATCTCTGAGTGCGTTTGTCATAACCAATCGTGCGCCCAAACCTTCAGGGTGCGGGGCAGTAATATGGTTTGCATCGGCACTCATGCCGCCGCCAATCATTTCAGCATAAATTTTTGCTCCCCGCGCTTTTGCATGTTCCAGGCTTTCCAAAATAACAGCACCTGCGCCTTCGCCTGCCACAAAGCCATCCCGGTCTTTATCAAAAGGGCGGGAAGCAGTTGCCGGATCATCATTGCGGGTAGATAAAGCGTGCATAGCGTTAAAGCCACCGATACCAGCCTCATTAATAATAGCTTCAGAACCTCCGGATATAATAACGTCCGACATACCTAAACGGATGTAATTGAAAGAATCGATCAAAGCGTTAGTCCCGGAAGCACAAGCAGATACAGTAGAAAAGTTTGGGCCGCGCAGCCCGTACTTAATAGATATGTGCCCAGGGGCAATATCTAAAATCATTTTGGGAATAAAATAAGGATTGTAACGGGGAGTACCATCACCTTTGGCAAAGTTAGATACCTCATCTAAAAACGTTTTAAGGCCACCAATGCCGGAACCCCAGATAACGCCAATCCGGTTGGTATCCAAATTAGGGAAATCTAAATTAGCATCTCGTACAGCTTCATCTGCAGCAACCATTGCAAAATGGACAAATGGATCCATTTTACGGGCTTCTTTTTTGCCAAAGATTTCTTCGGCAAGAAAGTTTTTTACTTCGCAGGCAAATTTTGTTTTAAATTTTGTGGTATCAAACCCTTTTATCATGTCAGCCCCGCTTACTCCAGTAAGCAAAGCATTCCAGAAATCAGGAACATTGTTGCCAATTGGAGTAAGTGCGCCAAGACCTGTTACAACTACTCTTTTTAACTCCATTTAACTAATAAAAAGAGCTAATTATTTAACGTTTTTTTCAAGATATGCGATTGCTTGCCCTACAGTCCCAATATTTTCTGCCTGATCATCAGGAATAGCTACATTAAATTCTTTTTCAAACTCCATGATCAGTTCTACAGTATCTAAAGAATCTGCACCCAGATCGTTAGTGAAACTGGCTTCTGGTGTAACTTCATTTTCGTCAACACCTAATTTTTCTACTATAATTGCTTTTACTCTGGAAGCGATATCAGACATGGTCTTAAATTTTTTATGGTTAAATAAATCTGTGCAAAGAAAAATAAATTAAATCAAATATCAAACCTAACATAAGATTTTGCTCCAGTTAATTCCTGGTATATTGCAATGCTGTTTTTATGCCGGTTTTTTATTGTGAATTTAATAAGAATTGTAAATAAAATTATCAGTTATATAAAGTTAATAATAGTTTGATTTGTAATTTAGAATAATTTTATAACCTATAGTTTTGAGCAGAAAAATACTGAGTTTTGAGTTAGACCTGGATTTTATATTAATTTCGGTTACTTCTGTTTTGAAGGACTATAAACTGTGCTATTACATTAACAAACAGCTAAACACTGATTTTAAGAAAGCAGGGGATTATCGTTTGAATTTGTTCTCAGGAAGTGAACCGCTGCAGTTTTCGCAGTATTTCTTCAAAATTGAATCATCAGAAACCGAGTTTTATATCATTGCAAACCACAGCACAGCAGGCTATCTTATTTCAGAAATGGCTTATGTTGATTATTTTATACTTATCAAAAACCATTTTGACAAAGAAGACCTGGACGACATGTTGTTACGGTTAAGGCAAATAGAAAGTGTAGAATCAGTTGTAGAGATAGACCCTAAAGTGCTTAAATCCAACGAAAACCTGTTGTTTTAAACAATTTCGCTCAGTGTAAAAATTTACACTAATTTTGCCTCATAAAAGAAGCTTCCAAAAAATTAACCTTTATTTATATTAAATGAAAATTTCTCACAAAAGAACTAAAATAGTTGCCACGCTTGGGCCTGCTTCATCACAGAAAGAGATGCTGTTATCTTTGATCAGGGCTGGTGTAAACGTTTGCAGATTAAATTTTTCTCATGGAAAACAAGAAGATCATCAAATTGCCATTGATAATATTCGTGAAATAAACGAACAGTACAAGTTAAATGTTGGTATTTTGGCCGATTTACAAGGACCGAAAATCAGGATTGGTTTGGTTAAAGAAGGCGGTGTCCAACTTATTAATGGAACAACCATCAACATAACCACAAATGAGTGCATTGGTGATGAAAAGCAGATTTACATTACTTATGATAGTTTTCCAAAGGATGTAGTTGCCGGGGAAATTATTTTGTTGGATGATGGTAAACTGCAAATGCGGGTTAAAGAAACCAATAATAAAGATACTGTAGTTTGCGAAGTGGTGCATGGAGGTATTTTAACTTCGCGTAAAGGCGTTAATTTACCCAATACCAAAGTTTCTATACCAAGTTTAACCGAAGAAGATTTATTTAATTTAGAGTTTGCGTTGAAGAATGACGTAGAATGGATTGGTTTATCTTTTGTTCGTACAGAAGTAGATATTGTTGATTTAAAGCGTATTATAAGCAGAAGCGGTAAATCGGCCCGTGTAATTGCGAAGATTGAAAAACCAGAAGCGATTGAACATATTGATGCGATTATTGAAGCTACTGACGGCGTAATGGTTGCCCGTGGGGATTTAGGTGTTGAAATGCCAATGGAACAAGTTCCGTTGTTGCAAAAAATGATTGCCCGTAAATGCCGTGCAGCTTCTAAACCGGTAATTGTAGCAACGCAAATGCTGGAAAGTATGATTACCACACCAAGGCCAACGCGCGCCGAAGTGAACGATGTGGCAAATTCTGTATTAGATGGGGCAGATGCCGTGATGCTGAGTGGAGAAACTTCTGTTGGCGAGTTTCCGGTGATTGTAATTGAAACGATGCAAAAAATCATCCGTAACGTAGAAGAAAACGGGTATAATTTTAATACGCCAAAACCAGTAAACGAAAAATCTTCTACGGTTTTATCTGATGCAATATGCAATGCGGCTGTTATCTTGTCCGAACAAACTGATGCGGCAGGTATTGTTTCCATGACCTCTACTGGATATACGGCATTTGAAATTTCGAGCCACAGGCCAAAAGCAAATACTTTTATATTTGCCCGTAATCGCCATTTACTTAGAACTTTAAGTTTATTATGGGGCGTTAGAGGGTTTTATTATGATAAGTTTGATACCACTTCTACAGACAATAGTATTCAGGAAATTAACGATATTTTAAAAAGTCAAAATTTAGTAGAAGATGGTGATGTTGTAATCAATACAGGTGCTATCCCAATGGAGAAAAAAGGAAGGACCAACATGATCAAAGTCAGCGTTATTTAAAAACTTATCTGTCATCAATTTTATACCGATAAAAGGAGCATCTTAATTTAAGCTGCTCCTTTTACATATAAAAAATCTACAAGCTATACTTGCATTAAAATTAATAAAATTCTTTATTCAATTATCCAACTTGGATCAATTCTAACAAACTTTCTGTTTTAATAGGTTTTTCTAAAAAATATTTGACAGATTTATATGCGTTTATTTTATCAATATAATTTTTATTGATAGAAGAAGTAAGTGCACATATCAAATAATTATCTTGTACACTTTTAGGTAAAGTTTCAAACTCCTCCACAAATTCAAAACCATCCATTAAAGGCATATATATATCTAAAATAATAATATTTTTGGTTAGATGTCCGGGTACATCGCTGCCTGTTTTGTTTATATAATCATATGCTTCTTCTGCACTTAAAAAAGATTTAATATTGAAGTTTTTATCGAGCGAATGCAACCTCTTTTTAATTAGATAACAATCTTCTTTGCTATCATCTATAATAATAAAATTTGTATTTTGCTGCATTAGTTTATTTTGTGGGTATTGTGATTAAAAAAGTTGTTCCTTCATTAAAAACAGAACTTACTTTTATTTCTCCTCCAATTTTAACAACGGCATCTTTTACATTGTATAATCCAATGCCAGATCCAACTTCCTCTGCTGTTGCCCTAAAAAACATATTAAAAATATCTTCAATATGTTTTTCAAGTATGCCTATTCCATTATCTTTAACTTGTAAAGTTGCTACGCCTCTTTTTACTTGTATGTTTAATTCTACTAATTTATTAGGATTGTTTTTTTGTTGATATTTAAAAGCATTAGATAATAAATTACTAAGTATAATTTTAAGGGACATTAAATCTGTTCTAAAAGTTTCATTTTGCTCAACATTAGTAACGAAATTAATATTTTTAATGTTCGTGGTAATCTTGTAATCCTCAACCTGATCTTTTGCAACTTCATCAAAATCAATTTCTTTAATTTGAAGCTCTCCCTGTTTAAGGCTGTAATAATCATGGATGTTTAAAATAAAAACATCTAACTTTTTTACTGATTTTTCCATCAGCCTTAACATCTCTTTGATCTCTTCGATATCATCAATATATTGTGCAACATCCACTGCGCCCAAAATACTTAACAATGGCCCTCTTAAATCATGGGTAACACTGTAAGCAAATTTTTCAAGCTCTTTGTAAGCCTTTTGTAACTCCAGGTTTTTTACTGAAAGCAAAGAGTTTACCATGTAAAACTTACTGCCTTCTTCTATAGAAGATATAATATCAGCTTCTGCCCAAGGTTTTTTTACATATCTAAAAATATTGCCTCTGTTTATTGCTTCAATTACAGCTTCTATATCTGCATAGGCAGTTAGCAATATCCGGATTGGGTTAGGAAACTGATTGCGTATTTCTTCAAAAAACTCTACACCTGTTTTGTCAGGCATACGTTGGTCACAAAAAATAATTTTTATATCAGGGTTTTTATTTAAATGATCAAGTGCTTCCGAGGTATTGTTGGCAATTAAAACCTGATAATTCAACCTAAAGCTGGCCTTAAAACCTACAAGGTTGTTAGCTTCGTCATCTACATACAGAACTTTTATTTTATCAGGTTTATTGGCTTCCATAATTGGTTATTCCATTTGTAACTGAAGTTCTAAGATAAACTCAGTACCGCTTCCAAGGGTAGAATTAATATGAATTTGTCCATTATGTTTTTTAATTGTATTGTACGTGATCGACATGCCCAAACCTGTGCCTTCACCAACAGGTTTTGTAGTGAAAAAGGGTTCAAATATTTTTTTCTTTGTTACCTCATCCATACCAATACCGTTATCTTCAATTTTGATAAAAACATTTTTTTCGTCACAACAAGTAGTTATTTTTAAAATCCCACCTGGTTGATCTTCAAACTTCTTTTTAATAGCGTAGATACCGTTTGAAATAATATTTAAAAACACCTGGTTTAACTTACCCGGATAACATTCTATAAGAGGTATATTTCCATATTGTTTATCAAGCTTGATCTTGTTATTTAAAAGATTATTGGCGATAACCAAAGTTGATTCTAATCCTTCGTTAATATCGGCTTTTTTTAGGTCATCTTCATCTAACCTGGAAAAAACACGCAAGCCTTTTACAATTTCGGCTGTTCTGGATGCACCTTCGTGTATGCCTTTTAAAAGATGGCTAATTTCTATTTTTAAATAATCAAAATCAATTTCTTCTTTATACTCTTCAATTCTATTCGTCTTTTCTTTAATAGAACCTTCTGATAATCCTACCTCTTCGATAGTGGTTATGGCGTCTATCAGCATGTCAACGTCCCGTTTTAATGGTGCTACATTTGAGGTAACAAAATTAATAGGATTATTAATTTCATGTGCAATACCAGCCGTTAATTGTCCTAAAGAAGCCATTTTTTCAGCTTCTACCAGATGTGACTCTGCTTCTTTTAAATCTACTAAAGTTTTGTTTAATTCCGTATTAGAGGCCTGTAATTCTACCGTGCGCTCTGTTACTTTAGCCTCAAGCATAACGTTCTGCTCACGTACCATATCGGCCTTTTCTTGTACGGCTTTTAAGCTTTCTGCTTTATAAACATTTATTTTATCAGCCAGTGCAAATGAAAGTAATGTAGCTTCTATTGCAGAGCCTATAAGAATTGAATTACTTGTAAAAATATTGTAGTTTAATAAGCCAACATCTTTTAAAATATATATTATGACACCGCTTAAAAAAAAAGCCCAAGATATATTTAAGAAAAGCGCAGGTTTGTATCCTTTTTTATATATAATAATTCCATAAAACATTATTAGTATAGACCCTATTCCACTTACTATCTGAAACAATTGTTGAGCAAAACTATAAAAATCTAACAATGTAAAAATGACTCCAACAATATCACAACAAATAATTAAAATAGAAAACTTGTAAAATAGTGGAGCATGAAGTTTAGCATTTAAGAACTTGATAGCAAATAATACGGAAAAAACACCAGATAAACCAATAGTAATAATTTGAGCATGTACAATCAACCATGTATTTTCTGGCCAAAGAAATTTACCAGCGTAACCTTTTAAGCAGGCTTGAGTGAACCCAATAATTAAAATATATATTACATAATATAAATAACTACTATCTTTTACAGTAATGTAAATAAAAAGATTGTAAAAGAACATTACAAATATTATCCCAATGTATATTCCGAATATATACTGATTGAAACTAATTGAACCTAAAACTTTATATGTTGTATCAACTAATAAAGGAAGTTGGATTATACTGTTACTTGATATTCTTATAAAGAAAATACTTTGTTTGTTTTTTGGAATGATTATTTGAAATAAAGGAGTAGGACTTTGAAATAGCCTAAGTGAAAATGGAGTGTATTCTCCTGCTACTATAGAGGTTGTTTTTTCGCCTTCAGTTTTATATAAAGTAACAGAACTTAATGAAGTATTTTGTATTTCAAGAAGCAAATCCTCATTAGCTGAATTGTTTTTAATAACTATTTTAAACCAAAATACTGAGTTGGATAAACCAAAATATGGAGTAGAATTTATTTGTTCAAAGTTTTGCTTTGTAGCATTTGTAATTGTTATTTTTTTACTTTTATCTTCAAAATAAGAAATAGTTTTGACAATTGGAATATTATTGTCAATTGCAAAACAAGAATTAGTTTTAATGCAAATTACAATAATAGTTATTAGTATTAAAAAATTTTTAAAACTTAGCACTTTAATTTTTTAATGTTAAATTATATTTTACTTTTATTTCTCCTTTGGGCCCTTTTTCTATGTTTTGCTTTGTTCTGTTATTGTATAAGTCTTTTATAAAATTATTACTAAATTCAGTAGCACTTTCTATGTTATTTACATCTTTAATTATAATTGCAGTAGCTACTAAATCTAACTTAGGATAATTAAAAAATCCATTGTTTCCTAAAGATCTTTCAATTTCAAATCCACATTCTAACCCCATTTTTATAGTTGCAGGAGCAGCCAAACCAAGTAATGTTTTTATGTTTAATATTTTTGTTAACACAATACCAGTTTTTGTTAAAAAACTACTTCCAATACCATACCCTGCAATTTCACGCGAGTTCCACAAACCACAAAGTTCAGCTACTGATTCATTTCTGTAGGTATCAACAATTTCATAGATTCTTTTATCTACAATTCCAACTGCGTCTTCAATTGGTAATAAAAGAACACCATCTGCAATTTGTACCCTTGCGCCACCTACTACTTTTCCATCTTCTGTAGATTCAACAAGTATAACATAAGTATTTTTATGTTCAGTCCATAAAGCTTTATTGGAAGTAATCATGGTTATACCATATATTTCTAAAACTCTTCTATGCCCTTCTATAAATCGTTGGCATGCTTCAGGTTCATCAATAGCTTTAAATACCCTGAATGAAACCGATGTCATATTTTGTTTAGGAAAAGTAAATATCTTCTAAATTTAGTCTTAATGACTTTACCGTTGGCTCAGTGGCATTAAAAAGCCTAAATAAAAACATGGGGATTTCGTTAGAATTAAGATTAAATATTGACACAAACTCTTCATGCAATTCTCTAAATTGTGTTTGTATATAATTTGGCATATCTATGCCTCTCCCTTGTATTAAGCGGGCAAAATGTAACACGGCAGCCAAGGCCGGCTGCATAGAAATACGATGTTTACTTGCAGTTAACCAAATTCGTTCGGCGGCATTTCCTGCTGTAATACAATTTTCTGGTGTGAAAGCTGGTATTGTTATCAAACCAATACCTGAAGCTGTTGAAACAAGCTTTTTTGTCATATTTTCTAAAGCACTTCCTTTGTTCCATGTACTTACTAATTTCATGGCACGTGCATCTTTTACCACACGAAATCCTATAGCATCTTTTACATCCAAGTCAAGCGTCCGTATATCTAATCCATCTCTGGTACTTTCTGCACTTTCATTAGTCCATCTTATTTCTTTCTCGAAAAGTTCATAATGTCCCTGTGGAATAAACATTCTCAGTTTTTCTGCTTTTCCGGTAATGTTTGCTATTTTTTGCAAGCGTTCGTCGTCTGTTATAAATTTTAAATCAACCGATTTTATGGCAAATACTGAGGCTTTAAAATCATTATATACACATTCGTTTATCGTAATATTATCTCCAATACGGCGGTTTGTATATCGGGTGTTCAAATAGTTTACTAAATCATCTTTTACAATTGCACTATTTCTATTAAATTGAAAAACTGCAACAGGCACATAGTCACCTTTGTCTTTTAGGGGGAAATATTTTACACTAACATTTAATTTTAGTTCTGCTGCTTTTATCTTTATATTTTCGATAGCAGTGCCAAAAGACATATAGGTAGCCATATAATTAAAGTCTCCATAAGAAGTTGCCCGCTCTTCATCGTTTAAAAGTATTAACTGCTTTCCGTCAAAGTACCATTTCCAAGGCTGGTTATTTCCAGGTGAAGGCGCAACAAGGGCTGCCTGCATCAGTGTTTCAATAACTTCTTTGCTGTAAACTGCATCTTTTTCTTCTTGGTAAGGAATTTTATTGGCATAGCTTTTCATTCTTTCAACAGTAAGCTTTTCTATATCGTAATGAAATACTTTGCTTTCCTCTTTAGGGTCACCAACCAGTTCTTCAATATCAATAAAATATCTCCCGGATTGATGGAAATGATCTAAAAGAATTCTTCTGCAAATATCAGCAGTAATTCCGCCACCCATAGTAACAGCACTGGCAAGTTGCGGCCAGGTAGATATTGTTTGTCCAACTTCAACAGCAGATGCTTTCATTCGGGTCGATAAGGTTTCAACACCCGCAAATGCCAAGAGATAGGGAAGTTTTTGTTCGTTAGTAGTTAATGTATGAAACTTTGATACATCTAAATGTTCCACATAACCATGTAATAAAGGACGTGTTGGTTCGAGGTCAAATCTTTCAACATCAACAGTTCCTCTGTCGCTCGCCTCCATTAAAACAGGAATTTGATGTTTTTTGGCTTCGATCCTGCACTTTAGCTTTATATCAACTCCGTCACATTCATCAATCAGTATATCTAATTTACCATTACCCAGCAAGAAATTTTCTATGTTATTTTCTGTTATTCCCTCATGAAAACAAACCGTTTTTAAAAAAGGGTCTATTTCTGCAATTTCCCTGGCTACAATAATGGTTTTTTTTAAGCCTAAATTATGGACTCCAGTTCTAAGCCGGTTTAGGTTTGTTAATTCTAATTCATCAAAATCGGCAATACGCAGTTCGCCGAAACAACGTTCAATTGCTAACGTAACTGACACAGATTGACCCACAGACAAACCGATAACTCCAATTTTCTTAGTTCTGAGTTCTTGCTGTTCTTCCCAAGTTATCTTATAACGGTTTCTATTGGTCCTTACCTCAATAAATTCTTCTTCGTCCAGCAGGTGTATTAACTTGTTGCTCCACGGATAATAAACCCATACACCGTATTCTTTTATAGATTGGCCGTTAAGATGTTTTTCAATTAATCCAGGATATTCATCTGCGTTAATTTTTATGGAAGGGTTAAGGCATTTAATAAGTTCCCTTAGTTGTCCTTCTATTTCATCATAAACAGAAATGTGGTTTTCTGATTGTAATAAAAGTTGGTATTTTTCTTTATTATTAACATCGTTCAATCTAAAAAATTTAGGTTGATAGATATTAGTAGCTACTTCTGTGGTCTTTTCCATTTATTAATTTTAAAAAGGTTTGTTTTTTTAAAACGCATGTGCTTTTTGTACGTAAAACACTACCTTGTGTTTACATTAATTTTGTTATTATAAAATCATATTAATTCAAAGGTAAAAAACTAAATGTTGTAACTTATGCAAGAAGAAAAGATAAACATACTATACGTTGATGATGAAGAAAATAATTTAATTTCTTTTAAAGCTGTTTTTAGGTTAAAGTATAAAGTTTATACTGCCATTAGTGCTATGGAAGGTATAAAAATATTGGAAACCAAGCCTGTAGAAATTATTATAACTGATCAACGGATGCCTGAAATGACAGGCATTGAATTTTTAGAAAAAGTTTTAGAAGTATATCCGGATCCAATCAGAATACTTTTAACCGGTTATGCCGATATGAATGCTGTAATAGATGCAGTTAACAAAGGCAAAATTTTTCATTATTTAAGTAAACCCTGGAACGAAGAAGAACTTGATATGACTATAAAAAGGGCTTACGAAGTTTATAAAGCTGCAAAAGACATAAAAAACTTAAATGGCGAATTGGCAATATCAAATAATCAAATGGAGTTTTTGTTAAGGCAAAACCTTTTATCTTAATTTAACTTTTTTAAATTTCAAGCTGCTAAATCTCATACTTTGGCTAAAATCTAAGGAATTACTATTCTACATGATAAAAAAGTTACTCAAGTCAACGTTTCTGTTGGTTGTTGTTTTTCAATTTATAACACTTGGCCAGGTCTATGCACAGTTCGGTTCCGGTACGCAATGGACGAAAGACGGCAATAGTTACATGCACCGCCAAAATGGTTCTATTGTACAAACAGATGTAAGCGATCCATCCAAAGAAATTATACTGGTAAACGAAGCATTGCTTACGCCGAAAGGCCAAACGGCTCCTCTTGCAGTCCGTAGTTTTGTTTTTTCTGAAGATGGCAAAAAAGTATTGATCTACACCAACACCAAAAAAGTTTGGCGCTACGATACCCGCGGCGATTATTGGGTAGCCGATCTAACAGCAAAAACTTTAAAGCAAATTGGTGCGGCGCGCCCGGCTTCTTCTTTAATGTTTGCCAAATTTTCTCCGGATGCATCTAAAGTAGCTTACGTAAGCGAACACAATATTTTTACAGAAAATTTAGCATCAGGCACAGTTAGCAAACTAACATCAGACGGAACGAAAAAACTGATTAACGGCACATTCGATTGGGTTTACGAAGAAGAACTGGACTGCCG
Source organism: uncultured Sphingobacteriaceae bacterium (assembly GCA_964251965.1). Classification (GTDB taxonomy): domain Bacteria; phylum Bacteroidota; class Bacteroidia; order Sphingobacteriales; family Sphingobacteriaceae; genus Mucilaginibacter_A. Next base: position 25,936 of record CAXULQ010000006.1, on the reverse strand, counting down.
TGATGGTTTCCGCTGGTCGCCGGATGGAAAAGCTATTGCTTACTGGCAAATCGATGCCAACAAAATCAAGAATTATTTGATGCTGAACACCACAGATTCGTTGTATCCTTTCACCGTTCCGGTTGAATATCCGGTCGTGGGCGAATATCCAAGCCGTTGCAGGATTGGGGTGATTTCTCTCAGCGATAATAAAACTAAATGGATGAATGTTCCTGGAGATGATGTTCAGCATTATATTCCGCGAATGGAATGGGCAAATAATTCAAACGAACTAATCATCCAGCAATTAAACCGCAGACAAAATGAAAGTAGGATTATGTTGTGCAACGCAATTTCTGGTGAGGTAAAAACAGTATCAACCGAAACGGACAAGGCTTGGATCGATGCAAAACCTGAAGCAATTGGCTGGGATTGGGTTGAAAAAGGGAAAAGTTTTATCTGGCTAAGCGAAAAAGACGGCTGGCGGCATATTTACAACATCAACAGAAATGGAAAAGAAAAATTGCTGACCAAAGGCAATTTTGATGTCATCAGTTTAGAAAAAATTGATGAAAAGAACGGCTTGGTTTATTTTATGGCTTCGCCGGATAATGCAACGCAGGAATATTTGTATAAAGTAAACCTAAACGGCAACGGAACAGCAGAACGCGTTACGCCGAAAGACGAACCAGGAACGCATAGTTATGATATTTCGCCAAACGGAAAAGTGGCTTTACATAATTTTTCTAACAGTTATACTTACCCAACATCCAATGTGGTTTCACTTCCAAAACATAAAGAAATAGGTGCCAATCAGTCTTCCCGTCGAAACCAAAACAATGTGTCTGTTAATAAACCAGAATTTTTCAAGGTAAAAACAGCAGATGGTGTAACAATGGATGGCTGGATGATTAAACCAACCAATTTTGATTCGACCAAAAAATACCCGATCGTGTTTTACGTTTACGGCGAACCGGCCAGCCAAACCGTTAAAGATACTTATGGCACAGGTTTCAACCGTTTGTATGTGGGCAGCATGGCGAATGACGGTTACATCTACGCTTCTGTCGAAAACCGTGGTTCTCCGGCACCAAAAGGCCGCGAATGGCGCAAATCCATCTACCATAATATTGGTATAATCAATATCCGCGACCAGGCAATGGCAGCCAAAGAAATTTTAAAACGGACTTATGTTGATACCAGTCGCGTTGCTGTTTGGGGCTGGAGCGGCGGTGGATCATCAACCTTAAACCTGATGTTTCAATACCCGGATGTTTATAAAACCGGAATTTCTATTGCAGCAGTTGACAATCAGTTGAACTACGACAATATTTACCAGGAACGTTATATGGGTTTGCTGCCGGAAGACAAGCATTATTTCGTGGAAGGTTCCCCGCTAAATTATACCAAAAACCTGCGCGGCAATTTGCTAATTGTTCATGGAACGGGTGATGATAATGTGCACTACAATAATGCTGAACAGATGGTGAACGAGCTAATTAGGAACAACAAAGTTTTCCAAATTATGAGCTATCCAAATCGAACGCACGCTATTTCTGAAGGTGTGGGCACGAGCCGGCATCTGGCAACTACTTATACTAAGTTTCTAAAAGATCATTGTCCGCCTGGGGCACGTTGATTTTGCGGCGATAAAAGAAGCATTCCTATTAATTCCCCCGGATGCTTCTTTTATCGGCATAAAATTTACTTTGAGAAAATTATTTGCGCCTGGATGTTTTGCAAATGGTAAAACTGATCTAAAAACTGGTAAATGATTTTTGGCATCGCCAACTGCTCTAAAGAAGCAACAGAAGTGTAAAACCAGGAAGGCTGCTGGTTGATTTCCTTTGGATTGACTTGTAAATGTATAAACCGGGCAAAAATCCTTTGGTGTGTCAAAATATGTTTTTGAATGGCTGAAGTAGAAATAATCATGGCCTGGCCGCCAAAAAAACTTTTAAAATCAGGCAGCATGGCAACATCTTCTATCGGAACATAAGCTGGTGTTTCTATCAAAGGTAAATCGTACATGTTGGCCCAGATATCACCCATGCTTCTTTTATTGAGTAAAATTTGGTGTTGATCGGTTATCAAAAAGTAGTTGAAATAACGTTCCCGTATTTTAACCGTTTTTAGTTTTACCGGAAGTAGGTTGATGCGATTGGTTTGATAAGCGTTGCAAGCCTGACGAACCGGGCAAATTTTACAGTCCGGATTTTTGGGTTTGCACAACATCGCACCAAACTCCATCATGGCCTGGTTGTGTTGGCCAGGATGTTTTCGGTCTAAAACCTCATCCGCCAATTGCTGAAAAAGCTTTTTTCCGTTTGGAGAATTAATAGGTTCTTCCACACCAAACCATCGAGACAAAACCCGGTAAACATTGCCATCAACTACAGCTTTGGCTTCATTGGCAGCAAAAGAGGCAATTGCGGCGGCAGTGTATTCGCCAATACCTTTTAGTTTGATCAGTTCCTGATAAGAAGTTGGAAAAATTCCTTGGTTGTTTTCGAGGATTTGGCGGGCTGTTGTTAACATATTCCTTCCTCGTGAATAATAACCTAAACCTTGCCACAGTTTTAAAATTTCATCTTCAGAAGCTTGTGCAAAAGCGGCAACGGTAGGATATTTTTCTAAAAAACGATAAAAGTATGGCAGGCCTTGCTCTACCCGGGTTTGCTGTAAAATTACTTCCGAAAGCCAGATTGTATAAGCATCATTTGTATTACGCCAAGGCAGGTCTCGTTTGTGTTGCTGGTACCAGTTTTGTATTTCATCGCTCCAATTCATCTTGCAAAAATAGTTACCCAAAACCTAACCAAATCATTGTTAGGCAGATGTGTAGATAAAAAAAACAGTTTTTTTTCGCTGTTTCGTTTTAAAGCAATACTTTTGCAACCCCAAAACAACTAAGTATTACAATTAAATAAGAACAGATAGCAGATGACTAAAGCAGAGATAATATCTGAAATTTCTACAAAAACCGGGATAGAAAAAGTAGACGTACAAGAAACGGTTGAAGCCTTTTTTAAGGTGATAAAAGGTGCAATGGTTAGCGGCGATAATGTTTATGTACGCGGTTTTGGTAGTTTCGTTATTAAAAAAAGGGCCGAAAAAACAGCACGTAATATTTCTAAAAACACGGCCATTATTATCCCAGAGCATTTTATCCCAAGCTTTAAACCTGCAAAAACTTTTGTAGAAAAAGTACGCACGGGCAACAAAGCTAAATCTGACAAATAATTTTTGTGATGAGAAAGAAGCAAATAGGCGTAGTTGTAATTGTTGTTGCAATGATGGCTTATTTAATTTCTTTACCTGTAAAAGGGTTGATCAGGCCGAAAGAAGAACGTACCAAACCAGGTGCAGCCGCAGCAGCCCCGATAGCACAGGCTTCTTTACAGATTAACGTAGAATATGTTTCTGACGCGGCAAAAAAGCTGCTGACACCACAAATGACAGCAGAGATCACAGCTAAAGAATCCCAACTTAAAAACGCAGCTTCTGATATAGAAAAGCAGGCTTTAGAAAAAGATTTGGCGCATACCTGGGACGATGTAAACGTACCTGCGCCTGGCGCATTTTACTATTTATCTTTAGCAAGAAAAGAAAACACGCTGGCAAATTGGTTAAGTGCTGGCAACCATTTTAACGATGCCTATAAGCTGACGCAAGATACTGTTGCTCAACCTGCATTTATTATCAATGCGGTAGAATCTTTTAAAAAGGCGATGCAAATAGCACCCGATAACTTGGATGCACAAACAGGTTTAGGCATTGCTTATGTAAACGGAGGCGCGCCAAGCCCAATGGCAGGTATTTCTTTGCTGTTAGGCGTGGTTGCCAAAGACCCAAAGAATTTAAAAGCGAATTTAAACTTAGGTTTATTTTCGATGAAATCTGGGCAGTTTGAGAAAGCGGTTGAACGGTTTAAAAATGTGGTTGCACAAAAACCGGAATTAGAGCCATACTTTTATCTCGCAGAAAGTTACAAGCAATTGGGTATGAAACCAGAGGCGATAGCTGCTTACCAAAAATGCAAGGAAATGGCAGGAGATGCAGCTTTTGACCAAAAGATGGACGAATACATTAAAGAGTTAAAAAATTAAACAATAAAATACTAATTAAAAGAAGTTATGCCAAGCGGTAAAAAAAGAAAACGTCATAAAATGGCCACCCATAAACGTAAAAAGCGTTTAAGAAAAAACAGACATAAAAAGAAGTAATAGACTTTTTTAAAGATTTAGGCACTTTGTTTTTACAAAGAGCCTTTTTGTTATTTATGATAATTTACATGATATTTTAATGTAACGGCAATTTTTGCCGTTGATAAAGGAGTAGCAATTGATAAAAGAATTAGTTATCGATGCTTCCCCGGCTGGTGCAACAATTGCTCTGTTGCAAAACAAACAGCTTGTAGAACTTCATAAAGATCAGATCAACAATAATTATACTGTTGGCGATATTTACCTTGGCCGTGTTAAAAAAGTAATGCCAAGTTTAAATGCCGCTTTTGTTGATGTAGGTTACGAAAAAGATGCTTTTTTGCATTATCTCGATCTGGGTTCGCAGGTACAGTCTTTATTAAAACTGGTTAAAACAGTCCGTGGCGGAAGTTATAAATCAAAATTACTGGAGCATTTTTCGCTTGAACAGGACATTACCAAATCGGGTAAAATTTCTGATATTTTAAGTAAAAACCAGTTGTTGCCGGTTCAAATTGCTAAAGAACCAATTTCTACAAAAGGGCCGAGGCTTAGTTCCGATCTGTCAATCGCAGGTAGGTATGTTGTGCTGGTGCCTTTTTCGGATGCTATTTCTATCTCCAAAAAAATCAAAAGCAACACCGAACGTACCCGGCTGCGTAAGATTATAGAAAGTATCAAACCTCAAAATTTTGGTGTAATTATCCGTACGGTTTCTGAGGATAAGGGCGTAGAGGAAATGCAAAAAGATTTGCTGGACCTGATTGCCAAATGGGAAACCTTCATCACGCATTTACCTGCAACAGAACCCTCTAAAAAGATTTTAGGCGAAATCGACCGTACTTCTACACTTTTACGGGATTTGCTGAATGCCGATTTTCAAAGCATTACTGTAAACGACCAATATATTTTTGAAGAAGTACGCTCTTATGTTCAGGAAATTTCTCCCGATCTTGAAAAAATAGTTAAGCTGCATAAAAACAGCGTTCCTATTTTCGAACATTATGGTATCGAAAAACAAATTAAATCTGCTTTCGGTAAAACAGTCAATCTTCCTGGCGGTGCTTATTTAGTGATCGAACATACCGAAGCTTTGCATGTAATCGATGTAAATAGTGGAAACAGAACGGCCAGCAAAGAAAACCAGGAAGAAAATGCGTTCCAGGTAAATAAAGAAGCGGCCAAAGAAATTGCACGACAGCTGCGTTTGCGTGATATGGGCGGAATTGTGGTAATCGATTTTATCGACATGCACACACCAAACAACCGGAAAGAACTTTTTGAGTTTCTGCGAGACGAAATGCGGCTCGACCGGGCAAAGCATACCATCCTACCGCCAAGTAAATTTGGGTTGGTACAAGTTACGCGGCAACGGGTTAGGCCAGAAACAAATATTGTTACTTCCGAAATTTGCCCAACCTGTCATGGTTCCGGTACTGTCAGGCCAAGTGTTTTGCTTTTGGATGATATTGAAAATAACCTGAATTATGTTTTGCAGGAGCAAAATGAAAAAGGAATTACGCTTTGCGTACATCCTTTTATAGAAGCTTATGTTAAGCGTGGAATTTATAACCGCCAGATGAAATGGTATGTTCATTATCATCAATGGATTAAGGTGAAAAGTATGCCTAATTATACAATGAACGAATTTCATTTCTTATCTTCCAAAAACGAAGAAATCAAACTTTAATAATTATCAAATCTAATTTTAGGTTTACGGTTTACGAAATGTGCAAACATTGTAAAACCGTAAACCTTTTTTCTTGATACTGTTTTTACCGGTGTTTTTTCAACAAAAATTCCGTAAATTGTAAGATTGATAACTGTGTTTTGATTGAATTAATCTTCTCAAAACTAACCGTTATTAATCCTGTAATCATTTAAAAATCCTGAAATCCTAACAATAAGTTGGCTAAAACTAAAAGTGCCTATTTTTGCCAAAGCTGCGGCTTTGAAGCACCGAAATGGCTGGGCAAATGTCCTTCCTGCGGGCAATGGAATACTTTTGTAGAAGAAGTGATCGAAAAAGCCAGCACGGCTGTGCCCGAATGGAAACCGGCAACCAGCAGTTTACAGCGCGCCAACAAACCTGTTCCGGTTTCGGAAATTGCTTTTACCGAAGAAGATAGGCTCATCACGCCCGATAAAGAATTAAACCGTGTTTTAGGCGGAGGCATTGTTGGCGGTTCGTTGATTTTATTGGGAGGAGAACCAGGCATCGGAAAATCAACCTTAATGTTGCAGTTAGCTTTGATTATTCCCGGTTTAAAAGTGCTTTATGTTTCGGGCGAGGAAAGCGAGCGGCAAATTAAAATGCGTTCGGAGCGCATCAGTGCTTCTTTTACCACCAAAATTAATAACCCGTTTGTATTGGTAGAAACTTCTACCCAAAATATTTTTAAACAAATTGAAGCGATAGAACCGGATTTGGTGATTATCGATTCGATCCAGACTTTGCATTCGGCACATATCGAATCTACGCCGGGCAGCGTTTCGCAGGTTCGCGAGTGTACCGCCGAACTGATGCGTTTTGCCAAAGAAACAGGTACGCCGGTTTTCCTGATCGGCCATATTACAAAAGACGGTGCCATTGCCGGCCCCAAAATTTTGGAGCACATGGTAGATACGGTTTTGCAGTTTGAAGGCGACCGGCACCACGTTTACCGGATTTTACGCACGATCAAAAACCGTTTTGGCTCTTCTTCCGAACTGGGGATTTACGAAATGCAGGGCGAAGGTTTACGCGAAGTTTCCAATCCATCCGAAATCTTATTATCGCAACGCGATGAAGCTTTAAGCGGCATCACCATTTCGGCTACGTTGGAAGGTATGCGCCCAATGCTGATAGAAACCCAAGCTTTGGTAAGTGCTTCGCCTTACGGCACGCCGCAACGTTCGGCCACCGGTTTTGATAACAAGCGGATGAACATGCTGCTGGCAGTTTTAGAAAAACGCTGCGGTTTCCGGTTAAGCGCCAAAGATGTTTTCCTGAATATTACCGGCGGCATACGTGTAGAGGATCCGGCAATGGATTTAGGTTTGGCGGCGGCTATTATTTCATCTCACGAAGATATTCCGGTTTCTTTTAAAACCTGTTTTGCCGGAGAGTTGGGTTTATCCGGGGAAATCCGCGCCGTAAACCGCGTAGAACAACGCATTGCCGAAGCGCAGAAGTTGGGTTTTGAGCAGATCATTATTTCCCGTTACAACCTTCCCGCCGGCGGAAAAAATAAAAAGAGCGTGGATTTTTCAAGATTTGATATTGAAGTAAAGGCTGTCAGCCGGATTGAAGAAGTTTTTCAGTTGCTTTTTGGCTGAGGAATGCCGAAATTTATGTTGATAAAAACAGTATGTTTATGGAAACCCAGGAAGTAATGCAATTTTCAGACCTCGATCTTTCTAAAACTTATACTTACGCTGATTACCTGCAATGGAAATTTGATGAACGGATTGAGTTAATTAAAGGCCGGATTTTTAAAATGAGTCCGGCACCGAGTTCTTATCATCAGGAAGTTTCTACGGAAATAACCAGGGTTTTGGCAAATTATTTAAAAGGCAAATCTTGTAAAGTATATCCAGCCCCCTTTGATGTCCGTTTAATTAAAAAGATTAGTGATAATCAGGAAATAACAACTGTTGTTCAGCCTGATATATGTGTAATTTGCGACCGCAACAAAATTGATAAGAATGGTTGTATTGGCGCCCCTGATATTGTTGTAGAAATCCTTTCTCCAAGCAATAACAAAACTGAGTTACAGAACAAATATGATGTTTATGAAGAAAACGGTGTGCAGGAATACTGGATTGTTTCTCCTCAACAAAAAACTTTTTTAAAATATATTTTGAACCAGGACGGCGTTTATGTAGGTTCAAAACTATTGCCTTCAAACGCCGAAGTTACCACTCCAATCCTTCCTGGTTTTGTGTTAAAACTAGAGGAGGTTTTTAGTGATAATTAATAGATAGTTTGTAGTAATCAAAAGCCGTTAAATTTAAATTTATGGAAACCCAGGAAATAATGAAATTATCAGACCTTGATCTTTCAAAAACTTACACTTACGCTGACTACCTGCAATGGAAATTTAAAGAAAGATTAGAACTGATAAAAGGCAGGGTTTTTAAAATGAGTCCGGCACCAAGTTCTTATCATCAGGATATTGCAGGTAACCTCTATTTTGCATTAAAACTTTATTTGCTTAAAAAGCAGTGCAAAGTGTTTATTGCCCCTTTTGATGTTCGGCTCACCAAAAAATCATTGACAAACGAAGATGTAACTACAGTTGTACTGCCCGATATTTGTGTAATTTGCGATCGTAGCAAAATTGATAAAGCAGGTTGTATCGGTGCACCGGATATTGTAGTCGAAATCATTTCCCCGGGTAACAATAAAACGGAGTTACAGAATAAATTTGAAATTTACGAAGAAAACGGTGTGCAAGAATATTGGATCGTTTCTCCTCAGGATAAAACTTTTTTAAACTATGTATTGAATCAGGAAGGAATATATGTAGCTTCTAAATTATTGCCTTCCGATGCGGAGGTAACTACACCCATTCTCCCGGGGTTTGTATTAAAGTTGGAAGATGTTTTTGCGGATGATTAAAGTTAGTGCTTAAAAAATTATCTTCTGATTGCTTTTTGCTTAATCAAAACCTTCTGTTTTTTTAAAGGTTATGCTATTGTAAACGATAATCAAGCCATGAAAAAATTATTCTTCTCAATAGCTGTTCTTTTTAGTGCTTTAACGGTTTCGGCCCAACATGATACCCGTCCTAATGATGGTTCGAAAAGTATTACGCCCCGCGGAAAAATATATGGAGAAAAAGTGGATGTAAAAACAGCACATCCTATTGGAGACCTGGAAACTTATTTTGGCCGCCGGACTTCTATCACTACTACAATTTCTGGCAGAGTGGCTGATGTAAACAGAAACGGAGAATCTTTAACTTTACGAGATACCAAAGGAAGGGCGGTTTCTGTTCATTTTATGAAAGCGGGGTTTAAATTTCCGCAAAATATCAGAGGTAAAAATGTGCTGATCGATGGCGTAATTTCTAAACAATTTATTTCCAACAACCAACAGCATTACGCAGGTGCAAATGCAGGCATGGATAAAACCCATCAGAAAAATAACAACTCCGGCACTTATGAAATTGCTGCGCGAGGTGTGCAGTTGCTCAATTAACAGATACTTCTTTTATAACCTAAAAAACCACGTTCAATTTATAAGAACGTGGTTTTTTTATGTGCTAAAAGAAGTATTTTTATTTACTTAAATACATCGACTTTTCTTTGTACAGATGACGGAAATACGGGTCTTCCAAGTCGCGTATAAAACGGATCGCTTCGCCTGTGGATTTCATTTCCGGACCTAATTCTTTAGCAATTTCCGGAAATTTATCGAAAGAGAAAACAGGTTCTTTGATGGCGTAACCAACCAGTTTCCGTTCAATCGTAAAATCTTTCAGCATATTCGCTTCCAGCATAATTTTAGCTGCAATGTTGATGTAAGGAACATCATAAGCTTTTGCGATAAACGGAACGGTTCGCGAAGCACGCGGATTAGCTTCGATCACATAAACTTCTTCATTTTTAATCGCAAACTGGATATTCAATAAACCGCGGACATCTAACGCTTTGGAGATTTTAACGGTATGTTCTTCCATTTGCCGGATCACGTTTTCAGAAAGATTAAACGGCGGCAAAACCGCGCTCGAATCTCCGGAATGGATACCGGCAGGTTCGATATGTTCCATCAAACCGATGATATGCACATCTTCGCCGTCACCAATCGAATCTGATTCTGCTTCTTCTGCACGGTCTAAAAAATGATCGATCAAAACACGGTTTCCGGGAAGGTTTTTAAGGAGATTTACAACTGCTTTTTCCAAATCTTCATCATTGATCACAATGCTCATCCCTTGTCCGCCCAAAACATAACTCGGCCGAACCAGCACCGGATAACCAACCTGATGCGCCACAACCAAAGCTTCTTCAGCACTTTCGGCCACACCATATTTTGGATAAGGAATACCCAATTCTTTCAGCAGATCAGAAAAACGGCCGCGGTCTTCAGCAATATCCATATTATCGTAACTTGTTCCGATGATTTTGATGCCGTTTTCATGCAGCTTTTCAGCCATTTTTAAAGCCGTTTGTCCGCCCAATTGAACGATTACGCCAACCGGTTTTTCCAGTTCGATAATTTCGCGGACATGTTCCCAGAAAACCGGCTCGAAATACAGCTTGTCAGCCATGTTGAAATCGGTAGAAACAGTTTCGGGATTACAATTGATCATGATCGATTCAAAACCACATTCTTTCGCAGCCAATAAACCATGCACACAACTGTAATCAAACTCAATTCCCTGACCAATACGGTTCGGACCAGAACCTAAAACAATAATTTTTTTCTTGGTTGAAGGAATGGATTCGTTCTCACCTTCGTAAGTAGAATAATAGTAAGGCGTTTTGGCCTGAAACTCCGCTGCACAAGTATCTACCATTTTGTAAACGCGGTGCAAACCTAATTCTTTGCGGCGCTGATAAACATCTTCTTCGCTTACATGCTGTAAAATATAAGCAATTTGCGCATCCGAAAAGCCTTTTTGTTTTAAGTTGAAGAAGAAATCCCGGGGAATATTATTCAAAGAATAACGCCGCAATTCAATTTCCAAATTAACCACTTCCTGGATTTGATTTAAAAACCAGCGGTCAATCTTAGTTACTTTACGCACAGATTCTATCGGCACGCCTAAACTTAAAGCATCGTAAATATGGAACAACCTATCCCAACTTGGATGCTCTAAACTGTACATAATTTCATCCAAATTGCGGCTTTGTCGTCCATCGGCACCGAGACCGGCGCGGCCAATTTCTAAACTCTGACAAGCTTTTTGCAATGCTTCAATAAAGCTGCGGCCAATGCCCATCACTTCGCCAACAGATTTCATCTGTAAACCCAACTCTTTATTGGCACCTTTAAATTTGTCGAAATTCCAACGCGGGATTTTGACGATCACATAATCCAGCGTAGGTTCAAAATAAGCCGAAGTTGTTTTGGTGATTTGATTTTGCAACTCATCCAAGTTAAAACCAATGGCCAGTTTTGCTGCAATTTTAGCAATCGGATAACCGGTTGCCTTGGAAGCCAAAGCAGATGAACGGGAAACACGCGGGTTAATTTCTATCGCAATAATATCATCGTTTGCCGGATTTACCGAAAACTGCACATTACAGCCGCCGGCAAAATTACCAATTGCGCGCATCATTTTAATGGCTTGGTTGCGCATTTCCTGGTAAGCGCGGTCGCTTAAAGTCATGGCTGGCGCAACCGTAATTGAATCGCCGGTGTGAATGCCCATCGGATCAAAGTTTTCGATCGAGCAAATGATGATGACATTATCGCGGTTGTCACGTAGTAACTCCAGCTCAAACTCTTTCCAGCCGATTACGGCTTTCTCCACCAAAACCTCATGCGTTGGCGAAGCCTGCAATCCGCGACTTAAAGCTGCATCAAATTCTTCTTTTTTATGTACGAAACCGCCTCCGCTGCCGCCTAAAGTATAACTCGGACGAATTACTAACGGAAAACCAATTTTTTGCGCAGCTTCTTTTCCTTCTAAAAAAGAATTGGCAATTTGTGAAGGCGCCACGCCCACGCCGATTTCCACCATCAACTTCCGGAATTCTTCGCGGTTCTCGGTTTTTTCTATGGCGGCAATATCAACACCAATAATTTTTACGCCATATTTTTGCCAGATACCGCGTTCTTCGGCTTCTTTACACAGGTTTAAAGCCGTTTGTCCGCCCATGGTTGGCAGCACGGCATCCAGTTTTCGTTCCTGTAAAATCAGTTCTAAACTGTCGCAATTTAACGGTAGCAGATACACATGATCGGCAATTACTTTATCCGTCATGATCGTTGCCGGATTACTGTTGATGATCGAAACCTCAATCCCTTCATCTTTTAAAGACAAAGAAGCCTGCGAACCGGCATAATCAAACTCGCAAGCCTGGCCAATTACAATCGGGCCGGAACCGATAATTAAAACGGAATGGATGGAAGTATTTCTGGGCATAGGGCTTCTTAACGTAAAAAGTTGTGAGTTGAACATGTAAAACAAATCAACTGAAACTAGGATTTCTACGGAAAAGGATGAGAAATCCCGACTTGTTTGTCGGGATGCAAAGGTATGTTTTCTGAAGTAATTTTTGGGAGAAGATGAGATTAATATCTGCGTACTTCTCTGGAAAGTGAAAAACTTACCGGCATGGTGAAGCTTGCTTTGACCGGAAGCCCGTTTTGGATTGCCGAATTCCATTTTGGTGATCTTTTTAGAACATTAACTGCTTCTTCATCGAGTTCGCGGTCTATAGATTTTAAAATTTTAAATTCTGATAAACTTCCATCTGAATTAACTGCAAAACTTACGATTAATTGGCCCTGAACATTACGTTCCATAGCATACCTTGGGTAGCGGATAGTTTGCGCCATAAACTTGCCAAACTCTCTATCGCCTCCTTTAAAACTTGGCAATGCTTCTTTTACCGTATAATTTATGCTATCACCGTTATTGGTACTTCGAAGTCCTTTTAAAAATTTCCCGACGGCAAATTCTTCTTTATAAACTACTTTTCCGTTATTATCAAAGCCAATCCAAACACTATCACGTTTACCTTCTTTTACTTTACCTTCCTCCAAAACTTGAGTAAATTCCGGATTATAAACCTTATAATAGCCGTTCCCTGATACTACAGTTGCTACTCCGGCAGAATCGGATACATCCTTAATTGTTTCCCAAGATATTAAACCAATGTTAGTTTCAGGCGAAAAATTATAGCCGCCAATTGGTGTATGTTCTTCAAATTCTATAGAGCGATAAAGTTTTCCATTGGGATAATAATCATAATAAATACCTGATAATGAACCTTTAGTGTAGTTAGCTATTTGCTTTTTGCGCTTGTTTGGATAATAACTCACAACCATTCCTTCTAAAACAACTGGTTCAATTGCGGATGATTTTGCAATTAGCTTAATATTATTGTTAAGATAATAATCAGATACGTTGTATAAAACCGAACCTGAATCCGGTTCCTGGACCACGCGAACAAAATCTGCATCTTCTTTTTTTGTTACATATGTGCCATCGTTCTTCAAAAAGTAAACGTTCTGTTTTTTCTGGGCGATGGCATTGCTCAACAAAAAACAGGCGATAAAAGAAGCAAGGTAAAGTTTCGATTTCATAAGTTTAAGTAGGACATAAATATAAATACTGCTTTTAGCAATCTAAATTATTTATACATTAAATCAGCATAAATTTTACAGGATAAAAGAAGCATTTCAATCCGAATAAATATTATGTTTGGGAAGATAGATTTTGACAGAAAAACATGAAATTTAAAAACGCTACTTACGTTTCTTTTGGCCTTTTATCGCTTGGCTTATTTAGTTATTCACCCGCAAAAGCACAAATCAAAACAGCAAACGACCCGGTTTATCAAAACCTCGACCCTTCCGTAAAACCCGGCGATAACTTTTTTGAATATGCCAATGGCGGCTGGATCAAAAAAAACCCGATTCCGGCGGCCTATGCAAGCTGGGGGATTGGCAATGTGGTAAGTGAAGACTTACGCGACCGGCTTAAAAAAATTAACGAAGATGCCGAAAAAGCCAACGCCGCAAAAGGCACGAACACGCAAAAAATCGGGGATTTTTATTATAGCGGGTTAGATACGGTTACGATTGAAAAGCTGGGTATCAACGCCATCAAAACCCCTTTAAACCGCATCGAACAGATCAAAACCAAGCAGGATGTTTTGGATGCTGCCGCTTATTTAACTACCATCGGCGTGCGTAATTTCATCGGGATGGGCGTTGGCCAGGATGCCAAAAACAGTGTGAAGATGATGCTGCAATTTCGTCAGGCTGGTTTGGGTTTACCTAACCGCGATTATTATTTTAAAACCGATGCCCGTACCACCAAAATCAGGAACGATTATGCGCAGCAGCATATCCCGACCATGCTTAAACTTTCCGGTTTAACTGATGCGGCCGCGGCCAATGCTGTTTTTACCATAGAAAAATCATTGGCAGATAGCAGCCGCACGCTGGTTGCCCTGCGCGATCAGTATAAAAATTACAACAAAATGCCGGTTGCCAAGCTAAACCAGTTAACGCCAAACATCAACTGGACGAACCTTTTCCCCAAAATGGGTTTAAATTCGGTTGATTCTGTAATTGTTGGCCAGCCCGAATTTTACAGTAATTTAGACAAAGCCGTAACACAATTTTCGGTTGCAGATTGGAAAGCTTATTTGCGCTGGAAACTGGTTTCGGCTTATGCTTCCTTTTTAAGCAAGGATTTTGAGCAGGAAAATTTCCGCTTTTCAGGAACGGTTTTATCCGGCAGAAAAGAGCAATTGCCGCGCTGGAAACGTGTTTTAGACAATGAAGGCGGCTTGATGGGCGAGCTTTTAGGACAGCTTTTTGTGAAGGAATATTTCCCGGCAGCAAGCAAAAAGCGTTACGAAGATATGGTGGAAGCCATCCGCACCGCTTACAAAGAACATATCGAAAAACTGGATTGGATGAGTACGGCTACCAAACAAAAAGCATTAACAAAACTGGCTGCTGTCCACCCAAAAGTTGGCTACCCGGACCAATGGAAAGATTTTTCGACGTTACAGATCAGCCGCGCATCTTACGCCGAAAACGTGATGAACGGACGCAACTGGCAATATCAGGAGAACATTCACAAATTGGGCAAACCGGTTAACCACGCCGAGTGGAACATGACGCCGCAAACGTATAACGCCAATTATAGTCCGAGTAATAACGAAATCACGTTGCCAGCTGCACAGTTTATGGTTCCGGGGATAAAAGATGCGGATGTGGACGATGCCGTAGCTTATGGTTACGTTGCCGCTTCTACCATCGGCCACGAAATTACACACGGTTTTGACGATCAGGGTCGCCAGTACGATGCCAAAGGAAACCTGAAAGCCTGGTGGACACCGCAGGATTCGGTGAAATTTACGCAGCGCGCGCAAAAATTAGTTGATCAATTTAACAGCTATAAAGTTTTAGATAGTTTACACGTAAACGGAAAAGCAACTTTAGGCGAAAACATTGCTGATTTAGGCGGAATTGTGTTGGGTTTGGATGCATTCAAAAAAATGGCACAATATAAAGCGGGCAAAACCATCAACGGTTTAACGCCAATCCAACGTTTCTTTTTAGGCTATTCTTTGGGTTGGCTTGGCCACGAGCGCGACGAAGCTTTGGCAAACCAGATTTTAACAGATGTACATTCGCCAGGTTATTTGCGTGTAAATGCGCCGTTTTCTGATGTGGACGAGTTTTACACGGCTTTCGGTATAAAAAAAGGCGACCCGATGTGGATCGATCCGGATAAACGGGTGAAGATTTGGTAATGCTTCTTTTACCGGTTAAAATTTAAAGCGATGGATTGCATCGCTTTTTTTATGCCTGTAAAACTATCTTTGTTTTATGCTGATGAATGCTTTTACCGATTGGGTTCGGGCGCAAAACCCACTGGAAGCAACCGGCGTAATTACCGGAATTTTGTGCGTTTACCTGGCAGCGAAAAACGTGATCTGGAACTGGCCTCTTGCCATTATCAGCGTTGCTATTTACATTTTCATTTTTTTTGAGGCGAAGTTATATGCCGATATGGGTTTGCAGTTTTATTTTCTGGCGATGAACAGTTACGGCTGGTACTTTTGGAGCAGGAAATCAACATCAGCAGAAAAAGTTCCGGTAATCAGGATCACCCAAAAAGAAATCCTGCTTTCCATTATCGGCATTACTCTGTTCACCGCAATTTTAGGTTTTTTGCTGAAGAAAGGAACGGACGCCGCTTTCCCGTTTATCGATAGTTTTTGTACGGCCTGTAGTTTAGTTGCACAGGTTTTTCTCGCCCGGAAAGTTTTGGAAAACTGGCTGATCTGGGTTTTTGTAGATGTGATTTATGTAATTGTTTATACTGCCAAGCACTTGCATTTGACAGCGGGAATGTATGCGCTTTATCTAATTATTGCTGCTTTAGGTTACCGCGATTGGAAAAAGGATTATCAGTTGCAGAAGTAAAGTTTGTCATCCTGAAACAAGTTCAGGATGACAGAAAAATAATCAAAAATGAACCAAAAAATCATCAAAATAGCAATAGTCGGCCCGGAATCAACGGGAAAATCTACAATGTCTAAATGGCTGGCCGATTATTACCAAACCATTTGGGTTCCTGAGTTTGCCCGAGGTTATTGTGAGAACTTAACCGAAGATTGTACTTGGCAAGATGAGATCAACATGTTTCACGGGCAGTTAGCGCTGGAAAAAGAACTGCTGCCGAAAGCCAATAAATTGCTGATTTGCGATACTACTTTTATCACCGTAAAAATATGGAGCGATGCGTTGTTTGGCAGTTCTCCGCAGGAAGTGCTGGACGAATTGCCCAAACAACATTACGATTTTTATTTATTGCTGGATATCGATATGCCTTGGCAAGACGATCCGCTGCGCAATTTTCCAACGCAGCGCGAACATTTTATGCAGGTTTGGCACCAGGAATTAAAAGCGTTAAATGCCAATTACACGGTCATTTCTGGGACAGGAGAGGAACGTTTTCAAAATGCAGTAAAGGCAATTGATGCCTTTACTGCAAATGTTTAATGGCTTGTTTTTGTTGTGTCACTGCCAGAAGCAGCAGCACTTCCGGAAGCACTTGTTCCTAATGAAGAACCTTGAATAGATTTTGTTGTATCGCTTGCGCCAGAACTGCCATGAGACCCAGAATCTGCCTGGGCACCACCCGTTTTTGGCGAACTATTGCAGGCTGTGAAAGTTAATCCGGCAGAAATTAATATTAACAAACTTATCTTTTTCATCTTAAAATCTTTTACTCAATAAGCAGCAGCCGATCTTTTTGTTTCCAAAAAGGCTTTGTGATGCTTCTTTTACCGATGTTTTTTAGATAATGCTTTTTACCACGCCGCCATCAACACGAATGGCAGAACCATTGGTTCCGGCGGCCAGCGGACTGGCGATGTAACAAACCATATTGGCAATTTCCTGCGGAGAAATAAAGCGTTGCAAAATCGAACTTGGGCGCATTTCCTTAAAAAACTCATCTTCTACCTGGTTCTTGCTTTTGTTCTGTTTCGTTGACAGATCCTCCATAAAACTGCCAACGCCTTCTGATAAAGTTGGGCCGGGAAGAACTGAATTAACGGTAACGTTGGTATGTTTAGTGAGTTCCGCCAAGCCGCGCGAAACGGATAACTGCGCCGTTTTCGTCATGCCGTAATGGATCATTTCCTCCGGAATGTTAATGGCAGATTCGCTCGAAATAAAAATAATACGGCCCCAGTTTTTTTCCAGCATCTTTTTAAGGTAAGCGCGCGATAAACGGATGCCGCTCATTACGTTCACTTCAAAAAATTGCAGCCAGTCTTCATCCGCAATTTCGTCAAAATGTTTCGGCCCGAAAATGCCAACGTTGTTTACCAAAATATCAATTTCAGGGATTGCTGCAATCAGGTTATCTACTTCTTTTACTTTAGAAAAATCGGCAGCGACACCTTTTATATTTGCGCTTCCTGTTTCGTCTTGAAGTTTTTTAACCGCTTCGTTTACACGTTCTGTTGTACGCCCGTTAAGGTAAACGTGTGCACCTTCCTGCGCCAGTGTTTTCGCGATGGCATAACCAATTCCGGCAGTGGATCCGGTTATTAAAGCAGTTTTTTCTTTCAGTTGAAAATCCATTGATCCAAATTTAAGTCGGTAAAAACAGTATTACCGGTGGAATCAGGAACAGAATTCGGCGTTAAAAGATTTGCATCAACCTTAAAAACAGGTGCTAAAAGAAGTATTTACTTTTTGATGGCTTTTACCAAATCGCCCACTTCCGGGATTTTTGGAAAAACTTTCACTAACTGATGGCTTTTATCATAAATAGCTTCATAAGGTGTGGTGGACACCTGATAAAACTTTTGTACCAAATAAGTATAACCTTCTGTACCAACGGTAATGTTCGGGTATTTTTTCAACCCATAATCTTTAACAAATTTCGTCATTGCTTTAAATTGTCGGCTTGGATCAACAAAAGTGATCATCACAATTTGTGTGTTGCCAAACTCTTTGATGTGCTTGGTAAGTTGTTCTGTTAGATGCTGGCAATGCGGACAATCCGGCGCGAAATACACAATCATCACCGGGATGTTTGTTTTGAGGTTTGCCGGCGTAACGTAAGTGCTATCGGTAGTTAAAATTTTATAAGGCGGGATATTTTTATTGACCGGCCCGTCTTGCGAACAAGCAGAAAAAGTGATGCCAATAAATAACAAAAACAGGTAAAAGGATTTCATGCGGATGCTTCTTTTAAGGCAATAATTATTCAATGATTGTGAGTTGGGTGATGATATCATCTTCGGTAATTGGAAACGGTTTTTTGTGGCGGATCGTTTGATACACAGCATCAAAAATACCCATAAAATTACCTTTAAGCGAAGGAACGCTGGTGGTTTCCATTTTTTCAGTTTCGGGGTTGATGAAAGTCAGCCCGCCTTCCATTCCGGCTTCTTCCACACCATAACCAACAGCTAAAGGCGACATGCCCTGATCCAACTGCGCTTCCTGCACATCCGAACGTTTTTTGATGAAACTACCGCGCGAGCCGTGCAGCACAAAACCCGGCAATGGTTGGGCCACCAACATGCTGGCATAGAGGAATACATTAAAGTCTTCGTGGTATTTTAGATGCAAAAAGAAGTAATCCGGCACTTCTGTTTTTGGCCGAAAACTGCCCAGTGTTTTGCTAACGCTTACCGGTTTGCCGAACAGATCCAGCGTTTGGTCGATTAAATGCGGACCAAGATCATACAACAATCCGCTGGCCGACATCGGCGTTTCTTTAAATGCTTTTGGTCCGATTTCCGGTCGCCAGCGGTCATATCTAAAGTGTACTTCTACCAGTTTGCCTAAGCTGCCGGTTTCTAAAACCTGTTTTACAGACATGACGTCGCTATCCCAGCGGCGGTTCTGGTAAACTAAAACTTCGCGGTTTAAGCTTCGGCCTAAATCGAATAAAATTTTTGCTTCTGCGGAAGTTGCTGCAATAGGTTTTTCAATCAACACATGTTTGCCGGCTTGTAATGCTGCTTTTGCCAGGTCAAAATGAGTAAAGTTGGGCGTGTTTACAATGATGAGTTCTAAAGTTGGATCATTAATCAGTTCATCAATCGTATCGTAGCTTTTAATTTCCGGGTAAAATTGCTTTGCTTTTTTGGTGTTGCGTTCCACAATCGCATCCAAACTAAAAGCCGGATTGGCGGCTATAAAAGGTGCATGAAATATTCTTCCGGACATGCCGAAAGCTAATAAGCCGGTTTTTATGGGTTGATCCATGAGTTTAATTTTTAAATGCTTCTTTTATGAGGTTAAATTTAAGGTCATCCATTGCCTGATTTCTCTAAATTAACTATGCTGTTTGTTAAAATTATCCTGCTAAAAAATGCTCCTTACCGCGCCGCCGTCAACCTGGATGGTGGTTCCGGTAATGTACGATGCTTTCTCTGATGCTAAAAAAGTGATTAATGCGGCCAGTTCTTCCGGTTTGCCAATTCTTCGTAACGGAATATTTTTTGCTTTTGCTGCCAACGCTTCTTCTTCTGTTAAACCTGCGGCCATTTCTTTTTTGATGCTTGTGTTTCGGATACGATCAGTTAAAATCAGTCCCGGACAAACATTATTGACTGTAATTTGATCCGGCCCAACTTCATCGGCCAGTAATTTGGCCATCCCGATTACACCCATTCGGATACTGGTTGAAAGAACGGAATTTTCTAAAACAGATTTTACCGACATGCTTACAATGTTAATGATCCTGCCGCTGCCGGTTTTCTTTAAATGTGGTAATACTAAACGTGTCATCCGAACGGTGCTTAACAAATTCAGTTCAAAAGCAGTTTGCCATTGGGCTTCATCAAAGCTTTCGACCGGGCCAAAGGGAGGGCCGCCTGCATTGTTTACCAAAATATCGATTTTTCCAAAACGTTCTACGGCTTTTGCAACAAAGCTTGCTACTTGTTCGGCATTGGTTACATCTACCTGAATGGCAATTACTTGGCTTCCTGTTTTTTGGCTGATCTCTTGTGCTGTTTTTACCAGTTCTTTTTCATCGCGCGAGCCAATCACAATTTTTGCGCCTTCTGCTGCCAGTGCTTCTGCTGCGGCCCGGCCTAATCCTTTGCTTGCGGCCAAAACAACGGCTACTTTATCGCGTAATCCTAAATCCATAAATATTAAGTTTGGTTAAGCAAAAATTAACAGGCGTAAATAATTACTTATTTTAATGGCCGAACAATCCTGAAATAATGTTGATGCTTAAAGCCACAATCACGGTATTGAAAACGAACGACAAAATGCCATGTGCCCAAGCAAGCCTTCGTATTTTGCGGGAACTGATCTCGACATCAGAAACCTGGAAAGTCATGCCGACCACAAAGGAAAAGTAAACGAAATCCATGTAATCCGGTTCGGGTTCTTTCGGAAATTCCAGTCCGCCATCATATCCTTCTATTCCATCATTATCACCATAATAAAGATGTGCGTAACGCAAAGTAAAAACGGTATGCGTTAACCACCAGGAAACGGCTACAGAACCGATAGCCAATAAAGCATGTTCTGTAGTTTGTTGCGGCGATTTTCCTTTTGTAGATACAAGCAGCATAACTACGGCAAGCAAGCTGATAAAAGCGGCCGCAATAATGAACAAAAAAATGAGTGTGATACTGGAATCTTCTAATTTGGCGTTTTTTTTAACTTGTTTAGGATGCATGGACAAGATGAATATCCAATCCATTGATATAATTGCGCCGGCATAAGCAATCCAGGTAACAATAATATGGTTAGGCAAAAAAAGTTGCCGCGCAATAAACCAGGCAATAATGCCAACAGCTAATGCTATAAATTGGCGGTGATGCGCATCCAGGTATTTTAATTTTTTTTCGGGCATTTTTTTGATTTTTTCTCAGCGAAAATCACATTAGTCCTAAAATTACAGGCATAAAAGAAGCATGGTTAGGCTGGCACTTTTTTTCTGCGCCTTTTCCAAATCTGGCCCATATGATGGGTTGGCACTTCATCGCCCAGCAATTTTCCCCAAGGTTTAAGGTCTTCAATCCGGTCGAAAATAATTTTTAAAACAGCAACCATGGGAATAGAAAGGAACATGCCTGAAACTCCCCATAATGAACCAACCAGCAACACTACAATAATAGAAACCATGGCATTGATTTGTACTTTGGAAGATACAATCCTCGGCACCAAAATATTGTTATCAATAAACTGGATAACCGAATAAGCGATGATAATACCTAATTGTGTGCTATAGCCATCTTTTGTTACGATTGCAATTAGCATAGGCAATAAAATAGCAATAATACCGCCGATGTAAGGCACCATGTTTAAGATAGCGCCAATAACGCCCAGCAACAAAGCATATTTTACACCTAAAATAAACAAAGCGGTACAATTTAAAGTGGCTACAATCAACGCTTCGATCAATAAGCCAACAATATAACTTTGGATGGCCATTTTGGTCTGGTTTAAAATATCGGCCACATTGTGTGTGTTTTCTTCGGAAAAAACCTCGTACAAAAAATTAAGGATGAGTTCTTTGTAAAACAGTAATAAAAAGATGTAAACCGGTATTAAAAAAAGTACGCTAAACAAGCCAAACAAGCTGCCGATAGTTTGGCCAACCAAACCTTTGCTGTTGTTGGCGGCTTCGTTTAGCATTTGCATTTGCTTTTGAATGCTGAGGCCAAAAGTATGTTGTATCCAGGTTTCTATCTCTATCACAATTTGCCCGCCTTTTGCTTTTAATGCCGGAAATGTATCGCCAAACTGGATCATTTGCGAAGACAGGAAATACAATATCGCCAATACAAAAATGATCATCGTGAGCAGCGTTAGCGTGATGGCCAGTATTTTCGGTATTTTTATTCGCCGCAGCCGGTTGTAAAAAGGATTGAGCAATATGGCCAGCAAAATAGAAAAGCCTATCGGCACCAGCAGGTCTGCCAGCATGTAAAGCACCAAAACAGCAAGCGAAAGCCCGAAAAGGATAACCGTTGCTTTAAGGTAAAATGGGTATTGTTTGGTCAGCATAATTTAAGGGTTATAGGGCAGATGCTTCTTTTACAGGCAAAAATTAATAACGGCATACAACAGTTTAGGTTTTACATCGATAAAAGAAGCATTAAATGCTGATCAATCAACAGAAACCGTAAGCCCTTCCTGCTGTAAAATTTTGCGGTACACCTCTACCTCGGTAAAAGAGCCTTCTAAAATGGCGCATTTACCTTTGGTGTGTACTTCCCAGGCAATTTTTTCTGCCTGCCCGTCGGTATAATCCAGGTATTTGCCCAAGCAGTAAATTACATGGTCAAAAGAGTTGACCTCATCGTTCCACAAAATAAGCCGGTGGCTTTCTTTTAATCCGGCCAACAGCTCTTCTAAAGTAAAGCTTTCTTCTTTAACCTGTGTTGACATAAGTTTAGCAAATCTAATCAAACCATTAGGAGCTACAATTTAAAAAATAAGTAAAGGCACCTTAACTTTATCACCTTAAATCTATAACACAAAAAATAAAATTCTGTTAGAGCCTGTTTAAATTTCTATCAGAACAATTCATGATGCTTCTTTTATGCCCATAAATTTTGTTTTTATGCTGAAAGTATATGTAGAGATGAATTGTAACTATGCAAATAGCATCATAGGTGCTTCCGATAATTGAACAATTTTTAGGAAGCACCTACGGAGCTTGGTTCAAATCACAAAATAGCTCTATAAACAGGTAGCTCCTACAGAGCTAAAAAGCTTACGGACAAAATTTAAACACGCTCTTAATAAAAATAGCTAAACCATTTGTTTTAAAAGCAGTCTCACCGAAAAATCTTTATTTTTACCAAATGAAAGCCTTTTCCTGTTTCCTGCTGTTCCCGGTATTGTCGATATGGGGCATAAGTGCATTTTCTCAATCAAAATCAAACGTTAAAACGATTAAACCACTGCAAAATATTTTGGTTGATGGCAATTTAAAGGATTGGGGCGATAGTTTGGGCTATTACAACGAAGCCAAAAAGATACACTACGCTTTTGCCGGTGATAAGGAGAACCTTTATTTCGCTATCCGGATTGAGGACCGCAAACAGCAGGAGCAGGCCATGCGAAACGGGATCACGCTGGCTTTTAATCCCGAAGGAAAAAAGAAAGAAATGTACAGTTTAACGTTTCCATCGCCAGACCAGGACGAAAACAGCATGTTTATTATGCCAAAAGCAAACAATGCCATTACCGAGCAACAGTTAAAAAAGGAAGATTTGGAAGAGCGCCGCAAAGCCGATTTGTTAAAGCTGCGCGATATTGATGTAAAAGGTTTTAAAGATATAGAAACAGACCATATTAGCACAGCCAATACTTATGGCATAAAAACAGTACTGAACTTTGATGAAAAAGGTGCTTTGGTTTATGAAGCCGCCATTCCGATAAAAATGCTGCATAACGATAACTTAAACAGTAAACCCTGGATGTTCGATATTAAGATCAACAGTTTTACAGCATCCAAAGATGACCATAATGGTTTGCGGCCGGCAGGGCAGGCAGGAGGAATGGGCGGAATGAACGGTGGTGGCATGCGCGGAGGCGGAGGTATGAATGGCGGCGGAATGCGTGGCGGCGGCATGCGCGGAGGAGGAATGAACGGTGGCCAGGGCAATTACGACCGTAGCGACCAAGGAAAAGCCGTAGAGATTAAAGATAAGTTTGTGTGGTAGGATAGATTTAGAATCGCTGTATATTATTAACAGAAAGCCGTTTCAACTTAAGTTTGGAACGGCTTTTTGCTGATAACTATTTCAGATACTTCTTTTACCACCTAAAAATTGACCAATGTAATTGCCCGTAAAGCTTGTTTAAAATTCAATTCAGTAATTCAATAAAATTGGATTTTAAGAAGAGTATTGACTTAAAAATCCAAATTAATAGGGAATTATCATCGGCAAAAAAGAAAACTTTACTGATGAGCAGGCAAAATTAGCAGATGAGATATACCTACGGCATACAAACTATGCAATAAATTTTCTTTGTCTGATAAAAATAAGGGTTCGTCTATTTGTACTAACTCCTTGTCTATTAGGTTTTTTTGATTTTAAAAAGTGTTGTTGATTTGGATGTTGAAAGTTTAAAACAAACAACATTTAAAAAATTAAAAATCAAAAGATCATGAAAAATTCAATCAAATTAACAGCACTACTTTTATTATCAAGTTTTAGTTTATTTGCCGGTACGCCGGTTAAACCTGCAAATGTGCATCAAGAAAAAGATTTCATCAATTTACATGCTTTGCCTTCTTCGTTTGGGGTAGGCGTGAGCATTCAAAATGTAATTAAAGGAAATGCTTCTGTAGAAATTACAGACCAGGCAAACCACGTTTTATTAGCGGACAGGTTTTCTAAAAAATCTTCTGTTCAAAAAGCTTATAATTTATCTGAGTTAGAAGATGGCAATTATACTTTCACCATTCATTCAAACAATGATGTGGTTACTAAAAGGGTTCATATCTACGAAGAAGCTGGCGAGAAAACCTGGTTTATGTTTCAATAAAGATAATTGGAATTATAACAAAGCCTTTTGTGTGGAGCGAAAGGCTTTTTTTGTTTGATTTCTACTGTCGTTGCGATAAAGTTGCCAATAATTCTTCCAGATTTTTCAATTGCAGCGCAGTTCCTTCCTTGAAGCCCATTTCAATCATCTTCTCTAAGCGGGCAAGAGATTCATTGTAAATCGAAATACTGACTTTTGTTTTTCCGTTTTGTTCGCTGAAATTAAAATCCCATTCAGAGCCTGGCAGTTCTGGGTTTTCATCTTTATCTGCAAAAGAATTATACATTTTGAAATTGGTTTTTGGGCTGATGGAAGTGTATTTCTGTACAGACCAACGCTCTTGTCCTTCCGGGCTTACCATTGCGTAAAACCTTCGTCCGCCAACCTCAAAATTCATAAATTTTGTTTTTGAAGCAAAGGGTTTAGGCGCCCACCATTGGTCAAGAATTTCTTGTTTGGTATAAGCATCCCATACCAGCGAAAGATCAGCAGCAAATTCTCTGGTTAAGGATACTGTTTTTATTGTTTTGTCAACGGTAAAATCAAATAGCAAATCGTTTGTCATTGTTTCTGTTTTTTAATTGTTGATAATACTTGGTCGAGTTGATTAAACCTGGTTTCCCAAATTGCTCTAAATTGGTTAAGCCATTTATCAATCTCTTTCATTTTTTCAATCTCTAATGAGTAATAAATTTCCCTGCCTTGTTGTTCCTGTTTTACCAGTTCGCATTCTGTAAGTATGCGCAGGTGCTTAGAAACAGATTGCCGGGAAGCGTTAAAGTTGTCAGCAATGGCGTTCGGTGTCATTGCCTGAAATGCAATCAAGGCAATAATTGCCCGCCTTGTCGGGTCGGCTATTGCCTGAAAAATGTCTCGTCTCATATTGTTTATTTTTTTGTGAAACCGATCAGTTGCAAATGTATGTGCAACTATTCGGTTTCGCAAATTTTTTTCAGATGAAAGAAAGTTTGTTGGGATTATTGGTAGGAGGTGTTGTTACAAAATTGTTGTTAACGGAAAAGGCTTGGCGAAGAACTGGAATTTGAATTCCTTCCGCCAAAACCAA
>CAXULQ010000005.1:0-273257 GCA_964251965.1 uncultured Sphingobacteriaceae bacterium | reverse complement strand
ATCACCTGGTCAGTTTGCCACGGAATTACACGGTCAGCTTCTCCGGAATATACAGCTTAATGATATTTTCTTAAAAGAACTACAGCATTTTGTACCTAAGCCAGGCGTTGCTGAATTATACCGGATGGTCATCAACGACATTTTCAAAAAAGACTGCTCAGTAGAGCTTAATGGAAGAAAAGAACTGGTCTCACAAATACAGGTCGAAAATAACCGTTTGAGCAAAGCGCGGAAATTACTGCTTGATGATGCCCTTGATGCCGGGGACTACAAAGCCATTAAATTGGAGTGCGAGGCACATCTTCATATCTTGGAAGGAAAGTTAACCGGTTATACGAAGCCCACTTATGACCTGGAGATATGCGTAAGTAAAGCCCTTAAAACTTTAAGTAGCGTCAACATCACTTACGGGGAAGGAGACACGGAAGTGAAACGTTCAATCATTAGTTCGATTTATCCTGAAAAATTGTACTTTGAAAACAGCGGTTATCGAACCGCAAGAGTGAATGAAGCTGCTCAGTTAGTTTACTTGATAAACAGCCAGTTAGGGGCAAAAAAAATCGGACAAACTTAGTATTATCTAAGCTGTCCGATTCGGTAGCGGGAGCAGGACTCGAACCTACGACCTTCGGGTTATGAGTCCAACTTCTTTCAATCTGATATGGTCGAAAATGGTTTAATACGCAGTTTTTCTGCTATGAGAAAGCCAAATGACACCAGGAAGAACCAGGTGAAACCGCCAAAATCGTTAACAATACGTTAACAGAATTTGTAGCTTGCCTTCGTGAAAAACAGAATTTTTCACTAAAAACATTTTACGATGGCAACTGCTAAAATCGTTACATGGAGCCGTCCGGACAAGGACGGCCAATTCCCGATCGGCATCAAGATTTGGAACAATGGCAAACCCTCTTACATCTTTGATGGGCATACGTTGCCCAGCCGCGATCTCTGGGCTGCTAAAAAACAAGAGGTAAAAAAATCAGTCCCTCACGCCGCGCGGCTGACAAATTTGCTTACCAAAAAGTTATCAGAAGTTCGGGACAAAGCTTTGCAACTGGAAACAGAAAAACCAAAAATTGCCGCCGGTTCAATTAAAAACAGTGTTCAAGGCAAGGATGAGGAACAGAAATTTTTAACCTTTGTAGAAATTGCAAACCAATATTTGGAAGATCAACTGTCATGTGGCAACTATGATGTTCATAAAACAGATAAAGGCCGGTTGAAACGCTTTTATGAGTTTGCCAATAACGGCAAAATTGCATTTCAGGATATTACGGTTGAATTGTTGCAGCGGTACACGATCTTTCTAAGAAAAGCAAAGAAGGTGCGCTACAACGAGCATAGCCCTATAAAGCCGTTGAGTGAACGCACAATTACTAATCACCTGCTTATCATTCGCACACTGTACAACAGGGCAATTACCGCAAAAGTGGCAAGCAAGGATGACTACCCATTTGGTGCTGACGGTAAAATAGCAATTAAGTTTCCTAAATCGTCGAAGATAGGATTAACAGAAAAAGAAATTAGAAACTTGGAAGAATTGGACCTGTCAAACCATGTACCGATTTACAATCATGCGCGAAATATTTGGCTTACAGAATTTTACTTTGCCGGTATGCGCGTTACTGATTGCCTTTTGCTTAAATGGGGTGATTTTCAGGATAATCGCTTATATTACCAAATGTCAAAAAACAGCGAGCATGGCTCTCTTAAAATCCCACAAAAGGTGATCACTATTCTAAATCAATATCGCGAAGAACAGAACGATACGGTAGACAATAAACACAATCTTGTTTTTCCATTTTTAAAAGAACTTGCGACGTTGGACGATCGTTTAATGCTAAGACGTAAAATTTGTCATACGGTCAAAAGCTTAAACACAGCGATGGAAAAAATAATGCTTATGGTGGGCAGTAATAAAAATGCTTCTCAACATAAAGCCCGTCACTCCTTTGCACAATTAGCCGAAGAAAAAAACGTGCACCCAAAGGTGTTACAAAAAATGTATCGGCACGAATCAATTCTCACAACAATGAATTACCAATCAAACTTTTCTCATAAGAAAGCTGATGAAGCTTTGGAAGCGGTCTTGGGATTTTAACAGTATTATTAATTCAGTATGGGTAAGCTTCTCTTTTACCCATACTGAATATTTATTTAAAACACTACCCCTATTTATACTCAAGAATAGGGAGTTTCATTTCTGCGTAAGGTGTTCGCACTTTCGGTTCATCAAATTTACAATCATCCGCAAATGAGTAATAGCCTGTACGGATAATGATGAGATGATCAGGCACACAAATATCAAGCAATACGCTTGCCTGCTGCAATTTTTTAGTCAGTCTTTTGTCTACTTCACTTGGTTTTGGGATACAAGATGGATGGTTATGTGCTAAAATAATCGAACTGGCCGCCGCTTTAAGGGCAGCAACAAAAACTAGCTTGGGATCGGTAGCCGTTCCGGCAATGCCTCCACTGCTAATAGGACAAATACCGATTGCCAGGTTAGCACGATTCAGCAAAAGGATTTTAAAATCTTCTGCCAAATCGATACGGTTCTTATCCCATTGGTTTAATAAGAACATTGAAAGCATCTTGGGCCGATCTTACGCAGGGCATAAAACCACGCCCTTTTGAATGTTTGTTATGTAATTGGATTTTACTTACTTTATCGGCTTTGGTCATTTGTTCTCTCCTAATTTCAAAAGAAGTAAAAACCCCTTTAACACAGAGCTTTAAGATTCAAGGAAAGAAAGGCGTTTCATAAATAACGGTTAAAGCACCACAACCGGTAGATCGCAATCCGCCATTGCGGCTTGTAAAGAATTCTATTTGGTGCACGAAAGTTGTTTCGAGGAACTATTCAAGAAGTATACTAATTTTGCTTGACAACCGCATTCTGCCCATAACTGAACTCGTTCTGTAGGTCTTGGTTCAGCAAATTATAATTTCTTACATCTTTCTCCAATTGCATCTACTGAATTTGTTTTTGGCTTTTTGAAAATGATAGTAGCACGTAGATTATTTAATTAAGCGCATTGTTCTGCAATTTTTGAGCCTATTCTATTTATTATTTTTTCCGGCAATTGGTTACCGACTGACCGAATCCACTTTGACGTTTTATCGAGTGTCAAGTTGCATTCATACTTGCTGTCAAAAATAACTGTGTAACTACCTTTTTCACAAATTACTTCGCAATAAATGTTTTTGTTCTGGTGTTCTAATATGAAACCAAATGACTGATCTTCGATACGACAAATACGACACTGCGGAAAATAAAGTTATGAGATTTCTATTAAACACAAAAGCCCGCACAACGGCGGGCAGCATCAGCATTTTACACCTGCTTTAAAGCGGTTTTAGCTTTTAATAGGAATTCCTAAAATAACTATATTTAATCAAATATTTTTATTAATGCTTTTGTCACAACTCGCATGGTGTTGCCAAAGTAAAAGCCATCTGGTGTTTTTCCAAACGGCTTTTTCATCAAGGATAATTATAAAAATTAAAAGTTGTTACAGGGTTAGCAACGGAACGTTCGAGGTAAGCATTTCAACAGAAATGTTTATAAATAAATTGTATACTTATTTAACAGTTACAATTTAACCGACAAAAACGCTAGTTATGTGTAATTCAATGCGTGTAATAATTCAGGAATCGAAAAAGGAGTTTTTGTTGGATGAAACCTAATTGCAGAAATACGTTCGTTTAAATTTAATATCGGAATTATATTTTAAAAGAAAACATTGTGAATGAAGTAAATGAACTCTTTTAAATGCGTTGCTACCTTACTTTTATTTTTAACGTTTTTTTTTAATCAGTGCGTCTTGTGAAATATTGGAATGCCTAAGGAAGAGTTTGTATTGGGTAAAATCCTAAAATTAACCGTTCTGCAAAATTATTAATAGAAAAAGCGGTTAATTTGTATAACAATCATGAGACCTGCTTATTGAAAATGAAAAAAACCAGAAAGTGCTTACAAACAAAAATCCCGGCCACTTTTGTAACCGGGACTATTTTTAAAACTACCAACCTATCGTAGGACGATCCAATGGTAAAAAAGAAGCAAATTGTTTTTAAACAGCTCATTTGCAACACGACAATAATAACTATTACCCCTTTAAAAGAGAAAAAGATAAAATTTATTTGAAGCTTTTTAAAAATACATAGTAACCCTCCCTTTTTTACACGTTTTAATTTTACATTAAAGGTAAAACTGGATTTGTCGGTTGTGGTTGTACTTTGTTAT
Source organism: uncultured Sphingobacteriaceae bacterium (assembly GCA_964251965.1). Taxonomy (GTDB): domain Bacteria; phylum Bacteroidota; class Bacteroidia; order Sphingobacteriales; family Sphingobacteriaceae; genus Mucilaginibacter_A. Next base: position 269,005 of record CAXULQ010000005.1, on the reverse strand, counting down.
CAAGTACATGTTGTATTTGTGTTGCATTTCTACCACATTTTAATTGTTTAACTGCTCCATTACCATTACCAGAATCGCTTGAATTAATATTAGCCCTCCAATAAGCTGGTTTAGTAAAATCACCTCCAGCTTCAAAAGGCGTGATTATTGTAACTGCAGGATAAGTGCCATACTTAAACGTTACAATACCATTATTATTTCGGTATATATGATCGTTAAACTTACCAAAAATGCTATCTTTAGCCATAGCCGCTTGATTTAAAAACATACCGTAAGATTCATCCTCAATATCAGTGCTTAAAACCTCTATGCCATTTACCGTCATTTTAGTATTTAACGCAGTAACGTGAATCAGAACTTTACCATAAGTATCTACAATTTCCCATCTATTATTGTCATAAGCAGAACTTTGTACACATTGTCCAGTAACTATCCAATTATTAGATGTAAAATTCGGATCATGAACATAACCGTTACTTTTAATTGCTGTTAAACTTCTTGCAACGTATTTATCTGGACTTGTATTATGGTGATTATCACAATACCAATCTACATCTATATCATAATTCGCATTTGAAAATAAAGATGTTTGAACAGTCCAATCAGGATACGTCATAATATCTCCAACTGCTGATGATGGAGTCATACTCCAACCAAATTGATTATAAAATGCTGTGTTTCGATAAGAAACATCACTCATTAAATCAGTATCATCATACGCTTTTGTAACATTACTTGTTATAAAAATTGGGATAGTTTGAACCTTGACACTTTCTAAATTACCGATTCTGATACTTTGTTTTTTTCCACTGGTGCTTTCATCGCATTGATACAGATATAATTTGTTATTGACACGCACCAAAGAATTAGCAAATGAATTTCCAGCATAAAAAGCTATATGTCCTTTCCCTGAAGTATCTAACCAAGTTGCACCACAAGTACCAATTAATAATCCAGTTTCTGCGTTAAAGTGTGATATCACGTTTAAATAACTTTGACTTTTGTAAAAATCTACAGAATGTACCCAAATAATATCATTGTGATTAACTAAGGCAGAGGTACTTGAATCGTGTTGAAAATATGCTTCACAATCCATATCTCCGTTTAAGTCTGTTGCTTCTCCTAAAAACGCTGTAGTCCTATTATTACCTCCAGGTGTGGCAAAAACAGCTTGCCATTCCCACTCACCGGGAGTATCTTTTCTAGTAGAGCCTAAATGATAACCAAAACCACCATTTCTCCAACCAATGAATCGAGTCTCATCAACTTCAGAAATAACACTACCAAAACCAATTACAGAAGTTGGTACACCGTAAGATGTATTTGACGTAGTCACAAATAATGTTTCAGAACCAAATTGTGGATAACCATTAGAATCATAACCAGTAAAAGGTACTTCATAAACTTTGATGGGGTGATCTAAAAATTGAGTTCTTCTAATTAAAAAACTTCCATCGCTCCGTATTGAATAACCTTCAGAAAGATACAAATTGTCAAAACAGTCAGTTGGTATTAAACCTGACTCTGCCATCTCATTTCTACCACGTACATCAAATGTTTTACCATTTGGATAAGTAATAACATCAGCAACTCCGTTGAAATCTAAACCTCCATTATATCTTACTTTATATCCCCAGTTTCGTTTTACAGACCAGCTATAATCAGGAATATTACTTAAAGTCTTAGAATAATCTCTTGAATATTCTAAATAATTACTAAATAATCGAGTTGGATCAGTTTTATCAGCTTCACTCATTCTGGATTGTGGAACCCATGCTATTTGTTCTTTATAAGTTTTATTAGCATTAAAGTGTAAATTTCTATAATTACCACCATCACCAAACCAGAATGAACCATCGGGTTGATAAGATATCCAAGGATGGTTCATATATAGAGCAAATACAAACATAAATCTATTATAACTTACATTTACGTTATCTCTATAACCGTATGCTTCACCTAATGTATAAGTTAATACTCCAGTATCAGCATCATAAAAATAAATTTGAGAAGTTACATCGTCAATTACAGCAAGTTCGTTTGTTTGAGAACAAGCTATAGCTGTATTTGTATTTGTTAAAATATTTACACCTGTTGGGGTTAAAGTAACATCAGAGTAGGTTTCAATTGATACAGTTTTGTATAGATTAAAACTAAGAATTTCAAATGCACCATAAGGGTCACCTGTATTTGGAGAACTAATTAAACGATAATACTTATAATTTGCAGGATTAGCTAATATAAATTTATTTTCACCAATAACTAAATTACTACCAAACGTAGTAAATAAATCTACAAATCCATCAGTTTGAGAAGTATTACTACCTTGAAATTTTACATTTTGAAAACTACCAGCCTGTTGAGCATTATTTGGAGGTGTGACTGAAAATGAAGTTACTGTTTCTGAATTATCTGGTAGCTGAATGCCAATAAATGCTGGGTTAACATAGCTTACAAAAGTACCAGTACCATCAAAAACATGTGATGCTGCATAATCTGGATTATAAGGGTCAGAACTCCATATAGCACTTTGATCACTAATTTTAATAATAATATTTCTTTGGGTGCTTGTTGTACCAATTTGATATTGTCTTACATACAAAGGAGTTGTAGAAGAACCAACTTGATTATCTACTACCCAGAGTTTATTATTATTTGTACAAGCTGAAGCACCGGGACTTGTTAGAGGTATTTCTTTTAATAAAGTGCCAAGAGTTTTATGAAAAACTTGTATTTTATTTAAATATTGAACGGATTGGAATAGTAAATTACCTTTATTACGATACTGAACAGCTAAACCAGTAGGTGCACTTACTCTTGCACCAGGAAGTTCTTGTCCATTGGTATCGTAACTAATATCACGAATATCTAATCCTAACACAGATTGATAATTTAAACCTGTTGCATCACCAGAAGCAACGCCATCAGGAAAAATGTGTGGTGTGTAATCTGAGGGATTTTCTGCATGTATATAAGTTCCAAATTTTCCAGGATAATTACCCCAACCAGCCCAATAAACTATATCACCATCTGTACATGTATAGACTGCAAAAGTACCATTTCCACCACCATTATTTGGATAAAGCGATGTATCTGTAGTAAATGGCACTTGTATATCATTTAATAAAAACCTCTGTTTAGAATCCCCACCTTCATGAGTACCCCAAGTATAAAAAGCCTTATCTTCTGTTAAGGACATTCCAAGCGTCAATAAACCACCATAAATTGTATGACCTCCGAGGTTGTATTTTGATGTATTACCAATACCACCTTCCCATGCATATTCAACACTGTTTGATTGTACTTTGATGTAATAATTATTCAAGGGAGCAACTCCTAAGTTATCTAAAGTTTGATCCCACTGTTTTGTATGGTCACCTGCATTTAAATAAACATTATTCCAAAGTGTTTTAATAAGTTGTTGTTTTTTATTATAAACACCAGCAGAAGTTCTGCCGGGATAATCTAAAGTAAAAGTGAAAAATCCATTTCCTAAAGCAGTTTGAACAAAAGTTGTAACTTCATTATTAATAGAAGCAATTAGTTGTGTTATCATTAGTTTTGTCTTTCTATTTTAATTGATGTACAAGTATCATTACCTAAACCAAACCCACCATAAGTAATATGTACTTCTTCTGTTACATTAAAGAATTCTGTTTTAACTCCATTTATATAAGTAGAAGAAGTTTCAATTACATTACTGTTTCCCATAACAAATCCTGATTCACTTGTTAGACCACTTGCAGTTAATTTATAATTACCGGGCTCAAGATTAGGTGCAAGATATATTGTTAAATATCCATTAGTTGGATTAATAGAATTTAATTTATTATTAGCATAAGAAAGTTGAGCACCATTACCGGGGTAGAATACTATATAAGCATTATCAATTTCAGTTCTACCACCATAACCACCATCATTAGCAACTGCCAATCCATCTGTTGTATAATCAGTAAAATGGGTTGTTGTATATGTAATTGCAGCAATTGTGGTAATAGTAATTGTTCCAGCATTACCTACAGAAGAACCATTTAAACCTTGTATTTTATAATAATATGGTGTTAATGGGGTTAAGCCAGTATCTGTAAATGTTAATACTGACAGTCCAGTACCAATTTGAACAGGCGTATCGGAAAAATCAGCATTTAAATAACGGTAAAGATTATAAGTTAATGCGTTAGTAGCATCCGTCCAATTTAAAACTACAGAAGAATCAGTTATGGTGCCAGCAGTTAAAATAGTTGAACCAACGGTAATAACAGAGGTATTTACGGCATCAAGTTTTGATTGATAACAAATCCATTGGTATGTACCTGCTACACGATAAATAAGATAGTAATTTAATTTTCCAGGTACATAGTCTCTACTACCCGCCAGTTCAATAAAAATAGATGGGAAATGTATTTTATGATTTTGGAGAACTGAAAGTAAAACACCATTACCATTCTGAGCATCAGTTTCGTCTAAAGTGAATGTTATATCGGCTGTAGTTGTAATCTGCTCTATAACGGTAGGGTCACAGGTAAAAGGTAAAGCCCTAGTTGTACTGGGTAATGTTTGCTTTTTAGATGCAGCATTGGCAGTCTGCTGTGCTGCAGTAGCTATTGCTGTCACATCAGGAGGTATAACGGTTTTCCCAATTTCTTTTGAAACCGGATCATAAACTAATGCTTCAGTATTGGCAGCAAGCGTAATTGAATCTGCTGTTTCGAAAACTTCGCTTAGTGCGTCATTTATGCTTTCAGTGGTAATTGATTTTATTAAATCTAACATAATAATATTTATTGATTGTTTTTTTTTAATTTTTGGTCTACCATTAATATTTTTTAATTTTCAGGTACACCTGTTTTTTAAAATGTTTGTTTTTATGGAAGGGAAGTGCAAAAAGACACACAATTAGCCGGACGATAAGTAATGCGATAGCCAGTTACAGATAGTTGTTTTTTTCATAATGTTTTGGATTAGTTGTTTAATAATTTGGGGTACTTAATAATTTGACGATCAGCTCCGTGCTAACAGCATTAAAAACACCATTTGTAGATAACTATGAAGTAGCGATCTATTTACCGAATTCATTTTTGTAGTAGTATTCAAGTATCTGCACCGCCTCGCTCCATGTAACTTTGCCATCAGATAAAATTATCAATAAACGTGAGGCCAGTGCGTGCCAGAGGGCGTCCTGGTCAGCCTTGTCTGAAAACCTTACCTTTGCAAGCAAGTCCTCCATTGCGGCTTCTTGAGTAGGCGCGGCCAGCAGTTGTTTGGCAAACATCAGCCCTGCAAGCAGCACCGGCAGGCCGTTGGCCAATGCCAGGCGAACGGCATCGTCAATCGTTGTTGGGATTAGGTCCGTAATAAGTACAGCTAAAGGTGATGCTACGGCACTGCGTACATTGTTAACGAGTTGGATTACATCATCTAGCTCCTGTTGCGTGACTGCATTACTGGTAGTGTCCGGCGGCACTACTACCGACACATTATTTTTAGGGATTAAGGTTAGCACAAAAGCTACTGCTTTTAAGTATATTTTTTTGAACCACATCATCAAATTGTTTAAGGTTTATAATAATTGTTTACTGCTATAGCTTATTGTTACTATTTAAGGCGTTAAAAAGAGTTTCCGTTCCTTTGTCCTGCGCTCGGTCAGTACCTCAGACGGCTTTTTCTGTCCTGTAATCGGGTCTGTTACCTTATCCCAAAGCAGGAACTGGTTTGCCGCCCCCTGGTAATCCCCGACGTTAAGCATCCTAAGCAGTGTGCTTCCTGCAAGGCCACCCGTATTGTATTGAAAGCTAACCAGTGCATCAAACTGGTTCTGGGTCAAGGGCACTTTTACCAGCGAGCGGACATTGTTCACATAACCTTGCATTGTTAGGTCAAACAGGTCATCAGCACAATCGATATTGATTAGTTTATCGCCTTTCTTTACTGGTGTGCCATTTGCCCAACGGGTGCTCCCCCAGCCAACCGTCCAAACACCAGCCGTATCGCGATAGGCTTTAAGCCTTACACCTTCAAACCCTTTTATCAGCTCCAGCCCGCCCTTGCTTTCAGCATAGGCAAGGGTTGCAGCGGAGCTTGCTTTTTTAATAAATCCTAATCCCCGGCTACTAAGTTCCATCGTGCTTAATTTTTGTGCTTTTTTTAATCGTATTAACATCAATAAAAATAGAACTTTGCTTATATTTTAAAATGATGTTACTATCTTTGTTTTTGTTAACATTACAAATATAGATATATGTTCTAATAATCCAAAGCATTTTTAGATTATTTTTCTAATAATAACATAAGTCATTGAAAATGAACGTAAAAGAAAGACTGAAGCAGTTTGCAGGATATAAAAAGATACGCATTACAGCATTGGAAGAGGCCTCAGGCTTGTCCAACGGGTATATTAATAATATAAGAAACTCTATTTCTGATCAGAAATTAGAACAAATAACGAAAGCTTTTCCCGATTTGGATCCCGTTTGGCTACGTATGGGCTTAGGTGAGATGATTAAAAGTGGGCAGGAAGAAGAAAAAAAGGATGTAAAGGCGGAGGGTAGGAATTTTGGAGACCTGCCGGTCAAATACAAGTCTATACCGTTAATTAATATTGATGCAATGGCTGGGAATGGACATGGGGATGCCCAAGTAATGGGCTATGACAGCGAACAGTTTGTTATTCCAACGTTTGTTGGGGCAGAGTTCCTAATTACAGTGCGCGGGATCAGTATGTACCCTAAGTACAATAGTGGTGATATTGTTGCCTGTAAACGTTTAAGCTTGGATACTTTTTTCCAGTGGAACAAGGTTTATGTACTGGATACGAGCCAAGGGGCTATCATCAAGCGGGTACGCAAAGCCGGTGACGGGCAGCATGTACTGATTGTTAGCGACAACGAAGATTACGAACCATTCGAGCTACACCGGTCAGAGATACGAGCCATTGCTATTGTTATCGGTGTAATAAGGCTCGAATGATGGTGAAGATTGTGCAATTACTAGTTAAATTGCTAAATTTCGTATTACAATAAACCCGAAAGGTATTTGTGTAATCTACGCTATTTAAGTTTCCCTGTTATTTATTATAAATCGTGATATAAGACATAGCTGAGGTATACGTTATATTTATACCATTCATCTAACACTCATGACTTCCTACTTAACATAACCCCAATTATTAGGTAGTTCGTCTGACCATGCAATTCCTATTAGTTACGAACTGCACTTTGTTAAAACGGACTTTGCTTAAAGCTTCAACACAGGCAAGTTTTGATATTTAGGGCAAGACGAGGAATCAAACAATCGATACTGTGAATCATGGGTTATCGAATAACAACCACGATTTGTAATGATTAAATGGTCTAATACTTCTATTTCTAACAACCTTCCTACATCCATTAATTGCTGGGTCGTGATACAATCTTCTTCAGATGGTTTTAGGTTGCCGGACGGATGGTTATGGGCAAGGATAATTGAACTGGCATTGGCTTTTAACGCGGCAACAAAAATTAGCTTTGGGTCGGACACTGTGCTTACAGTACCGCCGCTACTAATATGGAAGATACCTAAAACACAATTTTCCCTGTTAAGCATTAACATTTTATAGTCTTCCGCCAACTCCATTCGGTTTTCGTTCCACTGGTTGTGCAGAATAAAATAGGCATCGTTAGGGCAACCTATTTTCGGTAAGATGCTGCGTTGGTTCGCCCGTTTATAACTGATTTCAATTTCATCAACTTTAAATACGCTCATCTTTTCTCCTTGGAAGAAGTAGGGATGATTTCTATACCACATTAAAAATACCATTGAAAGATGATGCTGCGATGGTTAAACACCATTAAATTCAAAAGATATAATAATTTTTATTCTGCTAAATATTTTTCTACGCTTTGCCCGAATATATCCCTCATTTCTTGTGATATATTTGGCTTTAGTTTTTCCAGTCCGGTTTCGATTCGCGATATTCCTCAACGGAAATACTTAGCTTTTTCGCCATATTACACTGATCGAGACTAATAGTGTGGCGTAGGAGACGAATTTTAAGATTGCTCTTCATAATGAATATTAAGCAAAAAGAACTTTTATAACTTAATATCTATTTTTCAAAATATAAGTTTGGCTTTGTTAATCGTCACGCTTATTATTTGCGTAGCAATATAACATCCTCCACTTCGTAATCCTCGTAATCGATCGGTTGTATTCTGAAATACTATAAAGGGATGCGTCATATGGCTTTAACAAGGCAAGTAATTGTTCTTTAGTTGCATTTGGGTTCATCCACAAAAGACGTTCCGGCTTTGTCATGATAATCGGAATGCGGACATGCACTCTACTGAATTCCGTATTTTGCGGATCACAAGTAATCATGGTAAAACTATCAATTGTTTCACCCTGTTTGAAGGTTACGCCATGTTGTCCAAAGTCCCGCTTTGTAAAAATAATCTTCCTGTGCGGACTGATTTTCCACTGTACGCGTTCATCGCCTTGCGTTTCATTGTCGTAAAAACCTTTATTCAGAATCAGGCAACGGGAGGACATGATTAAATCTTTAAAAGAGCGTGTTTCTGTCAAGGTTTCCGCTCGTGCATTATACATTGGCGAAACCCCTTTAGGGTCTTCAACAAAGGAAGGCAGCAAATTCTAGCGCATGTACTGAATGTCCCGAGGACGGTGGTGGGTAATAACCGTAGCCAAGTCAGTTGGAAGAATATCATCGTTGCCAATACGCTCAATTGCTTCCGTTGCACTTAGCCCCTCTGTTTGCCGGAAATAATATTAGCTTGCAGTTTGTTGGATAACTGCCGAATATCAACGGGTATTACTTTGGTACACACGGGGACAAATACCGCCTATTAACAGCTAAATTGCTAATATTTCTGGCAATTTTTATAGGAATAATTGTGTAAGGGAGGCAGTTAACTGATTACAAAAGTTTCCGATACAATTTTTAAAAGATTCTCAACAAAATTTTTGTTTATAAGTAAACGATCCTAAACCCATAAACAAAACTCCCCACTTTTTCTAAATTCCTCCGACAGTAAACGTTTCTCCTTCAGTCCTTTACGATCTGCGCTAAGCAGATATTAATACAATTTGTGTTCAAATATAAAGGATCGTTTAATCCTGAACAGAACAGGGCCACCGAATGAAGCAGGCCGTCGCGTATTACCGGGTTTCCTCAAGCAAGCAGGGCCGTAGTGGATTAGGGTTGGAGGCGCAGCAAAACGCGGTGGAACAGTATTGTAAGGCTAATGACTTCATTTTGTCGAAAGACGTCGTTGAAATTCGGTCTACCCGAAAGCACCGTACCGGGTTGTTTTATGCGCTTGATTTATGCAAGCAGAGCAAAGCGACCTTGATCGTTGCCAGGCTTGACCGTCTCGGAAGGGATGTCGAGCAAATTGCAGGGATCGTAAAATCAAAGGTGGAAATCATTGTGACGGACAACCCGCATGCGACCCGATTTACGATCCATATTCTGGCAGCAGTTGCCGAAGATATCCGGGATAAAATAAGTAAGACAACGAAAGCGGCATTAGGTGCGGCAAAAAGGCGGGGGGTTGAATTGGGCAAAAACGGTAAGGTACTTTCAGTAGCGAACAAGAAAGCAGCAGAAGAATTTGCGGATAAGCTTTCGCCAGTCATCGGGCAATTACGCAGCAGAGGGATAAAAACCGTAAGAGCCGTTTCCAGGGAGTTGAATAGAAAAGGGGTGCCGACTTTTAGAGATGGCGGAAAATGGCACCCAAGCACGGTTCACATGCTAATGAACCGGATGAAAACAGAAAAGGCAGGCGAAGCAAGCACAAAATAATTAATCAAATAAATAACCCTTTAAAACTTAAAAAACCATGTTAGAAACTGAAATCCTGTTTGATGATGTCGCTGAATTAGAAGCTAAGGTAAGCGAAGGCTACTCCATTTTTTCACCAGTGAAAAACGATTGCGATTGTTCAAGTTATACCGATACGCAAGATGATGAAAGAACTGGTTCCCCGAAAATCTCCTGAACTGCTACTGAACCTCGTTAATGAGGATTATGCTTATGCTGTAAACTGTTCATACCCAAACTCGTTTCGGGTATTGAACAGGGCGCAGTACGAAATCATTAGAGCAATCAACAATAGCGATGACGTGCAAACACTGTTCTTAGTATATGCTCTGAGGCCTATGTTCTAAAAGCTAATGAAGGAAAAGGCGGTGCTGGGTATGAAAAGCAAATCATGACTGCGCAATTAATAAACGACCAAAATACGAATTGGGTTATTCCTTTGATAAAAAACAATCTGAATAATAGAAAAATACCGACATTCCTTGGAGGAAGAATGTACATTAGCTTTGAAGAACCAAATATGTATGAAAGTAAATATGAGGAGTTACTCCGAGACCTTCTTGATGAACCAATTTTACCGATACCGCCAATTGGTAAAAACCCATTTCAAACAGTTAAAGATTTCGCACAACAGAAATTTATACCTAACAGCGAAAAATATTGTTCGCCAGCGATAAAGGGAACAGTGACGTTTGATTATTCAAACAACAATGGAAAATACTCAATTGGACAAGGCGAATTGATGTTCGAACTAAATTTTTCTAAAGCAAGTGATACAAGTATCTACCTACTAAATGATCCAGCAAGTATTAAAACTGTTGCAATAGCCAGGGATGTTAGCGATATAAGCAGTATTAAAGATGCTAGAAACTATGATGGTTCTTCTCGTGTAAGACGATCGTCTATTAATCAGGTGGCTGTTTTGCAAAACACCAATGGTTTTTATACAGCAATAAAAATTTTGAACATCAAAGATGATACTCGAAGCGACGAAAATGATGAAATAACTTTTGAGTATTGTATTCAGACGAATGGGTCACCCGACTTTACAACAATAACATATTAACAATACTATACTGGTAACTAACAGTGTTACCTGAAATTGGCTTGTAGTGTACTCCTTAAAATGAACTGCAAAACTGTAGGAATATCGTCCATGAAGAGGACTTCCTAACTATAACTTAATTAGAAAACTATTGACATCTATGTATGACTTGATATAATTCTTACATGCTTTATTATGTTTTACCAGATAGTGAATTCAATTTTTTCGCATTCGGCTTGGGGACATATTTGCTTATTTAAAAAAACTTCCGAATTTTAACGAAGATATGAAATGAAATCTGTTTGGTTGGCCCTCTATGGCTTGGGATTTTCTACAACGTATTAAATATTTTAACTAAAAATGCCAAATAACAGCTCCTGGTTTGTTTAATAAATAATAGCTGGATCACATTAGGGTAAGGTAATTTAAAAAGTAATGCGACTTCACTAAAATGGAATTAACTAACGAAAAAAGCTTTCTTGAACTCTTCAAGGCTCTGATTAGATATGTTGCTTCGGGTTTTATATTTATTCTTGTTTTTGCCTACTTTTCACACGACTATTCAATTGGGACTTTTACTGGTGAAAACACAAATTGGACCTTAATTTTGATCACTGTTATCTGTGGCATTTTAATTTATTCTGTACACGCGTCATTTTTAGATGACTTCTTTTACCACATTTCATTGTGGTGGTTGGTAAGGCATCAAAAAAGCAGAGAGTTGTACTTACCGAAAGAATTTCAAAAAATTATTGTTACAAAAGGTAAGGCTCAACGTATCCCGATTTCTGAAATTAGATTTAACCTTACGACCTATAGGTATCTACGTGAAGGGGGATTTACAGAAAAAATGAAAGGTTTACAAAATAGAATAGACCATTTACTCGCTTTATTAGTGTTTCTGTATACATCTTCTTATTCTCTGATATTGCTTCCTATTGCTTTTTCAATAAACTATGTTTCGTTGTCTAACAGCTCGTTGTTAACATGGGACAAGCATTTTTGGATAATTGAACTTCTGGGAATATTTCTAATGCTGTCAGGATTTAAACTTGACTTGAAAATCACGAAGAGAGAACTTTTTATGATTTTAGAGAACGAACCAAAAAAGGATATATAAACAACGATATTGTTTAGAGCTGAAACTGATTTTCTATCGACCTTAACAAATAATTTCTTTTATTCCAAAAGCAGCAAAAGGTATAGCCGTATCTGAATAAGTAGCATTTATGCCAGACTTTCATCTCTCTATTTCTATACTTCACGATTTGTAAAACCTGAAACCGGTGATATTATAGTAACACGGCGCTCAAGAGTGCTGTACGTATAGAATGTCATTTATCGAGTATTGTTCGCTTTTTAACAAGAAAGGTAGTACCGCGGTAGCACCGGAATAAAAGGCAGAAACACTGATCAATTTAAGTGTTTGATTTTATTGGTTGCGGGGGCAGGATTTGAACTTGCGGCCTTCAGGTTATGAGTATAATATCGCCATAACCGATCATGACCAATCTAAGATAAGATGGACTTGAAAATATTGCCATCGACATAAAATTATACAACTAAATATTTAATCTAATAAATAATTTTAAATAAAATTAATATTTATTAACAATTTGAGTCAACTTTAAAACGAATTGTATATATTTCGTTTTTAAACCTTCAGTATTTAATATCTTAATTTCATACGATGCCGTAAACTGGAGATGACAACACTATTTTAAAAACTTAATTTTATAATATGCCACTACTACCTGGAGAAACGTCGATGTCCTATGAATTAGATGAATATGCCGCAACCTTAGACAATTTAGCGTCAAATCATGATAATTTTAATTACGTAACGATAAGCCCCGAAACCGCAGCTATTTCGATCGCCAAAATTATGCAGTATTCTAAAAAAGAAGTCAAAATTTATGACGATAGTTTAACTGGTGATATCGGCGAAGCACATCCCATCTTCGTTGAAACTTTGGCAAAGTTTTTAGAAAACGGAAAATTATTAAAAATTTTATTGCGCAAAGATGAGGAAGCTCACAGTCCTTTTTTCGATCGTTTAGCTGAGATGTCCAAGGATTTTCCAATGCAAATAGACCTGCGGTTTGCGAGTATTGAATTTTCCAATGCATTAAAGAAAACATTCGAAAAAGATTTGAATTTTACTGTCAGTGATAACGATTCTTATCGGGTGGAAGCGATTGAACAAGTCGATAATTCCAATAAAACCGCTTTTTGTAACTTTAATAACGCTGATCTTGCCGACCAATTAAATAGCATTTTTGACAGTTTATTTCATAAATGCAATGTCCACCCTATCCCTGAATTCAGCTAATTATTTTAATCATCTTGCATTATAACTAAAGATATAGAGTGTTTTTAGAAATTAATATCAGCAATTTCGGAAGTTATTTCGCTTTGTTTGCTGGATTAAATTTGGGCTATGCGTCTTCGCAGTCTTTTCGAGACGCAATCGATAGTGGAATTTTAAAAATTGGTGAGAAAACCGTAAATAGTAAGATATTAAAGTTAAAAACGCGATACAGAGCACTCATTCAAACTGCTCGTCAAAATCATAAAGATTACGAAATTGTCAGAGAAACAGGTGAATCAAAAGCAGAGGGTTTAGATAAAGAACCTAAAAAGTTTGTGGAAATTAATCCTGAAATCTCTTTCCAACTAAGGCCAATAGTATCTAGTGACAACGTAAGGAAAAGTGACGAGCATATTCAGGCAGAAGAAAACTTAGCAAAAATTAACATCCTTAATAGCAACTTTAAAAAAGCAATTTTGCTGTTGGATCAAGAAAGAGAAGCTGCCGCTAATTTTGTTGAAGGTTTTAAGTCTATGTTTTTAATTGCCGGATTATATTGCATGACGTTTTTGGTATTAGCAGGATTGCAAAATGAGGAATATAATTTTTACTATTATAATGTAATTAATTTTTTAACTGTATTTACTTTACCTTTTAACATCTTCGTTTTTTTTAGAAGTAATGGAGTAAACTTTGATAAGAAAATTACACCAATAATAGTTGTATTAATGTTTTTTTCTATCGTTGTTATAACTATTCTTTTTAATTGTTTTTCTGTAGCAGTTCTTATTGGTCGTTATCTCCCACTTGAGTTATGCCTTGCGTTCGCATGCATTGTCGCAATTCACCTTATGTACTACATTTTATCAAGGCTTATTATCATCGCAAACACTTTAAACCAATAGAAGAAAGTTTAATAAGTCAAAACGAAAAGGAAGTGGAAAAATGGGATGAGATTTTTGAGCAGGACAAAAAGCTAATTGATACCGCAAAGCAGGTGCTTAGAGTTCTTAAATTTATTTCCGATAATAATAAAGATAATAATAAATAAGATAGACGGCTTCATCTGATATTAGATTTACGGAGGCAAGTTATTAAGACAATATTTTACTGGAACTGGTTTTTTAGAATATTAGGTTTAAAGAAAAACCACCGGCGACCCTTACATATGGGGTTCGTATTAAAGTGGTTAGCACAACATTATTCAACGTTAACCATTAAAAATAAGTAGTAACGTTCTGTAAAAAATATGTAAGATAACAGCTTCACTTTTAACTTGTAAGGACAAATATGCTTTGTTCAGATAAATTAAAACATTGCTATCCGAATGGATTTCTTCGGCTGCCAGAAGTTCTTCACTTAATTCCTGTCAGCGAGGCGACTTGGTGGAACGGGTGTCGGACTGGTAGGTTCCCTAAAGGTTTTAAACTAACACCAAGAATTACTGCGTGGCGCAAACAAGATATTTTAGACCTATTAGACGCTTTTGAAAAAAATTAGAGCGGGTTTTTTATAATGCCCTCTAACTTAATAGTTCAGAATATTGATCAATCAGATTTGCCCATTCTTGCATTATGACAATTCTTTTATCTAAAAATTGTGCACGGTCATAGGCTTTATCGATCTTGTTCTTCGGAACATGCGCCAATTGCCGATCAATTACTTCGTGGCGATAATCCAACTCTTCCTTAATTGTGGTCATGCCGAGCGACCTAAATCCATGCCCCGTCATTATTCCTTTGTAGCCGAGATTTGCAATTGCTTTTAAAATCGTATTATCACTGATCGGTTTACGGTGATTGATAATGCTCGGAAGCAAATAATCACTTTTGGGGAAAGATGTGAACAAATCTTCCAAAATTGTCCGAACTTGGGTAGATAGGGGCACAACGTGCTCCAATTTCATTTTCATGCGTTCGGCAGGAATGACCCAAAGGTTTTTTTCAAAATCAAACTCTGTTTTCTTAGCTTGTATTAGCTCATTTGTCCTAACAAGTGTTAGCATCAGCAATTTGGTGGCCTGAACAGTTTGTTTAAATAGCCTTCCGTTATTGCCGTTTAATTTTTTCAGAAAGTCAGGCAATTGTTTTGAGGTGATCGAAGCGTAGTGGCCGCTTCTATACTTTTTTAATGATCCCTTCAAGTCTGACGTGAAGTCCCGATCCGCTCGACCCGTAACAACTGCATATCGCAGAATCTGTCCGATAATCCGCATCACCCGCCTGGTCATGTCGTAAGCTTTGCGATCTTCGATCTTGTGCAGGCAGTGGATCACATCCTGAATGTTGACCTGCGAAATCTGCTTTACCCCAATGAAAGGGAAAGCATTATTTTCCAAACGTAATAGAATTTCCTTTGCATACCGCTCCGTCCAGCTGTCAAAGTTTCTTGCGTGCCATTCCCTGGCAACAAGTTCAAAGGTTTGCGCATTCTTAAAAACAGCTAAACGCTTATCTTCCGCCTTAGACATTGCCGGATCGCTGCCTGCTGCGATCATCTCTTTCGCTTCATCCCGCTTATCTCTTGCTTGAGACAAACTAACAGATGGATAAGAACCGATTGTGAGAACCTTTTCTTTC
This sequence comes from uncultured Sphingobacteriaceae bacterium, assembly GCA_964251965.1. Lineage (GTDB taxonomy): Bacteria > Bacteroidota > Bacteroidia > Sphingobacteriales > Sphingobacteriaceae > Mucilaginibacter_A. Next base: position 253,250 of record CAXULQ010000005.1, on the reverse strand, counting down.
CCGTGAAACAGGTATCGAAATCGCCATATCTTTTTGCCCGACGTACGGACATTCAGGTAAAGGCTTTACGAATCGGTTATTTTATAGTCTTTAGATTTTGCTTTGGCATGTCGGATTGCCAGGTCAGAAAGGGGCAAAAATAACTCTCCTGATAGTGCGGCACCGGGTAAGCGAATTAGGTAAAGTAAAATTTACCCGTTTTTTTACCCGAAAACCTGTTGGTTTTGGTTAGACGGCTTTAGACCCCAATATACTATCAGTAGATAAAAATGATTGTTTTTCATTAACTTGATTAACAACAGGTAATCACAATTAATGGAACAATGGCGGAGACAGGGGAAGTCAGAATGATAATTTAATAATTTGAATTACAACAAATTTAAAATAACGTTTTTCAAACTTACCCGGCTTTTTTACCCACGACACTGATCTTTTATCACAGAACTAATAGCGATTGGTTGTCCCTACCTTTTCCTATAAATGCTGAGCTGTCAAGCATCTTATAATTCTTTAAAGTTTACACCAAAGTATCTAGCAAATGAACGAGTCTTTAGGTCAAAGCTTTTGATCGTAAAATCGAGCAAAAATATTGAAGTGCTATTACCAATTTATAAACAAATATCATGAAGCCTTGCCGTTCCTTTGAAAGCAGGATCTAGCAACGCAGATTGCTTACTATATAGCTACGTCAGGCTCTACATTATGTACTAATGTAAAAATTTGTGAAAATTATTCGTAAAAGCAGCTGAAGCAAAAACGTTATAGGCTTTAACTACAACATTTTCAACAGCTACTTAACCGCAAGATAATGTTTAATTAAATTTACGTAAAACTACGTTTAAAAAAAAGGTGTTTTTACGTAATGAATTCACCTAAATTGAAATTATTTTAGCAGAAAAGATAACCGATTTTAAAAAAACTACAGCATTCTAATAAAGCCTAATTGCGATTGTAGAAAAGCGATCGATATTTCTTATCTTGATGAAAAAAATATCCCACTACCTCAATTTTCTTTTTCTTTTATTTCTACTATATGCCAATTTTAATACCCAGGCTCAAACTGTCGTTTGTAGAAACCAACAGATTGAAGGTTTTACAAGAGAATATAGCGTAGGGCAAGATGTGTGCGGAGAAACTACAAGTGAAATTGCTAAGGCGTCTATTTATGTTACAGTTCAAGGAAAGTTGATTTATTTTCAATCAAATTTTGTAACGCCTAGTTATGAGTACCCAACAAAAATTGCAACAGATCAAAAAGCCTCTATAGAAACATACCTGCAAAATATATTTTATTCAGGTAGTCAATCGCATTATACTGTTGATGAAATGATTTCTTTCGCAAAGAAACATGTCAAAATAATTTTAGACCCCGCTTTAATTAATGATAGCAACTTTGGAACACTCGATTTTTTTGAATTCAAAAAATTAAATATTGTTACAGAGAATAATCAAATCAGCAAGGCTATCAAAATTGTTAATAGTGACGGCACACATGAACTATTGGTGGAGATCAACACTAATATATCCGCAAGAATAAAGGGACAAAATTTAGCAGTTGTTTTTTCAAAATTAAGAGAAAGGAGATTTTCTGGAAAAAAATTTAAAATAATTTCTTTCGTTGAAAATTCCCCGACTAAAAAATACCTTAATGAACATTTCAGCAACCGCAAAATAGACTTTAAATATTCTAATAAAGATGATCTAAAAACGCTATTATTAGCAAATAAAGCCCATTTGATAGTTGTTCTTGGCCATATTGAAAACGGTGCTTTTGTAGTTATCGACCCGTCCGGAAAGGTGTTGTTTAAAGTGACAATTAGTGAACTCGAGAACTGGCAAAAGGAGAATAACCTTAAACTGCTCTTACTGGGTTGCAGTTCTGCACTAAACGGCGCGAAACACGGAACTTTGGATCCCATAAATCCAATCGAAACCCTTGCTCGTTTAAGAACAACTGAAAGAACGGAAAGCTTCGGCGAATTTCTTGATTCCCTTACCTTTCGTACCATGCATTATGTCGTAGACGAAGCTATCTTTGACGAAAACTTTGAGGAGGGTGCGCGGGATGAGGCCCAACAAGATCATGAATTTGTTAAAATCAAAGTTTACAAGAAACCTCATGATTATAAAATTTCTTCTAGTGAACGGAGCCAGCTGTATTTTTATGGGATAAATATAAATGACTCCTCACCCAGCATTACTACCGCTGAAATTGATACGTCTACCCAACAGCAAACTGCTTCCTTAACTTCCACCGAGCCCCCATCTCCGGTGATAAGTACAGGTAATGTAAAAGAAGAAACCGTACCTAAGAAAATTCCAACAACACCTGTAATCCTTGTTCTTATAACAATAGTCGGACTAATAATGTGCTTTATCTATTTCAAAAAAGATGAATGATGGAAAGACAACCTAATATTGATGAGATGGTCGCGTTTTTAGATACATTATCACCGACAACAATTGCGGCCGTAAGACAAAAAAACGAACGCTACCAGAACATACTCAAGACCGGCGGAATTTTGGGAACATCGGCTGATCTACAAGAATTAAAGGTTCGCGCTCAAGTTTGTGTAGCGGCAATCGAAGTTGCCATAAGCTTATGTAGCAAGCAACTCGAAAAGATCAAAGGTAGGCTCCAGGGCGCTCGAACACTACAAGTCTCGGGGCAAATTGTAACGACAGTTAGCGGAGCCGGTGTCCTGACTAGCCTTGCCACAAAACATGTCAATGTAAGTTATCTCTGTGGTGTTTTAAGTTTACTTGGAGCGTTGGTTCCGATCATTGTCGACTACTTGAAAAGGACACTTGACCAGACCATTCCTGCCTTTGAGCAATTTAGTAAGCTTATTGACTTAAAGATTAGCGTCGAACGAAACAAAAGGGAAATAAATTTTTTTCTAAATGAAAATTTTAACGAGGATAAAATTGCATCTATTATCAATGAAACAAATGGTATTTGTGAAACGATAAACAAACAAGGGTATTTCGTCGCTTAAAAGCTTAGCGTACCAATTCCCGGTCTTATTACCATGACTGCAAACTCATTATCAATTCGCTCTTGATAATTTCTTAATTGAAATTAGAAAAATAGGAACAAAGGGCGAACATTAAATGATCGACAATTTCCGCATACTTTAATTTTCGTAAATAGGTTGTCGGGCAACACGAGAGAAAAAATACCATTCTACTTAATTTTCAAAATCGCATTTTAGAAGGATACTTAGCTTTCGGGTGAATCATGCCAAAGCGTGTGGTAGGATTTTGGTAAAAGCGAAATACTCTTGTTAAATGCTTTTTCATGTTGATGCAAAGAAGACCAGGATGGGTATGATGCTTTGGAACCAGATTAGTTGGCAAGGCCACGAGTGGTGCATCGCCGACATTAGAACGACGAGTCTATAAGCGCGCTACTTACGTCGCGGGCGGTTGTAACTTTAAGTGAATAAAGAAGCTCAGATAGTAATGGGTAAGCTCTACTATATTGATAAATAGCGTAAAAACACCTTTAAAAAAGGGTGTTTTTACGCTATCAACTCCTCTCGCGTGGCACTAATTTAGCCTCAGTAAAAATTGTATTTCAATTGTTTAAAATCAGAATTTATCGCAGAGATAATTAGATAACCGTCCCTCAATTTAATGAAAAGCCAAACTTAATTTAAACCAAACTAACCTATGTTATCCAGTCGCAACCTGATCGTGCCGTTTCTACTGTCGGCAGTTTTAATCGCCAGTAGCTGTGCTGATCTAAAGCAGATAAACAGTTTTTCTTCCACTGCCAATAAGACCGTTATTAGCTATAATGACGTCGGCTATAACTTTTCAAATAGCTACTATAAATACACTTTGACACAGTCGGATTATGATTTCCCAACCCAATCTCGTAATGTAATAGGCTTCCCCAAAGCCGTGATCGACACAAGCCAGTTAAATCTGGCCAAAAAAACAGACGATGTTATAAGTTTATATGTAACTGGTATTTCCGCCTACTTTCAGGGCCTGTCAAAGTTATCGGACAAAACCCTGGTTGATTACAATTTCGATGCAATAACAAATAAATTAAAATCTGATACTACTTTAAAGAAACACGTCGGCATAACAGACGATAAACAAGTAGATGCGGTTTCAGGAATTACAAAAACATTCACGGATGAAATAACGAGGTCTTACCGTCAAAAGAAATTGAAAGAGATAATGACTACCTATGATGATAGCGTGTCAATCAGCATTAGCACCTTACAGACCATTATTACAAAAACGCTGGTGCCGAACATCAATATTGACAAAGGGCTTTTACAAACAAAGTACAGGACGGCCTTGATCAATCCCGATATAAGTTTAGATAAAAAAATAGACCTTTTAAAAGATTACTCGCAGGAACGTACTGTTCTTAGCAAAAGCCAGGAACAACTGGAACAGATTGTAAAAGGTTTGGAGAAAATAAAAAAAGGGCATCATGCAGTTGTTGTAGAGCTTAAAAAATCACAGAAACTAACGTCCAAAAATATTATAACCCTTATCAACAGTTATAACGCGGAAGTCTACCAAGTTTACAAAAACATTAAATCCTTAACCTAAGCTGCCATGTCAAAAACACAACTTATCACAAGCCCAGAATTAGCCAGTGTTGATTCTGAAGATTATTCTTTTGTTGACCTTGCCAATATCTTACAACTTACGGCAAATTCACTCAATGACTGGATAAATGATAATTTTCAAAATATAGAATCCCACCGTATCCAGGAACTCAACAACAAAACGCAAGACCTTTTTATAAAGAGCAAGGTTTTATTTCAAATGTCTGCCGTGCAGATTGCGCAAAACAATGCAAGTGCCCTCAACTCCTTATCGGCAGCATCGGATAAAATTGCAACGACGATCAAAAAAATACAAAAAGTTCAAGAGGTCATTGATCTCACCGCGAAGCTTGTAGCGATGGGCGGAGCTGTTGCCGACCTTGATTTTGGAAACATTGTAGTAACGGTTTCGGACATATTGGCTCAGCTTACAACTTAAACTCATATTCTTTTCTAATCACAATAGTTAACAAATTTAAACCCTCGCATCATGAGCGACGAAGCCGCTGACAACCAAAATAAGGAAGACATTTCCAATCTTCAATATATCCTGATTTTCACGTCAGTCATTTTTTTGATTGGCACAATCGCAGCCTTAATCTATTCGAAAACCTTGGAAGGAAAAATGACCTCCATTGCCTGGATTCTGGCTTGTTCGCTATCCGGCATATTTATCGGGTTTCTATTTGGAATACCGAAAATTCTTCAAACAAATACCGCTGGCACTGCTACGACAGATGGTGGGGACAAAGGTGGGAATTACAGCCAACAAGTCAATACAAACCTCACTGAAATTTCCGACTGGCTGACGAAAATTATTGTTGGCTTAGGGCTTGTAAACTTAACTAAGATTCCGCCATATCTCTATGGTACAGCCTCCAACCTTGCCAGTGGAATTGCCCTTACCCCGAAAAGCGGCATAAACCCTGCACTTGCTTTTGCCTATGGCTTGATCGTTTGTTTTTTTATAACCGGCTTTTTATTTGGCTACCTCTCTACACGCCTGTATTTGGCAGTCGTGTTCTCAAAAGTAGATCGAGGGGTAAACCAGGAAGACAAAAAACAAATTGTGGCAAATACGGAAAAAATTGCCAGCTTGGAAAGCACCCAAGCGCTTAACACCCATCTTTTATATACAAACATATCGAATAACAATAAACCGGAGGAAGTCGGGATTGATAAAACAGATAAATTTGCAGAGTTGAATACGAAAGCCCTGGATTATCTGGCCATTACTGCGCCAGATTGGGGTAACCGCGTGAACCTGAAAAACTCGGCCGCGGATCAGATGGTTGCTTATTGCGTTACAAACAATATCACCAAAGATGATATTGTCAATCTTTACCAAGCAGGACAAAACGAAGGGCTTGTCATTGTTCTGGCTACTATGGTTAACGCGCAGCCAGAAACAGGCGACATTGATAGATTATTAAACTTGAGCTTGTTAGCCGTGAAAAGCAACCATGTGAAGTACCGTATCTTGATGGCAATCAGTCGGCTAATCTCTCTAAAACTTGTGAAAAATAGCGACAAGGACAAAATTGTAAATTTAGCTGAAAACTATAAACAGAATTCAACTTCGACCTTGGATAATAAGCCTGATGCAATTTTGCTGCTTATCAAGGATTATTCAGTTTAGAAGGACTAATCAGTTTATACCATTATCTTTTCAAACATTTTTTCAAATCTTGCATTTGGGTGTAATTGGGTGTATATTTGGGTGAAAGGTAATTCCCATGCTTAAAACCAATAATCTTTCCATCACGCCCGAAATCCTCAACATTATTAGCGAAATTGATGAATTCAAGGGCGCATGGCGCGCATTAGGCACACTTGCGCCGGAAAAACTATCGGCCTTGCGACATGTTGCAACAATAGAAAGCATCGGCTCATCCACACGCATCGAGGGCAGCAAACTTTCCGACCGTGAAATCGACCAGTTGCTATCAAATTTAGAAATCAAATCATTCGACAGCCGGGATGAGCAGGAGGTAGCAGGGTATGCTGCCGTCATGGAAACGGTTTTTAATGCTTGGCAAGATATTCCCGTTACCGAAAACTATATCAAACAGCTCCACCGCGACTTACTGCGGTACAGCGAAAAAGACCAGTGGCACCGGGGGAACTATAAAACAACCTCCAATTCGGTGGCTGCTTTTGATGTAGAAGGCAAACAGGTGGGCATTGTTTTTGAAACCGCATCCCCGTTCGACGCGCCCTTTTTGATGCAGGAACTGATTACCTGGCTACACCAAAGCCAGGCAGACCGCACATTGCACCCGCTTTTTATCGTGGCGATTTTTACCGTCGTGTTCCTGGAAATCCACCCCTTTCAAGATGGCAACGGCAGGTTAAGCCGTATCCTAACCACATTGCTGCTGTTGCGGCTTGGCTATCTTTACGTGCCTTACAGTTCCCTTGAAAGCGTGGTGGAACAAAGCAAGGAAGGATATTACCTGGCCCTGCGGCAAACGCAGGGCACGATACGGACGGAAAACCCGAATTGGCAACCATGGGTCATGTTCTTCCTGCGGTCGATGCAACAACAGATGAAACGCCTGGCCGAAAAGGTCGAGCGTGAAAAAATCGTGTTATCCAATATGGCTGAATTGTCCCTGCAAATTATCGAACACGCCCGTTCGCACGGCAGGGTAACTATCGGCGAGATGATCCGGCTGACAGGGATTAGCCGTAACACGCTGAAAGAGCATTTCCGTTCGTTAGTCGACAAGAACCATCTGGTTTTGCGCGGTGGCGGCAGGACGACCTGGTACACGCTATCTTGAACTGGCGGTACTGCTTGCCTTAACTTTTCCGACCTATCCCGTTCCGCATTTACTGTTGGCAGGCATCATGTTATGCCGCCGTTTTCCACTGCGATTGGTTTCCTCTTGCCAGTTCATTCTTAGGGGCTGCTCCTTTGAATTTCCCTATTTTCTACATTACGTTTTAACGGTACAAAACCTGTATTGTCTGCTTGGCATAGCCTCATCTACCGTTTGATAGAGGCAAATTTATCCCCCCTCCGGATGTCAAGGCCATGCGGAGTGCAAAAAAAAATCTCCACACCTGCGCTTTGGCTCCGGGTAGTATTTTTTTCCGTCAGCCTTGTCAGCCAGCCCAACGCGCAAATTATAGAGCCTATATCAAACGGTAGATGAGGTTATAAGCCAAATGCCTTTTGACAATTAACAAATTTTTTAACCCTTAAACCCATTAGAAAATGGAATTGCAAAACAACGGCGCAGACGTAAAGAACGGAACGCCAAAAGAAACCACCAAACCAATTGTTGAAAACGGCGCAATTAAAAAAGAAATCGCCCAACCTGTTAAAAGCCTGAACGGCAAAGCAGAAGCCGAAAAAGCCAAACCGGAAGCAACGCCGCAGGAACAGCCAAAACCGGCACCGGTCGAAGCAGCACCGGCAAAGCCAGGACTAAGCCTTGAGGCCAAATTAAAACTGGTAAGTGACCTGCACCGCAGAAGCGTGCAACGGGTAAACCTGATCAGCAGGATCAAACAGCTTGAAGCCTTTGAAGTTGCCCTGGCCAGCGAGAACGACGAGCTTGAAGAAAACCCTTTCCAGGGTTGCAAGATCATCATCCGGGATGATAAAGGCCGGGATTTTACCACCAACACGCCGGGACTGATCCGCATGGTGGCCCAGTTCATCTTCACTGCCTGCAATGAAAAACTGGCAGAGATTGAAGCAACGATCAACTTTCCAAATGCCTGATCGTTTAACTGCCCTTGCAGAAATGCAAGGGCAGTTTTTTATTTTTTTGCTTTTATAAAAGGAGGATCGCGTTGACATTATTTGTCATTAATAGGATAAAAAACCTATTCCATTAGTTTTGGGCATATGTTAGGACTACATACCTATTTACTGAATAAGACCTGATTCTACTGGCTTATTCGCCCTTCCACCGAAACATAGGAGTTTATCCATGCGAGAGGTTCAAAACGAACCGCTGCTCGACCGAAAGTCGGCAGCAAAATATTTAGGGCTTTCCCCGGGCACCTTGGCCGTTTGGGACTGCACCAAACGCTACGACCTCAAACCCATCAAAGTTGGCCGCGCGGTACGTTACCGAAGATCAGACCTTGATGATTTCCTCAATTCCCGATTAGCGCGATAGGAGGACAGATGAACCTTGAACAAGCGAATAGCATTCCAATAAAGAAATTGAAAGCTGTCATAGGAACCAGGTGTTTTAAAGAAATCGAAGGAGGCAGCACGATCGATCATGTTTGTGCCTACCTAAAATCCGTTGGTGAAGATCATACGCAAGTCGACGCCTTGCGTTGGCTACAAAATATGTTTGGCGAGCAGCTATCGGAACAGCCTGCGGCACCGCTACTATCAGTAGACGTAGAAAGATGGCTGGAAATCCGTACAGAGCCGCTGGAAGACTTGGCCTTGATTCGCTACCTGGAAAGCCGGAAAATTGCGATTGCAGTAGCGCGGCAATTTTTAAGTGAAGTATTTATAAAGCATCCGAAGCAAAACAGGCGTTGGTGGGCACTCGGGCTAATGAACGAAGAAGGTGGTATTGAGGTTCGAAATCCTTTTATCAAAGGCTACGTCGGGAAGCAGGGAATAACCTTTATTAGAGCTTCGTCCTCTGTCAAGCCAAAGCGCATTCATTTATTCAAGGATTGTATGGATATGTTATCTGCCTTTACCCGTTTTCGAGCAATAAGAGAACATGCCGATACCATCTGCTTGAACGGAACTCATAACTTAACCACTGCCTTTGCCTACATCACCGGCTATAATTATCGCTTGCTAAATAGCTGGATGGACAATGACCGCCCGGGAAAACAGGCTGCCTCATCTATCGAAAAATACCGTAGGTCGCAGTTTCAACTCCGGCATCAACCGGTAAATAATCTTTACCAGGAGCACAAAGATGTAAACGCATGGCATGTTGCATCTTTCGATGGAAGTGCCATGAAATAATAGACGAAAAACGGTTTTAAGTAGCTCACCTAAGATCGAATGAGAAATAAAGCGCATTTCCATTCGTCCTTTCTGTCAAGAAAGAGCCAATGGTTGACTACGAGATTAACCGAAGCCGTTCTCTACACCAACTATTATTTTCTCTCTTGCCTTTCAGGCAATTCACTCGCCCATCCAAAATAACAGCCGGTTCGTTCACATGAACTTCGGTTGGCCATCTCTTGCAACCATTAACTCTTAACAGAAAGGTCAATACAATGGCAAAGCAACTATCACCATCCGAAGCAGGCGAAACTTTTACCGTGCCTCGCTTAGACGTCCATGATCTCGTTACCAATATTATCATTGAACAGCTCGAAAAAGGCGTTATTCCCTGGAAACAGCCATGGACAGATGATTCCCCTTCATTGGGCCTGCCGAGAAATAAAACAACGGGCAACTACTACCGGGGCATTAATATTGTGCTTCTATGGTCGTCCTCCATCAAAAACAACTTCAAGACCGACGACTGGGGCAGCTTCAAACAATGGCAGTCGAACAAAGAAAGCATCCGCAAAGGTGAAAAAGGCAGCTTGGTCGTTTATTACGATACGATTGAAAAAGAACAAGATGGCGAACTACAAAAGATACCGTTTCTGAAATCCTCTTACGTCTTTAACCGGTGCCAGTTGGCAAGTTTCGTTCAACCCGAAATAAGCGAAGCCACCAATCACAAGCCAAGTTATGAGAAAATTGAAGCCGTCGATCAATTCATTCTAAATACCGGAGCTATTATCGGCCATCACAAAGGCGGAGCTTCTTATAATCGCAAAACTGATAAGATCTCCATGCCCAAAATCGAAAGCTTTATTGATACCGAAACCTGCGCGGCAACCGAGAATTACGTTGCCACGCTATTTCATGAGTTAGTACACTGGTCAGGTGCGGAGAATCGCCTCAACCGCGTAAAAGGTAAAAAATTCGGTGACCAAGACTACGCAAACGAAGAACTGATCGCAGAGTTTGGTGCCAGCTTTCTTACCGCAGGCTTTGGTTTAAGAACAGCCGAGAAGGGCGGTCATGCCGGTTATATCGATCACTGGCTGAAAATTCTGAAAGAAGATAACCGTTGTATTTTCCGGGTAGCCAGTGAAGGCAGTAAAGCGGTAGAGTACCTCCGTAGCTTGCAACCTTAATTTTTAAAACAGCCGGTATCATAAAATACTGGCTGTTTTTTTATTCATTAGGCACATTAACAATATTGGTCACTGCCTAAGTGGCTTAATAATAACAAGGCGGAACAAAAGGCAACTAAGCTGATAACCGAGTTTGTAAAAACGCAGGATTGTTTAAAGCACAGGCTCACCAACAGTTTTTTCCCATGATTTTAAGATAATGCCTGGCAAACAGCAACACTTAGCTCTTAAAATTTACCGTCATTACTTAATAGTGATCTCAATGCATTGCAAGTACATGACGGTTCGGTTAAGTCGGTATCCAATTTATAGATTAATAGCGGCATAAACTAAATAATCAAATAATATTATCGAAGTATTTATATTTAGTCTAATAGGTAGAACTATCAAGGTTATATAGGTTTTTGATGTACGCACGTGCTTCAGACGGAAAGTCTGTGATAACGCCGTAAGCTTTGGCCTTATATGCCAAGAGAAATTCTGGTTTGTATTTTAAACCGTAAAATATTAATTTCTTGTTATGAGATTGTATTATCTTGACTGTAGGTTCGTTAAACGTATCAATAGACAATACTACAAATTCACAATCAATTTCATCTAAATATTTCGAGAAGTCTTTAATTACAGCTTCGATTATGATAGCGGTTCTTAATGACGGATATTTCTCTTTGATCTGAAATAGTCCTTCATGAAAAAACGAGCCAATAATAAATTGATCTTCGGAAAGATGTTCTTGTAATTCTAAATATATCTCTTCAAATGTTTCTTCGTCTTTAACTTCAACAAATAAACCTATTTTATCTTTAACCGTTAAAATCACGTCTTTTAATAATGGAATGCTATCCCCATTTTTTAGTGTAATTTCGAGGTTTTGAGGGTCCAATAGATCTTTGACATTGCCTTGATAGTTTGTCAAGCGATCATAAAAACTATCATGAAAAACAATTAATTTATCATTGAAAGTTTTTTGGACATCAATTTCTACAAAATCAATCTTTTCGTTTATAGCATGCCGTATACCTTGAATTGTATTTTCAAATTTTAACCCAGCAAAACCTCTGTGACCAATGATTTTCATACATTATTTATTTATTAATGTAATTAATTTTGAATTACCCCAGTAGAAATCAAACCAACTACTAAAAATGCCAAATAAATGTTTCATGAACCTTGATTCAGCATTTTTAGTACCGTGAATGTATTGGTAAATTCCACCATATAATTTTTTATTTTCAATTTCAGTAAAGGCAATTCCAATAAATTCATCATCAACCATGAATCCATGAACAATTGGGAGGAGGCTATATTGACGCATTTCAAAAGTTAGTCTATCGATATTAGGAATATCACCAATGGCTAACGCGTTTTTGATCGAATTATGAATGGCATCTTTCGAGATATCGCTGTGTCCATTTATTAAGGGTCTGATTATATTTAAATCTGGATTAATAAGCATGCATTTAAAATCAATATAAATATCATTATAGAAATCGTCATGAATTATTTTAGTCATAAACCATGGCATAACGGTTTGTAAGTCCAAGCCGAAGATTTTAATACTAACCTTTTTATTTTTTTGACCTTGGTTCTTAATAATATCGTTTAACCTTAATAAGGACTCGTGAACATTTTCCGATGTTTCTATATCGTTTGGAATACCGTTTTTTAGTTCGTATATCTCTGTTTGAGAAACTTCTAATTTTTGATTTACTCTCTCAAGTGCGATTTTACTTTGTCTCTTTACTTCCCTCAAATTTACCTGTGCATATACCCAAGCAGATATCCCAAAAATTGCGGTAAGAGAAATAGAAATAATTGCTGTAGGATCTACCATTTAGAAAAAGTTAATTAATTGTATTTGAAAAATTTCAATGTTTATCGTATTTCAGTATAAAGCTTTCAACTAATGAAACAAAAACTTTAGCACTTCTTTTATTTAGGTGAATTGTATCTGTTAAGAATTCAAGGTCATGTATGTTTGAAATCTTATTCCAGCTTTGAAATAATAAGTACCTTCTTAAAACAGCTTTAATCTTAATAGATGAGCCTATCTGGTATGGCCTCCCAATTCCATTTTTCGATCCTACCTCCAGTCTGTATACCAAAGATTCGTAAAAGGGTAAGTAATCGACTTTAAATTTTTGTGATAGATTCTCTAGTGAAATATTGTAATCATTAACAATTTTGTTTGTTTCATCATAAATATTTTCCCCCATAATTGGTATAGAAGACAAAGCAATTTTAGTGTCTTTACTTAATTTAATCTTCAATAAAATCTTCTCTAAATTTGAAAGGTACCAATCCTTAGAAGGTTCGATAGGCAATTTTTTTTGTTTAATATAACTTTTTTTGTTTTTGTCAGAAAGCGTTGCGTTGATATCATTACTTCCAACGAGAATTACAATATATTTAGGCTTCTTTAAAACTATTTTTTCTATTCTTTCTAAAACATTAAAAGCTAAGTCTCCATTTACACCCTCGTTAATTACATCGTATTTCTTATTTCTAAACTTTTTGGATAGATATCTAACCCAATTAAAACAATACCGTCCCTTGGTATTACTATCTCCAACACACACGATACTTCTTGTGACATTATCATTCCTTTGCGTCATAAGTTTCCCAATAGCATAACCATCATAACTCTTTTACTTGTACTCAATTAAATCAGAATTATCAATTCTGACTTCTTTCGAGGATAACTATTTCATAAATGTTTACACACTCTTCTTGTATTATATCGGCATATCTGAGATTATTACAAGAAATTATTTTCGGATTGTGTATAACTAAATCTATAAATAATCCCTTGAGATTAATACCGGAAATCACAATTTTATAATTGGTAAATAAAAGTGTTATACTGCATTCTTCCGCATTATAGTCCCCAGAAATCAAATAAGCATAGTTCATAAATTTCATCCGTCCATCTGGCCAGACAAAACAAAGATTACGTACATGGCCAGGCGTATCATAATTCTCACTTGCTTGATAATCTTTATTTAAAGTTTCTTTACCAGCAGGATCATTTTCCCGCATTTCCTTTAAGTCAGTTTTAAAATTCAAGGTCATAGTCTTTGTCCTTTTGAATCGGTTTTAAATTGATATTTTCCTTTGGTTGTTTGTATTCGTATTGTTCTGCGTATTTGTTCCGCTCTAACTGCTGCACCATTTCACTGTGGTTGTTCTGTTTTTCTACCAATTCAATTGCCGACCTGCGATCACCAACCGCAGAAGCGTTTTCAAGCAAAGCTTCTTTGTCATCGGTGTAAATGTGCACCGCATCCCGTCCCCGTGAAACCGAAACATAAAATTGCTTGGCATCGGTTGCCGAAAACGTAGAGGCGGGTTGCGAAATGAACACCTCGTCAACGGTTTTCCCTTGGGAGGAGTGGGACGTGGTGCAATAGGCGTGGGCAATATGCCCGAAATCTTTATCCAGGAGAAAAGTTGCTTTGCTGGCCGTATTCTTCAAAACAATTTTACCCGATTTGTTTACGGATAACACTTCCAACGCCTTGCCGTTGTTCAGTCGCTTCTCTTGCGTATCGAAACCATTACGTGTAATCCTCACCTTATCGCCTTTGGATAAAGCTAATTCCGATTGGTGAAAAATATCAAAGGCCGCCGCCTTATTCAAAGGCAATTCGCTTTCTTCGCCTTGCGCATTTTTAATGGTAACGGCTTTATCTGTTACCGTATCAACCGACCAGATACTACCGCGTTTGATCTTCGGCACGTTCTGGCTAAATTGCACAATTTGCCCTTTCTCAAAATTACGCCAGTCCGATTTCTGCGCTTTGGTCAGGTTCTTATTGCTTAATTTGATGGCCATGAGTTCCCGTTTACCGAGCAGCTTTGCCGCCTTTAATTTTTCGCGCACTTCTTCGGTTACCGCTTCGCTTTGCTTATGGGTTGGGGACACGATCAGGGCCGTTTTACCTTTTTTCACGGTGGCAATATAATCGCTTACCAAAGCTTCGTTTGGCTTCGTGGTTTTAACGTCCTTGATGACGCCCATACTATCCAGCTTCTCAAATCCCTTTTTGATATTGCCTTTTGAAAGTTCCTCCACCGCCTGGCGGTAATCGACGTTCCGCTGCCGGCGGATTAAACTCACTTCCGCCGCATCGATCCCCGCCACGGTATTCAAAATACGGAGCGCATCGCCTCTTACAACACTGGCATGTTGCCTGGTATCACCGCCCAGGATTAGCCGAGCTTGTTTCCTGCCAGCCAGATCAAGCAGGGCGGTCATATCTTTAGTGCCGAGCAGTCCAGCTTCATCCACCCACAACACCCCACCTTGCAGCCCGTCCTGGAAGTTTTTGTCCTTTAGAAGCTTTGCAACCGTTTCGGCATAACTAAACCCTTCCTGTACCAACACGCCGCGCGAGGCTTCGGCGGTTGGCGCAACGACCGTTACTTTCTTCCCGGCTTTTTCCATTAACGGGATGGCCTCGCGCATCAGCGTTGTTTTGCCCGTCCCCGCACCGCCGCGCACGATTGACACCTGATGGCTGGTGGTCAGTACATGGGTAACGGCAGCAGCTTGCCCGCCAGATACTTCCTTATATTCCGGTGCCTTGCTGTAGAGTGGCATGAACCTGCCTTGCCCAGCCCTGGCAAGCTTTACCATGCGTTGTTCTTCTTTCAGCACTTCGCGCGTGGTGCATAGGGTACGTTGTTTTTCCTTGACGTGGATAATTTGTTTGTCCTGCTCAAACCCTGTTGTAATCTCATTAAGGGTAACAGAACGGACACCAATACTTTGCCGGTAAGCCGTTGCCAATATCCTTCTGCCATCCATCACCGAAGCCCGTTCAAAAGCATGGTCTAATGCATGGTTCAAACAGTCATGCGCTACCACCAGTTCCAATTCCTGCTTTGGCGCAAAGCGGATAAGCTGTTCCTGTTCCCCAATCTCGTAAACCGCCTGTTCCCTGATCTGTTGCTGCCATTCTGCTTTCAGTTCAGCCATGCTTAGCCCCTTTTGCTTTTTGCCGCGTGTCCGGGCGCCCAGGCCGTCCAATTCTTTGGCATTGGTAATGCCTTTTTCTCTGGCAAATTGCCCGATCTCATTGCTGCGCTTGCTGAACAAACCGATAACGCCTTTAGGGACACCGGCAATCTCAAAAGATTGATCCGTGCGCCTGATGTCGTAGCCCAGATCAATGAGTTTATCCGAAAGTATTTTGTGGAAGCGTTGCTGGTAATACGGCATATCGCGCTTGATGTCGCGGAACTGCCCCGCTTTGACCTTCTGTTCGGTTTCGTCCCAAGTGGCATTGAAAACAAAACAATGGCTGTGCAGGTGCGGATCAGGCGCAGAACCATCCACCGGCCTTGCGGTCTGGTGAGTAAAGTCAGCCCAAACCAGTTCCCCCGTTACCCGGTCATCATAAGCCCCGCCTTTGCGCACCCGTGTTTTGCTATCCGCTTCAATATCCCGCATAGTTTCGGTAACACTTGCCTGAAAGGCATCCAGGATATGGTTATCACCGGAAAGGGCATGAAGGATGGAAACAGACTTGGGCGAATGAAAATTTATGTCATAGCCCGTGGTGCGGTCTTTCCGGGTACGCGGCGTTAATTGTTCGCCGGTATAAGGATGGACGTTTTCGCACAGCGCGAAAAAGGTTTCTTTATCCGCCATAACATCCAGCCCCAGCCGGTTAGCCAGGTTACCCATGTACCGCCCCTGCAATTCCTGGTCGTCCATGTAATAATCGGACTTTTGCAGGGAAGCGGTAAAATAGGCTTTAGCATGGCCAGCAGAAGTGCTTTGGATCATCCTTATCATAAGCCGCCTTATTAATCTTTGTCCAAATCGATTTCCGGGTTATTTTTTTCTACTGCTTTGTCCAGACTTGTGTTTGCCTTGCCAAACATTTCCCGATACCAATTGATCCGGGTATCGTGCATGGCTGCCGAAGCTTTTAGTTCCGCCTCAGCTTTATCTTTCGGCGTTTGCTTTTCGCACCACATGCCGACTTCGTTACAAACCTGATCGGTCAGTTGTACGTCCAAAGCATAATTGGCTTGCAGTTCCAGTTCGGGGCAGTTCTTTCTAACTTCCTTGTTCATTTCTTTCTTGAAGTCCGAGACAGCTTTTATCTTTTCCCAGTACAGTTCGAGGTTTTGTTTATCCGTATAGCCCTCACCAGTCCCCATCGATTTATTGATCGCATGGATCTTTTGCTGCATCTCAAAAACCGGCTTATTCAAAAAACCAAGTTCGGAGGAAAAGCGAGGGTTGAGATAATGGGCACCATTGTTTACAAACTGCATAAAAAGAAATTACTACAGGTTTTAGAAATCACGACTATCTTTGTGGGACGGGTAAACAGGAACTGGCTACATTAAAGTTGGACACTGCTTTAATTTGCATGGGCAAGCATAGCCCCGCACTGCGCACAAACCCGTTAACCCCCATTAAGAGAAAGAGCATCAGACATCTTCCCTAAGCACAGCTTAAGAGGTTAAAGAGCCTCTGCAAAATCATCTTCCTGCCTGAAATTATCTACCACTTTTCTGCGGAAATCTGCATTTGTCGGTCTTTTGCCGTATGCCTCAAACCCGCGTGTTTCACTTGGCTGTTCGTTGTTGACGAACGAATCCACCAATTCTTCATTACAGATCATTTCATCAATCGTATCCATAACAAACTGGTCGCCGAGGTGATACGCCCCGGCATAGCTGAGGGAATAGCAGATACTGCAAACAATTATTAATGTTCCCACGCTCTGGCCGATTAGAAACAACAGAGCACCAATGACGAAACATACCAGCGGTTCGAGCAACGTGGAAATATTTCTTGACGTAGGTTTAAGGCCCATACTTTCAGCCATCTTATAGAAAGATGGATTAATGTTGCCAGTCGAGAGGCTGAACCTGGCAAAATCAAAAACACCCGGTTCTCTTTTTACTTCCATCCACCGCAGCCAGGAAAAATAAACGAAGGCCGCAAGGTACAAGTACCAGGTCGCGTAGGTAAGGACTAATTTGCCCTTATCAACAAAGCCGAAACTGTGCGAATATTCCCAGGCATAAGGCAGTAAAGCAAATATCCAAGTGATGATTATTGCCGTCGAAAAAGAAAAATAACGTTCACCAAAGTTTTTCCGAAGGAACACTTCCAAGAACAGCCGCGGCCAGGAAGCAATAGCCAGAAAGAAACTCAGGATCATCATTTTGATGGTGTTCGTCCTTTTAAAAACGGTGGCGTAGTACAGGTTTTTGGTTTTCATGAAGATAGATTTAAGGGTTAAAACTTATGGTTTAGGGTAAAAAATTCTGATCGAAACGCATCCGCTTAAAGCTTTTATTGTCAAACAACATATCGCCCTGCTTATGAAAGTAACCGTCCACCTTGTAACCGTTCCTTGCCCCACCGGTCTTTAACCCTACAAATTCTTCCGGCCTTACTTGCCGGTCTATTTTCAGTGAAACGCTATCACTTTGCGAAAACTTTTCTGCTACCGTAACCGACCTTGACGGATCGTAGAAAAGCGCATCGCCGATCAGTTCCGAAGCGTACTTATTGGTTTCGATATCCGCATTCGCATGGAATATCTTCGTGCCAAGTGTGCCTAAAAAGCTTTTGACCCGATAATCCGCTTTTGCCCCGCCCATCGCTGCATAGTAGTTCGGCAGGTTCTGCGTGATGTACACCGTCGAAATCCGGCTGCTGCGCGCGGTGGCTTGGTAATCGCTATCATGCTCATGCAGGAAATTTTGCGCTTCGTCGGCCCAAAGAAACACCGGCGTAGATTGAGAATTAACCTGCCTTTTTTCCATTGCCCGTTGCCAGATATATTTAAACAGGATTTGGCAATCCCGGCCTACCTTGTGGTATTTCTTCACGGGCAAATTAATCAGGATTATTTTACCCTTTAAACTATCTTCCGGTGTGATGTTCGATTGGTTTTTGCAGAACAGGGAATACACCGGTTCGCGAAGCAGCCGGAACATAAAGCCGGAAAAGATAAACTCAATGATCGACCGTGTTTTCTGGCTCAGGTTCTTAAAGCTTTCAAAGAAAAATTCGTGGAAGTATTTGAACAGCCGGGCATCTGGTAGCGCATCCGTTACTGCTTCATTGAAATCCAGTTCTTTGCCCAAAGCTTCCAGTTCCGCGCCCGACAAATGCTGTTGCCAGTTTTTGACTTGTTCAGTTAGCTTTGCATGGGCGAGTTTGTAGGCTCGTTCAAATGCCTTTACTTCCGGTTCCGCCGCTTCTTTGTCATTTGGTGGCTTTGCCGTTTCTTCCGCTTTTGGCAAAGACTGCACAATATCATACATCTTTTCTACGGACAGGGAGCCGTATGCCATCCGGCAAAGATCAATTACATGGAAAATCAGCATATCCAAAGCGGATTGCCAGAAAGCGTCATCACTTTGACCACTGTCTTTTTCTTCCCCGGCCTGAATGACTGTTTTTAGAACCTCAACGATGTTTTCGGTGATGGCTTCGCCCGATTCTGATTTCGTGGCTTCGTATTCCAGAAAATTGAAACTGTATTTTCCGCCCGGTTCAATTACAAGCAAGTCCTGGCTGCGACCGGCCAGACGGCAATATTCCGTCCAGGCTGCTTTTTCGTCGGGTTTAACAGTCAGTACCAACCCGCCAAAACCACCCGCAAGATATTTAAGGGCCAGCATTCGGCCAGAACCGGAGGTTTTACCCGACCCGATTCCGCCAAAAATTTGCACGCCTTCAAAAGCGTGTCGCATCGTCCACCAGGACTTTTGCCCTTCGGAAACAAACTCAATAAGCGGCGTATCCAGGTCAAAGACGGCCATTTAATTACTGTTGATTTGGTTTAGGTAGCGTTAGGTAAACCAAAAATATATTTTTATTTGAAAATATTTATACCAAGAAGAAAATATTTTTATTTAAATTTTCCACATTTTTCAGGTGTTGCTGTTTTGCTTCGTTAGGCGTTGCCCTGCAATTAAATCCATTGCTATCAGCGGCGAGGCATCCGCGGCCTCCTTACCGTTTGCAAGCATTACTTCGCGGTATTTGATCAGTGTGATGGCCTGGATATCCGTTCTTGTTAATGTTTCTGGAAAGAAAAATTTGTCGTGCAACAAGGCATCGCGAAGGTGTATTTCGGCAACCAGGGAATGTTCCAGTGCCGGTTCATAACCTAAAAATCCGGTCAGTCGATCTTTGACTTTTGAGGCAAGTTCGGGCAGGTAATCGAAATACTTCCGGTACAGTTCCCGTTCATAAGTCAGGCAACTATTATCGGACAGTTCAGCATTGCGGATCGACTTAATGTGTTGTTCGGCCTGGACAACCAGTTCATCAAAGGAAAGGCCGCCGCTTCGGTAATGATGTAGCAAGGCGCGGATGAAGGGTTCCTGTTGCAAGGTCAGCGTAACGGGCGGTAAGTAGCCCAGCAGTTCCTTGATCAATTCCTGCGCCGTTAGTTCCAGTTCCGGCAGGATCGTAGAGGCTGCAAGGATGTCATCCCATTTCAGGGTTTTTCTTCTGCCTTCGTGCAGTTCCGCTGCGTATTGTTGCACATCCCCGCCGAATACATCGTCGATAACACGGCGGTCATCTTCTTTCGTCCACATGAAATATTCCGATCGGTAATAACACAGTTAACGACAATTATTTATATTAGCATAACCAATTATTAAAGCAATAAAATTTTAGGTGATGGACGAAAAAGAAAAGCCAAGAACGGTGTTCCCGCCGGAGTATAGCTATTTGGAAGATTCATTACGGGTGACACAAGGCAAGCTACAGGAGATTGACCAGCGCGTCGCTAACCTGCCCCAAGACCGCAACCATCGGCTAAACTTTAAACCGCCCGGCGATTATAAAACCAACGACCGCGGCAAACAGCTTTCCAGGCGCGAAGAATTGGAAAGGGACAAGCAGCAGGTCATAAAAGAATATAAGTCCAGCATAGACAACAGGCTGAAATTCGCCACCCCTGAACAGGCCGCCAAAGTGAGGGAAATTGTTGCTTATCAGTTAGAGGAAAACCCATACAAGAACGTGGACAGGCGGGATCTGAAAACCAGCCAGCAACAGGAAAAGCCGTTTGCCAAATCCTTTGATTACATGGCTTCGGTGCACTACACCCAGTATGGAACCTTGCCACCCCCTTTAAAGGAACATGAAAGTAAAATCCATGCACCTAAGTATGATGTTGAAAAAATCGGCGACCGCTTTCTCAAGCAGCTTCGCTATCCCGAAAAAAAAGAAATAACAGAAGAAAGTTTAACCCAGTCCAAAGAAAAAGCGGAAATAACTTATGAAAGCTTAATTGATGCCAAAGAGAGAGAAAAACCAGACTTAGATAAAGAATAAAGGAAAAAAACGCGTTTACAGTTCCGGTTCTATGTCCTTGTCTTTGTCCTGGCCAGGAAGCTTGTCCTGTTTCGCGAAGGGGTCATTTTTAAGGAATGAAGGCATTTCTGCCAGTCCCTTGCTCTGCTAATAGCTGTTTCCGTCCATCCTGGAAACTTTCAAGCGTTGGACTATTGCCGCTAACAGTGGCTAACTGATCCGAAAGCTTTAGATCGTATTTTGCAAGCGTGTAAGAAAGGTTGAACGCTTTTTGTGAATCTGGCTTTTGGTAATCCGTTTTGGATTGCAGTTTGTTTAAAGCAAATTCTTTGAGATATTCCTTTTGCCCGGCACGAATACCTTCCACATATGAACTCCAATTGTTTTCCGTTGCAAGGATGCTGCTTAATAGTTCTGGTTCTTTTTTGCTAAGCATATAACCAGTATTAAAGCCTTTTAAATATTCGGGTGCGGGGTCTTTTTCTTCTTCCATTGCTATGGCTTAAAATTATTTAAAAGTAGCAATTTGTTTAATAACTACCGAAGTCATGATTGTACTTGGAAGTCGAATTTTGGTCAGCTATAACCAAAAGGCATTTTGTCTACTCCAATTTCTGATATTCTTTGCATATTTTTTAAAGTAGGTACTCAAAGTCTCTACACAAAAAATAAAACTCTCGAAATGTTTATTAGTCCTAAATTTTTTAGTATTTTTGAGTGTATAACTGTCTGTAAATGAAATTTCTAAATTAATGAAAGGATATATCTATCGTATGTATGAAGGAGCCGATCCAAGTACCGGCTGGGAGATGACTGATCCTATTTACAAAGATGTTCCAACTATGGGCGCTTGCAGGCCGGATATTAGGCGCAGAGTAGAAAGAGGGGATTATATTTTTGCAATAAGTGGACGTGTTGCTAATATTAAGCCGCACATAGTCGGTGCGTTTGCTGTTGATGATAAAATAAATGCTTTGGCGGCCTATAATCGTTTTCCCGAAAACCGTATGCAGAAAGATGAAGATGGGACTTTTCATGGAAACATAATTGTTGACAGCTCAGGAGAACACCTGGACTTTGACTATCACACCAACCATGAGCGTCGAATAGAAAATTATTTAATAGGAAAAGACCCGATTTTCTTTGAAACGACAGAACAAATAAAAGTTGCTAAAAACGAGACTATAGATATCTTAAACAATATATTTGGCAAACAGGAAGACAAGGTGCATAAAATTATTGGTCGTTGTAGTAAGTTAGATGAACAGCAAATCGATAACTTGCTTGTCTGGATGAAAAAAATTAAGGCTATTTAGTTAATGCAAACTGTTGTTAACAATATATTAAAGTTTAATATCCCAGCGGAAGAACTATCTAAACGCTCTACTATACCTTTACTCAAACTACAATCTATCCTTTCGGAGAACGTTGACCCTAGTATTGGAGACCTTACCTTGATAGCCAACGCTCTTAAGGTTCCGTTAGATTTTTTAATTTCGAATAGTGAAACTTATCAGTCTGTTGAAGCCTTATTCCGTAAGAAGCCGGAGTCTTTAGCTTCTAGTATCATAGATAGGGTTTCTTATATAATCTCGAACGCGCTTTCCTTACTTGAAGGGCAGTTGCCTAACATGAGTGTTATTAATAGTTTCCCTATCGTGGAAAATACTTATGAGGAAGTTTTAAAGCTTTCAACTATTTTTCGGCAGCGTTTTTATAACTCTGACTTCCTATCTCCAATCCTGACTTTGCCGGAAATCATTTCGAACCAGCTAAATTGTATTTTGCTAACTGTAGAATTAGGTAACCAAGTTGATGGTGCGTCCGCTGTTATAAATGGGATTCCATTCATCCTTATTTCTCCCCGCTTTAAACCAAGGATGATGTTTACTTTGGCTCATGAATTAGGACACATTATTGCGCACCACCGTGACTCAAATAACTTCGCAACCTTAGACGTAAATTCTTTCAACTACAACCAAAAAAATAATGGTGAAGAAAGTTTTGCCCATGCTTTTGCTTCTGAAATATTGTTACCCCAGGAGGGTGTAGCTCAAACTTTACAAGTTTTAAGACGAAGCTTAAAGCTAACACCTGATTACTTTGGTGAAATCGAATTACTCTATCTAAGTAGAATTTATGGAGTAAGTTTCGAAGCTGCAGCTTTACGTTGTGAAAATCTTGGAATTTTGCCACGAGGTGGAGCAGTTGGGTTATATGAAAGTTTAAAAAAAGAATTTGGCGGGCCTGAAAAACGGGCAGAGCAATTACAATTGCCAGGTCGTCCAGAAATTTATTTTCCAAAAGTGTCATCAAATCTTTTAAAGCCAGTCGTCAACAAAATTAACTCGGGTAAAATGTCATTAGGTAGAGCGGCTGAACTACTTGGTATCACCACTTCTGAATTATTTCAGTACAATGCTCTAACTGAATGGACATAGTACTTGATAGTAGCTCGATTATAAACATGATTAATGGTGACTATTTAGATGTAGTATGTGCAATGCCTGTTCACACCTTATATATAGGTAAACTAATCAAAGAGACAGAAATCCTGGAGACAGTACAAAAGACTATATTAGATGGACTAATACAAAAAAGTGTAATTCAGGTTATTGACACGGACATGGCCCTTTCACAAATAGTTACTTTGAGAAATAGGTTTGGACTGGGTTTAGGCGAAACTGAGTGTATTGCTATTTGCATTAATAAAAGAGGCTTTTATATATGTAGCGATGATTATAAAGCCAGAAAAAGTGCTATAAAGGAGTTAGGCGAGGAAAAAGTAATTGGCTCACTTTATTTATTACGCTCGTTGGTGCTTGCAGGAAAGATTAGCTGCTTGGGCGCTTTGTACGCTTACAAAGAAATGAAAATGAAAGGGGGCTTTCTTCCAAAAGCATTAGACGAAGATTATTTTTGCAAATAATTCTCGTCTAATGCTTTGTTATCTTCAAAGTTAGAGTATTATTCGGTCCGCCGTCCTACCCCTTTGAAATTTAAATTAATTCCATTAATATTAAAACGCAGGCTCCTGGATGTGCTAAACGGTTCTTTTTACTTTGCGCATCAGTATTGTCGCCACCCAAAAGTTCAAAAGATGTCCTAAACAAACGGTGAAATATTTACTTCATTTAATTCCCTTTTCAGCAACCAATTGTATGTTTCATATTTTACAGCTTTAGCTTCAGTTATAATTTAGTAATTTATGAATTGCACTTAGCTTTTCTATTTTGGCAAAAATTGGATTGCTTACGACGCCCATATAACGTGTTTTATCCTGAAAAGTATGTCCACAATGCTCACAGATGTGGTTCTTGTGCGGCTTAAAAGCATTTTCATCTTGATCGAAATGATCGAGCAAGCAGTTAGGACAATTTAATGAGATTATATATCTGTTTAGAAAAGAAAAAGATTTTTGTACCATGTAGATCCTTACCATTGTCGCGTCCAAATTAATCCCATCAATCTCTACTATTCCATAAGTATCATCTGAATCAGGAGTGCCCTTTTTCTCTTTAAACAGATGAACATGTATACCCAATTCTTCCGGTCTTTCCGCTGTCCAAATGATAGCAGGATTAGATGCCCAAATTTGTATACCTCCTGGATATTCTCTTTGCTGAACTTTGAGGGTTCTATCAGCAGCAATCAATTTTCTTGCAGCAATCTTATCATTCAAAGCGCTTTGAAGTTGAAGTATTGGATTTGAAATACTTGGTTCGGTATCAATAAAGTCTCTCCCACAAAATGTGCAAAAATGCTTTTTGTGATAATGGACCGCGAACCAATCGGCATCTACGTGTGGCCTTTGGCAATGTTTGCAAGAAATAACTTTGATCTTCCTATTGAACAAGACAGATACAGTGTATGCACAAGCAATGTACTCATCTATTTTAAGCCATCGATCTTCTTCAAAGAGTGTGCCCGGAACTTTAATATAAACCTCTTTAAAAGTTTTATCCACTTCTTTTGGTTGGTCGACCTCACGACGTAAATGTACATGAACGCCTTTTTCTGGCACTTCTCTTTTAGTGTCATATACAGATTCCAAAGAACCCCAAACTCCAACGCCACCTTTAAATTCCTCAAGGTTAATAAAGATCTTTTGGTCCTCCGTTATTTCCGGATATCCGGCTTTTTCACATCTGTTTAGTCTTATACCGCCCATGCCTCTCGCTGGTGCGAAATGGGTGAAACACCACCAATTCAGATAACCATTCCTTAATTTCGTTTCAGCTCTGATATCACATTTGTTTAACTCATCCATATCTTACCTGTTCGTTATCAAAAAACTTTCTATGAAGTTAATGGTTTTTCTCGGAAACATTTACTTGTAATATTATTCGGATACACTTTTTTGCAATTGATAAATTGTAATTTATTTTGTAAATATTTTTCCATTGTTGCTCATTATCTATTTGAAAAATATTTAAGATACATTCCGCGCGTCGGAAGTTCGAGTCTCTTTAATTCCACATTTATCGTACTGGAATTATAGCTTAGTTGGTAGAGCCGCGGAGTGTTATTCCAAGTATCAAGTATCCTTGCCGCTTTACAAACATTCCCGTAAATCCATTTAAAGGAAATGATAGAATTTGGTAACTACCAGATATGGTGTTTGAATAAACAATTACAGTGTTAAAAATTGAACATGATACCCTTGTTTGTACTCTTACCAACATTATTAACTAAGTGGATTTAGCATCAAACTTTGCTTTCAAAGTCGTATTTGCATGCGCCTCTGAATCGTAAGTTGTATAAGTGAACGTACTTACATCGCCGTCGCTAATGGGTGTATTGTCGATTCCTTTATTTTGAGGTTCTCCATTTACTATAAATTCCCAGAAAAATAAGGCGTGTAAGTTGAAATGAAGGAATCATAGGTGCCATTAATCATATCAACCAGGTAGCCTAACTGGCTGCCATAATATTGGAGCAAGAAGGTTAGGCTCTTATTATTAGCTGGCGAATTATAGCCTGTTTCCAACGCAGTTTGTCCATTCATGCCTGCTTGAAATGGAAATTGAAATGTTGGACCGCCTGTAATGTTAATTGTTACCATCGTTATTGTTTCAAAGGTTGGTGCATATCCGTTATTGTGATCTTTAATTATTGCGAATTATTAGTTTTCTTCTACAGTTAGAAGGTTTCATAAGTATTGTCTTCCAAATACGCCTTTATAGAATCCGCATCATAAAGCACGATCTTCTTTTCAGGCTGACTGTATCGAATTTTCCCCTCATCCCGTAGTTTCTGTAACGTCGTTTTACTTTTGATCCTTAGCATTTCCATTGCTTCAGTACCTGAAATCCACTTATCTTCTTTTACGGCTTCTTTTTCTTTTAAGCGTTCAACAACTTTTTCTATTAATGCAAAAAATGCCGCTTCTTGAAGGCAGATTACTTCCATTGAAATTTAGGTTTTTAGGAGTAGGGAAATTTGAACACGAAACGAAATTGGTTTTATTAGCAGTAAATATAATCGAATTCTACTTTTCGCAACAACTTTTCAAACCACGAATTTCTTCCCAATATGGGCAAATGCAACCTATAAATAATAGCAATAGGCTTTGGGAAATCAGGTGAAATACTTATCTTTAGGCAAGCGAGAGCAAGCGATAAATTCCGTTAACAATGCGTTAACAAAAAAACAGGCTCTTACAAAATGAATTGTAAAAGCCTGATAATGAGGTAGCCCCAATAGGACTAAACTCGAACCATTTTATGAGTGCATTACAATCCTTGGCAACAATTTAAACAGACGAATTTTTGACGGTTCAATTCGATTTGGTTACTTGTAAAAAAGTACAAGTTATATGTCCCTTCTCAATTGTCATATACTTTTCTAACAAGTTTAAAGAATTAAATCTTCAATGAAATTTATCGAGGTTCTTACATGTTAAAATCATCTTTTTCCAAGTTCTTCAATATGACCGGCCAGTTCATTAGAAGAAATAATATAAGTGTTATTGCGGTTAAGTTTGAGCATTTCATCTAAAGTCCTTCTAAAATTGATAATTTCCCTTTGCTTTAAAGCATCAGAAAACTCCTTGTCTTTTTCCAAAACTTTTGTGTTGTCCTTTTCCCGCCAAAACTTTTCGATCCTTTCAATGATATCTTCAGCAGTTAAAAGTGTGGTAGGGATATCCAGTACGTGTAAAGGTTCTCCCTCCCTTTGCCTTTGCAAAACGTAAATGCCAATATCCCTTCCATCTGTTAACCTTAAATAAGTTTTGTATAACCCTTCTTGGTCTTCAAAAAAAACATTTGCTTTATTCCTGCCCATAATTTCGTCAGGAATAACAATTGTAACCGTTATTCCCGATTCCGGCTTCCATAACAATTCCTGCCCGTTAATATTCAGTACCTGCTGGTCTTTTGACTTCAGTACCGGAAATAAAAAATTTTGCAAATAAGCATAAGCCAATCCTTGCGCCGGCAGTTCGGAATGAAAAGTTTCAAAAGTAACGCTTTCTAAAATAGCTTTAATGTTAGCAGCAGCTTCCGCTGTTGCAGCTATGTTTTCACCCGCTGCATAATTTTCCTGGTTTTTATATTCAAAAATAAAAGGCTTTACATCATCAAAATAACCGGGAAGATGAATTTTAGGCTTGTCAGGAACAACCATAATAGTTTTTTGCGGCCCCAGCCTGGCCATAGTTGCACCTAATTCAAAAATTACATTGTCTTTTGGTATCCATTGTTCCGTTCCTGACGCGTTTTTATCTACCACAATGTTATCGCCGGAAAGCACTAAAATAGCGTAGTCATAATGGAACAACTTTTTAAAAAACGTCCATAAAGGCGTGGTTTTGTTTTCCCCGAAAAATTCCCCTTTCCATAAATGCATGGTGAACAGGTCTTTCAAATGTTCGTGTATCCCTTCTGCAATAACATAAGAGGCAGAAGATGAAAATATAACAACATAAGGTTTCATAGTATGTCTTTGGTTAAGTGGAAGTTGGAATAAAGTTCAATAAAAATATTTTTAAATTTAAAGCAAATATTTTTTTTTCTAACTATTTTACAACACTCTATTTTCAATCTGAAACCTTAATAACTAACCTCATTATGCGTGTTTACAAAATATTTTGGCTTTCTCCAAGAATTGGCATGTGAAAGGATTGTATTCGGTGATAAGAACTTACAGCAAGTAATAGTACTGGTTTAACAACGTAATAATTATAATTAATCATGACCTATCCAAAAGCAGTTAACGTAGTAAAACATTGGCTTATTCAAGATAAAACTGTTAGCAACCGAAAAATTCTAGAGTTGGTTAATGGCGATCAGAATTTGCAACGTTTGGTTCTAGAAGCCTTGCACACGCAAGGCTATGCTGAAAACGACGAAGATTTGGGATTAAGGTGGACAGGACAATTTTATCCAAAGCAGGAAATTGTTTATGACGTTTTTATTAGTTATGCCCGCAAGGATAATAAAGAAGGCCGGATTGATGACGTAATTAACGAGGTTGGTAAACGCTACTTAGTTCACGGAAAAGTATTAAACATCTTTTATGACCTGCCTGAACTAAAAATCGGAGATTTATGGTGGGATAAAATCAAAGATGCTATCCGGCATTCTAAAGTATTTATTGCTATTATTTCTCCAAATTACATGGAAAGCGAGGTATGCAGACAGGAATGGAACGAATTTGTAAGCCACCAGTTGGATTGGCATAAAGCTAACGAGGATCTATTGAGTGGCAAGGACAGTATCATTCCTTCCTTCATCATTAAAATGCCCTAAATGATGAACCTGCCTTTAGAGCAGTTGCCGGAATGGCAGAGGGACATACGCCAACGAAATATATTAGACCTGAGCGACTGGTTTGAAGAAGGACAGGCAGCGTTAGAGAGAGAAGACATACAACATAAATTTGCTGAAATCAGCGATCGTTGCTATAGAAAACTTCAGGATGCTGAACGGTTAAAAAACATACGCAGTACAATACCTCCCTTTTTTAAGGAACTTCTTTGGCGGACTACTTTAATTAAGCAAATCAGGGACAGCCTCGATAAAAGCGAATATCCTGTAACCGGGTTGTTCGGCCTTCCCGGCATGGGCAAAAGTACAGTAGCATTTTCTTACGCCAAAGAATTTCAATCCCGCTATCCTGGCGGTTGCTGGTATATACCCGCCTCCGGCAGCTTAAACTTCAGGGAAAAATTAATACAAATTGCTGGACTAGACTGGGAAATTCAATTTAATGAGGCTGAAAAGAAAGATACAGAACGTGCATGGCTTAGGGTGAAGCATTTCTTAGAAGACCCTTTGCAGCAAAATGAAAAACATTTAACCTTACTAATATTTGATAATGTTGATTCTCCCGAGGAAAGCTTTAGCGATGCAGAAGTTGATAAAAACTTATTAAACGGAACGCATATCCTCATTACCTCCAGACGGCAGGTAAACAATTGCCGCAGGAGCAAATGGATACCGGTCGAAGGTTTGCCTGATGATGAAAGTATGGACATGCTCAACGGTTATCGGGCCTTTAATTCTGAAGAAGAAAAATCGGCAGCAGCCTCCATTGTAAAAGAGTTGAATGGATTTGCGCTGGCCTTAACTATTATAGGGGTGCAGGTCAGCAGTAATTTAAATACGAGCTTTAAAGATGTAATAGAAGATTTGAAAAGCGGCAACGTAAGTTTTTTAGATTATACCGGGAACCAACTCAAAGATTTACCGGGGCATTATGAGCAGAAAGTAATGACCCGGCTTTTTGCCCCTTTATTGGAAGGGTTAGCTGAACATGAATTGCACGTATTGGATTATGCGGCCCTAATGCCGCCTGATAGCGTAGCCCTGCCCTGGCTGGAGGAATTGGTTGCAGAAGAATTTCCGGACAGCTTTCCTGCCCCTAAATTTAAAAGTGAATTAAGTGCATGGGAAATGCTGGTCAGAAAATTCAAAGGGATGTCTCTTTTTAGTGATACGCCCTCTGCAAATGTTGCAAGGATACACCGATTGTTACAGGAAGTAATTACCCAAAACCGGCAGGTGCAACAGCAGGAAATTGAAAACAACCTGCAGGAACTTGTAGTGAACAAAGCGGAGTTATTAGTAAACAATATTCATGTTAAATCGACAAAATGGCAAGTTCCTGTATTACGTGCATTTGCTTCACATAACAGTATTGAAAATACAACAAAAGCAATTTTTTTGAACTTCCTTTCTCTAATTGAAATAGAACTGGGCAACTATCCAGCTGCAAGGGAAAGGATGGAACAGGCGATAGACATTGGCGAGAAGAATTATGATCTTAATCATACCCAACTCGGAATTTATTATTCAAATATTGCCGCGACTGAGCAGCACATCGGCAGCTACAACGTTGCAAAAGAATGGTTAAAAAAAGCCATTGCCATTGCTAAGAAGAACTATGGCCCTATCCATTCCGAACTCGGAAACTATTATTTGGGTATGGCAAGAATTGAGGAAAACCTGGGCAACTATAACGTAGCGAAGGACTGGATAGTAAAAGCGATCGCCATTGCTGAGAAGAACTATGCCCCTAATCACCCTGAATTCGGAAATTATTATTTTGTTGCAGCCTTAATTGAGCAAGCTCTAGGCAACTATGAAATTGCTAACAATAATATGAAAAAAGCTGTCGACATTGCTGAGAAGATTTTTGAGCCTAATCACCCCGAACTCGGTACCCGTTATCGGGGTGTGGCTTCAATTGAGCAAGACCTGGGTAACCATGCCGCTGCAAAAGCATGGATGGAAAAAGCAATCGATATTGCTGAGAAGAGCTATGACCCTAACCATCCAGTACTCGGAGCCTATTATTTGACTATTGGACGTATCGAGCGAGACCTGAACAACCACGCTATTGCAATGGTATGGATGAAAAAGGCGATTGACATTTACGAGAAGAACTATGAGTCTGGTCATCCTGAACTCGCGGCCCTTTATTTGAATACGGCTACGGTTGAGAAAGGTCTGGGCAAATTTGTCATTGCTAAGGAATGGACGAAAAGAGCCATTACCATCGCTGAAAAAAACTATGACTTCAACCATCCAGAACTCGCAAACTATTATTCGGCTATGGCACAGATTGAGCGAGACCTGGGCAACTATACCGCAGCAAAGGACTGGATAAAAAAAGCAATCGATATTGCTGAGAAGAACTATGACCCTAACCATCCCGAACTTGGAAACTATTATTTAGGTATGGCTATAATTGAGAAAGACCTGGGCAATTATACCGTAGCAAAGGACTGGATAAAAAAAGCAATCGATATTGCTGAGAAGAACTATGACCCTACCCATCCCGAACTTGGAAACTATTATCATAATTTAGCAGCTATTGAATTGGATACCGGAGATAGGCAACGCGCTTGTAAATTATGGTTAAAGACATATTGGATACTATTCAATTCGCTGGGTGAAGGTCACCCAAACACCAAAAGTGTCCTATGGGATTTGAAAACTCATTGTCCAGAATGTTTTAAATAAAATCGAAATCAGTAAATGCAAGCTCTGAAGTTAACTAAAAAACGATTGCAAAATACTTTCTCTGTTGGCATTCCGGCTACACCGATGTAATAGAAAGGGAAGCTTTAACGCAGCAGGTCAAGGAAATTTTAATTCAGCTTAAAACTAAATAAAAGAAATACCCTGCTTTGTTTGATCGCAAAAGGCGCCAATATTTTCGCCGCTGCATAGTTTTCCTGGTTTTGATATTTAACAATTGAAGGCTCTACATCATTAAAAAATAAAAATATTTTTAATTTTAAAGCTAAAATTTATTCTTTTCTAACTATTTTCAACTCTCAATATTTAGTCCAAAAACTTATAATAAGCAACCTTATTATGCGTGTTTACAAAATATTTTTGGCTTCCTCTGAAGAATTAGCAAGTGAAAGGGTTGCTTTTGGAGATAAAATACAGGAGATCAACGACCGTTTGATCGAGCAGAAAAAGCAGGTACACTTCACACTGAACAAATGGGAGCGCGACAGCGATTCCTTTTCTAACAGGCGCAAACAGGATGATTACAATAATTTTATTGAAAACTGTGATATTTTTTTGATGCTGCATTGGACAAAAGTCGGTAAATACACTGAAGAAGAATATGACTTTTCATACAATCGTTTTCTAGATTCCGGGAAGCCTATTGTATTTGTTTATCAAAAAATAGTGCATGTTGAAGTGGAAGATAGTGTAAAAGCTTTCCAGGGAAAGACATTAGGCCGGCACGGACAATTTACACCGAGGTTTGAAAATGCATATGATTTGGGGGTAGCTTTTGACAACGAACTGCAAAAGTTGTTTGCCAACGGATCGCTGGAATATGGTGTTATAGCAAAATGCCTATATTCTGGTGGAAACAGCGCACTCACACAGTTTATCGGCAGGGAAGAAGAATTGCAAAAAATTCGAGCCAAATTAGATGAAGGCGGACAGTTAATGCTTATTAATGCAGATGGCGGTATTGGTAAAACCAGTCTGGCTGCAAAATACTGGGACGAAAGCCTGTATAAGTACAAATACAACGCCTGGCTATTTTGCGAAAATGGGATTGTACAGGAACTGAAAAAACTTGCGCCGCAATTAAACATCGACCTTTCTAAATTAGATGAAGTGCAGCAATTGGAAGCCTTAAAACAAGGATTAAGAAATACTTCTAAAGATTTTCTATTAGTGCTTGATAATGCCAACAACCCGGATGACATAAAAATATTTGAACAGCACTTTCGGGGTTTTCATTGGCATGTTTTGATTACGAGCCGTTGCCATAATGTTTTAGATAAAGATAAGGAAATGCGTATAACGCATTTACCGCCGCCCTTAGCAAAAGAACTGTTTACCAGCAACTACAAAGAAGACAGTCCTGATTTTGATAAATTGCTTGACCGTTTACTCGCTGCAATCGGTTATCATACTTTACTGATCGAGATATTTTCAAAAAACATCAAAATACTTGCTACTTATGGAGAAACGATGGCTGATTTCCTGAAGCAGCTGGAAACGAAAGGGTTGTTTTTGGAACAGCGGAGTTTTAAAATTAAAACGGATTATTCCTATAATGTGCATAAGAGCAGTGCAGAAACAACCGATGCCATTATAGAAATATTGTATGATTTTACCAAGCTTAAAGAACCTGAACGCTTATTAATGGTAAACCTGGCCTTATTGCCTGCAGTAAATTACAGCAGGCTGTTTTCATTAAGCCTATTTAAGCCAGAAAATAAATATGAATTTGGTGGGCTATTAGACGCTTTGGTAAACTTAGGATGGTTAAGTGATGAACAGGACGGGTACCGTATGAGCCCCGTGGTACAAAAACTAATACTGCAAAAAAATCAGGAAAGCTTGAAAACTGACACTGCTTCACTGCTTCAAAATCTTTCTAACATTTTAGAAACAGATGGTTATGGTTATAACCTTATAAATATCAGCCTTGATAAAGCTTCGCCGTATATAGCTTTGATTCAATCGATAACTGACAATTTAAAAAATCATTACAGTTACCCATTAGGTTATATCAACTTTTGTTCGATTGTTTATTATGAAAGTGTAGGAGACTTTCCTGCTTGTCGTAAAAGTATAGACAACTATAGATCAATCAGTAAAATTTTGAACTATAAACAAGGGCTTAGCATTTCTCACCAAAGATTCGGTAACATCGACATGGAGACTGGCGACTACGATAACGCGTTGAAAAACTATCAGGAAAGACAAAAGATTGACA
Source organism: uncultured Sphingobacteriaceae bacterium (assembly GCA_964251965.1). Classification (GTDB taxonomy): domain Bacteria; phylum Bacteroidota; class Bacteroidia; order Sphingobacteriales; family Sphingobacteriaceae; genus Mucilaginibacter_A. The sequence continues at coordinate 219,509 of CAXULQ010000005.1, read as the reverse complement.
AGGAAATTCATGAGGCCGACCCGGAAAGCCTCGACGCTAAATACGACCTGGGAGTTTCTTACGAAAACTTTGGCAGTGTCTGTTATCAAACTGGAGAATATATAAATGCCATGAGAAACTATCAGGAACAGCTAAATGTTTTTAAAGAAATCCATATGGCGAATCCAGAGAATGTAAGATTTAAAACAGCGTTGGCCACTTCTTACTCTCACATAGGCAACGACTATATGGTAAAGGAAGACTATAAAAATGCTTTGAAGAACTATAGGGAACTATTAATAATTGCAAATGAGATTCATGAGGCCAGTCCGGATAACTTACTTTTTAAAAATTTGCTGGTCAGTTCTTATGAAAAAATCGGCGACGTTGCTATGAAGGCTCGCAACTATACATTTGCACGAAAAAACTATCAGGAACAACTAAAGATTACAAAAGAAATCTATGAGGCCAACCCCGAGAATGTGAGCCTTAAAGAAAAGTTGGCTGTTTCTTACACCAAATTGGGTGTCTCGTATCATAAATTAAACGAAAAAGAAAAGGCTAAAACTTCGTTAGTTGAAGCAAGAGCAATGTTGATAGCGTTAGTAGAAGCTGTGCCCGAAAAAGTTGGTTTAAAAAAACATTTAAAAAGGGTGGAAGATCTTCTGGCAGATCCTAATGAGTTGCATTCTAATGGTCTGCAGGTTGTTAATTATGCACTAACGGCCTACTTACTTGAGCAAGACGGCGACTATGCAAACGCACTGGAAAACTATCAAGAAGTTTTTAAAATCTATGAAGAAATCCAAAATGCCAACCCGGAAAACCTCGACTTTAAAAACGACCTTGCCATTTCTTATAGAAGATTGGGTGTTTTGTATCAAAAGTTAAATGAAAAAGAAAAGGCTAAAACTTCATTTATTGAAGCAAGAGCGATATGGGCAGCATTAGTAGAAGCTGCACCAGAAATAGTAGAGTTTAAAAAAAATTTTAAAATGGTAGAAGATATACTGGCGGAAATGTAATCGAATATAATTTGATTGATGTTTCTTTCGAAAAATACTGTGCTTCTTTTAGCACTAATATTTAATGTTTTAGTAAGATGAATTCAAGTGTTTCTGTTAAAAAATTCCTACCAAATACTTTTTTAATTGGTGTTACCGGGCATATAGACTTGCTGGAAAAGGAAAAGTTAACTAAACAGATAGAGGAAATTTTAAAAAAAATAAAAATTAAGAATAAAAAAATTGCCCTGCTTTGCCTCGGCGCAAAAGGAGCCGACCAGTTAGCCGCTAATATAGCTGCCCGTTTAGGAATTGAAATTGCAGGCGTTCAATTAGTAAACTATCAGTGTGATAAAGAGCATTTACAAGATTTTAAACCCAACCAGGAATGGTTAAATAGCCAGGAAAATCAACCCGGATTTAAAAAGTACTATTTACGCAACCGTTCTTTGGAAAAAAAACTGGAAGAAGCAGCTAAGCAAAACATCAACAAAGAAAAACAGGAGGCGGAGTTTAAAAGCATTGTACAGGATATTCATGCAGAAAATGCCAAATTAATTGCTGGTCGCAGCGATTATATTATCGCCCTTTGGGACGGCGTCGATAATGGCAAAACCGGCGGCACTTCCGAAACAGTACATATTGCTTTACATCAAAAAGACTTTAAAGGTAACTTCGTTGCTTTTAACAAGCGCAAAAAAGAGATTTTTGACAAACAAGAACTTAACCATTGGAAGAAAACCTGGCGCAGACCAAAAGGGCGTTTGTACCAAATTGTTTCCCCGCGTGGTAAAAATCCCTTTCCTTTAGGCAGGTTTCCGGCCTCGGAAGCCAAAGGCGTGCCTAATGCCGGAATTTACGAAACCGGCATAACGCCATTTCCCCTTATTTCTTATAAAGGAAATCGCTGGCAGCGATTCTGGATGAAAGTTAAATCCTGGTATCATCACGTTTTATTCCTCCATTATTTGCTTCCTGGCGCACTCGTGCTGTTAACTGTTGGCTTAGGCAGTTTGGGTTTTAAAAATCAGCGCCATTTTAAAGAATGGAAAAAGGATTCTACCAGTAACAATGGATTTGTAAATACCCTAAAGAAATCAGAAAAGGCAAATCCAAAAATAAAGAAAGCAGAAATAAATAATCAGGTAATCAAGAATTATAACTGGGATTACCATTCGGCCGAGCGCTGGCCTCAAACTGATGATTTTTTTAGCGCACTTAACCTGCTTACCCTTGATTCTTCCTTCTATATTGATCCTGAAAAAGTACCCTGGCAATTAACCCTTACGCGTTGGACCGGGTTGCTTTTTTTATTGTATGCTTTTTTTATTGCCTATTTATTGGCAATAAGTAAAAATCACAAAGTCAGGATGAAAATAAGCTGGCGGGCATTCTGGGGAAGGCCGTTTTATATATTGACCGGTTTAAACGATAAAAGCTACAGTTTGGCTAAAGACCTGAAACGGCAAAGCAAAAGCGTAGTAATTATTGATGGAGAACCTGATGCCAATAAAATGGCGGAAGCAGAAAAAAAAGGGATTTTAGTATATAAAGCAAATAGCTATTCGGCAGATGCACTTTCCAAGATCAAAGCAGTAAATGCAGAAAAAGTATTTTTTTTGAATGATGACGATGTAAATAACATTAGATCTTTACAGGAACTGGCACAGTTAAAGTCCGGGAAATTAAACCGGAAGCTGAAAAAATCAGTGGAAAAGGACAGGTATATCCATTTAAGCGATAGCCGTTACAAAGATTTTGTTTGTAAAACTCATCCTGATACAGACCATACAGCTTATCATGTTTTTAACATTTATGAAAATACAGCAAGGCGTTTGCTTTTAAAATATCCTATTTGCCGTTTTAACCATGATGAAAGCGTTGAAACCGCAGAAGTATTTGTATTTGGCTTTGGGGAAATGGCAGAACAAATTGTTTTATCCTGCCTGCGTTCCGGTTTTTATACAGAAGGAAAGGAATTGAAAATAACTGTTTTTACAAGCAGTCACAAGGAAAAGGCAGAAGAATTTTATAAAAAGTATCCGGTGCTTTGGTATGAGGAAGAACTTAACTATGTTTATAAAAAAACTTTTGCCGAAAAAATCAGGTCGGAAATATTCCCGAAAGGCGTTTTAACCTTTGAAGAACTACCTTTATCAGACGAAGCTTATTTTAGTGATAAATCTATTCATGAAGCAATCATCAACAAGCATGTAACAAGCATTTACTTTTGCCTGCCACTGTCTATGCAATCGGCTGCATATTTACATGCTATTCTTCCTAAAATACAACATTTACAAGGTCAGGTTCTATCAGTTACGCCACAATGTGATGTACAATGCTTTTGCCATTACAATTTGTACGACAAAGACGAAGTGCAATACGTAGAGCATGTTGTAAACTCTAAAATACCTAATTCCCTGGTTATTTTCTTTGGAAGTTTAACAGATGAATGTACAGTAGATGCTATTACCAGCAGATCAGACGAATTGCTACCTAAACTTATTAATATTTGGTACGATCATGACAAAGTGATTAATGATGACGGGAAGCAGAAAGACACTAATCAATTATATGAGGAACGAAAAAAATTTTGGTTGGAAAAGACGAACTCTAACGAGGAAATAGACAATTTAGAACAAGAGGCTATACATCGTTGGAAAAAGCTTACGATTACTCAAAAGGAATCCAACCGATATGCTGTCGATCATCTTTGGGTAAAGCTTTACCTGTTAGGCTACACTTATAAAATGCTATCAGAAATTATAAAAGACAAGCAAACTTTTACCAGCTTTTTATTGGCATTTACTGAAATATCAAAAAGTGGCTATTCGGATAAGATTGCAGCAATGGCTAAAGTTGAACATCACCGGTGGTGTGCAGAGAAACTATTAGAAGGGTTTTTACCTGCCCAGGATTTCGACCCACTTTTAGATATTGACCATGCAAAAACAGTAAGCCATTGGAATAGTAAAGATGAAGAATTTAAAGAATACAAAAGTTACTTTCAGGAGCAAAAGTTACATATAGACTTATTACCTTTTAATGCGCTTTTTGAAGGAAGTTATGGTAACGAATATTTTAATGAGAAGATAAAAGATGTTTCATTGGTGGAAGCAATACCGTATTTGCTATTTGCTCTACATAATGAATAACATTTCTATTATTAAGTCAAGACTGGCTAAGTTTCAACTTAAACTTTAGTAAATGTCTATGACTGCTATTTACCTTATGGTGACCTGCATTTTACTAATGGACCTTTTAGAAAGATCCTCTTTTTAAATATAACAACAGTGTTTTTTAACTATAATATCGTGAGTTGAATTTACCTAATGGTTCGATAGTCCTATTGCCTAACCTAACAGTACTCGAACCAAAAACGTGCTCTTTTCTGCTTAAATACTACAAGAAATACTTGTTTAAAATAAAAACCCATCTTTCTACCTTAGAAAAATGGGTTCATTGTATCAGGTAGCCCAAATAGGACTAAAGTCGAATCATTTATTGGCAGATTTACAACTTTTCGCTACCATCTGCCTTTAATACACAGTTATCGAACTTCTTCATTAATAGATTGAAGAACCTTCGTATCATCTAATTCACTTTTAGTTGAATCGTTAAATACCATCTAATCATATTTGTAGGTATATGTCGCTACCGCAAAAGGTACGATTTGAAAATAAATTCGATCGAGAAAATTTTAGTCTCTATATTTTCAACAAAGGTGAGAATAAAAGATTTATCTTCTTCATGCTCCAAGAATTGGGAAAGATCATCGGAGACGTGAGATTTTTTCTAAATTTTTGACCGATAAGTTTCATCTCTCCAGCGGGTATTCAGTCTTTTAGACTATAATTATCAAATAGAAAAATCATACTCGCTTACCTTTCAACGCCAACTATTATCAATGATTTTAAAAATAATAAATAGGGTGTTTTCACCCATGATTTATTGCTTTTTTCAATTTATATTGCAATAAATTTAGATAGTGCTAATTATAAAACCATCGTAACTCTAATTTAAAAAATCATGCTTGAATCAATCAAAATCCCAGTGGAAGAAGCTAACAAGGAAATATCTGATTTTATGAATTTCCCGAAGGAGTTAAAAGAAAAATCTAATACGCTGTCTGCAAAAGCTAAGGAGTATTACAACTCAGAAATTGGTTCTTACATCTTTGAAAAAGATAAAGTATTAGAGCTTTTTAATATTGACGCAAATGTAAATGGGCTGCGAGTTTACTATGGTTTTAATAGCAAAAACATGCCAACTCTTGTATTAGTAGCATGTCAAGCGACCCACGATGAAAATGGAGTAGTCAATCATGTAACGAATGTTATTGCATCAAAAGATTTTGCTGCAGTGGAGTGGCCAACCGGTAGGGAGATGTATTCCGAAAAAAATAAAGATAAACCCTTTAATATTTTGGATGATAATTTTTAATGGATTATACCAACTATCTGTTTACTCGGTATTTATTCCATTTATATCAGGTTTACTTTTAGTGAAGTTTTTGGACAATAATTCTAAAATTATTCTAATTCTACTAGCTTTTGCCTCAGCTTCTCAGGTAAGTTCCGTTTTTTTATTCAAAAATATTATAAATTCCTTTTATAACCTTTATACCGTAATCGATATATCTTTTTGGGCGTATTTGTTTCTTTATAATACTAAGACTACCTATTCTAAAACAATAGGTATTATGCTTTATGCCGTTCAGTTGCTTGTGATAGCGAGTTTCTTTTATTGGGAAGGTATCAAATCGAGATTCTTTTTCGAACTTGTTTGCCTCGATAATCTAGTTCAGGTAATCTGGGTACTAATCTTATTCTATGAAAAGTATAAAAGAGATGAAATCACAAGGCTGGAAAAACAACCCATTTTTTGGTTTTGTATCGGAATTTTAATTTATGCTCCTTGTACTTATTTTCTATTTGCCTTTTATAATAAAACTCATCATAAAGAATCTTATGTAGGTCTTTGGAACCTCCATAGTACACTTAATACCCTACTCTACTTGGCATTTACAATAGGCATGTGGATTAATCGTAAAACAGAGGAATTTTAAATTTTATGAAGGTCAATGAGCAAGAGTTAATTATTGGCGGTATTACTTTGATGTCTTTTCTCGTAATATTTATTATAATATTTATATCTCTGTATCAAAAAAGATTTTATCTCCATCAAAAAGAAAAACAAGTGCTGCAATCTTTTTATACGCAGGAAATACTCAAAACACAGTTGGAAATCCAGGAACAAACGTTTAAAAATATTAGCCAGGAGATTCATGATAATATTGGTCAGACGTTAAGTTTTATTAAATTAATAATCATGACTATAAATGTTGAAAATCCAGTTGCAACAAAAGACCAATTACTGGAGTCAAAAAATCATTTGACAAAGGTGATTCAAGATTTGAGGGATTTGTCTAAAACATTGAATACAGATTTTATAGAAAAAATTGGCTTATTGTCGGCAGTCGAGCAACAGCTTACAATATTAAAAAAAACAGGACATCATATAGTAAACTTCGTCGTAACAGGAACACCGGAGAAATATCCGTCGCAGAAGGAGTTAGTTATTTATCGTGTTATTCAAGAACTTTTACATAATATTGTTAGACATTCCGCAGCTTTAGAAATTAACATTAAGATCTTATACAAAAGTGAAGGGTTGACTCTTAAAGTAATAGATAATGGTGTTGGCTTTGACCAAACTAACATTAAACAACAGAACAATAATGTTGCGGGATTAGGATTAAAAAACGTCGTGAACAGAATGGCGCTAATTAGAGGCTCAATTTCTATTCACAGCCAATTAAGTAAAGGGACTGAAATTATAATAGAACTACCTAAGGGTGAGGAATTATGATATGGAAAGTTGTAAAGTAGCGTTGGCTGATGATCACGCATTAATCAGAAATGGATTAGCAGGCATAATCAATACGTTTGCAGGGTATGAAGTTATTCTTCAGGCAAATAATGGTAAAGAGTTAATCCAAAAGCTCAATTTTAAAAGCCTTCCAGATATCGTTTTGCTTGATGTAAACATGCCTCAAAAAGATGGCTTTGAGACAGCGCTTTGGCTTAAAATACAATATCCTGAAATAAGGGTTTTAGCATTAAGTATGTATGACACGGAAACTGCAATAATACATATGATCCGAAATGGTGCAAGAGGTTATATACTTAAAGACGCTGAGCCATCTGAACTAAAAGCTGCCCTAAACTCAATAAAACAAAAAGGATTTCATTATTCTGAGCTTGTAACGGGCCACCTAATTAATACTGTCAATAAAATCGACCAGAATAAAAAGATCAAAAACCCATTGACTTTAAGTGAACGTGAAGTTGAATTTTTAAAGTACACGACTACCGAGTTAAGTTATAAACAAATAGCAGAAAAAATGTGTCTTAGTCCTCGTACTATTGATGGATATAGGGATAATTTGTTCGAACGGTTACAAATTAAATCAAGGGTTGGATTAGTAATGTATGCAATCAAAAACAGTATTATAAGTGTAGAACATAAAGTTGATTTGTAACCTAACTTATTAAAAATTTCTATTTCCGATCTTAACTTATTTGGTATTAAACCCTACAATATTTAGTTTTTCCAGATGTGATAACAAATGTTGTTATCGACATAAGGGTTGCTATTAATAATTTAAGACACATGAATTAGCTTTCGTTCTTCCAATGCCATGTGCCTTAATTGTAGCAATTTTTGAAATTATTATGAATTAGAAAAAGTTTTATTTGTAAAACAAAATAACCCTGCATCGTGAAGCACAATTAGGGGTATCAGAATTGAAGTTAGAGATTTCACCCTGGGTGCATCTGTCAAATACCTTATTGAGTTGGCTGCGGCTAAGTGTTTATCATCATTACCTTTTACCATATAACCTACCATCGGAATGCTACACCTCAATATCTAGACCGCTGACGCCATTGTCTTGTGAAAAAATGCACTGATTTCGTATCCAAGCCTTTAGACTGAAAAACTAGCTATAAACAATGTTTGAGAGTTGAATAATTATTTGTCCTATGTGTAATCTTTGCTGATTAGAATTTATAACCTGTAAATTCATTGCAGAATTTGGCGCTATTACTGAAACATTTTGATATGTCCAGGTTACTATACCAATAGTAGCAATAACCTTATAGGAGATAGTTATGGTCTTATTGATCGTATTGGTGATGACAAGACTAGTTGAACCATAAGTGGTTTGCCCACAATTATTAGAATACGAGTTAACTGCTTGAGAAAAGGCAAAATTGGCAATTGCGAAATTATAATAAAGAGAACCAATTCTACCATCAAAAACATTAACAGTTGATAATTCGCTGGATGTTTGAGATACACAACTTGTTGTTTGTGTTTGATCTTTTTTACACCCGGAATTAAAAATACCGATTGTGATTAACAACAGAAGTGTTTTTAAATAATATTTTGAATTTTTCATGATTAAATTTTTTTGATTGTTAATTTGTTATTATTTGTTAATAGTGGCCATTTAGTCACTTTCTATTTTACTTGATTACCTGCTCTTAACTTTAATATAATTAAGAGTTCGTAGAGACACTTAACATCGTTATAAATATATTCATAAACCTTTTCATAGAAAACAACTGAAGAGCAATGCTTAATTTCGTTAAAAATATTGTCGGTTTAATTTGCATTTGCAAAGACTAGTAATGCTTCACAGTATATCCCATCAAATTTTATAGATCGCACCATTTATAAACATATTATCCTTGCTGAACACGTAATGATGTCATTCAATTAACCAACTCGTTTTTCATAAACGACCCAATTGAACCAATAATAGCTTCCAGTATAGGAGACGTATTCCCATCCATTTCGACCCCAAACATAAACGTACTGGGTGCCTATAGCACTATCCCACTCGGCGGACTTCCACATTTGAAATACACCTATTATTTGGCCAAAAAAACTATACCGGTAATATGCTTGCCCAACTGGGATATCGGTGATAGAATATTGATGCTGGTAGTTTCTTCCTTCAACATAACCCGATTGCGCATTTGCGTTTAAAGAAAATAGGGACAACCATAACATCCCAATTAATGCCATTTTTTTCATAATTATTGTTTGCTTACTCTAATCCGTTTTCAGCTTCACCGGCAGCAACCAACTATTGAGTGCTTAGACCGAAATTCAATAATCTTTTATGATTTCACGGGGAGAATAAAACGGTAATTACACAGTTATTTAACGCTTAAAATACCGTGAAAACACCGGGCATAAAAATGACTTTTGATTGTATTGTAGGAAAAATTGACGATTGACTATAACTTAGATTATATTGAAAAGATTACTACCAGCATTAGTAGCTGTAGTGTTACTTTTAACTATGAAATCGGTAAGGCCAACAAGATAGATAATTAACAAAATGAGGCTGCTGTTGAGAAGTTTATTATTTCAGTTGATAACTACCTACGGTAAAACCATAAGAGCGTTGGCCAATTAAAGTATTGAGCAAAAATGCATTGTTGGAAGCAACAAAATCTGCGGATGCATCAATTGGGCATGGTCTCGCAAACTGAACAAAAGTTGATCTAAATGATGACGGGTATACGGACCTGATCGCTTATACCGCTTACTATGGTCTTGCAAAGATGGTTGTATGGCAATTAGGTTAAAGAGTTATCCAAGCATGGCAACTGTTGCGGCGAAGAAAAGTGGCGGACGCACTGTTTTACTGGCGAAGCATTCAAACTGTGGTGAAGATGAGGTTTTGAACAAGGCATCTGGCGCCAAAACCTCCGATACTTCAATATACAGGTTCGGGGAATATCTTTGGAAGAGGAATGGGAGCAGTTAGTATTATACTGTCTTTTGCTGAACTATTAACTAGCCCAGACTGGTCAATTCTCAAAGTATTTCATAGAGGACTTGATAAAAATAGCATTTTAATTGATGGGGGTTCGATTTTCCTACGGGCTACCATATGGGACAAGCGTAAATCATGACGGCTTGTCCCTTCTTTTTTTAGGCCTAATGCTTTAGAAATCTGGTAAATATGAAGGGCAACTTCGTTCACACGGGGAGTTCGATGTTCTTTGCCATCAAAAACGATTTTTTCCGGGAACATCGAACTCACAATTTCCCTTTTACCTATTATATCAGCTTGCATATATAATTTGTCTAATTTAGACAATAGACTTACGCCAATGTTGGCCAAAGAATCAATATCCTCGTGATTAATACTTAACAAGCCAGTCAGCTTTGCATCAAGGGCGGTTAATGCAGCTTCGCTTTCTTTTTTGATCGTTTTATAATCCGCACCATCAATATCTCCGCACAAAAGTAATTCTCTTGCATTTTTGATCCGCTCGTTTGCCGTAGTAATCTGCTTGTTGATCGAGCTGATGTCTTCCCGGCCCCGCTTGCTGTGTTTATTGAATTCTGATCTAATGATCTCCTTATAAAGAACAACAATAGCAGGGTCTGCAACGTACTTTTTCAGTTCGTCCAGGAAAAGGTCGTTTACCAGTTCCGCCTTGTAGCGTATGCCACAATCAGATTTGCAGTGGTAATAGTGATAGTAACTGTACTTACCTTTTGATGCGCTTGCTGTCAGGTTCCATCCGCATTTTGGGCAAATAAGAAAACCTTTTAAAGGAACATTTTCATCCACGACAATTTTTGTTTTTCGCGGCTTTTTCTTACGCCCGTTGATCGTGTCTTGTATGTCGTAAAAAAGTGCTTCTGTGATCAGTGGCTCATGTTGCCCCTGTACGAGATGGGCTTCCTCATCTTTAAACTTTGGGACAAAGATCTTGCCGCAGTAAGCAGGATTATGGACCATGCTCCAAAAATTATTTTTACTGCATTTTAATCCTTTGGCCACTGCCTGCTTCCATACCTGCTGTACGTTGAAGTTGCCTTCGCCCATCTTTTCAAAAGCCCATTTGATGATCTCGGCAGCAGCAGGGTCAGGGGCTATATATTTTCTGCCATCCTCTGTTGTTTTATTTTTATAGCCAATAGGTGCCGTGGACATCCACCTGCCTTCTTTTTTAGCCCGCCGCATCCCATGAAAGGTGTTTAACGCCCTTCGGTCGTTTTCTACTTCGGGTGCAGCCAGGTAAAAGGCAAGCATCATTTTGTTTTCAGGAACAGACAGATCCAAAGGTTGCTCAATTGCCTGAGGTTCAGTACTAAAGTTCTTAAGGGTACTGATCATCTGGTAAGCATCGCTGGTGTTCCTACTAAACCTGTCCCACTTGGTAAATAAGACCAGGTCAACCTGTCCCCTTCGCTTTTTAATATCGGCAAGCAGTTTTATCCAGGCTGGCCTTTGAAAGGTCTTGGCTGAATAATCTTCAAATATGACTTTTTGGACTTCGATCTGGTTCAGCTTGCAATAACGCCTTAAAACCTCGTCCTGGTTGCGCTGGGAATATCCTTTGTCGGCCTGTTCATCGGTACTGACCCTGATATACAAATAAGCACTTTTCATACGTCTAACAGCAGTTTGACCGTTAATTTAGCTATTTTATATAAGAAGTCCAAAATGATTTTTGCTTCTTCGGCGCTTACCTCTTTTCCGTGCTTTTTTAATATTTCGATTGCTTTTTCAGGGCTTATCCGATCTTGCTCGTCAGCTTGCATATCCCGTCTCCTTGCTTTTATTGAAGCAAATTTGTTTGGAGCTGACTGTTATTTATGTATGTTCTGCTAATTGCACAAGCTTTTTGGCTATAAGTTTTGTAACCAGGTTTTTAAGCAAAAACAGGCTTTTTAAGAATATTAAAAAGAAAATAAATAGCCCTTAATCCGATCCCGAATATCTCTATAATACATCCTGTTAACAATATTCTTTGTCCGTCTATACAGGCTTACTAAAACGGTAAGCAGAACGCTTCATCTTTGGCCTACCAAATTTTACAATCATGATAGAACATACCGTTTTTGCAGAACATTTTAACTGGGTTTGTATACGTAACATCAGGAAAAGCAATCATCAAATTAGGATCGAAATACTCCATCTTCCAGCCGTATTTGCTGACCGGAGCCTGAAACAAAAAGCACTGCACGGGTAGATTAGCACTTTAAAAAGCAATTTACAAAATCATAAAACTGAACATTAACCACTGGCTTTAAGGGCGTTTTACAATCACGCGCGTGCTTGGCAAGATGTACTTTTGTCCACACAAAAGGCCTTGCCCTCCTTTCAGTCCGGAGGTGACCGCTGCGGAACTTGCGGTCACTATGATTTATCATGTACTTATTATCTATACATTATGGAAGGACAAAAACTTACTTTAAACTGAATGTGTCGGAAAGGTTAATGGAGAACCTGCTGAGCAAAACGGAGGAGGGCTCTTTCCTACCATTTCGGAAGACAAGAAGGGAACTGCATCCATGAATTAATATAAAAATACTATGGAAATTATGCGAACCGGAGAAGACCTGCAAGGACTTAGAAAGATTATTGATTTTTACACGGCTCATTGGCCTTTTTATTTTATTGATTCATTTTTACTTTACCTGTTACCAGGCTTTTCATCATCGGGGGAGGCCTGCTATGGTTACAGACAGGTTGCTGCATATTATGGCGAAAACAGGACTATTTGATAAGGCACTTAAACTAAAGCTGTTCGCATTGCTGTTTTTGTGTGTGTCTTTAATTGGTGCTAAAAGGTTCCTTCAAATCGTCATCCACCTGTACCTCATGCAGGTCATCCTCATTATCAAAATGGTTTTCATTCTCCTGTTCTTCTCCAGGAGCCACTGCGTTACGGGCAATGGAATAAGATAACAATTCCTGTTGTTTTAATGCTTCTGAGTGGTTTAACATAACTTGGCTTTTTATTGACTAAACTAATGCCTTTATCCGCCATTATTTAACCAAGCGTATTACGTTTTCATTAAGTTATAAAGTAGCAAATCCTGGTAATAACTTTTTACTACTGCATTTCTGTCCGGAAACGGTCCAATAATTGTTTTATGTCCAAATGTCCGTCTAACTCCTGCTCGTTTTGGGAATCTTCAAAAATTTCCTGCTTAAAAACAGCCTGTTGAAAGTCAAATATGCTCCATATACCCTGTTGATATTCAAGTGCCGTTAAACTTTCCACCCAATCACCAGAATTGAGATAAGTTACTGTTTGATTAGAAAAAGAACTTTTAATTTCCCTGATCTCTGTATGATGAATATGCCCGCAAATCACATAGTCGTAGTTTTTTTGAATTGCAAGATCAGCGGCTGTTTGCTCAAAATTATTAATGAATTTCACAGCTTCTTTTACATGCCCTTTTATCCGCTGTGAAAAGCTCATTTTACTTTTTCCTAATATGGTTAAGCCCCGGTTAACCATTGCATTAATCAAAATTAAGGTATCATAACCAACAGCACCAAGTTTTGCCAGCCACTTAGAATGTTGCATGGTAACGTCAAATACATCACCATGAAAAATCCATGCTTTTTTACCATCAATATTTAAAATTACCTTGTTCATCAGCTTAAAACTGCCCAGGTCAAAATCTGCAAACCTGCGCAGCATCTCGTCGTGGTTTCCGGTAAGATAATAAACAGGAATACCTTTAGTAACAAATTTTAAGATTTGCCGAATTACTTTTGTGTGAGATTCTGGCCAGTAGGACTTGCTGAACTGCCAAATATCGATTATATCGCCATTTAAGACCAAAATTTTGGGTTGAATACTTTTTAAATATTGTAACAGTTCTTCGGCACGGCACCCATAAGTCCCCAAATGTACATCAGAAATTACAACTATTTCTACTTCCCGTTTAAGCATAATCACGGCTATTTAAGTTAGTGTATTGGCTAAATCAAAATATAAAGACAGGACATCAGAGCATCTAAGTTTGGAGCTGATTGTTCGTGCCGATACAGGGCATAAACGACATCAAAAATGAAAAAACAGAAATCCGATCACTCGATCAGACTGTTGAATCCAATCAAATTTCTCATTTATTCATTTTACAAGGTCTTGCTTTAATATAAACTGAAAGTTATCTCAACGTTAAATCACAGCTACCCTTTTAATAATTCTTTTAGAAAAGCAACTCAAAAGCCTTGCGAATTACTAAAAATAACAAGAGCGATGTAAAAAGCAGAAGTGTCATGAAAGAAACAGGTTTTAGTTTCCCAAAGCGAGTTTATAAATTAATAATATTAAACTAACATAACCCTTACTTGCAATACGTATAATCGATTAGTGAAAGAGAAACTGATTTCGAGGTTATTTGCATTGCAAATGAAATTAAAATATATCCGTCGGTATAATGGCGAAAACGGAAGTACTTTATTTAAATACTCTATTGAGTTTGAAGCTTTACTTGGCCTTATGCTGAGTTTTAATTATGATAAATTTAAAGCTATTTATAAAGATTACAGCTTGCAAACACAAAGGTTATGTGAGTTAGGATGTGAGTTTAATGATGAGCATAACAAAGAAAAAGCTTTTTTAAAAGGTATAAATGAAATGGATGTGTATATCAAAGAGTGCTTGAAAATATTAACTGCTTAGGATTTGAAAATTTAAGAAGCTGTCCAAATTTACATCAGCCTAATTTCAATTACTTCTTTTATGCCTGTAAATTTTTGTTGTTACTTAACATAAACTTAATATTGGGGTAACAATTTGATAACATATCTTTGCAAATCAAGTTTTAAGGAGATACAAATGAAAAAAGATAAACAGAAATTAGTTGAAACAGCCCGAAAAGAAATCAGAAAAACCATTAAGCTTAGTTTAATTGCTAAACTTAAAGAAGTAACAGCCCAGTTGGGAGGCGACGCTAAAAAGCTGGAAAAAGAAATCGAGAAAGCTTCAGTTAAGGTTGCAAAAAAGCTTTCAAAAGAAATGAAAGTTAGTAAATCGGGCCAATTAGAAGGTGGTAACGAAGAGCAACCAGCTCTTGCTCCGGAACTTCCAAAACCACATAGTTTAACTAAAGAAAACCTGCCTTCTGCAAAAACCACCAATTCTGAATTGAAAAAACAGGACAGAAAGCAATTAAAATAAAGCAGTAAAAGCTTGTTTAAATTTCTATCAAAAGAATTATTAATGCTTCTTTTATGCCTAATTTTTTTTGTAGTTAATACTTGCAAAAAAACATGAAGAACTTCGAAATTTAGGTGATAAAAGAAGTATAGAAAAATCCTGAAAACTACAATTGGATTTTAATAAAGCGGAATAACAAAAAGCAGATTTAGAATCTTGAATTGCTGAAATATTTTTTTGATTTTTTCTAACTTGTGCTTCTATTATTTCCCGTTATAAGCAGATTCATGCTTTGTTCTTCAAATTGAATGTTTTGAATGAGTACCTCTTCCTCACAAACCGGACAGATAAGCACCAGAGATTTTGACGGAGAATTAAAAGCATCAGCAATATCTTTACTGGGGACTTCTATCATTCCGTTATGCTCAGGGCATAAAATTTTCATTGGGTAAAAATAGCATCCGATATTAAATTCATGTTTGGTAAATAGTTAAGCTTTTGTTATTTTCTTTTAACGATAACAAGTTCATATTATCTCTTTGTTAAATATAGCTCTTGGCGTTGACCTGAAAAAACAACAGCATTATATTTGTTGCTCTCATATTAGGTTTATAATTGGTTAAAGGCTTTCACTCTCTCCGTTTGAAGGCCTTTTTATCAGATTTAATTTTCTATCATATAACTCTGTTTTTGAATGTCTTTTTTGATATTTAAACAAACCCAACTTCAGCATATAGTTAAAGTACTTTCGTTTTATTTTCAAAGCTTCTTTTATCAACCCAAAACTGACCTTTATATTTTGCGTTTGTATTTTATTCTAAACAAAATTTAACTGCATAAAAGAAGCATTGTTACAGTATACGATAAGCAGATCGTAATTTAAAAGCCCCTCAAGATTTAATGATATGTATTGCTCCTTTTAGAACCAATAACTTAACAATATATTAATCTGATTCCGCAATCAATTAAATGCATTTTAACTTTATTTGAGGACAAAAATTGATTCTTATTCGTCTTTTTCAAACATAGTCCATGTCTTTTATTTTTGCGATTACCAGGCTTCCATTTATTGGAGATGTAAATTTAAGTACACCCTTGCTGCTCATTTTCCTGATTTGTTTATTAGCTGTGGTTGGTTTTGAGTTTGTAAATGGCTTTCATGATACTGCAAATGCTGTTGCCACAGTAATATATACCAAAGCATTAAAACCTGTAATTGCTATTCCCTGGTCGGGATTTTGGAATTTTTTAGGAGTTTTTTTAGGAGGTGTTACTGTGGCAATGGGCATTTTAAAATTAGTACCTTTAAATCAACTGATGGCATTACCTGTACAGGTTGGAGCGTGTTTAGTGCTTGCGGTGTTGTTTGCTTCCATTATTTGGAATTTAGGCACCTGGTTTTTAGGTATCCCGTGTTCCAGCTCGCATACCATGATTGGTGCTATGATTGGTGCAACTTTAGGCTTTACCTGGTATTATGGCGGTAGCGGGGTAAATTGGAAACAAGCGGAAGAAATTGGGTTATCACTAATCATTTCCCCCATTATCGGTTTTGGGGCTGCAGCTGCGCTCATGTATTTTTTAAAACACATTATTAAATCAAAAGCTTTGTTTCATATTCCTGAGGGTGAGAATGACAAGCCACCGATCATGATCAGGCTGCTCCTGATAACTACTTGCACGCTCGTAAGTTTCTTTCATGGCAGCAACGATGGACAAAAAGGGGTAGGACTGCTGATGTTGATCCTGATTGCTTTTTTACCTGCAAGATTTGCGCTTAACCCGGCAATTCCAAATGCTAAAACTTTATTATTGTTGGATAGAACAGAAAAAGTATTAACTAAAATTCATCCTGCAGACCACAACATAACATTATCATTTTTAAAGGTTGAAAAAATGATAGCAAAAGTTAAAACCCAGTTATCAGCAGCAAATTCAGCAGGAACTAAAGCGCAGTCATTTAAAGTTAGAGAGCAGTTGGAAAATTTAAACGAAGGTATCTTACAAATAACAGACGATAAGAAAATACAACTTTCAAAAGAAGATAAAACTACCTTAAATGACACTTTAAAAGAAACAACTAAAGTTACAGATTTTGCCCCGATATGGGTAATTGCAACAATTTCTATATCTCTTGGCATAGGAACAATGGTTGGCTGGAAGCGGATTGTTGTAACCATAGGCGAAAAGATAGGCAATGAACATTTGAGCTATGCACAGGGTGCAACTTCCGAAATTGTGGCGGCATCAACCATTGGCCTGAGTACCGGTTTTGGTTTGCCTGTTAGTACAACACACGTCCTTTCGAGCGGTATAGCAGGCGGAATGGTTGCATCTGGTGGTACAAAAAACCTGAACAATAAAACCATAAAAAATATAGCTTTGGCCTGGGTGCTCACCTTGCCGGTAGCCGTAATTTTATCACTTTTATTGTTTTTGCTTTTCCACCTGTTTGTTTGATAATCGTAATTCTGATAAACTTTATTAGCTCCCAAAAATGAAACAAATACTTGTCGCCACTGATTTTTCTAATAGTGCAGCTAATGCCATGAAATATGCTTTGGAATTAGCCAAAGTATTAAACATGGATATATGCGTAATACATGCCATACATCCAACAGAAGGCGTAAACAACAGCACTTATAATGCTATTTTTATTGAGGATTATTACAACAATAAAAGGGCGGCGCTTAAAAATTGGACAGAGAATATTTGTGAGGAAAATCAGTATAAAAACATTCCCGTTACCACACTTTGCGACGTTGGTTTTTTAAAAACAGTAATTACCCGTTATATAGAGCGACAAAACGTGGAGTTGCTGGTTATGGGCATAACAGGGGCTACCGGAATAGCAGGTATTGTTGGCAGCAATGTAAGTATGATGGTTACTAAAGTAAAAGTGCCAACACTCATCGTTCCTTTAGAAAGCAATTTCTCCAAAGTTCCAATAATTACCCTTGCTACTGATTACGAAACAAGGCTATCGGCAAAGGACGTAAATGCGCTAAATGAAATGGTAAAAGCATTTGGATCAGAAAAGATGCAGGTATTATATGTTGCCGAAAAATCAGGAATGAAACATGTTGAAACCGGTGAAACAGAATTGAAAGAGCTTATCCGGCACACAGAACTGGAGTTTAATTATTTATATAACAGCAGTCCTTTAAACGGGATTATGGATTTCGTCCAAACTCATGAAACCGATATTCTTTGTTTGGTAAAACATCATCATAACATAGTATACAGGCTTTTTAACAGGAGTACGGTAAATCAGATCATGAACCGGTCAGTCAAAGCAATCTTAGTTTTGCATGAGTAATTAGTTTACATGAGTAAAAGTAAATCATTGTTTCATTTGTAACAGAGCCTGTTTAAGTTTCGTTCAGTTTTATTTGGATACTTCTTTTATCACCTAAAATTTTGGTGTTTATTTTCAGGCATCAATTGTAAAAACAAAATTTACAGGCATAAAAGAAGCATTTTGATTTTTTT
The DNA here is from genome assembly GCA_964251965.1 of uncultured Sphingobacteriaceae bacterium. Lineage (GTDB taxonomy): Bacteria > Bacteroidota > Bacteroidia > Sphingobacteriales > Sphingobacteriaceae > Mucilaginibacter_A. The sequence continues at coordinate 201,031 of CAXULQ010000005.1, read as the reverse complement.
AATGGAACTTTAAAAAGGCTGGAATCATAAACAATCAATTCGGCTTTAAAAATTTTAGAGCAAAAACCTGTATATAAATCGATGAAAATTTAAAGAGTTTTTGAATTAAACAGGTAACATTTTTTCTTCATACTTAATAAAAAGGTTACCAGGAGGTAATATTCAGTTTACGTTAGCGTCCGAGTTTTGCAGCGTAAATTTAGAAGAATGAAAAAAAGCTACACGCACATTAAAAGAAATCATTATTTAAACTTAAATCAGTCTGCAATTAATATTATAAGTGCAGGACTTTTAAGTTTAGCTCTTTTAAGCTGCAAAAAGAAAGATAGTGCTGATACCCAGCCGGGCATTAACCAGGTTAAACATGTGGTGGTTATTTACCTCGAAAACCACAGTTTTGATAATCTTTACGGGCAGTTATCCAACGCAAACGGCTTAGCAAATGCTGTAACAGCAAACACAATTCAATTAGATGCAACAGGGAAAGCTTATACTTACCTGCCTGCTGTTTCTGGTACCAGCGCATTTCCAACTAATTTGCCCAACAATTACTTTAACATTGATCAATATGTTCCTGCCGATCAGGAAATACCGGATGTGCTGCACCGCTACTATCAGGAACAGATGCAGATTGATGGCGGCAAAATGGATAAATATGCTTTATATAATACTTCCGCCGGTTTATCTCAAGGCTATTATAAAACGAGTTTATTGCCATTATTGCCGTTAGCTCAAAAATATACCCTTTGCGATAATTTCTTTCATAGTGCTTTTGGCGGTTCTTTTTTAAACCATCAATGGCTTATTGCTGCTGCAAGTCCAATATTTCCTAACGCACCTGCAAGCATCGTAGCTACGGTGGATGCTTCAGGAAATGTAGTTAAAGATGGTGCCGTAACACCCGATGGCTATGTAGTAAATACCAGTTATACGGTAAATGCACCTCACCCTGCAACCGCTGCCGCTGCTTCATTGGTTCCTAACCAAACAATGCCAACGATTGGTGACCGTTTAAGCGATGCAAGTGTAAGCTGGGCATGGTATTCAGGAGGATGGGACAACGCTTTGGCCGGTAAACCGGATGCAACTTTTCAGTTCCACCATCAGCCTTTTGCTTATTTTGCTAACTATGCTGATGGAACTCAAGCCAAAAAGGATCATTTAAAAGATGAAACTTATTTTATTGATGCAGCAAAAAATGGCACGCTTCCAAGTGTTTCCTTTGTAAAACCATTGGGCCTGAACAATGAACACCCGGGTTATGCAGACCTTACAACTGGAGAAAACCATACGGTAGAATTGATAAACGGCGTACTAAACGGGCCAAATGGAAAAGATGCCGTAATTATTATTACTTATGATAAAAATGGCGGTTTCTGGGACCACGTAGCACCTCCGGTTATTGATAAAAAATGGGGGCCGGGTACACGCGTTCCTGCTATTATTATTTCCCCTTTTGCCAAGCAGGGGTTTGTTGATCACACGCAATATGAAACCGTTGGTATCCTTTCCTTTATCGAAAAAAGATGGGGTTTAAAACCATTGAATGATCGGGACAAAAATGCAAACCCATTGCAAAATGCTTTCAATTTTTAGTTTATGCTGATAATGATTAAATGCTTCTTTTAGCATATAAAAATCAGTGCTTACCTCATCAAACGTTAAATTTTTTAGGTGCTAAAGAAGCATTATAAATAAAACAGATTTTTAATAAATTACAGAGGTTGCTCTGCACAAAAAAAACAACATAATGATGAGGACTGGCAATTTCAACCAGTCCTCATCATTATTTAAAGCCTCTTGTTATAAGCATTAAATTTGCTAGCCTACACGCTTAATTTTCAGGATAAGATCAATAACGGTTTGGTGATTTTATCAATTTTTAATCAATGAAGAAACTTCTATTTATATCTGCGCTCCTTGTTGCAGTTGCCTGCTTTGCCTTTTCCTGTTTGAAGCAGCAAGAAACTCCTGCAAAAGCTATTGCTAATGCGTTGTTGTTACAGATTGATAGTTTCGCCACAACAAAAGATAAATTAAAGCTTGCTGTTGAAACTGGTTCTGCCAGTGATAAACAATTGCAGCAGTTATTCAGGCAAATGCGTTTATCGTATAAAAAATTTGAGTGGGCAGCAGAATATTTTGTTCCGCAAACTACAAGATTTGTAAACGGTCCGCCAGTACCAGAAGTAGAAATGGCAGGAACCAGAGTGCTGGAGCCGCAAGGCTTGCAGGTAATTGAAAACCTGCTTTTCCCTGAATATGATAGCAGTAAAAAGCCAGAACTTTTGCAGCAGCTTGATTTGCTGCAAACAGGATGCAATCAATACAAAAGCCATTTCAGCAATATTGATATTTTAGACGGGCAAGTATTTGATGCAGCAAAACTACAAGTGTTTAGAGTGCTAAGCCTTGGTATTACCAGTTTTGATTCTCCGCTTCTGCAAAATAGCCTTTTAGAATCTTCGGCGAGCCTGGAAAGTTTAAAAACTGTTTTAGGTTATTATGCAGACCAGGATGAAGCAGGTCATTTAATGGCAAAATTAGCAGCAGCGACAGGATATTTAAAAAGCCATAATAATTTTAATGCTTTTAACCGGGCTGAATTTATTACCAGTTATGGAAATCCGGTTACCATCAATATCAGCAATCTGGAGAAGCGGTTAAATATTCCTGTTATCAAATACAATCGTTTGTTGAACCAGGATGCCAAAACGCTTTTTGATAAAAATGCCTTTAATTTAAATGCTTACACTTCAGATCCGGCTTATATTTTAACCAGCGAAAAGGTCGCATTAGGCAAAAAACTATTTGCTGACCCTGTTTTATCCGGAGACGGAGTAAGAAGCTGCCAATCCTGCCATCAGCCTGAAAAAGCATTTACGGATGGGCTGGTAAAAAACACGGTATTTCATGGCAAAGAACTGGTGAGCAGAAACACACCTACTTTACTAAATGCAGCGTTACAACCTGCTCAGTTTTACGATTTGCGCGTCAATATGCTGGAAGACCAGGCGTTAGACGTAGTTGCCAACAAACAGGAAATGCACGGTTCCATAAAGGATGCTTCCGCGAAGCTTTGGACAGATAAAAATTACCGGTTGCTGTTCTCACACGCCTTTCCCAAAAAAGACAGAAACACCATAGATTCTACCGAAGTTGTAAACGCCATAAGCTGCTATGTGCGTAGTTTAACTTTATTGAACAGCCGGTTTGACGAGTATATGCAGGGGAAAAAAACCTCCTTAAATCAGCAGGAAGTTGATGGCTTTAACCTGTTTATGGGAAAAGCAAAATGCGGCACCTGCCATTATATGCCTTTGTTTAACGGAACATTGCCGCCACGATTTACAAAAATTGAAACTGAGGTAATTGGTGTTCCCCAAACAATAGCGGGAAAGGAAATTGATACTGACATGGGGCGATTTAACTTAATAAAAATTGAATCACTTAAACACTCTTTTAAAACAACTACGGTCCGTAATGCTGCACGAACTGCACCTTACATGCACAATGGTGTGTTTAATACTTTAGAGCAGGTGGTTGATTTTTATAATAAAGGTGGCGGCACAGGTTTAGGATTAAAAGTTGATAATCAAACCTTACCTTTTGATAAGCTTAACCTTTCTGCAAAAGAATGTACCGCATTGGTTGCTTTTATTAAAAGCCTGGATAGTAAAAAAACGTTAGTTGAATTTAAGCCTTAATTCTTGTATTTCTAATTTTTTAAATAACCTCGAATTAACTTTACTTTAATTTATCAGCAATAATTTTACAGCAATAAAATATGAAGGTTAAAAGGAGCATTTTATCAGTTATAATCTTATTTATAACTTTTTCTGTATTTGGCCAGGATTTTCCTTCAGCTCCGCTTGCGTTATCAACCGAACAGAAGTTTGTTCAATCTAAAAATTACTATCTGCTTACTTTATTCGAGCAATCTTCGGAAGAAAAAAAAACCTTTGAAAAAGATCCTGTTCTGTTAAAAATCACCACTTTAAAAACGGACAGTTTAAAACAATCACTTTTATCCTGTAAAAACAGCATTTGCTTTGCAGAAAAAGCCAAGTTTACAGCAGCAGAAATTAAGCTGATTGGCGATGAATTATTAAAATTGTATCAGACAAATAACGCTTTAGGCTTGCTGGTAAAACAACAATTAATTCCTTCCGGGAAATACAGTTTGTACGGAAATGTTAAGCCAGAAGAGCTTTTGCAGAAAGCTTGGGAACAGGATGCGTCTGCTATCAATTATGCAATTGATGTTTATGCGTTAGGTAAAAAACCTAATTATCCGGCAATAGATTCTATTAGTTTTAATATAAAAGACAAACAATATCCGGAGTTGCTATACGATTGTTCGGCTGCTGTTTTGGAAGATTGCAGAACAACAAAGCTTTTCTTTTTTCCGGCAATTACTTATGCTTTGCGATGTTTGGAAATTAACGAAAGAAACCAGGCCGGGAATTACGAACCAATGGCAACAACGGTAAATAAAGCAGCTGTTGATCGTATTGAAACCATCAACTGGAACAATTATCAATATACATTAATTTTGGTTCCGGGAGCCGGACCGGAAAAAGCGGAAGAAGCTTTAAGTGCAGAAGGAATGCTGCGCTGCCGTATTGCTGCCCATCATTATTTAGAAGGAATGGCACCTTTTATTATGGTTTCCGGAGGGAAAGTTCATCCTTTTAAAACAAAATATTGTGAGGCGGAGGAGATGAAAAAATACCTGGTAAAAACACTATCCATTCCGGAAAATGCCATTTTGATGGAACCTCATGCACGCCATACTACAACCAATATGCGCAATTGTGCCCGGTTGATTTATCAATACAAAATCCCTTCTGATAAACCTTTTCTTACTTCTACCACCAAATCGCAGAGCTACTACATTACCAATATGTCTGCGCGTTGTTTAAAGGAATTGCAATACGTTCCATATAAAATTGGCAAGCGGATTTCGGATACAGATCAAGAATTTTATGCCGTAAAAGAAGCATTGCAAATTGATGCCGACGAGCCACTTGATCCTTAAAAATTAATTTTGATAACTGCTGATATTTTTCATGAAAAACCGCTTACTCGTTATATTAACTACTTGGTTATTAACTGCTTTTTCAACTTTCGCGCAAAATAAAGTATTGGTAACTGCGCATCGTGGCGACTGGCGTAATGCACCGGAAAACTCATTATTAGGATTTCAATATGCAGCTGCAATGGGCGCAGATATCGTTGAGTTGGACCTGAAAAAGACAAAAGATGGCGAAATTGTAATTATGCACGATGCAACCATCAACAGAACAACAAACGGTACAGGCAAACCCAGCGATTATACTTTGCAGGAACTCAAAAATTTCCGGTTAAAAAACGGTATCGGCCGCGTAACCAACAATGCAATTCCTACCTTAAAAGAAGTAATGCTAACGCTAAAAAGTAGCGGTATAAAAGTAAACTTAGACAAAAGCTATCCTTATTACAACGAAGCTTTTGCAATTTTAAAAGAAACGGGTACAAATAAGCAAGCGATATTTAAATCAGAATTACCGTTTGATAGTCTTAAAAACAAGTATCCAAGCTTAATTAACAGCATTACTTATATGCCTGTAGTTGATCTGGATAAACCGGAAGCAAAAAAAATTATCACAGATTATTTAAAAGGCATGAAGCCTTATGCTTTTGAACTGATTTTTACGAAAGATACTTCCTCGATTTTACATAACAACAGTTTTATCACCAAAACAGGATCAAAGATTTGGATTAACTCTTTATGGGCATCGCTTAACGGTGGCCATGATGATGATAAAGCTGTGGAAGAAGGTAATAAAAAGGACAGCTGGGATTGGATATTGAACTGTGACGCAACTATTATACAAACTGACAGGCCAAAACAATTGCTGGAATATTTGCGGAAAAAGCAATTGCATCAATAAAATTATTAGCGCAAATTTATTATGAAAAAAATAATTGTAGTCATTTTAGCTGTTGCTTTTTGTGTCTCGGCATTTATGGCAGCTAATATCAATATGAAGTTACAGCGCGAAATTACTATTGACTCTTTAGGCGCGTGTCAGGGAATATCTTACCAAAACGGAAAAATATATTTGTATGGCGACCGTGAAGTTGGTATGATACGGGAATTTAAAATGGTTAACGATAGTTTGATTTATCAGCATAAAGAATATAAACTTACCGTAAACGGGAAAGATTTAATTAACCATCCAACCGGAATCGCTTTTAATGGAATTAGTCCGGTTTTTATAGGAAACTCAATTCGTTTAAATCCGGAAGGAACACTTTGGAAAGCAGTAATTTACTGCATCAACTGGTCGGGAATGTTAAAAACCGGAACGCTGGATAGCAACATCATCAATACAATAGATGACGATGCTTGCATACAAGGAACTCGGCCGGAATATGTAAAATATAAAGGCAAATGGTTTGTGGCGACAGCTGATTACGGCAACAAGAAAAACGAGGTAAGATTGTATGATCCTGAAGCTTTGAAAAAAGTATATAAAACATCACAAAAAGGCGTTTTGTATAAAAAGTTTGATTGCGGGCCTTGGGTTCAGAATTTACACTGGATAAAAAATACGAATACTTTAGTGCTGATTCAGAATCAAATCGAAGGCAAAAAGTGGCGTTTTACTTTTGTTGATCTGGAAAAATCATTGCAAACCGGGAAAGAAGCTGTTGTTAACGTAGTTGAAACAGATCGATCTGATGAACTGGAAGGCTTTTCTTATTTGGATAATTTAAAAAAGGGAATCGCTGTTACTTCTTCCAAAACCCACAATGTTAATATGATGATTGCAGAATAATATGCCATAAAAGAAGCATAACAATACTTCTTTTATCGGTATAAAGTCTGTTTTTGAAATACTAAATCTATGTTTCCTTAACATTAAGCATTTTAGTAATTCTTCCTAAACTTTAACAAAAGGTTAATATTTAAACACATTTTTCTTAAAAAAGTACAGATAGTTTTGCGGCGAGTTTCAACCCAACGCAAATTTAATCTATGCAAAGAAAGATTTACCCAGATTTTCTTCCCAAAAAAAGTTTGAAAATTTTAAGTGTTGCCGCAATAATGTGTTTGCCGGTGATGCTTCCTGCATTTGCGGCAACTGTTCATTCGCAAAAAAGCATGGTAAAACAAGTACCGGTCAGAATATCTGGAACGGTTACTGATGAAACTAACCAGCCTGTTCCTGGCGTAAGTGTAATGGTAAAAGGTACACAAACCGGAACCGTTACAGATGCAAATGGTAAGTATTCTTTAACAACAGAAACTGGTTCCTCCTTGGTATTTACTTTTATTGGCTACACACGGCAGGAAGTTGTAATTGGCAGTCAGCAGCAGGTTAATATTAAATTGCTTCCTGCAAATAATATGCTAAACGAAGTAGTTGCAATTGGTTATCAGTCTGTTAGAAAGAGTGATGTTACCGGAGCCATTTCCAGCGTAAAAGCAAGTGAATTAAACCTATCGGCACCAACATTAGGTCAGGCTTTGGTTGGAAAAGTTGCAGGCGTACAAGTATCGCAAACAGATGGTGCGCCTTATCAAAGCACTAAAATCCGTGTTCGTGGTATCGGTTCTTTTAATGCCAGTTCAGATCCTTTGTATGTAATTGATGGTTATCCGGCTGGAAATGATGTATTTATTAATCCGGATGATATCGAATCAATAGATATTTTGAAGGATGCAGCTTCGGCAGCAATTTACGGGTCGAGAGCTTCCGGTGGAGTAGTTATCATCACTACAAAACACGGCAAAGAAGGTAAGGGTAAATTTGAATATGATGTACAAACGGGCATTACCCAACTTGCCAAAAAAGTAAAGCTTTTGGATGCTGATGGCTACGCACAGTTGGTAATTGACGGACGTAACAATACTTACCACGATCTTTGGGTAAACGCGGGAAAAACCTGGAATGATGCTATGTATTCTGATAACAATGCTACGCGTGTAGCCAATGTTAACAATGCTGCCAGTGTTCAGATTCCAACTGATATTTATAATTTTTCTACGCAAAGTTTGATTCACCAAACAGTAAATACAGACTGGCAAAACGAACTTTACCATAACGCTTTCTATCAAAAACACAATTTGTCTTTTTCGGGAGGTGGAAACGGTATTCATTATTTTGTGAGCGGTGCTTACCAGAATCAAGACGGAATTATTCATACTACCGGCCAGCAACGTTATAATTTCAGGACTAACGTTGATGGTGATGTAAGTAAACGTTTGCATGTTGGTGCCAATATTTCTTATACACAAAACACAAATCAGGAAGTGCAGGAAGGCCGTTTTGACCACGGACCGATTTTAGGAGCATTAATTTACATGCCGTATTTCCCGGCCTATAATGCTGATGGAAGTTTAGCTACCAATGCTGCGGCTTCACAATCCGCAGCTTACGGTTACCAGTCTATCGAAAATCCGGTTGCATTAGCAGAGCGTACAAAAATTAACCGTAAAGGGCAGCGTAGTACTTATAATGCAACGGCAAGTTATCTTATTTTGCCTGGCTTTACTTTTAAAGCTAATCTGGGCGCACAAACCTACAATGAAAAGTATGATTACTATTTACCAACTACTTTAAGCAGCGGTGCCAGTGCGCCCGGATCAACTGCTTCTATTGCGGCAGCTACAGCAGCAGCACAAACTACATCTGTGGTTGACCAGTTGGGCGAATTTACATTGAATTATAATAAACAGTTTGGTAAACATCATGTCGATTTATTGGCAGGTTACAGTGCACAGCAAACAACCAGCGATATTTTAAGCGTTTATGCAAGAGGATTTCAAAATGATAATATTCCTGAAATTACTGGGAAAGGAGCCGATCCAAGCAATTTTACATTAGTAACTGCAGCAAATACTGCACCCGGATTAGGGCTTGTACCAACCGCAAAATCAGTTAATACATTGCTTTCTTATTTAAGCAGGGTAAACTATAATTATGCAAGCAAATATTATTTAACCGGATCTTTCCGTGCAGATGGTTCTTCACGTTTCGGGCCATTAAACAAGTACGGTTACTTTCCGTCTGTAGCTGGTGGGTGGACGTTATCCGAAGAACCTTTTTACCATGATTTTCTTGGTGCTCAATCCACTGTAAAACTTCGTGCAAGCTGGGGTTTAAGTGGTAATTATAATATTCCTAACTACCAAACAGAACAAACACTGGCCAGTCCAACTGGTGTAGTTTTCGGTAATAATACGATTGTAACTGCTACTTATCCCAACGGTATTAAAGATGCAAAATTAAGCTGGGAATCAACTTCTCAATATAATTTTGGTGCTGATATCAGCCTGTTAAAAAGCCGCTTGTCTTTAATTGCTAATTATTACATCAGCTATTCATATAACCTCCTATATAACCAGCCTATTTCTGCGATTTCCGGCAGTACTACGATCCTTACAAATCTGCGTGATTCTAAAATCAGGAACAAAGGTTTGGATTTACAACTTGACGGCCGTGTAATTAACGGCAGAGATTTTAAATTCAATTTAGCGGGTAACATTTCTATCAACAGGAACAAAGTAGTTGAGCTAAGCAGTAATAACACGATTATTGTTAATGGTGCCGAACGTTCTTATCTCACTAACATTACCAAACAAGGTCAGCCTGTAGGAATGTTTTATGGCTTTAAAGTAGGCGGTATGGTTACTGCCGAAAATATCAACACCGTACCACGTTCTGCTTCTTCTACCAATCCACTTAAAATAGGCGATTTGTATTTTGTAGATACTAACGGTGATGGTGTGGTAAATGATGCAGATAAAACCGTTATAGGTACGCCTTATCCTAAATTTACTTATGGCTTCAATTTAAATTCTTCTTATAAAAAGTTTGACATCAGTGCTTCTTTTAACGGCTCTTATGGTAATCAAGTGCTTGACGGACAGGATTATTACTTGTATAATGGAGAAGGTTCTGGTAATCAGTACGCAAATGTAGCAGATCGTTACCGCAATGCTGCCAATCCTGGCGACGGCTCTTTTTATCGTACTTCAAGAGGTGGGACACAAAGCAACAGTACACGCCTTTCCAGCTTTTATTTACAGGACGGTTCATTCCTGCGATGTACCGATCTTACTCTTGGCTACACTATCCCAACTTTATTTTCTCAAAAACTTGGCGTTAGCAGTGCCCGGATATTTGCAAGTGTAGTAAACGCGTTCACCATCACCAAATACAAAGGCTATAACCCGGAAGTTGATTATAATTATTCGAGCAGCGGTTCCAACAGTACACAGCCACCTAATCTTGCTCCTGGTATTGATTACGGCGTTTATCCATTGGTTCGTTCTTATAACTTGGGTATTAGGGTTGCTTTTTAAGGATTTAAGTAGATAAAAACATGAATAAAAAATTAATCATAACTATATTTTTTGCTGGATCGATGTTGGTAAGCACTTCTTGCAAAAAAAGCTTTTTAGATCAGGAAGATCCAAATGCAATAGCTTTAAGTGCTGATTTCAGATCACCAAACGATGTGTTGCTTGCCGTTAATGGCATTTATCAATCTTTGCGCAGCAGTAATAATATTGGTGAAAACAGTGGGTTGTGGACGGATGAACGTTCGGACGATACCGGCCGTAACGATAGTCAATCAAACGCCGGCGAACCTTTCCAGTTCAATAACTTTTCGTTGATCCCAAGTAATACTTATTTAAAAAGTCATTGGGTTTCACTTTATAGCACAATTAGTCGGGCAAATGTGGTTTTATCAAACATTAATCTGGTAACGTTTAGCGATCCAAATTTAAAATTGCAATATGCTGCAGAAGCTAAATTTTTACGCGCATTAATGTATTTTCACTTGGTTCGCCTTTGGGGTGATGTTCCGTTGGTAACCAAACAATTAATTACTGCTGATGATGTGGCAGCAAGCACTTTTCGTGAAAAACAGGCTACCGTTTATACTCAAATTATTGCCGATTTAAACGATGTGGTAAACAATAATCCGCTTCCTAATTTGCAAACAGGTGCTAATATTGACCGGGTTTCTAAAGCGGCAGCCAATGCTTTATTAGGTCAGGTTTATCTTACGATGGCTACTACGCTTGATCAGGCAAATCGCACAACAAACTTAAACAATGCAAAAACGTACCTAATGAATGCTTACAACATGAAAACTTTTACCAGTTTAAGCACCATCCCTTACACAGATGTTTTTGATGTCAATAAAAAATCTACTTGTCCGGAGCTTATTTTTCAGATTGTAAACAAGCAAGGCGATGTAAATTACAGTTCATCTATCGCAGCAAACAACCAGGCAAAAGGAGAAACTATTAATTCATTATTAGTAGCTACCGGAATTGGCGGCAATGTTACACATGATTTGATTAATGAATATGAAACCGGTGACCAGCGAATGACTTACTCGGTTAAATTTGCTAACGACCCTATTGTAAAAGATTGGTTTATCACCAAATTTCGCGATGCCAGCCCTGCTGCAAGTAATTTGGGTTATGGAGGAAATGATTGGAACTTAATTCGTTACGCCGATGTAATTTTAATGCTGGCCGAAGTAAATATGTATTTGGGAGATAATGCAACTGCTATCCAATATTTGGATATGGTCCGTGTTCGTGCCGGGATGCCAACTTATGCAGTTTCCATGAACAATGTTTCTTTTAGCAGTAAATTTCCTACTTTAAAATTAGCCATTTTGCATGAACGTCGTGTAGAATTAGCTTTTGAGCATCACCGTTGGTTTGATTTGCTTCGGTTTTTTACTACAGATGAATTGGTTACTTATTTCAAAAGTAAAAATCAAGCCGATTTTGGTGCCGCGTTACTTTCTAACTTTAGTGCAAAAGATCGCTATTATCCAATTCCTTTTGATGAGTATAAGCTTGATCCGGCAAAAATGTATCAGAATCCTGGCTACTAAAAATTAAATGTTTAAAATTGAAAAGGAGGAATGTAATTTCCTCCTTTTTTGCTTCTGACAAAAATGAAAAAATATTTTTTCCTGATACTTCTTTTACCGGTAAAATTATTTGCACAAGTTGCCGAACCTACAAAATTGGTTAACGTTTTTTTAGGTTCCTCCGGAGATCACGGACAAATGTCTCCGTCGGCTTCTTATCCGTTCAGCATGTTAAGTATTGGTCCGCAAACTTATCCAAACTTGCACATGGGTTATGAGTACAAAGCCAAACTGTTTTTAGGTTTTACGCACAATCGATTTGAAGGCGTTGGTTGCCAGGGAAGCGGCGGAAATATTTTAATCAAACCTTTTTTGGGTGATGGACCTGATCAATCAACATTAATTAAGGCAAACGAAAGCGCAAGTCCCGGATTTTACGAAGTAGGTTTTACCAACGGAATTAAAGCTGATTTTACAGTTTATCAAAATATCGGAATTGAAAAATATCAGTTTCCGGCAACAACACAAAAAGGTTTCTATATTGATTTAAGCCACAGGCTGGCCAACAATTTTGTTGCAGAAAAACATGTGCTAAAAACAGCTTCTGTAACTGGTTGGATTGATTCGCGCACAACTTGCAATGTTGGTACTTATCGTATTTATTACGAAATTAAATTTGATCAGTCGGTACAAATCTTGGAAGATCAGGAACACAAACTTCTTGTAAAATTAAAACCGAATGCTAAACAAGTACAATTAAATATTGCGTTGTCTTCTGTAGATGAAATACATGCAAATGCTTCTTTTACCAATGAAAACTTTGAACAATTAAAAAATAAAAGTGAGCAAGGTTGGAACCAAATTTTAAATCATATCCAAGTTAAAGGCGATCCAAGCAGAGAAAAGCTGTTTTATTCACTTTTATACAGAACCGTACAATCTCCATATTTAATTTCAGAACCAGATGGAGCTTATCGCGCAACCAATGGCAGTTTGCAACACACCAAAGATTCTGTTTATAATGGCTGGGCTATTTGGGATAATTACCGTACGCAATTGCCTCTTTTATCGATACTTTTTCCGCAAAAATATCAAAGTATCACCAATTCAATTGCGAACCTTTATCAATTTGGAAAAAAAGATTATGCAACCCAGCACGAACCTTCCAACACGGTAAGAACCGAACATGCAATTGTGGTTTTGTTGGATGCGTACCAAAAAGGTTATCACGTAGATTTTAAAAGTATCAGTGATTCTTTGATCAAAGAAGTAGATAGTTTGGATTATAAGCATCCAGATAAAGCGTTGGAATCGAGTTATGATACTTGGGCTTTATCGCAAATTTTAAAGATTGCTGGTAAAACAGTTTTAAGTAATCAATACAAAGAAAAAGCGCTTCAATATAAAAACTACTGGAACAAAGATTTTAAAGATTTAACCAAACCTGATGTGGATCGCGTTTCTGCGCGTGGATTGTATCAGGGAACGATTATGCAATATCGCTGGTTTGTGCCTTTCGATGTAAAAGGATTGATTGAACTTACCGGAGGCGAAAAAGCTTACCTCAATCAGCTTGATACTTTTTTTGAAGGCGATTATTACAACCACGCCAACGAACCAGATTTGCAAGCGCCGCTAATGTTTAACGCATCGTCGCAACCTTGGAAATCGCAAAATTGGATGCATAAATTAGCTGTAGATACCGTTATTCAATATTATTTTAATGATAACAGTCGTGGTATTGATCCTTTTATAGATGTGATTTATCAAAATAAACCGGATGCTTACATCCGCACAATGGATGATGATGCCGGCGCAATGTCGGCTTGGTTTGTGTTTACGGCTTGTGGATTTTCTCCGGCTTGCGTTGGCTGGCCGGTTTATTATGTGAATTTGCCGTTGTTTCAGTCGGTTAATTTTAATTGGACAGATGGTAAAAACTTTAAAATTTCGGTTAGCAATTACGATGGTAAAAAAAGGTATATAAAAGAAGCATGGTTAAACGGCAAAAAGCTGGACCGAAACTGGATTACGCATCAGGAAATTTTAAACGGCGGCAGTTTGGTTATGGTTGCTTCGGATAAACCAAATATTGCTTTTGGAATCCATAATCCCTGGGTTTCGGCAATTGATTTAAAATAATATGGATACTTTTTGATTGATATTTGTTCTACGTATTTCCTTGAAATTTTCTCTTGTAATATAAAGAGGATTTAGCAGATGTATTTTTAAATAACGTAACCAGTTTAGTTGGATTATATGCAAAATTGGCTTGCAACTCTAATCATCGTCATCTTTGTTTTTGCCTGTCAATTTTGCCGGATAAACTTTATTTCCTTTCCGGTTAAACCACAAAATCCGATTCAGCATATCGTCATTTCCGCCATCTACATGATCGTATTCCGGCTTTGCTGATTGTTTCGCATAAAACAAAGCTTTGCCTTTTAACAACGAAAGCTTTGGGTTCATTTCATTCAATGGAATCTTGTTTGCTAATTTTTGGTAGGTAAAAGAAGCATCAGGCCGATCAGCAAAACAGTTAAACATGGGTAAAGCAGTTGCGTCTAATAAATTCATTGGCGGAATGCCCAGAATTTGCTCGATAGAACGAACGATGGAAGTTTGATTGTAATTGGTAGAGATTGTTTTTTGCAAATGACTGTACGGACTGATTACAAAACCTGTTGTTCGGTAAGCAGAAACATGGTCCCAGCCAGCTTGAGAATCATCTTCGGTTACAAAAATGACTGTGTTTTTCCAGAATTTACTTTTAGAAACTGCTTCTATAATCCTTCCTAAAGCCAGGTCATTATCGGCAACCATCGCGCGTGGCGTTGGCATATCCGGACTGGAGCCTCTGGTATGATCTGTTGATAAAGCCATCACCATTAAATTCGGCAACTGATCGTCCGGTTTATTTTCATAATCTTTTAACTCTTTGATAAAAGCTTCGGCACGAACCTGATCTGTAATTTTTAAATAATCAGAACCAGGATAATTAGGCGAAAGCATCGTCCTAACGCGGGAAATTGTACTTACGTTTTTAAAAACCAGTGGCTTTCCGGCTTTGTAATCATTATAAAAATCGATCCAGTTTAATTTGCTATTAACCTGCGGAATGCACGCTTCGCCATAAATCCTGACAGTTTTGCCATGGTCAGCCGCATTGTTCCAGATAAAACCTTTCTGGTTATATGCCATCGCATCAGTTTGCACATGCGGATAACTGCGGAACCAGGCGCGTACATTCTTCTCAATATAATCGTTCACCATCGCAGCGTCCGTCCATTGGTGTCCTTCTGCCGAACATTTTCCGGAAGCATAATAGTTATCCATCAATACAAAATCCTTGGCTATCTGATGCTGGTTTGGCGTGATGCTATCGCCATAAATGCACAAACTTTTTAGGCCTTTTCCTTGCAGCAAATCACCCAAAACCTGATCGTAAGTTCGGTTTTCTTTGATGATATAAAGCACATGTTTAAAAACGGAAGGTTCGCCGATTCGCTCCGGCATTGGTCTTGCAGGTTGGTTTTTTCGTGGAGATAAACGCGCCAGTTCCGTTCTGAAATTCAGGCTAAGCATTTTTACTTTTTTGGTATAAGTTGCCAATTGCGCGGCATCAGGCAAATCAATAACAGAAACAGTTGCTTTCTGGTGATGCGAATTGTAAGAACCACCGTCGATATCAGGAACTTCCCGGTCAATTGCTTTATTTTCTTTGCGGATTTCTTTGCTGTTTACGCGCGCGCCTTCTCCTTCCAGGTTGGTTACAAAAAGTTTATTTCCTTTTAAAGCCAGTCCTCCGGGATAAGCTTCTGTCGGAATAAAACCTTCAATGCTGCTTTTACCGGTACTTTCTGCAGTTGCATTTGCGCCCAGTTTAATAACCGCAACTGCATTATCCATTCCGTTTGCTAGGTACAAATGCGTTCCGTCTTCGCTTAAAATCAAAGCATTTGGTGTATCACCGATAAAGCCTTTTTTACCCGGATTAATTTGTACGGAAAACGTTTCTGCAACACTTAAACTTTTTGTATTGATGATAGAAATATCATCACTGTTTCCGTTGGCCACATAAATAAACTGATTATCGGAACTCTTAATTAAATCATTTGGGTGCAGGCCAACTGTTATTTCTTTTACTACTTTTCCATCATTCAACCCAAAAACAGAAACTGTTCCTGCTGCTGTTGCGCCTGTTTTCGGGTTGGTATAAGCATTTCCGTAAGGTACGCCAGCTGTTTCTTGCTGATCATTTTTCGATGGCATTGCGCCGCCCCAATTACTTAAAAAAGCTTTATCGCCGGAAATTGTTAAACCGTAAGGCGCAACGCCTGTTGGAACAGTCCAAACAGTTTTCTTTGTAGCAAGATCAATTTTCACCAACTGGTTATTGCCGTTTAAAACCACGTACAAATAGTTGGTTCCATTTTCTTTATTTACTGCAACTTCGTTTGGCAAAGCTAAAGGCGAAGGATTTTCTGGTTTAAACGGAAATGCTTCTTTTATCGCTATTTTTTCATTATTAAAAACAGCCTGAAAAACGTAGGATTGATGGTTAGCATCATTCGCAGCACTCCAGAAAATTTTCGTTGAGCCATTTTCGTTTAAAACCTGAATGCCGGAATACGTACTCATTAAACCTCTGTATTTATCTTCGCTATTATAACTCCACCTGGCAATAATTGCGTTGGTTTCGTGGTTGATAATGGCAATGCCGTAACGATCTTCCACCGCCAAAAGCATAGTATTTGGAATGGGCTGCACATCTAAACTGTGGTTTTCCAGTTCCGGACTACCAAAAACAATTACTTTTCCAGCCGGATCAATCAAACGGTTATAAGGCATCATAACCGGAAGCACGCGGTTAGTTAAAGTGCTGTCATCATAAGCAGAATGATGGCTTAACTTTTCATTGCCCGACTGTTTTTTTGGGTGATAAAAGAAGTTGCAGCTAGTTAGAAAGCTTAATAGGCTAACTCCAAGCAGTATATAATAAAAACGTTCGATGTACATGTTCGATTATTAAGAACCAATGCAATAAATGTAGTTGTGATTGTTACACTTATTGCAAAATAACCTTATTTAATTTCTTTTAAATCCACATTAATTCCAAGTGGGTTTCCTTTAATCTGACAAATAAACGGAAAGTCAGGATTGTTTAAAATCCAAAGCTCCGTCGTTTCATCTTGAGCAACAACATGCAAAACATCTAAATTTTGTGTTCCAAGTTTAAGCGGATTTTCTTTTAAATCCCTTTTCAAAACATAAACTGTGTGATCATAAGTGTATTGATGTTTACTGATCAAGTTTTGATAAGCAGCTTTAGAAATCAGCATAAACGTTTGCTGATCAGTTAATTTTACAGTTTTAAAAGGTTCGGGTTGTGCAAAATTTAACTGGTTTGCATTTTGCCATGCCACTGGCGTTACTGCATAATTTCCACCGGCAAGGTTTCTGATTTTCCAATTTAACTTCAACGTATCTGTAAAACTTTTAACTGTAATTTCAAAAGAGGCGTGCTGTCCGTGCAATTCAAAGTTATAGAAAAACGTTGTTCCAAGTTTTATTTCAGGTTTGAGCGTTTGTGCTTTTACCGAAAAAATAGTCGATAAAAACAGCACCACTAAAAATATATATTTCATATTTTGGTTTGATTAATCCTTTTGCGGAGGTAAAATTTCCGTTCCCCAATTGGATGGTTTGGCTGCCATTTCAAACACCAGTTCTCCTCCTTTTAAAATATCGTAGTGTTCAATCCACGCCTGGTTAAAAGGTTTTCCGTTGAGTTTTGCCGATTCGATATAAACATTTGTATCAGACAAGTTTTGCGCGATAATCTTGAAATCCTTCCCGTTTTCTTGGTGAAAAACACTTTGCTTCAGCATCGGCGAATTGAGCAAATAATATGATTGACCGGCATTAGGATACAAACCCAGCATTTGAAAAGCCAGCCAGGACGACATCGCGCCAGAATCATCATTTCCAGGCAAGCCAAAATGAGACGTATTGTAGTTTTTGGCAATGATTTTCCGGATACGTTCGCTGCTTAAATCCGGCCGACCAATCCAGTGGTACAAACAAGGTGTTAAAAAAGACGGCTCGTTGGCTACATTATAAAAACCACGGTCAAACAAAGTATCCAAACGTTTTCTAAAAGCTTCTTTTCCACCTGATTTTTGAATAACCAAAGGAATTTGATGCGGAATGCTCAGCGAATATTCCCAGGAAGTAGCTTCGTAAAAAAAGCCGCACCAATGGCAAACATACCAGGGATATTCGTGGGAAAGGGGCGTGTAAACAAAAGTTGGATGCTGGTTAACCGATTCGCCGTAAGGAATAGTATCCAGCCATTTTCCGGATGCATCTTTTGGCATGATAAAACCAGTAGCGCCATGATCTTTATAACCATCGCGCCATAAATTCTGCCAGTTATTGGCCTGTTTGCTGAAACGCTGATACAACTTTTGCTTGTTCAATCCTTTGGCAACTATGGCAATGCAATAATCATCGTAAGCATAATCTAACGTACGATTTCCGGAACGGACGAAACTGTAAGAAACGTAACCTAATTTGTTGTAATCTGTTAATCCGCCACGGCCTTCTTTTTCTTCATTTCCGCCGGGAGGCACGTTTGCATCTTTTAGCATCGCGTCCATCGCTTGGTTATAATCAATATCTTTTAAGCCTTTTACGTAAGCATCTGCAATCAATACTTCCGCGTTAGAACCGCCTTGTGTCCGACCGTTATAATTTCCGCTTCGCGAATCAGGCATGTAACCATCGTGCTTGTAAATATTGATTAACGAGTTTACAATTTCGGTTTCCCGTTTGGGCGAGATTAAAGTGATTAGTGGATTGGAAGAGCGAAAGGTATCCCAAATCGCATAAAAATCATCGTAATAAGGTTCGTCGCCGTTCCACAAAGGGTTTTCGCCTGTACGCTTTACCGGCATCAACATTGTGTGGTATAAACCGGTGTAAAATAATTTCTTCTGATCTAAAGTTGCATCAGCGGAAATCTCAATTCGTTCCAAAAGGTTTTCCCAAGTGTTTTGTAACTCACTTAAAACGCGGTCAAAATTCCAGTGCGGTATTTCCTGTTCAATGTTTTCTTTTGCTTTGAGCGAACTGATAAACGAGATGCCAACTTTCACTTTAACCGAATCTGTATTGCTATTTTTAAACGCTAATAAAACGCCTGTTTTTTCTCCAGAATCAAACTGCAGTTTTTGATTTGGATACAACTTACTGCCTTTCCAACTGGTATAAGCAGTAATTGGTTCGCTAAAAACAGCATCAAAATAAACGGTATAAGCTGCGCCATTGTTCCAGCCGCCGCGTATCCGGCTATAACCTTTAACTTCGGTAGCAGAAACTACTTCTATTTCCGAGCCTACAAACTGTTGCGCTTCGCGTGCATCCGGAACGGGTTGTTCTCCCAAAAAGAAACCTGCATCAATTTTTAATGCTTTTTGAACTTTCTGCGGATAAGTAAAACGATATAAAGCTACTTTTTCTGCTGCTGTTATTTCCGCTTTAATCTGATCTTTTTTCAGCGTAACGCCATAATAACCTAATGCAGTTTTTTCGTTTTCCCTTGGAGATGACTGGTCAATTTTATTCAGTTTCCCCGAAAAAGGCATGATGAGAATATTGCCGTATTTTGGTCCGCCGCCTGTTCCGCTAACATGTACCTGACTAAAACCGGTAACCGGAACAGGTTCTGGTAACCAGCCACTGTTCGGACTGCTGGTACAATCCGGACTTGGTTTGATCATGCCAAAAGGATAAGAAGGACCGACGAAAACACGCCCCAAACCTTCTGAACCGATCATCGGATCGATGTACTGATACAGTTTTTTTTGCGCCGAAACCGGAGAAACAAAAAAACATCCGATAAACAAAGCACTTAATACTGTTTTTATAGAACACATTTTATAGAGATATAAAGCGGAGTTGAATTACTTACTTTTTGTACCGGATGCAGTTGTAGTTTTACTGTTGAATAATGGATTTACACGGAAATATGTATTTCCTTCAAAACTTACTACATAATCAGATTTAAAGTGCGTGCTTTTTAAATAATAATCAGTAGTGATGATTTGCGCACCGGAATTGCAGGCGGCAATAAAATCAGTTTTGTCGTTTTTACGAGCCTGCTGCGTATCATTATCTGCACGTGTGCGGATGATGTAACCTTTTTTAACCATTTCTTTGATGGCTGGATCTTTTGGATTATTCAGGATCATCATGGCGGCTTCTGGTGTACCTGCATCAGAATTTGCAAACATCACACGGCCTTTTAAAGATGAATGTCCAGCAATGTAAAGATCTCTTTTGCTGCCTTTATCATCTAAAATAAACAAAAATTTGCCGCGTGCAGCTTTGACGGTTGGCCACGAGCCGTGCGTGACTGCATCATTTAGGGTTGAACTTTTACCGCGAACCATATCCGGTGTCAAAATGTTTTTCGTACCTAAATTATCGCGGAGGGTTTGATCTAACTCGGCAAAAACTGCTTCTGTAAGGTTGTTTGTTTGATCTGCATCTGTTGATTTTGCTACCGCATCTTTTGCTTCCAAAGTAATAAAAATTGGGTAATGATTTGGATGCGCGTCGGACCAGCGTTTCAACTGTTGCAAACCTTCTGCCAGGGTAGAAAATTGTGTACGAAAATCCAGATCAGGGATGTGCAGCACTTTAAAACCTGGCTTTTCCATTACGCCATCTGTGTTGTACGGAGATTGGTTTTTTACCATATCCAATCCTTTCGGGTGCGCAAACCGGCCACCTTTTTCATCGGCGTAAACATCTATTTCGAGATTGCATAAACCCATGTCCAACTGTTTTTCAATAGCAATATGTTCGTAATCTATTTTGCTGGACGATACAGAATCTTTTTGCTGGAAAAATTTAAACAGCTCAGGTTCGATTGCTTTTTTATAACTGTTATGCGAACCGATAACCTGGATTTTATTGATTGGAAGGTCGTCTGAATTACTCCATTTTAAAATCGGCAAAGCCGTTAAAAAAAGTATGCTGAAAAAGGTTTTCATAAAAGGAAATTTAGTCGCCGCTATTGTTAAATCAAGCCGCTTGATGAATATTAAAATTTATGTGTTAAAAGAAGCATTAATAACCAGGGTTTTGAATCAGGTTAGGGTTGGTTTTTAATTCTGTAGAAGGAACAGGATATAGTCTCCGCGTTACATCTTTGTTCATGGTTAAAACATCGTTTGGTAAAGGATATTCTGTTTCAAACTGGCCGAAACGAATTAAGTCATTCCGTCGCCAGCCTTCCCATGAAAGTTCACGGGCACGTTCATCCAGCAAACCCTGCAAATCAACAGAGGTAGCTAACTGTGCGCCTGCGCGGCTTCGTAATTTGTTTACCAAAGCCAAAGGTGTTTGCAACTCTCCGTTTGCTACAGTTGTTGGCGCGCCTCTTAATTCTGCTTCTGCTTTCATCAAATAAACATCTGCTAAACGAAGCACCGGCATATCATTACCATTTAATCGTGTTGCTTGAATAATGGCCGGATCAGGATAGTATTTTATGGAACGTACACCTTCCGATTGACTTGCTATAGTATTGCCTACGTCCATTGGTTTTCCCGGAACCAGGATTAGCTGTGGTGTAATATTGATTTGCACCAAAGGAGGAGTTGTAGAATAATAGGCTGGTTGTGTAGTAAAACCGCCGTTGCCGTCAGGATAATATTGCGGCCCAACTAACCATGTTTTTGTCCGGAAATCATTCGGAATATTAAAGCGATTATAAAATTCGGGCGTGGTGCTCATGGCAATACTCAAACCAACGTTAAAGCCATAAGCCGGGGCGAGATAATAGAAAAAGCCAAAACGTGTAAACTGGTTTCCGGGAATTTGCTGATCATAAGGAACGGCAAAAATCGTTTCGTTTATTTGCGGACCGTTATTAGGCAAAAATATATCACGATATCTGGCATCAAGAAAATAGTTCGTGTTTTTTTGAACGCTATCTGCCATCGTAACTACGTCGGGATAACGTGTTGTACCTGTATAAACGCCAGCATTCAGATACATTTTTGCCAGTAAGGCGAAAACCATTCCTTTGGTTGGCCGGCCATATTGCAGTGTATTGGTGGCAGAGCTATTCGTTTTTGCCGGTAAAAGAGGCAAGGCCGCTTTTAGTTCACTTTCAATAAATTGAAACACATTATTTCTGGATTGTGTAGCAGGCGGAGTGGCAACAGGGAAAGTTGTGATGATAGGAACATTTCCATACAAATCCATCATAAAAAAATAGTACAAAGCACGCATCGCCCTGATTTGGGCAATATTTGCTACTTTCGTAGCCTCGGCAGATGGCGAAGCATTAACCAGGGTAATTAAACGGTTGCAAGTGTTAATTCCGCTAAAACCCCATTGCCAGATCGTAATTACGTTTGGATGGTCAAACGTCCAGGTATGGTAATGAAGCTGTCGGTATTGTCCGCCGTCGTCAAAATTTCCGTCCCGTGCCGGAATAATGGCTTCATCCGTAGAAAGTTCCTGCATACGCCAGTAAGGGACACCATAATTTGATGACAGATTAGAATACATTGTTCCTAACAGCGCTGTATAATCTGCGTCTGTTACCGGAAAATTGGATTTTACATATTGTGATTCTACCGGAACATCTAACTTGGTACAAGCATTTATGGTGATAATAATAGAAAGTCCTGCCAAGTAGGAATATATCTTTTTCATCTGTTTTATTTGAAATTTGGTTAAAATGAGGCTGTTAATCCGAAAATATAAGAGCGTGTTTTAGGATAGTAATTGTTGTTGTCGATGCCGGGAGTTAAACCTCCGATATTAATTTCCGGGTCGATACCAGAATATTTGGTAATTACAAAAAGGTTATTGGCGGATAAATAAAGCCTGATGGCTTTTATTGCCGGAATATTCGGTTTGATAGTATAACCAAGTGTGGCGTTATCTAACCGTAAGTAAGAGCCGTTTTCCAGGAAGCGGTCGGAAATTAAATAAGCATTGATGTCGTTGTAA
This sequence comes from uncultured Sphingobacteriaceae bacterium, assembly GCA_964251965.1. Classification (GTDB taxonomy): domain Bacteria; phylum Bacteroidota; class Bacteroidia; order Sphingobacteriales; family Sphingobacteriaceae; genus Mucilaginibacter_A. Next base: position 178,096 of record CAXULQ010000005.1, on the reverse strand, counting down.
GATTCACCCAAAGTAAATCTCGGGATATTCTGAATTTTGGCATCTGCCGGATTATTTAAGGAAGCCAGTGTAGCATTTAATATTTTATTGCCAGTTACACCTCTTACCAAAAAATTCAAATCGAATTTTTTGTAAACGAAAGTGTTTGTCCAGCCATAAATTAGGTTTGGCTGTGCATTGCCTGCAACGAATTGATCTGTTGTAAGTGGTTGTGTGGCAATTGTAGCTCCGGCAGCATTTTGATAAGTACTTACTCCTGTTGCATTTTTTCCAACGTAATGCCACAAATAAAAGGTTCCGATTGCGTCACCTGGCCGAACAATCTGGCTATAATTGCCCGACTGTCCTTTGCCACCAAGTTGTGCCGTATAAATTACCGGAAGATTGAATTGGTTATTAGATAAGCTTTCGACAATATTTTTATTATGAGAAACATTGATAGAGGTTCTCCAGGAGAAATTGGTTGTTTTTACCGCTGTAGCATTCAAGATAACCTCAACGCCGGAGTTTTTGATCTTGCCTGCATTTGCAGTGATGGTTGGAACAAAATATTGTGTTAGAGAAACAGGATACTGGTCATAAATCAGATCGGACGTTTTTTTAACGTAATAATCCACAGAACCGGTAAGCCTGTTATTAAACAAGCCAAAATCGACGCCGATATTGGTCGTGGCTGTACTTTCCCATTTTAAATCAGGGTTATCGTTTCTAACTGGGCCAATGGCATTGGTTACATTTCCGTTGTATAAAAATTTACTGCCGGAAGTTTGTGTACCATAAACTAAAATGGAAGAAAAGGCATCAAAACCAACACTGTTTCCAGAAACACCATAACCAGCGCGCAATTTTAGGTCACTAAAAACAGTAAGCTTTTTCATAAAGTCTTCGTTAATAATTCTCCATGCACCTGATATTGCAGGAAATAAACCATAACGGTGATTGGCACCGAACGCCGAAGAACCATCATCACGTAAAGAACCTTGTAATAAGTATTTATTAGCAAACTGGTACTGGACACGGCCATAATAAGAAATCAGCCTAAGTGTAGAAATCGGATTATTATCGAAACTTATTTGTGATACAGCAGACGGATTAGATAAAAACAGGTTATTATAGGACAAGGCATCATTAGAAAAACCTTGTGTTTGTACGCCAAAGCCATCGTTACTACGATTTTGCTGATAAGAATAACCAGCCAATAGTTTTAAAGAGTGCTGGCCAAATGTACGGTCGTAATTAAAATAAGCTTCCGCAATGTTATTGGTATTTAAGAATGATGAACGATGCGCTACGCCACCAGCATTTACTGCTAATCCGGATGCACTATTGAGGTAGCTATTATAGTTATTCTGACCACGTTGCTGGGAAACACTCAAGGTAAACCGCAACCCTTGCAATATATCAACCTGCGCAATGCCGTTAACCAGCGTTTTGTTATCATCAATATTAATTGTGTTGTTATTTAAAAGCGAAAGCGGGTTTAATGGGCCGCTACCCGTACGCGTGTAATTTTCTTTGTAGCTGCCATCCGAATTAAAAGGACTAACTGTAGGCAGATAAAACAGCATACCTGGCAACAGGTAGGATTGTACAACATCATCCGTTTTGCTTTGGCTGTTGGTTAAATTGAGACTAAGCTTTAAACGATCATTAAAAAAACGCTGGTTAATATAGCCGCGATAAATCGTACGCTCCAAAGCACTTCTTTTTAAGATACCATCATTTTTGAAATAGTTTACGCTCGCACCGTAATCAGAATTCTTAGAAGCGCCGCCATAAGAAAGGTTATGATTTTGCGAGAAACCGTTTCGCTCGACTAAATTTTGCCAGTTGGTGTTAGAACCATCATCATTCAATGGCACCGATAAGGCAGCCTGGCCATTACTTTTTAAGTACTGGCGAAGTTCGTCTCCAGAAAGCATATCTATTTTTTTTGAAACCTGATCAACTGCAGCATAAGTACTGTAAGTAAGCCGGGTTTGGCCTTGCTTTGCTTTTTTAGTGGTGATGATAATTACGCCATTTGCAGCCCGCGAGCCATAAATAGCGGTAGAAGATGCATCTTTTAGTACATCAATACTTTCAATGTCTGCCGGAGCCAATAAATCTACAGAAGCACCCGGCACTCCATCAATTACGTAAAAAGGCTCTTGTGCCCCGTTTCCGGATCGTATAGTTGATGGGCCTCTCAAAACAACGGACGGAGCCTGGTTTGGATCTCCACTTTTGGTTACGTTAAGTCCTGGAACTTTACCCTGCAATAATTCTGCAGGTGTGGTTAAAACGCCTTGATTGAAATCTTCTGATTTTAAGGAAGTGATAGAACCGGTAACATCCTGCTTTGTAGATGTACCATAACCAATTACTACCACATCTTTTAATTGATTTGCACTCGGTAGCAGGCTAACGTTGATTGTATTACTGTTGCCAACAGGTATTTGCTGGGTGGTAAATCCAACCGAAGTAAAACGCAGAACAGCCTTATTACTGTTTACTGTTACGGAATAGTTTCCTTGAATATCTGTAGCAACTCCGTTGGTTGTGCCTACAACCAAAATAGAAACGCCGGGAAGTGGCTGATTTTTTTCATCAGTTACAGTTCCTTTAATAACCCTTGCGGTCTGGGAAACGACAAATGAAGGAGTACTAAAAATGACGATGTTAATTAGAAAAAGGTATTTCCATTTACGGCTCAAAAATCCCTGCTTGAAAAAATCACTGTAAAGTTTTTTCATAAAATTTCGATCTGTTGATTGTTAATTGACACAGCTGTTCTATTATTAATTCTGCAAAGGAAGGCTCCTATTGTTATCAGAATATCAATTATCTGTTACACTTTTTATCAAAAAGTAAGAGCTGTTAACGCTACAGCTAAACGGAGTAAAACTTATAAAATATTGATAGACTGATAAATACTAAAAAAATTGCTTTTGCTTTTTATCCCCGCGGGTAATATAAGTTTCACGAAAATTTAATAAAGACTTATTCTTGACAAGACCTATGCCTCATACACTTTGCCCTGCTACAATCTTTAACAATGATTTTTTGCATAAATTTTTTATTCTGTTTCTCATAATCTATTGGTAGCAGTTGTCGAGCAAAACGGTAGTCGTTAAAAATTGAGCACTTAGATTTAGATGAGATTTTCAAACTCCTATTCAAACAGGTTTTATAAAACCTATATAACAATAAAGGTGATAAACTATAACATCCAATTATAGATATAGAAGTTCCAGCAATAAGTGGGAGCGATTTTTTTAGTTATTTGATAAAATGAGTGTTAGCAGATAAGAGAAAATAGAAAAAAAATTTAACTCCTAAAAAATAATTGCTTTCCCGTCGTCGCCAATGTAAAAATTGAACCGGCAGAGATTAATATAAACAAAGTATAATAACTTATGCTTTTTAAAAATCTGATTTTAGGGTTTCTCCACCTTTCCTTTAAACTTATCCTATTAAGTAAACCTGGTCGTATTTGCTCAAGGGCCTTCGCGGTTGCTCTTAATCGAGCAGTTTATCGCCTATCAAAAAGTTATGTTAGAAGTAATGATTAAAATTTTAACACAACTGCGGATTCCACACTATTTATTATTGTGTATATAAACGATTACCCCTATGCTTTTTAACATGCTTGGCATTGTCAAAAACCGTTTCCTGCATTCCGCACAGCTGCATTCCGGTAACCGCTTTTGCCTTTATAAGCTGAAAGCGTAAGGCTCCTTCGTCGCCACGCGCTTTTAACCCGCCTTTCTTCAACCCCATTAAATACCAGCAAGAAACATCATTAAGGTGGCATTTTCAGTAGCCACTGGCCTTTTATATACAGCAAATTTCCGATGAGCAGGGACACATGGTCAAGGTCGGGCCCTGCGGGTTTTGAAAAAATAATCTTCCTCTCCTTTTTTCAGCGGTGCCCTTCGGGCGATGTGTTTTGGAGAGCGTATTTTTTTTCCAAAAACCTTGCCCATGTGCCCTGCCCGATCAGGTGCGGTGCTTAATAAAAAGCCAGCGAGCCTATGCGAGCGGACTTAAAAACAAAGCAAAAAACAAAAAAGCACCGAACCATGAAACTACCACAAAGCAGGGCACCACCGAAACGGATAGTAAACCAAAAACCAAGACCGCAGACCAATCACAAAAAGTAAAACCAGTTACAGTTCAAAAATCAAATTCAATTTAAAAATAAAAATCATGGAAACGAAAGTAAAAGAAAACGGCGCAGTAATAGGTAACGGAAAGCCAGCCGAAAAAGAGGCGGCATTTATCAATGGCAATCCGGTAAACAAAGAAGCCGCGAAACCAGAGGAAGCGAAAGCCGGAGAAGCGAAAAAGGACGGCGTGCACGAACAACCACAGCAACCGCTGCCATCAAAAGACGGAATTGAACAATCCAAAGCCGAACAACCCAAGGCCGAACCAGCAAAGCCAGAGATCAAACCGGCGAAACTTGCACTAAATTTAGAAGGCACTTTAAAATTAGTTGAGGAACTGCACCGCCGGAAAATACAAAGGGACAAACTGCTGGAAACGATTAACACTTTAGAAGCCTTTGAAGTGGCACAGATTGAAGACGGGGACGAGACGGACAGCAACCATTTTCAGGGATGTACTTTAATGATCGAGGACGACAGCAGGAGAAAGTTTATCACTAAAAACCCGGTCATCATCTGGTCAGTAAGCCAGTATGTAAACAGCCTTTGTGTAGAGAAACTATCAGAAATCGAAGCTGGGATTACCATACCTGCATAGGGACAATAAATGTAATCAACAAAGATGTTTCCTGTACTGCCGGTACAGGAAACACTTTGAAGAATCAACCAACTTCTTAAACAACTATAAACACCAATAGCCACCATGTTAGAACTATTTATAGAACTGACCGACCAAATCTTTTGGGACGGTTACGCGCAGCAGCTGGCAGGGGAAAGCCCGGGCTTGTTCCAGCAAGAGTTTAACGATTTTTTAGATAACTATAACTACTAATAGACAATAACGATTACCAGCGACTAACAACAACCAAGCAAATGAAAGACACCATTTTTTTATTCTTTAAAGTAGTGATCGAGACCAGTCATACCGCTATCCGCGATGCGGTGAGAGAACTGGAAACAGAAACAACCTATTTTATAGGAAGCACTAAAAACGTGCAGGTACTGGAAACAGAGATTATCAAACTTAATACCGACCATTTAGACGATAACGAACTGAACTAAGCGGAAGGCATTAAAAACTAAAATTCATTAAAAAACCAATCTTAAACAATCATGGCACATAACATCAATTATAACAAGCAGACAGGAAAGAGATATTGAACTGTTTCTATTTCTGGATAGATGTTTATTTTACTTTAAATAACTTAGAAAAGATAGCAGTAATAATTTAAAAGCTTAAAACATGAGTTATATTGTAATAGAAATGCTCGGTGGTCCAGAGTATGCCACTATCGTAACAGATCAGGAGGGTAACAATCTTGTTTTTGATAACCAGGAAGACGCCGAAAAAGAAGCTGGAAATTGCCAGGATGGATTAATTATCGAAGTATAGTTAAGAGCGGTAACTAAAGCTGTTTAAACAATACTTAGTTTTTTACCTATAAAATTTGAGGCTTGAGCTTCATTTTTCATCTATTAATATAGGTTGAACCGCCAGAAAAATTTTATTAGGTGTTAAAAAACATTTTAGTTTCTAAAATAATAAGGATATAGCCATTAATGATTTTCACTAATAAAGTGTTAATAATTAACGCAAATTCTTACTAAACTCTTGAGATCATCAATAAAAGAGTTCGAAAAAAGTACCAGCGGGGCTAATCTAAACGGCAGCTCATATGGATCGAACCTCTCTATTAAAACACCGGAAATTCATTTAAAAATTTCTATTGTTCTGCAATATGGTTAGATTTCTGTCGAATCTGGTTAGCCTTATAATAGCAATAGACAGATAATGTCCATGGGGTAGGATTATGATAGCGATCTATTTGATTTTATGGTTGATCGTACCAGTTATCAATAAATTAACAGAGTCGACCTATTTATATAATTAACGATAGCGTATAAGGATTACAGCCCGTCTTGAAATTCTTCGCTGCCATTCAGTATTTTAGCAGCGTTTTCATTAACCCAATTGGCTACGATTTGTATAGGAACTTCATCATTTTTTACCAAAGACGGTTCATTTAACGATTCTCTAAATTCTTCAGCAAATTTGATTGTCGATACAAATTTCGGCCCTATATTCTCCATGATGTCTGATATGGATTTCGTTGGCTCAGCCAGTGCAATCTTTCTAACCTCCAAAAAAAGTTGCTTTGCAAAAACGTTCAGTCCGACGAAAATTTCTTGGATTGGACCCTTGGTTTGCATAATATTTATCATCTCTTGAAGCTCGAAAAGCTCATCGTCCAAAGCTCGTATTGTCCCAACCTTACCTGCCTTTTGATCCATTGAAGAAGCCATTCCTTCTATCAACAAATTAAGCCCTGCTCCTATTTTTGCGTTATATCCACAGATTGTCATAATACTATTTGCTCCTTAAAATGTTTCCGTATGTGACCAAACTATACTTGAAAGTATTAGTTCAAAACCAATCGCACCGCTAAAAAATTTACCCATTAAAGGTAAGCAACCAATAAGCCAGGCATAGATAGCATAAGTAAACATGATGCAAAAAATAAATCTTGTCGGGCCATCAATATATTTTTGCATTGTGCGAAAATCTCGCTTCACAGTATAGTCAGTTGTGTTTGAAATAACTTTTTTATTGATACTGCAAAATAGAAAATAAACACTAACGATCAACCCAAGAGTTATCAAAATCTCAAAACGCTCCAATACTTTTGTAATACCGTCACTTAAAAAGCCCCAACCAATGTCGTCTAAGGACATCGAAAAATGCGCTACAAAAATTACGATCAGTATCAAATTTGCAAAAATAATGAATAAAACAGTGCCATCTTTTTCCTGACCGATATGTTTTTTTATGATATTTCGCCCTCTAGATTTACTTAGCCAAAACCAAAGCGTATACGCGGTGATTACAAAGTACGCAAGTACATCCCATATTTTAAGAGCGTTTACTACATTTTGATCAGATTTGTGTGAATAATTCAAAATATGGATATTACCAGCGACCAATGCAATTGAAGTTACAAACATCATCCAGCAATAAAACCTATTATTGCTTTTTTTCCTTCTGGGTCGACCGTTATAGTAGATGTAGTATGGACCCTTTTCGTTAAGAAACATGTAACCGAAAATCAAAAACAGAATTAAACAACTAAAAAGCTCAAAATATCTGAGCGGATCGTTAAAGTAATATTCTCCACAAGTTAGACAATGGGGAGGATGGATTGTAATTATCAACAAAACAAACCCAAAGAAAATCAAAAACCAAACGTTTTTTTTAAGAAATCTTTTCATTTCGCCCCCCAATAATAAGTCCTAGAAAATAAATTGAAAAGCTCAGACCTAGGCAAATCAAAATCGGATACCACGCCCATTCCGGCTTTGCTATTACGGCAAATATCCCTATGCCTATCCCAGCTATAGAACCAGAAAGCATGCTTGCAATTGCCCAGGGGGTTGAAGGGTGACGTTTAAAAAAAAGAATTCCTAAGATATGCGGTAGGAAACCAAGTTGCGCGGCGTAGAACGATAATAGCAAGTTGATGAACATCTCGCCACCGTTCGATATATTACGGTCAAACACGATAAACAATGCTACTCCCACTATAATTGCTAATAAGCCAAATTTTTTTCCAGTATTAATGATTGTCTTATGATTCTTTATTTTTAGCGTTGCGTCGTTAGCGTCTAAAATTTTTCTTGTTTTTGGATAGGAATCGTAAACAAAAGTGAAAATAATACCCATTAAGAATGAATCAATAGTTGATAACATGATTGAAATTATACTTAGTATGAAAACATATCCTAGTATTTTCTGTAAAACAATTGGCGATGTAATTAAGCGTTTTGGGATGTCAATAAGCAGGTCTTTAACGGGAAAATATGGTAGCGCAGAAACAGTTAAAAGGCCAAAAAATATAAATATCACCCAAGTAAACGGAGACTCAAACGCATAAGTTAAAAGTCCGCGTTTAATGTTTTTCTCCAACTCGATGCCGGAGCCATCTGTGCCTCCTTTAACAGATAGCAGTCTCTGCCAGTTACTTAAGTCAACAAATTGAAAAGACATCGGCAATAGAATTAATGACAATAATCCGCAAACGCCAAACCCTTGTATACTGAAAAATGGTTTTGCATCAACTATTTGCTGTTTGGTAAGAAAAGTAAACATCGAAAAGCATAATAAAAGCAAGAAGGCTATTACCACGAAGATATTTAAAGTTTTGTTTGTCAAATTATTAAGTCGACTATTATCTTCATTGATTTTTATAAATTGAAACCTTCTCATTACAAAAATAACGACGATGTAGGTTGAAAGTATCAGTAACCCGTATGATAACACTATTGGGATAGCTGAAGATGCCGTAATTGTTAAATAGAGAAAATAAAGCATAAGGCCAAAAACGCCCAAGTAAGATATGATAAGCTGAAGTTGATCCGTTCTTATCGAGCTAACCTGGCCACCATATGCAATATAGACGTAGACAAGGATTAAAACACCGCAGACGATTAAGTACGCAGTGTTTTTATCTTCAACAAATGACAACAATACTTTGGAACCGAAATAGGTTTCTGAAATCGCAAATCCTAAAAATGCCACGATGGTCATATAGGAGGCTACGACTCGGACAACATTTCCATATCGCTCTCCTAAAATACCATGCAATGTAATATCTCTACCAATAAAGTGTTTGTATTTTGGATAACACATCCAGAAAATAATAATTCCAAGCCCTGCACAAAATGTATTTACCGAAGGAATTAAGTAAATATTTGATATTCCCCAGAATAAAAAGGGGTATATGGTACTGACCTGAAAATTGTAAGCCACTGATGAGCTTGAAAATGCGGTGACACCTACCTTTTTGAAGGCAACAAAATAATCGTCGGGACTGGTTATGTCTTTTTTAGCTACAGAAAACGCAGCAGCTAGATAAATGGCCAGCGGTATAAATACGATTGTCAAACCTAATATCATATGAATGGATTTATGAATTTGGCCAAAAAATGATAGTGAAATCAGCAAAAAAACAGTTTTGCCATTTGCTCAAAATATTACCCGGCCTATAAAGATATGGTCGGCCATTTTATGACAAGGCTACGTCAATAAATTATTATTGTAATGGTAAATATAAACGAATAATTTATTGATTTCAAAGCGATTGCAGGAAAAAAAATCAAGCGCTTAACTTATCTGTTTGCCTCTGCCGACAGTAGTAAATTCCCGTTGGTCCGGATGTTTTATCTGGTACTTATCAGCTCGCAAATTTGCCATCTGCGAACAACGTTGCTCTGATCTTTATCGGGGCTAAATAACCGCGCAGCTTCACAAAATTGTGAAACTCCTATTAACTAAAAAGTCTCTCTACTTACATCAATCGGTCGGGTAGCCCATAGGGGAAAGAATTTGAACTCATTTCTAGAGGATTTGAGACTATTAGCTGTATAGTTTTTTGATACTTCCATTAATGGATACGCATTGGGCTGACCTCTTTCCTGTTTAACAAAAGAAGTAAAAGAAACAAATTAACTATTAAAAATAATTTTATTTTGATAGCGGAAGCCATTCAAAGATTAGCGTAGGTAATGAATGAAGTATTGGTAATTGAAATTATTTGAGGCTAACGAGAACCTGTTATTTTGGCTTTTACATATAAAAAGCATAAGATTCTTTCGGCTGTTCGTTATTTCCAACATATTTCATTATTTCACCGACTCGCCGGGCACAGCCAATAGTTATAGGATATTTGTTATCGAACTGCGTATTATTCCAATTCATCTTCGTTAAACCTAAAATTTCTTTGCAAATAGTTTTTGCAGAAGAAACAGCGCTCACAATTCTTATTTCAAGAGGCGCGGGAATATACATACTCGGATAGGTCTGGTATTGATGTACAGACCCTCTAGTATATAAGATATGGCGATCATCCGTTAGTGAAAATAAAGATCCTCTTACAGGAGGATATAAATTATTTCTGAAAAAGCGTAAGTCCGTTTCCATTACAGTTACGATATCATACTCATTAATGCCTAACTCGTTCATTGCTTGCTCAAAACCGTCAAGTTCATCTTTATAATATTTTGATGTTTTGTGCAAAACAAGTCTGCCAGGCATTGTACCTGTTGCAAACTTATATTTCGTTAAAGCATCCTTTAAAAGAATATGTGATTGCTCATAAGTAAGATGCGGTCTTCTGTCATCTTTATCTTCGACTACAGGTGTTCCTCGTAAGATAACACCTTTTCCGTTCTCGTTGAATATCTGGGCTAAACTGGTTTGAATAGTTAATTTATCTCTACTTCTATAAAAGCCAATACCAACATAACAAACTTTCGGTCTGTTATCATCTACTTCTAATTTCCAAGGAATGGTTTGAAGACCTTTGTAATAGAGAGCCGTACAAAAATTCCATGCTTTAGTTGCTACATCCTGTGATTTATTGTTATCATGCAATACGTATTCCCTAAGTAGCTGAATTGGTGTATTGTATCGCATTGCGCGAGCTTTTAAAGCCCTCCTAAAATTTAGTTCTAATTCTAGTTCTTCATTATCTTCTGCGTCAAATTCCACAGGTTCATCATCTTTTTTTTCTTTTACAATCTTACCTTCAAAACTTTTTGGAATTATACATATGATAACATCGCAACTTTTTATGTCCGACAGAAAAGCAATATGTTCCGAAAACAATTGAAGAGCATCTAATATTTTTTTATCTCTACTCGGTTCCTTTATTATCGCTTTCAAATCATTAGGTGAGATAATCCTATCATAATTGGAGCCGTAAATAAATTTTGCGCAGAAACCTTTGTCTTGGTTGAATCCAGGAAAAGGCTTAAATAATCCTTTCTGTTTTCCTTTAGGACTAGGCGGAAGATAACTTTCAAAACGTTTAAGCCAATTCTTTAAATTTTCAACATCTTCATCTATTCCAATAATTCCTATTAATAATTGGTTTTTCCTAGCTTCCTGCACAGTATCATAAACATCCAATCCTGTTATGCCCTCTCTAGGACAGATACTTTTGCCTTTACCAAAAAACAAGTAAGGTTCTTGAATATAGTCTGCTTTCATATTCTAAATAAATCAACGTCTCCATCATCATCTAGTAATCGTTTTTGTGCAGCAACGTCTTCAAGATTATTCCAAACTGCATCAGGGACAACTGGAGCAAAATTAAATTTTTCTATATCACCAATTGATAAAAAGGGGTAATCTCTATACTCCATAAATATTGATTCTGATACTGACGGCTGCAAATACCGTAGGATAAAATTAAAATGATTAAAAACGTGCATGTTACGCTCCGTCTTCTTCAACCACTGAATATTTTTAAACGCTAGATTACATACTTGAAAGTTGCTCCATAAAAAGATCCATTCAGGTTTTATAGACAAATACCAACCATCTTCAAATACCTCAAAACCGGTGCGAAATGCAAGGCTTCTCATGTTAAAAACTTCATCTTTGTTTTTAAGGTTTCTTTTTACTTCAACCACTTTTCGGGTGGCTTTCTTTTTTGTTTTTGTCCATTCTATTGACCTGGGTTGCCACCTCCCCACATCATCTTTTTGTATGGGTAAAAATGCAAAGAGCCTCTCATCCTTAACCCATTTGATTTTTAATTTATGTAATTTCGTTTCTAAACATTTTTTTAGAATGTATTTGAACTGTGATAAATGGTCTGACGACGCCTCATAAAATTCATTGCAGGAAAATCGATCAACTGTTCCCTTATCAATTATTTCAGTTAAACCAATACTGTTATCCTGGAGATCATGAAAAGTGATTAATTTTCCTTCCCACACTATCCAATCATGAGGAAAGGATACATTTTTCATAAATAATGCTGAAACCGCATAATCGTGAGAACTGGGTCTTTTTAAGAATACTTTTCTTTCTTTATTATATTGTTCGACTTCTTTTTTATCAATATTCAAATCAGCTATAAACAAGTACCTGGGGAATTCAATTTTTACTAAGTTTGAATAAACTAACTCGGTATTGTTAAAGTATTCATTTTGCTTTTTATCAATTTCTGATCTTAACGCTATTTCAAGTTCATCCTGCAATTCGAATGCATCTTGTACAGTTTTCCTAAAATAGTTAGGTTCTACCGTACTCTCGAATTTTGATTGTAGTGGTTCTTTACGATAAATTGTATTTATAACTAGTATCGGAATATTATGACTTCTAGCGGTTTGATATTCTAATTCTGTAATTGATTCTTTGTTATCTGGCTGCCAACCGTAACGTCCACCCAAAATCAAAACGTAAATGTCTGATTCCATAACTTTCGACAAACAAGCTGTGAGAGAGTCTGTACTTTGGGCTTCAATAGTGAACTCAGACATTATAGGAAAACCTCCAACCTTTTCAACCGCCTTGAGTGCAGCTTTGCGCTCATTGGGCAAATCCACGATGGTACTACTGATAAAGATTTTAGGTTGGGTGATTAACATCGTTATTGGAGAATTGTAATTATCGGTTGGTTATTTGAAACTTGGTATAATTGGTTCCAAAAGGTAGACATTGGAAAATCATCAATGCCTTCTTGTCTTATGAGCGCTTTCCATTTATTATTGTAAAAATGAAAAAGTTTATTATCTCCCCAATTTAACTGTTCAACTACAGTATTCTTTGTCCATTCATAACATTTAACAGTAGGATTAGTTAAAATATTTTCTTGCTCAGATTTTATCCATCTAAGATTTTCTTGTAGTTCAATCTTGTACTCTCTTACTTGTCCAGATCCATTGTCAAAATTAAAATAAAGACATATACCCGCTTCCAGCAGTATACTAAATTCGAATTTATTTAACTTCTCTACTAACGATTTTGCTAAACCTAACTCTCGTTTAAATATTGGAGTTCCAATATTATCGTGAGAAAATGGATTGAAGTACCAATCTTTTAGATTTTTCAGGTCAACTAATTCCGTTGCATTTATTCCATTATTATCACAATATAAAATGAATTTTTCTAAATATTGATTAAGTGTCTTTAGTTTTTTGATTTCAGTTACCCCAGTTTGAGCATCATTATACTTTGCATAATGTTCATTGGCTGGGAGCAAAACTTTTAAGCGTTCTTCTAGCACTTTGCGTAAATAGTTTGCGCAAGTCGGATAATCGTGTTTAGTATAATAATAGTTCGCTTTTTCCAAATAATTTAGCGATGTGTAAATTAGAGGAGTTTTAAAACTTTATTCTTCTTTTTGATTTGCGAACATTTCAAAATAACTCCAACTATTTTCTGTTTTTGATTCAAGTTCTTTTCTGGCAACCTCAAACCAATACCTGTCATACGTCGAAATAAATATTTGATAGTCTGCAAAAAAACAATTTGGCTCCGTCTGAATCTTTCCGTCCACCTCGCGAATCTTTTCAGCTATTGCATTATCAGCATCTAAATATTGTTCGATAATGGGCTTTTTAAAGTTTCTAATTATCTCTAATAGAGGAAGTCGATTACTCATATCGAGTCCGATAAAAATATCATCCAAAAAAAGGATTTTATATTCGAAATTTTCTTGCGGCGTGTTTATTAATGAAGCCAGATAAATGGATATTGCCAGTGCAGACAATCTTGCTTCATTCAATACTGTTAAATGATTTTCTTCATCATTGTCTGTCCTTTCTCCAAACAATGAAACTTGTAAATCGATTTCACATATAGGGTAATTACCTAGTCTATCTTCTCTTGCGGAATGATAGTAATCCACATAACTTTGAGCGATTGTAAGTGTAGCAGAAAACCCCGCCTCAAAATAACCAAGGATGGTTGGAAGCAATAAATTTATTCTACTTATTTCGCTTTGAAGACCTCGTTTAAATTTTCCTAAATTTTGATCTTTATACATTCTTCTAGGAAGAAATAAATCGTTCCACGACTTCTTAAAAGTTTGTTGAGTTACAGTATTAATTTGCTTTGCTAAAATTCCCTCAATTACAAGATCCGCAAATTTGGAACGAAATTCTTCTCCGTTTTTAGGATTTTCCATTAAATAAGTTCTTAGCAATTCGCGATACGAAAAAAATGTGTTTAACAAATTGGCTTTAGAAATGTAATTGACACCTCGAGTATTATTATCAGGTATTCCAAATGTCTTTACCTCTTGGTCGTTCGCATCATTGAATGTGATTTTTACACTAACTTCATTCAAAACTTCAATTTCCGTTTCTTCAGGCGAGCCTTGATTTTCGTATATCCTCTGAGTTTTAGTAACTCTTATGTGCCTTGTAGGGGTTATCTCACCAGTCGCGTCAGAACTAGCAAAGAATTGCTTCACACCCTCGTAAATACTTGATTTTCCACTTCCATTTTCGCCGTAAAACAGAACATTTTTACCATCTGGTATTACAATCTTGTTTTCATCCCCAGACTGATAAAACGCTTTATAATTAACAAATTCTATAGCAGTAATTCGTTTCATATTTCAACGTTATTCAAAATTAATTCGATTTGCGGCACAGCAAGCATATTAAACAATGATTGTTTTAAAGGATGATTATCTTGGTTTATAGATACATAGATTTTCCGGAGTTGGTAAAGTACCCTTTCTTGGTTACTCAAATCTGGTAGTTCAATAAAGTATTGAGCAAATCGGATATTTCTATTATCGAAATCATCCGAAAAATACAATTCAAAAACTAGTGCGTTGGCGAGTTGTTCAAAGTAGATGTACATGAGTTGATCAATTGATTCTTGACTATCTTCCTTTTTAAATGCTATTAAATAATCTACCATTTTAGCAAATGGTATTTCCTGGCGATCTGTGATTTTTTTAACTGGAATTTTGTCAAAAAAAACCTTTCTTAGCTCTCTTGTTCCGCCTTGTAATTCAGGGAAATTATCCGAGAAACAATATCGAAAAAGCTTGGAATTAAAAAAACAAGTTAAGTATTTAAGGTTATTTCCTAATAAAATAAAACTTTTGTCATTAGAGTAAAAATGAAATTCTTCATCATAGACGAAAGGCATATACTTAGTCATGTTGGGATATATTATCTTGGATTTACCAAAATCACGCCAATAATTTGACCCAAATCTTTGTAATGCGAACCATTCATATCTGATTCCGACTTCCACTTGATTTCTTGCCGAAAGCTCTGGCTTAAATTTAAGTAAATGATTATAAACAGCGGGATATCGCTTTTTAAATTCAAATTCAGCTTTATCAGAAGCACCCACTATTTTGGGATCTTCGTGCAGAGGGAAATGCCATGGAATGTAAACAAGCCACAAATCAGCAAATTCCGGATACCATGCAGATATATCTTTTCCCCTTAAAATAGGTTTCAATACGTCCTTACTGCTTTCGTCCTCCGCAATGAGCCTTTCTTTTTGTTTACCAGATATGATAAAGGCTTCATTAAAACCTGTTTTCAAGCCATAATTAATAACGATATCCCATTTATACAATGGTATTCCTTGTTGTTCGATTTGACCCTTTATATCATAAATATCTCTTTCCCCAACGACCCATGCATTATGGCTTAGTGAAGATAATTTGTACCCATTTTTTAAAACATAGTTGTGTAAAACTTGATTATCAATATTAAAATCATTATTTATTCGAACGGCAAATGTTTCTTTAATTTCATGTCTCTTTGCTCTTGGTTTGTTTTGTAAAATCAAAATATTTGTATCAACAGTTGCTGTGTCAAATACTTGAATATTTCCAAAATCTATCAATAATAACGGATATGTTTTATCGGAAAAAAACTGGCGCGTACTTGTTCCGTAGTTAGCCCTCATCCATTTATTTGAAGTAATATAGCAGAGCAATCCATTCTCATTTAGCAGCCCAACCCCGCGTTCGTAAAAAAGTGAATATATATCTCCTGTTTTTTCAAACGTATCATATTTATAAGACTGATATAGTTTAGCTAATCTACCACCATCCTTTTGTAGTTGAACATAAGGAGGATTACCAATAACGATGTCAAATCCTTCCTTTACACCAAACATCCACCAAGCATCAAACCAACTACAGCTATTGTCTTCAAAAGGGTTAAACTCCAACAACTTTTGGTAAAGCGCAGCATCTTTTGTTGTAACCCAATCTTTGGCTGTTGTCCATAATTTATTTTGTAGATTTTTGAACTGGCGCTCTAAATCTTTCTTTTCCTCTTTGCTAGCCCCAAAGTAATTGTGTCGTACCTTTTCTATTTCCCTTATAACGTCAGTAGCACCGGCGATTTGCACTTTGTTGTCCATCCCTAATGGTATTAGAGTATTGGCACAGACTATTTTAAACGCCAGGTTCGGAAGTGGTTGCGGTTCGGTTTCATCAACCACTAAGCTTAACCAGAAACGTAAACGAGCAATGTCGACCGCGCCGCTATCAATATCCACACCATAAATACTTTCCTCTATAATGTGTTTTTTAAGGTCGGCCGGACTTTTGGCTTTAAAGCCTTTAGCATCCTCTATTGGTATCTTTAAATGATAAATTTCATGCAACATTCCCATTGGAAAGGCCCCTGAACCGATTGCTGGATCACAAATCTTTACATCTTCTAAGGCTCGATCAACCTGCTTTAATTCGTCTTTGCTTAATAAATTGATATCGTAAATGTCGTTGTATAGCTGTAAGCGATTTTTGAAATCTTGGTTATTTTCGTTATGTGTATAAACACAGATATAGTTTTGCAAACTTTCACGGCACATGTAGTGCACTACATCTTTTGGTGTATAAAAAGCTCCTTTGTCTTTATTGTCTTCAAGTAAATTTTCGAAAATATGTCCCAACATTTCTGGATCAACAGCAACGGTTTGCTCATCGGGCGCGTCCTCATATATGGTAAAGTTGTAATTGTTAAATGTATCGAAGAGTTTTTCAAATATTTCAGAAGGCAGGGCTATTTTGTCATATTGAAAATCCTGTGATCTATCGAACAAACCTCCGTTAAGATATGGAAATCGCAAATCATTAATTCCATTTTGCGATACTACATTATTCAATGTTTCAAAGAACAGCGGAACAAGGTAATCACTGTAAAAGCTTTCTTTGTATTTAGCACCATGGAACAGTTTATATAAATAGTCAGGATCACCTAATCCCCAATTTTTATCTTTTGGTACTGCAAGCCAGCCTTTCTTTTGTATAAAGTATAAGAAAACTATTCGCCCCAACATTCGCTTGAAAAAATCTCTGGCAGATTTTTCATTATTATTAAAATAATTCCGCAACTGAAATTGAGCCTCGTGTGTTTTTACTTCAGTCCACTTACTGCCCTTTCTCACATAGCGTTTACCGGTAATAAATTCAACAAAGTCTTCATAAATTTCTTTATATTTTGCAAAGAATTCTTTGCTCAATTTTTCTACAGAAAACGCATCCTCAAAGTCTTCTAAAGTTAAATACTGAAAGATGTTGGCTTTTTGCTTGTCAATAAGCCGGTGAAAACGCTGTGCAGCGGTAAACGCTTTTTCTCCATGCCCAAATAAATATGTATATCGTTTTGGCGCTGTTTCTATCTCTTCAATAAAATTGGTGTTTTTATTTTTTCCCTTACGTTTACTAATGTAACTGAAACGCCATTTATCTCCTTGTACAAAAACCACCATTGCACCGGCTACTTGCTTGGAAATGTCTTTAACCAAATTTCTTAATGCAACACGATTTCTTGTAATATTAACACTTTCGTTGAGTTCTATTTCAAAAATTCCGATCCTGGTATACTCATTTATTTCATAATTACCTAAACTCAAACATTGCTTACTTAGCGACTTGTCAGAAAGCAAGATTGTACGATCCTCAGCATTTAGTTTATTATTTGTGAACTGTGTTTGTAAGAAGCCTTTCCACACTTTTCTATCGTAAGAATTTTCGAGAATTTCTCTTATTTCTGTAATTGTCATTGCTCAATTCGTTTAGGAAACAAATGTTTCGGAAATAATAATTTTAGGCTGTGAAGGTTCGATATATTTTTGGCGTTCTCTCCTTATTTTGGAAGTATACTTTCTTGAAAGCTTAATTATTTCTATTTCCAGTTTTGATGGATTTGTCTCATTTCTCAGTTTATAAACCTCATTGGTTAGGTTAGTGTAAGTACCGTGCTTTAACAAAGGCAGAAGGTTCGCCCCCGATTCAATGGCCTCAGGCATTGAAAGGATTTGGTTGGCTAACCAATTATTTAGGTCATTCAATGCTTTGTTTGACCTTACGTCTAATTTGTCTTCGGCACCGCCAATTACTTCAGGCATGATAACATCCTTTTCAAATTTCTCTAAAATATGATTTACCTGTTTGTAATGTAGATCAGGAATTGGTAAAATACTTTCTTCTGATTTAGATGCTTCAAATATCTTTACAGCTATTTCAAAAGGGATAGCAGATGGTTTGCCTTCAGTATATACATAGATATTTTTATAATCACCATTTTTTACAAAAGCGATACTCATTTCCTTTTCAGTAGTTTTACGAATGCAACGCATTTTCAAAGGCATTTTTTTAATGGCGTTGAAATGCTGCTCATTTTGCTCCCTGTATTTTCTCAACCATTCCAAATATTGTGTTCTTAAATCTCTATCTTCTTCTTTCTCTTCAAACATTCGAAACTGATCTATGATCTCTTCCAAAGTATAAATTTTATTATCCTCCCCGAATGTGCTGTGGCTACTTTGAAGTTTTACTAACGACTTTTGGCGCAAGTTAATTCTGTTATCACCATGTTCAGATGGGTAGAAATTGTAGTTATAAATGAAATTTGCTTTTGTACCAATGCGGTTAATTCGTCCAAGTCTTTGTATTAGTCTGGTTGGATTCCAAGGCGTATCATAATTTACTATCACATTAGCTCGATGCAGATTGACTCCCTCCGCTAATACATCAGTTGTGAGAATGATATCATAATCGTTCTTAAAATGACCTTCATAATTGGCATCGAAGTTTTCTCTTATTGTTTCAAAAAGTTTGCTTCGGTTTTTGGAAGTAATACTTAAAACCTTGTAGGTTGTTTCTTTTGATAGTCTTTCAGTTAAGTAATTTAATGTGTCTGCTGATTCCGTGAAAATCACCAACTTGCCTAACTCATTTTTGTCTTTGTGGAAATACTCGTTTTTGAGTAGATCAATAAAGACGTTCCATTTTGGATCGTTGTGCTCTTCGATTGCTTGCCAACGTTCATTTAAAGAAAATAAGCTTTCAAAGTCTGTTCTTAGCCCTTCAATAAATCCTTTTTTAAAATCACCTTTTTTGTATTTCCTATTCTTGGGCTTATCATCATCTATTTTTAAGATTTCGATTTCAATTTCTTCATCTGTATAACCTTTGTTAAGTAAATCTGAAATATCTAAATCAGGTGCTATAAAAACACTATCTCTTTCGTACATTTCGATCATTTGTTTTGTCGAAGCAGTGATTTTACTTAATGAGTTTTTAAAAGCATAAAAGCTACTTTCTAAGCGCTTGATTAGTTGCGTCTGCATAATCGATGCTAACGAACGCGAAATCGTCTGTGCACTTTGATATAAGCCGTTATTTGCTTCGTCTGTTAAATAGGCAATTGCCTGATAGCGAAAAAAGTCAATTTTGTGCTTGTCTATGATGCTGTTAGCTGTGTCCAGGAACAGCGATGCCAAATCATGCGGTAGTTCATATACATTTGCATAGGGGTCAGCCACTTGAGGAAACGTAATGCCCTGTTCTTGCAAGTCTTTCGCATACCGTTCGTTTTTTTTTAAGTCCGTCCTTGTTCTACGAATTGTAATATCTTTTACAACTTTATCCCGGATATCATTAAAAATATCTTGAATTCCTAGCAAATCAAGTGGGGTCTGTTGTATCAGTGTTTTGTAGCGAAGGATGTGTGGGTAAAAATACTTCTGTAGGTTAGTTTCAGTTAAGTTGCTATTTCTGATATCTTGGAAAAGAGAAATTAGATAATAAATATCTTCTGGCTTGTTATTTAGCGGTGTGGCCGAAATTAATACAACTTTCTTTTCAAAACCCTCAATGCCCCCTATATTTTCACGTCCTGATTTACAAATGATCTGCAAATTCTCAAATTGCTGACTTTTATGATTTCTAAACTTATGAGCTTCGTCAACCAAAATTAAATCGTACCGTTCTTTGTCGTTTTTAAACTTTCCTTCAATTATATTATCTAGGCTGCCATTTGTAATAAAGTCGCAATAATCTAGAATCTGAAAATCTTTAAAAGTCGTCGTCCAATTCTTCTCCAAAGCAGGAGGATAAACAATTAATATTCGTGTTTTGGGACCATTATTAATAATGAACTTTTTTGCCAATAGAGCAGCCATAACCGTTTTCCCTGTACCAACAACGTCAGCTAGAAAAAAACCATTGTGTTTCAACAACAACTCATACCCTTGGTTTACTGCATCGATTTGATAACTTAATTTTTTAAACTTTTTAAGTGGAATGTCACTAATACTCTCGGGGTCATATTCAATATTTTTTCCAAAATATTCGATTAAAAATTTAACAAATAGTTCAAAGGGAGTTGGGTTAACATCTAAATACGTTTTCTTAATCAATGCGGGCGCATCAACTGAAAGTATCTGTGTGCTTTGTGTCCAAAGACTTTCAAATTCGGAGTCTGCAAAATTTACGTTTTCGTAATCTCGTAATTCAACATTCATTTCGTAGTTGAACTCCATATGTTCGATCCCCAGGCCTTGCGCAGAAAGGTTAGATGAGCCCATAATCACCATTCCATTTGGATTATGTTCATTAAAGTTTGGCGAAAGAAAAATATAGAACTTAGAATGTAGTTTCTTTGAGTTATGTGCTCTTATTTCAATTCTCCCATCGGCGATGTCGCTAATGAGCTGAATTATTCCTTCCTCAACGCTTTTACCATATTTAGCATTTACGATGTCCTGTTGGACAGATTCAATAAATGATTCTTTGGTGTCTTTAGCATTAATATTAAATAAAAGCCCATTTTTTTGGGCTAATGCAATGAAAGGATCAACGTTAATTCCAGCTATAATTTTTACTTTTAAATTCTCTGGAAAATGTTTACGAATAGCAAAATAACCCGAAGCTCTGAAATAGCCAATTACAGACTTAAAATATTCGATATTTTGCATATGCTTAAAAACGCCTGCAAATTTTTTATAGAGAGTATTTTCACTCTGATTTGTAAAAAAATTAGATGCCATTATTTAGATTTCTCAATTTTTTGGGTTACAGATTTAAGAGCTTGGTTAGCAAAAGGCTCGTCTTTAATTACATCCATCACTTGGTCGGCTAACCATAAAGTCATTAACTCACCCTCATTAGCTTTTAGAATTCCAGCCAAAATTGCAATTTGTTCCTTTTTTATACGCCGTTCGCCTCTTTCCAATTTACTTATTATAGAAGTATCAATCTCCATTTTTGAAGCCAGTTGCCTCAATAACATATTTTGCCCAATTCTTAGCTCCCTAATTTTATCACCGAGTTGTGTTGCCATCGTATAAAAAGTGTCTTGACAAATATTGGCAAATTAAAAATAAAAGAAGTATTTCGTATTATAATTTCATTAATCTATAAGGCACTGCATTTAAAAAAACACACTTTTCTATTCCATTAAATCTTCTTTCAATCAATTTAATCGTAAATGTATTAGGGTTATAAGATACTATTATGAAATGCAAATTGTTTTGTCGACATTTAATGTTACGATTATTGATCAGTGGAAATTGTTTTTCGTTGCGAACCCGTTCGCTGGTCTGACTGGAATAAAAAGCAGAGCTGGTTCTGACATTCAAAGTTCTCTTTTGGTTTTTTCCCTTGCAAGATGTGCTCCTGTCCGACAAAAAACCGCTGCGCTTAATTTTTGTCAGCCAGTCGCAGTCTTGCCCTGGACTTCGCTCCGTACCTCCGCGAAGATCAGGGAGTATCGAAAACTCGCAACTCGTTTTCTCTATGATAGACAATCGCAGTAAAAAAGGTAGGCTACTGATAAATTGCGGTAAACGGAACAGGAAAATTGATGGATACCCGAATTGCATTGTCAATGACAGAGGACTGATCAGCTTTTTAAATGGTTTATGAGCAGAGATGGGCAGATGCGATAATAATATCAATCAACTAACAAAATATGCAATATTCATTAAAATGAGGGATGTGTTATCTCTTGTGTTCAGCGAACGGCTTAATTTGTTTTTCGAGCAGTATATCTGTATCAACAGTCTTTGAAAATTGCCTTTATAAAAGTCGTTTGGCTTGTTGGAAGATAATTAGTTAACAGGTTTATTAGATTAAGTTTATAAAGAGCCTACTAAAGCGTATCAGTTCGTTCCGTACTTATTCGGAAAGAACTTATTCGCAGAAAATCTGTTCTAAGCGGATATGCTCGCGCAGCACCTGTTCCAATGTGAATTTGTTTAAAAATAATTTGTCCGGTGAATCCGAGTTCTTCAAAAACAAGTTCGCATAAGACTTACTCAATTCTACAACCATAACTTTAAATTCACAATCAGACTGCTTTCTCGTTTTTAAAATATTTCAAAAGTTAAGTCTTTCTCTTAACCTTTTGTCCAGTCAGGTGTGGTACATTAATATTTGAAGTATACCGCATGGAATAAGGAAGTTCAAATATTGTTTGTTTTTCAGTCAGGATTGGCCTCAACATTCTTAGGCTTGGATGCTGCCGGTTATTTGCATCGTGCAATTAGTAAGACTATACAAGTGCTAAAGAGGCTGCCATTATTTCAATACCAACATTTGTAACTTGTCAAACAGTGTTCCTCTAATATGCCAGTATTGCGCAAAAACGCGGCGAGATGGCAGCACAAAACCTGACTGAAAAAAGAAACATAACGCCGGAAATGGCAGTCAAAATACTTCAAAGAAATGGGATTGAAATTGATGCAAAACAAGCGTCAGAAGTCTTGGATTTCTTGTACTTTTTAGCTAAATTAGTTGTAGATCAAAGCGTTAAAGAAAGGTAATTAATAGGTAGCCAACTGATTTATGAAAAAAGCAGATTTATACGTGAGGGTAAGTACGGATGAACAGGCTGATAAAGGCTATTCTATACGTAGCCAGGAAGAGGTATTGCGGAAATACTGCGGTATTCAAAATATCGCAGTCGGCAAAGTAATATACGAAGACTATTCTGCCAAGACATTCAATCGCCCTGCCTGGACGGAAATGCTTAATAGATTTCGCAAGGAGAAGGGCAAATCGGTAGACTTATTGCTTTTCACAAAATGGGATAGGTTTAGCCGCAATGCCGGGGACGCTTACCAGATGATCAATATACTTCGTAAAATAGGTATAGACCCGCAGGCCGTTGAGCAGCCGCTCGATCTATCTATTCCTGAAAATAAAATGATGCTTGCTTTTTACCTTGCCGCTCCTGAAGTAGAGAATGACCGCAGGGCACTGAATACATTTTACGGGATGCGCAGGGCAAGGAAAGAAGGCAGGTATCTCACCACTGGCCCTTACGGCTACATTAACCGGACTACTGATAACGGTAAAAAGACCATTGTGCTTGTAGAAACCAAAGCAAGCGTAGTTAAATGGGCATTTGAGCAGGTGGCAAAGCAACGGTTTCACATTGATGAAATCAGGCGAGAGGTCAATCGTAAAGGGCTTAATTGTAGTAAAAGCAACTTTTATACACTCTTGAAAAATCCGGTTTATTGCGGAAAGATCGTTGTTCCCGAATACCGGGACGAGCCAAGGCAATTGGTTCCAGGCCAACATGAGCCGATCATATCGGAAGAACTATTCTATGAAGTGCAGGATGTTCTTAACGGGACAAAGCGGATACAGTTAGTTAAAGCTACTACGGACGATAACCTGCCTTTAAGGGGCTTTTTGCTTTGTCCTAAATGTGGCAAGCAATTAACAGGCAGTGCGAGTAAGGGAAGGCAAAATTACTACTACTATTACCACTGCATTGCTGCATGTGGCAGCAGATACAAAGCGGAACTGGCAAATGATAGTTTCCTTACTGAACTACATCAGTTCGTTCCAAAGCCTGGCATGGCAGAACTTTTCAAATTGATCGTTAGGGATATTTATAGCCAGCAAGCAGGTTCGCAATCCGAAGGGAGAAAAGAACTACTCCACATGATACAGGCGCAGAATGATACGCTTACCAAAGCAAGGAGACTGTTACTGGATGATGCTATCGACAGCGCGGATTATAAAACTATAAAGCTTGAATGCGAAACCAAACTGTTAAGCCTCGAAGCCAAACTCACCGGTTTTGGTAAGCAGTCGTTTGATCTGGAAAGTAGAATCGAAAAGGCTGTCAGCACACTTAATAAGCTAGACACCATTTATAAAGAAGCGGACACAACGAAAAAGCGGATACTTATCGGTTCGATATACCCTGAAAAACTGTGTTTTGACGGATATACTTATCGAACCGCTAAAATCAACGAAGCAGTTCAGCTTATCCTCTTGATAAACAGCAAGTTATATGCAAAAAAAATCGGACAAAACTTGATTTTTCAAGCTTGTCCGATTCGGTAGCGGGAGCAGGACTCGAACCTACGACCTTCGGGTTATGAGCCCGACGAGCTACCAACTGCTCCATCCCGCACTGTTTTTATTTTTCTTTCCAGGCATAAACTCCGGAAGCTTTTCCAGGTATTTGAAAACGAATAATGTTTCCCTGAATTGGACTGCAAAGATATAATTCGTTTCTTTGCAACCAAAATTTATTTTAATTATTTTTCAATGAGTCATCAGGCAGGTTTTGTAAGCATCATCGGTAAACCAAACGCAGGTAAATCTACGTTGATGAATGCGCTGGTGGGCGAAAAAATGTCGATCATCACTTCCAAAGCGCAAACCACACGTCATCGGATTCTGGGAATAGTGAACGATCCGAACTATCAGGTCGTGTTTTCGGATACGCCCGGCATCATTAAACCGCATTATGCTTTGCAGGAAAGCATGATGCACCAGGTGGAAGGTTCGATTGTAGATGCGGATTTGATTTTGCTGATGACCGATATTAACGAGCAGCACGATGAGCAGGATGTTTTAGAAAAACTGGAAGGTTCTAACGCGCCGCTGGTGGTTCTAATAAACAAAATTGATAAAAGCGACGAGGAAACCGTGATGCAGAAGATTGCTTACTGGAACGAAAAACTGCAACCCAAAGCAGTTTACGCTATGTCTGCTTTACACATGGAAGATGTTGCTTCTTTTATCAGCACAATTTTGGCCTACATGCCGGAACATCCGCCGTATTACGAAAAAGATTTTTTAACAGATCGCAACGATCGTTTTTTTGCTTCAGAAATTATCCGCGAAAAAATATTCAAAAATTATAAAAAAGAAATTCCTTACAGCACCGAAGTTATCATTACCGCTTTTAAGGAAGATGAAAAAATATACCGCATTAGTTCGGAAATTATTGTAGAACGCGATTCGCAAAAAAATATCCTGATCGGGCCGCAAGGTTCTATGCTGAAAAAAATTGGCATGCACGCCCGGCAGGATATGGAAGAGTTTTTTAAACGTAAAGTTTTCCTGGAAATGTTTGTAAAGGTAATTCCAGATTGGCGCAGCAAAAAAAACTACCTGAAACAGTTCGGGTACGAGGATTAATTATCAGTTTCCGGTTGCAGGTTGTGGGTTGCCAGTTCGAGCGGAAATATCAAACTATTAAAAGTTGCTTTTAAAAACTGGCAATAGGCAACCCAAAACACAAAACTGAACATGAGTAATATTGTAGCCATTGTTGGCCGCCCAAACGTGGGCAAATCCACTTTATATAACCGTTTAACCGAAAGCCGCAAAGCCATTGTGGATGATTACAGCGGCGTAACCCGCGATCGCCATTATGGCCACGCCGAGTGGGTTAGCCGTACTTTTACTGTAATTGATACGGGTGGTTATGTAGCGAATTCGGAAGATGTTTTTGAAGCCGCCATCCGCGAGCAAGTAGTTATTGCCATAGAAGAAGCAACCGTAATTTTGTTTATGGTTGATGTGACCACCGGCATCACTGATCTGGATGATGATATAGCTTCGCTCCTCCGCAGAAGTAAAAAACCAGTGCATGTGGTTGTAAATAAAGTTGATAACACCGCCAGATATGATGAAACCAGCATTTTTTATAGCTTAGGTTTAGGCGAGATTTTCCCGATTTCTTCCATGACGGGTTCCGGAACGGGCGAACTTTTAGATGAAGTAATCAAAGGTTTCGATGACGAGGAAGTTGAAGAAAACGGCCTGCCCAAATTTGCCATCGTTGGCCGGCCGAACGTTGGGAAATCGTCTTTAATTAATTCTTTGATCGGCCAGGACCGGAATATTGTAACGCCGATTGCCGGAACCACACGCGACTCCATCCACATCCATTACAACCAATTCGGCCATAATTTTAATTTAATTGATACCGCAGGCCTCCGCAAAAAAACCAAAGTTCACGAAAATATCGAGTTTTATTCGGTGATGCGAACCATTAAAGCTTTGGAAGAAGCCGATGTAGTTTTGATCATGATCGACGCGATGGAAGGTATGGAAAGTCAGGATGTCAACATTTTCCATCTCGCCGAAAAAAATAAAAAAGGTGTGGTTATTTTGGTGAATAAGTGGGATTTGATCGAAAAAAACAACAAAACTACCAAGGTTTTTGAGGAACAAATCAGGCAGAAATTAGCTCCGTTTACCGATGTGCCGATCATTTTTACATCAGTTACCGAAAAGCAACGTATTTTTAAAGCGATAGAAGCAGCGACCAAAGTTTATGAAAACCGGAAGAAAAAAATCCCAACCTCAAAATTAAATGAAGTGATGTTGCCGCTAATTGAAGCTTTTCCGCCGCCATCTTTAAAAGGAAAATTCGTAAAAATTAAATACATCACGCAAATCACCGGCACTTCGCCCATGTTTGCTTTTTTCTGCAATTTGCCGCAGTATATCAAAGAACCTTACAAACGTTTTATCGAAAATAAACTGCGCGAAAATTTTGATTTTGAAGGCGTGCCGGTTCAGCTATTTTTTAGGCAGAAATAATTGTTGATGCTTCTTTTACCGGTATAAATTCTTGTCTTTTTGACCAAAAGGAAAATCTTCCTCAAACAAACTTTTTCCGCTTTGATAAGAATTTCTCCCTTTGGTCGAAATAACAACATTGGCTGTTCTCACCGTTTAACTAATAAAACAACATTCCTCATTTCCTATATTTGCACATTTTTACCGATTTTTGCACGATAAAAGAAGCATCCCGCATGGAACAACGAACTACCGAAAAAGACTCAGCCTACAATAATCTGGAGCAAATGCCGCTGCACGAAATTCTGGAAAACATCAACAAAGAAGATCAAACGGTTCCGTTAGCGGTTGAAAAAGCCATTCCGCAAATCGAAAAACTGGCCGCAGCAACGGCCGAAAAAATGCATAATGGCGGCCGGCTTTTTTACATTGGTGCCGGCACGAGCGGTCGTTTAGGTGTGGTTGATGCTTCAGAATGTCCGCCAACTTTTGGTGTCCCGTTTGATTGGGTGGTTGGGATTATTGCCGGTGGCGATACCGCAATTCGTAAAGCCGTAGAATTTGCCGAAGATGATGCCGAACAAGCCTGGAAAGATTTGCAGGAATATCAAATTAACGCAAACGATGTTTTGGTTGGCATTGCCGCTTCCGGCTCTACCCCATATGTAATCGGCGGTTTACAAAAAGCAAATGCAGCCGGATTAATTACCGGTTGTATCGTTTGTAATGCTGGCAGTAAAATGGCGGCTGAAGCAAAGTTTCCGGTAGAAATTGTAACCGGACCAGAATTTTTAACCGGTTCAACACGCATGAAAGCTGGCACCGCACAAAAACTGGCCTTAAATATGCTTACAACTTCGGTCATGATTTTATTTGGCCGCGTAAAAGGAAATAAAATGGTGGATATGCAATTAACCAATCATAAACTGGTTGACCGCGCCGTTAGAATGGTGATAGCAGAAACCGGTTTGGACGAAGAAAAAGCTTCGAAATTACTAAATCAACATGGCAGCGTGCGTAACGCCGTAGCACATGCTTCTTTTACCGGCAAAAAATAAGTATCACCTGGTTTTAAAATCAGGAAATTGAATATGCACGAAATTGAACCTTATTATAAATGGCGCGATGATTATGTGGCTTCCGAAGATGAACGTTCGCCTTTTTACCAAACCCAATACAACGAATTTGAATTTGATAAACAGGTGTACAATTACCTGCTGCATCCGCAATGGGATTCCTTCGGCTCCAACACATTGTATTTGAAAGTGCTTTATGCCGATTACGATCTGGGTTTTACCATCATCGAATTAATTGGCGAATGGAATGATGCGATCGACAACGATATTATGTTACTAAAGCGCGAAATTTTGGAACTGATGATGGATGAAGGCATCAACCACTTTATTTTAATTGGCGAAAATGTGCTTAATTTCCACACTTCCGATGATTCTTATTACGAAGAATGGTTCCAGGAAGTAGAAGATGGCTGGATTACCGGCATCAACTTCCGCGAACATGTTTTAGAAGAATTTAAGCAAAGCAATATCGACTATTACATTAACTTTGGCGGCGGTTTGGAACAGCTGAACTGGCGCGCTTTAAAACCTGTGCAGCTGTTTCAAAAAGTGCAGGATCAACTGCAAAAACGGTTGAATTAATTAAACTTTTCCGCTTACAAATTGTCTAAAAATCAAATAAAAAAATAATGGAAACCAGAAAATCAGAATACAATTTTAATAGCATTAACCAACTGGAAGGCACAGCAGATACGACCCGCAAATTTATGGCGAATGTATTTATGTGGATGTTTGTAGCATTGGCAATTTCTGCTGCCGCTGCTTATATTTTCTCGCACGATCTATCTTTATTTCAACTGCTGCATGATCCGGAAACTGGACGAAATACAGGTTTAGGTACAATTGTAATGTTTGCACCACTGGCTTTCGTTCTGATCATGTCGTTCGGTATCAACAAAATCGCTTATCCGGTATTATTGGTTTTGTTTATTGCATTTGCAGCGTTAATGGGTTTAAGTCTCAGCTTTATTTTTCTGGTTTACACTTCAGCTTTAATTGGAACAGTGTTTTTAACAACATCTTTAGTTTTTGGGGTGATGGCTATCGCAGGATATACTACACATCAAGATTTAACTGGGTTTGGTTCTATTTTACGGATGGCTTTAATCGGAATTGTTATAGCTTCTCTCGTAAACTTTTTCATGCACAGTGTACAAATGGATTATATCATCAGTTACATCGGCGTTGCTGTTTTTGTAGGATTAACAGCTTATGATGTACAACGATTAAAAAGGATTGGAGAAGGCATCGAATACGGGACAGCTTCTGCCGGTAAAATGTCTATCATGGGTGCTTTAACTTTATATCTCGATTTTATCAACCTTTTCCTGATGTTGCTTCGCGTATTTGGCGGCAGAAGAAGATAAGCTAATTTCCAAAAATTCAATGCTAAAAACAGCATTTTGCTTTGTACTGGCATTCCTGCTTTGTACTTGTGCAATAGCTGGTCAACCTAAAATAGACTATATAAAAACAGCGCTTAAAGCAAAACAAGCGCTGTTTTTTTGTAAACAAAAAGGCTACAATACCCGCTATTGCATCCTGATAGACATGAGCGTCCCTTCTGGCATAAAGCGGTTTATGGTTTGGGATTTCGAAAAAAAGAACATTTTACTTTCTGGATTAGTTAGTCATGGTTGCGGCCGTAATCCCTGGTCAGGAGTTTGGTCGAAAGATAAACCTTCATTTAGTAACAAGGATGGCAGCCATTGTACAGCATTGGGAAAATATGTCATCCACGGCAGGGGGTATAGCAATTGGGGAATGCACGTAAAATATTTTTTAAGCGGATTAGACACCAGTAACAGCAACTCTTTAAAACGACAGGTAGTACTCCATTCCTGGGAAAGAGTGCCAGAAAAAGAGGTGTATCCTGATGGAACTCCCGAAGGCTGGGGCTGCCCCGCCATATCTAATAACAACATGAAACAGGTTGATACTTTGCTGCAAAAACAGCATAAATGTTTGCTGTTGTGGATATACAACTGAACGCAGCACTTTTACATTCCAACTATTGTACCTTACCGCTTTATTATGCAACTTTGCCCCTGCTTATAGAGAAAGGCGGAGGGATTAGACCCAAAGATGTCTTGGCAACCTGTGCTTACAAGGTGCTGCATTCTACTCAAACCGGTTTTAAGGTTGAGACAGATAAGCGAAAGAGGAACCCAAAACCGAATTTCGATATAAGCCAAATCAGTTGTTAGTTTTCAGTTGCGTGTTTCCAGTTGAAACAGGCAACCGGCAACCACAACTGGCAACCGAAAAACTCATGAACATCGAACAAGAATTACAAAAACGCATCCTGATTATTGATGGCGCGATGGGCACCATGATCCAGCGTTACCAATTAACCGAAGAGGATTTTCGCGGAGAACGTTTCCGCAACCACCGTTCTGATTTAAAAGGGAATAACGATTTACTAAACATCACGCGGCCGGATATCATCAAAGCCATTCACGCCGAATACCTGGATGCCGGTGCGGATATCATCGAAACCAATACTTTTAGTACGCAGGTAATTTCGCTGGCCGATTATCATCTGGAAGAATTAGCGTACGAATTAAGTTTTGAGGGTGCAAAAATAGCACGCGAAGTTGCAGATGAATACAATTTAAAAACACCGGAGAAACCGCGTTTTGTAGCTGGTGCTATTGGACCAACCAACCGCACAGCTTCCCTTTCGCCGGATGTGAACGATCCGGGTTATCGTGCGGTTAGTTTTGATGATCTGGAAGCCGCTTATTACGATCAGGTTCGCGGTTTGGTAGATGGAGGAGCAGATGTGCTTTTAGTTGAAACTATTTTTGATACGCTCAACGCTAAAGCAGCTTTGTTTGCGATCAACCGCTACATGGACGAATTGCAGGCAAAGTCCCTCTCCACCGGAGAGGGATTTAGGGTGAGGCTGCCGATCATGATTTCGGGAACAATTACGGATGCTTCGGGTAGAACACTTTCCGGCCAAACGGTTGAAGCTTTTTGGAATTCCATTCAACATGCAAATTTGCTTTCCGTAGGTTTAAATTGCGCTTTAGGTGCCAAAGATATGCGCCCGCATTTGGAGGAACTTTCGCAAAAAGCCAACGTGTATATTTCCGCTTATCCAAATGCCGGTTTGCCCAATGAGTTTGGTGCTTATGATGAAGTTCCGCATGAAACCGCACATCTGGTAGAAGATTTCCTGATAGCCGGTTTCGTAAATATTGTTGGCGGTTGCTGCGGAACTACGCCGGAACACATCAAATGTATCGCTGAAAAAGCAGCGAAATATCCTCCCCGCAAAAAACCTGAAATCGAACCGTTTATGCGTTTAAGTGGTTTGGAAGCCGTTACGATCACACCGGAAAGTATGTTTGTAAATGTTGGCGAACGAACCAACATCACCGGTTCGCCCAAGTTTTCCAAGCTAATTTTAGCGGAGAATTATGAAGAAGCTTTAACCGTTGCCCGTCAACAAGTGGAAGGCGGCGCGCAGGTAATCGACATCAACATGGATGAAGGTATGATTGATTCGGAAGCGGTAATGGTGAAGTTTCTGAATCTGGTTGCTTCGGAACCGGACATTTCCAAACTGCCGATCATGGT
The DNA here is from genome assembly GCA_964251965.1 of uncultured Sphingobacteriaceae bacterium. Classification (GTDB taxonomy): domain Bacteria; phylum Bacteroidota; class Bacteroidia; order Sphingobacteriales; family Sphingobacteriaceae; genus Mucilaginibacter_A. The sequence goes on along the minus strand of CAXULQ010000005.1, from coordinate 146,377 downwards.
TGATTCTTCCAAATGGACAGTTATTGAAGCCGGATTGAAATGTTTGCAGGGAAAAGGCATCGTCAATTCCATCTCCCTGAAAGAAGGCGAAGAAAAGTTTAAAGAATACGCCCGTAAAATCATGAATTACGGGGCGGCAACCGTGGTAATGGCTTTTGATGAAAACGGCCAGGCGGATAGTTACGAACGCCGGATTGAGATATGTAAAAGAAGCTACGATATTTTGGTTGATGAATTAGGTTTTCCTCCGCAGGATATTATTTTCGACCCTAACATTTTAACTGTTGCCACCGGTTTGGAAGAGCATAATAATTATGCGGTAGATTTTATCAACGCCACGCGCTGGATCAAGCAAAACCTGCCGATGGCCAAAGTTAGCGGCGGCGTGAGTAATATTTCGTTTTCCTTCCGGGGAAATAATGTGGTACGCGAAGCGATGCACTCGGCGTTTTTGTATCATGCGATACAAGCCGGAATGGATATGGGTATTGTAAACGCCGGGATGCTGGAAGTTTACGAGCAGATCCCGAAAGATTTGCTGGAACTGGTGGAAGATGTGTTGCTGAACCGCCGCGAAGATGCAACAGAACGGCTGGTTACTTTCGCCGATACCATAAAAAGCAAGGGAAAAGAAGTAGTGCGCGATGAAGAATGGCGCAAAGAACCGGTTGAAAAACGGTTGTCGCACGCTTTGGTAAAAGGCATCATTGAATATCTGGATGCTGATGTGGAAGAAGCGCGCCAGAAAGCCGACAAACCCCTGGAAGTGATTGAAGGGCCGCTGATGGACGGCATGAACGTAGTCGGCGATCTTTTTGGTGCCGGGAAAATGTTTTTGCCGCAGGTTGTAAAATCTGCCCGCGTGATGAAAAAAGCGGTTGCTTATTTGCTGCCTTTTATTGAAGCGGAAAAAGCAAGAAACTTGGCTGCCGGAGGAGATGCAGCAGATTCCCGCGCTAACGCCGGAAAAGTTTTAATGGCTACCGTAAAGGGCGATGTGCACGACATCGGCAAAAATATCGTGGGCGTGGTTTTGGCCTGCAACAATTTTGAAGTGATCGATCTCGGCGTAATGGTTCCCGCGCAACGCATTTTGGAAGAAGCTAAAAAGCAAAAAGTGGATATCATCGGTTTAAGCGGATTGATTACACCTTCGCTGGATGAAATGGTGCATTTTGCCAAAGAAATGGAGCGAGAAGGCTTAACTATTCCGCTGATTGTAGGAGGCGCAACAACTTCGCGGATTCACGCAGCGGTTAAAATCGACCCCAATTATTCCGGCGCAGCCATACATGTTTTGGATGCTTCGCGAAGTGTAACCGTTTGCAGCAGTTTGATGAACAAAGAAAAGCGCGGCGAATACATCAGCGGCATCAAAGAAGAATATGCCAAAGCACGCGAAGCACATTTGAATAAACGCAGTGATAAGAAATTTTTGCCGGTAAAAGAAGCATCGGCACAAAAATTCCAGCTTAGTGTTGACGGTGATATCGCCCCAAAACCAACTTTCCTCGGCACGAAAACGATTAAAGATTATCCGCTGGAGGATTTGCTTCCGTACATCGACTGGACGCCTTTTTTTCACACTTGGGAATTGCGCGGCAGTTATCCGAAGATATTCAGCGATACTTTTGTGGGAGCCGAAGCCAAAAAACTGTTTGATGACGCACAGGTTTTGCTCAAAGAAATTGTATCGCAAAAACAGCTTCAGGCAAACGCAGTAATCGGTTTCTGGCCAGCCAATTCTGTGGGCGATGATATTGAATTATACACGGATGAAAGCCGTACCAAAGTTTTAGATACGATTTACACACTTCGCCAGCAAGCCGAAAAACCCAAAGGCGAACCTTATTATGCGCTTGCTGATTTTATCGCCCCAAAAACTTCGGGCGTTGCCGATTACTGGGGCGGTTTTGCTGTTACCACAGGTTTAGGTTGTGATGAATTGGTAGCCAAGTTTGAGGCAGACCACGACGATTACAACAGCATTATGGCCAAAGCTTTAGCAGATCGTTTGGCAGAAGCTTTTGCCGAAAAAATGCACGAATTAGTCCGCCGCGAATATTGGGGTTATGCCAAAGACGAACATTTGAGCAGCGAAGACATGATCAAGGAGAAATATCAGGGCATTCGTCCGGCGCCAGGTTATCCAGCTTGTCCGGATCACACCGAAAAATGGACTTTATTCAAATTACTTGATGCGGAAAAAAATACAGGCATGTACTTGACAGAAAGCCTGGCGATGATGCCTGCTTCCTCAGTAAGTGGTTTTTACTTCGCCCACCCGCAATCTAAATATTTTGGTTTAGGCAAGATAACCAAAGATCAAGTTGAAGATTATGCCCAAAGGAAGCAGATGCCTTTAGACGAGGTAGAGCGCTGGTTAAGTCCAAATCTGTCTTACTAATTATACTAACTGAATAAATGAAAATTACTGATCATATTAAGAACGCAACTGGTAAAACTCTTTTCTCTTTCGAACTTTTGCCTCCAATTAAGGGCCACGGCATACAGGGAATTTTTGATGCGATTGATCCTTTGATGGAACTTAATCCGCCGTTTATTGATGTAACTTCCCTCCGTGAAGATCATTATTATAAAGAACGCGCCAACGGTTTACTGGAAAAACTAACTTACCGCAAACGCCCGGGAACGGTTGCGGTTTGTGCAGCCATCATGAACCGTTATAAAGTAGATGCCGTTCCGCATTTATTGTGTGGAGGTTTTACCAAAGAAGAAACCGAATATGCGCTGATCGATTTACAATTTCTGGGCATTGATAATGTGTTGGTTTTACGCGGAGATGCCCGAAAAGGCGATGCCGGTTTTGTGCCGACACCAGGCGGACATACATACACAACCGAGTTATTAGAGCAGGTAAAAAACATGAACAATGGCATTTACCTGCACGAAGACCACGAAGCTTTTAAAACCGATTTTTGCACTGGCATTGCTGCTTATCCGGAAAAGCATTTTGAATCGCCGAACATGAAAACTGATTTCCAGTTTCTAAAAAAGAAGGTTGATTTGGGCGCAGATTTTATGGTAACGCAAATGTTTTTTGATAATTCCAAATACGCAGAATTTGTAAAATGCTGCCGCGAAAACGATATTAACATTCCCATAATTCCGGGTTTAAAGCCGCTGACAACTTCCAAACAGCTTGTCAATCTGCCTAAAATATTTCACATTGATATTCCGGAAGATTTAAGCGATGCGGTACAAGCCTGCAAAACCGAAAAAGACGTAAAAGAAGTTGGGATTGAATGGATGATTAACCAATGTAAAGAACTGAAAGAAATGGGCGCGCCGGTGTTACATTTTTACACGATGGGCAATGCAGAACCAACCAAACGGATTGCAAAAGCAGTGTTTTGATTTTAGGTCGATAAAAGAAGCATTGCAGGATTTGAGGTTTTACAAAATGTTTAAATCCTGTAACTCTTTTTCCAGTTGTTCTGCGGAAGTGAAACGGATGGATTGAATTCCTAATTTTCGCGCAGCTTCCACATTTCTTAAATTATCATCGATAAAAACAGCATCTTCCGGTTTCACTTGATAACGGTCAAACAGAATCTGGAAAAAATCAGGATGCGGTTTGCGGATGCCTTCATTGCCCGAAACCACAATGCCATCAAACCAGTTTAAAAATTCAAAGTTGCGCAAGGCGACAGGAAAAAGTTCTGATGACCAATTGGTTAACGCATAAATTTTATATTTTCCGCTGGCTTTTAATAGCCTAAAAATTTCTACTGATCCTTCAATTGCACCGTCCAGCATTTCTTCCCAACGGTCGTAATAAGCTTCGATTTCTGTTTTATACTGAGGATATTGTTCAATTAAAATATCAGTTCCTTGTTTTAAAGTCCGGCCTGCATCTTGTTCTTCATTCCAGGCCAGCGTGCAAATATTTTCTATAAAATGATCAGTTTTTTCTTCGGAATCGAAAATCTTGTTGTATAAAAGTTTAGGTTCCCAGTTGATTAAAACGTTGCCTAAATCGAAAATGATGGTGTTGATCATGAATAATTAATCGATAAAAGTTGTCAAAAACTCCTGTGGAGAATAAATTGGAAGAGATGGAATAGCCTGCTTTTGGAAATTTTTGTCTTGTGTAATAACAAAATCCAAACCGTGTTGCAAAGCAGTATAATATTGCAGTGCATCTTCCACATCAGTCATGTTTGAAGATAGTGCCAAAATAGCCGTTTTATGGTTGCAATCAATGGTATTTATATCTATTAAAAGCTCTAACAATAAGATTTTTGTAGTTTCAACACCTAACGACTTCTTCACCCAATGGGAAGTAATGTGAATAATAGCAGGTGTAACGAATACTTTATAGGGATGATAAAGAATTGTATTTAACAGCCTTTTAGATACTTCAAAACCTTCTCGTTCTAGTAAAAAATCAATTAAAACGTTGGCATCTAATAGTATTTTAGAAGCCATACTTTGCAGCATTATCTTCGTAATATGCCTTTTTCAAATCAGGGATTGATTCAAATTTTTCTTTAATATCAAGATTTTCTACCATATCAAATATTTTGGATTTCCTCTTAGGTTTTGTTAGCTGCTTAAAATGATGCTCTACCAATTCCGAAATGCTTATCTGCTTTTCTGCGGCATAAGATTTGATTTCTGAAAGCAAATCTTTTTCAATCGTAAGGTTAACTTTACTTTTCATATCCAAATATACGCACTATTATTCTTGATGCGCATCATTTATATACTTCTTTTACCACCAAAAAATCTAAATTGAGGTCCCTTGCTCCGCCAATAAATATGCCTTAAAAGAAGCATAGCCCATTCCAAGTTTATCAGCTTTTTTAGGTTTATCCATCAATTCTAAAACTTGTTCCGGGATTTCAATTTCGGCAGTAATTTCATCTGTAAAAACATCCGGGAATTTACATGGATGTGCAGTTGCCAGGAAAACGCCGGTATTATTTTCCTGCGGATGTTGTTTCTGCCAAACTTCCAAAGCCAAATACGCAATAGCCGTGTGCGGACAAACCACATAATTGTGCATGTAGAAAACCTGACGAATAGCATCTTCCGTTTGCGCATCATTAAAACTATAACCGCTTACCAGTTTGCTAATTTCAGCCTGATCTTCCTGAAATAAATTCATAATCCGTACCCAATTGCTTGGATTGCCCACGTCCATCGCGTTAGAAATGGTTGCTACCGAAGGTTTAGGCTGATAAATGCCACCGTTTAAAAAAGTTGGAACCGTATCATTCGCGTTGGTTGCGGCGATGAAATGTTTTACCGGCAAACCCATTTTCCAGGCCAATAAACCTGCGCCAATATTACCAAAATTTCCGCTCGGAACAGCAAAAACAACATCCGTTTTGCCTCCATGCTGCAATTGTGCAACCGCATTGAAATAATAAAAAGTTTGCGGGATTAAACGGGAAATATTGATGGAATTTGCAGATGTCAGCCGGAACTTTTCATTCAGTTCTGTATCCACAAAAGCCTGTTTTACAAGTGATTGGCAATCATCAAACGTACCGTCAATTTCGATGGCGCGAATGTTTTGTCCGTTGGTGGTCAGCTGCAATTCCTGGATCAAACTTACTTTTCCTTTCGGGTACAAAATTGTAACCAACGTATTCGGAACGCCCAGAAAACCCAAAGCTACTGCGCCGCCGGTATCGCCGGAAGTGGCCACCAAAACGTTCAGCTCCTTTTCGCCTTCGCGGAGAAAATAAGCCATTACGCGGCTCATAAATCTCGCCCCAAAATCCTTAAAAGCCAATGACGGTCCGTGGAAAAGTTCGAGCACATATTTATCTTCCGTCAGCTTAACAACCGGTGCCGGGAAGTTGATCGCATCATCAATAATCGCTTTCAAATCCTCCGCAGGAATAATACCTTGCAACAAATTATCGGCTACGCGAAAAGCAATTTCCGGCAACGGATACTGATGCAAATTTTCCAGAAAATCATCCGGTAAACGCGGTATTTCCACAGGCATATACAAACCGTTATCCTGCGGCAAACTGTTAAAAACAGCTTCCTGAAAAGATACTTCGTGGGTTTTATTGTTAGTACTGTAGAGTTTCATGTTGAGGTTTTAGGTGCGAGAAGCGAGGTTTGAGATGCGAGGAATTGGCAACCGGAAACTTAACTAATCCAAAATCATCGGTCCGTTATCATTGATTGGTGAAACATAAGTTTGACTTTTTATTTGGAGGCTGGCCAAATGCTTTGCAATTTTTTGGGTGATAAAAACAGCATCGGCCTCACTTTTGGTAAAAGCAAAAACGGATGGCCCGGAACCGGAAATCCCGAAACTTACGGCACCGCTTTCCATCGCCATTTCGCGCATTTTATAAAAATCCGGGATTAAAATAGAACGGACAGGCTCCACCAGAATATCTTTCATGCTGCGGCCAATCAGGTCAATATCTTTCAAAAATAAACCGCTTACCAAACCGGCAATATTACCCCATTGTGTTACGGCATCTTTTAGAAATACTTTTTTTCGGATCATCTCCCTTGCATCTCTTGTCGGCACATCCACTTCCGGGAAAATGATGGCGCAATACAAGCTTTCCGGATGCGGCAAACGGATAATTTCCAGCGGATCGTAACTTCTGATCAGCACAAATCCGCCCAATAAAGCTGGTGCAACATTATCTGCATGTCCAAAACCGCAAGCCAGTTCTTCACCTTTCATCGCAAATGGAACCAATTCTATTTGTGTTAATTTATTATCTAACAGTGAATTGATAGCGAATAATCCCGCAACCGTACTTGCAGAACTCGAACCCAAACCGCTGCCAATCGGCATTTTTTTATAAAGTTCGATTTCGATCCCTAAATCCGGCTGACCGATATGATCGAGATAATGTTTTACGCTCGCACTAACCGTATTTTTGGCAGCATCCAAAGGCAAACGGCCATCATCACCGGTAATTTTTTTGATGGTGATGCCCGGTTTTTCTACGCGCCGCATAACCACTTCATCGCCGGGAGCATTCACGGCAAACCCCAGCACATCAAAACCGCAAACCACATTGGCAACGGTGGCCGGGGCAAATACTTTTATAGAATTTTTCATTTTTTTAGGAGAGCGGGGACCGAAGATGAAAGACCGGATTTAAAGTTTAACAATTAATGCGCACCAACATTCACGAGATCAGCAAAAACACCGGCAGCTGTAACTTCCGCTCCTGCACCGGGGCCTTTTACCACTAACGGACGATCTTTGTAACGTTCTGTGGTAAAGGAAATTACGTTATCGCTGCCCGAAAGCGAGTAGAAAGCATGATCGGCATCAATCTGTTGCAAGGTGATCGAAACTTGTCCGTTTTCTAATTTCCCGATGTAGCGCAGCACTTTTCCGTTGCTTTCCGCTGCTGTTTTTATCGCATTAAAATAGGCGTTTTCGGCTTGTAAAGCTTCGTAAAACTCGGTTACAGTTCCGGCTTCGATTGCTGCTTTTGGCAACATATTTTCCAGTTTTACATCACTTGCTTCTAACGGATAACCGGCATCGCGCGCTAAAATCAGCATTTTTCGCATAAAATCCATACCGCTTAAATCATCGCGCGGATCTGGTTCGGTATAACCTTTTTCCTGTGCTTCTTTTACCACCTCAAAAAAGTTGGCATCACCTTTAAAATTATTAAAAATAAAAGAAATCGTTCCCGATAAAATAGCTTCGATCTTCAAAATCCGATCTCCGGAAAGCATTAAGTTTTTTAACGTCTGGATGATGGGCAAACCGGCACCAACGTTGGTTTCGTAATAAAAATCAACGCCGTAACTTCGGGCTGCATCCTTAAACTTTTTATATTGTTCGTAACTGCCGGAATTGCCGATTTTATTACAGGTTACGATGGAAATGTTCGACTTAAAAATCTCTTCGTAAAAAGTAATTGGTTTCGGACTGGCCGTGTTATCAATAAAAACCGCATTCGGCAAGTTCATTTCCCGCATTCGCGCCACAAAAAGTTCCAATTCGGCCGCTTCTGTGGAAGCATCCAAAGTTTCCTGCCAGTTGCTCAGCGACAAGCCGTTATCATCAAAAACCATTTTTCGCGTATTGCTGATGCCGGCAATTTTTACCTGGATTCCGTTATGTTCCTGCAAAAAGTTGCTGTGCGACTGCAGTTGGTTGAAAAGAGTTTTACCGATATTTCCCGTGCCCAAACAGAAAGCGTTCAGGGTTTTATTTAGTTCGATAAAAAAAGCATCATGAACGGCGTTTAATGCTTTATTAAGATCGGGACGGGAAATCACAACGGAAATATTGTACTCCGAAGAACCTTGCGCAATCGCCCGAACATTTACACCGTTTCTGCCCAAAGCATAAAACAACTTGCCAGACATGCCAGGCGTTTGCTTCATGTTTTCGCCAACAATAGCCAAAATGGAAAGGTTTTGCTCGAAAACTGGATACTCTAATTTCTTGGCGTGCAACTCCAGTTCAAATTCCTGTTCGATCAAATGCTGTGCTTTCAACGCATCTGCCGGATGAATGGCGAAAGTAATGCTGTGCTCGGAAGAAGATTGCGTAATCAAAATTACGTTGATCTGCTCCCGCGCCAAAAGCGAAAATAACCGACCGCTAAACCCAGCTTTTCCAACCATGCCGCTGCCTTCTAAATTGATGATGCTGATTTCGTTAATCGAAGAAATCCCTTTGATCGTGAGGTTGGATTTGCCGCAATCATGGCGAATAACGGTTCCGGGAGCTTCCGGTTCAAACGTATTTTTAATGGCGATTGGAATACGTTTTAAAAACGCCGGAATCATTGTTGGCGGATAAATCACTTTTGCACCGAAGTAAGAAAGTTCCATCGCTTCGGTGTAAGAAAGTTCGGGCAGCGGGAATGCTTTTTTCACCATTCTTGGATCGGCAGTCATCATACCGTTTACATCTGTCCAGATCTGGATTTCTTCTACATTCAATGCCGAACCAAAAATTGCAGCGGTATAATCGCTTCCGCCGCGGCCTAAAGTGGTAATCCGGTTTTTATCGTTGCTGCCGATAAAACCGGTTACGAACAAAACCTGATGCTGTTTTTGCTGGTAAAAAACTTGGATCAGTTGCTCGGTCAATTCTGTGTTGAGACGCGCTTGGCCGAAATTGCTATCGGTTTTTACCAGTTCGGTTGCATCCACAAAACAGGTTTCTGCAAAGTGCTGTTCAGCAATTTTGCTGATTAGAAAAGCCGAACAACGCTCGCCATAACTTAAAATCAAATCGCGGGTTTGCGCCGTGAGTTCTTTCAAACTGAAAACTCCTTGCAGCAAATCTTCCAATTCGTTAAAATAGAGTTTAAGCTTGGTAAAAACCGGATTTTGCCGCTGCACATCCAGCAAAGTTTTAATTATTGCAAAATGGCGCGTTTCTAATTCCGACAGATAAAGCGCATAATCTTCTCCAACGGAAGCTTTTTCGGCCATTTTAGAAAGCAGGTTAGTTACGCCGCTCATCGCAGAAACAACTACAACCGGATTGCCGGAAACTGCACTTTCTTTTTTAACGATTTGCAGCAGCGTTTGGATGCTTTCGGCAGAACCTACGGATGTGCCTCCGAACTTTAAAACTTTCATATCACAGGTTTAACAAAAAAGCCTTCCTCTTTGCGGAGGAAGGCTTTTGGTGGTTTATCTTTAAATTTTTACCAAACTTATACTTCCTCCGCAAAATTGCCGATGGTAATAATTTGGGTAATCGTAATAAATAAATTGTTCAGCATAAATTATCCTTTTTGAGGGCGGCATAAAGTAAATGTTTTGTTTGCTGATTTGCAATAAAAAATTTGATTATTTACGGTGCTATGTAAAAAGTATATCTAAATTTGATATATAAAAACAGCATCTATGAAAAGTATACTGCTTAAGTTAGACGATAAGCTTTTTGAAGAAACCGAAAAGCAAGTGCAGGAATTGAATGTTAGTAGAAATAGCTATATAAAAGAAGCATTGGCAGGCCATAATAAAAAGCTGAAAAGAAAAGCTTTGGAAGAACAGTTGCAGCGCGAAGTAGCTATTTTAAAAGAACATGACCCGGACAAAGAATTAAAAAAGATATTTGAAACGGCTTCTTTAATTGATATGCAAAAACATTTAGATGAATAAGCAACAACTCAAACAGTACGAAATTTGGATTGCCAACCTGGAGCCGGCATCAGGGAGCGAACCTGGGAAAATTCGTCCGGTTGTAATTTTGCAATCAGATATTTTACACGATGCAGGCCACAGTTCAACCATTGCTTGTGCTGTTTCTTCACAACCCAGGGCAGGAATATCTTTAATCCGGCTTGCTGTAGAACCAAATATCGAAAATGGTTTGCAAAAACAATCTTATATTTTGGCCGATCAAATCAGGGCGTTGGATTTATCGAGACTGCGCGAAAAAATTGGTCGCCTCGATGAAGAAACTATTGATCGTTTGCGCAATAGTATCAAATCTATTTTATCTTTTGATTAAATGCAAGGTATCATAACAAAATCTACCGGAAGCTGGTACCAGGTGCAGGATGCGGAAGGAAACCGCTACGATTGCCGCATCAAAGGCAAATTTCGAATAAAAGGCTTAACCACAACCAACCCGGTTGCAGTTGGCGATGTGGTAGATTTCGAGATCGAACCCGAGCAGCAAACCGGCGTAATCTACAAACTGCACGACCGAAAAAATTACATCATCCGTAAATCCATCAACCTAAGCAAACAAGCGCAAATTATTGCGGCCAATTTAGATTTGGCTTTGCTGGTGGTTACACTGGCTTCTCCACGAACTTCGCTTGGTTTTATAGACCGGTTTCTGGTTACTGCCGAAGCGTATGGCATTCCGGCCGGTATTATTTTTAATAAACTGGATTTATTTAGCGAAGAAGGTTTAGAGATTTTGGCAGATTACCGTTCTGTTTATGAAAAAATCGGTTATGCCTGCTACGAAGTTTCAGCCTTAAAAAAAACAGGCATAAAAGAAGTATCGGCAGTTTTAAAAGATAAAACCACACTTTTTTCCGGCCATTCCGGCGTGGGGAAATCAACCTTGCTGAACGCTATTTTACCGGGAATTGAAGTGCGCACCGGAGAAATTTCCGACTGGAGCGATTCCGGAAAACACACTACCACCTTTGCTGAAATATTTGAGCTGCCTTTTGGCGGTTTCCTGATTGATACGCCCGGCATACGCGAATTAGGTGTAATCGACATTGAAAAACAGGAACTGAGCCACTTTTTCCCGGAGATGCGCGAGTTGTTAAACCAGTGCCGTTTCCACAATTGCCGCCACATTAACGAACCCGGCTGTGCGGTTTTGGCTTCGCTCGAAGCAGGTGAAATCGAACCTTCGCGCTATGAAAGCTATTTGAGTATTTATCAGGGAAATGATACGCGGGCGTGAGAGGAGTTATACGTGATAAGTTTTAAGTTATACGTACTGAACCACATGCTTTTCTCCGCCCAAAACTTACAACCGACAACTTAAAACTTACAACTCTAAATGAGGGTAATCATCCAGCGCGTTAGCGAAGCATCTGTAAAAATAGATGGCAAGACAATAGGTAAAATCGAAACCGGTTTTATGGTTTTGCTGGGAATTGAAGAAGCCGATACCGAGGAAGACGTAATTTGGCTGGCACAAAAAATCATCAACATGCGCGTTTTTGGAGATGAAAACGGTTTGATGAACAAAGCTTTGGCAAATGTAAACGGCGACATTTTACTGATTTCCCAGTTCACGCTTTTTGCACAAACGAAGAAGGGAAACCGGCCGTCGTTTATCCGCGCAGCGAAACCAGAAAAAGCAATCCCTTTGTACGAAATGATGATTAAAACGTTGGAAAATATGCTTGGGAAAAATATTTCTACCGGGATTTTTGGTGCCGATATGAAGGTTAGTTTGGTGAATGACGGGCCGGTAACCATCATCATGGACACAAAAGATAAAGACAACCACTAATTTTATGACGATAAAAGAAGCACAGCAACTGGTTGATGAATGGATCAATACAACCGGAATCCGCTATTTCAACGAACTCACCAACACCGCAATTTTGATGGAAGAAGTGGGCGAAGTCGCCCGCATTATGGCCCGGAAATACGGCGAACAATCTTTCAAACAATCCGATGAAGAAGTAGTTTTGGCGGATGAAATGGCCGATGTTTTATTTGTGCTGATCTGCCTGGCCAACCAAACCGGCATCGATTTAACCGAAGCTTTAGAAAAAAACATGGCTAAAAAAAGTATCCGCGATGCGGACCGGCACCGGAATAATGAAAAGTTGAAGTAAAAATTAATGTTTTGAAGATTTCTCGTATTCTTCCAACGCCTTTAACAAACGTTTAGCGGTGGCCGGGCTTTTCAATAAATAAAAAGTTTCTCCACTTGGTTTTTCAGGTTTTTTATTTAAAGCTAAACAGGTAGCCAAATAATCATCAATTGCTTTATGAAAAGCATGTTTAACTTCTTTAACAGATGTTCCTTCAAAGGCGATCACATCCTTAATCCCAACAACACTTCCATAAAAAACATCATCCTCCACACTAAAATCAATTGTAGCTAAGTAGTTTTTGTATTTAAAAAAATTAGTCATTGTAAATATCCCTTTCCTTTCAGACGCTAAATTAAAAATTAACTATCGTTCCAACTTCACCAGCTTCTCCCCTTCCAAAACCGGAATTGCAGTAGTTAAATCCGTTTGCAAACAAAACCGGATATCTTCTTCAATACCCAACTTTTTTAAACGTTCGCTGTGTGCTGTTTTTTGCAGATATAAATTGAGGTCGTTTTTTCCGAGCTGAAAAAGATCGTTGGCGGCGATGCTTGGATCGTCCAGTTTATAATTACTGGCTTTTAATTGATCTACAACTGCACCGGCAAACAAAGTATCTTCCAAATTAAAGTTATTTTTCCAACCGGCGCAAACCAGTAAAATGTTTTCCTGCCGGGATTTCAGCCAATCACACAAAGCAGAAAGGTTTAAAAAAGAACCGATGACGATTTTTTTAGCTGCGCGGGAAAGATGCAAAGCGTGTGTGCCGTTGGTTGTAGTTAAAACAATGGTTTTACCGGCAACTTTTTCCGAAGTGTAAGAGAATGGTGAATTGCCAAAATCAAAACCTGCAACCACTTCGCCGTTACGTTCGGCGGCCAGCAAATAATCCAAACCTTTTTCGCGGTAAACAGCGCATTCTTCTACCTGCGCAACCGGGATAATGGCTTCGGCACCGTTTTCAATCCCGTAACAAATGGAGGACGTGGCGCGAAAAATATCAATAATTACGGCGATACTGTTTTCGATTTGGTAAAGCGGCAGTAATGCAGGCGTTAAGCAGGTTTCAATCGTTAGTTTTTCAGACATTGGAATTTATCAGGACACCAATTTTCAGGTGATAAAAGAAGCATGAACTTATTTGTAAAAAGGCGGCTTCACCGCTTTCGCTTTGATTTTTTGATCGCGGATTTTGATGTAAATTTCGGTTCCGTCTTTGGCAAAAGCATTTTTAACATAACCCAAACCAACGGCTTTTTGCAGCGATGGCGATTGCGTACCGGAAGTTACTTTGCCAATCGTGTTTCCTGCTTCATCTACAATTTCATAATCATGGCGCGGAATTCCTCTTTCTAACATTTCAAAACCAATCAGTTTTTTGCTGATGCCAGTTTCTTTCTGCTGTTTCAAAGCTTCGGAATTGACGAAGTTTTTGCTGAATTTGGTTACCCAGCCCAAACCGGCCTCCAGCGGAGAAGTGGTATCGTCGATATCGTTTCCGTACAAACAAAAACCCATTTCCAGGCGCAAAGTATCGCGCGCAGCCAGACCAATCGGCTTGATACCGAAAGGTTCGCCGGCTTCAAAAATGGCATTCCAGATATGTTCTGAATTTTCGTGATCAAAATAAAGTTCAAAACCGCCGGCACCGGTATAACCTGTGGCAGAGATAATTACATTTTTTATCCCGGCGAAAATGCTTCTTTTAAAGGTATAATATTCCATAGAAGCGAGGTCAACATCGGTTAAGCTTTGCAAGGCTTCGGCAGCTTTCGGGCCTTGCACGGCCAGCAGCGAAGTACGGTCGGAAATGTTTTTCATCTCCACCCCAAAATCATTAAAACGGGAAATCCAGTTCCAGTCTTTCTCGATATTAGAAGCGTTGACCACCAGCATGTAGGTTTTCTCGTCCATGCGGTAAACTAATAAATCATCTACAATGCCTCCGGTTTCGTTGGGCAAACAAGAATATTGCACTTTGCCGTCGTACAGTTTGGAGGCATCGTTGGTGGTTACTTTTTGGATGAGATCCAAAGCTTTTTCGCCTTTCAAAATAAATTCGCCCATGTGGCTCACATCAAAAACACCGACAGCTTTACGCACGGTTTCGTGCTCGGCATTAATTCCAGCGTAGGTAACCGGCATATTGTAACCAGCAAACGGAACCATTTTGGCGCCTGTTTTTATATGAACATTGGTAAGGGCAGTAGTTTTCATGGCGACGTTTTTGTGGAGGCAAAAGTAGTAAAATAAGGAGAAGGACAATGAAATCAACCGATGGGAACGGCAGTGCTTTTTAAACCGTCTGAAAGCGGACCGCGAACCCGAAAAGTTAGCCGGTGATAAGGCGTAAAGCCTTTTTCTAAAATCGTGTTTCGATGCTTAATAGTTGGATAACCTTTGTTTTGATGCCAAAGATATTCTGGATGTTCTTCGGCGATCTTTTTCATATAATCATCGCGGTAAGTTTTTGCCAGGATTGAAGCCGCCGCGATGCTGTAATATTTGCCGTCGCCTTTTACAATGCAGGCGTGGTTAAGCGACTGGTATTTTTTGAAATAATTGCCATCGATAATCAAAAATTCAGGCGGTAAAAGAAGCATTGCAATAGCGCGGTGCATGGCCAAAATAGAAGCTTGCAGGATGTTGATTTGATCGATCTCCAAATTATCAACCGAAGCTACGGCGTAAGACAAAGCACACTTTTCGATTTCCTGCCGAAGCTGATTGCGCGTTGGTTCATCCAATTGCTTGGAATCGTTCAATTCAGGATGATTAAAATCAGTCGGTAAAATAACGGCAGCGGCAAACACAGGTCCGGCCAAACAACCACGGCCTGCTTCATCACAACCGGCTTCCAATAAAGTATGCTGATAGCGCGGTAAAAGTGCTGGCTTTTCGTTCATTATTAACATTCAAATATCAGCCAGGTTAATGCTGTTTTTACCGCTTAAAAATTAATATTATTTACAAGCGATGGTCAGCAACGTAACATCGTCAATCGGTTTGCCTTTTGCTATGCGGCTAACATGTTCCAATATTTTTGTGTTAAACTCTTCCGGGTTAAGTTTACCGTTAGCTTGTACGTATTCGCGCAGTTTTTCTTCGTCCCATTGGGGGTTGTTCTGGTCGTACTCAATTAAACCATCGGTGTAGTTAAAAACCATAAATTCTTCTTCCAGCAAAATTTCACTGGTATTTATAAATGGCAGGTTATCCAGCGCGCCAATAATCGTTGTACCTTGTTTTAATTCGGTAGTGAAACCTTTGTGATAAACGATAGACGGATTATGCCCAGCGTTGATATAAGTTAATTTCCGGGTTTGCTGGTTAAATTTTCCTAAAAAAATGGTGATGAACTTTTCGCCTCTGGTGGTTTTGATAATTATATCGTTTAATTTTTCGATAATGGTAGTCAAATCTTCCTCTACCGATGCCCAAGCCCGTAAACTGGCCTGTAAATTGGCCATCAGCAAAGCGGCAGAAACACCTTTGCCCGAAACATCTGCAATGCACCACAAAAATTCGTTATTGTTGAGGCGTATAAAATCATAATAATCGCCGCCAATATTTTGATGCGGAAGATAACGGGCACTAATTTCAATTCCTGGTTCGTTAAAAATAGTAACCGGAATCATCATTTGCTGCACATCAACCGCCAGTTCCATTTCCCGCTGAAAACGTTCGGCCTGTATCCGTTTCTTAAACAGTTTCTTGTTTTCGAGGGCAACAATAATAACGTTAGTGATTGTTTGAATAAAGTTAAGGTCGTTCCCCAGCATTTGCGGTGTGGTCTTAAAATCGCCGATCAGCGTAAAAGCCATCATTTTGTTTTTTTGGGCAACAGGTATAAAGTAATCGTAATTGCTAAGGAGCGGACCTTGATTTTGGGAGACCGAAACCGGCCCTTTAAATTTCCCTAAGCCTTTACAAGCGTTGTAAATCACTTGATGCTTTTCAAATTCTCCCCCGTAAAAAGAAATACATTTAAAATAACCTTGCATTTCGATCACAAAGCGAAACCTGCCAACTTGCAAATAATCGTTCATGATTACTTTTAACATATTGGTCAAAATTAAAGTAGGCGCATTCCTATTGATCGCTTGTGTTACTTCCAGCAATGCATTCAACTCTGTCTGCCTTTTTAAAAGCAGGCGGATCAGCTCATCTTCTTCGAACTTCATGTTATAGTTCTGTATCGATAATATCTCTTCTCCAATTCATTTTTACTGCGTTAAAGTTAAATACGTGCATCCTGCGATTTTACATCAAACGCATCTCGCAAGCCAATAGTTACCACATTAAATGCGTAAACCATCAGCATAATTGCCAAACCGGGCAAAATAGCCAGATAGGCAGAACCTATAACGATGTAACCGTAATGCTCTTTGATCATGGCTCCCCAAGTTGGCGTAGGCGGCTGCGCGCCGTAACCCAAAAAGCTTAAACCGGCCTCCAGCAAAATTGCAGAAGCAAAATTGGAAGCCGCAAGTACCAAAACCGGACCGGTTATGTTAGGCAAAATATGATGGCGGATGATGCGGTAACTGCTAAAACCTAAAGCACGTGCCGCTTCTACATACTCTACTTGTTTCAATGCGATTACCTGTCCGCGTACCAATCGGCCAACTTCTACCCACATGGAAAGACCGATGGCCACAAATATCTGCCACAAACCTTTACCCAAAGCAAAAGAAATGGCAATTACCAGCAGCAAAGCCGGCAAAGCCCATAAAACGTTCATCAGCCAGCTTAAAATATCATCAGTTTTACCGCCAAAATAACCTGCCGCAGAACCAATTGTTATGCCAGCGCCCAAACTGATGATAACTGCCGCAAAACCTACGGATAGCGAAATACGCGCACCAATAATCAGCCTGCTTAACATATCGCGGCCGTAAATATCTGTTCCGAACCAGTATGTTTTTTTGATGAGCTGATGTTCAGCAATTTCTTTTCTTACCGCTTGGGCGGATGCTTCTTTTAGCACCTCTTTTTTTAGGTTGGTTGCTGATGAAGACGAACTGATGCTTCTTTTACCACTGATTTTATAGATGTTATAAGCTGTTTCTGCCGCTACATCTTCATCACCAATATATTCTCGAACGTAAATTGAATCTTTGTTGAAACGAAAAGAAGTGACCGGGACATTACGCCAGGGCGAGGTTTGCCCAAAAAGCATTTTTTGCAGGAAGTTGACAGGAACTGTATAATCCTGCTTTTTAATCCGAAGCAATGTAAAAGCAGAGCCGGGACTTTTTAAACTTAGCTGCACCAGCATATCATTTGCCTGCGGTGTATCATCAGGCATAATCAAATAACCCAAAATGGCAATAAACGAAGTAACAACAATTAATAACATGCCAGCTACAGCTAATTTATTTTGCAGAAAAACCTTCCAGTTAGAGGCCGATGGGCTTGTTATAGTCAAAGTTCAATCAAATGGAAATTTTTAAGGCTAATATAGACTTTGGTGCTTCAAAAATGGTTATTTATTTAGAAAAACTTTAGTGTACTTTTCTGCCTTTCCACTCATAAACACCTTTGTTGCCGATTACGCCGATATAAACCACATAAAAAATGTGTAGTAAAGAACCTAAAGGCAATAAAAACAGCAATTTACGCCGTTTAAAAAATGCAGCAACCAGCAAAAGGAAAATTCCTTCGGCAGTTATTTTAAATAACAGTTGTAACAAAGCAATTTTCAAATAGTATAGATCGAAAATACCCGCCACAAAATTAACCAGAACGAGGAGGTTGAAGAGCCAGAAACCAACTGACAATGCCACGATAGATTTGTCCTTATATTTCACCGATTTAGATGCCCAGCGACGTCGTTGCTGCTTAAATTCTTCCCAGGTTGGCTTGGCGTGCGTGTAAACGATGGCTTCCCGTTGTTTTAAAAAACCGATCCTGCCAGGATATTTTGCAGCTATTTTTTGCAGCAGCAGTTCGTCATCGCCGGAGGCCAGGTCATCAATCCCTTTAAAACCGCCAACTTCGTTAAAAACACTCTTTTTATAGGCTAAATTTGCGCCGTTGCAGGTGGAGGCTTTTTTGTTTCCGATAGTTGCCGCGCCCAAACCGATAAAAGCCGAAAACTCCAGTGCCTGTAAACTTTCGAACAGGTTTTTATCTTCAAAAAAAGCAACCGGCGAGGATAACATCAATACGTCGCTTTCTTCAAAACGGGCAACCACCGCTTCGAGCCAGTGCGAGCCCATGCGGCAATCGGCATCGGTGGCAACCATTAAATCGCCGGTGGATAAACGTATCGCTTCGCTTATGGCTTTCTTTTTGTAGGAATTTAAAGCGCGTTCCTCTTTTAATTGAAGCAATTTGATGCCACGTTCAGCATAACTTAAAATAATCTCGGCCGTGCGGTCGGTCGAATGGTCATCTGCAATTATCACTTCCAGCAAATGTTTCGGATATTGCTGCGCCAAAATATCTTCGATGGTTTTGTGGATTCCGGTTTCTTCGTTCCGCGCCGCAATCAATACGGTTACTTTGGTTTGATATGCTGTTTTTATCGCCCCAAAACTTTGTTTGATGCTGAGCCATCCTTTGATCAAAAACACAAAAAGCATGACGTATAAAACGGTAAATAAAACTGCTGCCGAACTAAGTATTGTTGCCAAAGAAATTAAGTTTGAGTACGAAAACTGATCCAATCACCGCAGGAATAATCAAATTAATTAACCAAATGCACGAAACACAAGCCATAATGGCAACCGATTGTGTGGTGATAAAACCGAACAGATAATTGGCGATAAAGTTGCGTACGCCAATGTCCAGCAAATCCAGAGATGGAATGGCGGATTGGATAAAAAACAGGTTAAAAACCATCATCATCACCGGAACCAGCTTTAAATCGGGCAATAAAATATGGATCAAAATATAATATTGAGAAGAAAAAACAGCAAACCGCGCCAAACTCAATAGCATAACCGAACAAAGCTGCGGAAAACTGTACTTCGCCATAATACTAAAAAAGCGGTGGTATTTTTGAAGGAAGCGAACTTTATCCAGCAAAAAAACCAGCCAGCGGATGCGGAAATAAAACAGCAAAAAAACAGTGATAAAAACAGCACCGAGCAAAGTTGCCCCAAAAGAAAGCCAAAAGTTAAGCTGCTGATAAGTGTAAATAAAGTACAGCAACGACAACGTGCCAACCACATTGGTAACCGTATTCTGCCCAAAAGAGCCAACAGCCATGGCAAAAATACCGTGGATACGTTTTCGCGGGGGAAGGTATAAAATGCGGCCGCCATACTCGCCGACGCGGTTTGGGGTGATGATGGCCATGGTTAACCCGCAAAAAACAGCTTCGATAGCTTTCCATAAACTCATTTTTTCGAGCAGCTTGGTTAGGTATTTCCATTTAACGGCTTCTAAAACCCAATTTAAAAACATCAAAACCGTAACTGAAATTAAAGCCGTATAAACCTGCGTTTCCCCGATTTTTTGGATGCGGTTTACAAATTGCCCCAGGTTTTTATTATGGTTAACGTGCCGGTAAACAAACCAGATGGTAAGCAATAAAATACCAATTTTTAACAGGTAGGTGAG
The DNA here is from genome assembly GCA_964251965.1 of uncultured Sphingobacteriaceae bacterium. Taxonomy (GTDB): domain Bacteria; phylum Bacteroidota; class Bacteroidia; order Sphingobacteriales; family Sphingobacteriaceae; genus Mucilaginibacter_A. The sequence goes on along the minus strand of CAXULQ010000005.1, from coordinate 126,554 downwards.
CGTTTTACGGGCAATGCGGGCCAAGACGAAAATTTTTGCAATGTTACGGATTTGGGCTATACTTGTTCTATGCAGGTGGAAAAATCCAAGGAAAGGGTGATTTTGGGGATCGACCCCGGGACGAAAGTAATGGGTTACGGTTTGGTGAAAGAGAACGGACAAAAGCTGGAACTGCTGAGTTTGGGCGTAGTGAAGATGGACCACCTGGACGACCACATGCTGAAACTGCAACGCATTTTTGAAAAGACGGTTGCCTTGATTGATAATTATCACCCGGATTGTTTAGCGATTGAAGCACCTTTTTACGGCAAAAACATTCAGGTGATGCTGAAACTGGGACGCGCACAAGGCGTTGCGATGGCGGCGGCACTTTCCAGAAATGTAGAAATTACAGAATATTCTCCCCGGAAAATCAAGCAATCCATCACCGGCAACGGCAACGCCAGCAAAGAACAGGTTGCCGCCATGCTACAGAATTTGTTAAAATTTGAGGAAACGCCCGATTTTTTGGATGCAACCGATGGTTTGGCGGTTGCGGTTTGCCATTCTTTCCAAAAGATCAGCACAAAAAGCGGTGCTAAAAAGAGTTATACCGGCTGGGAATCTTTTGTGAAGGATAATGTAAAACGGGTTGCATCAGCCGCGATACCAAAAAAAGTGCTGTAAAAGAAGTATGCTTTTTTTACAGCACTTTTTTTATTTCTCCCAATGTCTTATTTTACGTCGCTATAATCAACGGGTTTAAACCCGTTGCTACAAGATGTACCGAAGTTACACTTCTGCAACTACAGCTTTCGTAGAGCCGTAGGCTCGGCCCATGTTGTAGAAATGGGTTTCAACCCATTTAATTAAAAAATTTAAACAAATCAACATAAATCTCAATCTTCCCGCAAAGCTTCTTTAATTTTCTCCGCCGTAGCTTCCATTTCTTCTTTGCTGAAACTGAGTTTTGGGCGGGAGAAATTCATATCGCTCACCTCGTTCATCGGGATTAAATGAATATGCACATGCGGAACTTCCAATCCGATCACCGCAACACCAACTTTGATACATGGGATTACTCGTTTAATGCCTTCGGCCACAATTTTGGTGAAGATCATTAAGCCGTTATAGGTTTCATCATCCAAAGCAAATAAATAATCTACTTCCTTTTTAGGGATTACGAGCGTGTGGCCGGCAGCAAGCGGGCTGACATCCAGAAAAGCCAGAAAATCAATGCTTTCTGCAACTTTATACGCTTCTATTTCACCGGAAACGATTTTTGAAAATATGGTAGGCATGTTGTAAGTTTTAAGTTATACGTTGTAAGTTTTGGATAGCGGTTAAGGGTGTTAAGTTATAAGGGCAACTTGCCATGCGAACTATAAGGGCAACTTACAACTTATAACCCACAACTTACAACTAAATTTCACCTGCTAATCTCCATAATTTCAAACTCAATTTTGCCGGCCGGAACGGTGATTTCTGTTTTATCGCCTACTTTTTTGCCCAGCAAACCTTTGGCAATCGGCGAAGCAACCGAAATTTTGCCAGCCTTAAAATCAGCTTCCGTTTCGGAAACCAGCTGGTATTGCATCGTCGCGCCGTTTTTTAAGTTTTTTATTTTGACTTTAGATAAGGCCAAAACTTTGGTCATATCCATTTTCGATTCGTCCAGCAAACGCGCGCTGGCCAAAACTTCGCCCAATTTAGAAATTTTGGCTTCGTGCAAACCCTGTGCTTCTTTTGCCGCATCATATTCTGCATTTTCCGACAGATCGCCTTTATCGCGTGCTTCGGCAATGGCTTTGGCAATGGATGCGCGGCCTTCCGTTTTCAGAAATTGCAGTTCTTCCTTCAATTTCTCTAACCCTTCTTTTGTATAGTAAGCAACTTCTGCCATAGTCTAATCTCTTTAAATTCTGGTTGTTATAAACTAAAAACATCCTCCCAAAACAGAAGGATGCAACGTTTTTAAAAAACAAACAAGACTACACCGGCCTGCCTGCATAGTCTTGTTTTTGTTAGAACGAAGATAAAAATTTTAAACCTTAAACTCCAAATTTTTCAGTTTTTCGGCCAATACTTCGCTTATTTTCCGGTACGAATCAAACGTCCAGCCGGCAATATGCGGCGTAAGTTGTACGCGGCCATTGTTTTTCAGTTCCTCAAACCAGCTTTGTCCGCCTAATGCCGGAAACTTTTCTGTCTCCAACACATCCAAACCTGCACCCAAAATTTTGCCGCTTTTGATCCCGTTTAAAATTGCCTGCACTTTGGCGATTTCTCCGCGAGCTGTATTCAACAGAAATATCGGTTTGCGGAAATGGAACAAGTATTCATCATCAACCATTCCTTTCGTTTCCGGCGTGAGCGGAATATGAAAACTGACTACGTTACTTAATCGTACAATTTCTTCCATGCTTACTTCGCGTGCAAACTTATCGGAAAAACCTGTTTTATATTTATCGTAAGCAATCACTTCCACGCCAAAACTGCTTAGTTTTTGGGCGAAGCTTTTGCCCATGTGCCCGTAACCCACAATGCCAACCGTTTTACCTTTTAGTTCGTAGCCGCGGTTACCTTCGCGGTCCCATTTGCCGTTGCGGATTTCGATATCTGCCTTTCTAAAATTATTCATCAGCGAAAGCAGCAAACCAACGGCATGTTCGCCAACGGCATCGCTGTTTCCTTCGGGTGCGTTGATGCAGGCGATGCTTCTTTTATCGGCATAAATTTCATCGATGTTATCCATTCCGGCACCGGCGCGCGCGATGAATTGGAGTTTTGGCGCGGCATCGATCATTTCTTTATCAACCTGAAACTTGGTTCTAATCGCCAAACCTTCGTAATCTGCAATTACGCTTAACGTTTTTTCCCGGGTAAAAGAAGCATCGATGGTGCAGGTATAACCTAATTTTTCGGCAGCTTGGGCGAAGGCTGGGTGGAAATCATCAACTATTAATATTTTTTTATCTGGAGTTGTAATGGACACAGTACTTTGATTTTAGGCAAAGATACTGGATAATTTAAAACGAAGTCTGAGGAGGTTTTCTTAATATAGCAGATGAATCTTTACATCTTTAATTTAAGGGTTTCGTATTACAAATTCTGTAAAAGTATATGATGTCAAAAAGAGAGCAATATGGTATAACCTTTTATCAAACAATTACCTCAGATGGTAATAATGGTTATTTATGTAGGAAAGATAATATAAACCAGCACAGCCATTTAACAATAATTTGTCGGCTTAATATCAGTGAAACAGAAAGCCTAATCAACAATATAAATAATGCAATAAGCGGTAAATATTATGAGCAGTTTTTTTCTTCTGATAACATAGAGTCTGAAACTGTTGAATTAAGCTATCCCAACGTTATAATAAATGGGAACCTGATAATCCCAATGCAAGATCTTAAAGAATTGTTACAAGAATGGCTTAATTTTATAAGTGATTAATATGAATCACTTATTCTCCTCAATCATATTCGTCAACCGCACAAAGTCCTCAACACTCAATCTTTCCGCGCGCAAATCCAGCATCGGTTCTTCCGTCATTTTTTCTTTATTGATGAGCGAAGAAAGTGCATTCCGCAGCGTTTTTCTTCGCTGATTGAAACCTGCTTTTACAACCTGCCAGAACAGTTTTTCATCACAGCCCAATTCCTTAATTTCATTTCTGCTGAGGCGCATCACGCCCGAAAGCACTTTTGGCGGCGGATTAAAAACGCCTGCTTTCACCGTGAATAAATATTCTACTTTGTAATAAGCCTGCAAAAAAACGCTTAAAATACCGTAAGTTTTGCTTCCGGGTTTGGCGGCGCAGCGTTCGGCAACTTCTTTCTGGAACATTCCAACTACTTCCGGAACTTTATGGCGATTATCCAGCACTTTAAATAAAATCTGCGAAGAAATATTGTAAGGGAAGTTGCCGATGATGGAAAAAGTACCGGTAAAAACAGCATCAAAATCCATCTCCAAAAAATCTGCATTGATTAATTTTTGACCTAATTGCGGATATTTTTTCTGTAAAAACTGGTAAGATTCGGTATCAATATCAATTAAATGAACATCCAGTTCGGGTTTTTCCAATAAAAAATCGGATAAAATGCCCATTCCTGGACCAACTTCCAGCACTTTTCCTTTCGAATTTAAACTGTTTACAATTTTGGCAGCAATGTTTTTATCAGTTAAAAAATGCTGGCCTAAATGTTTTTTGGCTTTTACTAATTGCATTTGCTCTTTCAGTTGATACAAAATACGTCATATTTGTGCTTTATCCGGTTTTTAAGCGGAGATGTTTTATTTGTATAGATTAATCGAACTCAAATGAGTGAAAAAATAAAAGTTGGAATCAGCATTGGCGATGTAAACGGCATTGGCATGGAAGTAATTATCAAAACTTTAGCTGATCCGTTAATGCTGAATTACTGCACGCCGATTGTTTACGGCAATACCAAAATTGCATCGTATAACCGCAAAAATCTGGGTTTAAACGAGTTTAGTTTTAATGTAATTGCAGAACCTGATCAGGCAAATCCCAAAAAAGCAAACCTGATTAATTGCTGGGAAGAAGATGTGAAAATCAATTTCGGCGAAGCCAACGAAACCGGCGGAAAATATGCTTTTATTTCGCTGGAACGCGCCACAAATGATCTGATTGAAGGTAAAATTAATGCTTTGGTTACGGCTCCTATTAATAAACACAACATCCAAAGCGAACATTTTAACTTCCCCGGCCATACAGAATATTTGCAGGAACGCTGCGGCGCAAAAGATTCGCTGATGTTTTTGGTGAGCGATGAAATGCGCGTTGGCGTGGTTACCGGCCATATCCCGGTTTCGCAAATCAGCGAGAAAATTACGGTAGCCAACATCCTATCAAAACTGAATTTGATGAACCAGAGTTTAAAGCAGGATTTTTGGATCAGGAAACCGAGGATTGCAGTTTTAGGTTTGAATCCGCATGCTGGCGACAATGGTTTGATTGGAATTGAAGAACAATTAACCATTATTCCGGCTGTAGAACACGCGAATGCAGAAGGGATTTTAGCTTCCGGCCCTTTTCCTGCTGATGGTTTTTTTGGAAACGGAACCTATAAAAACTTTGATGCCGTGCTGGCGATGTACCACGATCAGGGTTTGATCCCTTTTAAAAATACCGTTTTTGATCTGGGTGTAAACTTTACGGCTGGTTTAAATATAGTGCGCACTTCACCCGATCATGGAACTGGATATGGCATTGCCGGTAAAAATATGGCCTCGCCAACTTCTTTCCGGGAGGCAATGTTTACGGCGATTCATGTGGTAAAAAACCGCGCAGAATTGGCAGAATTATCAGAAAATCCGCTAAAATTTAGCAAGTTTAGTCGCGATAGGGATTGAAAAAAATTGCGGTAGCAGCAAGGCTGTAAAACAAAAGTTGCTTTTACGGCAATCGTGTAAATATATTTTAAAGTTAAAATGATTGAATTTGCGGAAGGAATTAGGATTTCCGATGCTTCTTTTACAGCCCTAATTTCATTATTAAAAAAACTATTTTTGATTGTGTAATTTTTCCTAAATTTGCGGGCTAATTAACGCTCATTGAAAACGCTGAAAACATATTCAATTCCGTTTAAGGGACTGAAACTTGGAAAGCACGAATTTGATTTCGAGATAACGGACGCCTTTTTTGATGAGTTTGAATATTCATTGGTTAAAAAAGGAAAACTGGATTGCAAAGTTGACTTGGACAAGCAGGAAACGATGATGATCCTGGATTTCAAGATCAACGGTTTGGCGGATCGTTCGTGTGATCGTTGCCTTTCGCAATTTCCGGAAGTGGTTGATGTGCAGGAACGCCAAATTGTAAAGTTTGCAGGCGAAGCAGAATCGGGAGATGCAGATGATGAGATCATGGTTTTAAACCGCCAGGATTTTGAAATTAATTTATCTGGTTTAATCTACGAATACATTAACCTGGCCATGCCTTTCGTTAGTGTTTGTAAAGACGAAGGGAACACGCCGTTTTGCGATCAGGAAATGCTGGACAAGTTGAAGCACTTTTCGGGAAGCGAAGAAGAAAATACCGACACAGACCCACGCTGGAACGTGTTAAAGAACATTAAATAAATTAATACATTAGGAAGTTATGCCACATCCAAAACGAAAAATATCCAAATCCAGAAGAGATAAACGCCGCACACATTACAAAGCGGAAGCACCTACTTTAACTACCTGTAAAACTACCGGCGCAGTACATTTGCCACACAGGGCTTATACTGTTGATGGTAATGTTTACTTTAACGGTAAACTTTTGATCGAACGCACACCGGCAGCTTAGTTAATTTTCTGAAATGAAGATTGGCTTGGATATTATGGGTGGCGATTTTGCGCCTGAAGCAGCAGTTTTAGGCGCAATTGCAAGTTACCATGTTTTATCGCCTGATCAGAAATTAGTTTTAATTGGCGATCAGGAAGTTGCCTTAAAAATTATTGCAGATAATAATTTTGATACAGGTTGTTTTGAATACGTTCATACAACCGAAGTGATCGGCATGGCAGAACATCCTACAAAAGCCATCGCTCAAAAACCACAGTCGAGCATTGGTATCGGTTTTAAGCTTTTAAAAGAAGGTTTGATTGATTCTTTTGCTTCTGCAGGCAATACTGGCGCAATGCTTGTTGGTGCCATGTTTAGTGTAAAAGCAATTTCGGGAATTATTCGTCCGGCTATTGCTGGCATCGTTCCAAAACTCATTGGCGGCTGCGGCATTATTTTAGATGTTGGCGCCAATGCAGATTGCAAACCGGACGTGCTGGTGCAATTTGGCATTTTAGGCAGTTTGATGGCCGAATCACTTTACCATATTAATAATCCTAAAGTTGGTTTGATTAATATCGGTGAAGAAAAAGAAAAAGGCAATTTGCTTTGTCAGGCTACTTATCCTTTAATGGCCGAAAACAAGCAATTTAACTTTGTAGGCAATATTGAAGGCCGCGATTTATTTACAGATCATGCTGATGTATTTGTTTGCGATGGCTTTACCGGAAATGTTGTTTTAAAACTGGCAGAAAATTTTTACGAGATCACCTTACATCAAGGAATGCGTAATGAGTTTTTCGACCGTTTTAATTACGAGCAATACGGCGGAAGTCCGATTTTAGGTGTTAACGCGCCTGTTATCATCGGCCACGGAATTTCCAATCCGGAGGCTATAAAAAGTATGATACTGCTTTCCAAAAATACAGTCGAATCAGGTCTGATTGAAAAGATCAAACAAGCTTTTCTTTAATATCGATATGAACAAAGTTTACGCTGCAATTACTGCTGTTAACGGTTATGTGCCTGATTATGTATTGACTAATCAGGAACTGGAAACCATGGTTGACACCAATAACGAGTGGATTTTAAGCAGGACAGGCATCAGCGAACGTCGGATTTTAAAAGGCGAAGGTTTAGGTGTTTCTGATTTGGCTGTGCCAGCCGTTCAGGGATTACTCGAAAAACGAGGTATTGGTGCAGAAGAAATTGATTTGCTGATTTTTTGCACTACTACTTCTGATATGCCTTTCCCGGCAACGGCTAATATCATCAGCGCAAAAGTTGGCGCAACCAAAGCCTGGGGATTTGATTTGCAAGCTGCATGTTCAGGGTTTTTATTCGGCTTAACCGTTGGTGCTCAATTTATTGAAACCGGAAAGCATAAAAAGGTTTTGGTGGTAGCCGGAGATAAAATGTCGTCGATAGTTGATTACCAGGACCGTACAACCTGCATAATTTTTGGTGATGGCTGCGGTGCTGTTTTATTAGAACCAAATTATGAAGGTTTTGGGTTGATTGATGTGAATCTCCGCAGCGATGGCGCTGGTATCGGTCATTTGCATCAAAAAGCAGGCGGTTCTGTAAAACCAACCAGCCATGAAACCATAGATGCACGCCAGCATTACATTTACCAGGAAGGAAAAGCCGTATTTAAGTTTGCCGTAACCAACATGGCCGAAGCTGCTGCCGAAATTATGGAACGCAATAACCTAACTTCAGAAACGGTAGACTGGCTCGTTCCGCATCAGGCAAACAAACGCATTATTGATGCTACCGCAAACCGGATGGGCGTTGGCCCGGAAAAGGTAATGGTTAACATTGAACGCTATGGCAATACCACAAACGGCACAATTCCATTATGTTTATGGGAATGGGAAAGCAAATTAAAAAAAGGCGATAACTTAGTTTTAGCCGCTTTTGGCGGAGGATTTACCTGGGGAGCAGCTTACATAAAATGGGCATACTGATTTTATCCCTGCTTTTTTGTTATTTAATGATAAATTAGCCTGCCAAACAAATTATCAAACTTAAATTAAACGAAACAACCAGCATGGATATTAAACAGATTCAGGATTTAATCCGATTCGTTTCAAAATCAGGAGTTAACGAGGTTTCTATCGAACAGCAGGACTTCAAGATCACGATCAAAACCAATCAACCGCAAACTGCTGTTGTTACCACAACATTGCCTGCTGCTGCCACGGCAGAAACTACGGTTGCCACGCCAACCATCACAGTAACTACGCCAGTTGTTACTACGCCTGCGGCAGAAAACACTTCAAAATACATCACCATAAAATCTCCCATGATTGGTACTTTCTATCGTTCTGCATCACCGGAAAAACCACTTTTCGTAAATGTGGGCGATGAAATTAAATCCGGAGATGTACTTTGTATCATCGAAGCGATGAAACTTTTTAACGAAATCGAATCAGAACTATCCGGCCGCATCGTTAAAATTCTGGTAGATAATGCTTCGCCTGTAGAATACGATCAGCCATTATTTTTGGTGGATCCGGCCTAATTCGTTACATACTGTTTTTACCACTATAAAACTTCGTTCTTACAGCCGCTAATTTTTCAAAAGATATTTAGTAATGTTCAAAAAAATATTGATTGCCAACCGTGGCGAAATTGCTTTGCGCATTATCCGCACGTGTAAAGAAATGGGCATAAAAACAGTAGCGATATATTCTACTGCTGATCGCGATAGCTTGCACGTCCGTTTTGCAGATGAAGCGGTTTGTATCGGCCCGCCGCCCAGCAAAGATTCTTACCTCAACATTCCAAATATTATTTCTGCTGCCGAACTGACCAATGCCGATGCGATCCATCCGGGCTACGGTTTTTTGTCGGAAAATGCCAAGTTTTCCGCTATTTGTGAGGAATATGGCATCAAATTTATCGGTGCCACAGCTGATCAGATCGATGCCATGGGCGATAAAGCCTCGGCAAAAAACACCATGAAAAAAGCGGGCGTGCCTACCATTCCGGGTTCCGAAGGTTTGCTGACAGATGTAAAACAAGGTATCCAGGTTGCCAACAAAATTGGTTATCCGATTATTTTAAAAGCAACAGCCGGCGGCGGCGGCCGCGGAATGCGTATTGTTTGGAAAGATGATGCTTTTGAAGCGGCCTGGGATTCTGCCCGTGCCGAAGCTGGAGCAGCATTTGGTAACGACGGAATTTATTTGGAGAAATATGTGGAAGATCCGCGCCACATCGAAATACAGGTTATTGGCGATCAGTTTGGTAAAGTTTGTCATCTATCAGAACGGGATTGTTCAATCCAACGCCGCCATCAAAAATTGGTCGAAGAATCACCTTCGCCTTTTATGACTGAAAAACTCCGCCGCAAAATGGGCGAAGCTGCGATAAAAGGTGCAAAATCTGTAAAATACGAAGGTGCCGGAACAATTGAGTTTTTGGTGGATAAAAACCACGATTTCTATTTTATGGAGATGAATACGCGCATCCAGGTTGAACATCCGGTTACCGAAGAAGTGATTAATTTCGATTTGATAAAAGAACAGATAAAAGTAGCAGCAGGCATCCCGATCTCCGGCAAAAACTACGAACCGACAATGCATGCTATTGAATGCCGGATCAATGCAGAAGATCCTTTAAATAACTTTCGGCCTTCTCCTGGGAAAATCACCAACTTCCATTCTCCCGGTGGCCACGGCGTTCGGGTTGATACACACGTTTATTCTGGTTATGTCATTCCGCCAAATTACGATTCGATGATTGCAAAATTGATTTGTACGGCCCAAACCCGCGAAGAAGCGTTAAATACAATGGCGCGCGCGCTGAGCGAATTTGTGATCGAAGGTGTTAAAACTACTATTCCTTTTCACATGAAATTGTTACAGGATCCAAACTTTCGCGCTGGTAACTTTACCACCAAGTTTATGGAGACTTTTGAATACACCGAAAACTAAAAACCGATTATATATTTAAACGTAAGTACCATTCTAAATCCCAGCAGAATGGTATTTTTGTTTCTACTGCATCATGAGCGATCTTAAAGACAATAAAATATTTAAAGCACTAAAAGAAAAAGGCAATAACCTGGAATCCGAAATGTCCTTTTTTGATCATTTGGATGCTTTAAGAGGGCATTTGATCAGATCAGCTATCGCCATAATCGTAATTACCGGCTTTGTCTTTGCCTATTACGACTGGATATTTGATACCGTAATTATGGGTCCAAGCTTACCTAATTTTTGGACTTATCGCACCATATGTAATGTAGGGAACGCTATTGGCCGCAATTTTTGCTTTAGCGAGTTCCATATAAGCCTGATCAATACAGAAATGGCGGGTCAGTTTACGCTGCAGATTAACTCTTCATTAATGATCGGCTTGACCCTCGGCGTTCCATACTTATTATGGGAGGTGTGGCGTTTTATTAGGCCTGCCTTACTTGAAAAAGAACGTAAAGCTGCCAGCGGCTTTGTTTTTTACACCAGCATACTGTTTTTTATAGGCGTTTTATTTGGCTATTATGTAATAACACCGATGTCTTTACATTTTCTTGCCACGTACACGGTAAGTTCTCGCATTCAAAATCTGTTCGATATCGATTCTTACATATCATCGGTAGCTACTTTAACCATTGCCTCCGGATTGGTCTTTGAACTACCAATGTTGATCTATGTATTAGCAACAGTCGGTATCATGACACCAAAGTTTATGCGCGAAAGCCGTCGCTATGCAATCGTAATTATTTTGATTATAGCGGCTGTGGTAACTCCAACCCCGGATATGTTAACCATGACCATAGTAAGTATTCCGCTGTTTATATTGTATGAAGCAAGTATTTTTGTAGCCGCAGCGGTTGAGCGCAGACGTAACAAAAAGCATGACGAGTTAATGACCTCATAGATTTTACGGACAAGCTGATTTTATAACCATACTTCTTTTATGCCATGAAAATAGCAATCGGTGCAGACCATGCCGGATTTGAATTGAAAGATGTGCTATGTTCATTCTTAACTGAACATCAACTAAAAGACTTTGGCACGTATTCTACCGCTTCTGTTGATTATCCTGATTTTGCCCATCCGGTTGCTTTTGCGGTAGAAAATAAAGAATTCGACTTAGGCATTTTGATTTGTGGCAGCGGAAATGGTATCGCAATCACTGCAAATAAACATCAGGGAATTCGTGCTGCCATTTGCTGGAATACAGAACTGGCAGAACTCGCCCGAAAACACAATAACGCTAACATACTTTGCCTTCCTGCCAGATTTATATCGATAAAAGAAGCACAGGAAATTACCACTACTTTTTTAAATACGGAATTTGAAGGCGGCCGGCATGCAAACCGCGTCAACAAAATTTCTTGCTAAAATCAATTTAAAATGAAAAAGACTTTATTATACTTACTTCCGGTTGCAGTTTTAAGTGTTGCACAGGCACAAAAACCTGATCCGATCCAGCAAAAATATGCTGGCTACATTACGGTTGATGATGCCAAAAAACACCTCAGCATCATTGCTTCCGATGCTTTTGAAGGCCGCGAAACCGGAAAACCCGGTGCAGAAAAAGCCGCCAATTATATTGCAGGGGAATTTAAAAAACTGGGCTTGCAAGGGCCGGTTAATGGTTCTTATTTTTTAGATGTTCCGTTGGAAGAAAAGAGTTTAAAAGTAACTGCCTTCAGCGTAAATAATCAGCCTTTCGAAAACGGTAAAGATTTTTTAATGCGTGGAACTTTTGCCAATACAAATACAAAAGCCAGCGAGGTAGTTTTTATTGGTTATGGAACTCCGGAAGAAATCGGAACTGCCGACATAACGGGCAAAATTTTAGTCTGGATAAACGAAGATAAACCCGGAACCGGCACAACTACCAACACCAGTTATCGCATAAGTGCAGCCAGATCTAAAATTGTAAGAGAACTGCAAAGTAAATATCCAGCTGTTATTTTGGCTGCTAACGCCGGAATTACCGATGTGCTTAAACGTTCCGGTTCGAGCTTTACAGGCAGCAGTATCGCACTCAAAAAAGAAAATGCAGCTCCTACACAGCAACAAGCCCCTGTTATAAATGTTGATTTAGCTGTTGCAGATCAATTGGTAAAAGCTTCAGGCCAAACATTTGATGTACTAAAAGAAGCATCTGCAGCAGGAAACGTACCAGCAAAAATTTTAAAAGCAGATTTCGTATTAAGTTATCATTCAGAAAGCAAACCGGCAAAAGCAGTTGATGTGGTTGGCTTTTTGCCAGGCTCAGACCCAAAATTAAAAGACGAAATCCTGGTATTTTCTGCACATTACGATCATATCGGCTTAACAACAACCGGAACAGATAAAGTAAACAACGGTGCAGATGATGATGGCTCGGGTACAACCGGAATCTTAGAGATTGCACGTGCGTTTACACAAGCAAAAAAAGAAGGCCACGGTCCACGCCGCAGTATTTTGTTTTTAGGAAATGTGGGCGAAGAAAAAGGTTTGCTGGGATCAGAATATTATACTGATCATCCGGTTTTTCCGTTGGAGAAAACTATAACTGATTTAAATATTGATATGATCGGCCGCACTGGTTATGATTACATTGGCAAAGCTGATTCATCAAATTACCTTTATGTGATTGGTTCTGCCATGTTAAGCACCACTTTGCGTAAAGTTACCGAGGAAGTAAATTCAACTTACACAAAACTGGATTTGGATTATAAATACGATGATCCGAATGATCCGAACCGTTTTTACTACCGTTCAGACCATTACAATTTTGCAAAACACGGCGTGCCAATTATTTTTTATTTTGATGGCGAAAACCCGGATTATCATCGCCCGGGCGATGAAGTAAGCAAAATCAATTTCCCGATGCTGGTGAAACGGGCGCAATTAGTATTTTATACAGGCTGGAATTTAGCTAACCGCGATGAACGGCCTGTTGTAGATGTTAAAACGGATAAGCCAAACGGACAGTAAAATAGCGATGCTGTTTTTATCACCTAAAAATCAGCAAACTTTATAACGAAGCAGTAGTATTTGCGTTAAAAGCTAAATCCCTAATTTTACAGCATGACCAAAACTGCCGAAGATTTTATTGCGAGTGCTGAAGTTAAAGCTTTCGACCTAAAACACCGCAGCATCATCAACCATAATATTGGTAAATATGATGTTGCTGTTGCCCGCGGAATTAACCGTTTAACCAACCTCGAAAATGCCAAGCGCAAAGCCCATGTAATCAAATGGAAAGTGATGGAAAACTTAGACAAACTTTTGCCTGAGTTTGAAGCTAATTTTCAGCGGCGCGGCGGCAAAGTGATCTGGGCAAACGATGCGGAAGAAGCGCAAAAAGAAATCCTGAATATTATTGAAAAAGCAGGTGCAAAAACAGTAGTCAAATCCAAATCGATGGTTACGGAAGAAATTCACCTCAATGAATTCCTCACTCAAAACAACATCGAAAGCCTGGAAACCGATCTGGGCGAATACATTGTGCAGCTGCTCGGCCAGAAACCGTATCATATTGTTACGCCGGCCATGCACTTATCCAAAGAAGATATTGCCGGATTGTTTAATAAACATTTTGGTACGCCGATAGATGCCACGCCGGAACAGTTGACCATGAAAGCGCGCGAACTGCTTCGTGCAAAATATGTGCACGCTGATGTTGGCATTTCCGGAGCCAACTTTTTAATTGCCGATTCGGGCAGTATCGCCGTTACCGAAAATGAAGGCAATACGCGGCTTTGCACTACTTTCCCTAAAATCCATATCGCCATTGTTGGGATTGAGAAAATGATCCCTTCGATTGCCGACCTGGATTTGTTCTGGCCGTTGCTTTCCACACACGGAACCGGACAAAATTTAACGGTTTACAACACCATTTTAAGCGGACCGCGGCAAGCAAACGAAACCGACGGCCCGGAAGAAATGTATGTGGTTTTGCTGGATAATGGCCGCACGAATTTACTGGCACAAAAAGACCAGCGGCAGGCTTTGTATTGCATTCGTTGCGGCGCTTGTTTAAACGCTTGTCCAGTTTATAAAAACATTGGCGGCCACACTTACGAAACCACTTACAGCGGCCCGATCGGTTCCATCATTACGCCGCATTTAAAAGGCATGGAAGAGTTTAAGCATTTGAGCTATGCTTCCAGTTTATGCGGAAAATGCTCGGAAGTTTGTCCGGTAAAAATTGATCTGCACAAATTATTGCTGTTAAACCGACGCGATTTTGTAAAAGAAAACCTCAACCCGATAAAAGAAAAATGGGGCTGGGCTTTGTGGAAAAAAGGAATGCTAAGCCGCAAGCTGACCGACTATTTGGGCGGAAAAAGTAAAAATTTCCTGCTAAAATTTCTTTTTAAAAATACTTGGGGACATTTTAGGGAGATGCCTGAAGTTGCCCCGAAATCATTCAGTCAGCAATGGAAAGAGAAGAACGAAGAAAGCTGATGGTCAATGGTTTATGGCTGATAGTCAATAGTTCATAGCCGCTTCTATAAACTATTAACTATAATCTATCAACAAAAAATCTATGCGCAAAATCACATTAAACATTGCCACAACTTTAGATGGTTTTATTGAAGGGCTAAACGGCGAAATTGACTGGTGTTTAAACGACCAGGATTACGGTTTAACCGAGTTTTCCGAAGATACCGATGCTTTGTTTATGGGCAGAAAAAGTTACGAGCTGATTGCACAAACAGGACTTGGTTTTTTTGAAAATCATGCTATTTACGTTTTTTCGGATACACTTTTGCAGGATGAGCATTTGGCTGTTAACATCATCCGCAAAGCTGATTTTGTAGCTTTTGTTCAGCAATTTCGGGAACAGGAAGGCCGGAACATTTGGCTGTTTGGCGGTGCAGATTTGGTTGCTTCTTTTATGGCAGAAAATTTAGTGGATGAGTTTTTGGTTTCTGTACATCCCTTAATTTTGGGCGGAGGAAAAACCCTCTTTTCAGCCTCTGAAAATAAAATTGATTTAATGCTGATCAACCATAAATCTTACTCCAGTGGTTTGGTGCAGCTGCGTTATATCATTCCGCCGAAATTTGATTTGAGTTTGCTGGATATGTAAGAAAGTTAAAGTTTACGATACTCCAAAATATCTCCGGGCTGACAATCCAAAGCTTTACAGATAGATTCTAAAGTTTCAAAACGAACCGCCTTAGCTTTTCCAGTTTTCAAAATAGATAAGTTAGCTAAAGTGATGCCTACCTTTTGCTGTAATTCATTAAGCGATATCTTACGCTTTGCCATCATTACATCTAAATTTATAATAATTGGCATTGTTAAACAGTTAATCGATTTTCTTCCTGGAAAGTTACACCAACTCTATAGATCAATGAAAAAATCAATATAAAAATGCCAACTTTAATGTTAGATAAATCGTCTCTGAAATTAGAATAATTACCCGTCAATTGATTAGTTATAGCTTCTATTCTTGATACTATATAAAACCCCGCACCAATACTTATTAAACCATATAAAATATATATTACACCAATCAAGCAAATTCTTTTTGCTATAATCAAATTAAACGGACTACTTGAATCAACTTTATTTACTGTTAGTAAAAGAATAAAACAAGTTATAAATGTGAATAATGACTGTATAAAGTCATGATAACCATATACATGTTTAAATATCAGCCGGTCGATAACATTTGTAGATTTGAAGGAAAATATACCTCCATTTGCTTTTAGCTGTCCATTGTCAAGAATAATTGTTTCCGATTTCTTTAATTTGACAGTGGCAAACATATCACTTGAAGTGAGAATTAGTCCTGTTGTGTTGATTAGTGTTAATCCGAATCCAATCAAGGATATCCACAAAACTACTTTTACAGCTTTTAGCCAATTATTAATACTATTACTTGTCATATTGATTTATTTAGATGACAAATATAATTTTATTTATTGAAAAACAATAAAAATATGTTGTTTTTAATTAGTAATTATCCAGTAGTTCTACTTCTGCAACAGGATTAAACAAATAAACCCGATTCGTGCTCACTTCTACACAGCGATAACGCTTTCGCAAACGTTCTTCTCTGCGGAAAACGCGTCCGTCTTTCCATCTAAACAAACCGTTTGCCGGGATTTTTTCTACGGAAATAACAGATGCTTCTTTTACGTCATATTTTTTAAGGGCGCGAAACAAAGTGAGATCAGAACAGCTGGAAGCTGCGGGATTATCCAGATAATTACGGATGGCAAGGTTTACATCTGCAGGAAAAATCCCCAGCTCAAAAAATGGTTTCATCATTCTTTTAAAGTTGGTTTTCCATTCGGCACCGTGTGGTTTTGCTTTATGCTGATGCTGGTTCCAAGTATATAAATGCGCAAATTCGTGCACCGTAGTTACCAGGAAAGCGTAAGAATTGAGGTCGAAATTAACAGAAATGCGGTGCCCTTTTCCGCCAAAAGGCGAGCGGTAATCGCCAAATTTGGTTCCGCGGTTGCGGGAAACTTTAAATTCGCACTGAAAATAATCTATCCATTTGGCAATCACCGAAGCGGCTGCTTCGGGCATGTAATTCTTCAGGATTTCCTTTTTATCCACGCGGCAATTTAAAGCTTATTTTAACAAGTGGAAAGTTATAAAACTTGCGGCATAAGCCAAAACCGTCATGTAAGCAAACTGAATAACCGGCCATTTCCACTCTTTGGTTTCCCGATAAACCACGGCAACCGTGCTGGCGCATTGCATGGCAAAGGCGTAAAACATCATGAGCGACATGGCGACGGCGAAGGTAAAAACCGGCAAACCGGTTTCAGGATTTTTAGCGTGTTTCATCTTGTCTAAAACCGAATCCAGTTTATCGGCATTGCCGTCAACACTGTAAATGGTGGCCATCGTTCCCACAAAAACCTCGCGTGCAGCAATGGAAGTTATCAAGGCGATGCCAATTTTCCAATCAAAACCTAAAGGGCGGATTGCCGGCTCGATCACGTGGCCTAAAATACCTGCGTAGGAATTTTCTTTTTTTTCGGTAGCTTTTAAACGTTCTAATTCCGTTGCTGATTTTTGTGCCGTAAAAGAAGCATTGCTGTATTTCTGCTCGATCTGTTCCATCCGTTTTCCCGGCCCGTACGATTCCATTACCCATAAAATTATTGAAACGGCAATGATAACTTTCCCCGCCTGGATCACAAAAGTTTTTGACCGTTCGTACATCGTTAAACCTACGTTTTTCCAGCGCGGCATCCGGTAAACGGGCAGTTCCATGATGAAATAACCACGTTCGCGGCTTTTTAAAATCAGCTTAAAAACAAACGCAACCACCACTGCGGAAACTACGCTGAACAAGTACATCGCCATCATGGCCAAACCTTGTAAATTAAAAAGCCACCAAATGTTTCGATTAGGAACAACGAGCGAAATGAGCAAAGTGTAAACCGGCAAACGTGCAGAACAGGTAATCAGCGGCGTAACCATGATGGTGATCATGCGGTCTTTCCAGTTTTCGATGGTGCGTGTGCTCATGATGGAAGGCACGGCGCAGGCAAAACCGCCAATCAGCGGCACAACCGATTTTCCGTTTAAACCGACTTTACGCATAATGCGGTCCATCATAAACGTAATGCGGGACATGTAACCGGTATCTTCCAAAATCGAAATAAAAGCAAACAAAATAGCGATCTGCGGGATAAAAACCAGCACGCCGCTTAACCCGGCAATTACACCATCCAACAATAAACTGGTTAGCGGGCCGGCCGGAAGTATGCCGTGAAGTGTGGAAGTTAACCAGGTAAACAGATTTTCAACCAGCGTCATCGGGTAAGCCGACCAGGAGAAAATTGCCTGAAAGATGAACATCAGGACGGCGAAGAAAATAACGAAACCGAAGATTTTGTGGGTGAGAACCCGGTCGATTTTGTTGCTGTAACTTTCTTCTTCCGCAAAATGATCTTTTCGGGTAACCACATCAAAAAGCACATCGTTTATAAAATTATAACGCGCAATGGTTTCTGTAGCCTGAGATTTTTGCGAATGAAAGCTGTGCTCCTCCTCCAAAGTTTCAATCCGGTCGTTTTGCTGCGGCGATAAAAACGGCAAATATTCGTGCTGGTGCGCCAGTTGCAAAGCGTAATAATTATTTTCTACGTTGATTTCTTCGCGGATGCTGCTGATCAGTTCCGGCGCTAATTGTTCCACATCAATCGTATCTTCCTGCAAAGCAAATTTATTGGCATAACCGATTGCTTCTTTTAGCACATCAATTCCTTCGGCTTTGCGGGCAGAAATCGGCACAACGGGAACCCCTAATTTTTTTGAAAGCAAATTAATGTTGATGTTTAAGCCGGATTTAGAGGCCAAATCCATCATGTTCAAAGCCAAAATAACCGGGATTTTTAAATCGGCAACCTGCGTGTAAAGCAACAGGTTCCGTTTTAAATTAGAAGCATCAAGGATAACGATCACCAGATCAGGATAGTGCGGGTTGAAATGATCGGCCAGAACAGAAAAAACGATAGACTCGTCTTTACTTTTCGGATATAAACTGTAAGTTCCGGGAAGATCGATGATTTGGGCGCGGCGGCCATCGTTTAACAAAGAAAAACCGGTTTTTTTATCAACCGTAACACCGGGGAAGTTGCCTACTTTTTGGTTAAGGCCGGTTAAAACATTAAAAAGCGTGGATTTGCCGGTATTTGGGTTCCCTATTAATGCAACTTTTAAATCAGCCTTCAACGCAAATTATTGTAATATAATGGTAGATGCTTCGCGTTTGCGCAAACTTAACTGGTAACCGGAAACATTAATGGCAATCGGGTCGCCAAGCGGCGCAATGCGTTGGATGCTGATTTCCTCGCCCGGCAAACAACCCATTTCCATCAGTTTAACAGACATTTCCAAATCGGTAAATTCTTTGATGATACCTTTTTTGCCTATTGTTAGTTGCGATAGCTTCATGGATAAAAATACAAATTATACCGTAAAGCTAAACCTTATTTAAATTAAATCCAAATAAGAGTTAATAATCTTTTTGTAATTATTGATGCTTCTTTTATCAACATAAAATTGATGTTTATTAAAGTTTTAGATGAAAAACGATTACTGCCGCTGATAGGAATTATAGCGAAAATGCGGGCAATTGCATTTTTTGTGGAACAATCCGCAGGAAGAAAATAACATTACTGCAAGAAAAGATGCGGCTAATAGTTGTTTATTGTTTTTGAGCTTGTATGGCATACGTAGTTACTAAAATACTGAAAATACCCATTAAAGAACCCAGCACATCGCAAAAAAGATCGTCCCACTCTGCACTGCGGTAAGTAAAGATTTTCCATTGCAGAAGCTCAATTGTGCCGCCGAACAAAAACATAACCATTAATACAGCTATAAATACAGATGCCGGGAATTTAATGTGTTGCTGTTTACGGATTAAACCATAAAAAGTAAAAATGGTAAGCACAAAAAATAAACCTGTATGTGTGAGTTTATCAAAGCCTTTAAAAAACAAATGCGATTCGCCTACTTTTCCTAAAGAAACGCAACAGATAATAAAAATAAACAAAGCCCAGATTAAGGTAAGGCTCTGGTATTTTAATAGTTTCTGCATTAAGCGCCTATTAAAGCTTTATAACTTTCTGCCGATAAAAGTTCATCTAATTCTGCCGGATCTGAAACCAAGATTTTTACCATCCAGCCATCACCAAAAGGGTCAGAATTAACCAATTCAGGCTTAGCATCCAGTTCGGCATTAACTTCTAAAACTTCTCCGCTAACCGGCATAAATAAATCAGAAACTGTTTTTACAGCTTCCACCGTACCAAATATACTTTCTTTGGCAACTTGCTCGCCAACGGTATTAATATCTATATAAACGATATCTCCCAGCTCGTGTTGTGCAAAATCTGTAATGCCGATATAAGCCGTATTGCCATCAACCCTCACCCACTCATGGTCTTTGGTATATTTTAATTCTGAAGGAAATTTCATGTTCTTTTTTTCCCAAAATTAATAAAAACACGATTAGAAACTGAACTTGCCAAACTTTTAATTGCAGAAGTATCACATAATAATTACATAAAAGTTAAAACCAAGGTTTTAAGGTTTTGTTATTACGGCATTGTTAAACTATAATAAAAACTACTACAATGAAAAAGATTACATTAGCAGGATTTGCAATATTCGGATTGCTATTTACTGCAAAAGCCCAAATCCAAAAAGGCAATGTTTTAATTGGGGGAGACCTGGCGAATTTAAATTTAAGTTTAGAAAAGGGCGGTAACTTCACAGGTACGATTTCTCCAAAAGCAGCATGGTTTATACAAGATAACACTGCTTTGGGTGGATACGTAAACTTTGGAATTGCAACTGCCACTGGCGCAGGTTCTACCGTTAATTATGGCATTGGCGCATTGGCCCGCAAATACAGCGGTGCAGGAACAGAAATTGTTAAACACGGCCGTATTTTTGGTGAAGCGAACATCGGAATTGAAGGAGTAAACTACTCTGGCAGCGGTGGCAATACTAACGGTTTAGGCTTTGGCTTCGGACCAGGTTTTGCGTATTTTATTACACCAAGCATCGGTTTAGAAACTTTGCTTAAATATAATGCTGTGGCCGGTTTTGGTAACAATGGTTACTCAAGTGCCCTTGCTTTAAATTTTGGTTTCCAGGTTTATTTGCCAGGAAGGACTACAGTAAACAAAGTTAGGGGCGATTTGAAATAAGTAATTTTCTATGGTAAAAGAAGCATGTTTGGTAATAATCAGGCATGCTTTTTTTATACCATAAAAACTGGTATTACTGAAAAAGCAACTTCAAATTAACACCAAAATTGGTAAAAGCTGTGTTAAAAGATTGTGATGTGTAAGGCTTGGTGATGTTAGAATCGTAAAACAACTGCATATTAAACCGCTGATTGATGACATAATTGATAGAAGGCCGCACTGTTATATTTTTTGCACCTGATGAAATATCTGCTTCCTGTACGTCTGGCCGATAAATCACTGTTTTATTATCCGTTAGGGCAAAATCAAGTTTAAAGGTCATATCGTTTTTAAGTTGGAGGTTACTGAACAACCCAAAAGGAAAACGGAATTTATTAGTGTGATAACCAAAACCGAATACTATATTGTTTTCATTTTGCTGCGTTAACTGACTGTTTAGCAAACTTAAACTAAGTGTCCTGCTTTTACGGTATTCAAAAGTACCGGTCATGCTGTTTTTAAAACGGGCATCAAAACCAAGTAAAGGCACAAACTGTTCAAAAATGGTGATTTGCGAATACTGGTAAAAAGGTAAAAAATCATTGTTGGCATCGCGGACATTAACAGCACCGTTGGCTTCGGAATAACGGAGCAAAGTGTTAAATCCATTTACACTATAAGCAGAACGGTAACCATGCCGAAAATCAAAAGAATCAAAAATATCTGCTAAAAAAGGTATTTTGCTTAATCCGTTATAAGTAATTTGCCAATTGGGAATTGGGATATTAGGGAAACTGGACGTACCGATAGTGCTGGCATTTTTACCAGAATAGGCAGCTAAAAATGCAGGCACCAATACATCCTGGTCGTTGGCGCTATAACCATCAGCAAAACCATTGGTTACAGTTCTGGCTGAGTTCGGGTTTTGCCTTCCAAGCCTTTGGGAAACTATGCTACGATCGTCTAAAAACTTTTGAAAAACAGATGAAGTGTTGTTTATACCTGATGTTTTAGAAAAAGCCGTAGGCAAAGTAAAATAAGAAATACTGTAATCTCCCGAAGTAATCGGACTTAAATTTTCGATATCATTGGTTATTGGCGAATATTTAAAGTTGGTTTGATAGTTTAAGTTGCGGGTACGGAATGCACTTAGTTCTATGCGCAAATCCGGAATTGGTTCTAATACGCCCCTCAGCCGTAAATCTTCATTTAATGTTTTGGTAAACAGTTGATTTTGCAAAGTGTCCGTACTGATCCAGCCGTTAGAAATTGCCCTGCTGCGGATATCAGCCTGACTGCCTAAAAGAAATCCGATACCAGGCGCATTGTAATTCAAATCTTCCCCAAAAAACTTTGTTTTAGGCAAATAGCCTGGTAAAAACGTGCCTTCTGTCCGCGTGTAAGTTCCGCTAATGTTTTTTACGCTGGTTATAATATGAAGCAGTAAATTACCTAACCCGCCTTGATCGGCCTCATTTGCTTTTTTTAATATCGGTATTTTATTATACAAACCAATAAAATTTAAAACAGGATTTAGTTGGATGGTGCGCGAATTTTGAATGGTATTGCCTACATCAAAAGCCGGGTTATTTAATGAAAATTGTGCCTGCGAATTCCAGTTAAACTGCGTGCTGTAACGCATCGTCATATTTGTCCAGTCTAAGCCAGGAATTTTGTTGATTGGTGTAGTATAGTTAAAATTGATAGTGTGCGTATAATTAGTGGTCCGGCCCAGTTTTTTTAAATTGTTCCATAAAGTATCCTGCTTTAAACCGTTGATTCGGCCTGCTGGTTCATCTATTACGCCTAAATTGGTTGCATCAAAATCCATTTGCAATGACTTGGAAAGGTTCCATCCAATACCATAAACACGGCTGATTAAAAAGTTTTTGTTATACGTAGTTGGTATCGCAATAAAGTTTTCCGGGTCATTGTTCCTAAGAGTATTTTCAGAATAAAAGCGGTTTAAGTTGATGCTGAAGTTTAATCTGGACGGCAAGATGCTGAAGTTAAAATCCTTAAACAATTTCAATAAGTTGCTTTTAATTATCTTTTGAAAAGGACTGTAAAACTTAGGCTGGTTATTATAAATGTAATTTAAGCCAACTATATACGTTTTTTGAAAAGCATTTTCTGTAATAAAATCATGGTGCTCATACTCGGTATAAACATACGTGGCACTCAGGTTCTCCACATCCCAAATATGGCTTTTGGCATTAGGTGCTGTTTTTGCCTTATGAATATTGGTTAGGTTGAAGCTTTTTCTAACGGTATAATCTTCCACCACATTAATGATCGAATCTTTTTTAGCTTTTGATACCTGCGCCAGTTCTGATTTTAAGTCGATATCAGGAGAAGCTGGATCGTACTCCGGTGTGATTTTTTGATTAGAATAGTTTACATAAACCGGTATTTTAATACCAGATTTTGCCGGAAAAAATTTGCCCAGTTCCATGTTGGCCGATACATCTACAGATTGATTATCGCTGAGGCTACGGTCACTAATCCTAGAATCCAAAGTACCAAAACCAATAGTGCTTTTACTGCCTGCAATACTTACATCGCCTAAATCTGCCAGTTTAGCGTTAAACCTGCCCGTTGCAGCCCAGCCGCCTTGCTCTTTAAAATTGGTTAACCGTAGCTCATCAAACCAAACAATAGCAGATTTATCCAGTCCGTCATCCTTTCCCGGAGGAGAATTTCCTTTATATGGATTTCGCACACCCAGCATAATCGTTTTTAAACGGCTTAAATCTGGCTGCCCTTTTATAGTTACTTTGTTGGCACCGTCTGTAAAAGTAAAAGGTAAATTTAAAGGCCACGGCGCACCGTTTAACATGGCATTATTACGTGCTGTTTTTGCACGGGTAAGTACAGAAAGCTGTAATGCTAATTTGTTAGAGGCAGGCCAAATTGCATCAGGATCTCGCGTGGTAGCTGGCGTTATTTGTAAAGGTATTTCGTATTCGTAGTAATTATCTATGTAATCAACCCCTAAACGAATGAAAGCACTTACATCACCATTTTGTAATTGTGCCCCTTCCGCATGAATGAACATATCCAGCTCCTTGTACTGCCTCAAATCATTGTTAAACGTTTTAAACGTAGCTTTCGAGTAGCCGTCGCGCAGGTTTTTAACTGTTGTTTGCAGAGATTGCTCGTTTAGCAATGTATTGGTGGTATAATTATTAAAATCGCGCTGGCGGGTAATACCTGGCGGAACAACATAAGGGATAGGTGTGCGATTTCCGTTCTCCTCTATATTTACGGTAGATACATCAATGGTAGAATTATCAAGCGAAGGGTTTACAATTGCCGGATCAGCAATGATATTTGTTGTACTATTTTCGGTATTGAAAGCACGCCACTCGCCCCGAATTAATTGCAGCCTGGCAAAACGCAAGATGGCAGTGTCGGCAAAATTGGTCATGAACATCCGGATGAAACGGATTGCTTTAAAATCCTCAATGTTGCCAACTTTAGACTGATAACCATTAATTGGCACACGAAACTGGTACCAGGTAACCGCTTGTGTATTACCGTTGGTTAATTTAACCTGAGAAGTTACCTTATCAGCAATAAAATTTTTGCCAACAACCATATCCTGCGGCCGAATTGAAACCTTGTACTGAAAGTATTCATCAGCCTGGCTCATATTATTATCACGGTTTACGTCTTCTCCGTCGGGCAATGAGGTAGAAGCAGAATTATCCAGGCCAAGCTGTGCTTTTGATTGTTCTGTTGTTTTCGAATTGCCCTCTGTACCATTGTACTGACTGTACCGGCGCAAAATTCCGGCATTGGCTTCATCGTACTGTCCTCCCCGGAAATACAAATAATTATCAGAAGACGGATCGTTATTAATTTGAGAATAAGCTGTAGAATTTAAAACACTATGAATTTGCTGGATAAAAGGAGCATATTTTTGCCGCTCGTCTGCATCGGCCATTCCGTCTAAACCTACATCTTGTAAAGCCCTGGCTGATGGGTCATTGTCAAAAGATTGTACCACAGGCTGTAATTTCGGTACTCTGCCCCAGGCAGTTGTATCTACTTTGGATACATCGCCATCGGCAGGCAAACCGTTTTCTAAACTTTTGCGCCCGTCTTTTAAAATATCTTCAGAAATACTGCCCAAGTTAAAATACAAATCTCCTCCGGGAGAAGTTGGTTTGTAAATGAAAGGGTCTAAAACCCAAAACTCGATATATTGTACGTTTAAGGATTCAAAATCATTACTGTCCATCTTGCGGAAAATACCACCCCACCTGCTTTGCGGATTTTGCAGTGTGCCATCATTGTTTATTCCGGAGGTTGCAAAGTTATATGGGCCACGCACTTTTGGATAAAAAGCCAAATCTAAAGTTGGCAAACTTAAAGGCTGGCCGGTAACGCTTTGTTTATAGGGGAAAACTTCTTGTTCTAAAACCTCTCGTACAAAATGGTTCGACAATTCGTTTCTTGAATCCGGGAGTGGCGGTGCCTGAGAATTGGCACGATCGTAAAAAATAGGGTCGATGTTATAAAAAGCTAAACGTGCCCGATTGTAACCGTAGGATAAATTATCATTTAATTGTGATTCCGGAAATAACTGAGGTGTGCCTGATAGCTGCCAGTTTACAGCACTTTTTATATCGATTAAAGAACTGCTGTTTTCAAAATCATCCAGATATGCTGTACCATTTGAACCTGCAAAATTTAAAGCAGCCGGGTGGCCAGGCAACAATTGGGCAAACTCGCCGCTAAAACTGACCGTTGAAGGAGCTTTGGTAGAGATAAACGGCAATTTATCAACCAACCGTGTCAACAACCTTGAGGATGAACTGTACGTACCATCAAACCCATAAATGGTATTGGAAATCGACTCATCGCCAATACTTATTTTTTGAGTGATCGGTTGCTCAGTCAAGTGCATAATGGTTCCGCCTAAATTAAGTTTGTTGCTTAACTTATAATCAAACCTGGAACCATATAAGGACTTTTGCTGGATACCGTACAATTCGTTGCTTTCTAATTTGATGTTGATAGGCTGACCAGAAGTTAACAACGCTTGATTAATAATCCTGATCCGGCCAATATTGTAATCCACGGTATAATCAGAACCTTCTGTTAAACGTAAAGTACCAGCCGTAACCACAACAGAACCTTGCGGAATATTAATGGCATTTAATTGAAACTCCGATCCGGACTGAGAAGAATAAGTTCCGCGGATAATATATCGGTTTAGTTGTGGAAAAAACTGTTGTGCAATTGTTTTAGTAGAATCATAAAGCGACTGGTAAACATATCGGCTGATCAAATCCTGTTCTGTTACCGGGTTAAATTGTTTTGCTAAATCGGCACCAAAAGGTTCAATAACCGGGAAAGTAATGCGGCCATTTTGAGAATCAATCGTAATTCCTTCTAAAAAATCAAAATAACCGTCCGGCTGTTTTGCGCTTTGCTGGTTTAAATTATCCAAACCAGTTAGTTGTATCCACAATTTCCCGGTGGTCTTCTGCCCTTCTCCCATTATCGGTTTTTCGATGCTGGATTTATCGTCCAAACGGGCTATGGTTAATTTAAAATCATTTGGACTAATCTGGTATGCGCCCAAAGTGTAAATATTCTTCATCATCAAATCCCAGGTTGGCAAACTGGTTTTCAACAACTCGTTCTTTAGCAATTTTGTGTATAATACTTTTGGCATATTTGGGTCAACCGGAATATCGGTAGAAAATTCTCCAACCTGGTATTCTACTCCATTATTGGTGTAACGATAAGCTACGGCCAGCACTTCATCATTATTTAAAGGATAATTTAAAGAGATATATCCCAATTGCGGATGCAAAATAAACTCTGTACTTGTCAGCTTTCTGGCATAAGTAAGTTTGCCGTAGTTATCCGTTCTGCCGCTTGATTGAAAATAATTTGCAACATCGTTCGAGTTGGTTAAACGGGCATTGGCGGGCAAGTTTTGCAGAAGATTGTTGGATTGCTGTGTAAAACCAGGTCCTTGGAAACCGGCAGGCAAAGCAGAAAAACCAGGCCCGCCCCGAACTACGGATGTATTATAAGGACTGTATTCGCCTAAATCTAAAAATGCCAATATGTCCCTCGAATCTTTGGTTGTATTACTTCTATTCGTTACCCAAACTTCTATTTTGGTGATGGTGACGTTCGAACTGATGATCGGTATATTAGCAAGCGCTTTATTATAGTTATTACGAAAATATTGCGACAAGAAATAGTGCCGGTTAGCTTCGTAATCAGCAGGCGAAAGGTTAAAATTACCTTGCTGAGAACCGTTTGAAATAGTAATTTGCCTGCTTTGCGATTGCTGCTGAGAAAATATACTGGTTACATTAAGCTTACCAAACTGAAGTTTTGTTTTTACCCCAAATAAAGCCTGGCTCCCGCTAATTAAGGAAGTTGGCAAGGGCATGCTTACCGTTCCGGCCTCTATTTTTTGAATAATTTGATCTGGCTTGCCTGTATAATCCAGTTTAAGTTGGTTTTCAAACTGAAACTGGGCTTCCGTATTGTAACTGGTTGATATTTTTAACCTGTCGCCAATTGAACCGGTCACGTTCATTTGTATCCGCTGATCAAAATTAAAACTGCCCTGGTTGCGCTGCCGGGTATTAAAAAGCGGGTTTTCGTTTTTGTTGATTTGTCCTGCAAAAATTGCTTCTGCTGATCCTTGCGGGCGAATATCAATAACATCGCTGCCAAAAATCTGCTCAAAAGTTTTGCTCCTGATTTTGATTTGCGGGATAAACCCAGGCTGTTGCGAGTCTTTTGCGTATTTGTCCGAAAGCTGTTTCCAGTTTTCTTTAATCTCGTTGTTTTGTTTTAAACGGAGATATTCGCTGTAGGTAAGGTAACGTTGTGGCCGATAAAGAAAATTACCTACCCTTTCTGATAAAATATAACTGTTTGTTGCAGGATCATATTCTACAGTTTTAACAAGATTGGGAGGATCGGGAAGAACAAAACCTTGCCTTAATTGCTGGTTCCTGGATTGCTGATCAACAATAGGCGACTTTATTTTAACCGTATCATTTTTACCAGAACCCGCTGATGCTTGCTGCGCGTAAACTTTTATACTATAGCAAAACGCTATAATACAATAGGCCCCGCACATCATCGTTCTCGTAAATAATTTCACCTTTTAAGCAAAAAGAATTGTTATTATAAATTTTTCAATGCAATTTTTATCAATTTTTCTACCGTTAAATCTTCATCATCCTTTTTTACAATCTGATCAATAACCTTTTCTGCTGCATTTTTGGCAAAACCAAGCATTACCAAAGCAGATAAAGCTTCCTCTTTAACAGTGTGGTTTACCGGAACTGAGATTAAAGAATCTGGCCCTTCTTTTTTTAACTTATCCTGTAGCTCCAAAATTATCCTTTGGGCTGATTTCGGACCGATTCCCTTAATTCTCTGTATCAGTGGCACATCGCCCTTAATTATAGCTGTCTGTATTTCTGTCGGGGTAATGGAGGAAAGTATCATCCGGCCGGTATTCGGGCCAATTCCCGATACGGATATTAGGTGCAAAAACAATCTTCTTTCTCCTTCATCTGTAAAACCGTACAACATGTGTGCGTCTTCTTTTACGTAAAGCCAGGTGAAGAGTTTACAATTTTCGTTTGCCGAAAGCGCAGCATAAGTATTAAGGGAAATATTGATGTGATAACCCACTCCCCCAGCATCAATTACAACATAAGCCGGACATTTAAAAACCAGTTTGCCATTTATATAATCGTACATGTGTTAGAAATATTTTTGGCGTTTGCCAATAAAAAGCAAATGCTGTTTTTATCACTCTTTTTTTAGTGCTGCTGCTTTTGTCTGGGCATCTACAACGGCAATGGTAACCACGTTCACAATTTCTCTCACAGAACTGCCCAATTGCAATACGTGTACCGGTTTGTTCATGCCCAGCAAGATTGGACCTACAGCTTCGGCACCACCAATTTCCTGTAATAATTTATAAGCGATGTTACCCGATTCGAGGTTTGGAAAGATCAGCGTATTGGCAGGTGCTCCGTTTAATGTAGAAAAACTGTAATTGTCTTTAAGCAAGGTGGAGTTCATGGCAAAATTGGCCTGTAATTCGCCGTCAACCACCATCTCCGGATATTGCTCATGCAAAAGTTTTACTGCTTCGCGTGTTTTTTCCGGAACGATACCTTCGTTAGAACCAAAATTGGAATAAGAAAGGATTGCAACACGCGGCTTGATATTAAACTGCCGCACAGACCGTTCAATTAATACCGTAATATCCACCAGTTCTTGCGCATCAGGGTTTACATTTACGGTTGTATCGCCAAAAAAAACAGGTCCGTTTTTAGTGATCATCATATACATGCCGGCAACTAATTTTACGCCGGGTTCTGTGCCGATGATCTGCAAAGCGGGTTTAACAGTTGCAGCGTAATTTCTGGTCAAACCAGAGATAAGGGCATCTGCATCACCAAACTGAACCATGGAAGCACCGTAGTAGTTACGGTTGCGCAACAGTTTTTTGGCATCAAAAGAAGTAATGCCCCGTCGCTGGCGTTTTTTGAACAGGAAGTCAGCATATTTTGTAGAATTTTCTGTCCCGATCAACGGATCAATAATTTCTACACCGTCCAGTTCTAAATCGTTGGCCAGCATAATTTCTTTGATCTTTTCTTTATTGCCCAGCAAGATGGGCGTAGCAATACCTTCATCCCTTACAATCTGCGCAGACTTCAGGATTTTATAATTATCAGCCTCGGCAAAAACCACTCGCTTTGGTTCTGACTTAGCTTTTCCGGAAAGCGAACGCATTAATTTATCTTCTTTTCCTAAACGGCTGATCAGTTCTTCGCGGTAGGCATCCCAATCTGTAATATGTTTACCCGCAATACCAGAATCCATTGCCGCTTTTGCTACCGCTGCCGATACTGTTGTAATTAGCCTGGAATCAACCGGTTTTGGAATGATGTAATCTTTTCCAAACTTAAAATTCCTAGCATTGTACGCTAAATTTACTTCTTCCGGTACGGGCATTTTAGCCAGTTCGGCAATGGCTTTTACGGCAGCCAGCTTCATTTCTTCGTTAATGCTGGTTGCCCTAACATCCAACGCACCTCGAAAAATATAAGGAAAACCCAATACATTGTTAACCTGGTTTGGATAATCAGAACGGCCGGTTGCCATAATCAAATCCTTTCGGGTTTGTGTGGCTAATTCATATGAAATTTCTGGTTCTGGGTTGGCCATTGCAAAAACAATTGGGTTTTTAGCCATCATTAACAGCATTTCCGGTGTAACTACGTTTCCTGCCGATAGGCCGATAAAAACATCGGCATTTTTCATGGCATCCGCCAATGTGTTAACATCTGTCCTGTCCGTAAAAAACTGACGACGGATATCATCCAGATCAGTTCGGCCATGATGCAGCAATCCATCTTTATCAAACATTACCAGGTTTTCTTTTTTTACACCGATCGCCAGATAAAGTTTAGAGCAGGAAATAGCGGCAGCACCTGCCCCGTTGATCACTATTTTGATGGTATCAAGTTTTTTCCCTTGTATTTCAACCGCATTCATCAAAGCAGCGCCAGAAATAATGGCCGTACCGTGCTGGTCATCGTGCATTACCGGGATTTTCATCACCTCTTTTAAACGCTGTTCGATCTCGAAACACATCGGTGCGGCAATATCTTCCAGGTTAATGCCGCCAAAAGTAGGTTCCAGGGCTTTTACAATTTGTACGAATTCATCTGCATTGTGCGAGTTCAGTTCTAAATCAAAAACGTCTATATCAGCAAAAATCTTAAACAGCAAGCCTTTGCCTTCCATTACCGGTTTTCCGGCTGCCGGCCCGATATCACCTAAACCCAAAACTGCAGTACCATTACTAATTACGGCTACCAAATTACCTTTGGCCGTATATTTATAAATATCTTCCGGGTTTTCTGCAATTTGCAAACAAGGTTCTGCAACGCCTGGCGAGTATGCCAAAGAAAGGTCGCGCTGAGATTGGGTTGGCTTGGTGGGCAACACCTGAATTTTCCCAGGGCGGCCAGAAGAATGATAATCAAGTGCATCCTGTTTACGGTTGTTTACCTTACTTCTTTTACTCATAAATTTTTGGTTTCTAAAATGTTATACGTAAAAAGTCCCGGTAAAAGAAGTACCGGGACTTTTTACAAATGCCATTTTTAATATCAACTATGGTTGATTTTAAGCATCATGCCGGCACGTAAATGGTTGCTTCTTAATGTATTTAAATTTTTGATACTTCGTACGGTAACACCTTCGTATTTATCTGCAATCAGGTTTAAGGTATCTCCTTTTTTAACCCTGTAAGTATAGTAACTTTTTAGTGATTTTTTTTCGGGAGAAGCAATTTCTGTTCCTGATGCTGTTTTTATAAGCAGTTTTTCTCCGGGAACAACAGCACCAGAATGTAAATGGTTCCATACTTTTAAATCCTGCACTTCCACACCAAAACGGTCTGCTATTGCCGATAAACTTTCTCCCCTTTTAACGCGGTGGTAACGGGTTGTTACTTCGTTAGATTGATTATCATGATCTATAGCAAATGTTGCTGTCGGTGTATCTTCTTCCGAATCATTCAGCGCGGCATAAACATTCCCAAAATCAGCATAAGCAGTTGTTGGAATAATCAGGCGTTTAGGTTTGGCGGCAGTACCATTAACAATACGTTTTTTGTAAGATGGATTGAGGATAGCCATTTCCGAAAGTTCTATATCCAAAGCTTTAGAAATGTTGTTTAGCGATACAAATTTATTAACCAGCACCGTGTCTGTTTTGATAGAAAAATTACATTCTTCGGGTACAATCTGATGCTTTTTATAAAAGTTCATCACATAACTTATAGCAATAAAAGCCGGAACATAACCACGCGTTTCTGCCGGCAAGTAGTTGCGGATTGACCAAAAATCATTCCCTCCAGATCTTTGCATCGCCCTCATTACATTTCCCTTGCCGCAATTATAGGAAGCAATGGCCAGCAGCCAGTCACCAAAATCATTATAAGCGTCCTTTAAATATCTGGCGGTAGCGTAACTCGCTTGGATTGGGTCTTTACGTTCATCAACATAATTATCCATTTTTAAACCGTAAAGCCTGGCAGTTGCAAACATAAACTGCCAAGGACCGGTTGCCCCAACCCTAGAAACTGCGTTTGGGTCTAAAGCAGATTCTACTACGGATAAAAATTTAAGTTCTTCGGGCATACCTGCTTCCCGAAAAGCTTTTTCATAAATTGGGAAGTAATATTTGGCCAAGCCTATAATTTTGGCCATCGAAGCTTTTCTCTTTGGAGCCGTGTAAATATCAATATAACTTTGAACGTACTCGTTATAGGCCAAAGGGATTTGCTTTTGTATAGAATCTAACCGGAATTTGTACACCATGTTCTGATAAGAGGTCAGTAAAAGCTCATCAACAACCGGAACCGGCACTAAAGTATCTGTTCTTAAAACATATGGAATAGTTTTTGTTGTTTTAGCAGAAGAAGATAAATTAACAACTTGCTTTGCTTTTAAGCCTGAACCTGATGTGGTGTCTGCTTTATTATTTTGGGCAAACCCCAAATTAGAACTAATTATACAGGCAATTAGTAGAAAGTATTTCTTCATATTAAAAAGTTGTCCCTGCAAAAGTGTCAACTTAAGCAAGATTTAAAAAATAAGCTGAAAAATTTAACAAATCCTCTTCGGCAAAAGCCGGAGCGAGCAATTGCAATCCTAACGGCATATTTTGGGCATTGTTGCCTACCGGAAGAGAAATTGCCGGAACACCCGCCAATGCCGCTTGTACTGTAAAAATATCCTCCAGGTACATTACAATCGGATCTTTAACAATTTCCCCAATGTTAAAAGCAGCCGTGGGTGTTGTTGGCGTAAGGATAAAATTATACTTACTTAATATTTCGTTGGTTTTATCTTTAATCAACCTTCGTACTTTTTGCGCTTTTGCATAATAGGCGTCGTAATAGCCAGAACTAAGTACAAAAGTACCTAGCATAATGCGGCGTTTTACTTCTTCGCCAAAACCTTCTGTACGGGTTTTGGTATAAGTGGTTTCCGCATCGGTTGCATTGGCGCTTCTGTAACCATAATGCACACCATCATATCTGGAAAGGTTAGAAGATGCTTCCGCAGTAGTTAATATATAATAAGTTGGGACGACGTAATCCAAATAAGCAAACGATACCGGTTCTACTACATGCCCGTCTGCCTGCAATTGCTTAATTTTGATTTGCATCAGGTTTTTAATTTCCTGGTCAACGCCATCACTTTCCAATATCTCCTGGATATAAGCAATGCTTTTTTTATCGGTACTTTTTTTGGCAGCAGAATATTGAGGGACAGGATTTAACGCGGAAGTACTATCATAATCATCCTTTCCGGCTATGATTTCCAAAAGTAATGCAGCATCTTCTATCGACCTGGTAATTGGCCCAACCTGATCAAAAGAAGAAGCATAAGCAATAATTCCATGCCTGGAAACGCGGCCATAAGTTGGTTTTAAGCCGATAACACCGCAAAATGAGGCTGGCTGCCTTACTGATCCACCGGTATCTGTCCCTAAAGCAGCCAAACAAAGGTCTGCCTGTACAGCCACAGCCGCACCGCCGGAAGAACCGCCCGATACTCTTTTTATATCCTTAAAATTTTTAACAGGCCCGTAATAAGAAGTTTCATTAGAGCCGCCCATTGCAAACTCATCACAATTGCAACGGCCAATAATAATTACATCTTCAGCTAACAAACGCTCGATTACTGTTGCCGAAAAAACAGAAACAAAACCTTCTAATATTTTTGAAGAAGCAGTAACCTGATGGCCTTGATAACAGATATTGTCTTTGATGCAAATTACCATTCCGGCTAATCGTCCGGCAGTTTTATTTGCTAATTTTTGGTCGATAAAAGAAGCATTGCGCAATGCTTCCTCGCCAAAAACTTCATTAAAAGCGTTTAAATTCTGATGTTGGTTTATTCTGTCCAGATAATATTCAACTAAAGAAACAACCGAAGTTTGCCCTTCATTTAAATCCTCCCGGACTTCTTTTAAAGAAGAATAAAATTTCATAAGGGTGCCAATATAAAAAAACTTACTGTAAATAAGCCGAAACTTATTTACAGTAAGTTAATACATAGCTTTCGCTTATGTTAAATTTAATTACAAGTTAGAAAAGAAAAGCCTACAAAACGGTTTTCTCGTCTCTGCGTTCCGCAGTAGTTGTAGTTGCAGAAGGGTTGGTAGTTGTGGTTGTAGAAGTTGGTTCGTTTGAAGCATCTTTAAACTCCTTTACGCCTTTCCCTAAACCTTTCATTAATTCAGGGATTTTTTTTCCGCCGAACAACAATAAAACTACTGCTAATATTAAAATGATTTCTGGTGCACCTAATCCACCCATGATATTTATGATT
Organism: uncultured Sphingobacteriaceae bacterium; assembly: GCA_964251965.1. Lineage (GTDB taxonomy): Bacteria > Bacteroidota > Bacteroidia > Sphingobacteriales > Sphingobacteriaceae > Mucilaginibacter_A. Next base: position 92,206 of record CAXULQ010000005.1, on the reverse strand, counting down.
TAATGGTTAATATTTTTTAATTATTTAATTTCGGTAGAAGTTGTGTGCGGATGGTTTTCTGAAGGATAGGTTTGATGGGGCGTAATTTCAGGCTGATCAAGCGGACTAACATCAGGAACGCCTGCCGAAGTTGTATTTACAGGCGGTTCGTGATTGATCTTAACCTCGTCAAAATTATTGATCTGGTTATGGATTTCTCTTTTCACACCATCAGAGGCTTCTTTAAATTCACGGATACCTTTTCCTAACCCGCGTGCAAGTTCTGGTAATTTATTACCTCCAAAAAGAAGCAAGGCTACTCCAAGAATCAGGATCAGTTCCGGAGTCCCAATATTTAAAAACAAATAAATTGAACTTAACATAACTTTTATTTTTAATGAACAAATATAGACAATAATTAATATAACAATTCAGCAACTAATTTTCTGTAATCCAATTCTGGGGGTTCTGCGGTGTAAAACCTTTCCATAATTCAAAATGCACTTGTGTATCTCCGCTTTCCGAATCAACACCCGCCGTGCCTATTGATTGTTTTAAACTAACTTTCTGGCCTTTTGCCACACTGGCTGATTTTAAATTCATATAAGCCGTAAAGTATTCGCCATGCCTAACCACAACTAAGTAAGAACCATCAACATTTTCCACCTTGCTCACTTCTCCGCCAAAAACGGACCTTACTGATGCACCTGCATTTGTTTTTATATCAACGCCCGTATTGTCTGTTTTAATGCCTTGTATAAATGTTATTCCAAACCGCCCAACAACCGCGCCATTTGCAACTGGCCACGGCAACCGTCCGCGGTTCCCTAAAAAATCATTAGACAATTTTGCTGCTTCCGGCGTTGCAGACAATACGTCCGTTCCTTTCGAAGCTGGTTTTGCAACCGCTGCCGGTTTGTTTTCTGCCTTAGCTTTTGCCGCTGCTATCCGCACTTCCTCCGCTTCTTTTCGTTTTGCTTCTTCAATTTCACGGCGAATTGCTGAATTAATTGAATTTTTAATCTGTCTCAGCAATTTATTTTGCTGCGCCATTTCTTTCTTCGTCCGCTTTTCTTCCTTGCTTAAGTTGTTAACCACCTGTGCCTGGTTATCTTTTTCCTTGGCTAACTTTTCTTTTTCTTTTTCCTGATCAATTAAAATATTGTTCTTTTCCTTTTTGTTATGATCAAGTTCAACAATTTTAATATGCAAATCTTTTTGCGTCCCTTGGATATAACCAGCCTGCCGCATGCGGTAGTCACCAAATTGCTGCATGTATTTTAGCCTTTTATAAGCCTGGTTAAAATCATTTGCCGCAAAAATGAACATCAGTTTATTGTATGAACTTTGGTTTCGAAAAGCAAAAAGCACCATCGCCGCATATTCCTTTTTAAGCTGATCTAACTGCGATTGCAAACTACGTACGTTATTACTATTGTCAGAGATTTGATGGTCCAGCAATCTTATTTCAGAATTGGCTGTTTTAATCTTTTCTTCCCGTAAATCAATCTGTGCCTTTAACAAACTCAGTTGCTTTAACGATGTCCTTTTGTCCCTTGATATTTTTGTGTATTCATCGTTCAACTGCTCCAGTTCATTGGTAATCTTATCTCTTCTTCGTTTTAATTCGAGGCTGCTTTGTGCAAATGCCCGTCCTGCAAACACTACAAAAAACAAAAGCAGCAAAGTTTTTTTCAACTTCATAATTAGTTTTCTGCTGATTTTAATTAATCAGCGTATAATTTTTTGGTTCGTTAAAAGGAGTATCAAGTGATTGGTCAAACTCAGCTTTAATATAATGTAAATCAGCCTTAAAACTGTTTTGGCCAGCCGCAGAACTAATCGCAATAACAGAAGGCAAAATACGGTTATCAGCCTGAATAAAACTACTGTTGTTTACATTCAGTTTTTGCGAAGATCTTTGGTTGCTCAATCCCAAACTGGCAACTTTTAAATCGGCACCAAAAGTAGTTTGGTAAGACAGATCATTTAAAATCCCTGAAATAATGGTGTTGTTTCCGTTAGCAGAAATCTCAGCATCAGCATTCATAAACTCCGGAACCGCATTCCCAACAACAATCGCTTCCACTGTTTTATAGCTGATTTGCTTACCTGTGTATTGATAAACGTAACTAAAAGGTTTTTTTAAATAAACGCTTTGCAACTTGTTAATTATTTTAATACTGTCTGGTGTGATTACTGCCCTGGCCACTTCAATCCCTGCAATTGCCGTAATGGAAACCCAAATCTGTTTGTTTTTTTGTATCCTGATGTTTATGGTTACATCATAACCTTTATCATCAATTTCGAGATGTGTACGTGCTTTGCCAGAAAAAGTATTAAAATTGATTTGCCTGCTTTGTATCGCTGCCAGTTTTTCGGTTTTGTTGTTATCGGGCTTTGCAACAACTGCAGAATCCGTAGTAGTTATTGGATTATTAACGCGGACTAATTGTTTTTTAGCTTTACAACCAAACAGCAAAAGGATCATACCAACAGCTAAAACCTTATTCCACATACTTCTTTTCATTAATTTTTTGGTCTAAAACAGTTGAGTTACTGCCGAGCTGTTTAGCTGTTTTCCAATATTTTACGGCATTTTCTGCATCGTTTAAAAAGTACAAAATATCTCCATAATGTTCTGCCAGCCCGGCACTGTTTTTATTATGCTTGATTGCTTTTTCCATCCAGCTTTTGGCTTCGGTATATTTTTTTTGTTTGAAGAAAACCCAGGCAAAAGTATCCTCAAAAGAAGCGTTGTCTGGCTGCAGCTCATTGCTTCGGCGAGACATTTGTACCGCTTTGTCTAATTTTTCTCCTCTTAACGATAAATAATAGGCGTAATTATTTAAAGTGTACGCATTGTCCGGATTGTTGGTTAAAGATTTATCATAAGCTGCATCAGATTGCGCGTCGTCCTTCAATTGATGATAACCATCGCCCATTGCTGCATAAACCTGGCTCAGCAATTCTTTATTGGACGAACCTAAAGAGATTGCATTTTTAAAATAACCCAATGCTTCTTTTACCTTGCCTTTTTGCGAATAGGCAACTCCAACCAAATAATTTGCGGCAGCTTGATTTGGGAAAAGTGAAAGAGCTTCTTCTCCGTCTTTTAAAACCTGGTCGTATTGGTTTTCGCCTAATTCCAGCCTGATTAATTGCTCCCAAACGGCATAAGTTTGATCGTTCAAAGCCAAAGATTTACGGTAAACCGGGATAGCCTGCTGGTAAGAAGCATTTTGTGCCAACATATCGCCGTACAAAGTAAAAGCCCGAGCATCATCCGGATGTGCGACAGAAATAATCCTGCTCAATTCCAGCGCGCTCGATTTTGCTTCCGGGTCTGGAAATTTAGGGAAATAGCCAGAAATGATCCGCAGTTTTTCTTCTATTTTTAATGACGTAGAGGCAAATGCTGTTTTTAGCTGGTTAAAACAAGCAAGATAATTTTTTTGATCTCGATAAACATCGGCCAAAGCCAAATGAATTAACGCATTGTCCGGGTTAACTTTACCTGCACTTTCTAAAACTTTTAATGCTTTGTCGTTCTGGTTATTAGAATTATATAACTCGCTTAATCGTAAATAAGAACGGATTTCCTGCGGATTTTCCCGGATCATCTGTTCCAAATCTTTGGTCGCCAAATCCAGTTTCCCTTGTTTCAGGTAGATTTTTTGTTTGCCTAAAATGCTTTCGTCGTTTTTTCCAAATAAGTTTTCCTGTTGATTATAAATAGATAAAGCCTCGTCATATTTTTTGTTCACAACCAAAGCCCTCGCCTCGTCCGTGTAATAGTCCGGTCTATCAGGATTAATCCGGATCAGTTCTTTAAATACATTTTCCAGCTTTGGTATATCGTTGATTTTTTCGTAATTACCTGCAAGCGCCAGCCAATACCATTCGTTGTCCGGGTTTACTGTTACCGCTTTCTCTAACAGTTGCCGGGCATCGGCATCTTTATTTTGATTGCTGCGGATACGTGCCAGTTCAAACATACCGGCATCATTTGCAGGATCAATCTGTAAAACCTGCGAAAAAAGAGTGGCAGCAGATGAAGCATTTTCCATTGTTTTTTCGTGCAAAGCCTGATAGAAAAGTTCGTTTACTATAACACTGTCGCCCCTGGTTAGCGGTTTGCCAACCACCATCACCATGCTGTTTTTATCGGTGTTTTTTTTGTGCTGCGCGAAAACAAAGCCCGGAAGCAGCACCAATAACATCACACAAAATTGACTGCTGATTTTCATATTTTATTACCTGCCTGTATGCCCGTAACCACCTGTTCCCCTTAATGTTTCGCCCAAGATTTCTACCTCCGCCCAATCCACTTTTTCGTGTTTTGCAATCACCATTTGTGCAATCCGGTCGCCATTGTTGATAACGAAAGCGGCATCAGAAAAATTGATCAGCAGCACCTTAATTTCGCCGCGGTAATCCGCATCCACCGTTCCGGGAGAATTAACAATACCAATGCCATGTTTAAACGCCAAACCACTTCTCGGCCTAATTTGTGCTTCAAAACCAATTGGTAATTCAATATAAATCCCTGTCGGGATTAACAAACGCTGCATCGGTTTTAAAACAACGGCTTCTTCCAAACTTGCTTTCAAATCCATCCCGGCAGCATGTGCGGTTTCGTAAGCCGGAAGACTGTTATTTGATTTATTGATAATTTGGATAGTCATTTTTTTCTAACTAATAAAAGAAGCTCTTTGCGTTCTGTATATAAAGCAGCTGCTGCAAATAAAACTAAAAACAGGTTGCCGACAATCAAACTTCTGTGAAAAACCGTGAAAGATAAGTATACGATTACCACGGATGCAAGCAGATAAACCACGTTTTTTTTAAGCTGATAAGGGATCGGATAATTTTTTTGGCCAAGAATGTAGGACAAAACCATCATCGTAGCATAAGCAATCAGCGAAATCCAGGCAGAAGCCATGTAACTGTATTTTGGGATGAAGATGAGATTGAGAATGATTGTTAAAATAGCACCGACGCCGGAAATATACAAGCCGTATTTGGTTTGATCAGAAAGTTTATACCAAACAGATAAATTCATATAAATACCTAAACTTACATAACCAAACAATAATATTGGAACCACTTTTAAGCCAGACCAGTACAGCGAACGTTGAACAGCATTCCCTCCTTTTATAAAACCTTTTAAAATCTCAATATTGGCCGATAAAGCAATAAACATCAAGGTAACGGCGATAACGAAATAAGTCATGATTTTAGCATAAGTTTCGCCAGAATTTTTGTTTTTAGAATGACTGAAAAAGAAAGGCTCGGCACCTAATCGAAAAGCCTGGACAGCAATGCTTAGAAAAATGGAGATTTTACAGCAGGCCGTATAAATACCAACATCCTGCTGCTGTGAAGCCGGCAATAGGTTTTTAAGAAATATTTTATCAATGTTTTCATTAATGATGAAAGAAATATTGGCCACCAAAATAGGGAAACTATAAAGCAACATATTTTTGATAAGCGCAGCATCATACTTAAATTTTAGCTGCAATAATTCGGGCAGTAAAAACAGCAAAGTAACAACGCTTGCAATCAGGTTTGAAATAAATACGTAACCGATCCAAGCCGGCCTATACCAGTTTGCCAATCCTTGTGCACCATAACCATTGCTTTTGATAATCATCGGAACAACAAACAGAAAAAACAGATTGGCTCCTACAAAAGTGAAAATATTAACCAGTTTGATTAGCCCAAACCTTGCTGGTTTTCCATCTGCCCTAACTTTGGCAAAAGGAATAACCGCCAAAGCATCGGCCACAATAATATAAATAAAGAAGCGGACAAATAGTGCCTGATCTGCCGCATTGGTATCTTTACTACTCATCCAGTTAGCCAGGTAATTACTAAGCGGCAGGCTAAACAATAAAAACAAGGCTGCTATAAATGCAATGGTAAAAAAAGTATTGCTGTAAACTTTATCCTTGTCGGCATCCTGCTTGTTCAAATATCGGAAAAAAGTAGTTTCCATACCAAAAGCCAGTACCGGATTGATCAGCGAAGCCAAACTGTACATATAGCCAAACACACCATATACTTTGGTTGGATAAACGTAAACAAATAAAGGAGTAAGAATAAAGTTAAGCAGCCTGGAAACAATGGTACTTAACCCGTAGATTACCGTTTGGCCGGCAAATTTTTTTACTGTTGACAAATTGTTAAAGTTGATTAAAGCCGGATAAACCTTAACAGGCCATCACGATAAATTCTTTTTTACAACTTCAAAATTACGATAGTTTTTCATTTCGCCTTCGTTGCTTTCTATATGGTCTATTTGGGCACGGTCCGGGCCTTCCTGGCACCATTCTAAAAAAGATTCTATCATCACGGCCTCGCCTTCGGCTTCAATATAAACAGAACCGTCGGCTTCGTTCTTTACAAACCCTTTTACACCTAATTGGTCGGCAACGGCTTTGGTTGTGGCCCTGTAAAATACACCCTGAACTTTGCCTTTAACTTTTATATTGAGATGCTTTTTGACCATACTTCTTTTACCACCTAAAAAACGGCGACGGCTAAATTAGTTTGCGTACTTTAGCTTCCGGAGTGATTTTTAAGTTGTCCAATCCGGTGATCAAATTTAGGCCCGGAGTTTTTCCGGCTTCAATTGTTCCTTTTTCATCATCAATACCTAAAAATTTTGCGCCGTTAACAGTTGCCCAATTTACCATAGTTTCTAATTCTAAATATGGAAAATGCTGTTGTAAAACTTTCATTTCTCCTAAAATACAAAGCTCCGTGTTAGAGGCAAGGCTATCCGTACCCAAAGTAATGTTAAACCCATGATGCGTAAATATGCTCAGTTTTGGCAACGTTTTTTCGATGTATAAGTTGGCGTTAGGGCAAAAGCACCAGCTAATTTTACGGTCAAATCGACGGGTAAAATACACGTCTTTCATATTAGTGTAGGTGTTGTGCACCAACATTACATTTTGCTTGTTGCTAAAAAGCGGAATGATGGATTGTATAGAGTTGCGTGCCTGTGCTTTAAAAGAAGAAATATCGATGCCCAAGCGTTCGTAAAACGCTAAAAAACTGCCTTCCTTGTACCGGTAAAATTTGTTTTCTTCATCCGATTCCTGATTGTGGATGGTAAGCATCGTGTTTTTTGATTCTGATTCTTTACGGATCAGCTTGAACAATTCTTTAGATACAGAATAAGCAGCGTGGGGCGTTATGGAAGCGGTAAGCGGTTTAAATTGTTCTTGCAAAGCCAAAGCGTTGTTAAAAACAGTTTCAGCGTTTTGCGGGTCGAAACCAAATACTTCTATAAAATTATGGTAATACAGTTTACTTTTTGCCTTTATAGAAGCAGTGATCGCGCTGTTGTTAATATCACCAACGGCAACAATGCCATTGCTTTCCATTTCCTCGTCTGCTTTGGCGGCAGCTTCTAATACCTCGCTGTCTGCCGCATTTCTTAATTGCTGCACGCAGGTTATAAATTCGATCAAACCTTTTCCTTGCGCAATCTTTCCTTTTAAATGGGAAAGCTCCAGATGGGCGTGCGCGTTAATAAAGCCCGGACAAATTACACCACTCAACTTCTCCACCTTTAAATTGGCATAATCGTCAACTTTGGTAGAAGAAACATCAGGGCTTTCTACTTTTAAAATTTTTCCGTTATCATCAACAATAACGCTTCCATTTTTAATGGGGCTTGAATTTGCAGTAAAAACATAATCGGCAGTGAACTTTTTCATTTAATAAATTTTCGGCATATAATTAACTTTAGGATAGATAGCATCAGGTTCTTGTTTAATTTGTAAAAAAAATAGAATTTAACCAGTGCTTATTTTATAGTAGTATTTTTGCAGTGTGATACTTACAGAGGAAAAGATTGATATCCGTAGTTTAACGCTGGATTCACTTAGAAATTATTTTTCTAATTTACAAGAAAAAGACTTCCGTGCAAAACAGGTTTATTCTTGGCTCTGGGAAAAATCTGCTTCTGATTTTGACCAGATGAGCAACCTTTCCAAGGATCTGCGCATTAAATTGAAAGAACTATTTGTAATTAATGCGGTAAAAGTACACAACTCTCAGTTTAGTAGCGACAGAACTATTAAAAATACTTTTAAGTTATACGATAATCATTTAATTGAAGGCGTTTTAATACCGGCACCAGAACGGATGACAGCCTGTGTTTCCTCGCAAGTTGGCTGCAGTTTAACCTGTAAATTTTGTGCTACAGGTTACATGGAACGGAAACGTAACTTAAACCCGGACGAAATTTATGACCAGGTAGTTTTGCTTGACCAGCAGGCCAAAGCAAATTACAACTTGCCTTTAACCAACATTGTTTATATGGGAATGGGCGAACCTCTGCTTAATTATGCTAACGTGATGAAATCTATCGAGCGCATTACAACAGAAGATGGTTTAAACATGGCCGCCAAACGCATTACGGTTTCTACTGCCGGTATTGCCAAAATGATTAAAAAGTTAGGCGACGACAACGTAAGGTTTAATTTAGCACTTTCACTTCACGCGGCCAATGATAAAAAGCGAAATGAAATTATGCCGATCAACGAGCAAAACTCACTAAAAGCTTTGGCCGAAGCTTTAAAGTATTATTTCTCCAAAACCAAAAACCCGGTTACTTACGAATACATTTTGTTTGATAACTTTAACGATGAGTTGGAAGATGCGGCAGAATTGGCTGCTTTTTGCAAACATTTGCCATGTAAAGTAAACATCATAGAGTACAACCCAATTTCTTTTGCTGATTTTGTGAACACAAAAGAAGCTAAAACTGATGCCTTTGCTGCTTACTTAAAGAGACAAGGCATCAACGTAAACATCCGCAGAAGCCGCGGCAAAGATATTGATGCTGCCTGCGGACAATTAGCGGTGAAACAGCAATAAAAAATATCGATAAAAGAAGTATCAGCAAATCATGAATTTAAGCCAAACTTATTTTGCTGATTTTGTCTCCCTCATTTTCCCGGAACTTTGCCAGGCTTGCGCCAAAAGCCTGTACCGCAACGAGGAATTGATTTGTGCCGATTGCCTGTACCATTTGCCTTATACTGATTTTCACCTTCAGCCTGATAACGCTGTTGCACAGCAATTTTGGGGCCGCGTTCCTTTAGAAGCTGCCGCCGCTATGCTTTATTTTAGCAAAGCCAGCCGCGTGCAAAACTTAATGCATCAGCTTAAATACAAAAACAAACCCGAAGTTGGCGTTTATTTAGGCAAATTGACCGGGAAGCGTTTGCTGGAAAACAAGATTTTTTCTTCTGCGGATGCCATCATTCCCGTTCCGTTGCACAAGCAGAAACTGTTAAAAAGAGGTTATAACCAAAGTTTGAGCTTTGCAGAAGGACTTGCAGAAAAACTATCAATTCCAGTTTCGGTTGATAATTTAATCCGGACAACAGGAACAGAAAGCCAAACCAAAAAATCCAGAACTTCCCGTTACGAAAATATGAAGGACGTTTTCTCAGTTAAAAACCCTGCTCATTTAAATGGAAAACACATTTTATTAGTTGATGACATTATCACCACAGGCGCAACTTTAGAAGCTTGCTGTAATGTTTTACAAAAAGTTTCAAACGTTAAGATCAGTATTGCAGCAATTGCTTATACAGCGTGATGCTCCTTTTATCAACTTAAAATTAGGTTGATAAAAGAAGCATCATAAATTCTGTTTACACTTTAAATACTTCAAGCTTTGCAAGCTTTAACCTTACAAATACAAAGGAAACTTCTGCGTTAACTTATGGACGCTTTTTCGTGTTTTGTCAATATTAGCTTCATCATTAATGTTTACAAGCACATCATCAATTAGCTCCACAATCTTTTTCATTTGTTTCTCTTTCATGCCTCTGGTTGTAACCGCAGCGGTTCCAACACGAATACCGGAAGTAACAAAAGGCGATTTATCATCAAAAGGAACCATGTTTTTATTAACGGTAATTCCTGCCCTGTCTAAAGCTATTTCTGCTGCTTTGCCGGTTACGTTTTTATTACGAAGATCGATCAGCATCATATGGTTGTCTGTTCCGCCGGAAATAATATCGTAACCTAATCCTACAAAAGCTTCGGCCATGGCTGCTGCATTTTGTTTTACTTGTGCAATATATTTCATGTATTTATCGCTCAAAGCTTCGCCAAAAGCAATTGCTTTGGCAGCGATAATATGTTCTAACGGTCCACCTTGCGTTCCCGGAAAAACAGCCATATCTAAAACGGACGACATCATTCGGGTTTCGCCTTTTGGTGTTTTTAGGCCGAATGGGTTTTCAAAATCTTTTCCCAGCAAAATCATTCCGCCGCGCGGCCCGCGTAAAGTTTTGTGTGTAGTTGTGGTAACGATATGGCAAAACGGAAGCGGATCATTTAATAAACCTCGTGCAATTAACCCGGACGGATGAGAAATATCCGCCAGAACCAAAGCACCAATTTCATCGGCAACTTTGCGGATAAAAGCATAATCCCAATCGCGGGAATAAGCGGAAGCACCGCAGATAATCAGCTTCGGTTTTTCGCGTTGTGCAACTTCTTCCAATTGTTCGTAATTAATCAACCCTGTCTCCTTTTTCACCCCATAAAAAAATGGTTTATATAATTTCCCGGAGAAATTAACCGGCGAACCATGCGTTAAATGTCCGCCGTGCGAAAGGTCAAACCCTAATATTTTATCTCCTGGTTGTAAACAAGCCAACAAAACTGCAGCGTTTGCTTGTGCGCCAGAGTGCGGCTGCACATTTGCCCACTCCGCATTAAATAATTGTTTGGCGCGTTCAATCGCGATGGTTTCAATCTCATCAACTACTTCACAGCCACCATAGTAACGTTTTCCGGGCAGGCCTTCTGCATATTTATTGGTTGCTGCCGAGCCTGCTGCTTCCATCACTTGTTTGCTTACAAAATTTTCGGAAGCAATTAATTCTATCCCTTTTTCCTGTCTTTCCTGCTCCTCATTTAATAACCTGAATATTAATTTATCTCTTTTCATGACCAAGTTTATGGTGCCAAATTTAGCCATATTTTAATCCGGAAGGTTAAGTTTTTCTGCTTATCAAAAAAATTATCTGGTAAAAACAGTACCATATAATAAGGTGCTATTTTAAATTAAACTTCGATATTTATGTTGATGCTTCTTTTACCAGATAAATTTTGAGAGATTAGTGCGGCAATACATTTTCTTAAAAAGTATTTAAGATGCTTAAAAGAAAAAAGAAAAGCACAAACATAAACTGACCTTAGACGTAGAACCTGAATAGCGATTATTTAACCAAATAGTCTAATTTTGTGTACTAACATAGTGTAGCGGATAAATGCAAGTACAGGCGGGCAACCTTTTACAACAAATTAATTATCCTTCGGATCTAAAGAAATTTAATGAAGAAGACCTTACCGAGATTTCTCAGGAACTGAGGCAATATATTATTGATATTGTTTCTGTAAACGGAGGGCATTTTGGTGCGGGTTTGGGCGTGGTAGAACTAACCGTGGCACTGCATTACGTTTTAAATACACCTTACGACCAGCTGGTTTGGGATGTTGGCCACCAGGCTTACGGGCATAAAATTTTAACCGGCAGACGGGAAATTTTTCATACCAACCGACTTTATAAAGGCATCAGCGGTTTCCCAAAACGTACGGAAAGCATTTACGATACTTTTGGCGTTGGCCACTCTTCTACTTCTATTTCTGCTGCTTTGGGTATGGCTGTTGCTTCGCACCGAAAAGGCGAGCATGACCGCCAGCATGTGGCTGTTATTGGTGATGGAGCAATGACTGGTGGAATGGCTTTTGAAGCTTTAAACCACGCCGGTATCGAAAATTCTAATTTGCTGGTTATTTTGAACGATAACTGCATGTCTATCGATCCTAATGTTGGCGCGCTGAAAGAATACCTCACCAATATTTCTACTTCCCGCCATTATAACCGTTTTCGGGACGAAGTGAGCCATATCCTGGCTAAAATATCTTCGTTTGGCCCGGATGCTTTTCAAATCGCTAAAAAATTAGAAAAAAGTATCAAAGGCACTTTGCTTAAAAACAGCAACCTTTTTGAGTCGTTACAGTTCCGTTATTTTGGTCCGGTTGACGGGCACAATGTAAAGCATTTGGTTAAAGTTTTAAAGGATTTGCGCGATATCCCAGGTCCAAAACTGCTTCATTGTATTACCGTAAAAGGTAAAGGTTATGCTTTGGCAGAGAAAGACCAAACCATTTGGCATGCGCCCGGCCTGTTTGATAAAATTACGGGCGAGATTAAAAAACCAGTTTATGACAAGCCGAAACCACCAAAATATCAGGATGTTTTTGGTTCAACGATCATCGAACTGGCCGAAAATAACCCTAAAATAATGGGTATTACGCCTGCTATGCCTTCTGGTTCTTCCTTAAATTTAATGATGAAAGCCATGCCGGAACGTGCTTTTGATGTTGGCATTGCAGAACAGCACGCCGTAACTTTTTCGGCTGGATTGGCAACGCAAGGCATGGTTCCCTTCTGTAATATTTATTCGAGTTTTATGCAGCGCGGTTACGACCAGATGATCCACGATGTAGCCATACAAAAATTAAATGTTGTTTTTTGTCTGGACCGCGCAGGTTTAGCTGGTGCAGATGGCCCAACACATCATGGTGCTTATGATTTGGCTTATATGCGCTGCATCCCGAACATGATCGTTTCTGCCCCGATGAACGAAGAAGAACTGCGTAACCTGATGTTTACGGCACAACAGGAAAACATGGGGCCTTTCTCTATCCGTTATCCACGCGGAAACGGTGTAATGGTAAACTGGCAAAAACCGATGAAAGCTTTACCACTTGGCAAAGGACGAAGGATTTGCGACGGAGAAGAAGTTGCTATTTTAACCATCGGCACGATTGGAAATGAAGCGGTAAAAGCAGTACAATCCTTAAACCAGGAAGGCATTTATCCGGCACATTACGATTTGCGTTTTGTGAAACCGTTGGATGAAGAAATGCTGCATGGAGTATTCCAAAAATTTAAGCAGATCGTTACAGTTGAAGACGGCTGTTTGCAAGGTGGAATGGGCAGTGCCGTAATTGAATTTATGGCAGATCATGGTTATGCAGCAAAAGTAATTCGTCTTGGTATCCCCGATCGTTTTATCGAGCACGGCGAACAGCCCGAACTTTGGGCAGAATGCGGTTACGATGCGGCTTCTATCTCCACACAAGTAAAAAAATCATCGGTAAAAAGAGCAACGCAAACGATTGCTTCGTGATGCTTCTTTTAACGGGTAAAAATTAAGATCAAAGAGGAATTTTAATCTTATTAACTACAACTACGCTCCTGTCTTTAGTCTTAATAAACTCGTCTAAAATTGTCTTTTTGTCTTCTTTAATTAGAGCATTAAAAACAAGTCTATTATTTACATAGATCTTAACAGGCTTGTTTAAATTAACTAATTCTGCTGAAACATAAAAGGTTAACTCTTTTACCCTTGATTGTTGAATGTTTAATATATTGTCTTTTATAACTGCTGTTACTGCACCAGATTTATGTGGATTAAAATTGAAATTAACAGTTTTGCCATTTAGGGTTATAGAAGGTGGATTATAAGATTCTTGCCAATTAGATTTTGAACTTAAAGTATCTAACTGACTAATCTCTAACCAGTAAGAACGTCCGTTTTTTACATTGTCTGTTTCCCATTGAATCTTTTTTGAGAAAGGATTCCGAACCTGATTAAATAAACTGTCATAAACAAAATAAGTAGCTTCCGGATTATCAAAAGGCAAACTGTGGCCGCCTTTAATTGTGAACCCGTACCAGTTATCTCCTAAACTTAGTCCATAATTTTTGATATTGGACACGCTGTTGATATTAAAAGTGCCATCATCAGTTGCACTTATACCATAAAATTTTACTTCATTTTTAAGATTACCTAAATTGGTATTATCAAAATAAGAACGTGGATTATAATTTAATCCCAGAAACGATGCAAAATAACTCGGCTTATGAGTTGCAAACCAAAACGTGGCTGTACCACCATCTGAATGGCCTCCTACATATACCTTGTTATCATCAATATTGTATAATGATTTTACAAAGCTTATCTCTTTAACAATAGTTTCAAATGCGTTTAGATTATATAGCCAGTTGAATCCTTTTTTTGCCAAAGGATAAATAACGATAGCACTGTTATCAACTGGCTTTTTCAATACCTTCTGATCATCGTCGTAAAGCATGGGTGTAGAATAAAAGTTTGGACGCTGACTAACTCCACCATGTAGAAAAACATAGAGTTTATTTTTCTTTCCCGAATCATATCCTTTGGGTACATAAACAAAAAACGGAACGGTTAAGCTATCATTAACTTTGATTGTATATATTGTTCCATGGCTTTTTTCTGGTGGAGGTGCAAAGTTTTTATAGCTCCTTATCCATTTGATTGTTTCGCTTGTACTTTTATCTTTAAGTTTTGAAATTATACTTAGCGAATCACTTATCGAGGAATGATTTAACCTTTTGGAAGTATCCTTTATACTTATCAAATAATTTGTTCTAATTGTAGTTACTGAATCGTACTTCGGCTTCATCAACGCTAAATATCTTTTCCAATCGGGTGTATTATTGAAACACTTGTTAAGTGTATCAGTAGCAAAAAATTCATAGTTATTAAAATCAATATATTTATCAAACCCCTTTTTATAGTAGTCGATTGCTTTGTCTGTCTGTCCGCATTGGCAGGCACACTGTGCAGCATTATAGTAGGTATAATTCCCTTCGTTGCCTGCTTTAATGGCAAGTTCATAATATCTTAAAGCTTTTACGTAATTTTTAACTGTCCTTTGGTAAGCAACAGCAGTATCAAGGTATTTATTGGCAATTATAGATTGTCCGTAAGTTGAGATTGTTGTAACTATTATAAATACCTGTATTAAGTAAAAGCGAAGTTTCATAAGTGCTATTTTTAATACTAAGGTATCCTTTCGCTAAACTTTAAAATTGTATTTTTCAGCCAGTTTGTTCTTTTATTAGTTGAAATACTAATTTGCTATCCCCAACTTGTTCAACTACTTTAAAAAATGTTTTAGGGTTTGATCCTGATAATTGCTTGTAAAGCTTATTAAAGTAAGACTGGTCATAAAAATTACTATTATAACCTATTTCGGTGAGCTTCTTGAATTGTTCATTAAACAGCTTATTTTCTAAAGAATGCCTGAAACGAGCTATTTGACGATACATTATCGGTGAAACACCTAAGTGCAATTTAAATAATCGGTTAAAAGTTCGTAGAGGAATTTGTATTGTTCCGGCAATTTCTTCGATAGATTTTCCTTCTATAAAATCAGACAAATATTGTATTGATTTACGCAAAAGTGTAAGGTCTGACAATTTTATATTCAGACAAAGAAAAACTTCGAGTTCACTAATGCGGCTACTTATATTATTACCTGTAAATAAAAACTGTAGCAATTGATTATAACTATCCGAATTCCATTGCGTAAACAAACTTGGTTCACTGCCCATAATTTCGCCTAAAGGGGAATTGATGAAATTATTTATACCAAGCGATTTAAATAAGATTGTTATTCTTGAAAAACTTCCTTCAAGATCGACTAGTAAAGGTTTTTGACATTTTCCTTGTAAAATTGTGAATGGAGAAGAAGACTCAGCACTTCCAATAATTTTAATTTGTTGTTTTTCTATAAAGTAATTTCCTCCACTGTATATACTTACAGCATTGAAAGTATGTGGAAATGAATAATGTAAACTTCTAAAATTGGTATCGGTATTTTCAATGATATAATAGCAATAGATATACTTTGAAAGTAAAGGAGAAGAAGGATACACGGTATACAAATTATCTATCATCTCCTAAAAATTATAGTACAAATTCCTAAAACTGCTGTAAGAGCCGAAACTAAACATTGTTGTATCGCTGATTGTTTACGCATTTGATTTTTGATTAAGTTAAATTGATACAAGCACCAATTTTTATAGGATAAAAGAAGCATCATTATTAATCCAATCCCGGGCATACTCGAAGGATCTTGTGTATTGTTTCTTTTTGCCGTTTAGCAATCAATATAGTTAATTGTTACAATTAAACCTGCAAAAAACGCAATTTAGGTGTAAAGCAATCCGTGTAACAGTTTTATGTAATGGTTTAGGGATTGAAAAAGGAATTGTTATTGTTAATACTGGTTTACACAAATTCCTTCGTGGCCGTTGCACAAGGGGTATATCTCATGAATACTTGTGTTTCAGGTGGCGTTTTTTTAGCTTTTAGGAAAACTGGTACGTATTGTTTAAAAAGGTGAGTAAAGCAAACAATGCTTGTTCAAGGTCTTTTATAACGTCTTTAAAGAAGGCGCGCGAAGGTTTTCTTCCTCCCGTTTTCAGGTACTTTTTGAGATTGAAGGCAATGGCAGCCATGAGCATAACTTTGTGGGCACCGGCTTTACCCAATACACCTATTTTACTTAGTCCGTAATAATAGATCAAACTGCCGAAGACCGGTTCGACCGTGCTTTGCCTCAGCTTTTTCATCTGCCATCCCTTTTTGCTCTGTTGCCGGTCATAAGCTTTCTGGTACTGCTCGTCGTAAGGCGTTCGAATGATTCTTTTATAATGTATATCCGGTATGCAGCTGGATTTCAACGGGCAAGTTTTGCAGTCCTTTGATGCTGTCCAGTATTGCTTTAATAGTCTTCCGTCGTCCGTATGATCAAATTTTTTGAATGGGACCCGTTTGCCTGCTGGGCAGATATATTCGTCTTTTTCCGGATTATAAGTAAATTCAGATGAAACAGGTTTGTACATTCCAAATGCGGGAATCCATCCGGTAATGCCTTTTTGTTCCAGAAAGCTATAGTTGGAGCCATTTGAATAGCCGGTATCAGCCAGCAGATTCTTCATCCGGAGTTCGTTTTCCTTTAGGCGGCTTTGTAACTGACGGGTGATCTCAGGTAGATACTGACTATCCCTGCCGTCTGCAAAATCTGCCTGTACATGACTGATCACACCTTCAGCAGTATCTACTGCCATGCTGCACCGGTAGTTCATTTTCCTTGCTTTGCCTGGTTTAACTGATATTCGGGCATCCGGATCATGAGGGCTGTAATGCGTTTTATTACTTAACAGTTGCGCTTTTTCGTGAACAGACCCTGGAGGGCCTTTCGGGCTATCAAGCAATTTCTGCTGGTGTTTCTTTAGCTTTCTTAACTGGTGGTTAGGCGCACTGATATAGGATTCCCTTACTGCAGGATCATTCTTCTTTTTCGGTTCTTGGTTTTCTTCCTCTACTTTTTGCAAATGGTTTTCTACCGAATTCATTGGTTTCTTTAAAGCCAGGCTTTCCATTGAAGCGTTTGCTTTCACCGGTGCCGAATCTACTGCCTGTGTATGGCCCGATACCATACCGGAATTCACACACAGCGCAAACACTTTATTAAATAAAACCTCGAATAAAGCAATCGGATAGAGTTGCCTTGTCCTACTGATCGTAGAATGCCAGGGCAGTCCCTCGTCTATATCAAAACCCAGAAAGTATAGTACGTCCATCCGCATCGAACAGTGTTCTACCAGTTTCCGATCAGAAGTAATGTTCTCCAGGTAGCCCGTTAGAAGCAGTTTAAAAAATACTATCGGATCAATGGAAGGATTACCCGTACTGCCGTAAAGTTCTTTCGTGTCTTTGTATAAAAAGCTCAAATCAAGTGTTTCGCGAAGTCTGCGGTAAAGGTTTTCTTTCGGAACCCGGTTAGATAACTGAAAACTTGTAAACAGCTTTTCGGTATAGTCCTTTCTGCCTTGCATGCCCTTAATTTACGCATTCTTCTGCCTAAATAAAAGAAAAAATACGCTTTATTTGAGTTCTGCAACAGCCACGTTCGTTTAAATGTAATGGAGAATTATTTCTTTAAAAGAAAAACTTAAGTACAAGCCAGTAGTCATTAAATCGAAGTGCTGCAGTGTGCAATTAGGAATTAGGTCAGACTAAAGAGGCGCTTGAGTAACCTAGTTGACTTTCTTTCTATCATGAATTTGAAGATTTAACAATTATTGAAACAGGAACATTCCTGATCACTCACTTTTTTCTAAACCAGATTGATAAGGTGTCACCCATCATTGTTTTTAATGTACCCCACATAAAGCCGGGTTTCCATCGCGGTGATTGCTCCATCAGTTTGATTGCCTGTGCATCTGCCTGTTTGGAAAGGCTCCTGATTACCTCCTTAACCTTAACGTTTCCTAATGTGTCCACGACATAGTGCACTGTTACGCGTCCATAAGGAGGGCCGGTATGGGAAATGTTTGCTTGGATATACTTTTCAAATGCTGCTTTACCGCCGGCAAATGCAGGCTTAATATTATCATGAAAGGGAATATTAAAAGCATCTTCTCTTTTTTTGCCCGGTTTAATACGGAAATAAGTGATACAGGTCCACTGGCTACGTATCGGAGGACCATCAACGGTAAGGCGGGAAGGAATCCATTTTGGTGACAACCGGATGGCCCGTACTACCTCTGAATCGATGTCAGGGCTTACCGGGCCAACAACTTTTATATGGCTTAATGAACCATCCTTTTCTACGACAATCTGCACAGAAGACACTCCTTGAATGCCTTTGTTCCATGCCGCTGACGGATAGTGCAGGTGCTCGTTCATGAACTTGTTGAAATATTGCAGCCCTCCGGGGAAGCTAGGATACTCAAAGATGTAAATGGGATGCTTGCCCGGCTCTATGATTTTACCCCAATTAGGGCCTTCGCCTAATTCGTAAATTCCTATTGGTTTAAAAGCCTCTTTCAAGCTTCCAGCTAGCCCGTTTCCTGCTGCCTTATATCCTGATTCCATAAAGCTTGCTATCATCCGCTGGTCAGTACCAGCCTGGACGACTCTTACACCAAGCTGGTAAGCGTCGTATAGCCGGACGGTAACTATAGAAACAGTTTTCAAATCTGGCATTTCTGTATCCATAAAAATGTCATGAGTAAGGATTTCACTTTTGGCCGGAAGCCCGGTAACTTGCAAAGGCAGCGACATGGCCGTATGCAGGCCGATAAGCACCTGCAGGGCAAAAAGACGATCCTTTTGCGGCAACTTGTGATTAGACAATTGCCTTTCAAACCTTTTGATCCCGTTTAATATTTGAAGGTGTGCAGGACGCAAAACATGGTCAAGTTGTTCGTGTTTATATGGCCCACCTAAGTGAATGCTCTTTAACGGCTTAACATAAAAAGCAATCGAATCTTTTGCTGCACGGCTCATGTTTGCAGCCACTTCGTTTAATGATTTTTTACCTAACAGGGCCGGTAATCCAGCCTTTGCCCTTGCGTCAAGGTTTTGATAAACATAAGTGCAGGTCTTACGGTAATCCGGAGTTTTCCACGATACAAACAGAAGAAAATTAGTAATAGCAATTAGATATAAAAGGCACTTACCCATAGAAGCAATTTCTTATTTAAAGATAACGTTTATAGGAAGGCTTGTTGAAATAAATCTGCACCAAAGCTAGATTACAAAGATCGGATCATCAATTTGATCTTCTTCGTAAAAAATCAGAAGACAAGAAATTATTGAATTTAAAATTTATGCAATTTGTCGTTTTGTATTCGCCATTTGTCGTATATTTGATTTATGGCAAGAACGGCGGAACTTTTAGAGCAGGATCTATCCTTCAAATCAGTAGATGACAAGGGTAGCCTTTTTTTGATAAAAGCGATACGGGAAGGGATTAACTATTCCTTCTTTGAGGACATGTTAAAATCTGTTCCTTTTTCTTTCCTGGAATGGTCTCGCTACTTGAACTTATCAGAAAGAACCCTGCAACGTTACAAGAAAGAAAACAAACCTTTTCAAGCAAGCTTTGCAGAACGCATTTTAGAAATCAGGCTTCTTTACAAATATGGCCTTGAGGTATTTGAAGATAACGGGAACTTTGATAGCTGGCTGAATACTAAAAGTATTGCCCTTGGCGGGGTGAAACCTAAAGACTTGTTAGATACTACCTTTGGAATTAATTTAGTCAGAGACGAGCTTACCCGTATAGAACACGGGGTGCTGGCATGAAGCTTTTTCGTTTAACAAAATCTAAACATAGCAGGGATTTAAGTGGTAAAGGCGCCGAAATAGCCGGAGGCCGTTGGAATAGCAAAGGCACTCCAATACTTTATACTGCGCAGTCGATTGCTTTGGCAACTACAGAAATAGCCGTACATGTTCCTTTAGGAATCCTTCCAAAAGGTTATGTGGCCATTACTTATGAACTACCTGAAGGGGTAACCATTTGGGAATTAAAGCCTGATGAATGGCCTGCTGACTTTAAGTCTATTCCGCATTCCCATTCTACTCAGGTGATCGGCGATAAATTCGTTGCCCATAAAAAAGCATTGATTTTAAAAGTACCTTCCGTAGTCGTAAAAGGTGATTTAAATTACTTGATCAACCCAAATCATCCGGATTTGGAAAAAGTTGTCATAATAGCCGTTGAGCCTTACGAATTTGATGAACGCCTATTTTTTTAGATAAAAAAGTATCAGCCGAAGTGTTGACTGTTGAGAAATTTTTACTGGTTTACACTTATTCCTTCGTTCAAATGTAACCCGTATTTTAAATTTTTACGCCTGTTCCTTCAAATCGTGACTCCTCGGACAACGCCCTTTTGAAATTGGCCTATCTGGTAGTGCAGAACGTTTTCGAGAAATGAACCACGTTGTATTGCACAATTGGAACCAGGCACTGTCTCAGCTTTTTATTTCGCTTGTAGATCGGACCTCCACCTGTAAAACAACTAAACCTCAACACCAACACAATTTGGTTATCGAAGTAAGTGCTGGCAAAACGAAGAATGAAGCGTGGCATCTCCTTAAGAACCTTGTGCTTTTACCTTTAATATTGCAAAAACTACACCTGTATATATAAGGTGTAGTTTTTAACGCTATTTACAAGCCGGACAGACTTATGTTAGAAAAAAAGCAGTTATCAATACTTGCCATATCCAACGTGTGCCATGCGTTCTCCCATGGACATATAAGCTTCGTTTTCCTGCGGTGCCCAAGTACCTAACCCATCAACGTAGCGGTTATACATGCAGAAGGCAGCAGCGATTAGTACCGTATCATGAATTTCCAAATCTGTTGCACCCAGTTCCCGGGCAGCTGCTATATCAGCCTCTGTTACGTTTTTTCCGCCTTGCTGTACCTGGTGCGCAATATGCAGCAATGTCCTTAGTTTTTCGGAGATAGGTGTTTTTGGCAAGCCAGCCTTGATATCATCAATCAGGTTTACTCCAGCCTGCAAATGTGCGGCAGCTGCTGCTGCATGCGAGGTATGGCAAAAGTGGCATTTATTCCAGTAAGAAACTGATGCCGCGATGATCTCCCGCTCTCCACTGGTTAGCGGTGATTGACCTCGCAAAAGTGTCTCGGCTAACTCCAAAAGAGGTTTTGCCGTCTCCGGACGGTAATTAAGTAAACCTACAATTCCGGGCAGGTCTTCGTTGTTTAGTTTAATATGAGCCATGATAAATTATAATTTGTTTTTAATTAATTCTTTATTAATAATGATGATTGTTACTGATAGACACTAGATTCATATCCTTCCAACGCACGCTGAGGTGCCCGGTCAACGTAAAATTGTCTATTGTTAGGTGCCCAAGTATCCAGCCCATCTACATAACGGTTAAACATGCAAAAAGCCGCTGCTATTAATACTGCGTCATGAATTTCTATCTCTAACGCGCCCGCTGCTTTTGCGTTTTCAATTTGAGTGGATGTAACCTGTTTGCCATTTTGCTGTACGCTGGAAGCAATGTTAAGCAAGGATTTCATTTTTGGCGATAAATCAGCCTGCTGATAATTTTTTTTAAACTCGTCTATTTGCCCTATATCGCAATTTAGATAGTGGCCGGCCGCAGCACCATGCACATTCTGGCAGAAAAAGCAGTCATTAAGATAAGATACATAAGTTGCTATCAGTTCGCGCTCACCACGGCTTAATGTATTGTTATCATTTCTTAATAACGTTTCCGCAAGTTCGTTTAAAGGCTTAGCTGCTTCTGGCCGGTAGGCCATCAGCCCTCTAATGCCCGGCAGTTCGTTTTTTAAATCGATATATGACATATTCTCAGAATTTAATTTTTTATTATTAGAGCCTGTTTAAAATTTAGCTGTAGAAATTACAATGCTTCTTTTATCACTTAAAAATTAGTATTTGTACGATACATCAATGTAAAAACACCTATTTTATGCCGGTAAAAGAAGCATAAAAAATAAATAGATTGAATTTTAAACAGGCTCTTAAACAAGATGATTTGGTAAGATATTTTTAACGGTTAAAACAGTAATCAGCCCGATCACAAATACTGTTGAAAAAATAAACAAAGCATTGCCGTAGCCTCCCAGGCTGCTTACCATAATGCCAATAAAGAGCACTGCAGTTGCGGTAAACAATCTTCCGGCATTAAAACAAAAGCCTGTTGCAGAAGCACGCACAGAAGTTGGAAACATTTGAGGAATATAGACCGATAATATACCCTGACTGGCCCCGAAGAACAGGGCCAGAATTGCAATTTCTAAGTAAATGACAGGCGAGAAAGTGGAATTGGTTTTAAAAAGGATAAAGGAGAGTACTGCGCAAACGGTAAAACAAATAATCATCGATTTGCGCAAGCCGGCAAAATTTACGAGCCATCCCGAAAAAAAGCCACCCGCCAGGCCGCCCATACCCAGGAACATCATGCTTAGTCCGCGTTGTTTCTGCGCGTCGGTAGCCATCAGGCTTTGGATCCAGGTAGGCATCCATGAAAATATCGCCCACAAGCCAACCAGCATTGTTCCGAAAATAAGTGCCCCGGTAAATAAAGCTTTGCGGTTACCGGTTGAAAATAACTGGTCATTATTAACAACAGAAGCAGCTTTGGCTTTGTGGTCTATCCAAAGCTGTGATTCGGAAAGCAACCAATTGCCGGCCAATGCCAGTACGACCGGTACTGTACCAATCAAAAACCCCTGCCGCCACGACGATACAAAGTAATTGATCATCCCAGCGGAAAAAATGCCAACAGGAAAAGCAATCGATATGATACCGGTAACCACCGCTTTGCTTTTTGCAGGCCAAACCTCACTCAACAATGTAAACGAAACAACCAGCACGCCGCCCACACCGAAACCGCTCATAAAGCGGCACAGCATAATACCCCACCAGCTATAAGATAACCCTGTGAAAACGGTAAATATCCCATAACTGGCAATAGCCAGCAACAAAGATGTTTTACGGCCGATTTTGTCGCTGATCAGTCCCCATAAAAAGCCGCCGATTGCCCAGCCAAAAATGAACAGCGAATTGATATAACCGCTTAATGTGTTGATTTGAGTGGCGGTTTGTGTAAGCCGCAGGTCCCTGACAACTACCGGCAGATATACCGACATCAGCGTGGATACCATCCCCGCAAAAGCACTGCTTAAAAAACAGATCAGAAATAAAGAAACCAGTTTTGATTTTTTTATCGTAGCCTGAGATGCTGGACCGATTATTAATGTTTCCATATCAAATTATTTTAACAGGTTATCAAATGTTATTGCCGCATAATAAATGCCCCCTATTGCAGGTGAGCCGTAAGACTGGTATATACGATTGTTAAACAGGTTACTTGCACCAAGCTTTAACATAGCACCTGCTTTAGGGAGTTTCTTGTTGATTTGCAGGTCAACCAGTGAATAGGCATCTATTCTTCCCGGGCGCGTTCCGTTAAAGGTGCCGTACCAGTCGAAGGCGCTTTGCCAGTGCCAGGTAACATTGAAGCCAAAGCCATTGTAAGCATTGCTGTTGGCGAAAATTGCATTTGTACCCCACTTAGGCGTATTAAATTGGGCAACATTATTGGGGTTTGCATTTTGGATGTTAAATGATGATAACGTAGCATTGCCAGCTATTGAATAGCCTTTACCAAGCAGGTATGTTAAACCGGCACTTGTGCCCTGGGCAGAAACTTTGTCGGATGCGTTAGTATATAATTGAAATGCCTGAACCTTGCCATTTAAAATATCACTTGCAGCGGCAGTATTAATTGTTCCGTCTGCAGCATAAATATTGTCCTGCGGCTTAATTACAACCGTGTTTAAAATAAAATTGGTGTAGGAGCTGTAATAGTAGTTTAAATCGATCAACAGCTTGTCTGCTAATAATCCTTTATAACCGACCTCGAACGCTTTCTGCTGTTCCGGCTTGATGTAGGCAACGTTGGATTTTTGCAGTAAGCCTTTGTTATTGGCCACTGCTTGCGGAAATGGTGTGCCAGATGCAGCAGCAGCGCCGAATGCGGAGCCAAACGAGCTAACAGAAGATGATGTGAACGAGTTTTCATATACCCCCAGGCCCTCGCTGTTTTTAGGTGCGCCTCCTAAAATAGTGATCGGGCCAACATTTAAGTGGATGAACTGGTCAACCGGTGTTGGGTTGCGGAAGCCGGTTTGGTAAGACGCCCTTAAATTATGGTTATGGTCAACAGTATAAACTGCAGAAAAGCGCGGCGTGAAACTTCCATTGAAATTTTCATTTTTATCATACCGCAGTGAGGCCAGTAAGCGGAACTTATCGTCCAGCAAGCTTTTTCCGGCTTGTAAAAATGCGCCGTATTCCTTTATCGTAACCTTATTGGTCTTATCATCAAATAAGCTGCCGTTGGTGAACATGTCGTAATATCGAAAACTGCCTCCGGCCAGCAGGTCAAATACTTTAACGGCATGGCTAAAATCGTATTGGCCTTCTGTGTGATAGAACTTACTGTTACTAAATACGCCCGCACCGTTTAAACCATAAGTGTGTATCGAAGCATCTTTAGCCTGGTTAAAAGCGGCAGTACCGGGTAAAAACCTGCCCTGGTCGGCAAAGGTTCGTGCCGCATTGTTATCCTTGGCTGTTACCCCGTTTATTGTCCCGTTAAAAGCAGCTGCATAACGGGTAAACCAGGTATCGTCTGCTTTATTAGGGGTAACCACATTGCCGCTTAGGTCTTGCACCCAGTCGCGGTCAATAAATTGCCCCAGTGAACGGGTGTTATAGGAATCATGAGAATTTTCAATTACGGCATAGCTGCGTAAAAAGAAATTACTTCCTTTCAATTCCACTCTATGTGTTTGTAAGGCAAAGTTGTTCAGGTCAAACCTGCTGCTTCCTGTATAGCTGGCTGTGCCGCGTCCATAATTATATTGATAAATAGCCTGCAGGTTATTGCTGAATTTATATTCCAATGCGCCGTTCAGCTTTAAGCTATACACGTTGTAATTCATCAGGTCTTTTTCTTCATAACCAGTCCTGGAAACCAATCCGATGCCGGGCAAAGTACGTGATACTTCATCGCCGTAAATATTCAGTGCATCACGCCCGGGGTTATTCGGCCCGCGCATTGCCGCCGGTGTGGAAGCACTTACATCTGTATAGTTATTTGCATACCAATCCCTGCCTGTTAAATAAGAAGCATTTAGTTTAAAAGCAAATTTATCATTGAATGCTTTGGCATAACGGGCCGCAAAATCATACAAGGGCTTAGTGCCAACGCCGCTTTCGCCAACATGGTTGATACCGGTTTTTGCCTGCACCGTTAAACCCTGGTATTGAAAGGCATCTTTGGTGTGCATCAGCAAAACACCGTTAAAAGCTACCGGCCCGTATAATGCAGATGCAGCCCCCGGGATCACTTCTACATTCTCAATGTCAATGTCCGATGCCCCAAACAAGTTCCCAACAGCGAAGTTTAAGCCGGGTGTTTGATTGTCCACCCCGTCTACCAACTGCAAAAACCGCGGGTTACCGGTACTGTTGAAGCCACGAGTGTTGACCTGTTTATAAGTAATACTGCTGGTAACAGATTCCATCCCTTTAAGGCTTTGCAAGCCGTCGTAAAACGTAAAGGATGGGTTTTCCCTGATGGCTTTCTGGCTTAATTTCTCGATACTTACTGGGGAGCGCAAGATGTTTTCGCTTACCCGGCTGGCTGCAGTTACTACCTCGTTGAGCAGTACGGCCTGTTGGTTTAGCCGGACGCTTACTACCTGACCGGGTGTGTTTAGATATACTTCTTTAGTTGCATATCCTATGGAAGAAACGGTTAGGGTTACCGGAAATTTAATGCGGTTTATGTTCAGCGTAAAATTCCCTTTGCTATCTGTTGTGGTACCGGCTACTTTTCCCTTAATAATAATGCTTGCCCCGTTTAGTGGCCGGCCGGATAAGGAGTCTGTTACGTTTCCGCTTAGTTTATTTTGCTGTGCGTATAATTGTGCGGTACTAAAAATTATCAATAGGATGAATAATATTTTTTTCACTGTGCTTAGGTTTTAAAGTGTTGTTTATTTTTTAAGGTGATCGTAGCCCTGCGGAAGGCGCATATAGCCATGGTTTACCAACCGTTCGGCCAATATCCCGAAGTAGCCGGGATCGGAAGGCAGGTTGGTTGCCAGTCCGTCGACATAGCGGTTGTAAAGGCAGAACAAGGCTGCTATCAAAACGGTATCATGAAGTTCCAGGTCGGTTGCACCTTCGGCTTTAGCCTTTGCAACTAGTTCCGGGGTTACCAGTTTGCCGTTTTCCCTAACCTTGTCGGCAATAGTTAACAAAGCTTTCATTTTTTCGGATACCGGGGCGGTATCGATATTTTGTTTTACCAGATATGTGGTTTCGTTTTCGCCAAGCAGCGCATCCGCCGCAGCGGTATGGGCTGTAGTACAAAAACGGCATTGATTGCCGTTCGATACTACCGTAGCGATCAGTTCACGTTCACCCGGTGTAAGGGTCGATGGGCCGCGCAGTAAGGTTTGGGTAAGTTCACGAATAGGCTGGGCGGTATCTTTACGATATTCCAGCAGGCCGGTAATACCCGGCAAATGCTCTTCAACTGTTATGTAAGGCATAAAATTTTAATAAAAATGAGTGGGTTACCTGAAAGTTTATTCCGGTATAGCAATAGATAACGACAGAAATACAATTACCTCAAACTAAGAAACAGCTTATACCCAGGCGTAAATATGCCTACGCATCAGATTGTGCCGTTTGCAGAGGCTAACGGTATTTAATCGGTCCCGGAAGTTAGTAGAGGATGGGTTAACAGAAGGATTTTGGCGGTTGCTCAGGAATATCAAGCAGGTGGTACGCCAGCGGATGAACAGCTTGTATAATTGCCGTTTTTATATCTTTAACAGGGTTGGAAAAAGCAAACAGGGTGAAGCCATAATGGAGGCTGCATAAAGTAACACATTTACCATTGGGCACATGGTCTTTTTTAGGCACCGGTATATTTTTTATGCCTTTAGCGTCAATTAAATTGGCACCTGTTAAATGCGTGTCGTCGTAATTCGGGACACACATCAGGTACATTGCATTACGGGTAAGTTTCATCTTAACATAATTGTAATTATTATGCTGAAACTGTACCTGGCCGCTTACATTCTCATAATTATTCCACTCGTTGATGCCTTTTAATTGCACGGGTATAACAATCAAAGTCAAGTCCCGGACATTGTATTTGCCTTTCGCGGCCTGCTCATTGTAAAACTTGTCGGTTTTGTAAACCAAATATTGGCGCAACACTAACTGTCCGCATATACTAAACATGTGGATACTTACCAGCAGGATGGCGAGCAGTTTTTTCAATTGGTTAAATCAGGGTAATTCGTAAGTCAAATATGCATTTTGGATTTTGCTTTTGCAAATATATTTTTATTACTTGG
This sequence comes from uncultured Sphingobacteriaceae bacterium, assembly GCA_964251965.1. Classification (GTDB taxonomy): domain Bacteria; phylum Bacteroidota; class Bacteroidia; order Sphingobacteriales; family Sphingobacteriaceae; genus Mucilaginibacter_A. The sequence continues at coordinate 64,527 of CAXULQ010000005.1, read as the reverse complement.
AGAAATTCTTTTTTAGTAGAGGCTAAAATTTCCCACCTAACATAAACCTAATTATCAAACACTACCTTCAACCTAAAAATCATAATACAAATTGCGGAAACTGCTGCGCAGGCCAATCGTAAACATCGTTGTATTATTGGTATTCAAGATATTTTTTTCCTGCCGAAGCAAGCCGCCCAACTCCAATCGTAAATTATATTTGGGGTTTAACATATACGCAATTCGTCCTTCCGCATAATACAAATTGGTCGTTAAACCTTGCCCGGTATAATTTCCGGTAAGTTTAGTGCCTTCATCGTACGCTTTAGAAATATCTTTTCCATAGTTATCGCTAATGGTTGGGTCTAAACCGTAATGTCCAAATTCTGCCTGTCCGTAAAAGTTAAAACGTCCAATTGCATAGTTTAAAATTCCTACCACTTCACGGAAATTTGCGCCAAAAGGATGGGCAAGCGGCTCTGTATTTTGCGAATAATTAATGATCGTACTAACTTCAGAATAAGTATAGGGCTTGGCATTGTTAAATTCCAGCAAATAATTTAAATGTTTTATGCCGAATACATCTGCCCCACGCGTACCCAACTGCCAGGCATATTTATTACGTATGCTCCCTGTGTTAGACAGAAAATCTGTCGCCACAAATTCATCTAAAGCAAGCTGGCCATAAACAGCAGCTTTATCAACGAATTTATATTTACCGGTAAACCCAATCAACGCATTATCGCCAGAACCATCATTCGCTTCGACCGGGCGGAGGAAGATAAACGGGTTAGCGTAGTTAAAATCAAACCCGCGCTTGTTTCCAAGGTCGTCTTTTTCTCCCCAGATTACAGAATCAAAAAAGCCTAACGAAACCTTGTTGCTTACGCTCCAATCAAGGTAATGAAAAACGCCCCACTTTCTTCTGTAATCGTCCTGATAAGAAAATTTTGGCACCGTTGGATCTTGTAAGTAGGCCCACATCGCCATGTATCGCACATCGCCTAAAGTAGCAGTTAATTTTAAAAAAGGGTAGTTGGATGCAAAATCCGACAATAAAACCGAACGGTAACCATCGCCGATGAAAGTTTTGTCCTGGCCTAAAGCAATGTTGAGATATTTTACAGGCGTGTAAGATAAAAGTGCGGTTACGTACGACCAATCTCTGGTATTTTTACCATAACTCCTGTCATAAGCCTGACCCGGAACAATGTAGATAACACTGTTGGCATTTCTGTTAATGTAATTATCTACATAAGTTGGAAACACGGCCTGGTTCTCGAAACCACTTGTGTAGAAAGAAAATTTGCTACCGATAGTTCCGCCAATTTGGTAACCACGCGTATTGATCCAGGTAGTTTTGTTGTTAGAAAAATCTCTGCCGAGGGTAAGGTCTGGGAGATAATCTACATAAGCGGTAAAATCTTTATTCCTAACATCAACCAAGTGCTCGTTGAATATTTTACGGTGCAGCCAGCTTCTTTTACCAATAGAATCTACACCGACGTTCATCAGAGATTGATACTGCTGACTGATCAATGGATCATCCACTAAATAAGGCTTGATCGAAGTATGAAACTTAGATTGATTGGAATAAACGCTGGAATCTAACTTCTGATAAAACTGGTAAGCGTAAGGCAGGTAAACATTTTGCGCCTGCACACTTACATTTAAAAGCAAAAAAGCAGCTATAGCAAGTAATTTTTTTTTCATTCTTTAAGGTTAATTGGCCTTCATTGTCTTTAAGTTTTTGCTGATGCTTCTTTTATCTGTATAAATTATGCCTGCTAAAACTAAAAATTTTTCAACCATAATTTTTAGGTGATAAAAACAGCATCAGCACATTTATATGTTGCAGCAGGTTAAATAATTAAAGAAAAGAAAATTATTTTTTTGATTCTGCCATTGCTGCAATTTGCTCTTCCAGTTCCAGGTACCATTCTGGTCCATATTTTCGGATTAAAGGATCTTTTAAAAACTGATAAACATTTACTTTTAACTCGTTGCCGAAAGAACATGCAGGGCTGCAAATGTTCCATCTGTCGTAAAATAAAACTTCAAACTCTGGATATTTTGTTACCCGAATAGGATAAAGATGGCAGGAAATCGGTTTTTTCCAATCGGTTGCACCTGCTTCGTACGCTTTTTCGATGGCACATTTTGTAATGCCATTTTCCCAAGTTACGTAAGCACATTCTTTGTTGCCATCTACGCAAGGTGTGGTATAATCACCTTCAAAATCTACTACCGAAGTTCCGGCCTGTTCAATCGTTTCAATTCCTTTGGCCGTCATAAACGGTTTTACTGCCGGATAAATTTTTTCAAGGATATTTAATTCATCTAAATTTAAAGGAGCACCAGAATCACCTTCAACGCAACAAGCACCTTTACAACGGTTTAAGTTGCAAACAAAGTTTTCGTTGATTATATCCTCGTGGACAAGCGTATTTTTTACTTCGATCATTTTTTTCACTCCTGCGCTAAACCACCCAAAGGGTATTTTAAACCTTTTGCACCTGTTATTTCTAACGTTACCGTTCCAACTAAAATTTCCACCTGCGCTTTTATAGGTATCCTGTTGCTATCGTTAGTAATCCATAAATACAGTTTGCTGTCTTTTCTAAAAATCCGGCCGGGCACAATTGTGGGGCTAAATTTTAAACAATTAAATGTACCTAAAGAACAAGTTACGTTTTCTTTACCTTCATATTCAATGCCCAATGTTTCTACTTTTTTTTCTGAGAAATATTGAAGTGTCAGTATATCGCCAATTTTAGTTTTAGACAGATCAAGGTTGCGGGCAAAATAATAAGCCGAGGGCAGATCAAATATTTGACCTTTATAAGGAAAAGTACCTGTTTGGGCAGTAACTTTTTTATTGTCGTTATCAAAAGTTACTTTATCATTACGTCGATATTTTCCTTCACGGCGGTTCTCGGTGTAATAATACGGAAGCGTTGTGCTACGGTCAATATAAGATTCATAACGGTTGCGCACTTTAAAAAAAACGTCGAAACTGCCGGCAGTCTTGCCGTCAATTACAATATGGTAAGTTGGTTTTCCGTCAAACTTAATCCCACTTTCTTCGATCTTTAAATTTGCTTCCGCTGCCGAAAAGATGCCGTATTTTAAGCGGTAGCTCAGTTGTTCGCCATCCTTAAAAGCCAGTGTACTTCTCTTCAATAAATCTTGTGCGGCTACCAGCTGGTGTAATGTGAATATAAAAGCAATTGAAGTCCATAATTTTTTCACCATAATCAGTAAGCCGGGAAGATAACTTGTTTTTAGACTAATTCTTTACGTTTGTAAACGGGAACAGTTGAACATGGTTCTCCATAAAGAATACTTTTTACTATAGGCGTTAAGCGGAAAGTTAAGCTAACGTAAGCTGATTGTGGTACGGAAACGTCTCCACAACCTTTTATCACTACGCGTTGGTCTCTAAATTTCTCCAAATCTGTGTTGTTTATCCCTTCCTCAAATAAAACAGTTTCTAAAGTAATTAAGTCACCAAAAACTACCTTTTTAGCATGCGCAGCTAATTTGTTTGCCAATAACATGTATGCCCAAGTAGGTACAATTGCATCAGCAGAGCAGGTAACTGCTACATACTTATCCTGATATTGCAGCCAGTTATGTGTTTTGATGAACTCCCGGAAATCTTTTTCCCGAAGCATTAAACCCTGAAACAAGTTATCTTTTATATCATACAAAACCCTTTCGCCAGTTGGGTAAAGGCTGGCAGGATCAAAAGTGACCAGGCCGCTTTGGGCTACTTTATTAACTATATTTTCCTGAATGTCCATGTCGTTAAAATAAAAATCCGGAAACAGTATAACTGATTTCCGGACGTAAAATTACATGAATGCTTCTTTTAAAAGAACTTAGCCCTGTAATCTTTTACATTAGCCTTTTCTTTTAAAACAGTAAACACATCTGTATCTATCCTTTGCAGCAAAGTTTGCGCAATTTGCTGACGGTCTTTTAACGCATTATTTATTGCAGGTGGATTGTTAAAGCTGTCAACCGCAAAAACATAAACACCATTTTGACCATCAACCGGTTTAGAAATTTTATGTAAAGACGAACCAAAAATTGCGCCGACTACTTTATTTTCCTGGGCAATGCCTGGAATAATCGGGTTTGCAAAAACGATATTTTGAACTGGTATAACTTTGCTGCCAACTTGTGCCGCTACTTTTTCGAGGTCTGCCGCACCTTTTAAGGCGTTATCAAATTTCTCTTTTAATTTTTGGGCTTTAACCTGGTTGCGTACGGCGGGTTCAATTTGTTTTTTAACCAGGTCGAGTGTAAGTATGCCTTTTGGTTTGATGGTTTGCAGTTGTGCAACTACATATTGGTTGCTTAGGTTCAGTTCAAAAACCTGGTTTGATACATCGCCTGTTTTTGCACCATAAACCCATTTTACTACATCCCGGGCACTTTCTAAACCAGTTACAGAAGATGCGGAAGCAGTTACATCGTCAGCAGTTAATTTTTTCAGTTTTTCTGCTTTGATTTCCTGTTCAAAAGAATTGCCGTTTGATACTTTACTTAAAAAAGCCTGTGCTTGTGCATAAGCGGTAGAAGTTGTTTTGCTGCTTGGCACCAATGCTTTATCAACTACGGCTACTTTAACCACTTTAGATGATCCTTTCGTGTCTTCAATTTCAACCAAATGAACACCTGCCCTTGAAGTAACAATTTTGAAATCACCTTTTTTACCGGTAAAAACAGCATCTGCAAATTCAGGGAACATTCCTTCACGTACAAATGTTCCTAATTCGCCGCCTTTAGCAGCGGAACCATCAGTAGAATTGGTTTTAGCCAGATCGGCAAAAGTTTGCTTGCCCAACTGGACTAATTTTTTCAAAGAATCTGCTTTGGCCAAAGCTTTGTCCACACCGCCTTCTGTTGTCGGGTTGATTAAAATATGACGTGCTTTTACCGAATCCGGGCCAACTTGTGCGCTGATTAATTTAGCAATTTTATAAGAACCATTAGAAAAATAAGGCCCGTAAATAAAGCCTGGCGCAGCAGTAAACATAATCGAATCCAGCTTTGGTTCTAATTGTCCTTTTTTCTGATAAACCAAAGGCGCAGGTGTATTGGCATTTACGGCTACAAAAAGCGAATCGTTTTTGGAAGTTTTAAATCCTTCTAACAATTTATTGATCTGCTCTTTTACAACCGCGGTATCTGCTTTAGATGGCGTTGCGTTAAAAACTACATAATCAAAAGAACGTAGTTCTTCGGGATTTTTAAATTCGTTTTTATGTTCGTTGTAATAAGTATTGTAATCTTCGTCTGTCAGTTTAATTTGATTATCCGGAACAGAAGCATAATTTAAGTTAACATATTTAAAGTTAGCAATTTTGTTACGGGCTTCGTAATCGTCTTTTGCTTCTAACGAGTTTACATAAATCCCGTTTCGAACCATTGATAAATACTTTTCTGATTTTTTCCCTTCAATTATCTGGTTTACAAAATTTGCCCATTGCTCACGGGTTGCCGGGTCTGCTTTTGTAGAACTGATATTTCCTAAAAAAGCACTCAGTTGCTGGCGGTCGAACTGACCAGTTTCACGGTTAGTAAAAGCCTGGATAATTTGCGGGCTTGGGTTACTTCCCTGAATTAAAGCCTTACTTTCATCATCCCCAACAGCAATCCCTAACTTACCGATTTGTTTTTGCAGGATAATCTGGCTAACTTCCTGGTTCCAGGTTGTTTGCTGAACATAACTGGTCATCTGCGGGTTTAAGTTCGCCTGGTTAGACTGCTGCTTAAAATTCTGAATGTTTTGGTCTAACTTTCTGTTATAATCGTCATAGTTGATCTTGTCCCCGGCCACTTCACCAACTGTTGTACGGTCGCCGTTCATAAAAGAACTTCCATAATGCACTACTTCACCAATAATAAATGCGAAAAGAGCCAATCCAATCACAATCACCATGATCAAACCTAACCGGTTCCGCAAAAAACTCATTATTCCCATAAAAAACTTATATCATTAAATGCTTAAAAAAGAGGGCGCAAGATACAACTTTTGGTAAAAACCCGATACATAAATATGCGCTGTTTGTTTTAATTTACGGGTTTAGCCCTTGGTTTACGTTAAACTTTCCGGTGGATTGCAAAAACTCCGGGTTACTGAGGTCTTCCTTACACCTAAAAGTACTGCCGCTGATGGTATTGCCTTCTTTTTGGGTTAAGGTAGAAAACTGGTTGGAGTAAAACTTTTTACCAATCTGGTCCCAAATCAATTCCTGAGATTTAAAAGTATCGCCTTTATCATTCACCACCACTACGTTGCGGCGCAGCTCTACTGTTTTGTTATCATTTTTAGTGATTGCATATTCGGCCGTTACCGTACTGATTATCTTTTGCTTTAGATCATAAAAATCTATATGTACGCCATTAGGCATTTCATAATAAGATTTTACTGTTTTTGTTGCTGTGTGATTTAGCATGACAGGCGCAGTCATTCTAGCTTTTACTTTGGCCGAATCACTGTAAATTACATCAACACCGATAGTGGTTTCAACAGGTTTGTTTACTTCCATACTGGAAATTTGCTTTACCTTTTTAAGATCATTTTCACAAGCCAGAAAAAACATCGGTAAAAGAAGCATTAGGCATTTGATTGCAAATTTTTTAACCAAACGCAACTGCAACGGCATTTTAATCAAACTTAATCTTTCTAAACCATGCATCGTTTAGCAAAAAGCTAAACCGGAAATTAACGAAGTTTTCTTTAATAAGATTGTTTTCCAGCGTACCGCGTTTGCCTATTTCTGCGGCAAAATTAACTTTGTAAAAAGAAAGGCGGTTTTGCGAACGGATAGGTATGCCGAAACCAAAAGTAAAAGCAGATTCGTTAATACCTGTGCCGGAAGTATAAACATAAGTTTTGTTGTACCGATAACCCAGGCGATAATCCATCACAGCCAAAAAACTGTTTAAAGAGTTAATGTTAGGCGTAATCTGACCGCCGATATGATAAGATTCAGTATTGTTAAGGCCTTGATTAACACCATTTACAGTTAATTGCGACCAGTTTCCGCGACTGTAGTCCGCTCCGATTAAATAATGGTTTTCCTTTTGATAAGAAATACCAAAATGCTGTATCAGCGGCAATGCAATTTTAACATCATTGCCTTGGCGGATATAAGTTGTATCGGCAGCCGTAGCTTCAGAACCTGTACTTGGATCAACCAAATATTGGGTAGATACATATTTGGTTGCAGATGTAAGGGTTGATTTTAATGTTCCGGAGTAGCCCAAAACAACTCTGGAGGTTGTTGATAAAGGTATTTCGTACTGCAAACCATAATCGTAACTCAGCCCTTTAATGCTTTGGCTATTTTCAATCCGTGTATTGAAAGAAGATAAATAATAATTAGGAACTTCTACCGAACTGGTTTGGCGCAGGTTGCCAAAAATATAAGAAACATTAAAACCTAAGTTTAAATGTTTAAAAAGACTAAAACCATAACCTAAATAAGCTTTTGACAAACCGCCATCGCCACCGTAAACGCTATTAACCGTATTGGTGTCAATTTTGGTAACTTGTTTAAAACTATAGCCAAAATCTGTATAAGGCAGCAACCCAAAACTCAAAGCGGAAGTCCCTTTAGTAATAGGAACGGCAAAAGCAAGATGGTTCAACCTAAAATCAACACCGGTTTGTTTAGCTGTGTTATTACTTAAAGTATTAACGGAGGCATAAGCGCCAATATCTATGGTTGTATAAGTAATGGCCGAATAAGATGCCGGGTTAAGCATGTTAATGTTATTATACGACCCCAAAGTGCGCACACCGGTAGCAATACCGCCCATAGACATGTTTTGCGGCAAACTTTGCTGCTGCAAATCGCCTAAACCAAATTTAGAATAAGGCGAACTGCTGGTGGATTGTGCCGAAGCGGTAAATGCCGAAAATATAAATAAAAGTATAAGTAAGCTTTTTGTACGATTAATCATTCTTGCTGATGTATAACTGCGTTTAATCCTTTAAGAACTAAATAGGGTTCCGGTTTAATGCAAGCGGCAAAGATGCTACTTTTAAGGTGAGTATCAAAAAAATTAAGGTCGCCGCCTGTTAACAGGATATTTATATGCTGATATTGTTCTGTTTGTTTTTTGATAAACCCTTCTGCTTCAAAACGTAAACCGCTTTGCACACCAGAAAGGATTGCTTCCTTCGTATTATTGCCAAAAGTTTTTTCAAAATCTGGTTCTGCTTCTATTAGCGGCAATTTTTTAGTGTAATGCTTTAACGCTTTAAAACGCATTTTTAAACCCGGCGAAATGCTTCCTCCGTGATAATTTCCTTGCTCATCTACAAAATCGTAAGTAACACAAGTGCCGGCATCAATTACCAGATTGCTGTTTTTAGGGTATAAAAAATGGGCACCAACTACGGCTGCCAACCGGTCTAAACCTAATTTTTCCGGCTGCTGGTAATGGTTGGTAATGCTTTTTGCCATTTGATAATTAAACCGAAGCAGTTTCAATTGCTTTTCCAACATTGCTTCCCATAAAAATATTTTGTTTTGTACCGATGAAATGATGGCGACTTTGGGTTTAAATTTGATTAGTATTTGGGTTATTAGAGTTTCGGAAATTTGCCGGCAACGCTTCGTCCACAAAATCTCCTGTTCTTCAAAAACAGCAACTTTAGAAAAAGTATTGCCAATATCGAAAACCAGGTTGGCCATTAAGCGTTGGCCACCGATAAAATAGATTCAAAAATTACCAGTCCGTCCTGGTTCGCCAACAAACTATCTGCTGCACGCTCGGGATGCGGCATCAACGCAAAAACGTTTCTGCTTTTGTTGCAAACGCCGGCAATGTTTTCGAGAGATCCGTTTGCGTTGGCTTCGTCAGAAAAATTTCCATTTGCATCACAATAACGGAAAAGGATTTGATCGTTTTGGTTCAGTTCTTCGATACTGTTTTTATCGGCATAAAAATTACCTTCGCCATGTGCCACCGGAATTTTTAAAGCTTTATTGAGATCGATTTGAGAAGTTAACAGTGAATTGTTGGTTTGTGCCTTGATGTAAGTATTACGGCAAATAAACTTCCGGTTTTTGTTGTGAAGTAAAGCTCCCGGCACCAATCCGGCTTCTGCCAAAATCTGAAAACCGTTGCAAATACCTAACACATAACCTCCGTTTCCTGCAAAACGGATCACTTCCTGCATAATCGGAGAAAAACGGGCAATGGCACCAGAACGCAAATAATCGCCGAAGGAAAACCCGCCGGGCAAAACGATAAAATCTGCACCTTGCAGGTCATGGTTTTTATGCCATAAACGGACTACCTGCTGCCCCATTATTTTTTCCAACACGTAAATAATGTCTTCATCGCAATTGGAACCTGGAAAAATAACCACTCCGAACTTCATCCTACAAAACTAACAGAACGCTTTAAAAACCAACTCATTTAAAAGTTAAATATTGTTAAACTGAAAGTATAGGATGCTGAAAAGCAGCAGCAGGTACAAGCTTTCGTAAAACCATTTTTTGGTAGCATACAAAAAATAATAGGCCATAAAAACAGCAACCGGCATTACGGCAAGCAAAAAATGGTTAAAGCCGAAATCTGTTTTGATGCAACAGGCAAAAGCTACAATTAAAATGATAAACAGCAACAACTGAAAGGTTTTACGGACCACAACCATGCTTTTAAGAAAGTTGGACTGCAGCCGGAAAAGTGCCAGAATAAATATTAAAACCAACGGAACAAGCTCTAAAAAACGATACGGAAGCAAACTGCCAACATTTGGAAGCTGGGCATCAAAAGAAAGCCCGATTGTGTTAAACGCCGAAGTGTGATCGGTGCAATAATAGTAAACAGAAAGAAAAAAAAAGATTGTCAGAAAACCCATCAAGGCAGAAACCCACTCGTGCCAGTTAAACGGGCGGAAAATAAGCAGGCCAATCCAGATGGCCAGAAACAGCGAAATAAACGGGAAATAAATTAAGGTGCCGATGCCAACAATCAAACCCAGATCATAAGCGGTTGAAGTAGCTTCTTCGGTTTTGTAAAATTGAAGCAGCTTTTGCAGCATCCAGATCAACAAAAAATTACAGATTAAAGGTGCGCTCAGCGTTAAAAAAGAAATAAACAAACCGGAAATAGTGATGTAAAGCAAAGCCGGCAAAAACGAAGGTTTGCCCAACAAATTATAGTTGTTAACGATGTAATTAAACCAAAGCGCTTGCAGCAAAACAATAATTGCAGCGTAAAAAACATTGCCAGACGGCGTAAAGCTTTGCGCAGGAACAGCAATAAGCAGCCTCGAAAAAAGGCCGGTAAAAGAAGCATCGGTGTTGATAGGCAAATGTAGCGGCACGCCAATTCGCATTATAAACAACACCACAATCAGCCAGGCAATATTGATAGGATTATGCGACCGGAAAAGCTGGATCATGTAGAACTCGTTTCCGCAATATTAACAGAAAAACAGAACAAGCCGAAACTTAACGGCGTTTGGAATACCGGGAAACGAGGTTGGCCACAATTTGTGCCGTTTCATCCGGAAAGTTGACTTTGATTTTTGAAGTTGAGGAAACCCATTGCTGCAACTGTATGACAAAACCTTCATCAATTTTCTGCAAAACGGAAACACCAAGCCTGGCAGCTGCAATAGCATTGCATTGTTGCTCGTACTGGCCTTTCATTGGTATCATCATTACTTTTTTGTGCATAAACAAAGCTTCGGCCGGGCCTTCAAAACCGCCGCCGGTAAGCAGCCCGGCAGATGCGGCAAGGCTTTGGTTAAAAGCTTGGTTTTGCACTGGCTTTATCTTAACGTTGCCTTGCGTGTATTCCTTTTTGGTGTGTTTAGAAAATATTTCCCACGATACTTCTTTTACCTGCCTAAAATATTGAAGCAAAAACGGGTCGTCATAAGCTGGCAAGTAAACCGTGTAATGGCCTAAATTTTGTGTTTCCAGGTTTCGTATTTCGCTACGGATGACCGGCGTATGGATAAAATCGGCATAACTTTCAAAATGAAAACCAACGTGATGGGTTGTTGGCGCGTAATATTTAAACAGCCACTCGGCATAATTCCATTTTTTGGGGCGAGGTGTGTTTGAAGAGATAAAAGCGCATTGATGACTTAAAGAAACGGATTCCAGCTTTTGCAGCTTGCAAGCCCAGGCCGAAACCGGTTCAAAATCGTTCACAATTAAATCGTATTGTTTTAACGGAAGCGACCGCACATCGCGCAGCAATTGCCGTAAATTCATGGTTTTATAAGTTTTCCAGTAATCTACGCCGCCCTTTTTTCCGAAGATAAAACTGAAACCATGTTTTTGATAGGTTAAAGGTTGAGAAAGCGAAACATCGGCCTGTGTACCGCTAATCAGCAAATCCAGCTCACCATATTGCTGTAGCAAAGGCACAATTTCGCGTGCACGGCTGATGTGGCCGTTGCCCGTTCCCTGGATGGCGTATAGGATTTTCATAGTTGTAACAAAGGCGTAAAATAGGAAAACCGTTTTGAAAAAGCTTCTTTCAGCTTGTTACATTTCGGTGCGAAACCGATCCAGCAACTGCTTCACATCCAATTGTCCTTCCAATTCTTCTGCCTCGATTTGCGTTCCTTCGGATGTTTCCTCTTCAAAAACAGCTTGCTGATAGTCGAAAATGCTCCATTTTCCCTGCTGATATTCTAACGCTGTTAAACTTTCAACCCAATCGCCAGAGTTGAGATACATTACAGTTTGTGCAGAAACAGAACTTTTAATTTCGCGGATTTCAGCCTGATGAATATGTCCGCAAATCACATAATCATAGTTTTTATCAATGGCCAAATCTGCAGCAGTTTGTTCAAAATGATTGATAAACTTTACCGCATCTTTAAATTTACCTTTTATCTTTTGCGAAAAACTCATTTTATTTCGGCCCAAAAGCTTTAAAAACCAGTTGGTTAAATGGTTTATCAAAATCAAGCTATCATAACCAACCGCGCCCAGTTTTGCCAACCATTTGGAATGTTGCATCGTTACATCAAACACATCGCCATGAAAAATCCAGGCTTTTTTGCCATCGATATTTAACACTACTTTGTTTAGCAGCTTAAAACTGCCAAGGTCAAAATCGGCAAAACGGCGCAGCATTTCGTCATGGTTGCCGGTAAGGTAATAAACGGGAATGCCTTTGGTTACAAACTTGAGGATTTGGCGGATTACTTTAGTGTGCGCTTCGGGCCAGTACGATTTGCTAAACTGCCAGATATCAATAATATCACCATTTAAAACCAAAATTTTTGGTTGGATGCTTTTTAAATACCGCAACAATTCTTTGACCTGGCAGCCGTAAGTGCCCAAATGCAGATCAGAAATAACCACTACTTCTACTTCTCTTTTAAGCATCAAAGCTGTGGTTTTGACAAGGATTTTTTACCTGTAAAAGAAGCTTATTCGTCGTCCTCGTCCTCGTTAACGCTAAGTTCAAACGGACTGAGGTAATAAAGGAACAAGAGCAAAAATAACGCGCCCAAGGCAAGCAGGTGGAGGTTTTCAAAGTTCATACCTAATATATTGTTGCAAGTTCTGACTATGGAATGAACTCAAAGTTACATGTACGTTAAATAAATAATTTTGTTAGGGTTAGTTGAAGAAGTTTGATACTGTTTTTATGCCTATAAAAGAAGCATCAGCTCATTTAAATGGTGGATTTGCACCGGCACATTTTCCGGCTTTTCAGCTTTGTTTGGGTTGAAGTAAATAGCATCGATACCAAAATTTAATGCGCCGAGAACATCGGCTTCCAAACTATCGCCAATCATTAAACTTTCGTGTTTTTGTGCGTTTGCAGTTTCTAAAGCGTGTTTAAAAATTGCAGGATCAGGTTTGTTGATGCCGATAACTTCTGAAATAAAAACGTGTTCGAAGTATTGATTTAAGTTGCACAACCGGATTTTCATCTCCGTGGATTCTTTAAATCCGTTGGAAATCACGTACAATTTATATTTGGATTGAAGATATTGCAGCGTTTCGTGCACTTGCGGGAAAAGGTTGGTTTTTGTGGGACAAAGCTGCACATATTCATCCTCAAAACCTTCGGGAATAGCCGTTTCATCTAAACCCAACTCTAAAAAAGTATGCTTAAAACGGGCTTCGCGCAAAACTTCTTTGCTGATTTTTCCCAAATGATATTCTGCCCAAAGGCGGTGGTTGTTGCGGGTATAAGTTTCGATGAAAACATCCGGCGCAGCCAAACCTAAATCTTGTAATTTATGCTGTAAAAACAGCTCGTGCAAAGTTTCTTCGGCATTTTTATCAAAATCCCAAATGGTATGGTCGAGGTCGAAGAAGAGGTGTTGGTAAGGCATTTTTTATGTTGGTGCGATTCATGAATTGCCTGTAAAACTGCGAATTATATTGACGATTTCTTTGCGAGCGATTCTTGAATCGCCCCTACAAGGTTAAACCTTTTCGCCAAAACTTAAATCGCCGGCATCGCCCAAACCCGGAATAATGTACTTGTAACTGTTCATTTCCTGATCTACAGAACCAACCCAGATGTGCGCTCCGGGCAAGTTTTCCTGCACATATTTTAAACCATCGGCACTGGCAATTATGGCCGCAATGTGTAGTTCTTTTAGCTGATATTTTTCCTGTAACTTCCTGCAAACCTGCACCATACTTTGTCCGCTGGCCAGCATCGTATCGCAGATAATTACCGTTTGGCCATCCAAATCCGGACTGGAGATATGTTCTACCTGTATCGTAAAATCGTGGTTCTCGTCCGTTTGGCGGTAAGCTGTAATAAAAGCCGAAGCCGAACGGTCAAAAAAGTTTAAAAAGCCCTGATGAAAAGGCAAACCGGCACGCAAAATTGTGGCCAGAACCGGTTGTATCGAAGGTAAATTTACTTTGGCAATCCCAAGCGGCGTTTTAACTTCGGCTTCTTCGTAATTAAGTTTTTTGCTGATCTCGTAAGCCAGAACCTCACCTAAACGAACTTGGTTATTACGGAAACGCTGCGGGTTTTGCTGCGTGTGCATGTTGCGCATTTCGGCAATAAAGCGGTTGGCTACAGAGTTGGTTTGATCGAGCTGGAAAATCATGCAGCGAAAATAATGCTTTTTTTATCGGATAAAATTTGAGTTTCAGGAATACTGTTTTACAAAAAACAAATGTTGTGATTTGCTTTCAATATTTTATTTTACTTTTGTCTAAAGCTCTGTAGCCCACGAAAGCCTAAGTTCCACTTGGGAAATTGATGTAGTGGGAATGGAGCTTTTTTATTTATATAATGTTTCGTCTATTTCTACATTTGCAGAACTGAATTTCCAATGGCGATAAGCATGTTCCCATCTGTCAGTTTCAGAATTGACTCCTGTACTAATTCCTATATTAAAGTTTGGTCTAAGTTCTCGAATGTGTTTATTAATGTGCTTGTACAGCTTTTCTTTAGCAATTGTTTTCTTTCCTCTGCGCCGTTGTCCTTGTGGTTTTTCTTTGTGCATATCATTCAATCGGAAAGCCATACTTCCCAACACAATATCCAAACATTGCAATAGTAGGTGCTTTTTAGAATCTACTTCTGTAATGTCGTCTTTTCTAAATTTGATGTGCGCAAGTTGAAACGCACGCTGACTTTGCAAACCTTTGATGTATTCCTTAAATTGTTGTCGTTTTTCTAAAGTATCAGGCAAATAATCAAAGTAAGCCCTAACGAAAACAGGTTTAAGGTTTGGGTTGCTATAAGGCAAGCCAAAAGCATGTTTAAAAAATTGATAGTACAATATAAAATATTCGTTTTTAAAATGCTCCTCAGTTAAACCTAAAGGTTTTTCTACATTTTGGGTAAACATGATCCGAATTTTAACTTTCCCTGATTTCAACAACCTGAAGAACTCATCCATTAAAATTTTGTATTTTTCGAGATAAGCTGTTGAAACTTTATTCCACTTTAATTCATCCTTTAAAAAAAGTTTGTTACAAATGTTTTGCAAACAGGAATTTACATATTTTAAATCCCTTGCCTGAACTAAAACGCCGCCATAAAAGTTAGAGTAGTATTTACCTTTTTTTACTGATTCATCACACCAAACACAATATTCCACCAATTTATTGTTAAAATTCCTGATATTTCAAAGATAACAAACGGCTATATTTTTTAGCATTTCATCTCGAAATTTTCGTACTTTTATCTTCTAAATGGATTTTAAATTAACCTCTCAATATCAGCCTTCCGGCGACCAGCCGGAAGCCATCCGCCAGATGGTGGAAGGCGTAAACAACGGCGATAATTACCAAACTTTGCTTGGCGTAACTGGTTCGGGCAAAACGTTTAGCATTGCCAACGTGATCCAGCAAACGCAAAAACCAACGTTGGTTTTAAGTCATAATAAAACATTGGCTGCGCAGCTTTACGGCGAATTCAAGCAGTTTTTCCCGGAAAATGCGGTCAACTATTTTGTTTCCTATTACGATTATTACCAGCCGGAAGCGTTCATTCCTTCTTCTAATACTTACATCGAAAAGGATTTGCAGATCAACGAAGAAATAGAAAAGCTTCGTTTGCGCACTACTTCTGCGCTGATGTCTGGCCGCCGTGATGTCATCGTCGTTTCGTCTATTTCCTGCATTTATGGTATGGGCAACCCGGAAGATTTCTCCAATTCCGTTTTCCGTTTTGCGGTTGGAACGAGGATTGCCCGAAATGCTTTTTTGCATCGTTTGGTGGAGATTTTATATGCGCGGACGACAGCCGATTTTAAGCGCGGGACTTTCCGTGTAAAAGGTGACGTGGTAGAAATTTATCCGGCTTATTTGGATTACGCTTACCGCATTAATTTTTACGGTGATGACATTGAAGAGCTGAGCACTTTTGATGTTACCAACGGAAAAACGCTGGAAAAAATGGACAATATGGTGGTTTTTCCGGCCAATTTATATGTGGCCCCGCGCGAACGTTTCCAGCAATCGGTTTGGGCAATCCAGGAAGAACTGGAAATGCGTAAAAAGCAGTTTATCGGCGACGGCCGTTTTTTGGAAGCAAAACGTTTGGAAGAACGCGTGAATTACGATCTGGAAATGATCCGCGAATTAGGTTATTGTTCCGGCATTGAAAATTATTCCCGCTTTTTTGATGGAAGGCAACCGGGGATGCGGCCGTTCTGTCTGCTGGATTATTTCCCGAAAGATTATTTAATGGTGATTGATGAAAGCCACGTTACCGTTCCGCAAATCCGCGCTATGTACGGCGGCGACCGCTCCCGCAAAATTTCGCTGGTAGAATACGGTTTCCGTTTGCCTGCGGCGATGGATAACCGCCCATTAAACTTCCAGGAATTTGAACGATTGGCACCGCAAACGATTTATGTGAGTGCCACGCCGGGCGATTTTGAACTGGAAAAATCGGAAGGCGTTGTGATTGAACAGGTAATCCGCCCAACGGGTTTATTGGATCCGGTGATTGAAATCCGGCCGGTTATCAACCAGGTGGATGATTTGCTGGAACAAGTGGACCAAACCATCAAACTCGGCGACCGGATTTTGGTAACCACTTTAACCAAACGCATGGCCGAAGAGCTGGCCAAATACATGGACCGCCTCAATATAAAATGCCGTTACATCCACTCAGAAGTAAAAACTTTAGACCGGGTAGAGATTTTGCGCGGTTTGCGTTTGGGCGAATTTGATGTGTTGATCGGCATAAACTTGTTGCGGGAAGGTTTGGATTTGCCGGAAGTTTCGCTGGTTGCAATTTTAGATGCGGATAAAGAAGGTTTTTTACGTTCGGAAAGATCGTTGATCCAAACAATCGGCCGTGCGGCGCGGAACGACCGCGGACGTGTAATTATGTATGCCGATAAAATTACGGAATCCATGCAGGTTACGATGGATGAAACCAACCGCAGGCGCGACAAGCAAATCCAATATAACCTGGAACACGGCATCACCCCAAAAACGATAGGAAAATCCCGCGAGGCGATCATCGAACAAACATCTGTGATGGATTTTAAAGGCGGTGTGCAGCAGGCTTATGTGGAACTGGATGTTGCTAATAATATAGCTGCTGATCCGATTGTGCAATACATGAGTAAAGCGGAATTGAAAAAGTCTATCGACAATACCAAAAAAGAGATGCTAAAAGCAGCAAAAGATATGGACTTTTTGGGAGCAGCCAAATTGCGCGACGAAATGTTTGCGCTGGAAAAAATGATGACGGAGAAATTTTAGACGGTAAAAGAAGCATGGTGCTTCTTTTATTACCAAATTCTTTGTATGTTATATTGATCAAACCATTCGTCAGAGTTTACAATTGGTATTTGTTCCGAAGCCGCTTGCGCAATCAGCAAACGATCAAAAGGATCACGATGATGTAACGGCAATAATTGGGTTTGATAGATATGTGGTAATGAAATATCTAAAATTTTACAATCATTTTTATTAAAAAACGCTCAACAAATTGATCTAACGGTTGACCTAATTTGAGTTTACCTAACTTAACTTTTATAGCAATCTCCCATACAGAAACTTTGCTAAAATATAAATCTGGTTCAGATAGAATTATGCCTAACACATTTTGTGGTAATTTGGAACTCTCACTCTGTAACCAAATAACAATTTGTGTATCCAATAATAACGGCACTACAAATACTCTTTAAATTCTTCGGGCGTATCGTTAAAATCATCAGCCATCCAAATTTTCCCTTTTAAATGATCAAGGTTTTTTTTGCGTTTTTCAATCAATTCAGCAATGTCTATCGTTTCATTTTTTGCAAGTATTGAATCAACAAAATCTTCTACTTCTTTTTGTTTATCTACAGGCAGATTCTTGATTTTTTCTAAAATATCCATAATCAATTGATTAATAGTATCACAAATATAACGAAAACAATAGTTTTGCCAATCATGCAAATTGAGACTTAAAATTGTAATTTGTTTGCTTTAAGCTATACCATAAGCAAACCTTTTTCCCGTTAAACTTTTATATTTGTATTACATATCGTTTCAACCATGTTGCTAATCCGTTTTTTAATCATCTTAATTTCTGTTTTGTATATGCTGCGAATGCTGGGCCGCTTGGTGTTGCCGGCCTTATTTAGGGGTGTGATGAACAAAGCACAGGCGCAGCAAAGCAACCCAGGCCAAAACCAGTCGGAACGCCGCCCAAAAGAAGGCACTATCAAAGTAGATTACATTCCGCCTGATGTTTATAAAAGTGCCGTTCCCGCTTCGGAAGGCGAGTTTGTAAAGTACGAAGAGGTTAAAAAATAAGCCTGAGATGATCCCTGAAGAGCTTTTTAAAAGGCGGCATTTTGGTACGCCGCAATCTGTTTCGCTGATTGTAACCAACTACATTGTTACGGTTATCGATATCCAGGTTTTTGCAATGTGTACACAAATCAAGTGGTATTTCTGGGCGGTGCTTGGCCTTTTGGCTGCTTATAACTTTTTCCAAATCCGCAGAAACCACGAAGTTTTCGACCGTAAAAACCTCATAGTTTTCGGCATCAGCTTAATACTTCTTTTAGCAGTCTTTTTTCTGCTTCGAACAAAAGCGCAGCCTTGTTAATAAGAAAACAATCTTTGTATTGCTTCTTTTACACAGCCGTTTATTTCGGTTATTTTTAGTTTCGATCAGCAACGATGAAATTAATCCTTCATTTTTGTAAAATTTCAGGTAGGTTTGGAACTCATACAAACTTTAGTTAAATGAATAACTGGTTCAAGCAAAACGGCGTTCACTTTGCCGTAGCAGGCTTATTTTTCGTCATCTGTTTCTTCTATTTCACGCCTGCTTTTCAGGGTAAAGTCCTTGTTCAAAGTGATGTAACGCAGGCACAGGGAATGCAGAAAGAAATCATGGAAGTTAGGGCAAAAACCGGCAAAGCACCTTTGTGGACCAACCAGGTTTTCGGCGGGATGCCTGCTTATCAAATCTGGGCTTTTTATCCGGATAACATCACCACTTATGTAATTTCTGCCTTAAAAACAGTATTCCCCAACCCGATTGATACCGTTTTACTGTCGCTTTTTGGTGCTTATCTTTTATTTTGCGTATTGAAACTAAATCCCTGGCTTGCCGCAGCCGGTGCCGTGGCGTTTACATTTTCGTCCTACAATTTTATTTTGTTGCACGCCGGGCACTCCAATCAGGCTTATGCCATTACTTTTTTTGCGCCGATTCTGGCCGGGATCATTCTCACTTTACGTGGAAAACACTGGCTCGGTGCTGTTTTAACTGCCTTTTTTCTGGCTATGGAAATCCGCTCCAACCACATCCAAATGGCGTATTATTTAATGTTTTCGCTGATGATTTTAGTCGGGATTGAATTTTATCATGTTATAAAAAACAAAACGACCGCTGCATTTTTTAAGTCGGTTGCCTGGCTTTCTGCCGCTACTTTGGTTGCCTTGATGATCAACGCTTCCATTTTATGGACTACTTATGAGTACGGACAGGAATCGATCCGCGGAAAATCAAATTTAACACAACCAAAAACGAACACCAGCAGCGGTTTGGATAAAGAATACGCTTACGGCTGGAGCCAGGGGATTGGCGAATGTATCACTTTCTTAATTCCAAATGCTTACGGCGGTGGTTCTGGCGGAACTTTAAAAGTTGATTCTAAAGTTGCACAAGCTTTATTGGCGAAAGGTGTCCCGGAAGATCAGGCTACAGGTTTTGCTGCACAGTTGCCAACTTATTGGGGCGGAAAACCGTTTACCGAAGGCCCGTGGTATTTTGGTGCAGGCATTTGTTTTCTGTTTGTTTTTGGGTTGATGATCGTGAAAAACCGCGTTAAATGGTGGCTGCTGGCAACCGTAATTTTGAGTATGCTGCTTTCCTTCGGCAAAAACTTTACGCTGGTTTCCGATCTTTTCTTCAACTATTTCCCGCTTTATAATAAATTTCGCGCTGTCGAATCCGTCCTGGTTTTAACGCAATTGGCCTTTCCGATCTTGGCTTTTTTAGCGATAAAAGAAGCATTGCTTGCCAAAGACAAAGCCTTCATCCTGAAAAAACTTTTCCTGGCTTTGTACATTACCGGCGGTTTGGCATTGCTTGTTGCTTTGCTGCCAACTTTATTTTTCAGCTTTAAGAGTGTTGCAGCCGATGAATCTTTGATTGCGCAACTTACACAAGCTTTCCAAGGCGACAGTGCGTTTGCAACTTCTATTGTTAACAATTCTTTGGTTGCAGACCGTACTTCGCTTGCGCGTGCCGATGCCATCCGTTCGCTGGTTTTTGTGCTGGTTACGTTTGGGATTTTGTGGGCTTTTATCAAACAAAAAATTAATTTGCAAACCGTTTCCCTGCTGATTCTGGCGGTAACATTGGTTGATTTATGGCAGATAGATAAACGTTATTTAAAAGACGACAGCTTCCAGGCCAAAGAAGATGCGATGCAAGTGCGCACGCCGCGGGAAGTTGACCAGTTTATTTTGCGCGATCCTGACCCTGATTTTCGTGTGCTTGACCTTACTTTAAGAGATCCTTTTGCTGATGCTTCCACTTCCTACTTTCATAAAACTTTGGGTGGCTATCACGCGGCAAAACTAAAACGCTATCAGGAACTAATTGAAAACCAGTTTTCTAAAAGCTTGAACCAGGACGCTTTGGATATGCTGAACACCAAATATGTGATCACTGCCGATCCAAAATCGCAAACGGCCGGCATGAAAGCCAATTCAACAGCCTGCGGCCATGCCTGGTTTGTGCAACAGGTGCGTTTTGCTGATAATGCCGATCAGGAAATGCAGGCGATCAGCAGTTTCGACCCCAAAAATGAAGCGATTGTGGATAAAAAATTCCAATCGATGATCGAAACAAAGCAAAATGCAATCGATAAAAACGGAACGATTAATTTAACCAGTTATGCACCAGAACATTTGGTTTACGAAACCGGTTCTACCACCAATCAGGTTGCTGTTTTTTCAGAGATTTATTACGATAAAGGCTGGAAAATGCTGATCGACGGCGTAGAAAAACCGTATTTCCGTGCAGATTATTTGCTGCGTGCGGCGCAGATTCCGGTTGGAAACCATAGAATTGAATTTATCTTCCATCCAAACTCATATTATACCGGCGAAGGGATTTCGCTGGCAGGTTCTATCTTATTAGTGTTGGCTTTTGGCGGTTATGTTTTTGCGGAGAACAGGAAGAAAAAAATAGTGGTAAAAACAGTATCATAATTCATAATTAAAAAGTTTTTATGGAACGGAATATTTTAATTGAAAAAACTGTAGAAAGTATTGCTAAATTATCAAACCAGCAAGTTAAGGAAGTAGCAGATTTTGCTGAATTTTTAGTAGGCAAAACACAAGATCAAGTTTTGGTAGAAGATATTAAAAGCGTTATATCTGAATCCAAAGCTTTTGATTTTTTACAGGAAGAACCGGAATTGTATTCGATAAATGACTTAAAAAAAGTGTATAAGTGAAAGGAGATATTGTACTGATTTCCTTTCCTTTTACTAATTTAACAGGTGTTAAAACCAGGCCAGCCGTAATTTTAATGGAAACAGAACAGGATGTTACGGTTGCATTTATCACCTCACAATTAAAATGGCAAACTCGGTTTGACATTTTATTAGAACCGTCGTTAGAAAATGGCTTAAAGGTTAATTCAGTCATCAGGCCAACCAAACTTGCTACCGTCGACAAACAATTGGTTTTAGGTGAACTTGGAAAATTGTCTTCAGTACAAATGAAGTTGTTAAATTCACAATTGATAACATTATTAAAGTTAAACCCTTAATCATTCGTCCTCCTATTCTTCAACCAATAAAACCCCAAATTAAAAGCAATTACAACATGGTTAAAAACAGTGGGCAGCAAACCATAATGGTTCTGCATAATTACAAAACGCTCCTGCAAACTCTGTAAATGTTTCTTTTTCGACATTCCGCCAACCAGATATTTGGCAACATAACGGTGTACATTTACAATTTTTCGTGCTTTTTTGGCTGCCGATAAAATCCAGTCGATATCAGAACTTAACTGATATTTCAAGTCATAATTCGCCACCAGGTTTCTGCGGATAAAAATTGCCTGATGGCTTACACTCATGCCGTATTTAAAATCCCGCCAGCTAAAATTTTCTGGAACATTGTGTCGGCGCTGACCCAAACTTTGCAAATTCTGATCAATCATTTCTGTTTCACCATAATAAATATCTGCATCAGTCGCGCTGGCAAATACTGTTTTTACCGTATCATTTTCATAAAATTCATCACCCGAATTCATAAAAATAACGTAATCGCCGTTTGCCAAAGCCAAACCTTTGTTCATGGCATCATAAATCCCTGCATCTTTTTCGCTGATAAAAACAGCAAGGCGATTTTTGTATTTTTCAATAATTCCCACTGTTCCGTCTGTTGATTTTCCATCGATCACCAAATATTCTATGTTGAAATAAGTTTGGTTCAGCACCGAAAGCATTGTCCGCTCAATATCTTTTTCGTTATTAAACACAACCGTAATCACACTCAAAAGCGGCTTATCCATGTGTAACCAGGCTTTGATATAATTCCAAATGCTTTTGTGCGATCACTTTTTCAGAGAAATTTTGCATCACCGTTTCCCGTGCATTTTTACGTAATGCTTCTTTTACCGGGTAATTTTTGATCCATTCCATCCCGGCACAAAAACTTTCGGATGATCTGTATTCAGCCAAAAAACCATTATGCTCGTGCTCAACCATATCCGGGATGCCGCCAGTTGTAAAAGCAATAACCGGCGTGCCGCAAGCCAGACTTTCCATCACGGTGTAAGGCAAATTATCTTCCAGCGAAGGGATTAAAAAAGCATCCGCGGCGGCGTAACAGGCGGCCAGTTTTTCATCATCGTTAACCGTTCCAAAAAAAGTTGTTTTGAATGGAAAAACAGGAACGTCTTCCGTATTTCGGTTTCCAAAAATCACCAGTTCAATGTTTTCTATGTTGATGCTTCTTTTATCGGCCAAAAGTTCGAGGCTTTCTAAAAGATAGGCCGCGCCTTTGTGCGAATCCTTTTTGGAAGGCATAAATCCCGTTAGGAAAATAAATTTATCCGCAGATAAACCAATTTTTGTACGCGCTTGCTGTTGGTTTTGTGGTTTGAAAATATCAGTTTCCAAAGTATTCGGAATGATGTTTACAGGTTTTCCCTTCATCAAACTGCTCCGCAAAACCGAATTTTTCATCCAGCTGCTGGGCGCAATAATGTTAAAATCCAAAACCTGATAAGCCGCATTTTTTTGCTGCCAGGTTTTGTGCGAAATATCGTTTGGATTGGCATCAACCAAAACCGGACAATCGCCGCATTCATTTTCAAAATGACCGCAAGTGTAACGCACATGGCAGCCGCCGGTAAAAGCATTGCTGTCGTGGAAAGTCCACACAATTGGTTTGTTTAGTTTTGCTAATTCTTTAAGGTGTTTTGGGTTGAGGAAACTGTGGTTTACCCAATGCAAATGGATGATATCCGCAGCCAAAACATCAGGATGATTAATTACAGAAACTCCAAACCAGGTAAACGAAAACGGGATTTTTACCGGTTTTAAAAAGCGTTTGGCCAGCAACCGCTCGGCAACAATCGTAAAAGCTGCGTAAGCGCGTTTTACAGCGTTGTTGGTAAAGGTTTTAACAGCTGGGTTTTTACCGAATTTATAAAAAACGATAACTTTAGAATCAACCTCCGTTAGCGTATTTAAAGCAAGGTTTAAGCGCAAACATGCGCGGCCGGCGCCACCGTTCCCATCGTAAGTATTTAAGTGCACAACTTTCAGCATCGACCAAAAATACGTTAATATTTGTGCTGTAAAAGAAGCATCGTGCCCTGCTGGAACCCGATTATTTTTTATTGATGATCTTTGTTTTCCTTTTATAAAAATGTCTATTTTTTCTTTTACTTTGCAACAAAATGGGCAACCAACTCACCGATAGAACTTTCTGGAAAAAATATTGGGAATCGAAAAAAGGCCTCGCTGTTGCCATTAAGCCCAATTATACTTTTTATCAGGTCCTCCGAAAACTTATCAAACAAAACAATATCAAAACGGCGATTGAGCTGGGCGGTTTTCCGGGCTATTACGCCATTTATTTAAACAAGTACGAAAACCTGGAAACTACGCTTTTTGATTATTATGTACATACCGGGATTTTAGTTGATGTGCTGGCTGCCAACGATTTAAATGAGAAAAGCATTGGTGTAATCGAAGGCGACCTTTTCAAATATAAAGCTTTAAAGCAATACGATCTGGTACTTTCCTGCGGTTTGATCGAGCATTTTGAAGATACGAAAGACATTATCGGCAGGCACTTACCGTTTTTAAAACCCGGCGGGACATTGTTTATTACTTTGCCAAATTTTTTGGGCGTGAACGGTTGGGTGCAAAAAAACTTCGACCAGGAAAATTACAGCAAACATAATTTGAAAAGTATGCAGCTCGGTCCGCTCGCCCAAATTTGCCATCAACTGAATTTACAGGATGTCGAACTAAATTATTACGGCAAGTTTTCCGTCTGGCTGGAAAATGAGCGGTCGAAATCCCCCTTAGCAAAATTGCTGACCAAAACCATTTGGGTTGCAGGCAAAGTTTTTACGCGGATCGTTCCGGTTGAAACGGAATTACTTTCGCCTTATATTGTGCTTACGGCCCGCAAACCGAAATAACCGGATGCTTCTTTTACGATAGTTTTTTGCTGATAAAACGTTTTACCCGCTGCAGTAAATTCCCCTTCCGGTTCCGCAGAAAATGCTTGATGGCCGTATAAGCTTCTTCATTTTCTTTAATCTCCGCAGGAAAAACTTTAACCGGTTGGTTTGCCACGTAAACCTGGTAAATATCTTCTTTGTTGGAATGTACGCCGCTGCCATCGTGCCCGATATTGTGAATTAAAGATTTGGAAGGGTTTAACGTTAAGCCGTTTTTTAGGAAAATAGAAGCATACCAGCGGATGGCCCAGGAATTATTTTTGCCGGATTTAAATTCCCGCATTTGTTTCCAAAAGTTCATCCTGCCTTCGATAGAAAATTGCCTGATTTTCTGCTTGTCGAACTGGAGGATCAGATCATCAATATCCGGGTTAAAGTTTTCCCAGGCGCGACCCCAGGTTGCCCATCCCCAGCTGGTTGCGGCGCGGTAAAAAAAAGTTTCGGGCAGGTTTTTATTAGTTAAAGGATACATGTACGCGCCAATATGCATCACTTTTTCATGGTTGAAATAACGCTGTAAAGCATCATTAAAATAGCGCAAAGTAAATGGCGAAGAAAGCAGGTCATCCTCAAAAACGATTACTTTTCCGTATTCCTGCACCAACTGGTTTACACCGGAAATGATCGCATTTGCCAAACCCTGATTAACTTCGCTTTCAACTATTTTGACAGATTTAAACCCGTCTGTTTGTTTAATTAAAGCACGCACTTCATTTACTTTTTGCTGATCGGTATCGGTTTTTGCCCCGTCTGAAAAAATAAACAAGCGTGAATCTTCGGCCAGTAAATTTTTTTGTAAATAACTGATTGTCCGCCGCGTATGGTCCGGACGGTTGTAAACAAAAAGGGCAATCGGGGCCAGGCTTTGCATACTGTTTTTATCGTATAAAAATTAAAATATTTTAGGGCTTTTTTCTGTTGCGCTGCACAAAACGGTGTAAGCACTGGCCAGTTTTTCCTGCAATTTCTTTCCCAATAGCCGGTTTAAAATTTTTTTAAGCTGATATTCTGCTTCAATCCTAACGCTGGCCATTAAACTTTTATGCTTTTTTTGATTGATGAAAGTATTGAAACGCGTTACTTCCGGTGTAATCATGGAAGTTTTATCAGCCAAAACCTCAAACCCTTCAGACCGTAGCAAATAACGCAGCGAACTTGGTGTGTAAACATTTAAATGGCCGTAAGCCAGAAAATGTTTGATGCGCTTATCCACCCCAAAACGATAATCGCGCGGCACTTCGATCAGCTGGAATTTGGCAACCCTTTTCAATTCGCGCAGCAACGTCCGTTCATATTCTACATGTTCTAAAACGTGCGCTAAAATCACCAAATCAAATTCCTGATCTTTAAAAGGAATATGATAACCATCAAAAGCCAGTACTTCTTTTACCGACTTTAAATTGCGGCTTTTGATATGTTGCACGCCGCTTTCAGAAATCTCGATCGCATTCAATTCCGATGCAAAACCCCATTGATCTAAATAATATAAAATGCTGCCATCGCCGGCACCAACTTCCAGCACTTTTAAAAATTGCTTTCCTTTACAAACGTCAACAATGTTTTGCGCCTTGTATTTTGCGCCCAACATGCGCCAGGCTTCGTCGTGGTTTTGGTAAAAGTTATCGTAAGCGGTTTTAACATTTCGGCTTACAATTTCTTGTTGTGGCATGTGGTAAAGATAACAGGATTGAAACGATGCTATTTATTTTGTTTGAATTTAACCACTTTATCCAAAATCAGGTTGATGTCTTCGGAGATTTTAAACAGATAAGCTAACGAAATATAAATCAACGCAACGATTGCGGAACGGTAAATCAAATCCAAAAAGAAACCCGGAATAACCGGCAAAAATAACCCGGCCATTAAACTTACTAAACTGATAATCAGAATATAAGCATAAGTAATATCAAAAGGCTGAAGTTTGAATTTTACCTTGATAAAAAGCCAATAAGCAAAATTCAGTGCAAACATAGTGGCGAGATAGGCAATTGCTGCACCCATCATCCCCAAACTTGGGATCAGCAAATAGTTTAAGCCGATGCAAAGAAGAACGGCCGCAACCAACCAATAAGTAACCAATTTATAAGATTTAGAACTGCTGATGATATGGCTGTTTAATCCGCCGGTAATATCAACCAAAAAAGCAATGCCAACGACAATAAATACGTTAAAATATTGATTGTAAGCTGGTTTATGCAGCAATTCGAGAATATGGTTTTTGTTGATAATCAACCCAACCAGCAGCAAACAGCCGATAAGCGATTGTACAGCAGAAGTTTTATGGTAAATTTTGTCGATTTTGGCCAAATCCTGGTCTTTCCAGGCGTTGGAAATAATTTGGTAAGATGTTCTATTTAAGGCTTTTGCGGGAAGATTGATAACCATCGCGATCCCGAAAAAAACCGTATAAATCCCGACAAGCGCAAATGATTTTTCGGTTAGCGCGCTTAGCATAATCATGTCCAGGTTTTGGATCAGCGCAAAAGAACTTCCGCTTAAAACGGCAAAAAAACCGTAACTAACCATTTCTTTGCCGCTGTTTTTTACTTCTGCGGAAATGGAAGTTAGCCTGAAATCTTTTCCCAAATAAACACTCCAGCCTAAAATTAAAGCGATCAGGAAATTGGCAAACACGTAAATTGATAGAAAGCCCTGATAATTTATCAGCTTTACCACAATCAGCAAAATGCCGATAGAAGTAAATATCCGCAGTAAAACTTCCTTCAAAAAAGCCGAAAGCACATTTTTAAAAACAGCACGCGCCAAACTTTCGATAACCGTATAAGCCAGCGTAAAAAAAGCAACCGGAATGATGATATAATAGTAACGCTCCAGCAAGAATGCGCCGTCTTTATTGCGGTAATAATCTAAAACCGGCGTTTTTAGTACTAAAAAAAGTATGGTAAAAACAGCAAAGCTTAACAAAACAAACAGGCAAACGAAAGTTACGAAACCGCCGTGCGCTTTATTATCCGAACGGAAATACGGGAAATAGCGCAAAATAACATTGCTGATGCCTGCCGAAGCAAACTGGGCAAACAAACCGGAAATGGCGATGAGCAAACTGTAAAAGCCTAATTCTTCGACCGTTAAATAATGAGGAAAAAGAATAATGAGGTTGAAAAAGCCGAGTGCCGTGCCCGCATATAAAATAATGCTGTTAAAAAAACCCTGCTTTTGTAAAAGATTCATCCGGCTTGCTGATCGAACGCCAAAATTAACAGATTTGGCAAAACTATTTGCGGATACTTTGTTGGATGATCCTGTCTAAATTCGAAATCTGGTTTTCGATAGCATAGTTTTTAAGTATATGTTTTCGCGAAGCTTCCCCTAATTTTATAGAAAGTTGGGTTGAAGAAGCGATTTCGATCATTCTTTCGGCCATTGCATTAACGTCGTGTTCTTCCACCAAAAAACCGGTTTCGCCATCAACCACAGCTTCTTTTATGCCTGCATGTTTGGTACTAACAATCGGTAAACCGGACGATGCCGCTTCCAAAATGGTAACCGGCGTGCCTTCCTTGTCGCCATCCGCAGCGGTAACGGAATGCTGCACAAAGCAGCGCATGTTTTTCATCAACTTTAAAATTTCTTCGGAAGACAAAACGCCGGTAAACGTAATTTTAGGCAATAAAAGAAGCATTTCGGCCAGAGCTTTGGTTTCTGCAAACAACGGCCCGTTGCCAACCATCCACAAGTGTGCATTTGGGATTTGATCCGAAACAATTTTAAAAGCCTTTACAACAAACTGAGGCGATTTCTTAGCCACGAAACGCCCAACAGAAAGAAAGTTTGGGGCGGAGTTGCCTAGATCAATTTGGGTGAATAAACCGGTATCAACGCCGCAAGGGTTTAAAAATATTTTTTGCGGAGATGCGCCTAAGGCAATAATTGCATCCGTCATATCCTGCGAAACGGTAACAATTGCAGCAGCATAAGCAAAGGCTTTTTGATAAAAAGGCAAATAAGTTTGAACGGTTTTTTGCTGATGCGCATCGGCACCATGAAATTGGATAACCAAGGGAACATTTGCCTTTTTGCAAGCTTCGGTAACCATTGCGCCAACCATGCCATATTCTGCAAAAACAACGTCTATCTGTTCCTTTTTTAAGTATTGAATTAGAGCTTTATCGCGCACGGCAATGCTTCTTTTATGCAGTATTTTTTTTTGAATGAGATAGATGAGCAGATCGATTTTAGAACGGACCAACAACTTTCCGTCTTCCTGATAAACCGGGAAAGCACCGCCATACAAAACTTTTTTATTGCCCGAAAGCCGCTCAATATGCTGCTGTATAAACGTTTCTGAAAAAGCAGACTGATTGGGTTTGATGATACAGAGGTTGTACGAATCCATTCGATGCTTCTTTTACAGCGGTTTTTTCGCGATCACGATATATAATGAAGCATCCCGGTTGCGTTGTTCCTGCGTGTGGATTTTATCAAACAAACGGATCCAGGTTTGCATAATTATCGCAAAAGGCGGTAATAAAAATTTAGGAAGTTTTACGCCGATGGCATCCTGCAATAATTGTAAACCACTGGCAGCCAAACCCATAATTCCAAAAAAAGAAGTGATTGTAAACCCTTCTTTTTCTACGGTTTTGCGTAAACCGGCACTCGTCCAGCGCCAGTAATCGTTTGGTGTGGGATGATAAAACCAGTAACCGTGCGTAGTTAAAATAAGCGTTCCGCCGGGTTTGAGGATGCGAAATGCTTCCTGCAAATAACCTTCGGGCGAATCCACATGTTCTAAAACCTGGTTGGATAGGATGATGTTGGCATAATTTTCCGGCAGCGTAGTTTTGCTGTCGAAACCGATATGATGTTCGGCTTGCGGGTTCATTTCTAAATCCACCCCGAGATATTTTCCAACCATTGGCTCGATGACCGAACGGTACGGCATATCACCGCAACCAAAATCAACCAGCAATTTATTTTTATCAGTAGCGGTCAAAGCTTCCATTTCTTTCAGCGTTTCGTTCCTCAATTTGGTGAGGTGGACGTAACGTGCAGAAAAGATGGAAGGGCTTAACCGGCTGTTTTTTTTCATGCGGCTAAGTTAAATAATTAATAGGCTACAGTATATTGCGATGATTATCTTCGGCAATTGAATTTATTAAGTCTAATAAAACTGCTTAAAAATGGAAAAACCAAAAGAAATACGCTGGCAACAACGGTTTGCTAATTTCGAAAAAGCGTTAGCCCAGCTTAATGAGTTTATTGAAAAAGGAGACTTAAACAAATTTGAAGAGCAAGGTTTGGTAAAATGCTTTGAATACAACCATGAGTTAGCCTGGAACGTGATGAAGGATTTTTTAAGAGAAGATGGAATAAAAGATATTTTTGGTTTAAAAAGCGCAACAAAACAAGCATTTAACAAGGGTTTAATAGATAATGGGGAAGTTTGGATGGAAATGATTGAAAGTAGAAACGAAAGCGTACATACTTACAATGAAGAAACTGCAGATAAAATAGCATCTAAGATTGTGAACGATTACTACTTTGAAATTGTAGAATTGTAGAATTTTATAATAAAATGAAGTCTTTACTATGAAATTTGGATTAAAACCAGAAACGATAGCAAAAATCAATTCTGTATTTATAAAATATCCGGAGGTAGAAGAAGTAATTATCTATGGTTCACGGGCGAAAGGAAATTACCGCAACGGATCAGACATCGACATAACTTTAAAAGGCGAAAAACTAACTGATCAAATTCGATCTAAAATATGTTGGGATATTGATGACCTGAATACTCCTTATTTATTTGACATATCAATCTTTAACAAGTTAAACTCTCCTGATTTGGAAGATCATATCAATCGTATAGGACAAATATTTTATACAAAACAGAATTATAAAGAGAATTACTCTAACACAAACTTATAACCAATCCCTCTAACCGTTTGTAAAAACTGCGGCGAATCCGGGTTTTCTTCAATTTTTTTACGGAGGCGAACAATGTGCATATCCAAAGTACGGGTGTTTACATCAGCGTTGTAGCCCCAAACTTCCATCATCAATTCTTCCCGGTGGATCACTTTGTTGCGGTTTTTGAGGAAATAAAGCAATATTCGGTTTTCCAAAATGGTCAATTCTACCTTTTTGCCATTTTTAATCAGCGTATGTGTATTTGGCTGATGTTCCATATTGGCAAACTTATAGGTTTCACTTTTATCGTTGCTGAGCTTGTATTTTACTTTATTTTCGATTAAAGCAGCCAGTACGTCCATGTTAAATGGCTTGGTTACATAATCGGAAACGCCAACATTGTAAGCTTCAATTTTATCTACATCCTGAGCTTTGGCGGTCATCATAATTACTACTTGGTCGTAGCCTTTATTTCGGATCTCCTGACAAACATCTGCACCTTGTTTACCTGGCAGCATCCAATCCAGCAAAACAATGTCCGGTTGCTCTTCCAAAATTAATTTCTCTGCTGCTACGCCGTCTGCTGCTTCCAAAACGGTATAACCTTCTGCTTCTAAACGTTCTGCAACCAGGAAACGTAAATTTTCATCATCTTCAACCAGTGCAATTTTAATTTCTTTATTCATTATTGATGTTCGTAAGGAAGTGTGACCACAAATTCGGAACCTTTGCCCGTACTGCTTTTAACAGTAATTTCTCCGTGCATAAAATTAACCAGTTCTTTGCAAAAAGCAAGCCCTAATCCTACGCTTCCGGTTTGGTTATATTGGTTTTGGATCCGGTAAAATTTCTTAAAAATATTGTTCAATTCGGCTTGGTGTATACCGATACCTTGGTCTTTAAATTTAAAGATAACTTCTTTTTTAAGTCTTTCAATTTTTATTGTCAATTCTTTTCTGTCGGGCGGCGAATACTTGTAGGCATTCTCCATCAGGTTTTGGTAAAGGCTGCCCAACAAAACAGGATCGGTAAAAAAAGTATCAATGTTTTCAATCGTATAACTGATATTGAAAGAAGGATATTTTATTCTGAAAGATTCGATCTGGCTTTTGGTAAACTGATCTAAGTTAATCTGCTCGCTCTTAATTTGAATGGCTTTATTTTCTAATTGTGTAAAAGACAAAAGCTTGTTCATCAGCTCGTTTAGCTTGTCGGCTTCTTCATTCAAAATCTTACCGTAATGTATGCGCTGCCTTTCGCTCAGGTCATTTTTACTCTGCAAATTGGAACCTGCAATTTTTATCACACTCACCGGCGTTTTAAATTCGTGGGTAAAGTTGTTAATAAAATCATATTGCAACCTAAACAATTTAAGGTTAACGTTGAGGTTTCGGTAAATGAGCAGCGCAATAACCAGCAGAAAAAAGTAAACCATCATCACCCCAAAAGCAATTGGTAAAAAGCTTTTAACAACTTCATGTGTCAGGAAACTTTTATTGGTTCTGCAATACAGCTTATAATCAGAAAAAGCACCCGGAAAAGCGATTTGCGTGGTGGTTACATTTTCCTGTTCATTATCTAAAGGATCATAAACTATTGGCCGGATCGTGATGGACTGATATAAACCCGGATTGGTATTTTTAATTTTTAAAGCAAGCGGATCAAGGTAAAAAGTCAGCATATTCTGCTGGTATGTAGGCGATATTGTTTTTGAACTCTTTAACAGTTCTTTGTATGTTTTTAATTCTTGCCGTGTAGGAATGTTTAAATAACTGATTTTACTGGGTTGAATATTGTAAAATATCTTTCGGAGATCAATATTAGGACTACTGATTTTAGCAGTATCCACGTTTTCTATATAATCTGATAATTGCAAAGCCATTTGGTTAAAATCGGCATTGTTAATTTTATTTTTGTTTAACCGCTTGATGTTTAAACCTGTTTGGCTATTTTTATTAAGCGAAAAGTTATAAATTGATTTTATAAAAATACTTAGATGGTTGGTCTGTAAAGTAAAGTGCTTTCGGTTGTTGCTAACCTCTAACTTATAAAAAGTTACTTTTTTAACAAAAGGATAATTTTTAAAAACAGAATCTGTATAAACTGCAGCAGAGTTTATATTTAACAACCCTCCGTAATTAGTGATTTCAGCAATTTTATTCTGAAAAAAATCATTGTAAGGTTTAATTGTTTGTTCGAGCACATCTACTTTTCTCGACTGAAACTCGTTCTCTATATATCGACGGGTTAATTTATACGATAAAAAAAGTATGACAACTACAAAAGTAGAAATGAGGATAACGAAAGCTGTTACCAGTAAAAAGTTTTTCCGGTAAGCTCTTTTATCTTTCATCAGGTTAAAATTGTTCAGCCAATTCCTATTTCTTGTTTTTTAAATTGGTTTCCAAAAAGTTTTCTATTTCCGAATACATTTCTAACCGGTTATGCTCATTTTTAAAAAACATACGTTCATTTTCTTTCAAAACGTATTTCACGGTTACATCACGGCTGCGCAAATCGCGTACAAACTGGTTCAGTTCGCTGATGTTTGCCCTCGGATCTTTAGCGCCCTGAAAAATCAGCAAAGGAACTTTAATTTTATCCGTATGAAAAACCGGAGAAATAGCACGTAACATGTCGGCATCTTTTTCGGGGTTGCCAACCATTTCGTACGTCATGCTTAAATAAGGTTTTAAAAACGGCGGTACATCTTTTATAAAGGTAAAAAAGTTGATTAGTCCATATTGTACCACAGCACATTGGTACAAACCCGGATTAAACGAAACGCCGTGCAAAGCAGAAAACCCGCCAAACCCACCGCCATAAATGGCAATTTGTTTAGGATTGGCAATTTTATTAGCGATAAGCCATTTAACACCATCCGTAATATCTTGCTGCATTTTACCGCCGACTTCTTTAAAACCAGCACTTTTAAATGCTTTGCCATAACCTGTCGATCCACGGTAATTTACTTGAAAAACTGCGTAGCCACGATTTGCTAAAAACTGCACTTCTGCATTATAGCCCCAACTGTTTCGGCTCCAGGGACCGCCATGCGGCATCATAATAACCGGCAAATCTGTTTGCTTTTTTGTTTGCGGCAAAGTTAGGTAAGCGCTGATCAATAACCCGTCAGAAGTTTTGTAAGTAACTGGCTTCATGGCACACATTTCTTCTGCTTTAATATCCGGGTTAAAATCAGTTAGCTTGGTTAGTTTTTTAGTATCTGCCTGATAAAGATATACTGAACCAGGGCTGCGATCCGTGTAAGTACTGATGAGCAATTTATTCTCAGAAGTATCGCGGTCAACGATTTTGATTTCCTGGTCAGGCAAAACTTTTGACAGGTTTTGATAAATCAACTGCATATCCTGGTTTAAAAAAGACCGCTGTGGCTTAGCTTCTTCCCAGTTAACCATATCCAGCCGGTGCTTGTTCCTGGAGTAACTTACTTCTCCGATATCTGCCGTTTTACGGTCGAAAATAAGCTTCACCTCCTTTCCGGTTTCTGCATCAATTTCTACTAAAGCTGTTTTGTCGCGGTTCAAATTAGACAAAGCGTAAAAATGATAGCCGGCACTTTGTGTAAAAGCAATTGGCGTTACAGAATTTCTAAAATTATTGCTGATGATTGGTTTAAAAGGATGCTTATCGTCCTGCCGAAATAAAATTGTTTCATTTACGCCGTCGGATGCTTTGGCCAAACGGATGCTGCCTTCAGAAGCCGGATACCAATCGGTTATGTTTCCCGGGTTTTTGATATATAAGCGTAAATCTCCGGTTTGTGTATTAAGTTTGTAAACATCAAAAGTGGCCGAATCACGTTTGTTCATCGCAATATTAATCCAGTCTTTATTGTTGTGGTTCCTGCTGATCAATTTAAACCTTACTTTTTCCAAAGAAAGCAGCTTTTTCATTTTCCGGTCCTGCATATTGATCGCGAAAAGCTGATATTGCTTAATATCAATCAAATCTTTGTTAAAAATAAGTTCGTTATTTAAACTCCAGAAATAATCCCTTACAGGATAATCGGCAAAAGAGGTAACCCTGGTTTCTTTACCATCAGCAATAGACTGAACAAAAATATTAAGCTTATCGTTATATAATTTTAAATATGAAATATACTGGCCGTTTGGTGAAATGTGAAAAGTACTTTTTTCGGGCGTTTTAAAAAAACTAATGACTGGTATTTTCCTAACACCGTTGTTTAAACAGGAATTAAAAACTACCGCAATAACACACAAAACAGTTAAAAAACAAGGCCTTCTCATCAGTATTTTTAATACAGCATCAATCAGAATTGATACGGTTAAATTAGAAATTAAGTCAGGATTTAAACGGTCTGTCACTACAATTTTACCCCTTGTTACCAATGCCTACTATAGATTTAACTTCTTTTAAACAAGTAATTAAGCTATTTTTGATCTGCATGAAACTGTTTTTATCCCTTATATTTTTAAGTTGTTTTTTAACCGCAACCGCGCAGTCAGATGATTTGATGCTGGCGCGTCAATATACGGCTTCGGGCGAAAAAGATAAGGCCAGCCAGATTTACCAGAAGCTGTTTAAACAAGACAACGAGACTTATTTTAAAGCCTATTGTTACAGTTTGATCAGTTTAAAAAAATTGGATGAAGCCGAAATTCTTACTAAGAAAATGCTGAAAAAATATCCCGGAAACTTGGACTACAGCATTTCACTCGGCAGCATTTATACGGAAAAAGGCGATTTACCAAAAGCAGAAGCCGTTTATAAAGAAATATTAAAAAACCTGCCAGCCGATGAAACCAAGATCAGCATGATCGCAAACCAGTTTTATCAAGCTGGCAATACAGATTACAGCATTAAGGTTTTTTTGCAAGGGCGCGCAATTTTACATAACGACCAGTTATTCTCCATGCCTTTAATCAGCATGTACCGTTTTCGCCGGGAAAAAATGATGATGGCAGCCGAGTATCTTAACATGCTTACCGTTAATCCTGATTACCTTTATCAAGCCCAGAACAATATTGCCAGCCAGTTTGAAGGGCCGTCAGATTATGATACTTTTAAAGGTTTGCTGCTGGATAAAATCCAGAAAAACCCTCAATCCATCGTATTTACCCAATTACTAACGTGGCAATACTTACAGCAAAAAGATTATGAGCTGGCTTTAAACCAGGTCATTGCACTTTCTAAAAGGCAGAAAGATAACGGTGAACAGGTTTTCCAATTATGCCAAACGTTAATTGGCAATGAAGCATACGATGCAGCCATCCGTGGTTACGAGTTTGTAATTGCAAAAGGGAAAGAGCAGGAATATTATATTCCGTCCCGGATTGAACTGTTAAACTCTAAAAACCTAAAAGTTACTTCTGGCAAATATCAGCAGCAGGATTTGGTGAACCTTGAAAAAGATTATTTGGATTTATTGGCCGAATTTGGCCGCAACAACAGTACTGCTTTTGCCATGCAAAAATTGGCAAGGTTACAGGCGTTTAAGTTGCACAAAACTGCCGAAGCACAAAAAATATTAGAGCAAACGGTTAAAATTCCGGATTTGCGGTCCACTTTACTGGCAGATTGTAAAATGGATTTAGGCGATGTTTACCTGCTAAACAACCAACCTTGGGAAGCTACTTTATTGTACAGCCAGGTTGAATATGCTTTTCCAAATACCAATATTGCACAGGAAGCTAAATTTCGTAATGCCCATTTGGCTTATTTTACCGGCGATTTTAAATATGCCAAAGCACAATTAGATGTGCTAAAAGCAGCAACTTCACAACTGATTGCCAATGATGCGCTCAACCTTTCTCTTTTAATTACAGACAATACAACTTTCGATACTACGGGTAATGCACTTAGAATGTATGCACGTGCTGATTTTTTAATCTACAAAGAACAACCTGAACGTGCGGTAATTACACTGGACAGTATAAGCCGTGTTTATCCCAAAAACACTTTAACTGATGATATTTTAATGGCAAAGGCCCGGATTTTTATCCAGCAAAAACAGTATGCTGCTGCGATTTTGCCTTTACAAAAAATTGTAGACGAACATCCGACAGAACTTTGGGCAGATGATGCTGTTTTTATGATGGCGGGTTTGTATGAAAACCAGCTGAACAATAAACCTAAAGCGCAGGCATTGTACCAAAAAATTATTACTGATTATCCTTCCAGTTTGTGGATTAACGAAGCGCGTAAAAAATTCAGGATACTACGGGGCGATGCTTTGCCCAGTTCCTGATAAAAATCATAGTTTTACATCATGTTCATTTACAATATTACTGTTTTGGTTGATAGCTCTATTGTGCAGGAATGGCTAAACTGGATCAAGCCAAACCTCATACAAAACGTTATAGAAACAGGCTTTTTTCATTCTTATCAATTGTTGCAGGTTACAGATTCTCCCAACGAAGGTTTTACTTATTGCATTCAATTTCACACCAACGAGATTTCTTCGCTTCAATCTTACCAAAGTTTGTACGCAACGCAACTTGAAAGCGAACATCAATTAGCTTTTCCAGATCAGTTGGTTACTTTTAATTCAACCATGAAACTTATCGACGAACAATGAATATCAGCACCACCAAAATTGAAGGATTAAAAATTATAGAACCGCGTATTTTTCCGGACGACCGCGGTTATTTTTACGAAAGTTACAGCGAAAAAAAATACCGTGAAGCTGGTATCGATGCTTCTTTTGTGCAGGATAACCAATCGTTTTCGCAAAAAGGTGCGTTGCGCGGATTGCATGGGCAGGCTGACCCTTTTGCACAAGGCAAATTAGTACGTGTTTTACAAGGCCGTGTTTTAGATGTTGCGGTCGATATCCGTAAAAACTCTCCAACTTTTGGCCAATATGTTACTATTGAATTAAGCGGAGAAAACCACAAACAATTTTGGGTGCCGCCTGGCTTTTTGCATGGTTTTGTTACTTTGGAAGATGATACAATCTTCACCTATAAAGTAACCAATTACTATGATAAAGCTTCGGAAATTGGTGTTTTATGGAACGATTCAACTTTAAATATAGATTGGCAAACAGATTTATCAAACGTTTTGCTTTCGCCAAAAGATACCATTCTGCCAACTTTCGCTGATTTTAAAAGTCCGTTTTAAGTTTCAATTTTTAAAGATTTGGGCATCCGGCCATATAATAAACCTTGTGCCCAATCTTCCCTCCCATTTTTATGCGCTGTTATCGAAGCAGCATTCCAATCATAAGGGCAATTAACCTGCTCAGTTTTAATGCTGTTTTTATCGGCATAAATTAAAGCGTACTTAGCATGTGGTGTCATGGATTCCATCGCAAAACGAACTTTTTCATTTCCCAGATAAGCAGGCAAACCAACACTTCCAGGATTTAAAATGATTTTTCCATTGGAGAGCCAAATGACACGGTTAACATGAGAATGACCACATAGAATTATCTGTTCTTTTATGTCAACTGTTTTCGAGACAAGTTCTTCATCTTTAAAAACAAAAACTCCGTTTTCCGTTACTTCTTCCAGCAAATATTCGTTGTCGCTTTCTGGTGTTCCGTGGCAGGCAAAAATAAGTTCATCTATACTTTGGGTTGAAGGAAGGCTTTTTAACCAGTCGATACTTCTTTTATCCAAGTTTTTTTTGACTTGCTCCAGCGTTTTATCTTGGGTTGATCGTTCCAGGTTTTCTAAAATATCACGGTCTTTATTTCCGCTGATGCAAACCATTTCTTCCGCCAAAATCAGGTCTGCTGTTTTTTGCGGTTCTAACGGACCAAAAACATGGTCGCCCAAATTTATAATCACATTAACTTTCCGAGATTTTATGTCTTTTAAAACCGCTTTTAAAGCAAGGGAGTTACCATGAATATCAGAAAGGACAGCATAAGTTTTCATGCGGATGCTTCTTTTACCAGTATTTTTTCAGTCTCTTTTTCTTTGGAACCAATAGCACAATCTTAAGACTCTAATCAATGCAAAGCTTGGTCAAGAAAGTTATTTAGCGGTTTAATTTTGGCCAATAATTTTACCACGTTTTGCACAGCCGGTTTATCCGTCAATTCTTGATCTGACAATGAATGTATAGCTGCAAAACTTTTCAACTTCAAAAAATTAATGTAAGGATGGTCTGCTTCATAACCTTTCGGATTATTTTTTAATTGTTCCTGCTGTCCAAACGAAGAAAAATATTGGGTAAAAGAAGCATCGTTGATAATGGCGTTTAAGGTTGCGCCGTTGTAATCTATTTCCTGGCGGATGGCTTTTAAATGTTCTGCACCTGGCATCCAATATCCTCCTCCTGCAAAAGAATTGCTGGGTTGGATATGAACATAGTAACCCATCTCCGCAGTGCCATTGCCGGTTTTAAAGTTGATACCGAAATTACTTTTATAAGGCGTTTTATCTTTGCTGAAACGAATATCACGATAAATACGCATCACGCATTTTTTAGGATCAATATCAGCATTTACTTGCGGATCTGTTTTAGCCAGTAGTTGAAGCAGTTGTTGTGCAAAATCAATTACATTTTCGCGGGCATGTTCGTAAGTTGTTTTATGTTCTGTAAACCAGTCGCGGTTATTATTTTCGGCCAGGTTTTTTAGAAAATCAAATGTTTCTGCCTCGATCATCTTATTAATCCTTTTATTAAAAATAATATGTTAAAAGAAGCATTTAAAAGTTTATCGGCAAAAAAAGCTCAATTTAAATTAAGTTTTTCGTTACGCATATTTAGTTCGATGTTTTTCCGCCTAAACCTTTTATACCAAATATAACCTACTACTCCGGCTGCCAGGTAAGGTGCCGCCAATAAAACCATGATGCCTGTATTTAAACCATCCGCTTTGTTGTTGCCGCTATTGTGGGAAGTTTCTGCATTGGCAGCACACATGGCGCATTGTGCTTTTGATAGTTGCGGACTTAAAAAAGCAAGCAACAATACCAAACAGGCAAATATTATTTTTAAATTTTTCATTGAAATATTTTTGATATAATGACAGAAAAAATAATGCTTTCACAAAATTTAGGTGATAAAAGAAGCACTATAACTTGTACTACAAAATTAACGCTAAAAATTGTAATATGGCGAAATCATTAAATAAACTACAACACCGCTCACGGTAACATAAAACCAAATAGGCCAGGTCCATCGTACAATTTTTCGATGTTTATCAATTTGATTTTTTAAGGCGAAATAAAAACTAAATAAAATTAGCGGCAATACAATAGCTGCACAAATAATGTGTGTAATTAAGAGTGCATAGTAAATATAACGAATGCTTCCAACAGCTTCTTTTTCTGTTATTGAAAGAATATGGTTGCCATCTAAATCCCCAAAATTGGTTTCCGGTGCCAGGTAATGAAAGACAATATAAATAATTAAAAAGCAGGAAGAAAGTATAAATGCAGTTATGTTTAATGTTTTGTGCATTAAAATATTCCTTCTTTTAATGAAATATAATGAAAGCAAGAGTAAAATACTGCATGTACCGTTTAAATAGGCATTAACTAAAGGCAGTTTATTGGTAAAAGTTGGTAAAGTTGCCGGAACAGGCAGAATCTTCATGATGAGTACGACGACTACCAAAAATACAATTAGCGAAAGGCCGATGATGAAACGAAAGACAAACTTGTCTTGTGTATAATTTTTGTTTTGTATTTCCATCAATATAAATTGCTTTTAACTTTTCTTAATTCTTCTGCAATCAACACTTTTATCTCGTCGTTAAGTTTTGCAATTTCGTTAACCGAACTTCCGTTATAATATCCTCTGATTCTTCTTTCCTGGTCAACCAAAATAAGTTTTTCACTGTAAACAAAGTTGTCTGGATTGTTATTGCCGTTAATCGCCGATACCAAAAATCCGTTGCGACTTAATGAATATATTGTTGCTGTGTCACCAGTCAAAAACCTCCACTGGTTTTCGTTGGCATTTAAAGAATTGGCATAAGTTTTTAAAACACTTGGATTATCTGTTTGCGGGTCAACGGTGATAGAAACAAATTTAAGCATGGTATTTCGCTTATAGTCATTCGCCAATCCAGCAATATTTTTACCGATTTCTTTACACAAAGTCGGACATCCAGTGAAGAAAAAATTAGCTACAACCACTTTTCCTGTAAAGCTTTTTTGGGTGACCAAATTATTTTCCTGGTCGTATAATTTAAAATCCCGGATTTGATGGTAAATTGTATCATAAACCGTTTTTCCCCTTATTTTATGAAAAGTCTTGGCGACTTGTTTAGGACCATAAATAGGAAGCGGCTTATACCTGTTTTTACCTTTTGCCTGGAGTAAATAATACAAAAATCCTGGTACTATCAGTATAAGTACCAGGATTACAAACCTTTTAACAATTGTTAAGTAGGACATTAAAGCCTGGTAAACAACCAGTAATTACTTTCGTTAGTTAAAACAAGTATCAAACCAATAATGAAAAGCGTTGGAACCAAGATTGTATAAACCATTCCAACTTTTTCAAACCTCAGGTGCATAAAATAGGCTACAATGTAAAACGCTTTGGCCAAAGTAAGCAAAACATAAACTGGATTTGCTATTCCCTGTTTTAAAACATGATGTGGAACAAGATACAATGCAATAATAAACTCAATAGCAGTTATGCCTAACAGCACAAAAAACACTTGCCATATCTTATTCTTTGTAAGTGATTCATGTTCCTCGTCATGATGAACATTTGAAGTTTCTTCGCTCATAATATTTTCTTGATTAAATTTATACCAGGTAGAAAAATGTAAATACAAAAACCCATACTAAATCTACAAAATGCCAGTACAAACCTACTTTTTCTACCATTAAATAGCTTCCCCGTTTTTGATATGTGCCTTTTATTACGTTAATCAATATTATAATGTTAATAATTACACCACTGAAAACGTGAAAACCATGGAAACCGGTAATTGTAAAAAACAAGTTGGTAAAATTAGTCCCCGTATTTAATCCAGTTGAACTTTTGAAAGGATTGCTGCCCCACCAAGCACCTTCTTCGTGTAAATGTGTCCATTCTAAAGCTTGGCAACTTAAAAATATAATTCCGCCAATCACTGTTAGAATCATCCAGTTGATCACTTCCTTTTTGGAGTCGCGATGCCCTGCTTCTACAGCTAAAACCATTGTTACCGAACTCATAATTAGCACAAAAGTCATCAACCCTACGAAAACTAATGGTGCACCATGTTCTTTTATAAAAGGAATAGATTGGAAAACCTCGTCCGGCATTGGCCACGCTTTTGAACTAAACCGCAAAGCACCATAAGCAATTAATAATGCTGAAAAGGTAAAAGCATCTGAAAGCAAGAAAAACCACATCATCATTTTTCCGTATTCAATAGAAAATGGAGAGCGGCCACCTGCCCAAGGTGTTGTTTTAATTCGGTCTATAGGTGCTACAGTTGTACTCATCTAATTTATATATAGAGGATTATTATTGATTCAAAAGTAAAAAAACATAAAGATAAATCCATAAAATATCTACAAAATGCCAAAAAATCGAGGCCATTTCTAACTGAAAAATCTTTTTTACCTGTGGCGAATTTTTATAACTACTTACCAAACAGCCAACCAACAGAATTAATCCAGCCAATATATGGACTAAGTGGACACCAGTAAATATATAGATAAAAGACTGTGAAGCATTAGGGTTAATTAAATAAACGCCCATATTAACTAATATATTCCAGGCATAAAACTGAACACAAAAAAAACCAATGCCTAAAGCAAGTGTCAGCCATAAAAACTGCTTCTGCTTATTAAACTGCAATCTCTTTGCAGAACGAAAAGCCATATACATGGTTGCACTGCTAAAAAGAATGATAATTGTGCTGAATATAAAAGCATGAGGAAGGACAATTTTGATCCCTCTATTGGCCGAACCCTGCGTGTAAACAATAAAACCACTGGTAAAAGCAGCAAAAAGCATAAACGAAGTGATAATAAACAACCACATGTTAAACTTTTTTGGCTGAAGGTTTAGCTTCTCTTTATCTAATATTGACTGATTCATTTTAATTTTCCAACAAAATCAAATAATAATGCCAACTGAACTATCGGCAGGTAAAAGAAAGAGCAGTACATTAGTTTTTGTGCTGAGGTTATATCTTGTTTTAACAATAAATCAAAAGCAAAATATAAAAAAACAAAACTGCTTATTAGTGAAATTGCACCTACATATAAACCTCCAATACCGTAAAATGTTGGCAACAAACTTACCGGAACCAAGATTAATGTAAATACAAATATAATAATTGCACTTGTTGAATCGCGCTTGCCGGTTGGCAATAACCGGAAACCTGCAAGTTTGTAATCATCATCCAACACCCATGCAATCGACCAAAAATGTGGAAACTGCCAAATAAATTGTACAATAAATAATATAAGTGACACGTAATCTATCTTTTCATGTGCTGCCACATATCCTATTAACGGTGGCAATGCACCAGGAATTGCACCGATAAAAACAGCAATAGGTGTTTTTCGTTTAGCTGGAGTATAAACAAAAGCATACAAAAAAATAGAAAATATGGAAAGATAGCCCGTGGTTAAATTAAGATGGCCTAAAATAAGCGTACCGATGATTCCCATAAAAAGGCTAAGAACCAAAGCTTGTCCGTTAGTCATTTTTCCCGAAGGCAAAGGCCTGTCAGCAGTCCTCTTCATTAATTTATCCAAATCTTTTTCTATGATTTCATTAAATCCGTTTGCGGCAGCAGTAACTAAAAACCCACCAATTATTAGCAGTGCCCAATTTTTCCAAACGATCTCACCGTTTACTTTGCTGCCGATTAAAAAAGATATAGAAGCTGAAAAAACTACAAGAAAAGTAAGACGAAACTTGATCAGTTTAGAAAAATCACTTCTGGTCATATTTCACTCCTAACGTTTCTGCTGATTCAAATAAATTCAGCAATAAATAAAACTGTGTACTAAACAACAAGGTTGCCAGCAAAAT
Organism: uncultured Sphingobacteriaceae bacterium; assembly: GCA_964251965.1. Taxonomy (GTDB): domain Bacteria; phylum Bacteroidota; class Bacteroidia; order Sphingobacteriales; family Sphingobacteriaceae; genus Mucilaginibacter_A. The sequence goes on along the minus strand of CAXULQ010000005.1, from coordinate 21,055 downwards.
ATGGACAATTTGTGCTACAGGCGGTAAACTCAAATAAGTTAATATTGCACCAGCAAATGCCTGGAACATAATGATAATAAAGCTTACGCTCATTAGCTGTTGCTGGATCGAACTTTTGATAAAGTTTTTTCTGATAATATAATATAAAAATATATTCACTACAATTACTGCCAACGCAATATTTTTATGGTTATCCAATACTTTACCAGCTCCGTTTATCCATTCTTGTCTAAAACTTCCTTTTAGTTTTGCAGAAAATTCGTCTATATTTTCCCTAACTTTTGTTCCTATAGTAATTTGTATAATGTCTAATAATAACGCTGCACAAGTTACAAGCAGTACCACTAATTTCGCATGGATATTCGTTCCTGCTTGTATAAACTTTGATTTATGATATGTATAAATACTAATTGCCAAAATACACAAGGCAATAAGCATGTGTGCAGTTACAACCCAGGGAACCAGATTGGATGAAACCACGATCGACCCAAGCCACGCTTGAAAAGCAACTAAAATCAAATTAATTATACTTAAAGTAACAATTGCCTTACTTTTTTTCCAATAGTAAAAAGAGTATGCCGCCGTTAGTAAAAGAAACAGGCCAGTAATTGCACCTATTAATCTGTTTATATATTCTGTCCAGGTTTTTGCTGGATTAAATTCTTCTTGTTGATTAGACGTTGCTGAAGTATCCGATCTAATTTTGGAAGCCAAAGAAGTATACCCCAAAGCATCCAGCACTTTTGCAAAATGCTTGTTTTTTTTCAATTGGTTTTCGCCATATTGAGTTTTATAGTTTTTAGGTAGCTGTGCTTCTTTTACCGGTGGAATATACTGCCCGAAACATTTTGGCCAGTCCGGACAACCCATTCCAGAACCTGTACTTCGTACAACGCCTCCGGCTAAGATTAATATAAACAGCGCAACTATAGATAATAGATTGGTTGATTGAAATCTTTTTTCTGTCTTTGAATACTTCAAATTAATAACAAAAACTAAGGGTATTTAAGAAGGATAAAATCCCTGCATAAATACCCTGATAATGAATTAAATATATGTTATAGTTATTATTTAACTTCCTGCGGGTTTTGTTTAAGCCATTCTGACTGCAGCATTTCCACTTCCGGATCATCCTCAAAATCATGAGGTAAGTTTGAAGTCATAGTCTGTGAAAAAGGAACAGTTTGAGGAATGAAATCCTGATCATGCCCCGGTTTACTGTAATCATAAGACCAACGATAAACAGTAGGAATTTCTCCCGGCCAGTTACCATGAATACGTTCAACAGGAGTTGTCCATTCTAAAGTATTCGCATTCCAAGGATTTTGCGTCGCCTTTTTACCATAAAATATAGAGTAAAAGAAGTTGAACAAGAATGCAACTTGTGCTAATGCCGACATAATGGCTGCCCAGGTAATAAACGTATTTACAGACAACCACTGTTTCATGGATTCAAACTCTGTAAAAGCGTAATATCTGCGTGGTACACCATCCAAGCCCATAAAGTGCATTGGGAAGAAAACCAAGTAGGCGCCGATGAAAGTTAACCAAAAGTGTAAGTATCCTAACCTTTCATCCATCAATCTTCCAAATAACTTAGGATACCAATGGTACACACCTGCCAACATACCAAAAATCGCTGCCGAACCCATTACCAAGTGAAAGTGTGCAACAACAAAATAAGTATCATGTAAATTGATATCCAAAGCTGCATTACCCAAAAATATTCCTGTTAAGCCACCAGAAATAAAGAAGGAAACTAATCCTATCGCAAACATCATTGCTGGTGTAAACCTAATATTGCCTCGCCATAAAGTTGCTAACCAGTTAAACGTTTTCACTGCCGATGGAACTGCAATAATTAAGGTTGTAATCATGAAAACACCTCCAATGAAAGGGTTCATTCCCGTTACAAACATGTGGTGACCCCAAACAATAAATGACAAAACAGTGATACCGATTAAAGAATAAACCATGGCATGGTAACCAAATATTGGCTTGCGCGAATTAACGGCCATTACTTCTGAAGCTATCCCCATTGCCGGCATAATTACAATATACACTTCCGGGTGTCCTAAAAACCAAAATAAATGTTCAAATAATATCGGGCTGCCACCTTCATTAGGTAATACAGATCCATTTAAAACAATATCAGAAAGATAGAAACTTGTTCCCATTCCCCTGTCAAATATTAACAAGACAACACCAGCTACTAATACCGGAAAAGACAATACACCTAAAACTGCAGTTAAAAAGAACGCCCAAATTGTTAAAGGCATTTTCCACAAATCCATTCCTTTAGTACGCATGTTTAAAACCGTACTGATATAATTGATACCGCCCATTAATTGAGAGGCTACAAATAAAACCATACTGGCTAACCATAACGTCATGCCCATTTCTGAGCCTGGCATTGCTTTAGGCAAAGCGGATAATGGCGGGTAAATTGTCCATCCTCCGCCTGCGGGACCTTTTTGTACGAAGAAAGAACTCATCATAATTACGCATGCCGTAAAGAAAAACCAATACGATAACATGTTTAAAAATGGAGAGGCCATATCACGGGCACCTAACTGTAACGGAATCAGTAAGTTACTAAACGTGCCGCTTAATCCAGCAGTTAATACAAAAAATACCATGATAGTACCATGTATCGTAACTAAGGAAAGGTAAAAATTAGGGTCTAAACGACCCTCCGGCGCAAAACGGCCTAACAATGTTTGAAGAAAAGGAAACGATGTATTAGGATATGCTAATTGTATGCGAAATAATATAGATAGAATCATTGCTGTTACACCCATGATAATACCTGTAATCAAAAATTGCTTAGCAATCATTTTATGATCCTGACTAAACACGTATTTTGTTAGAAAGGTTTCTTTATGATGGTGCTCCCCATGTTCGTGATTTTCATGAACATGAATTGTAGATGGACTATTAACTGTTAATGCTGTTGCCATAACCTCTTTTCCTTATAATTTATTAAAAGCTAATTTATTTTTTGTAACAGAATCAGCCGGTTGTACTGCCATTTTTAATTCCTTTTTTAACTGATCGCTTAAATAAGGTTTTTGCTTGGCTACCCAATCCTGATACTCTGCTTCTTTTACCACACGAAAAACTTTTTGCATATTAAAGTGGTTACCACCGCAAATTTTGTTACAATATAATTTGTATTCAAAAGTAGAATTATCAAGTTTAGTACGCATATCGTCTGTTGTTACAGTAGGCACAAATTGAAAAAATGTTGGTAGTCCCGGAACAGCATTAATCTGCACTCTAAACCACGGTAAATAAAAACTGTGAATAACATCCTGGGCAATTAGATTAATTCTAACAGGTTTGTTTACAGGAACTACAATTTCATCCGCATTCAAGTCATCATAACTATTCCTGTCTTTAAAATCAACCCCTAATTTGTTTGAGGGTGAAAAAAGCTTGTAATTCTTGATACCCAGTTTCCCATCTTTTCCAGGATATCTAACTTCCCATGCAAACTGGTGTGCCGTTACATCTACGTTCAAAGCTGACTTTTGCTCTGAAACGGGAACATCCATTATATTCTTCCAGGTCAAAGAGCCAAAAACCACTAAAATAGTTAAAACAATAGCTGGTATAATCGTCCAAAGTTTTTCGATAGTATTGTTATGCGGAAGAAAATAAGCTTTTCTAAGTTGTGACCCTCTATAAATATATGCAAATGAAAACAGCAATATTTGTGTACCAACAAAAACAATAGTAGTAATGATCAATGTTACATTAAACATTTCATCTATTTTCTCCCCATGCTTTGATGCGGCATCTGGTAAAATCATGCTGCCGTGCACTGTGTATTCCCAATAAGCACCGTATAAACCTACAATCAAAAAAAGTCCAAACGAAACAGCAACAATTCTATTCCAATCCATTCCCTTTTTACTTTGGATTAGAAGTGTTAGATCATAGATTTTGAGGATTCGGCCAATTACTGCGACGACAATACAAATTAGTAAAAAAATTAGTACATAGTAAGATATTCCAAGCCACATGTTATCGCTTGCAGTAGATCCATCTATAGTAGGTGCATTTACACTTGTAGGTGTGCTATTCTGCGCGAACGTATAATTTGTTACAAATAATAGCAGTAAACTTATACTGGTAATTAATATTTTAAAATAACCTGATCTTTTAAATTTCATTTCAGAGCTGTTATATTTATACTGAGTATCTAAACTCGAATTGTTTTTAAATATGATGATTTAAACTCTCTTCTAAAAAAGGGTGCTTCTTAGGAAGAAGATTTGTTTTACTTAAAGCATTTAACATCATGAAAGTGAACAGACCCACAAAGCCTAAAGCTATCCCTATTTCTTCAATACCAAAACCTCTTCCTTCTGGGCCTACGGTTCCAGGCATAATCATCATATAGTAATCAAGCCAATGTCCACATAAAACGACAATGCACACGTACTTTAATATCGTAGCCGCTCTTTTAGCATCGCGTGACATTAGCAACAATACTGGAGTACAAAAGTTTAGCACAATATTCAACCAAAACCAAGGTTTAAATTCCGGCTCCCACCTTTTGTAATAATAAACACTTTCTTCAGGCAAGTTAGCATAATAGGTAAGCAGAAATTGAGAAAACCATAAATAGGTCCAGAATATAGAAAAAGCAAATATCAGTTTACCTAAATCATGCAAATGATTATCTGTAACCCAAGTCATATAACCATTCTGTCTTAAAATGATTACAGTTAAAGTCAATACAGAAAGACCACTTACCCACAAAGCAGCAAAATTATACCACCCAAATAAAGTTGAATAATAATGAGCTTCTAACGACATAATTGCATCAAAAGCAAATATTGGGGTAGTAAAACCGAATACAATTAAAAAGATAGCCGAAATTTTAAAACTCTTATTATAATTAAACATTCCGCCTATACTATCTTCATTTTTAGAATATTTAATTAGCAAAGCACCAAAAATACTATACAAGCCTAAAAATATAATTAACCTTGCTATAAAAAATGGTTTATTAAGAAAAACAGATTTGCCGGCAATAATGGAATTATAATTTTCACTTCCCTTCGTACTTAATCCTTTTGTAGCCCATTCTCCATATAAATATGGTTCAATGATTTTTTTACCTCCTTCTACAACTTCATGACTTGTCAATAAACCCAAGGTTATGACAGCTACCAAAATAAATGCTGCGTAAGGTAAAACTCTGGCATATGCCTGAGGAATACGGATAATGGAAGCAGACCATCCGGCCTGTGCTACATATTGAATAGCACAAAACAAAACGCCCTGCATACAAACACATGCAAAATAGTATGACATTAGCAATAAGTTTGCAAATGTACGTTCAGCATGACCGGATAAAAATCCGAACACAATACCTGCAAAACCAATTACAATAGCTATAAGGCTATAAGTTTTAGCTTTTCCTGAAAAGTCGAATTGTTGATCGTAACTAACAGCTTTCATCAATTTGATTGATATTATAATTTTTGTAATTGGTGAATATACAATACTACTTTCCAACGCTCATCAGGGTTTAACTGTGAAGCATACGAACCCATAGCATTTAACCCATAAGTAATTGTATGATAAATTTTACCATCGGTAAGGTCTTTCATGGCACCACCTCTTGACGACTGCCCTTTTGAATAAGACGGAGGCGCCGGATAACCATGTTGCACAACTAATCCATCACCTTGCCCTTGTAAACCATGGCATGGAGAACAAAAATGCTCAAAAAGTATTTTTCCGTCAGCTAAATTTTTAGAATCAGACATATATTTATTTACTACTTCTAAACTGGCCTTTTCATATCCGTCTTTATTATTGGGATAATCAAACCGTACAAAGCCAATCGGTGTAGTACCAGCAGGAGGAACTTGTGCAGTTTTTCCATCTCTAAAGTTAGTATTTGGCTGATCAGGATCATAAGCTATATGTTCATACATATTTGGGGCATACTCCCAGCCAGTACTACGTTTGTCTTTACCACAAGCAGTAAGCAAAACAGAAACTACAATGGCTGCTGCAATTATATTTAGTATATTAAATCTATTCATAGCTAACATATTTTCTGTCATTATGCTTAATTTCAACAGCGCCTGCGTCTTTTAATAAAGAATCAATTTGATCATGGGCAGTATTGGTTTTTGCATTGATAGCAATCACAAAACGATCATCTGTAGCCCTTAAATCCATAACCCGCGGTGCTCGTCCCGGAAAAAGATGATTAGCATAAAAATATGTGAACACCATCCCAAAAGAGCTAAACAAAACAGTCCACTCAAAACAAATAGGTACAAAATCAGGAACGGCAAAATGAGGCTTTCCTCCGATATTGATTGGCCAATCATGTACCAGCATATAATATAACATACTAAAAGCCACCGTACAACCTGTACATCCGAAAATAAAGGCGGCAACTGGCAAACGTGATTCTTTTATGCCTAATTTATTTTCAATGCCATGAATAGGCATTGGCGTAAATACATCATAAATAGAAATACCTTTTTCTTTAAGATTATCGATCCCTTTCATCATCTCGTCTGGATCATCAAAGATACCGAGTATATATTTCGTACTGTTCATATTTAAATATTTGCGTATTCAGCCTTTTCAATACTATCATATTTGATCAAGTTTTCCTTATAAAATTCTGCTTGATCTGCGTCCACTTCTCCCTGCTTCAACAACTTTTTCTTTGCCTGTTCACTTGAACTTTTCACTAACAATTTAACTTCAGCCATTGCTACTGAAGGAAGTACCCGTAAAAACAGCAAAAATAAAGTGAAAAACACACCAATGGAACCAATAAATATACTTACTTCAACCCAAGTTGGATAAAACATTACCCAGCTTGATGGTAAATAATCCCTATGCAAAGAAGTAACGATAATTACAAAACGTTCAAACCACATTCCTATATTAACAATTATGGATAGTACCCATGATGCAGGGATACTTGTTCTTACTTTTTTAAACCAAAATAGCTGTGGCGTAATAACATTACAAGTCATCATACTCCAATAAGCCCACCAATATGGTCCAGTAGACCGGTTGATGAAAGCATATTGTTCATATTCACTTCCCGAATACCAGGCAATAAAAAATTCTGTTATGTATGCTACACCGACGATTGAACCAGTTAGAATAATAATTTTATTCATTGATTCAATGTGAAACATCGTGATATAATTTTCTAAGCTCATTACTTTTCTTACTACTAAAAGAAGTGTTTGCACCATAGCAAATCCGGAGAAAATAGCACCTGCAACAAAGTAAGGCGGGAAAATAGTAGTGTGCCAACCGGGTTCCAAAGAAGTTGCAAAGTCCATAGATACAATCGTATGTACTGATAATACCAACGGTGTAGAAACACCTGCTAACACCAATGAAACTGCTTCAAAACGTTGCCAGGTTTTTACTGAACCATTCCATCCGAAAGACATTACAGAATAAATTTTACGACGTAAACCAGTTGCGCGGTCACGAATAGTAGCAATATCCGGCAATAAGCCTGTGTACCAAAAAACCAAGGAAACGGAGAAATATGTGGATATGGCGAACACGTCCCAAATAAGCGGTGAATTGAAATTAACCCATAAAGAACCATATTGATTTGGTAAAGGAAGCGAATACAGAGCCATCCAAGGGCGACCCATGTGCGCAACGATATAAGTAGCCGCACAAATAACAGCAAAAATAGTCATGGCCTCAGCGGAGCGATTAATGGAGTTACGCCAATTTTGCCTAAATAAAAGAAGTACTGCTGAGATCAATGTACCTGCATGCCCAATACCTACCCACCAAACAAAGCCTGTAATATCCCATGCCCATCCTACTGTTTTGTTTAGTCCCCAGGCACCAATGCCATACCAGAACGTATAGCTTACTGCTACTAACCATAAAGTGGCACCTGCTGATGCGAGTGTAAAACCAATCCACCAGGCTTTGTTGGGCATATTTTCTACTGGAACCAGAATATCATCTGTGATCTTAGAATAAGTGATATTATCACCTGTAATTAAGGGTTCCCGGATTATAGATTCGTGTTGAGATGACATATTTAGTTTCGTTAATTATAATTAAGCCACAGTTTCATTTACATTTCTTACTTTAACTTGATAACCAATCCCTGGCTGCACATTCAGTTCTTCTAATACGTAATAAGTACGCTCGCTTTTAAGTGCTTTGGAAACTTCTGATTCAGGATCATTAACGTTACCAAAGATAATAGCATTGGTAGGGCAGGTTTGTTGACAAGCTGTCTTAACTTCCCCATCTTTTAAAACACGCTGGTCAATTTTTGCTTTAAGCTTACCCCCTTGAATGCGTTGGATACACATAGAACATTTTTCCATTACTCCACGGAAACGTGTTGTAACATCAGGGTTTAAAACTAATTGAACATGCTCGTTATTCAAATAATTGTCAAACCTCGAATCGTTCCAATAATTAAACCAGTTAAACCTTCTAACTTTATATGGGCAGTTGTTGGCGCAATAACGTGTTCCTATACAACGGTTATAAGCCATATGGTTCAAACCTTCAGAAGAATGAACGGTTGCAAGAACCGGACAAACAGTTTCACAAGGTGCATGATCACAATGCTGACATAACATTGGCTGATATACTACCGAAACATTGTCGAGGTTATCCAGTTTGTTAATTTCTTTTTCTTCAGTTACAGATTCGTTCCCTTCTTTAAAAGAATAATATCGGTCAATCCGGATCCAATGCATTTCTCTTCTGCGCCGTACTTCATCACGTCCAACTACCGGAATGTTGTTTTCTGCACTACATGCAACTACACAGGCACCACAACCTGTACAGGCATTTAGATCAATCGCCATAACCCAATTGTACTGCGGACGATTGTATTCGTTCCACAAACTATAAGTTTTGTGTTCTGCTTCATGACGGCCGTTAGCAGAAGAAGGCTCTTTTAAATACTTGCTAAAAGAAGTTTCCCTAATGATATTTCTACCTTCATAAGAATGATGGGTTTGAGTTTGTGCTAAAACATACACATCACCAGTGGTAGAAATTGTAGCCGGTGCAGTCGTTTGAAAAGTTCCATTTTTGAAAACATGCAGTGGAAATGCATTTTTACCAACTCCTGTTCCAACTTTTCCACTCAAAGTCCTACCATAACCTAACGCCACTGACACGGTTTGTTGCGCTTGTCCTGGTTGAAGTAAAACAGGTAATTCAATGTTATAGCTACCAGAAGAAATCTTTAAAACATCGCCTTCTTTTATACCTAATTTTTCTGCAAATTTTGGTGCAATAGCAGCGAAGTTGTCCCAGGTAACTTTAGACACTGGGTCTGGAAGTTCTTGTAACCAAGGGTTGTTTGCTTTTTTACCGTCGCCTAAACTTACACTTTGATAAATTTGAAGTTCGATAGCATTTGCACCATTTGCAGTTAATTGATTGCTTCGGTTAACAATACTTTGCGCAACACCATTAAGGTCTTTATTAAACGTATAAGCAGTTGCTGGCAGATCCGCTGTTTTTATCAGGCCTTTTTGTAGCAGTGTTTCCCAACCTGATTGTCCGGCAAGACCAACTTTTGTAAGCAAATTTGTTTCCCAATTATTTTTTATAAAAGAATAATAATCTTTAACAGGATTATCAGACCAAACTAATAAACTCTGTTCTGCCTGGCGCGTATTGTAAACTGAATTTATAGCCGGTTGAACAATAGTATAATAGCCTGCATAAATATTGTCATCGCCCCATGTTTCCAGATAATGATGATTAGGGGCAATAACATCAGCGAGTGAAGAAGTTTCATCACTCCGATCAGAAAAAGAAATTTTTAAAGGTACTTTACTCAAAGCCTGCTTAAAATCTTTACTGTTATAGTAATCATAAACAGGGTTTGCATCCATAAAAAACACGGCACCAACTTCGCCGCGTTTCATTTCATTTATAAATTCTACAAACTCAGCATCATTTCCAGCATATTTATATGATGGGTTATCTAAATCAATTGTATTGCCATAACTGCCCAACAGGGAATTGATGGCATTCACTAAAACTTGTATTGCTACATCATTACACCCGCAAACAACTAACGCCTTGCCTTTTGCCGCTGATAGTTCTTTTGCAACTAAAGTTATAGCATTGTCTGCTGATTTATTATTTAATGCTTTAGAACCCGGAAGCGTAGTGCCAGAAAGTGCATTGTATAAATTAATTAAAGCAAGCCCTTCTTCCGAAGGTTTAATAGGAATACGCGTATCCGCATTAGTACCAGTCAAACTCATGCCAGCTTCAAACTGTACGTGCCTTGACATTTTTTTGCTTTGTAAAGATTTATTATTCCTGTTGGATACCCATTGACCCATAAATTCAACAGGAGAAATCCAGGTCCCTAAAAAATCGGCACTGAAACTGACAATTACATCAGCTTTTTCAAAATGATAATGCGGTAAAACTGCTTTTCCGAAACTATTTTGATTAGCCTGAATGATGCCTGTATAGGAGATGGCATCATAGTTAATTAATTTTGTTGTAGGAAATTTAGTAGTAAATTCAGCAATAACCGCTTTTGTTGATGGGCTATGAATGGTAGATGCAACAATTCGTATTTTCTTACTACTTGCAGCTACAGAAGTTAACTCCTTTTTTACAAATCCGTCAATAGCTTCCCAAGTGGACTCATCATTTCTTAATAACGGGTTTTGTAAACGTGTAACATCATATAAATCAAGAACAGAAGCTTGTGCTTGTGCATCTAAACTACCATGGCCAATTAAATCTTCCGGGTTACCTTCAACTTTAATCGGACGACCTTCTCTTGTTTTTACCAATATAGCTTGGCCATTGTAGCTTGAAGTATAATAGTTTGCAACACCAGGGGTAACCTCTTCTGGTTTAATTAAGTATGGAATTGATTTATGTACAGGGACTTTCTGACAGGCAGCCAATGTTACCGCACCAACACCAAATCCTAATGCTTTTAAGAAATCACGTCGCGGAGTTTTGGCAGATAACCCTGCACCGCTTAAAATCTCTTCTATTGGAAGTGGTTCAGCAAATTCGCTTTTGTTCATTTCCACGAACTCCTCCGAATTGTTTAATTCCTCTAAACCTTTCCAGTATTTTTTATTGCTTTCCATTTAAGCTTTGTAAACTATATTTTGAATGCTGTTTGTTAAAATTAATAATGACACTTGCCACATTCTATTCCGCCTAAAGAAGCTGCGGTTACTTTTTCACCACGTTTAATACGATCATGAACATCTGTCATACGATCATAATAAGCATTACCTTTATAATTTACTTCGGTACGTTTATGGCATTGGATACACCATTTCATAGTTAAAGGGGAATACTGATAAACTTCCTGCATTTCCTGAATTGGACCATGACAAGTCTGGCATTTGATTCCACCAACTTTAACATGTTGTGCATGATTAAAATAAGCAAAATCTGGCAGGTTATGAATACGTACCCATTGGATCGGTTTCTGCTTTGTGCTATCGTATTTCTGTGTTTGAGGATCGTAACCTAAAGCATTATAAATTTTTTGGATTTCCGGAGATTCCGTTTTAACCACTTTATGGCAGTTCATACAAACATTTAAAGATGGTATGGAAGCATTTTTACCTTTATAGGCACCAGAGTGGCAATACTGACAATCAATTTTCATTGCCCCTGCATGCAGTTGGTGCGAATATTTAATTGGCTGAACTGGTTGATAACCTTGGTGAACGTTGGTATTCCAAAGCGTTACCCAAGTCCAGCTTCCTAACCCAATTGTAAGAGCAAGGACTACAAAAAATACGAACTTTTTATTTTTAGCTAATATTTTAACAGTTGCTAACCTATCTACAGCTACTTTTTCTGTATCGTCTTCAACTTCCTCTGGCAGGATACCTTGCTTTTGTAATAGCAATCTTTCTAAAGTTCCAATTACACGGTTTAAAACAAGGATAATCAGAAAAGCAATAACAATTACACCAATTAAACCAAGCAACATCACATTGCTTGGGCCAGTATCAGCTGCACCAGAACCAGCAGCACCGCCGGCAGGAGTAGTAACTTTAGCAGTTTGAACCTTTTTCCACTGATCTTTTACATAACCCAAAATGTCTTTTACATCCTGATCGCTCAGGTTTGTAAACACACTCATTTGAGATTGATTATATTCGTTATAAATGGTTAAAGCTTTTGGGTTTTTTGCCGCAATTAACGCTTGGTTGTTTTGGATCCATTTGATTAAGTACGCCTCATCCGGTTCTGATGTAATGGTTGGGCCCAACGCTGGCCCCGTCATCCGCACATCAATTTTATGACAAGAACCGCAGTTACTGCTCTTAAAAAGTGCTTCTCCTTTTGCCGGGTCTTGCGCATAGGATGAATTACTTATAACAGCAAAACACATAACCGTAAACAGCAACCCCGAAATTTTTTTTACAATCAATGAGACATTTCTCATATGGTATTTTATGCTTTAATAATTATTGAAGAATCTAAACAGCCAAAAACATTACCTTTTTTAGCTTTATTTGTTCACAAAAGTATAATTTATAAAAGTATCACTGACAAATTGATGACTGGTAAAACCAATTTATATCCATTCTAAATAAAGAGAAAAAACGCTTTTTTAATACTGTTAAAGCATGATTTATTAGGATATGTTTTAAATGATATTTCTTTTATCATGCAAAAATTTGTGTATTTGAATTATTGTTTTAGAATCCAGGCAAATATCAATGGAACTACTATTGTGGCATCAGATTCTACAATAAATTTAGGCGTGTGGATGTCTAATTTGCCCCAGGTTATCTTTTCGTTTGGTACGGCACCAGAATAAGAACCGTAAGACGTGGTAGAATCTGAAACCTGACAGAAATAACTCCAAAAAGGTATTTTATCCATTTCCAAATCCTGATAAAGCATCGGCACAACACAAATTGGGAAATCACCTGCAATACCGCCGCCAATCTGGAAAAATCCAATCCCTTTTCCACCAGAGTTTTTTATATACCAATCTGCCAGCCAGGCCATATATTCAATCCCGCTTTTCATGGTTAAAGCCTTGATTTCATTTTTGATTACATAAGAAGCAAAGATATTTCCCATGGTAGAATCTTCCCAACCCGGAACCACAATTGGCAAATTCTTCTCGGCAGCAGCCAGCATCCACGAATTTTTTGGGTCGATCTCGTAATACTGTTCCAACTCGCCGCTGTTTAAAATTTTGTACATGTATTCGTGCGGAAAATAACGCTCGCCTTTATCGTCTGCATCTTTCCAGATTTTGTAAATATGTTTTTGCAAACGGCGGAAAGCTTCTTCTTCGGGGATGCAGGTATCCGTTACGCGGTTGTAATGGTCTTCCAGCAAATCCCATTCGTCCTGCGGACTCAAATCGCGGTAATTGGGCACTCGTTTGTAGTGGGAATGCGCCACCAGGTTCATAATATCTTCTTCCAAATTGGCTCCCGTACAGGAAATGATTGCAATCTTATCTTCGCGGATCATTTCCGCCAGCGAAATCCCAAGTTCTGCCGTACTCATCGCGCCGGCCAGCGTAACCATCATTTTGCCGCCTTCCAGCAAATGCGTTTCGTAACCTTTTGCCGCATCAACCAAAGCCGCTGCATTAAAATGCAGGTAATTTTTTTCTATAAATTGAGATATTGGCCCTCTTTCTGTACTCATTTCCGTATAATAATCTTTTTGCAAAAATATAAATTTTAAAGGAACAGGATTTGGATATCCGGATGAATATAATCAGCCTAAAAACTGACAGATCGGTTATCTTCGCCCCAAATTTTTAATGAAACGGATACTTTTTTTACTGCCTATTTTTTTGTGCATACAGTTTGCAGCAGCACAGCCAAGGTTTATCCGGAAGATGTTCCTGGAAAAAGACAGCAGTAAAAGAAGCAGTTTGCTGCCTTTGCCGCTGATTGCTTTTGCGCAGGAAACCGGATTGGAAGTTGGCGTTGCTGCTTTGTACTCTTTTTATGCTGATACGGCAAACCACAACACTAAGGTTTCAAACTTGTATTTCCCGGTTTCTTACACGGTTAAAAACCAAAGCCGCATCAGCTTAAAAACAGATTACTGGCTCCCGAAAAACACCTATCATTTAACCGCAGATATTGGTTACTCCAACTTTCCGTTCAACTTTTACGGGATTGGGAACAACACAAGCAGTATCAATAAAGATTTGCTCACCCAAAAACGATTTCACTTTATTGCCGGTGCAGAAAAAGCTGTTTTTACCCATCTTTTTTTAGGGTTGAATGTTGATTACGAGCAGGAGGCATTTGAAGATAACCAGCCGGGAGGCATTTTTTCCAACACTAATATCCCTGGTAAACAAGGCGGAGGCAATTTATTTTACGGCCCGAGTTTGATTTTAGATAACCGAAACACCAATACTTATACCTTAAAAGGCTGGTATATCAATCTAAACGGCGGCTTGGTCAGTAACATTCATCGTTCTAATTACAACGGCGGTTATCTAAACTTTGATTTCCGCCAGTTCAACTCCTTAACAAAAAAATTGGTTCTGGCTTTTAACGGCAGTTACGAATTTACAACCGGCAGCAACACGCCTTTTTATTTGTTGCAAACGTTAGGAAATGATCAGTTGATGCGCGGTTATTATGGCGGCCGTTTTCGGGATCGAAATATTGTAGCGTTACAATCAGAATTACGTTATCGATTGAGTGATCGCGTAGCCGTAGTTGGTTTTGGCGGAACAGGAACGGTTTACAATTCTGTTTTGCAACTGAAATATTTAAAACCCAACTATGGTGGCGGTTTGCGTTACTTTTTTGATGTAGAAAAAGGCATCAGCATCCGCGCAGATTATGGCGTTGGCGAAAAACCGGCAGGCGAAAAACGGCAATCTGGCTTTTATTTGAGTTTAGGCGAAGCTTTTTGAAGAAGAGCGGAGAGACTTGAAAATTGTATTTGAGCGAAGAAATCAAACGCTTTAAAAGGCAAGTCCCTCTCTTTTGGAGAGGGATTTAGGGTGAGGCTTAAAACCGCACCTTAAAATCTTCCTTCACCTGATCTTTTTTAAAGAAAACCAAGCCAATCCAAAA
This sequence comes from uncultured Sphingobacteriaceae bacterium, assembly GCA_964251965.1. GTDB lineage: Bacteria > Bacteroidota > Bacteroidia > Sphingobacteriales > Sphingobacteriaceae > Mucilaginibacter_A. The sequence goes on along the minus strand of CAXULQ010000005.1, from coordinate 5,966 downwards.
CAGATCAATCGTTACCGTAACTTGTGGATGTGCTTTGATTTTTTTCCAGGCCGATTTCATGCCTTCGCTCCAATAAATATCATCAAAAATAATAACCGTTTTATCGTAAGTTTTGGGCAAAATCCAATCAAAATAGCGTAATGTTGCTGCTTCGGTGTGGTTTCCATCGATGAAAACGAAATCAATTTGCTTTACTTTTTCCAGCACTTCCGGCAAAACAACATCAAAGTTCCCGACTAACAGATCGATGTTTTTTGCTTCAGAAACTTCAAAATTTTTGGCCGCAACATCGGCAATTTCCTGGCAGCCTTCAATCGTAATTAATTGTGCCGAAGGGTTTGCATGGTTTAAATACAAGGAAGTTACACCCAAACAAGTGCCCAGTTCTACCAGGCTTTTAGGTTTTAAATGGGCAACCAGGCGAAAAATCAGCTGCGCCAAACGCGGTGATTTTAAAACGTTCTTCGCTATTTCGCCTACTTCTTTTACCCGGCTTTTATTGGTGTGCGAACCCGCGCCCAAATCAACCATGGTAACTTTGGCTTTGCTTTGCAGCAACTGCTGCCTGATCTGCTCGATTGGCAGGTAATCAGTTTTGGCACTAAAATCGTATATTACATCATCAATCAGCTCGTACACAAACGGCGAATGCACTCCATGCCTGCTTTTTGCATTAAAATAATGTTGAAGGTAATCGCATGTAAACCGCCAGTTGAACATGTGCCAAAGATAATTTATATTTGAAATAATTGCTGTTTTAACCGGTCCTGTTTATGATCAACCCAACCGAAATATCCTCATTAGTAAAATTACTGGACGACCCCGATCAGGAAATATACAACCATGTGCACCAGAAATTATTTTCTTATGGTGCCGAAGTCATCAGCCATCTGGAAGATGCTTGGGAAAGTGCTTTCGACCCGGTTTTGCAGGAACGCATTGCAGGGTTGGTGCACCAAATCCAGTTTTCCAACCTCAAAAATGATTTAAAATTGTGGTGCCAAAGCGGTGCTTTTGATTTATTGCGAGGCGCGTTGATCCTCAATAAATACCAATATCCGGATTTGGACGAGCAAAAAACCATCAATGAGATTGAAGCGATTAAGCGCGATATCTGGCTGCAAATGATTTACGAAAGCAGCGCGGTAGAAAAAATCAAACTAATGAACCATATTTTTTATAACATTTATGGTTTCAGCGGCAATACGGCCAACCATCAGGACCCGCAATATTCTTACCTGAGCCAGGTGATGGACATGAAAAAAGGGAACCAAACTTCGCTGGCCGTTGTTTATTCGGTAATTGCGCAAAAGCTGGACATTCCGGTTTTTGGCGTCAATTTGCCGCAGCATTTTATTCTGGCTTATGTAGATGAAAGTGCCCAGCCGGAAGCAGAAAACGGAATACTTTTCTACATCAACACCTTTAACAAAGGTTTTATTTTTGGGAAGCGGGACGTAGATATGTTTTTGAAACAACTCAACCTAAAACCCGAAAAACAGTATTATGAACCTTGCAGCAACCTCGAAATTATCAAACGGATTTTAAGGAACCTGATCAGTTCGTACGAAAACTCTGGTTTGACAGAAAAGGTTGAAGAGTTAACGGAATTGTTGTTGATTGCGAATGAAGAGCATCCGCATTCTTGAAGAAAAAGTAATTTTATGTTGTACCAAATTTCGAAGTCCAATCATCTTTAATTACTTCAATTTTTAAACATAATAGTGTAAGTCCGTAAGCCAATTTCCATATCCGAAAATGTTCTTGAAATGTTTCGTCTTTATCAGGGTCGGGTAATATTTCACTCCATATTATTACCTCAAAGTCAACTTCAAGAAAATTATTGTCTATAAGAGCTTGTTGTGCATTATTCTTTTTCCATTTTAAAAGATTTTCGAAAGTTACTTTATAAATAACTTCTGGAAAACCATATTCAAAATCATAAATTTTTTCAAGTTCTTTAACGAATTTTTTTAACGAGAAAGTTCTGTCAGAATGAGCTGCATCATTACGAATTTTTCTTAATGTGTTTAAAGCAATGTAAACTCTTTCTTCAATAATTCTAAATGCATAACATAATTCAATTTTACCGGAAAACGAACTTAAAGCACCGGGATAATTTAATAATCTATCAGCATACTTCTTTGTTCTGTTTGGTAAAACTTGCAGAATCAGGCTTGCTAAATAGTCTTCAACTTTACTAGCTCCGATTAATATGGCTCCTCTATCCGACTCGTTTGTCAATTTAAAAGCAAAATCAAAGTTCAGTTCAGGATAAATTGAACTTTCCATTTTTTTGAGTATTGCTTCAGCGTGATTTGTCATATTGTGCTGCTAACTCAATTATTCCCGCCAAACTCCATTAAAAAAGCTTTTAGAAACTCATCTAAATCGCCATCTAAAATAGCTTGCGCATTTGAAGTTTCGTGACCAGTTCGCACATCTTTTACTAATTTATACGGATGCAAAACGTAATTCCGGATTTGCGAACCCCATTCAATTTTCATCTTAGCACCTTCAATCGCATTGCTGATTTCCATTCGTTTGCGCAATTCCGCTTCGTATAATTGCGATTTTAACAAACGAATTGCATTTTCCTTATTCTGCAATTGCGAACGCGATTCCTGGTTTTTAATGATGATGCCCGATGGTTTGTGATATAATCGAACGGCAGTTTCTACCTTGTTCACATTCTGACCACCAGCACCGCCAGAACGGAAAGTTTCAAACTCAATATCAGCCGGATTTACGTCAATTTCAATCGTATCATCCACCAAAGGGTACACATAAACCGATGCAAAAGAAGTATGACGTTTAGCGTTGCTATCAAACGGAGAAATACGCACCAAACGGTGCACGCCGTTTTCTCCTTTTAAATAACCGTAAGCAAAATCGCCTTCAATTTGCAGCGTTACGGTTTTTACGCCCGCCACTTCACCTTCCTGGAAATCCTGCTCGCTTACTTTATAGCCATGTTTTTGCGCCCACATCGTGTACATGCGCATCAGCATACTGGCCCAATCACAGCTTTCGGTTCCACCGGCACCGGCTGTAATTTGTAAAACCGCATTCAGCTGATCTTCATCTGCCGAAAGCATATTTTTAAATTCCAGGTCTTCTAATTGTTTTAAGGTGAGATCGTATTGCTCTTTGGCTTCCTCATCGGTTGCATCGCCAGACTGGTTCATTTCCTGCATCACCACCGCATCATCAACCGAAGTTTCTACAGCTTTAAAAGCATCGGTCCAGGTTTTTTTGCTTTTCATGGAAGCCAACACTTTCTCGGCTTTTTTAGAATCGTCCCAAAAATCAGGTGCCAGCGTGATGTCTTCTTCTTCTTTTAAGCGATATAATTTAGTATCAACGTCAAAGATGCCTCCTTAGGGAAGTTACTCGATCCCTCAAGTCTTGAACTTGTTCTTTTGTCATGCCGCAAATATAGAAATTTGGTTTTGGCGGAAGTGATCAACATAAAACCAATTTTAGGTTGATAAAAACAACATCAAATTTTCTTTCCAGATTGTAGCGAACGGCCGGTTTGCTTCGTAATGCCTTTTATAAAACCTAAAAACAAACCGTTATGAAACAACCGATACTGTTTTTATCGATACTTTTTATGGCCGTTGGCCTGCTACCTGCCTGCACAAAAAATGATGGTAATCTGGTGCATTACATCTATTACAAACCCTTTTACAAAAGCAAGGCGGCAATAAGGGCAAATATTAAAAGCGGACCGGCTGCCAACATTACCCAAGCCGGGAAAATTTTTATCCAGGGTAATAATTTGTTTTTGGTGGATGTAAATAAAGGCGTGCACATCATTGATATTACCAACCCAAACCAGCCGCAAAAAACTGCATTTATCCCAATTCCGGGTTGTAACGATATCGCCGTGCGCGGTAATTATTTGTATGTTGATTTTGGTAAAGATCTTTTAACCATCAATATCGGCAACCCAAATGCTGCTTTTATCAAAAAATCCATTTCTAATGTTTTCCCGGAAAATTATGCGTTGAGTTATTCTCCCGATACCTCAAAAGTTTTTGCCGGTTATGTTAAAGTTGATACGATGATGGTGCAACCTAAATATGTTAATCCTGGTATTTTCTATGCAACAACATCCGCAAGTTCTGCTACAACTTCAGCAACTACTAACGGAACCGGTGGCTCTATGTCGAGGTTTGCTTTGCTGGATGAGCGGATGTATGCCGTAAGTTATTACGACCTTAAAGTTTTTAACACTGCCGATGCATCAAATCCGGTATTTGTAAATAAAGCAACTGTAAACCAGGCAAGCATCGAAACCATCTTTCCTTACGGGAAAAACCTGTTTATCGGTTCTCAAAACGGCATGTTTATTTATGATACTTCAAATCCGGACAATCCGGCAAAATTATCGCAATTTACACATGCAAGGGTTTGCGACCCGGTAATTGCAGATGGTAATACCGCTTACGTTACTTTACATTCCGGCACTACCTGCGGCGGTTTTACCAACCAGATGGATGTGTTGGATATTACTTCCTTAACCAATCCTATTTTGATTAAAACTTATTCGTTGACAAGTCCGAGAGGATTATCAAAAGACGGAAACCTGTTGCTGGTTTGCGATGGCACTGAAGGTTTAAAAATATACAGCGCAGCAAAACCCGATGATATTTGGTTGATAAAACAAGTTCATGGTTTAGATGCACAAGATATAATTACGTACAAAGGCACTGCAATTGTTACAACTACAAAAGGCTTGTACTTTGTTGATTACCGCGATCCGCTTAACGCAAAAATCTCAGCAGTTATTCCAGTTAGCAAATAACCTCGGCGTTTTCAGCCTCACCCCAACCCTCTCCCGTGGAGAGGGAGCAACTGCGCTTTGTCTTGTCCTAAAATGGGTTTACACAAAAAGTAAACAAATGGATCAAAAGACAACACATGAATTCCGTAAGTACCCGGAAGTATTTAAAAGGCAGGTAATTGACGAATATCTAACAACTGGTTCCTCACAAAGCTTCTTGTTAAGAAAGTATAACATTCGTTATAAAGGTGCTTTTCAAAAATGGATGAAGCAGTTAGGCTACAAGGATAATGAACAAAAAGTAGGACTTTTGCCAACCACTACACCATTTCCATTGCCAGCAAAAGAGAAAACAACCGAAGCCCGTATTAAAGAATTGGAGCGTTTACTGGAAGATGAGCAATTACGTTCACAGGCTTATTCCAGGATGATCGATATTGCTGAAAAGGAATTTCGTATCCTGATCCGAAAAAAGCCCAATACCAAGTAATCCACGAGATGAAAGACTGTTGCCCAGGGATAAGCCTGGTGCGTATATGTCGGTTACTTGGTGTTACCCGTCAAGCTTATTACCAGTATTTCTGGCAACAGGAAGCTATTGGTATTGAAGAAAGCCTCGTATTGGCCGAAGTATTAGCCATACGGGAAAACCACCGGGCAATGGGTGGCCGGAAGCTTTATGAAAAGCTGCATGGTTTCTTTTTAAACCATCAGATTAAAATGGGACGGGATGCCCTGTTTGACCTACTGTCAATCAATGGCTTGCTGGTAAAAAAGAAAAGAAGGCGGTTTATTACAACCCATTCCAACCACTGGTTGAAGAAGTGGCCTAACCTTATCCGATGTTTTAAGCCAACGGCAATCGATCAATTATGGGTCAGCGATATTACTTACTTTAAAATAGCTGGAAAATATACTTACATCAGTTTGATTACGGATGCTTATTCCCGTAAAATAGTCGGCTATCATCTTGCTGAAACCATTGAAAGCATAGAAACATTACAGGCCCTTAAAATGGCCCTAAAACACTTGCCAAAAACATTGGGACAAGTCCTTATCCATCATTCAGACCGCGGCGTGCAGTATTGTTCTGACATTTATGTAAAGTCTAATATATTTTTACTAATAACCTGAGTTCGATAAATCAGAAGGCTACGATTTGCTGGGATTTGTT
>CAXULQ010000004.1:0-346325 GCA_964251965.1 uncultured Sphingobacteriaceae bacterium | reverse complement strand
ATCAGCAAAACAAATCCCAGCAAATCGTAGCCTTCTGATTTATCGAACTCAGGTTTATAGGTAAAATTTTGGTCCATTTTGGTATTATGTGATTGCACTAAAAATATAGAATTTAATACAACTAACCATAATCGATCCTACTATTCTACGCTTTTACCTCGCATTGCTGTACTAACAGCTTGATCCATTAGTCGTTCTGCAAACGGACGTGTAAATTCATTCAAAGTATCAACCCTTTTCAGGATCAAATCTTTATCGCCTAAAGTCAGCGATTCTTTCAGTTCGGCAATCAGTTTCAACGTGTCGGTAATTTCTGTAGCACCTAAATAGGCTACATTTTTTTGCACGAATCTTTCGACTGTGTAAACCATCTGTTCTCCTTCAGTTCGGGCTTCAATCAGCATCCGTTGTTTCACATCGTCCTGTGCGTGCGTAATGCTGTCCATCAACATTTGCTCCACTTCGGTATCGGTTAAGCCGTAAGCTGGTTTTACTTCTACTTGCTGTTTTACGCCAGACCGTTGTTCTACAGCCTGAATAGTCAAAATTCCATCTGCATTAAGCAAAAAGTTAATATCCACTTTGGGGAAACCGGCTGGCATGGAAGGAATTCCTTTCAAATCAAACTCGGCCAGTTTTCTATTCTCCTTCACTAAATCTCTTTCGCCCTGATAAACTGCAATTTTCATGTTCACTTGTCCGTCAATAGAAGTGGTGTACTGCCTTCCAGCTTTAGTCGGGATTTTTGCGTTGCGAGGAATAATCACATCCATCAAACCGCCCATCGTTTCTATGCCCAGCGAAAGCGGCGTAACATCCAGCAGCAAAATATCGGTACGGTTTCCGGCTAAAATATCAGCCTGAATTGCGGCACCTAATGCAACTACTTCATCCGGATTGACTTCATCGTGGACTGGCCGTTTAAAAAATTCGCCAACCATTTTTTTAACCAAAGCTGTTCGTGTTGAGCCGCCAACCATTACAACTTCATCAATTTGACTAATTTCAAGTCCTGCATCTTTTAATGCGTTTCGGCAACTTTGTATCGTTTCTTCAACTTTTGGTAAGATCAATGCTTCGAAGGTTTCCAGATCAATAGTACACCAAATCTCTCCTGCTTTTTCATTGAACAAACTTTGGTGCGCAAAAGCTTTTTTGGCTTCTTCTGCTTTTAATCGTAATTCTTGTTGAGGAAGATCATGCTGTTTTTGAAGGTTATTTTTCTCGATCCAGTAATTAACAATCAATCTATCGAAATCATCACCACCTAAAAAAGTATTACCATTGGTAGCTAAAACTTCAAAAATCCCGTTTTGGATTTGCAGGATCGAAACATCAAACGTGCCTCCGCCCAAATCATAAACGGCAATGGTTTTGGTTTCTTCGGGATTTAAACCGATACCGTAAGCCAAACTTGCAGCCGTCGGTTCGTTTACAATCCGCAGCACATCTAAACCGGCCAGCTTTCCGGCGTCTCGCGTGGCCTGGCGTTGTGAATCATTAAAATAAGCGGGAACCGTGATGACTGCTTTGTTTACCGGTGTTTTTATGGCGTGTTCTGCACGTTCTTTCAACTCCTTCAAAATCAAGCCCGAAAGTTCTACCGGCGTATAAAAAGCGTTGCCAACTTTAATTTTGACCAGGCTTTCGGTATCGTCATCAATGATTTTGTAAGAGAAAAAGTTCTGGTAATCAGCTACATCCTTGTAAGATCGGCCTAATAATCTTTTTACTGAGAAAATGGTATTCTGCGGGTCGCTGATCAAAAAGTTCTTGGCTTCGTTTCCAACCGTAATTTCGCCTTGTTCACCAAAATGGATTACCGAAGGAACTAAAACCCCTTTTCCCGTATCATTTATGACCTGCGGGTTTTTATCAGGATTGATAAAAGCCACCAGCGAATTAGTAGTGCCGAGGTCGATGCCCACAATAATCTCTTCCTGCTGGATGGAACCGGTGGTTAAATTTATTGAAACTGTAGCCATAATAAATGTTGAACAAGCCGCAAAGTTAAGAGTTTTGCAAAAGCAGTTGTCATTTGAGTGTAGAGGTAGGTTTGCAAAAAACAGGACAATTAATGATCAGTGAGCCTTTTTACCGCTCGTTTAAGCATCTATATTTGATGAAACACATTCAGTAGGATATTCTATATTAAACAAAAACAAACATCAGCTTATGGAACAGAAAGGCGAAATACTGATTTACCAGTCCTCATCCGGCAACACGAAAGTTGATGTAAGGGTAGAAAATGAAACGGTTTGGCTTAGCCAGAACCAAATGGCAGAACTCTTCCAAACTACAAAGCAAAACATCAGCCTGCATATCAGGAATATTTTTGAAGAAGGTGAATTGGATGAAAATTCAACTGTCAAGGATTACTTGACAGTTCAATTAGAAGGGTCAAGAAGGGTAAAACGCGCTACTCAATTTTACAATCTCGATGTGATCATATCGGTTGGTTATCGTGTAAAATCTCATATCGGAACTCATTTCAGGATTTGGGCAACAAAGCGTTTAAAGGAATACCTTATTAAAGGTTTTATGCTGGATGATGAACGGCTGAAAGAAGCAAGAAATAATTACTTTGACGAACTTCTTTCTCGCATCCGTGATATACGTAGCAGCGAAAAAGTTTTTTACCGTAAAGTGTGCGATATTTATACTACAAGTATTGATTACGACGCAAATAATGATGTTAGCAGAAAGTTTTTCGCAACCATCCAGAATAAATTTCATTGGGCAATACATGCGCATACAGCCGCAGAATTAATTATGCAAAGAGCCGACGCAACTAAACCGGATATGGGCTTAACCAATTATCCCGGCGAAAAAATCAAAAAACAGGATGCAATAGTTGCCAAGAATTATTTGAAAGAAGACGAGCTAAACCAACTTAACCGCATTATAAACCAATACCTCGAATTTGCAGAATTACAGGCAATGCAACGTAAGCCAATGTATATGAAAGATTGGATTACAAAGTTACACGGCTTTCTTACCTTAAACGACCGCGAAGTTTTAGAGCATGTTGGCAAAGTGAGCCACGAACAAGCAGAAGAATTTGCTTTTAAAGAATTTGAAAAATATCAAAAACAGTTGAACGCTTCGCAAGCAGACGAGTTAGACCAAGCAGTAAAAAAGTTATCAAACAAAAAGAAAAAATAACAATATCATTTTTAGCGGCCAAATAAACAGTTACTAAAAAGAAGCAATAAATGATTAATTTCCATCCTGTAAAACTAATTCTATAAATGTCTGCCTTTTCAAAATTTGCCGCAATACTGTTTTTATCAACCTTTTTTGGGTGCCGGTTACAAGCGCAAACTTTCGGTGGTAACCCTCCTTCCATTAAATGGCAGCAGGTAAATACGCCGGCAGTACGGGTTATTTTTCCGCGAGGTTTAGATACTTCCGCTTTTCGTGTGGCAAACATTATTAGTTATATGAACAAGGATATTGCGCCAACCATTGGTTTCAAGCAAACAAAAATCAATATCGTCCTGCAAAATCAAACTACAATTTCTAATGGTTATGTTGGTTTGGCGCCTTTTCGAAGCGAATATTACCTCACGCCAGACCAAAACAGTTTTGAGTTGGGCAGTTTGCGCTGGACAGACCAGTTAGCCATCCACGAGTACCGGCATGTGCAGCAATACAATAATTTTGATGTCGGGCTGACTAAATTTTTTCATACTATTTTTGGAGAAGGCGGACAAGCAGTTTTAAGCACGTTAACCGTTCCGAATTGGTTTTATGAAGGCGATGCTGTTTTTAACGAAACTTTAACCAGCAGTCAAGGTCGTGGCAGGTTGCCTTATTATTTTAACGGCTACCGCTCGCTTTGGTCGGCGGATAAAAATTATAGCTGGATGAAGCTGCGTAACGGCTCTTACCAGGATTTTGTGCCTGATCATTATCCTTTGGGTTACATGCTGGTGGCTTACGGAAGGGAAAAATACGGTGCCGATTTTTGGAGAAAAGTAACGCAAGATGCAGCAGCCGTAAAAAGCACTTTTCGTGGAGCGGTTAAAAAATACTCAGGCAGCAGCTATCCGCAATTCCGCACGCAGGCATTGGATTATTTTAAAAACCAGTTTTCTGTGGAAGACCAAAAGCAAAACCAGCCCAAACATTTTATGGCCGATGAGGAGTTTCCGGCTTTTATCAACGATACTTCTTTTATCTATGTAAAATCTTTGTACAGTAAAGTGCATAGGTTTATGTTGAGGACCGGAACACAAGAAAAAGTAATACGCATTCGTGATGCTTCGTTAGACAACCAGTTTTCGTACCGGAACAGCAAAATTGTTTACGCCGCTTACCGGCAAGATATCCGTTGGGGATACAAAGATTTCAGCACGTTGCAATTGCTCGATGTGGCTACCGGAACACAAAAAACCATCACTAAAAGAAGCAAATACTTTTCGCCGGATATCAGCGAAGATGGCAAAACAATTATCGCTGTACTACAATCCCCGCAGGGAAAAAGCGAACTGCATTTGATTGATGCCAATGATGGAAAAGTACTTCAAATTGTTTCAAATCCGCAAAAACTGATCTATACTTATCCAAAGTTTTTGAATGATGAAACGATTATTTCCGCAGTAAGAAATCCTTCAGGGAAGATGTATTTGACCGAAATCAACCTAAAAAACGGAGTAGTAACCAACCTTACTCCTGCCGGTTTTAAAGTCATCGGCTTTCCAACGATCAGAAAAGATTCGGTTTTTTTTACAGCTGCTGCGGAGAAAAACGATCAATTATACATGCTTCTTTTATCGGATAAAAAACTGTACCAACTAAAAAACAAAACTTTAAATACGGAGATTGGCAATTATCAGGCAACGGTAAACAGCCACCAGATTTTGTACAACAGTTTTACGGCTACAGGTTATCAATTACATCAAATTGAAAAAAGTGAAGTTAGTTTTCAACCTGTTCTTGATGAAGAATTAGCTTCGCCTTTGTCAGATTTAAACATTTCCAACCTCGAAAAAAACAATGCCAACCTTTTAGCCGCGGTTCCTAACAATACTTTTGAGGTTAAAAAGTACGGCGGACTTTCACATTTGTTTAATTTTCATAGCCTCGAACCTTTTTTTAGTGATCCGGATTATACACTTTCTTTGGTTGGAGAAAATATCCTGAATACTTTTCAGCCTGAAATTTATGGTACTTATAACCGTAATGAAGGCTACAAACAGTTAGGGTTTGATGCTATTTATGGCGGGTTGTTCCCTTATTTGTCTGGAGGCGCGAGTTATACTTTTGACAGAAGATCTTTGTACCACGGCCAAAATATTTACTGGAACGAGACGCAAGTGCAAGGCGGACTTACAGTTCCGTTAACTTTTAACAACGGACGAACGTTTAGTAATTTAAGTTTGGGCAGCAATTATGTTTACGACCAAAGTACTTATACAGGTGCTTTCCAGGCTTTGGGTACGCAGGCTTACAGTTATTTGGATAACACCATCCATTTCAGCAGCCAAAACCAGAAAGCTTACCAGCAAATTTATCCAAGCCTGGCACAAAACATTACGCTTAATTACAAAACTGCAATTTCGCATTATAGTGCCAGCCAGTTTTTGGCCAACGCTTATTTTTATTTCCCGGGATTTTTTAAAAATAATAGCCTGGTGCTAAATGCCGCCTACCAGGAACACAACGGCGCAAACGGAATAAGCCTTTTTTCTAACCAGCTTCCTTTTTCCAGAGGTTACACTGCCGAAAATTTGAGCAAGATGAATAAGTTGGCCGCCAATTATCATTTCCCGGTTGCTTACCCGGATGCTGGTTTTGCCAACTTCTTTTACCTGTTGCGCATTCGGGCCAACGTGTTTTATGATTATACCCGTGCAACGGATACTTACACCAACGGCCAGCCATTTAAAGCTAATTTTCGTTCTGCCGGAACTGAAATTTATTTTGATTCGAGTTTGTGGAATGAACTGCCTTTTACTTTTGGTTTCCGTTATACCCGTTTAACCGATCCGGATTTATTTGGCGGTTACGGCCCGAACCGTTTCGAGCTGATTGTGCCGTTGAGCTTCTTTTAAAGGTGTTTTTTCAAGAAAGATAGTCCGAGAAAACAGGTAATTAAAATTCTTCTGTATTTTCGCCGGTAAAAAAAGCATGCTGCTCGATAAGGTTCGTTCTTTGCCTACAAATTTAAAACCTCCTAAAATTCTCATTATTGGTGATTTAATGATCGATCAATACATTTGGGGAGAAGCGAACAGGTTATCACCCGAAGCGCCTGTACCAATTGTTAATGTGCAAAAAGAATCAAATACTTTAGGCGGAGCCGGTAATGTTGCCCAAAACTTGCTGTCATTTGGAGCAGAAGTGATTGTTGCAGGATTGATCGGAGAAGACGCAGCCGGAAAAGAACTTTTGAAAGTACTGGCAGATGAAAACGCAGACACCATAGGCATTGTGGTTGATGCACAAAGGCCAACAACCATTAAAACCCGAATTATTGTCGGAAGCCACCAAATTGTGCGGATAGACCGAGAAGTAAACGAAACCATCAGTAGAACTCTTGAAGATGAACTGTTTAGCAGGATTACACCTGATTTAGCAAATGCAGATATTGTTCTGTTTTCTGACTACAACAAAGGCATTCTTTCCCCTTCGCTTTGTGGGCGTATTATTAATTATTGCAATGCAATTGGTAAAAAAGTTATTGTTGATCCGAAAGGACTAAACTTTGGAAAATACAAAGGTGCTTTCATTATCAAACCCAACAAAAAAGAACTGGCGCAGGCTGTAAAATTTGAAAAGATCAGTTCCACAACAGATTTACAAAATGCAGCAGCAGCGTTATTTGAACTGACTGATGCGGCTTATCTGGTTATAACATTATCCGAAGAAGGAATTGCGATCCTCACAAAAGACAGTTATCAGTTATTGGACGTTAAAGCAACAGAAGTTTTCGATGTAACCGGAGCAGGCGATACCGTTTTGGCTACTTTAGCTTATTTTATCGCGCTTGGTTTTTCTGTGGAAGAAGCTTGCGAACTATCCAATCATGCCGCAGCAATTGTGATCAGGCGGGTTGGAAGTGCAAGTACTTCCGTTAAGGAAATTATAGAAGATATGGAAAATGACAACAATTGAAATGGTAGCAGAAGAATTACACGACCATCAGCAGCTCATTAGCAAAGTAATTGAAATGCTTCTTTTACCGATAGAAAGTGGGTGCGCAATGATTACCGAAACCGTTTTAAAAGGCAATAAATTATTAATCGCCGGAAACGGTGGAAGTGCTTCAGATGCTCAACACATCGCGGCCGAATTTACCGGAAGATTTGTAAAAGAACGCAAACCTTTAGCTGCCATTGCTTTATCTACCGATACTTCTGCCTTAACCGCTATTAGCAATGATTATGGTTTTGAAAATGTTTTCAGCCGTCAGTTGGAGGCTTTAGCACAACCTGGCGATCTTTTTCTGGGGATTTCCACCAGTGGCAACAGTGCAAATGTTTTAAAGGCGTTTGAATCCGCAAAGAAAACAGGTTGCAAAACTTTAGGTTTATCCGGACACGATGGCGGAAAAATGAATAAATTATGCGATTTAAATATTGTTGTGCCTTCGGATGTTACCGCCCGAATTCAGGAAATACATATTTTAATTGGACATATCTTTTGTAAGTCAGTGGATAATTTGTTTTGAAGATCAACTTAAAATGCTTTAAATGCTTCTTTTACCCTTAAAAAGTATTTATCTTAAAAATGAGCAAAAGATTATGACAACCTATTCTTTTTGCTAATTCCCCGATGGAAAGATTTCTAAAATTATTTATATTAGTTGTAGCGTTTCCACTTTGTCTCACGTAATGGATTAGTGAACAGAATTTTTAATTTAAGAAAGTAAAACATCGACATGAAGTTATTATCAAAAAGCTTGTGCATCTTGTTATTTTCCGCTTTGATATCATGTAAAAAAGGCAGCAATGAACCAACTTTAACATTAACAGGAACAGATTCAGGTAAAACTTTATCCATATCAAAGTGAGAAGTAATTATTTTAACTTTAGGTAACCCAGGTGATGGCGGTTACCAGTTTATAACTCCTTTTTACGATGGCTCAGTTTTGACATTAAACAGCCATACTCATCAAAATCCTGCAAATTCTAACTTAGTAGGTAATTTCGGACAAGATACATGGAAGTTTACAAGTGTAGCAACAGGTACAACAACGCTGAAAATTTCGGCTTCACGCGGAGGCGTAATACGTGACACTACATCACTATTCAACAGTCAAATAACTGTTAAGTAGTTATAAGCCGTGAACACTTTTTCAAACAAAACTCAGCTAAAATCCTAATCTTTAAACTTAGGATTTTAGCCCATTATGTACTAAATAATACGATTTTTAACGAGCCTAAATCACCTGCATCACTCTTTACCAACCGTCTTTTTACTAATTTGCGTTTGTGTATCTGGCTGACTTCCACCAACACTAACCATAATACTTTCAGGCAATTCTTTTAAAGCACCTTGTTCATCGATTAAAGACAAGTCTTGCGCGGTTAAGGTAAAACTTACGTTTTTACTTTCTCCGGCTTTTAAAAATATTCGCTTAAAACCTTTCAAAGCCCTGATTGGCCAGGCTTAAAAAGTTTTTCTTCATTTTAAAAGGTCTTGGTTTGGAAAAGAAATAATGTACCAATACATTTCTTTTTATAAACGAACTTGAATTTTTATCCGGTAAAAGAAGCATCATGTAACTTTGCTTTAAATTGATTTTAAAGTTTAAATTAACCGTTCCATTTTTACCATGATAAAAACAGTATTTGTTTTCCTCCTGATTGTTAGTTGTACTTCAACCCAAGCGCAATACAATAGCAAAGTGTACAATTTGTATCTTGATTTTAACGAGGCACAATCCAAAAATGAAACTGCAAAAGCCATGTTAAAAGCAGATAGTATTTTGCATAGTTTGGAAAAGCTTCCAATCAAAGCGCAAACCAGTTTTTACAGAAGATTGGCGAAGTTGTATGAAGACCAACATCAATCCGATAAAGCAATTATTTATAATGAAAAAGTTTTGCAGGCCGAACCTAATTATTACGTTTCGCACCGGGCTTTGGGTTACTTGTATCTGTTGCAAATTGATTATTGGATTGGTAAAATGAACGAGGCCAAAAACAATTCAGCCGAACATCAAAAGTATCAGTCGCAATATTTTAAAGTGCTAAAAACAGCATTGCCGCACTTGGAAAAAGCAGAAGCCTGCGACCATGACGATGCAACTTTAACCCTGATTAAAAGCTTGTACCAGAAACTAAATGACAAAGCAAGTTTGGCTTCTTTGGATAACCGTTTAAAGTTGTTAAAAGCACATTGTGTTGATTTGCTGACGGAATAAATCGATTTTTGTTTAAAAACTTACAAGTTAAATTTAATGTGATAAAAGAAGTATCTATTTTGATGATCATTCAGCGGCAAACCCAAACGTTGGTAATCCTGTGCTGTAATTATCAGTATTGAACAATTAAATCTTTTAGTTTTGCAAAGATGATTGCTCCTGATAAAAAGCCTCTTACGAACCAGAAACCTCCCGTTAAAAGAAAAGCTGTTGTCAAGAAAAAGGGTATTGTTAAAAAGAAAGGTAAAAACCAAGGCCCGGATTTTCCCTGGAAAATTATTATTGCAGGTATTCTGCTGATACTTTTTTCGCCTTTTTATTATGGGTACGTAGTTAAAACTTTTACGGCAACCTGGAGATGGATCAGGGACATTGGAGAAAACCCCAACTATCGTACTTACAAAAGTTTTGATATCCGTATCCCAAATAAGTACAGCATTCATGGTATCGATGTATCTTATGCACAGGGCAAAATTGATTGGTATCAGGTGAAATCAATGCAGGAAGACAGCGTGCATATCAGTTTCGCTTTTATCAAGGCAACGGAAGGTTTGCTTACTGTTGACCCTTATTTTAAACGCAACTGGCGCGAAGCACCAAAGGTTGGGATTGTTTGCGGCGCATATCACTTTTTCAGGCCGCAAAAAAACGGTAAGTGGCAGGCGCGGTTTTTTCTGCAAAATGTGGATCTGGAGAAAGGCGATTTGCCAATGGTTGTTGATATTGAACAATTAGACAGCGTCCCTCCCGTTCAAATGCGAAAAGAACTGAAAAGTTTTTTAGATTTTGTGGAGAAGAAAACCAAGGCAAAACCTATTATTTATTCTGGCCTGAGTTTTTATCAGGATTATTTGATGGGCTATTTTGACGAATATCCTTTTTGGATTGCTCATTATTATCGAGATCATCTGCAAATTAATTCCGCTACCAACTGGTGGTTTTGGCAGCATTCTGATAAAGCCAAGGTAAACGGCATTAACCATTCAGTCGATTTTGATGCTTTTAAAGGCAATTACCAGGATTTTCAAAAATTACTTGTTCCTTAATCTGTGGCAATGCTTCTTTTACCACTAATTTTTTTGTAGTCGAAAAGAACAGCACTGATTTTTATCCTGTAAAAGAAGCATCTACTTCACCAACACCATCGGCCGAACCTGTTGCAGCGAGCCATTTTGCAAACGGGCATAATACACACCGGCAGGATAAGTTTCGTTTTCAAAACTAACCTGGTGCGTTCCCTGGTTTTGCTCCTGGTCTACTAAAGTTTTTACTAATTTTCCTTGCACATTAAATACCTGCACCAACGTATGTCCGCCAGTAGTTTCAAAAGTAATGGTTGTGTTGGATTGGAACGGATTTGGATAATTGCTGATCAGTTTTTTGCCGGCTTGTGCATTTAAGGCCGAAACATTGGTTGAAACGCAAGGTGCTGTAGTTTGGATAATCGGCAGGTTCTGGAAATCTTTCAGCAAAACATTGCTGAGCGTTGCAGGCGGCACACAAAACCATTCCTGCAAAATTGAAGCGTAAACCGAACGAAAATCATACTGCATCGGTATATTATCGTTTACGTTGACGGTAGATGAAATAACCGGACTTGTACCCAAAACGCCTTTTTGCACAAAATCCCCGAAAACAAAAAGTGGTGCTGCAGCGCCGTGGTCTGTTCCGCCGCTGGCGTTGGATTTAATACGCCGGCCAAATTCAGAAAACGTCATTCCCACTACCCTTTTTGATGCGTTTAAATAAGTCAGGTCGTCCATAAAAGCTTTTACCGCTTCGGATACTTTTTGCAGCAGCATGGCATGTGTTCCGGTTTCTGTTGCACCTGCATTTACTTGCAAGGCATGCGTATCGAAACTGCCGATGTTCACCATGTAAACCCTTGTTTTTAAACCACCTGCAATTAAACGCGAAACAATTTTTAGCTGGTCGGCAAGCGTATTATTTGTAGGATAAGTGCTTATTTGCTTAGTTACTTTCGCTGCTGCCGCTTTAATTACAGTTCCGTATTGCTGCGTTTGCTGCGAGACCTGCCGAACGTAAGTCAGCTCTTTTCCGGCATTTGTATTAGGTGCCGGATCTTGGATTCCGTTAATTAAGTTGTAAAAATTGTTCGGATCAGAAATGGCCATGCCCATACTTACTGCCGGTCCTTGCATGGCAGGCGAAACAAAAGAACCAATTTGGATAGCCAAAGGATCGGGCATAATCGTGTTTGGATAACCAACCGGAAAATTGGTGTATTCCTGGTTTAGATATCTTCCAACCCAACCTGAATTTAGAATCACATCAGAATCAGCACCGGTTAGCCAAATATCTGTTGCCCGAAAGTGCGAAAAATTAGGTTGAGGATAACCGACCGATTGGATAACCTGCATCCGGCCTTCGTTAAACAAATGCTGTAGGCCCGACATCGCCGGGTGCAAACCAGTTTTAGCAAACCCATCTAAAGTTAAAATTTTACTTTGAGGAAGGATGATGTTAGCGCGCGCGTTTACCAGATTATCATATTGATCCAGCGGGACAACCATGTTTAAACCATCGTTCCCGCCGTTCAATTGGATCAAAACCAGTACGTGGTCTGTTTCGGTTGGTGCATCCGTTAACGTCTGCAACAAAGGCGACGCACCAAAAGCCTTGAAATTAAAGCCGTTAATTAAGCTTGGGAGCAGTACACCTGCCGGTGCGGTACGGCGTATAAAGTCTCTTCTTTTCATGATAATTGATATTCAGACAAATCCATTACATATTTTAGCAAGGCTTGCAAACGGGTAAAAACAACAGTTTTAGCCATGGCGTTGCCCGTATTGGCTTTATAAGTTGTCCAGGCATCCGTCCAATAATGGTCTGAAATTTGACCTGATAAAAGAATGCTTTTTAAAAAATCTTTTAATTGCTGAGAGACAGGGATGGTATATAATTGGGTTAAAGTTCCATCAATTAGCAAATTCGGGTCGGCAGGGTTAGGCAGTTTATCCGCAAAAGCAATCGGATCAATTACAATTTTTTTGCCGTTTCGGGTGTAACCTGTATTGTTCATTGTATCGCTTAATTGGTTGCGGCGTGGCAAAGTATCCGAATTAATCCATAATTCGTGGTACTGCGGCTCCTGGTAATAAGCTGGCCAACCAGCAACGTTCGGCAAGTCTCCCAGGTTTTGCTGCATGTTTGATGCCTGCGTGCGCAGGTAATCCCACATATAATACTGGTTCACGTAATCTGTAGCATCCGGAAAAACCATTTCCATTTCCCGGGACAAGCCAACGGTAAAATCAATCGGGCTTTTTATCAGGCATGCTCTGTTTACCGGATCAAAAAAGTGATCACTACTGAACAAAGCCTGCAATACAGGTTTGATTTCGTAATTATTACTCCGGAGAATGGCAGCAAGCGGGGCAATTACATTTGCTTCGGTAGTATCATCAATGGTATAATAAACAAAAAAGCGATAAATTTTTCGGCAGATAAACAAAGCACATTCATTGGTGGCGAAGATCATGTCCAACATATCATCCAATTCAGTTGCACCGCTTGCACCAGTTTTGCCTTTAATTAATTTGTTGTTATAAAAAGCTGAAAACTGTTTGTCGGTCGCATCGTGTTTAGTTGCATCAAACCCGGAAGAAATAGTAGTGGCATTTACCGTAAACCCAGTCAAAACCCTTGCGGCCGCTTTAACATCAGCTTCTGTATATTTAGAGTTCGGGCCTTTGCCAATGGTAAAAAGCTCTTGCATTTCCCGCCCGTAATTTTCATCGGGAGAAGTTTTTACGTTGAGGTAACCATTGAGGTAACGCAGCATCCCTGGATCCAACGTCACCTGCTTTACCAGTTGTTTAAAATTGCCCAACGCGTAAGTGCGCAGCAAAGCATTGTGTTTGTAGATATAGCGGGCATCATCAATGGTACTGGTTTGGGTAGCGAAATGGTTATGCCAAAACAGCACCATTTTCTCATGGATCGATCTGGATTGGTTCAGCATTAACCCTAACCACCAGGCTTTAAAAGAAGTTATCCTGCGGCTGTTTACCGTTCCGTCACCATAAGGTGCGTTTACCCAGGTTTGCCCTGGTGCAACGTTCGCATCGGTGTAATTGGCATCGTTGTAATTGTTAACCGGCGGAAGCGGTGTTGCACTTGGCGTAAGCAAAGTATTTACGCACTCCGTCAAAGTTTTATTAGCGAAAGCATTAATATCCGCCTGTTTAACACCAAATAAAGTGCGTTTAAGCAGATGTACCTGATCGGAAGTACTAAAACTTGGCGGAAAAGTTTCTAAGCCAGTTCGAGTTCTGGCTGTAGCATAAATGCTTTTTTTATCAGATAATTTTGATGGCGTTAGAAAACTTCGACGATCCATACTGTAAAAAATTAGTTACATATAAATAATAAATATACATGTAAAAACAGTATCAGCAGCAACAGGCCAGAATTAAAAATAAAAATTAACAGCCTTTTCTTTTTTGTGAAAATTTTAAAACCGTACTTAAAAAACTTGCAGTTAGAACACTATTACAAATTATAGAATAGTTCGATTTCGAAAAAAAAGCTACAACACATTAATTTTCATTCAACTGCTACAATTTCCTAAATTTATAGCAGTCCAGCATATTGTATTTTATATCTTCAAAACTAACTATGAACTTTAACTTCCGTCACCTCATGTACAATTTGCGGGGTGGTTTTTTAGTTAGGCCGATGCTGATCGCCATAGCTTTTGGCCTGATTGGCGGAGTTTTATCGGCTTGGGAAGAAAGCCATCCTGCCATCAGTAAAATTGTTCCTGCCTTTCTTTTTCCATCCAACCACGAACCCGAAGTAGCACAACTTATTTTGGCCAGCATTGCCACTTCTATGATGACGGTTGTTTCTATCGTATTTGCCATTTTGCTCATGACGCTTACTTTGGCTTCCATGCAGTTTTCGCCGAGGCTGATCGTAACTTTTGTAAGCGACCGCATCACACAACAAACACTGGGTATTTTCCTGGGGACTTTTCTGTATTGTATTGCGGCCCTACCATCAGCCAGAAAATTACCTTTCGCATTTTCGCCGGTATTAACTGTTTTTGGCGCGATGCTGCTGTCCGTGGCCTGTGTTGGCTGGCTGCTGTTTTTTATCAGCCATATTTCGCAGTCGATCAGCGTAAACCACATTGTTGACCGTATAGCACGCGAAACCGAAACAATGATTGATAGCATGATGCCAAAACGCCGCCTGTACAATGCCGAAACCGTGGCACAACTTGATGAGCCAAACCCCTGGGACGCACCAGTTTTAAGCTTAACCTCTGGTTATGTACGCACTATAAATGCTGCTCAATTGGTAGCCATTGCAAAAGTCAACCGTATAAGCATCCGGGTATTGCGGCGGGTAGGGCATTTTGTACCGGCTGGTGTGCCATTGTTAACCATATCGAAAGCAAAACTGCTTACACCGGCTTTAAGCGAAAGCCTTTTGCGCTCGTTTCAATTTGGCCCAACCCGCACGTTAGAACAGGACATTGAGTTCGGGATCCTTCAGATTGTAGATATCGCGCTTAAAGCAATTTCCCCTGCGGTAAACGACCCAAGTACGGCCATTAGCTGTGTCGATCAGTTAAGCAGTATACTCATTAGTTTTTCTACACGGCAGCCACCAAGCACACACTTTTACGATCCGCCAGGCACGTTGCGTGTTATCCTTCCTAATTTAGGTTTTAACCGACTGGCAGAATCGGCTTTTGAGCAGATCAGGTCTTATTCTAAAACTGATGTTGCCGTTAGTTTGCGCTTGATGAGGGCTTTTACGGATATTGCCCAAACCCTGCCCAATGGTGCCGACAGACTATTGCTGGCCGAACAAGGCCGGAGATTGCTTGCCGGCTTTTCGGAATTGCCGGGCCAAGATGTTTTGGGTGAGATGAAAAGCCGCTTAAAATCACTGGAGAAGCTGGCCGGGCTGCAATCAGCCGATCTTGCAAAATAACCCGCTCCGCAAATGCTTCTTTTACCACCTGTTTTTTAGGCCATAAAAGAAGTATCAGCATAAAAACCTACCGCAATAACGGATTTTTTTCCTTCGTGAAAACCTCGTAAACCTTTTTGTCCAGCCAGTTTGGAATGAATTTGTTCAGCAAAACCGTTAATTTTCCTTGGCCGGTCATTACCAAAACCCGCTCGCGTTTTTCGATTCCATCGGTAATGATTTTGGCTACTTCTCCGGCGGTCATCATTTTTTCTTCTTCCATGGATGTTTCGCCGTGCGCGGTTCCGTCGTTAGATAAAGCCGCACTGCGGATGTTGGAAGCGGTAAAACCCGGACAAGCCGTCATTACATGTACGCCGGTTTTCAAATTCTCCACGCGCAAACTATCCAAAAAACCATTTATGGCAAACTTGGAAGCCGAATAACCGGTTCGTCCCGGCAAACCTTTAAAACCGGCAATCGAAGAAATACCAACAATGCTGCCTTTGGATTTTAAAATTTCTTCCATCGCGAATTTCGTGCAGTAAACGGTGCCCCAAAAGTTTACGTCCATCAGGTTTTTCAACACCACCAGATCGAGGTCTTTAAACAAGGCACGCATCGAAATTCCGGCGTTATTGATTAGCACATCGATACCTTTAAAAGTATGAATTGCTTGCTGAATCAGCAGTTTGCAATCTTCTTCTTTGCTTACATCACAAGCTACGGCTACTGCTTTTATGCCATATTTTTTTTCCAGGTTTTGGGCGATTTCACATAAAGTAACATATTGCCTTGCACCCAAAACTAAATTAGCACCGCGCGAAGCAATTTCATTTGCCAAAGCTTCGCCGATGCCGGAAGAAGCACCGGTTATAATTACTGTTTTTCCTTTGAAAGACATTTTAAAATTTATTCTTTTTGAAGATGAATAACTAAGCTTTTTTATTGATAAAAGAAGTATGCGTTTGTCATCCTGAACTTGTTTCAGGATCTCTCGTATCTAATTTTTTCTATCAGTTAGATGCCGAAACAAGTTCATCATCACAAAAAAGTACCGATAAAAGAAGCATTATTTAACATTGCTTTCGTACAAAACCCGTGTTGCAATAGAGCGGCCTAACGTAATCTCGTCCACATATTCCAGCTCGCCGCCAAAAGCAATTCCACGGGCAATGGTAGAAATTTTAAGCGGAAATTCTTTTAGTTTTTTGTGCAGATAAAAGATAGTCGTATCACCTTCCATCGTGGCACTTACCGCAAAAATCACTTCTTTTACCGCTATATTTTTGATGCGTTCGACTAAAGAATCAATGTTAAGATCAGACGGGCCAACGCCATCCATCGGCGAAATTAATCCACCCAAAACATGATATAAACCGTTGTACTGACTCGTATTCTCGATCGCCATTACATCGCGCGTATCTTCTACCACACAAATTAATTGTTCGTTTCGGCGCGGAGAAGCACAAATCTCACAAACTGCCTGATCGGAAATATTGTTGCAAACTTCGCAAAACCGCACTTCGTTACGTAATTTGTTAACAGAATTACTAAAACGTTCCACTTCATCTTTTTCTTCGTTCAACAAATGCAACACTAAACGCAAAGCTGTTTTTTGTCCGATCCCGGGAAGTTTGGCAAATTCGGCTACCGCGGTTTCCAGTAGCTTGGAAGAAAAATTCATGGGGCAAAAATAAGGAAAAGTTGATAGTTTATAGGTAATGGTTGATAGTTCATGGAGAAGGCGGATAACCGAAATATGTTATTACATTTATTTTTTAAATTAATTAGGATCACTATGGCATTTCGTTTTGAAGAATTGAACATTTGGAAAAAGGCAATGGACTTGAACGAGGCTGTTTTTCTGTTTAGTAAAACCTTGCCAAAAGATGAGCTTTTCGTACTTTCTTCGCAAATGAAAAGAGCATCAGATTCGGTAGTATTAAACATTGCAGAAGGATCTACCGGACAAACCAAAGCCTCTTTTAAATTATTTTTAAGTTATTCTTTACGTTCTGCAATAGAAGTAGTTAGCTGTTTATTTATTGCAAAAAGAAGAAGTTATATTGATGAAATTCAATTTAAAACGCTTTATGATGAGCACGAAGTTTTAGTAAAAATGATCACCAGCATGAAAAAGTCTTTAGACTAATCGCAAGTAAATCATTAATGAACTAATAGCCATCAACCCCTTTCTATGAACTACCAACCAAAAACTATCAACTAAACCATGGCTCCTGCAATTCTACTTGCTTTTATTATCGGTTATTTTTTGGTGCTGATCCTGATTTCGTGGCTTACTTCCAGAAACTCATCGGATAACGATACTTTTTTTGTAGCCAACCGAAATTCCAAATGGTATCTGGTCGCGTTTGGAATGATTGGAACAGCTTTAAGCGGCGTTACTTTTATTTCCGTTCCGGGAAAAGTGGGCGCGCCAAGCGGCGATCAGTTTGCCTATTTCCAGTTTGTGCTTGGCAATGCGGTTGGTTTTATTTTGATTGCTACCGTTTTGCTGCCGCTTTATTACCGGCTCAAACTCACTTCAATTTATAGTTATATTGAAACCGCACTTGGAACCTGGAGTTACAAAACAGCAGCAGGAATTTTTCTTCTTAGCCGTACAATTGGCTCTTCATTCCGTTTGTATTTGGTGGTTATTGTGTTGCAGAAATTCATTTTCGACAGTTACCATATCCCTTTCGCCGTTACTGTTTTGATTTGTTTGGCTTTGATCTGGAGTTATACGTTTAAAGGCGGACTCAAAACCATCATCATCACCGATAGCTTACAAACATTTTTCTTGGTGGCTTCCGTGTTTTTATCCATCATTTTTATCTGCCGAAGTTTGCATCTCAACATTTTTGAAGCTGCGGAAACTATTAAAAACAGCAGCTATTCCAAAATATTTTTCTGGAATGATTTCCTGGCCAACAAGCTTCATTTTACCAAACAGTTTCTGGGCGGCTTATTTATTACCGTTGCCATGGTTGGCCTCGATCAGGATTTGATGCAAAAAAACCTAAGCTGCAAAAACATCGGCGAAGCGCAAAAAAACATGTTCAGCTTTACGGCCGTTTTCGTGGTGATCAATATTTTCTTTTTGAGTGTTGGCGCGCTGCTCTATATTTATGCCGCTAAAAACAGTATCAGCGTAGCCAAAACCGATTATCTGTATCCAACCATCGCCTTAAATTATCTGGGCGTTTTCCCGGCTATTGTGTTTATGCTGGGTTTAACGGCCGCCACTTTCGCCACCACAGATTCTGCCTTAACTGCCTTAACTACTTCTTTTTGCATCGATTTTTTAAACTTCAACAAAAAAGAAAATACCAACAGCAGGCAGATGGTGAATTTGCGACATTCGGTTCACATCGGTTTTTCGATATTGCTGTTTTTAACCATTATTATTTTCAACAGCATTAATAATGATGCCGTGGTAAGTGCAATTTTTAAAGTGGCCAGTTACACTTATGGTCCGCTTTTGGGTTTGTACAGCTTCGGTTTGTTCATGAAAAATCAACAGGTAAACGACAAACTGGTGCCTTTTATTTGTTTGATAAGTCCGCTGGTTTGTTATTTTTTGAGTACTTCCTCTAAAAACTTATTAGGTGGCTACGTTTTTGATAATGAATTAATTATTGTTAATGGGTTGATCACTTTTTTCGGGCTGTTATTGACTTCGCACCGTAAAAGTTTGAAAACTAACGTATAATTTAATTTTTGTATTTTGAGTGATATTATGACAAGCGACGAGAAAATAAGACACGCTTTTGAGAACCGCAACTGGCACGAAATCAAGGTTACCGATTCCTGGCAGATATTTAAAATTATGGCTGAGTTTGTTGACGGCTTTGAAAAACTGGCCAAAATTGGACCTTGTGTTTCCATTTTTGGTTCCGCCAGGACGCAAAACGATAACCCGTATTATCAGCTGGCGGAAGAATGCGCCCGTTTATTAAGCGAAGCAGGTTACGGCGTAATTTCCGGCGGCGGCCCGGGCGTGATGGAAGCGGCCAACAAAGGTGCGTATGAAGCTGGCGGTAAATCTGTCGGCTTAAATATCGAACTGCCTTTTGAGCAATTCCACAACAAATACATCGACCGCGATAAACTGCTGGAATTTGATTACTTCTTCATCCGAAAGGTAATGTTCATGAAATATTCGCAAGGTTTTATTATTTTGCCTGGCGGATTTGGAACGATGGACGAATCTTTTGAAGCAATCACGCTAATCCAAACCGGAAAAATTGCCCGTTTTCCGATTGTTTTTGTCGGGAAAGATTATTGGGGCGGATTATTTAACTGGATCGAAGAAAAAATGCTGGGCCAGGAAAAAAACATCAGTCCTGATGATTTAAACCTGTACCGCGTGGTTGATACTGCCGAAGAAGCGGTGGAACATGTTTTCCGTTTCTACAACAAATATGTTTTGAAACCTAATTTTTAGTTTTTAAACGGGTTGAAACCCATTTTTACAAAATCCGCCGAGCCTACGGCTCTTTGAAAAGATTAACTTTTTTACGGATAAGTTTTAATATGTTCGGCACTAATTTTAGGTGTATAAAAAAAGCATTGCAGTTTTAGTTGCAATGCTTTTTTAATCCACTGTTTTCACATGCTTCTTTTACCGATAAAAAAGTTTATTCCAGATGGCTAACCCCGCCAGAAATTACAAACTTCATCATGTCGGCGGCACTTTTATCAATTGGTTTTACGCGGGTAGCCGGGAGGATAACTAATTGCCCGGTGAAAGAGTACGAAAACGGAAAGTAAACGGCCACATCATCCGGCAAACCCAATACGTTTAAATCTTTATGCGTTACAAACCCGATCCGCTTCAAACCAAACTCATCCATCGTTACCAAAACCGGTTCGTTAAACTTTTTCTCATCGCCTACAAATGCCTCAGTTAAATCCTTTACGGACGAATACACAAAGTTGAACAAGGGCAAACGGTGGAACAGGCGCGAAAACCAGTTATAAATCGGTTCGGTTATTAAATTGGTTACGATAACGCCAGCGATCATAATTACAACGATCACGGTCAATATCCCCAACCCGGGAATGTAAATTGGTTTGCCCGTTTTTGAATCGGTAAGGATTAAATCACTCAGGTTAAGCGATTTATCAACAGAAGCAACAATCCAGACGATTAAAAAAATAGCGGCGCCAATCGGTACAACCACCAAAACACCTTTGATAAAATAATTGACCAATGCCCGGAAAATCCTGTTCATGTTGCTGTTTTTACTCATAAAAATAAACCCTTTTTACCCGCTGGGAAATATTGGTGAGGATTTCATACGGAATCGTCTCGGCTTGTTCGGCCAGCGTTTCTATCCGAAGTTCTTCATTAAATACAATTACTTCGTCATCTTCCTGCACCTCAATCCCGCTTACATCCAGCATGCACATATCCATCGAAATATGGCCGATAGTTGGTGCCATTTTCCCGTTGATGAGCATTTTCCCGTTACCGTTCCCAAAAACACGAAGATAACCATCGGCATAACCGATCCGAACGGTCGCGATGGTGCCGTCTTTTTCCATCAAATCGTTGCGGCTGTAGCCAACCGTTTCTCCGGCTTTTACTTTCTTTAGCTGGGAAATACTGGTTTTTAATGAAGCAACCGGCTGTAAAAGATTGTTCTTCTGTTGATTATCAGCCGTATCAATTCCATACAAACCAATACCTAAACGAACCATATCCAGCTGCATTTCGGGCCAGCGGCTGATGGCAGAAGTGTTGGAAATATGTTTGATAAAAGTATATCCCAAGGCTTCTTCCAGCAGTTGACAAACATTTTTAAAAGTATTAAACTGATGAAAAGAAAACTCGTCATGCTCCGCCGAACCGCTGCCGGCCAAATGCGAAAATACCGATTTTACCTGTAATTGCGGGTTGTTTTTCAGCACACGGCAAAGCTGCTCCACTTCATGCTGTTCAAAACCCAAACGGTGCATGCCCGTATCAATTTTGATATGGATTGGAGAAGAAATTACTGATTTTTCATCGATAAAAACAGCATATCTTTCCAGCAAGTTAAAGCTATAAATTTCCGGTTCTAACTGATGTTCAACAAGTTCTGCAAAAGCGGAAACCTCCGGGTTTAAAACCATAATCGGCAGCGTAATCCCAGCATTCCGCAGCGAAACGCCTTCATCTACATAAGCCACGGCGAGGTAGTCGGCTTTGTTAAACTGCAAAATCCCGGCAATTTCAAAACTTCCGCTTCCGTACGAAAACGCTTTTACCATCGCCATTAATTTTACGCCCGGTTTTAAAATTGATTTGTAATGGTTGAGGTTTTGCTGGACAGCGTTTAGGTTGATTTCTAATACCGTTTCATGCGTTTGCTGCGACAAAACCCGGCTGACCCGTTCAAATTCAAAACTTCTCGAACCTTTTAACAAGATGGTTTCATCCCGAAATTGCAGCGGTGGCAAATGCTGCAGCAAGGTTTCTGTATCTGCAAAAAAGTGTTTTTCGGGTGATAAAAACAGCATCTGATTTTCAGAGATTTCCTGACCTACGCCAATCAGTTTATCAATTTTTTTTTGTTGGATGAGGTTGGCAACCTGTTGATAAAGAACTTCACTCTGCAAACCCGACTGATAAATATCCGACAGGATCAAGGTTTTCTTGGGATGTTGTTTTTGCCGGCCTAAAAAGTTCAAAGCGATTTCTAAAGAATTAATATCCGAGTTGTAAGAATCATCAATCACCGAACAATTGTGGTTACCGTTTTTCAGTTCCAACCGCATACTTACCGGATTTAAAGCTTCCATCCGATGCTTGATTACGGTTGGATCAATCCCCAAAGCAAGCAACGTTCCCCAGCAAAGCAAAGCGTTTTCTATTGAAGCTTCATCTAAAAAAGGAATGCAGCAACTGATATTTTCGCCCTTAAAAACAGCATGGAATTTTGTTTTGTCAGACAGGTTTTCCTGCTCAAAAACATACAGATCAGCTTGTTCTGTTTTTTTGCTGATGATGAAAGTTTTTAATCCTATTACTTCTCCTGCAATTTCCTGCGGAGCCTGATCATGATTATAAACGAGCAAATTTACATTTATAAACAGCTTTAATTTCTCTTTCAATTTTTCAGTCCGGCTGGCAAAACCTTCATCGTGCGCAGCGGCAAAATGCGTGAGCAAACCGATGGTTGGTTTGATCATCGCTTCCAAACGTTCCATTTCTCCCGGCAAAGAAATCCCGGCTTCAAAAATCCCCAGTTCGTGCTGCGCATCCATCTGCCATAAAGAAAGCGGAACGCCGGTTTGCGAGTTGTAACTTTTCGGGCTGCGTACCACGTTTTTTTTTGGGGAAAGGAGCTGGTACAACCATTCTTTTACCACGGTTTTGCCATTGCTTCCGGTAATGGCGATCACATCAAAATCAAATTGCAGCCGATGGAAAGCCGCTAATTGCTGCAATGCTGGCAATACTTCTTTTACCGGTATAAAATTAGCGTTGATGAGTTCTTGAGGGATTTGATAATCTTCCTTTACCACGAAATTTAAAACACCGGCGGCAAATAATTCGGGAATGAAATCATGTCCGTTCCGCCTTCCTTCCAAAGCAAAAAACAAAGTGGTTGAAGCGTTGGTGATGCGGCGGCTGTCGGTCAATAAATGTTCAATTGTTATATCTTTTGTGATGCTGTTTTTAGCACCTAAAATTTCGCTGATTTTGGTTAAAGGATACTGGCCGGGCATGTTGCGAAGTTGAAGATATTTCTGCCAATAGAAGAATTTTAGCGATTTTTGGAAAGATGGAATTTGATGAACGCAAGCTTAAAATACTCGACCCAAAAACAGCTTTACAAAAAGCCGAAAAATATTGCGTTTACCAGGAACGCGCCCAGCAGGAAGTGCGCGACAAATTATACACTTTCGGTTTGCACCAGCGCGATGTGGAAAATATTATCTCCGAATTGATCAGCAATAATTTTTTGAATGAAGAACGTTTTACCAATGCTTACGCTTTGGGCAAGTTCCGACAAAAAGGCTGGGGCAAAATCAAGATTAAACAAGCTTTGAAGTTGAAAAGAGTGCCGGATGCCCTCATCAAAAAAGCTTTACAGCAGATTGATTTAGACGATTATCTGCTGAAACTAAAAAGTATTTTGGAGAAAAAAGCCGCTTTATCCAAAGAAAAAGATGCCTATAAAAGAAGCTATCAGCTAAAACAATACGCTTTTGGCAAAGGCTACGAAGGAGATTTGGTAGCTGAAATTTTGAAAGCCAACGATTTATAAAAAATTTGAAAAATATACGCGCAAAGCCTTGTGTTTTTTTTGAATCTGTATATATTTGCAACCGCAATGCGAAAGTAGCTCAGTTGGTAGAGCGCAACCTTGCCAAGGTTGAGGTCGCGAGTTCGAACCTCGTCTTTCGCTCTAAATCCCTTCCCTTTTCGGGCAGGGATTTAATTTTAAAAGGTTAATCACTTGCTCGGGTGGTGGAACTGGTAGACACGCAGGACTTAAAATCCTGTTCCCGTTAAAGGAGTGCGGGTTCGATTCCCGCCCCGAGTACAAAGCCTGATATGAAAATGTCAGGTTTTTTTGTTTTAGTGGTTCGACTCCGGCACTGCGTACAAACGTTGTTATAATTTTTACATCAACAGAAAAACTAAAAGAATTTGCCCAAAGAATTTCATCTGAATAAACAGATAATTTGAGACAGGCAAAAGGAAAAGCATTTTTCCGTCTTAATAGTTAACCAGTACCGAAATAAATTTAAGCTGATCCCTAAAAATTTTCATTTCAACTGAATTAATATTCCTATATTCTAACTGATTATTGTTCTTAAGAGAATGCAGCATAATGCGTTGCTTCCTTAAATAAAACAATGATTTTCCTACTTTAAGCAACTCAAAACAGCAAATTAAATTTTTATTTGAAGCTGAAAACTTCAATTGCAATCCCTTCATCACGGCTTGGAGGCCTATTTCCGGCTGGAGGATTTGGCGGCGGTCCATTTGGATTATTTCCGTTATTGGGCGGCGGTCCTTGCATTTGACCATTCGGCGGCGGCGGCCCACCCGGCCCTCCTCCGGAACCGCCTGCAATATATATTTTATGATCAAGCACTGTACCTCCCACTCCATTTCGGGACATGTTTAAGTTTGATACCTTCACCCATCGTTCCAAAGTTTTTGGATCAAGGCAATAAACATCTTTTTGCGGGCCATTTGGCAAAGTGTCTGTCGCCCGTTCTCCGCCAATATAAAATATCTTTCCATCTAAATTTACAGCCGTTCCGCCACCTGTTCCCATCGGCAATTTTGCGTCTAATGTTTTCCAGATGCCCGTTTTAAAATTATAGCAATCTACATCCAACATCACCTGACGAAAAAATGGGATAATATTATTAGGGTCGCGGTAACTCGTATTGCGTCCTCCAACTGCATACAATTTATCGCCAACCACTACCGCCATGCTATGGTCGCGGATGTGGGGCGCATCAGGCAATGCAGCCCAAGTATCTGTTTTAGGATCGTAAACATCAAACATATTTGTGGTACCGCTGGAATGCCCATGCCGGATGCCCGCCACCAAATACAATTTGCCCTGATATGCAGCTGCACCCGCTCCAGCCCTTCTGCGCTCTGCCGGCAAACCAGCAAGTTTTTGCCAGGTATCGGTTTCTACATTATAACTGTAAGCATTTGGTGCAGGGTCTTGATTTGGGAAACCACCCTCATAAAAAGCATCCAAAACATAAACTTTATTTCCTAAGCTTACTGCCTGGAAATGGTGCAAAACAACTGGTGCTGTTGCCTTTTTGCTCCAGGTTAATGTTGCAGGGTCAAAAACTTCTACAGGTTCGGCAGGCCCGTCTCCACCAATTAAGTATAACTTTCCATTTACAGCAGCAAAACCACACTCGCTCCGTCCGTTCGCTTTGTTCTTGGTTTTAAGTAATTGCCACGTACCTGTTTGCTGTGCATAAACAAAACCGAACAATAAGAAAGGACATAAAAACAGGTGTCGTTTTAATATTTTCATGGTAAAAGGATTAGGGTTACTTGTAAAAATTTTTACGTAAATTTAGATAAGTTGAATGCTTCTTTTAATCACAAATAAATATTAATTCTTTTTGCAGATATACAAAACAACTTATAACTTTTATCTGGTAAAAGAAGCATGTGAAATATTCTAATTAAGCAAAAAATAAATAATACAAGCTTGAGAATTTAACAATCACGAAGCAATCAAATAATCCATTCTGGAAGCTAATACTTCCATATCTAACGATTTAATAAAAAGTGCATCGCATTTGTAAAAATCGGCATTGGCTTTTTTAGTTTTATAAGCAGTTATAATAATGATTGGAATAGATCGCAGTTCGGCATCCTCTTTAAAATCCTGACAGATCGAAGCGCAATCATTATCTAAAAGTAAATAATCTAAAATGATAACGTCCGGGCGATCCAATTTTGCCATATCAAAAACAGCATAAGGATCATAAGTAACGGCAACTTGCCAATCTCCGTAGCACAACATTTCATCCACAACAGAAAATATCCTGTTGTCTTTATCCAATACCAATATCCGTTTTTGTTTGCTTAATAATTCCATCGCCAAAAGTTTAATATTTTGAATGATTGAATTTCTGGTTATTGATAATAACATTAATCAATGTACCGACAAACAATAAAAATGTACCGATAAAAACAGCATGTGAATTTTACGCCGACCAATTGCGGACAGCATCAACATACGGCATATTTTATCAACAACGGCACTTCCTTTTATTTTACCAGTTTTTATGGCGATCAAAGCTCGCTTTTGTATTATTTTTATCTTGTTGCTTATAAAATAATTTTTTCAGCCGATCCTGATTTAACCGTTACCGATATTTATCCTGTGCAATTAACTGCAGATAAACTTACTTTGTGGCTTCATGATTTATTTGCACCATTTCATCAGTTTATTAAAATCTATTACCAAAATTGCAACTCATTTAATGGCCAAGACATTTCTATCCACGCCAAACAATACAAAGAGGTTTTTGGGCGAAGTAAACAAACCATCGATGCCTTTTTGTATTTAGAAGGAAGCAGTATAAAAAAATTTACAGTGAATTTAAATGACAAAAAAATTGAAGCACAATGGATTACTTAAATATTTATTGATCGTAACTTTCATTTTTGCTTTTGGTCAGGTTAAGGCACAAGTGCAAACTTTTCAGCAGGCAGATAGTATTTCTTATGCTTTATTTCAACAAGCAGATTGGAAACAACTTATTGTTTTTGGAAAGCAAGCTGTTAACAGTGGCTTTGATTTTCCTTACTTGCGGCTTCGTTTAGGCTATGCTTCTTTTAGCACCGGAAATTTCAAAGCTGCCATTAAAGAATATGATGCAGTTCTCAGAAATGATTCTTACAACCAAATTGCCAGGTATTATTCCTATTTGTGCTACAATTATCTCAACCAGCAACTTTTGGCTTCTTATAATGCGGCTTACATTGATTCAGCACAATTAAAAAAGGAAAATATTGTTCCTTATGATTGGATAAATGCAGGAATTGAATCTGGAATAAAAATCCCAAGAAATGATTCGCGCAGCAAAGGAGTCTATTTACGTCTTTTTTTTAGCAACCGCTTATCCTGGAAAGTACAACTGGAACAAGCTGTTCAGTTTTATGGGCAATCTATTAATAACATTGCGCATGATGAGGATGAAATCCGCGAGGCATTAAATAAACTAAAAAGTGCAGACCAGCAAATCGAATATTACGCCAAAATAAGTTATGCAATTTCCGGGAACACGGCTTTGTTAGGCGCTTATCATTATTTAAATACGCATTTTCAAACGGTTGGTTATAATGGTAATATTGGTTTTGCCGGTATAAAATATGCAAGTACTTATTTTGATGTGCAGGGAGATCTTAACTTTGGTTATCTGCTCGACCATTATTTGCAGCAATACAATGCCGGATTGACCTTTTATCCGTTAGGAAACCTTAACCTTTATACCGTTAGTAAAGGTGCTTATCTTCGGCAAAACGGAGCTGGTCAAATTATTTACAATCAAGCGTTAGGTTTTAAACTTTTTAAAAATTTATGGTCTGAAACTTCAGCGACTTTTGGAAATTTAGATAATTATAATGAGGCAGACGGATTGTATGTTTACAATTTAATTGATGCAACTAAATTAAAATTAGGCGAAACTGCTTTTTATCTATTTAATAAACATGCGCAATTGCAAGTAAATTATACCTTCGAAAAAAAACAGGATGAGTACCATCATTTAAACTATAACCAGCATTCTGTTACTGCAGGAATATTATGGAAATTTTAAAACGGATACTTTTTGTAGCATTATTAATTAGCGGTGTAAACAAAGCACAGGCACAAACAAATGCAGTATTGCAAAAAGCATTTCACAATAGTTATGTTAATGAATATAGCTATAAAACAAAAAATCCTCTTAGTTTTACTAAAAGGATTAATATGTGGTACCAGCTGGAATCGAACCAGCGACACAAGGATTTTCAGTCCTTTGCTCTACCAACTGAGCTATGGTACCTCCTACTTGGGGTTGCAAATGTAGTGCGTTTTTTGGCTTTTTAAAATTTTTTTAAAAATTTCCTGCAAAACATTGATTTTTGGTTTTTGAACCTTAAAGCATAAACTTGTAAAACAATGCCCTTGTTTATCTAATTCAGGTATTTTTAAGCACTAAAAACAGCATGGCGCAAATCCTATTTCTAATCCTGCTACTTTTTGCAGCAGCTTTGTTCACGCACAACGTATCTAAAATCAGACGCAATATTTTATTAGGAAAACCTGCAGATTATTCTGATCAAACTGCTAAACGTTGGAAAACAATGATTAAAGTTGCACTTGGTCAATCAAAAATGGGCAAAAGGCCAATAGCGGCTTTTCTGCATTTGCTGGTTTATGCTGGTTTTGTCATCATCAATATAGAAGTCCTCGAAATTGCAATTGATGGTGTTTTTGGTACGCATCGTATTTTTGCTGCTCCGTTTGGCAGCATGTACAATCTGCTGATCGGTACTTTTGAAATCTTAGCTTTATTAGTTCTGCTAAGCTGCATTGTGTTTTTAATCCGAAGAAACATCCTCAAACTAAAACGCTTTTCAGGAATGGAAATGACGAGCTGGCCTAAATCTGATGCCAATTATATTTTAATTGCCGAGATTTTGTTAATGAGTGCCTTCCTTTTGATGAACGCTGCCGACCATCAATTACAACTGGCCGGGAATACACATTATATCAAGGCCGGTGCATTTCCGGTCAGCAGTTGGTTTGCGCCGATGCTTCCTTTATCAACACAAAATTTAATACTGTTAGAGCGTGGCTGCTGGTGGTTTCACATCCTCGGCATCCTGGCTTTTCTCAATTATTTGCCTTATTCCAAACACTTGCATATTGTGCTTGCTTTTCCAAACACGTATTACTCCAGGTTTAATCCGCAGGGCGAGTTTGAAAATATGGCTTCTGTAAATCAAGAAGTTAAGGCTATGCTCGATCCAACGTTTGTACCGCAAACTACCGAAACAACAACACGTTTTGGGGCGAAAGATGCAACCGACCTTACCTGGAAAAATTTATTGGATGCTTACACTTGTACCGAATGTGGCCGCTGTACTTTGGTTTGCCCGGCAAATTTAACAGGCAAATTATTATCCCCACGAAAAATTATGATGGATACACGCGACCGGATTACAGCAATCGGAAAAAACTTAGATGATAAAAATGCTTCTTTTACCGATGAAAAAACTTTGTTAGACGGTTACATCAGCCGAGAAGAAATCTGGGCCTGCACCACTTGTAATGCTTGTGTAGAAGCTTGTCCTGTCAATATTAATCCGCTTGAGATAATTACCGCTTTGCGGCAATATGCGGTGATGGAAGAAGCTAAGGCGCCTGCAAGCCTCAACAATATGTTTTCTAATGTTGAAAACAACAGCGCACCTTGGAAATACAGTAACGCCGACAGGCTAAACTGGGCGCATGAAAGTTAATAGTTTTAGGTTATTACTTGTGCGTTTTAATTATAATTAAATGATTGAAAAAATACCAACGATGGCCGAAATGGCTTCTCAAAACAAACAACCCGAAATTTTATTTTGGGTTGGCTGCGCCGGAAGTTTTGATGAACGTGCACAAAAGATTACAAGGTCTATTTGCAAAATTCTGCAGCATGTTGGAATCAGTTTTGCAGTTCTCGGAACAGAAGAAAGTTGTACCGGCGACCCTGCAAAACGTGCCGGAAACGAGTTTTTGTTTCAGATGCAAGCTTTGATGAATATCCAGGTTTTGGATGGTTATCAAATTAAAAAAATTGTGACTGGCTGTCCGCATTGCTTCAATACTATAAAAAATGAATATCCAAGTTTAGGTGGAAACTATGAAGTTATCCATCATACACAACTTATTCAACAATTGATTGATGAAGGCAAGCTGAAAGCAGAAAACGGTGCTTCTTTTACCGGTAAAAAAATTACCTATCACGATCCTTGTTACTTAGGCCGTGGAAACGGAGTTTATGAAGCTCCGCGAAAAGCACTGGAAATACTGGACGCCGAACTGGTAGAAATGAAACGCTGCAAGTCAAACGGTTTATGCTGTGGGGCTGGCGGTGCGCAAATGTTTAAAGAACCCGAGAAAGGAACTAAAGAAATCAACTTAGAACGGGTGGAAGAAATCATCAAAACAAAAGCAAATGTGGTGGCTGCTGCTTGTCCGTTTTGTATGACCATGCTGAACGATGGCGTAAAACACATGGAAAAAGAACAGGAAATAGAGGTTTTGGATATTGCAGAAATTACGGCAAGGGCAAATAACTTGTAAAAATTACTGCTTTTGCTGCAATAAAACCTTAATCCGTTGTAGCTGGTTTTCCACAGAATTTAATTGTTCTGGTTCGATTGCTGCAAATGGAATATCTAAATGATTTGACATGGAATCAACTTCTCCTTTTGGGTCATGAAAAGTTTGTACGATCACAATCTTTTTCTCTGCATATAAAATCAAAAACCCAGCTTGTGAAGTTCCAAAATAATCCATTTTTAAAAACTTGCTTAGGTTGAGGGAAGTGTAATTCTGCTTGCCGCTTTTTAAAGTTTCCGTGTAGCGTACAAACCCATTTATTGTTACTTCCAGCTTTGTTTTAGCTGCATTAACTTCAACCAAAGTACGGAGTGAATGTTGAAGGTTGGTTTGTAAAGATGGCAATAAGTTTTCCAGTTCGTTACTGCTAAACGAACAACAAACGAGCAAGACAATTGGCATTATACTTCTGACAATCACCGGTTTATTTTTATTTAAGTAAATTTAAGGATTTACATTAAAATGCAATTAACAAACAGCGATTAAGTATTTTTGCAATATGGAATTTTCACCTGAATCAAAAATCTGGATCTATCAATCCAACCGGGAATTGAACGAACTTGAAACATCAAGATTGCAACAATTGCTTGATGATTTTGTCCAAACTTGGACGGCACATAACCAGCAACTAAAGGCGGCAGCCCAAGTTATGTACCATCGTTTTATTGTTTTATTTGTGGATGAAAGCCAGGCCGGCGCAAGCGGTTGTTCCATTGATAAATCTGTCCGCTTTATGCAAGCTGTAGAAGAGGAGTTCAACATTAACTTGTTCGACCGGTTTAATACAGCTTATTTTAAAAATGATAAAATATTTTCTGCCAACCGGGAAGAATTTGAAACCTTGCTGAAGGAAGGTAAAGTAAACAGCCAAACAATCGTTTTTAACAACCTGGTAGCTACTTTTAATGATTTTAAAACCAAATGGCAAGTGCCTTTAAAAGATAGCTGGCATGCACGCGTTTTCGGTAACCTGATCCGGGCTTAATTTCTGTTGTTATTACAATCGAAAGGAGAAAACTTCTTCAAAGCAGAATATTATTTTTTCAATTAAGATTTCTTCTTTCGATCGAAATGACAACTTTATGCTTCTTTTACAACCTAAAAATCAAGTGGTGCCAAACGCCTCATATTTTTCATAATTAAAAAACTACGATGGCGAATGTAACGTGTAGGTTTAACCGGCGACCATTTAAGTGGGTTTGGCCAAACGCCTACAATTAAAGATGCTTGCTGTTTGGTTAAATTAGCAGCAGAACGCTTAAAATAAGTTTGGGAAGCAGCTTCGATTCCGTAAATGCCATCACCCATTTCGATGACATTTAAATAGACTTCCATGATGCGTTCTTTGCTCCATAAAGTTTCAATCAACATCGTAAAATAAGCTTCAAAAGCTTTGCGGATGTATGATCTGCCAGGCCATAAAAACACATTTTTTGCTGTTTGCTGAGAAATGGTACTTCCGCCGATCAACTTATTGCTGTGTTGGTTTTTATCGATGGCGCGTTCTATCGCCCTTAAATCAAATCCGTGATGCTCCAGAAATAATTGGTCTTCTGATGCCACAGCGGCTTTTTTAATATTGATAGACATTTGGTCGAAAGGAATCCAACTCTTATCAATCTTCCAATCTTTTCCTGCTGCTTTGCGTTCAAAACCACGGTCAATCATTAACAAAGTGATAGGCGGGTTTATAAATCGGTACAACAAAACCCAAAGTATGGTAATCCCGAAAAAACCAAACAGTAATAATTTGAGGAGGTATTTAAAGAGGCGCATTGCAATTTCAAATATAAACAAGAAAAGGTGCCCGAATAATCGAACACCTTTTATTTATGCTTTTTGTGTGCTAAAAGAAGCATCCTTCAACAAACTCAGGATGATATACTTCTAATTCTTATTCCGCAACAACCGTAAAAGGAACTTTTACTTTTACTTCTTTGTGCAAATTTAAATTGGCAACATAATCGCCAACAAATTTAGGATCACTGTCAAAAGTAATCTTACGGCGGTCAACTTCAAATCCTTGTTTTTTCAAAGCATCAGAAACTTGGATGGTGTTGATTGCACCAAAAATT
The DNA here is from genome assembly GCA_964251965.1 of uncultured Sphingobacteriaceae bacterium. GTDB lineage: Bacteria > Bacteroidota > Bacteroidia > Sphingobacteriales > Sphingobacteriaceae > Mucilaginibacter_A. Next base: position 314,046 of record CAXULQ010000004.1, on the reverse strand, counting down.
TTACCGCTTTCGCCAGCTTTTGCACCGATGGTCAGCGTTACGCCTTCTAAACTGGCTGCAATTGCATCAGCATCTTTGCGTATTTTTTCTTGTTTAAAAGCAGCTTGTTTCAGGTTTTCGGCCAAAACTTTGCGTGCAGATTCGGTTGCCATACTTGCAAATCCTTGCGGAATCAAGTAGTTGCGACCGTAACCTGGCTTTACATTTACTACATCATCCTTCTCGCCGAGGTTCTTGATGTCTTGTTTTAAAATAACTTCCATTTCGTATCCTCCTATTTTAACGAGTCTGCAACGTAAGGCAACAAACCAATGTGGCGTGCACGTTTAACGGCTTGTGCCACCTTGCGCTGAAATTTTAAAGAAGTCCCGGTTAAACGACGGGGTAATAATTTCCCCTGATCGTTAATGAATTTCATCAAAAAATTTGCGTCTTTGTAATCAATGTACTTGATCCCGTTCTTTTTAAAACGGCAGTATTTTTTACGGTTGTCCTCTACTTTAGGGGCGGTAACGTATTTAATCTGATCGTTTGCCATTATCTTGCTGCGGCCTCCTCTGCTTTTGGTTTACGCTGATTAAAAGCACCGCTACGTTTCTTTTCGTTGTAAGCGATGGCATGTTTATCCAGAGAAATAGTTAGGAAACGTACCACGCGCTCATCACGGCGGAACTCGGTTTCCAGTTTATTAATTAGTTCACCCGGTGCCTTGTATTCAGTTAGGTGATAGTAACCTGTAGTTTTCTTTTGTACAGGGTACGCTAATTTTCTCAAACCCCAATTATCCTCCTGGATAATTTCGGCTCCGTTATCAGTAAGGATTTTCGTGAATTTGGCAATGGCCTCTTTCGCTACTTCTACAGATAACAACGGGGTAAGAACGATTACTGTTTCGTACTGTTGCATTCTTTGCTGTTGATATTTAATGATTTAACCGCCAAAAAGCGGAGCGCAAATGTAGGAAGAAATAATTACTTTTTAAAGAAGCAATAAAACTTTTCTGTAGCCAAATCAAGCATTTGTAAATCGCCTTTGCTATCGCCGTAAGCGTAGATTTTGGAGTAGGAATTTAAGTCGGGAAAAGCACTTTTGATTCGGATGGCTTTCTCTTCACCATAACAATTGCGGGTTGCAAATCTTCCGGTGATCAAATTATTCTCCACTTGTATTTGTGTTGAAATTAATTGCATTTGATTGGATTGTGAAAACTTTTGCAAGATCAAATCAAAGTTCGCACTAACAATACAAACTTGATGATTACTGTTTTTATGCCAGTTAATTCGATCTAAAGCATCTTTTTTTATTCTTTTGTTAAGATGTGATTGATAATATTTATCCACCGAATTATTGAAAACATCTAAACTTTCATCTTTAAATAATTCGCTAAAAATTTTCTGCTTAGCCTGTTCGTTGTTTAAAACTTTGCTAAGATATAAAGCAAAGTCAGGAATGGCTTTGATAACTTTTAAAACAGACAAACCATTTTTTAATCGAAAAAAAGTAAAGTCCCAAAAAATATCACGATTGGTTATCGTTCCGTCAAAATCAAAAAAAGCTATGGCCTTACTTTCGTTCATAAATTGCAGTTTGAAACCACGGATAAGTATTGCCTAAAGGAAGTTTCCCTAACTTTGGATGTTTAGTGATAAAGTTGTTTTTGATTAATTGGAATTTAGGCTGAGGTTGAGGTTCAGTTGAACCAGAATATAATTGTTGCAGCATCATGTATTGAATTTTTGGCTCCGTTGCATTAAGCGTAATAATTTTATACTTGTCTAAACAGTACGGCCACAATGAAAATGTGATACAAACCTTTTTACCAGCATCCGTTTTGTTAGCTACTTCAACAAATTCTTTTCTAAAATCAGCAAAAGTTACTTTGCTGTCTTGTGTTGAATAAAAAAGTAATGTTTTCCGTATAAACCCAACTGAATTTATAAGCAGTAAAAGAAGTATTGCAACATATAACAAGTTTAATTTTATATCTCGTTTCTTTTTATCTAACAAACTTGTAAATACTACAAATATGACAAAGAAAAAAACAGGCGATAAAACAAGCATGTTGTAATTCATCGGCATATCTTTAAAAGAAAAATAGCTAACTAAACAAATTAAAGCCACAAGTAATATTAAAGAAACAATTCTACCTTTTTTAATTACAACATAACCCGTATAAACAATGGCTGTTAAAAAATTAAAAACCAGCAAAGGCGCATAAGCATAAGTTATATAAAAACTGATAAAGTTTTTAAAAGAATCTGTACTGAACCTGTTCACAATTACATTTTTTGAATGCTGTTGCAAACCCTTAACCAACTCCATAATGTGATAAGGATAAACAATTGTAAAAACTCCTACGACAATTGCAAACCCTAAAATTGTTTGTGCAATTGGCTTCAATTTAAAACTGTTTCTAAACACAATTAAGCCAATTGTAATCAACATTAAATAAAAAGTAGAAACCGGAGAAGTAATCAAATTTAAGGCTACTAATAAACCATTGTTAAAATTACAAAAATGCTTGCTTTGATAAACATTGTTCAGGACAAAACAGGAGATAAATAATTTGCAAAGAACTTCCGGCCGACCTTCTTGAACTCCGTAAAAAGAAAACAAAGCAAATAAACAGATTATACAAAATACAAGTAGCTTATTTGAAAATTGCAATTCAGTTTTTTTACTATATACATATACGGCAACAAGTAAAACCAATAAGCTTAATAAATCTATAAAAGCCAAAGTTATCTGCATGTTATTGTAAAACTCTGGCATTAAGTTATTTATAAAAGCAACAACATAAGGAAACAATGGCGGATAAAAGAGAAAACGATGATGTATCGGATCTATGCCAGCATCATATAAAGGATTAATTAATTGATGATAATGGTTAATAAAATATACTGTAGGTAGAAAGCAGGTAGAGTCTTGAATAAAACCGGGATAACCGTTAAATGCAAATTGAATAATTAATACGGTATAAATAGAAAAAATGGCAAGTAATATGGTTACTAAAGTAGTCTTCATTTAATATAATAGATATTTTGGCAACCCGCTTTAAAATATATGAAAGATTATTAATTATTTTCGTTCGTAAATAGCAGTTTGATACCAGGGATAAGTATTACTTATTTGGATTTTACCAAGCTTTGGATGGTCAGAAATAAATTCGTTTTTAATTAAACTATATCCGTCGATGGTTGATGGCTGCATATTACCGGAGTTGCTTTGTTGAATCATCATAAATTGGATAGATGTATCAGAAGATGAACGCGCAATTTGCTTGTATCCATCAAGACAATACGGCCACAAGGAAAAAGTAACATATATTTTCCTATTTTTTTTAATTCTTTTACTTAGTGTTTTAAAGTCCTCTCTAAAATGTTCAAAAGATACCTTTTTGTCTTGGGTGCAAAAATATACCAAAGTTGTACGAATAAATCCCAATGTATTTACGAATAGCAGAAAGATTAAGGCAATAGTAAAAAGATTAGAATAGTTGATCAAAATTTTCTTGTTGTAAATATCAACAAAAAATACAATTATTATGAAGAGAAACAAAGGTGAAAGCACAAACATGTTATATGCATTTTCTATAACTTTGAAAGAGAAATAAAATGAAACAACAACAAGTATGACAAAAAGAACAATTGTTGAAGTTTTCTTTTGCTTAATAAGTGCGTAAAAAGTATAAATGATAGAAATTGAAAAGGTGAACGCTGTAAAAGGACGAAATATTGATAAAATATATATGCCTTTAAAATATCCTATTCTATCTAAACTTACCCTATTAAATATTGAATTATGCGAATGTTTAGACATCGCTTGAATTAATTCTATGATGTGATAAGGATAAAAATACACAAAACAAACTAATACCAATATACAGCCTATTGCTGTTTGTACGATTGGTTTAATTTTAAAATTATCAAAATAAAATAGCAGGCCGATTGTGATGATAATTAAATAAAATGTTGAAACAGAAGAATTAATAGAATTTAAACCAATTAGTAAACCATTTATTAAATTGGAAAAGCTTTTTGGATAGGAAACGTTATTTAATAAAAAACATGCGATAAAAAATGTTGAAAGAGTCTCTGGGCGTCCTTCACTTATTCCAGAAAAAGAAAACAAAGCAAAACACCAAAAGAGTAAAAAAATGTACAATAAATAGGAAGGCCTAACGTGGTTTTTTTTTATATAGATATATACGCTAACCATTATAATTGTAATGCTAAAAAAATCTATAAGCATTAAAGTAATTTGAATCTTATTGTAAAAAAAGGGGATCATACTACTAATAACCGAAATTGTATAAGGAAACAGGGGTGGATAAAATAAAAACCTATGTTTAATAGGATCTATTCCTGCGTCATAAAGCGGGTTGATTAACTGATGTTGATGAGAGATAAAATAAGAAGTAGGAAGAAAACATACAGCGTCTTGCCTAAATCCAGGATAGCCGTTTAATGCAAAAACAAAAGATATAATAAAATATAAAGTGGCTGCACAAACAAAAATAATTGTTATGGTACGATTCATTTAATATAAATTAAAAAAGCAAAAGATAATAACCAGAATAAAATACTTAACTGGATAAAGCGATCATTAGTGAGTATTTTTACAGGTGAACCACTCGCCTTTTTTACAAATGTAAATTGTAAATACCTAAGCAATCCAAGTAATACAAATATTGTTGTGAAAAAGGAATATTCTCCAAGTCTGGAAATAATTTCAGGTGATATGATATACATAATATAACATACCAGTAAAACGCCTGTTAACATAGATAAAACTATCTGCAAAAACTCTATGTTGTAACCGTGAATTGATCTTCTTAACTGGCTACTGCTATCCTTGGCCATTAAATACAAATCATCCATTCTTTTTGAAAGCGCTTGAAACATGGATAGAAGAAAGACCATGATCATAAGCCATTTACTAATAGTGATGTCAGAAGCTATGCCTCCGGCCAGTACTCGCAAGTTAAAGCCCATACTAACTATAGTAACATCAATTAAGGCAAAGTTTTTGAGTTTAACAGAGTAAGCTATATTAAGCAAAAAGTAGCCTACGATAACTAATAATACATTTAAGGAAACAGTGTAAGCAATTGCTACTGCGGCTGTAAATAATAAAAAAAATAGTAAATAAGCTTCAAACTTCGAAATTTTCCCGGAAGGGATTGGCCTATTCTTTTTTATAGGGTGCATCAAGTCAAATTCAATATCCATTAAATCATTAAAAATATAAATGGAACTTGCTACTAAACAGAAAGAAAAAAAAACGGGCAACGATTTAAAAAATTTTCCTGAGTTTAGGATTTCACCAGAGAAGAAAAGAGGTAGAAATATATATGTGTTCTTTAGATAGTGGGAAATACGAAGTAGAGGTAAATATTTTTTAATCATGCAGTTAAATTAGTCTTTTATATTAAAATCACAACCCGTGCAACGGTAAATATATAAACAGTTTCTTAAATATATACTTTAAATATTATTTTAAATTTAGCATGCCCTATACAATTCCCGGCCAGCCATCTTCATCATACCAAACTCGTTTCATACACATTTTGCGTTTAAACTTGTTCGTTCCGGTAATAAAACGATCTTGAAGATCTACCGCGTGATAAAAAATCCAATCATTACCATTCGCATCTGTTAAAATACAATTTTGTCCTGGCGAATCCCATTGTTCATCAGGTTTTAAAATGATATGGTTTCCGGGTATTGGTTGAAATTCTTTTTGCGGGTCGTTAGAATAGAAAACGCTGATGGCATAACCATTTTCAGCCCAAGTATTATCGCCTGAAACCCATAACAAATAACGGTCAAACTTTGACTGATAAGTAATAAAAGCTCCTTCACGCAGGCTTTCAAACTGTATGCCTGGTTTTGGTTGTAATATGTCAATTGGTTTACTGATGATCGAAAAACCATCTTCCGCAACTTCAACTACGCTGATCGGCTCGTGTGCCGAACCGTAATACAATAAGTTTTTGCCAGTTTTTGTGTCGTAAAAGAAGCATGGGTCAATCATTTTATAAGTTGAACCTGGAACTTGTGCCAGTGGTTTACCAATATCCTTGAAACCGTGTGGTTCGTTCGAAGTTGCCATTGCCAAACACATACCGTCTTTCGTATCCGGCTCGGCCGCGTAATATAACCGATATTCCAAACTAACTTTCACTACTTGCGGTGCCCAAAATTTTTCACAAGTTTTTGCCCAAGTTGGCGGTTCTACAAGTGCTCCTTTGGGTTCCAACCAATGAATTAAATCTTTAGAATAACTTAATTGGATATTATTGACCGTTGGCGAAGGCGCATCATGCGTGGCATAAGCGTAATAACCATCGCCGGGAACGAAAATGACAGACGGATCCGGGAAATCGGCATCAATCAGTGGGTTTGTGTAAGAAAAATTTTCCGGCTTGTCCATCATAGTTTTTATTATTTAGCCGAAAAGCTAAATGTATTTTATGCAAGTAAAAACAGTATCAGTCCTGGTTTCCGGTTAAAAGATCAGCAAAAACTTCATCTAAATTTAGGGTAAAACCAGGAAATAATGAAGTTGTAACTTCGTCACCTACAGTTAATAATCGTGTTGGTTCAAACTGTTCTTTTTCATTTAAAAAATACCTGATAAAAATTTTTCCCTGTGGCTCGATAATCCAATATTCCTTTACTCCCGCTTCTTCATAAACTTCGTATTTGTTCTTTAGCTCTGTTTTATTGTTTCCGGGCGAGAGGATTTCTACTACAATATCCGGCGCACCTAAACAACCTTTTTTATCAATTTTACTTAAATCACAAATTACACAAATATCTGGCTGTACAACCGTAATTATTTCTTTGTCGGTTGCTGATTTTCTGACTAACCGCACGTCAAACGGTGCAGAATAAACCTTACATGGTTTTCCTTTAAAATAATTGTACAACTCATTGCTCACAATTGCTGATACCCGCTGATGAAATTCAGCAGGAGCAGGACTCATCTTAAAAATATAACCTTTAATCAGTTCCAGCCTTTCGTCAAAAGTCCATTTTAAATAATCGGCGTAAGTATAGGTTTTGTTGAGGTCGAGGTCAGAAAATTGCATATTTGTAAATCTTGGTCATTCGTAAACTATGTTCAGCATTATAAAATTTAGGGTGATAAAAACAGTACTAAATAGACTAATTACCTGCTCCGCCTAAACGATCTGCAAAAACTTCATCCAAGTTTAAAGCAAAGTTTGGTAAAATTGGACTTGTAACTTCGTCGCCTAATGTTAATAATTTTGTTGCTTGAAATTGTCCATTTTCATCCAAGATGTATTTGAAAAAAGTTTTCCCGTAGGGATTGATTATCCAATATTCCTTCACGCCTGCTTCTTCATAAACTTCATACTTGTTTTGCAATTCTTTTTTATTGTTTCCTGGCGAGAGGATTTCAACAACAATATCCGGCGCACCAATGCAACCTCTATCATCGATTTTTTGAAGATCACAAATCACACAAATATCAGGTTGTAAAACTGTGATGATCTCTTTGTCTTTCTTGGATTTTCGGATTAAACGAACGTCAAACGGAGCCGTATAAACAGCGCAGGGTTTTCCGTACAAGTTGTTGCATAACGCTATGTTTACTTTTTGTGATATCCGCTGATGGATTTCTGCCGGGGCAGGACTCATTGGAAATATCTTTCCTTTAATCAGTTCGAGCCGTTCATCAAAAGTCCACTTTAAATAATCGGCGTAGGTGTAGGTTTTGTTAAGGTCGAGGTCAGAAAATTGCATAATCCTTTGTCTTGCTTTCAAAAATACAAATTATATTTACTGTTTTTATGCCGTTAAAAACAGCATTACAATCTTCATTTGCACAAACCCGGCGTTCTGTTTAACTTCGCCTTAATGGATAATTTTGTTGTTTCAGCCCGTAAATATCGCCCGGTTACGTTTGAAAGTGTTGTTGGCCAGCAACATATCACCGGAACGCTGAAAAATGCGATCAAAAATAACCAGCTTGCCCAGGCATTTTTATTTTGCGGACCGCGCGGCGTTGGCAAAACAACCTGCGCACGTATCCTCGCCAAGACCATTAATTGCCAAAACTTACAACCCGATACTGAAGCTTGCGGTGTTTGCGATTCCTGCCGCGCTTTTCAAAACGGTAATTCTTTTAATGTGCATGAGTTGGATGCGGCTTCCAACAATTCGGTGGATGATATTCGGAGTTTAATCGAGCAAGTCCGCATCCCGCCACAAGCCGGCCGTTATAAAATTTATATTATTGATGAGGTGCACATGCTTTCCCAGGCAGCTTTTAACGCGTTTTTAAAAACGCTGGAAGAACCGCCGCCTTACGCTATTTTTATTTTGGCTACGACCGAAAAGCATAAAATTTTGCCAACTATTTTATCGCGTTGCCAGATTTTTGATTTTAACCGGATTCAGGTCGATGACATGACGCACCACCTGGAATTCATCGCCAAAAAAGAGCAGATTAATTACGAAGAAGACGGCCTGCACATCATCGCACAAAAAGCTGATGGCGGTTTACGCGATGCATTGTCGATGTTTGACCAGATCGTAAGTTTTTCTGGTGGAAAGGAAATCACCTACAAATTGGTAATTAATAACCTCAACATTCTGGATTACGATTATTATTTTAGGTTGACGGATTTTATTTTAGCGGAGAATACGCCGCAAAGTTTATTGATCCTGAATGAAATTTTGGCCAACGGATTTGATGGCTATCATTTTATTTCGGGCTTGTCTAACCATTTTAGGAATCTGTTGGTTGGAAAAGATATTTCAACCTTAAAACTGCTGGAAGTAAGCGAAGGCATCCGTAAAAAATACGAACAACAGTCGCAGCAAATCTCGGTTTCTTTCCTGGTTTCAGCTTTAAACCTGGCTAATCAGTGCGATTTAAATTACAAGCTCAGCAAAAACCAACGTTTGCAGGTTGAACTGGCACTGATTAAAATGTGCCACATCAATGCTGCTTTTAACCTGGTAAAAGAAGCATCGAATTTAAGCCGGCCGGAAGAACCGCTTAAAAAAAAAACTGATGTTTTAATTTCATCTCCACCAGTTGTAGAAAAGGTTTTGGTTCCTGAAGTCAATCCAGTAATTATTGAAACGCCAATAATTCTTCCAATAAAACCAATCGCAACACCGGAAGTTATCGCACCAAAAATAATTGAGAAGCCGGTTGTAAAAGTTGAAGAAATACAAGTAGTAAAAACAGCAGAAAAACCTGTAGAAAAATCAAACGTATTTACGCCGAATTTAAATATAGCTTCAACTTCCGTAAAAATCCCTTCCTTAAAAGACCTGGCAAAAACGAGTTTGCAGGAAACGGTTGAAGAAGATCCGTATTTAAAAGGAACTGATTTTGAAGATTTCGATCAGGAAACCTTTTTAAAAAAGTGGTACGAATACGCTGCAAAAGCTAAAGCCGAAGATAAAAGCATGACTTTACTTACTGTTTTTAACAACCAAAAACCAGTGATGTCAAAGCCCTACGTTTTCGAATTGGTGCTGGAAAATAAATCGCAGGAAAATATTTTCAGAGATGATAAACCGAACCTGATGAACTTTTTACGTTCGGAACTAAAAAATTTTAATATCGAAATACAAACCCGGATTGAAGAACAATCCGGGTCGAGAAAACCATATTCTCCCGTGGAGAAATTTCAATATATGCTGGCTAAAAAACCAGAACTAGCCGATTTAAAGAAGCGGTTTAATCTGGAGATTGATTAACCTCAACCTACCCTCTCCTGAAGGAAAGGGCTTAAGAAATTGTTATTTAAAAAACTGGTCATCGTTATCGCCAGCATCTTTTGTCGGATAACCTTCGGCATCAATTCCTTTGTTGATATTTAAGTCGTTTTTCGGGTAACCTTCTTCGTCTAAATCATCGCGGTCGTCTTCCGGCGTGCGAGCCAAAACTTCGTCAATTGGGTCTAATTCGATGCTTTGTCCGCTATCAACGTGGATTCCTAAATTATCTAAACTATCAACGTCAGATTCTAAAGTTTCATTTGGAATATACTCGTCAACTGCTTCCGGGTTCGCTTCATCATAAGTCGAATTAAAATCTTCTCCGTTCGGTGCTGCAGTGTTGTACGGATAATCGTGGTCGTAATCCGGGTCGTCACTTTTCACATCAATCTCGTAACTGTTTTTATCGGCATTAAACAATAGGTTTTCCTGGTCAACCCTATCGCCTAAATCATCCTTTAATTTTTTGTCGCGGTTCTGGCTGTCGTCGTTCAAACCAGTGTTATTTGTATTGCTCATGGTGAAATTTGTTTACAGGAATAAAGAAAAAAAACGGCAATAAGTTTTAATTGCAACCTACGATGTGTATTTTCTATTAAAAATCAATTCGCCCATAATTCCAAATTTATATATTTGAAACGCTAACATACGTACCAAATTAAAAACCCTATAATGGCACAAAAAATTAAAGTGAACAACCCGGTTGTAGAACTGGATGGCGACGAGATGACCCGCATCATCTGGAAATTTATTAAAGATAAGCTGATCCTTTCTTATCTGGATCTGGATATTCAATATTACGATTTAGGGATTGAATACCGCGACGAAACCAACGATCAGGTTACGATTGATGCTGCAAATGCGATTAAAGCTTGTGGCGTGGGTATCAAATGTGCTACTATTACGCCCGATGAAGCGCGTGTAGAAGAATTTGGGTTGAAGCAAATGTGGAAATCGCCAAACGGAACGATCCGGAATATTTTAGATGGAACTGTTTTCCGCGAGCCAATTGTGATGAGCAACGTGCCGCGTTTGGTTCCGAACTGGACGGCGCCTATTTGCATCGGTCGTCATGCTTTTGGTGATCAATACCGCGCAACAGATTTTGTAACGAAAGGAAAAGGTAAACTAACCATTAAATTTACACCGGAAGATGGTGGAGAAGAGCAATCCTTCGAAGTTTATAATTTTAAAGGTGATGGCGTTGCGTTGGCAATGTACAACACCGACGAATCGATCAGAGGTTTTGCACACGCGTGTTTTAACCAGGCTTTGATGAAAGGCTGGCCGCTGTATTTATCCACTAAAAATACGATCCTTAAAAAATACGATGGCCGTTTTAAAGATATTTTTGAAGAAATTTATCAACAGGATTATAAAGCCAAATACAAGGAAGCCGGAATTACTTACGAACATCGTTTAATTGACGATATGGTTGCTTCTGCCCTAAAATGGAACGGTAACTTTGTTTGGGCGTGTAAAAATTATGACGGCGATGTTCAGTCTGATACAGTTGCGCAAGGTTTCGGTTCTTTAGGCTTGATGACTTCGACCTTGGTTACGCCAGATGGAAAAACGATGGAAGCCGAAGCTGCACATGGAACAGTAACGCGCCATTACCGCGATCATCAGGCTGGAAAACCAACTTCAACCAACCCAATCGCTTCTATTTTTGCCTGGACGCGTGGTTTAGAATTCCGCGGGATTTTAGACGGAAACCAGGAACTGATCAACTTCTGCAAAACCCTGGAAGAAGTTTGTATCGAAACCGTAGAAAGCGGCAAAATGACCAAAGATTTAGCGGTTTGCATCCATGGAAACAAAGTAGAACACGGCCGCGATTATTTATATACTGAGGAATTTTTGGAAGCGATTGACGAAAATTTAAAAGCAAAATTGGGCTAATCAACACCAATTTTTAGTCGATAAAAGAAGCACGTTCTCTAAAATGACAGCGTGCTTCTTTGTTAAAATACATTCTTATATTTGATTATGAAGTTTACAGCAATCATCGAAAAAGGCGAAAACGGATATTTCGTTGGACAAGTTGAAGAAATTCCTGCGGCATTGGCACAAGGAAAAACAATTGAAGAAGTTAAAGATAATTTGTTGGATGCGTTGAAATTGGTTTTGGAGGTGAACAAAGAATTGACCGAAAAGGAATATGCCAATAAAGCAACTGTTGTAGAAGAATTGGAACTATTTTAATGAAGCGTTCTGCTTTGATTAAACATCTTCAAAAGAATGGTTGTCAATTACTTCGTGAAGGAACTAATCATGCCATTTATCAAAATCCTATTAACTTAAAGCAAACTTCTGTCGGGCGACATCAGGAATTGGATAACCAGCTTTGCAAAAAGATATGCAAGCAGTTAGAAATACCGAACATATTTTAGGAAACAATAAAGTACCTTTATTAACATGACATACTTAGAAGAAGTTAAATCAACATTGAAGCAGTTAAAGCCTCAACTTGTGTCGAAATATGGCGTAAGTTCTTTGGGGCTTTTCGGTTCGATTGTGCGCGATGATTTTACCGATAAAAGCGATATTGATATTGTGGTAACTTTTAGTAAGCCAATAGGAATTGATTTTATAGATTTGGCAGATGAACTAGAGGAAAAGCTTAACCGGAAAGTAGATCTTGTATCCCGAAATGGTATTAAACCGAGGTACTTAGAAGTGATTGAACCAGAAATTTTGTATGTCTAAAAGGAACGATCAATTGCTTTTAAAAGATATATTGCAAAGCGCACAAAAAATCCAGAGATATACTGCAAACGATACGTTTGATACTTTTATAGAAAATGAACAAAAAGTAGATGCAGTGCTTAGAAACTTTGAAATTATTGGTGAATTGGCAAATCGATTGACAGAAAAATTTAAAGCCGATCATATTGATTTTGATTGGTATCGGATAGTTGGATTTCGAAATAGAATTGTCCACGAATATTTTGGTATCGATCTTACCACAGTTTGGCAAATCAGACAAACCTATCTATTTTCATTAATTAACAACCTTGAACAACTCATTCGAGAATGAATACACAATTATATCCATTAAAATTCAAAACCATCTTCAAAGACAAAATCTGGGGTGGAGAAAAAATAAAAACTATTTTAGGAAAAGAATTTTCGCCGTTACCAAACTGCGGCGAAACCTGGGAAGTTTCCGGCGTAAAAGGTGATATTTCTGTAGTTGCAGAAGGCGAACTGGCTGGAAAAGCTTTAACTAATTTACTCCGAGAATATCAAGGCGAACTGGCCGGAAATAAAGTTTTTGAAAAATTCGGAACAGAATTTCCTTTGTTGATTAAGTTTATTGATGCCAATGATGATCTTTCGATCCAAGTTCATCCGGATGATGAATTAGGCAAAAAACGGCATAATTCTTTCGGGAAAACCGAAATGTGGTATGTTTTGCAAGCTGATCCTGGCGCAACTTTAATTGCCGGGTTTAACCAGCAGGTTGATGAAAAGCTTTACTTAGATAAATTGAACAACGGCAAGCTTTCAGATATTCTCAACAAAGAAGAAGTAGAAAAAGGTGATATATTTTTCCTTCCCGCTGGCCGTGTACACACCATTGGAAAAGGTTTGCTAATTGCCGAAATCCAGCAAACATCAGATATTACTTACCGCATTTATGATTTTGACCGTTTGGACGACAAAGGCCAGAAGCGTGAATTGCACACGGAAGAAGCTTTAGCGGCAATCGATTATAAAGTTTATCCCGAATACAAATCCAAGTATCCGCATAAAACAAACGAAGTTGTTGAAGCCGTAACTTCTCCGTATTTTAAAACGAGTGTTTTGGATTTTACTGAAAGCACAAGTCGGGATTATTCAAAGTTGGATTCTTTTGTGATCCATGTTTGTGTTGACGGCAATTACGATTTGGTTTGTAACAATCAAAAGTTCGAAGTAAAAAAAGGAGATTGTATTTTGATTCCAAATGCAATTAAAAAAATCCAATTAGAAACTACAAGTGGTTTTAAAATTTTGGAAACTTTCGTTCCTTAACAAATTTATATCGATAAAAGAAGCATTACAATTTGATGCTTCTTTTACCGTATAAAAATCAAAATTGAATTTTTATTGCTTGTCGTTTTTTATTAAACGAACTTCAATCTGACCATTATTTACACGCGTTTCAAACTTTGGCTGCGGTTCTGTAGCTGGCCCGGCAATTACGCTTCCGTCTTTTAACGAAAAAATGGAATGGTGCCAAGGACAAACCACGCTGCAATCGTCCTTCAGTTCTCCATCGCAAAGCGGTCCGCCGAGATGCGAACATGTATTAGCAAGCGCAAATATTTCACCATTTTTTTTCGCAAGCAAAACATCAATTTCGCCAGCTTTGCCTTTTTTCATTGAATTTTCTGCCAGTTCGTTTTCAGGCAGAACGGCTACAAAATCTTTCGGATATTCTACAGAAGTTGCGGTATGGTCAACGCCAACTTGTTCGGCATAAACCAAATGTCCGCCCAAATAAGCCGAAGCACTCGTAATTCCGTAACCCAAAACGGCCAAACCAATCGCTGTTTTGCGCGAACCTTTTTTCTTACGCAAGTAATAAGATGTTGCGTAAAGTGCTGTTGCACCAACATTTAACAAGCCATGCATCAAACCGATGGCGCGTTTTTTCTTTGTTGTGCCAGACCAATCCGTCATACCGGAAACTGCCGCGCCTGCTGCACCAAATAATCCGATTGCAATAGCGGCATCTGCGCCGGCTTTGTATTTTTCTTTCCCCAATAATTCTAATCCGTCTAAAACAAAAGCTGCAGTCCAGGAACCTACCGGAACATCGGTGATAATTGGATGCAACGGGTGGCCAAGCCAGGTTCCATGTAAAAAGTTTTTGATTTTTTGTCCGGCTTCTCCGCCTGCTTTAAAAGCATTGATCACTGCCGGTTGTATTTTATCGCCTGCTGCATCGAGCCATTCCTGTTTGGCAATTGCATCCATTACATCGTCTGAACTCATTCGTTTTTCTCCTTTTTATTTTTAGTTTGATCTGATCTTTTCAATCCCAATCGTGGAACTTAACTGAATCTTAAAAAGGAAGAAACGGAATACAATGTTTTAAAGCGAAGCAGATATATTATTTATGGAAAGATTGGAAAAGAGCGGAGAGCGGGAAACATGCCAATGCTTCTTTTATGCCGATAAAATCAGTGTGCAAAAACTTCAAACTTTTCCCAGAAACCATCTTTTGGCAGCGGCGCTAAAATATCGACCGGTTCTTTTTTTACGGGATGAATAAATTGCAAACGATGTGCGTGTAAACAGATACTTTTCTTCAAACTGCCGCGCGGATAACCGTATTTATTATCGCCAACAATTGGGCAACCCAAAGTAGAAAGTTGCACACGGATTTGATGCGGACGGCCGGTTATCGGGTCAACTTCTATCAAATAAAAACCGTTCAGTTCACCGATCAATTGATAATTTAATTCGGCGCGCTGGCTACCGGCAACTTCTTTGTTATGCGGCGTAGTTACGTTTTTTTGTTGATTTTTGACTAACCAATGTACCAAATTCCCGCTTTCCGGAACTGGTTTAGTGCGCACCACAGCCCAATACGTTTTGTGCATGTCGCGGCTTTTAAACAATTCGTTTACCCGTTCCAAAGCTTTGCTGGTTTTGGCGAATAAGATCACGCCGCTCACCGGCCGATCCAAACGATGGACTACGCCCAAAAAAGCACCGTTTGGTTTGTTGTATTTTTGGGCGATGTAACGCTTTACTTTTTCGTCCAACGGTTCGTCGCCGGTTTCATCAACTTGTACAATATCCCCTGCCCTTTTGTTAATGGCAATCAGGTGATTATCTTCATACAAAATATCTTTTACGGTGATGTCGGTTGGTGTTGGGATATATTGGGATTGACGCATGGTTATTTTTTGGTGATAAAAGAAGAAGTATCCAGTTGTGGGTTTCTGTTTCCAGTTGTCGGTTCTTATCTCATAACCTATCAATTGATATTGAAAACTTATAACTCGAAACTGAAAACCCGCAACTGATCTTAATACTGCTCCTTCTCCCCCGGAAAATCTTTTGATTTTACATCTTTAATATACGCTTTTACAGCATTGCTCATTTCATCAAACAGATTTGAATACTGCCGCAAAAACCTTGGTTTAAAGCCTTTGTTCATGCCCAGCATATCATGAATTACCAGAACCTGACCGTCGCAATTACCGCCGGCACCAATGCCGATAGTTGGAATAGACAAACTTTCGGTTACTTCCTGTGCTAATTTTGCCGGAATTTTTTCCAGAACTACACCAAAACAACCTAATTCCTGCAAAGCCAAAGCGTCCGATTTTAACTTCAACGCTTCCGTTTCTTCCTTTGCACGGACGGTATAAGTGCCGAATTTATAAATGGATTGCGGCGTTAAACCCAAATGTCCCATCACCGGGATTCCGGCAGCTAAAATTCGCGTTACCGATTCTGCAATCTCCGTTCCGCCTTCCATTTTTACGGCGTGCGCACCCGCTTCTTTCATAATCCGAATGGCAGAATTTAAAGCCTCTTTAGAATTTCCCTGGTACGAACCAAAAGGCAAATCGACCACAACCAAAGCTTTTTTTGCTGCGCGGACAACCGAAGAAGCGTGATAAATCATCTGGTCCAACGTAACTGGCAGCGTAGTTTCGTGCCCGGCCATCACGTTGGAAGCCGAATCTCCAACCAGCATTACGTCAATTCCGGCATCTTCCACAATCGTTGCCATCGAAAAATCGTAGGCCGTAAGCATCGAAATCTTCTCGCCGCGCTGCTTCATTTCCTGCAAAGTATTGGTGGTAATCCGCTTAACTTCTTTATTTACAGACATGTTTTAAATCTTTTTAGCCGCTTTTTGATTTTGTAAATGTAGAATAACCGTTTGTAAAATCATGAAACCGGGCTTCTAAAAATCCATCAGAAAAACTACCTTTATCCCCTGTGAAAACAGATGCTTCTTTTTTAACAATTCCTGACTGTTACGCAAACTATTTTCCTTCAGAAGATACTTCTTTTACCCACCTTTTTTTAAATCAACATGATTAACTTCACCAAATTACCAGCCGTTTTGTTACTGGCCGATGGCACGGTTTACCATGGAAAAGCTGCCGGAAAAATCGGTACAACCGTTGGCGAAATCTGCTTCAACACGGGCATGACGGGCTACCAGGAAATTTTTACCGACCCTTCCTATTTCGGACAAATAATGGTAACCACCAACGCGCACATTGGCAATTACGGAATCCATCATGATGAAACGGAATCCGGACAGATCCAGATTTCGGGTTTGGTTTGCAAGAATTACAACATCCAATACAGCCGTAAAGAAGCGGATTTGTCTATTCAGGATTACTTCCAGGAACAGAATATTGTTTCCATTTCTGATATCGATACACGCGAACTGGTGCGCCATATCCGCGATAAAGGTGCCATGAATGCCATTATTTCTTCGGAGATTTTGGATTTGGATGTGTTAAAAGCAAGGCTAAAAGAAGTACCGTCGATGAATGGATTGGAGCTTTCGTCCCAGGTTTCTACCAATGAAACGTATGATATTGGCGATGAAAATTCTGCTTATCGTGTTGCCGTTTTAGATTTAGGTGTGAAGAAAAACATCCTGCGCAATTTTTCTGAGCGTGGCGTTTTTGCCCGCGTTTTTCCTTCGTACACTACTTTTGAGGAAATGCAGGAATTTAAGCCAACCGGTTACTTTATTTCCAACGGTCCCGGTGATCCGGCTGCCATGGATTATGCGATAAAAACAGTAAAAAATATTTTAGAGGCTGATAAACCGATGTTTGGGATTTGTCTTGGCCATCAATTACTGGCTTTGGCAAACGACATTCCGACCCAAAAAATGTTTAACGGACATCGCGGCATTAACCATCCGGTAAAAAATATCATTAAAAACCATTGCGAAGTAACTTCGCAAAATCATGGTTTTGGTGTGGTGCAGGATGCTGTTCGAAATTCTGATAAAGTAGAAATAACGCACATCAACTTAAATGATAATTCGATTGAAGGCATCCGCGTAAAAGGTAAAAATGCATTTTCGGTTCAATATCACCCGGAAGCTTCTCCCGGCCCGCACGATTCGAGGTATTTGTTTGATGATTTTGTGGAGATGATGGGGAAAAAGTCGGAAAGTTAGAAAGTTGGGAAAGTCCGAAAGTTAGAAAAGTCAAAAAGACTGAACATTAAATAATTTAAACAAAAGCAGCTTAAACAAGGCAGCTTTTTTTGTGATGCTGTTTTTATCGGTTAAATTTGGTTCAAAAGAAAATTGTTAACTTCAAACTGCTTAGACAAAATACAATGACTTTTATAGAGCAACACTTAATCGAAACTTATACCAACTTATTTAAAGGTTTAAGTACAGTAAATAAAATTGGTTTATTTGAAAGTCTTTCAAAACTACTGGAAACAGAAAATGATACCATTGATAGTAAATTTTACAGTTCATTTGGCGCATTTTCATCTCAACAATCAGCAGAAGAAATCATCGCCGATATCAAAATAAACAGGAATTTCAGAGATAAGAAATTAGAGTTTTAATGCAGTATTTGCTGGATACAAGTATCTGTGTTTTCTTTCTGCGCGGAAAACTGAATTTAGATGACATTTTCAGGGAAAAAGGAAGAGAAAACTGCTTTATTTCTGAAATTACAGTTGTAGAACTTCGCTACGGTGCCGAGAACAGTAACAATCCTTCGATAACACACCAAGCTGTTGATAATTTTGTAAATGGCCTAACCATCATTCCAATATTTGGGGCGATAAGCCTTTACGCAAAAGAAAAGGTAAGGTTAAAAAATATGGGTAAACCAATGCACGATGAATTTGATTTGCTAATTGGCGTAACAGCAATTGAAAATAAACTGACTTTGGTAACTGATAACGTTAAAGACTTTGAACGGTTAGATGGAATAGCAATTGAGAATTGGTTTGTAAGAAAATAGTACTTTTTTAATGTCTTCTCCTGGCCTGCATGATTCCGGGTATTTGTTTGATAATTTTGTGGAGATGATGAAGATGGCGGAAAGTTAGGAAAGTCGGAAAAGTCCGAAAGACGGGAAGTCCGGAAGTTCAAATAATATTAAAGCTGCTGTAAAAGGTGGCTTTTTTTGTGATGCTGTTTTTATCGGGTAAAAGTTGGTCTAAATTGGAAACCTAGGCTTGAAAGACTATATTGCAAGCCTAACTAACAAGACGAGACAGAAAAAACTAAAAAAATTGTTTTATACAATAATTTAATAATTTTGGATGTCTTATAACAAATAAAATCGCATATCATGAAAAAGCTTTTCCTTTCCGTGTGCATTTGTTTAATTGCCTTTGTAATACATGCCCAACAACAGCCAAAAGAAATAGTGGACTTTAATACATATACCAATAACATTGAAAACCAACGACAGGAAGCCCAAAAAATAAAAAACTATCCAGTTGCTGAAAAAGTGATACGGGAATGGATAAGTAAATATAATGCGTCATCCGCTACCATGCAAAAAAAGTTTATGAACTACCAGCAGGAGATGTATTATAACTTGGCCTGCTATGTCAACTTGCAAGGCAGGAGGAACGAAGCTTTAAGTGACCTTGAAAAATGCGTAAGTCTTGGTTATGCCAATTACTCAGATACAAAAGTAGATACTGATCTTGAAAGTTTACACAGCAACCCTCGATTTAAAGCTGCGTTGGAAAAACTCCGTGAACGCGGTGATATGAATTTTATCCTTCAACAATCTGGTCCTTATAACTTGCAAACCAGCAAAAATTTACCCAGTTTTACCTATCAGGCGGCCAACGCACCTCAACTGGTAGCGCTTAAAAAGAAATTCAATCTCGATTCCATAAGCGGCAATGGCGATGAGATAAGCAAATTTAAAAAATTACTTTTGTGGGTGCATAATTCTGTGCAACATGATGGGATTTCTGCTAATCCCGATTCAAAAAACGCGGTAGATATTATTGAAATATGCAAAAAACAAAACAGGGGTGTTAATTGCCGTATGATGGCTACAATATTGCGGGATGTTTACCAGGCCGAAGGCTACCCTACCCGCGTGGTAACTTGTATGCCCAAAGATACACTGGATACCGACTGCCATGTAATTACAGTGGTTTGGTCAAAAACCCTAAATAAATGGGTTTGGATGGATCCTACTTTTAACGCTTATGTAACCGATGCCAAAGGCAATTTGCTCAATATTGAAGAAGTAAGGGAACGCCTGGTAAAAGGTGGTGATGACTTACTACTAAACCAAGATGCCAACAGGAATAACCAAAACAAAGAAACGAAGGAAGATTACCTGGGTTATTACATGTCTAAAAATCTGTACTGGCTGTATTGCGCAACTAAAAGCGAATGGGATATCGAAACTGTAAAACCCGGAAAACCTGCAGTAGAATATATTAACCTTTTTCCGGGTACTTTTACTACCCTGCATACTTCCGGTGGTTCGGTAAAAAAAACCAAACGTTTTTCAACTTATAACCCGGTTTACTTCTGGCAAAAGCCAGCTAACATTTAAAAAGTTAAAGCTAAACTTTGCTATTTTCTGCTGGTCGGAATTTGCACTCCCGTCCTTTAAGCTAAAGATTTATAATCTTTAAAATAACAATTGTATTAACTTTCTCTAATAATCCACTCACATAAACTTCCAGCTTTCACCCCATAAAAAAGCATCAGCTATAAAAACCGATGCTTCTTTTATCAGCCTAAAATCTTCTTACTTTTTCACAGAAAACTTATAAGAAGTAACCGAATTAAAAGTGTCTCCAGCTTTTAAAGTTGTAGCTGGTTGGAGAATTAGTACTGTTTTAAGGGATAATATTTTTATCTTGAAAATTAAAAGGGCACTTCAACTTATTTAGAATTTATAAAAGGCTACCTATAAAAGTGCAGCCGAACATACAGTTAACCAGAACATCATATATCAAACTACTTCAGCCTGATATACTTCTCCACAATCACCCGGTCAATATTTTCCTTTTCTACCTTTTCAACCCCTTTTTGGATCAGCGTATCATTTTTGATTGTTACCGTAAAATTAAAGGTTTTCCCTTCCCAGTTTTTATCAATATAATAATCTAAATGCTCTGTGTACCGGTTTCCTTTTAAAGTGTACCCGCCGCCGCCGGCATCAAAATGATTAACCGAATCTTTGTTTGTATACAGATCGTGTTTTAAAAAAGCGAAATGAGTATCATTGATAACCTTGATCATCTGCTGGTTTTTGGTATAATCGGTAACCGTGTTTACGCCTTTCGTTGTGGTTGTTGCAGATAGTAACCGCCAGGTTCCCTTCAAATCTATTGTATTTGCGCTTTCACTGCGGTTGTTGCAGGCGGCAAGGAGCGTTAAGGCGAAAGGTATAAAAACGGGGTTGATTTTCATGATTAGCTTTTTACTAAACTAATCATTGTTATAAACTTTCGGGCTTGGTTTCTTCACATTAATACAAACGATTAGTAAATCCTTGTGCTGAATTTGTGTTCAGTATCGTCAAACCAGGTTTTATACGTTTAATCAAAATTTACTTTTAATAAAATTGTTGTATTTTGATTAACCGGAACCAGGTTATTTTCAATTAACCGATGCTGTTTTTATCAACCTAAACTTTTAAGACAATATCCTTAATCATCATATCCAATTCTACGGCACTTTGCTTCAGCATAATAACGATGGCGTTGTTTGTGGAAGATTCGTCTGTACTTTCCAACATATCTACCAGGCCGATGATATTTGCAAGCGGCCTGCGGACTAAATGCGATTGACTGTAAGCAATATCTTTGAGTGTTTTTTCTTTGATGGAGATCAACTGGCCGGCTTCAGACAGGCTGTTGTGCAAAGTTTCTACGGTAAGCTGCTGCTCTACTTTGTGATTATTAATGTTAGTGCAGGACCCAAACCACATTTCAATATGTCCGTTGGCATTTTTGTATGGCACGGCACGGATCAAAAACCATTCATAACCATTAACCTGGTTTTTAAGCAGCACTTCGGCTTCAAATTTTTCCCCTTTTTTTACTGCTTCAACCCAACTTCTGAATATTTTTTTCCGCTCTTTTTGATGGATCAAATGCAGTAAAGATGTTTTTCTTGGTACAGGATCAGGACATTTGAAATATTCAAAGAAACGCTCGTTCATAAAATTTACGTTTCCATTAGCAAGCGCGGTCCAGATAATTTCAGGGATGATATTAGATAACGACTCAAAACGCTTTCGCTCTTCTTCAGCTATTTTTTTCGACATTAACAGTTCCGATTCATACTGCTTCCGATCAGTAATTTTAAGGATTGTGGCATGTACGGCTACGGTTTGGCCATCTTCCCCTTTAATCCCGATGGCGTTGAACAAGCAGGGAAATGCCGGCCCGTTTTTTACGATAATGTCGAAATTGATCTCGTTTAAAAACCCTTGCCGGTTTAATAGCGGCAAAACCACCATTTGATAATATAATTTTCCGCCGACGGTAATCAGGTCGTAAAAACCTTTTTCATCCAAAACTTCTTCCCGCCTCAGCCCGGTCCAGTTAAGCAAAGTCTGGTTAATATGAAAAATTTTTTTCCCGGGATAAAACGAAAGATGGCCGCAAGGCGAATTTTCATACAAGTACTTGGCACTGCTTAACAGGTTTTCCTGATCAGGATTAAGGGTTTCCATAATTGTATGTTAGTTTTTTAGTTTAGGTAATTGTTGAGTGCTTCAATCACCTTTTCAGGCGCACTTATATGCGGGCAATGGCCTGTGGCATTAATTTCGATATAAGTGTTGCCGGGCGTGTGTTGGTTTATGTAAAGGCCGGCAGTTTCCGGGGCCATTACATCGTCTGAACATTGCAGGGTTACGCTGGGGACTTTGAGATGCGGCAACATGGCACGGTGATCTGACAGGAGCGTAACGCGTGCAAAATTCTGAGAAATAAACGGATCGGCCGCGCAAAAGCTTTCCACCAGTTCTTCCTGGTTTTCCTGCGAGGTTTTTTCGCCCATAACAGAAGGGGCAAGTGCCCTGGAAAAACCAAGATAATTGTTATCCAGTATTTCAAACAACGCATCTAAATCGCTTCGTTCCAAGCCGCCGGTGTAATCCTGGTCATGGTCATTTAAATAACGGGCAGAAGGGCCGAGAAAAATCATCTTTTTAAAATATTCCGGTTTTTCTACCGCGGCTAAAAGCCCGATCATCCCGCTTACCGAATGGCCGACATAGATAATCTGGTGCAGGTTTAAAGCTTCGCAAACGCCCAAAACATCCTGCGCAAAGCCGCTGAGTGTGCTGTATAATTCAGGCCGGAAAGCGGCATGGTCAGAATTTCCCGATCCCACATAATCAAAAAGGATTACGCAATAATTTTTGGCGAAAGCTTTGTAAATATACTTCCAGGAAGTTTGATCGCTGCCAAACCCATGGGCAAACAAAATGGCCTGCTCGCCGCTGCCATAAATTTTTACGTTGTTTTTCTTGATTATGTCTGTCACGGTGCTGATATAGATTAACTTGTACGTTTAGTGTATCAACAAAGGTTCGTTTTAACTTGTAGGATTTAACATTTTTTTAAAGTATAAAAAAAGCACCAGGACAAAAACCCGATGCTTCTTTTATCAACCTAAAACCTTTTTACTTCTTTACAGAAAATTTGTAAGAAGTAACCGAATTAAAAGTTTCCCCAGGTTTTAAAGTGGTGGTTGGAAATTGTGCCTGGTTTGGGGAATCCGGGAAATGCTGGGTTTCCAAACACAAAGCGGTACGTTTTTCATACGGACTTCCGCTTTTGCCTTTATCGCCGCCTTCCATAAAGTTGCCGCCGTAAAACTGGATGCCCGGCTGGTCGGTGTAAACCTGCATTTCTATCCCACTTTTATCGCCCACAACGGTTGCTGCCAAATGTTGCCCTTTATCTTTGGCATCCAGCACAAAATTATGGTCGTACCCTTTTCCGTATTCCAATTGCTGGTTTTTAACTTCGATGCGTGTTCCTATTTTTTCGGGTTTGGTAAAATCAAACGGCGTACCGGCAACAGGTTCTATTTTTCCGGTCGGGATTAAAGTGGAATCAACCGGCGTAAAAGTGCTTGCGTTTAACTGAAGCGTGTGGTTGTTAACCGTTCCGCCATCACTATTCAAATTGAAGTAAGAATGGTTGGTTAGGTTTAAAACAGTTGTTTTATCAGTTGTGGCTTTGTAAGCGATTTCTAAAGCATTATCATCCGTTAAGGTATAAGTAACGTTAACATTCAGGTTTCCAGGATAACCTTCCTCCATATCTTTGGACAAATAATGCAGCTCGATGCTGTTGGGTGTAGTTTTTACCACATCCCAAACCACGGTGCTAAAACCTTTTGGCCCACCATGCAGCGCATTCGGTGCATTATTGATGGCCAAGGTGTAGTTTTTTCCATCTAAAGTGAATTTTCCTTTGGCAATTCGGTTGCCGTAACGGCCGATCAAAGAGCCAAAGTAAGCGCCGTTTTTGGTGTATTGCTGGTAATCCTTTGAACTGTTGTAGCCTAAAACCACGTCGGTTAATTTCCCGGTGCTGTCCGGCACAAACAAGCTTACCAATTTCCCGCCAAAATTTGTGATTGCTGCTTTTAAACCACTTTTATTAGTAAGCGTGTAAAGATGGACTTGCTTACCGCTAACAGTTTCTTTAAAGTTGTTAGAATCCGGGATTGATGTTTCGATCATAGCTTTTTTGGTTGATGATTGCTGGCAACTGGTTAAACAGAACAATACCGCCGCCGGTAGGATACATTTTTTTAGGGTAATCATTGGTTTAAATTTTGGTTAAAGTAAGCATATATTTTACTGTTTTGAAAAAAGAAAAATCAACCTAAACCG
The DNA here is from genome assembly GCA_964251965.1 of uncultured Sphingobacteriaceae bacterium. Classification (GTDB taxonomy): domain Bacteria; phylum Bacteroidota; class Bacteroidia; order Sphingobacteriales; family Sphingobacteriaceae; genus Mucilaginibacter_A. The sequence continues at coordinate 289,412 of CAXULQ010000004.1, read as the reverse complement.
GCAAATTAGAAAAAGGAATTTTGAACAGTTTTTTCTGTTTCGGCGAAAAGAAAAAGCTTAAACAAAAACAGCATTTACATTATTTTAACTTTTAAAGGGAATACAAAATTCGTGATGCTCAATAATTTTATAACAGGCTTAAAAAATGTTTTATTTGAATTTTTTTAGCTTCGTTTTGAATTTAATTTTAATTGAGTTAAAAATAAACAGTACATTTTCAAAAAATATACATTCGAAAAAAGTATTTAGCCACATAATTTTAGAAAAAACATGAATTCATCCTCACTTTTAAACCAGTACCCGGTAACTGAAACAGTTTGGGATGAAATGTGTGCTGCGGATAGTGTAAGGATACCTTATCAAAAAGTATATGAGTTTTTAAAGCAGATCAGCACGGAAGATTTAACGCGCAAAGAAGAAATGGCGCGCCGTTTATTTATGAACCAGGGGATAACTTTTACAGTTTATTCCAGCGGCGAAGGCATTGAGAAAATTTTTCCTTTTGATGTGATCCCTCGGATCATCACTTCCACCGAATGGGATTTCATAGAAAAAGGGATTAAACAGCGTTTAAAAGCGTTGAACCTTTTTTTGAAGGACATTTACAACAAACAATTTATTTTAAAGGATGGGATTGTACCGATAGAAATGATCTATTCCTGTCCGCATTACCTGCGCGAAATGCACGAACTGAATGTTCCGCACGATGTTTACGTCCATATTGCAGGCATTGATATTATCCGTGATGCCGACGGTGAGTTTTATGTGTTAGAAGACAATTTGCGAACGCCTTCCGGAGTTTCTTACATGCTGGAAAACCGGGAGATCACCAAACGGATTTTTCCGGATTTGTTACCGCAAAGCAACGTGCGCACGGTAATGCAGTACCCGCAGTTGCTGTATAAAAACCTGGCTTCATTGTCGCCGCGGCATGTTTCTAAACCTAATATTGTCCTTCTTACGCCTGGCATTTACAATTCTGCTTATTTTGAACATACCACACTTGCCCGTTTAATGGGTATCGAGTTGGTAGAAGGCCGTGATTTGGTTGTGCATAACCATCGGGTTTATACCAAAACAACCGGCGGTTTGCAACAGGTAGATGTAATTTACCGCCGGGTTGATGATGAATTTTTGGATCCGTTAGTGTTTAATCCAAATGGTTTGCTGGGCGTTGCCGGTTTAATGTCGGCTTATCGAAAAGGCAATGTGGCAATTGTAAACGCTCCGGGAAATGGTGTTGCAGATGATAAAGCCATTTACATCTATGTGCCTGCCATGATCCGTTATTACTTAAATGAAGAACCAATTTTAAAAAATGTCCCTACTTATCAATTAAGCAATCCGGACGAAAGGCAGCATGTTTTTGATAACATGGCCAATATGGTGATCAAAAAAACCAACGAATCCGGCGGGTATGGCATGTTGATTGGCAGTGCTGCTTCCGAAAAAGAAATGGAAGATTTTAAAAACGCGATCTTAAACAACCCTCGCGAATTTATTGCACAACCTATTATCAGCCTTTCTTCGGCACCATGTTATTTAAATGGCCGCTTGCAACCTCGACGAATAGATTTAAGGCCTTTTGCACTTTGCGGACCGGAAGGTATTGAAATTGTGCCCGGCGGTTTAACACGTGTTGCACTGCGGGAAGGATCGTTAGTGGTTAATTCATCTCAGGGCGGCGGAAGTAAAGATACCTGGATACTAAATAAATAATTCATTGATAATTAAACGGATATGTTAAGCAGGGTTGCAGATTCACTTTATTGGATGTCGAGATATATGGAACGTGCAGATGGTATTTTGCGGATGCTGCGTATCAATTATGCTTACTCTCAGGATGATATTCCGGAGTTTACCTGGCGGCCGGTACTAAAAATATTTTCGTTTTTGGAAGAAGACATAATTAGTAATATGGAAAGAAACGGACGTGAGGTTTTACGTTATATGGTGCTCGATAAAGAAAACTCTAATGCTGTTTTTAACCTGGTTACCCAAAGCCGGGAAAATGCACGTTCTGTTCAGGACCATATCACCAAAGAACTTTGGCAATGCCTCAACGAGTTTTACCACACCGTGCGTGACCAGCGTTTGTCCTATTCATTAAAAACGGAAGACCCGATTTCTGTTGTAGATGGTTTGGTAAGGCAGTGTATGCTGTATTACGGAACGGCAGAAATTACAATGCCCCGCGGCGAAGGTTTTTACTATATGAATGTGGGTAAATACTTAGAAAGAGCGATGCAATCGGTCAATATTTTAGATGTGAAATTTAGTGAGCAGAATTATGATTTGGACGGAACGCATGACCCTATTTACTGGCGATATATGCTGCTCTCGATATCCGGCTACGAACTCTTTCTAAGAAGTTACCGTTCAACTTTAGAACCCAGAAACATTTTAGACCAGATTATCTGGAACGAAAACTTTCCGCGTTCAATCCTTTATTCTGTTGTCCGGCTGCAGCGTTCTTTTGAAAAATTGGATATTGATCAGCAATTGGAAAGCTATCAAAAAATAAAATTTATGATTGGCAAATTAAAAAGCAAAGTGCAGTTTTCGGACATGCAAACTTTAGAAACAGAAGGTTTGCATCATTATTTGCAGGACATTAAAAACGAACTTTTTAACATCGGTACTGCTTTTAACCACTATTATTTTGCGTACGACTAATTACATCCTGGAAAACTCAATTAATTAAAATCCCTAAGCCGTTATCTAAATAACTTCTATGCCCAAATTTCATATTACCCATGTTACCCGTTATCTGTACCAGGAACCTATTAATGATAGTGCAAACCAGATTATGCTTTACCCGATTCAGGATGATTATCAGGAAGTGGTCAGCCAGCATTTAAAAATCACGGATGATCCTTTGGTAGAAACGTATAAGGATTATTATGAAAATACAGTTGGCGCATTTACAAATCCGGGCATACATTCGGCTTTAATTATTGATTCTGAAATTACGGTTGTTACTCACAACCGGCAAATGCCGGAAGATTTAACACCGCAAAAAGAGCAATGGGACATGCTGCAACAGCTTCGGTACCAGTTGCCTTATATTAATTTTTTGATTCCGCAGCAGTTTAAATCTTTGTCCGAAGTTTTACAGGTTACAAACGTAGAACAAGGCCGTGGGCTAACACCGTTGCAGTTGGCAAAAGCTTTAAGTAATTTTATTTACGAGGATTTTGAATACAAGGCCGGGATAACCACCGTAGAAACTACGATAGATGAGATTTGGGAACTGAAATCGGGTGTTTGCCAGGATTTTGCACATTTACTTTTGGTGATGTTAAGATTGGTCAACATCCCGGCACGTTATATAAGCGGTTATATTTGTCCGAATAAAAACGGTATGCGCGGCGAAGGCGCAACGCATGCCTGGGTAGAAGCTTATATTCCATCTTACGGCTGGCTTGGCTTAGATCCTACCAATAATATTTTGGTAGAAGATAAGCACGTACGTTTGGCAGTTGGCAGAAATTTTTCGGATTGCAGTCCGGTTAAAGGCACTTACAAAGGCAACTCGCAGCATCAATTGGAAGTAAGCGTTTCTGTGGGTTACGAAGGCGGAAACAAACTGGAGGAAGTCCAAATGCCGCCGGTGCCCATTTTTACGCCTTTTTCTGCCGAGCCAACAAATTCTTTCCGCTTGTATATGGAACAGCAACAGCAGCAGTAAATTCAGAATCCAGCTAATATCTTAAAGATGAATTTTAAGGTGATAAAAGAAGCATTGTCATTTCTATCGTTCAAAAGTTAAACGTTTTCCAATCTGGTTACTTTGGATTTTTCCATCAGCCCAAATTAGATTTCCGGAAACAAAAGTGTGGGTAACTTTGGATTGAAAAATTTGTCCTTCAAACGGGCTCCAGCCGCATTTGTATAAAATATTATCTTTGGAAACTTCCCAAGGCGAATTCAAATCTACTAAAACTAAATCTGCCCAATAACCTTCCCTGATAAAACCTCTTTTTTCAACCTGAAAACAAATTGCCGGATTATGCGCCATTTTCTCTGCAACCTGTTCTATCGAAAGCTTCTTTTGATGCACCATTTCTAACATCGCAGGCAAAGCATGTTGCACTAAAGGTCCGCCCGAAGGCGCTTCCAAGTAAGGTTTTGCTTTTTCTTCGGAAGTATGCGGCGCATGGTCGGTCGCAATTACATCAATTGTTCCGTTTAAAACAGCTTGTAAAATGGTATCCCGATCGGCAGAAGTTTTGATAGCTGGATTCCATTTGATCAAATTGCCTTTTGTTGCATAATCTTCATCCGAAAACCAAAGATGGTGGACACAAGCTTCGGCAGTAATTTTTTTAGCCGATAAAAGAAGCTGTGATTTAAAAAGATGCAACTCTTTTGCGGTAGAAATATGCAGCACATGCAAACGTGTTCCATGCTTTTTTGCCAGTTGGACAGCCATCGAAGACGACAAATAACAAGCTTCCACACTTCTAATCTTTGGATGCAACCTAAGCGGAATATTATTGCCCAACAATTGTTTATAATGATTGAAGTTACTTTTGATAGTCGCCTCATCTTCGCAATGTGCTGCGATCAGCATGGACGATTCTGAAAATAATCTTTCCAAAGTTTTCGGGTTATCAACCAGCATATTTCCGGTGGACGATCCCATAAAAACTTTAACGCCGCAAACATTTTTTGAGTTAGTTTGAAGCACTTCGCCCAAATTATCATTAGAAACACCCATGTAAAAAGAGTAATTTGCCAATGATTTTTGGGCGGCAAGCTGATATTTATGCTCCAGCAATTCTTGTGTCAGCGTATTCGGAACCGTATTTGGCATCTCCATAAAAGAAGTAATGCCGCCGGCAACAGCCGCCCGGGATTCGGAAGCGAGATCACCTTTATAAGTTAAACCAGGTTCGCGGAAATGCACCTGGTCGTCAATGCAGCCGGGCAGCAAATGCAAACCTTGCGCGTTGATTTCTTGATCTGCAAGATCAGAAAGCTGCGTACCGATCTTTTCTATCAAACCATTTTTGATGAATAGATCGGCAACAAATTGTTTGCCTTCGTTTACAATTGTCGCTGCTTTAATTAGGATGGTTGACATGCCCAAAGATAGAAGCTACAGTAGCAATCAATATGAAAATAATAAAATTTAGCCTGCTTTTTATTCGATTTATATCTAAAAAGTAAGGCATAAAAAAAGACGTAGGTTGCTGCCGTACGTCTTTTATCTCTATAAAAATCAAGTTAGTCTTAATACTGATTGTGTTATCAAATTTCTACTAAAGTTTCAACTTCAAAAACAGTTATTAATAGCTATTTTTGAAATTGAAAAATAAAAAATTTCATCCTTACTAAACCTTCCTTGTTGCTGTTAGCTCAAACAAAAGTCAACTTTAACGTTGTTAATTTATTTATCCCTATAAAAGAAGCATGAAAAAATTTACGCTGATACTGTTTTTACCAGTACTTTTTATATTAAGCCGATGCGGCGTTAATAAACAAATTGAACAAGCCAAAGCGTTAGGCAAATGCCGTTTTGAATTGGTTTCGGCGGATAGCATTTATCTTTCCGGTATTAACATGAACCAGTTTAAAGATGCCGATAATATCAACATTGGTAGTTTGCCGCGCTTGGCGATGGGAATTTTAAGCAGAAACGTTCCTTTAGATGCCCGATTGGTTTTAAAAATCACCAACCCTACCGGCGAAACTGCAGCTATCAATCAATTCGAATACAAGGTTTTGTTAAAAGACAACGAGGTTTTTACAGGTTATGTAAACCACCGTGTGGAAGTTTTGGCTGGCGGAGGACAAACGCGTGTTCCGATAAACATCACCACTAACGCTTACCATTTAATTACAGATGACCAAACCCGTGAAGCTTTTACGGATTTAGTCCAAAACCTTTCTGGTACAAAAAACGCGAGGAAATCAACCATCACAATTAAAATCAGGCCAACGGTGGATTTAGGCGGCAAAGCATTAAATTATCCCGGTTATATTACTTTTAATAAAGAGATTGGGAGGTAGGTTGAGGTTTAATAATTCTATTCGATGGTCGTGGTCTACAACATAAATTAAGGGTAAGATCAAGACAGTTTATTTGGATTAAGATATTGCAGTGCATCAACTTTTAAAAAGTCTTTGTCGTTATCAGCAATCAGCATAAGATTGCGATTTATGGCAGTTGCTGCAATTATGGCGTCGGGTAATTTTAAGAGATATAACTTTCTAATCCTAATTGTTTCTGAGATGATATCGCTGTCTATGCTCAATATATTGCAATGAGCAACAAAATCTTGATAAATTACCAAATCACCTTCATTGGGTGGATTCCAAACTTGTAACTCAATTTCAGAAATAAAAGATAGATAAACATCTTCATCTATAATTCGGTCAATAAATTTCAAGTTATTTTCTGGCAATGAACCATTGAGGTATTTAATCACTGCTGATGTGTCTATCAAATAGCTCTTTGCCATTCTTTACGCAAAACATCTAATTGCTTATCAATATCTTCATCAGTCATTTTAGTCTGAATTTTTTGTCGCAAGGATGATAAAATCCCAGGTTTTTTTACTAATTTGATGATGTTAAGTTCTTCTAAATCCATTAAAATTTTATACGCTTTTTGATTTGTTAATTCTATAGTTATAGTTTCCATTATCGGTTATCATTAAAGCTGATTATCAAATATAACTAATTATCCAAAGTAAATTTTAATTTGTATTTTATTAATCGCGAAAGAGAAGTTATAAATCTTTTTCGCTTCTTTTAACCACCGCTCTTTCCTCGCTCCCAGCACTTCCGCTGCCCGCTCCTAAATAAAACCTTATCTTTGCGGCATGCCCGAAACTTTTGAGGACTTTAATTTTAACCGGCAAATTCTGAATGCTATTGCTGATGCAGGTTACACCGAACCAACGCCAATTCAGCAAAAAGCCATTCCGCCGATCTTAAACGGACAAGATGTGATGGGCATTGCACAAACCGGAACCGGCAAAACCGCCGCTTACGTTTTGCCTTTGCTGATGAAACTAAAATTTGCGCAAGGAAACTCACCTCGCGCTTTAATCATTTCGCCAACCCGGGAACTGGCCATGCAGATTGAAGAAAACATCAAAGCTTTCGCCATCAATACTGATTTAAGGACTATCGTTTTATATGGCGGTTTAGGGCCGAAAACACAGATCGAACAGTTAGAAAAAGGTGTTGACATCATTGTTGCTTCGCCTGGCCGGTTCTTGGATTTGTATATTGCAGGGCATATCGTTACCAAAGCTTTACAGGTTTTGGTTTTAGACGAAGCCGATAAAATGATGGACATGGGTTTTATGCCACAGATCAACCGGATACTGGAAGTTGTTCCGCGCAAAAGGCAAAACCTATTGTTCTCCGCGACAATGAGCGATAAGATACATCTTTTAGCAGGGAATTTTTTAGAGTTTCCAACCGTAATAGAAGTTACGCCGCAGGCAACACCAGCGCAAACCGTGGTACAGAAATTATATTTTGTGCCGAATATGAAAACCAAAATCAATTTGTTAAAAAAGCTTTTGGAAGAGCCGGAAAGCATTACCAAGCTGATTGTGTTTTGCAAAACCAGGCAATCGGCAGAAGATGTTTTTAAGTTTTTAGAACGCAAGTTCGGACAGGAACAAGTGAAAGTTCTGCATGCCAATAAAGGACAAAATACGCGCATCAACTCTATCAATTCTTTCAAAAACGACGAAGTAAAAATATTGGTGGCGACAGATGTAGCTTCCCGTGGCATTGATGTAAGTGCTGTTAGCCATGTAATTAACTTCGATGTTCCGGTAGTAATTGAAGATTACGTGCATCGGATTGGAAGAACAGGCAGAGCGTTACAATCCGGTGAAGCGATTACTTTTTGTGCGCCTTCCGAAGAATATTATTTGAAGAAGATCGAAAAACTGATCCGACAAAAAATAGAAATATTGCCCATCCCGGAAGGTGTTTTTGTGGAAGAAACCGGGTACGATGAGCGGCAGGAACAGAACAAGGAAATAGACATGCAAATCCGGAAAGAGAACCCGGAATTTAAAGGTGCTTTCCATGAAAAGAAAATATCCAATCAAAAAAGTAACCTTCCGAAGAAAAAAGACGACCGCAAGTTTAAATCGCCAAAGGCGGCAAGAGGCAAAAAATTAAGGAAATAAATACTTCTTTTGCAGCATGAAATTCAGGATTACTCCGCTCAACCTGGCAACTGCAGCTTTTATCGTACTTGCGGTTGATATTTGGATTAACGGCGCAAAACTTTCTGGCGGCAACTACGAGCATTTTGGCAGCGCGATCAGTTGGATGTTTTTGTTGTTTGCTGTCGCCGTTTCGTTTCTCGATATTACTTTCCGAAACTTTTTCCCTGAAAACAAAAAACTATGGATTTTAGAACTGAGCTTTATAACTTTAGTCGCCGTAATTTATTTATTGGTGAGCTAAAATGAGTTCATAGTTGATAGTTCATAGTTGATAGACTAAACTTCTTACCTGATACCTTTTACTTCAAAACCTCAAACCTCTTACCTACTAAATGAAAAAAGCAGAAATAAAACTTACTATAGAGCTGGACGACCAGAATGTGCCAGAAAAAATAACCTGGGAATCTACCGATGCCACTACAAAAGAAGCATTGCCTGTAACCGCATTTACTTTGGCATTGTGGGACCATCATTATAAAAACACGCTAAAAATTGATTTGTGGACGAAAGAAATGCCGGTGGATGAAATGAAACGCTTTTTCTACGAAACGTTGCAGACGATGGGCGATAGCTTTTTACGTGCCACCGGAGAAAAAAACATTGTAGAAGATCTGCGCGATTACTGCGCGCATTTTGCAGATAAAATGGAAATAAAACAAGGATAAAAACAGTATATGGCACCACGTAACTTTATTTCTTTTGCAGGTTTTATTTTGCTGATCGCCGGGATTTTTAGTCCACTGATTAGTCCGTTAGGTTTGGTAAAATGGAATTTGTTCGACTTAAACCAACCTTTTGCGATTGTAGTATTGGTAATTGCAATTATTGGTTTGGCAGGAACAATGCTAAAAAGCAATCAGTTGGCAAAATTTGCAAGCTGGATTGCATTGGGTTTAGTAACGCTGGTGTTTATTGCTGCTATAATGAAAGTAAATACAGCTTTCAGTTTTATCCCTTTTCCTAAACTTTCGCATACTTTATCCGGTTTGATCCATTACCGCTGGGGCTGGTATTTGTTATTTTTAGGATCAGTTTTGGCTTTACTGGGATCAAGAAAAAAAAAGAAGCATTGATTTAGCAGGGAAATAATTTTTGCTGAAGGAATACTTCTTTTACCACCTAAAATTCTGCAACTTTAAAAGGTTTGATCTCAATCCGATCCCAAACCTGGCCTGTAATATAAGGATCATCGTTTAGCCATTCCTGCAATGCTTCTGGAGTTTCAAACTGAACGATCATCGTAGAACCAATCATTTTTCCATGATCGTTTAACAAAGCGCCTCCAATAAAATACCGGCCTTTGCTTTTTAATTCTTTTACGTTTTCTAAATGTGCCGGCCGGGCCTGCATCCGTCTTTCCAAAGCTTGTTCATCTGTAAAATCCAACGCGTTAACTAAATATTGTTTCATAACCAATCAACTTTAAAAAAACAGTTCTGTTTGTGCTTTGCCTGCAACAATTGCTTCGTGTTGCAGCAACCATTTTTTTCGCCACAAACCACCAGCGTAACCAGTTAATTCTCCATTTTTTCCGATAATGCGATGACATGGAACAACAATCCACAATTTATTTTTGCCATTGGCAGATGCAATAGCGCGGATGGCCAAAGGATTTCCAAACCGAACGGACATCTCCATATAAGTTTGGGTTTTGCCGAAACCAACTTTACATAACTCCTGCCAAACCTGTTGCTGGAAAGGTGTCCCGGCTTGCTGATAAGGAAAATCAAACATGCTTCTTTTACCGGCAAAATATTCGTGAAGTTGCTGTACGGCTTGTTTGGTTATTTCAGTCTGTGGTTCTAAAAGTTCCACTTCTTCGTCTAAAACAGAAATGGAGTTTATAAATCCTTCGGCCTCTTCAACCTGAACAATTCCAATCGGTGAGCGGTAATGGGCAATAGGCATGTTCAAATATAAAATAAATTTAAACCCACCTGCCCTTGTTATATTTGCTGCCGATGAATTTATTTAACCAGGTAAAATTTTTGCTGAAGAAGGAAATCCTGCTGGAGTGGCGTTCTAAATATGCTTTTAACGGCGTGCTGCTTTACGTGGTTTCTACCGTTTTTGTGTGTTATATTGCCTTTAATTTATCGCCTGGTTTTATCGGAAGCGCTGGTTATCCTATTGTTTGGAACGTTTTGTTTTGGATTATTTTGCTGTTTGCTTCTGTAAATGCCATCACCAAAAGTTTTATGCAGGAAAGCAGCAGCCGTTTGCTTTATTACTACACAATTGCAAGTGCAAAAGCAATCATCCTGGCCAAAATTATTTATAATTGTTTGCTGATGACGCTGTTGAGCACACTTGCACTTTTGGTCTATCTTTTGTTTTTTAAAAATACTTTGGGTGACCCGCTTTATTATTTTCTGGCTGTTTTAAGCGGAAGTATTAGTTTTGCGATGGTTTTTACCATGCTTTCGGCAATTGCATCTAAAGCCGGAAACAACGGAACACTGATGGCAATTTTGTGTTTCCCGATTATTATTCCGGTTATTTTAATTTTAGTCCGGTTCTCTAAAAATGCAATGGATGGCATCGAAAGAAGTGCAAGTTACCATGATTTAATTGTGCTGGCTGCAATTAATATTATCGTGGTTGCAACTTCGTTAGTTTTGTTTCCTTACTTGTGGCGGGATTAATATTGAAAATTACCTGCTAAAAGAAGCAAATAATTTTCAAACCCGAAATCAATATTTGCCAACAATTACTTTTATAAATTCATCAAAGTTAAAATATTGATTAGCCAATGCTTTCAATTCTTCCGCTGTAATTGTTTGAACGGTTTTGGTATAAAGTTCGTAATAAGAATAATCCAGGTTGGAGAAATAAATATTTTTGAACTTATCCGCATGAGAAAAAACGTTTTCCAGGCTTCCTAATAAAGAACCGATCATAAAATTTCGCACCAAAGAAAGCTCTTCATCCGGTATCGATACTGTTTTTAGCAGGTTAATTTCTTTCTCGATCTCTTGTACAGCTTGCCGGCTTACATCTGCGCCAACTTCTGTGGCAATAAAAAACGTTCCTGTTTTCCGCAGAGAACTTATAGCCGAACCGATGCCATAAGTATAACCTTTGTCTTCGCGGATGTTCGACATTAAACGCGAACTAAAATAACCGCCCAAAACGGTATTCAAAACCTGCAGACCCGGAAAATCCGGGTGCGTGCGGTTGATAGTGGAAGTGCCAATGCGGATGGCAGTTTGTAAAGCTTCGGGTTTTTCGATAAACAACATTTCTCCCTTTGCCTTTACAATATCCGGTTGCGTAAAATTGGCCGTGATCTTGTTTTGCCAGTCAGAAAAAGTATCTGAAATAATATTCAAAATTTCATCATCTACTTTACCAGAAACTATTAATGTACAGTTTGCAGGTTGGTATTGCTGCTGATAATGCAACTGTAAATCAGCGAGTTGTATTTGTGCAAAATCTTCTGCTTGTGATGCGTAACCGTAAATGGTGCCGTTATACAAAGCCTGATTAAAATTTCTCCTTCCTAAAACATCATTTTTTTGGAGGCTGACTTGCAACTTTTGCTGCTGGTTACGGATGTAAGTCTGCAATTCTTGTTCCGGGAAAACCGAATTGGTCAAAATATCTTTCAGAACCGGCAAAGTTGCTTTTAAGTGCTTATTTAAAGTGTAAAGCGTAACCTGGGCTTGCTCTACCACGTATTCTACCTGCAAAAAAGCGCCGTAATAATCTATTTCTGCGGCAATTTGGGCGGAAGTACGACTGTCTGTCCCTTCTGTTAGCAAAGTATTTACGGCAATGTTTGATAAGGGTTTGGCAGGATTAAAACCTAAATTATTAAAAATCCATTCTAAACGTACCAGTTCTTGTCCGCCAGAGTTAAAAGAAAATATTTTACAACCATTATCTAATTGTATTTCTTGCGGCCGTATTAAAGTCAATTCGTCAATCGCTTTAAAATCTGGTGCTATTGTTCTATTCAACATGCTTCTTTTATCGATAAAAAATTAGGCAATTATAGTTTCTGCAACTTCTTCTGCCAGGTAAACCAGCGTTGATGAATTTTCTCTGCGGAAAACTTGCCTTGCTTGTTCTTGGATTTCCTCTGCTGTTATGGCCAGGTATTTTTCGGTTTCGTGGTTTAAGTTTTCCGCATCGCCCATCAATTCAAAATAAGCTAAATTCATAGCTTTTTCGAGTAAAGACATTTCTGTAAAGATCATCGTTGATTCAGTTTTGTTCTTCACTTTCATCAGTTCGTCTTCGGGCAGCGGTTCGTTTTTCAGTTTTTCCAATTCTTCCCAAACAGCAGCTTCTGCCTGTTCTATGCTGATGTTTTCAAGTGGTTTTCCATCAATTACCAACATACCTTCATCCAGGCTGCCTGATAAATGTGCATTGATCTCGCTAAAAACCTGTTTCCCTTTTAACAGGTTTTGATGCAAACGTGAGGAGTTGCCGCGGGAAAGGATATCCGTTAATAATTCTACCGGATAACTTGCTCGTTCCGTCCGTCCCGGTACATGAAAAGCCATGTAAAGACTGTTTAAAGGGACTTTTGCGGTTACCGTTTCGCGGCGTTCTTTTAATTGTTCCGGTTCTTTGGGCAGGTTTCTAACATATTTTTCTCCGGCCGGAATTGGTCCGAACCATTTCTCTGCCAAAGCTTTTACCTGTTCTATATCCACATCTCCTCCAACAGTTAAAATTGCGTTTTGAGGGTTATAATGTTTTTTGAAGAAGGCTTTTACATCTTCAATTTTGGCATTTTCAATATGCGAAAGTTCTTTGCCGATAGTTGCCCATTGATACGGATGTTTTTTGTAAACCAAAGGGCGAAGTTTTAGCGAAACATCTCCGTACGGCTGGTTTAAATAACGCTGTTTAAATTCTTCTGCAACTACATTTCGCTGTACATCCAGGCTTTTTTCGCTGAAAGCCAGGTTAAGCATCCGGTCGCTTTCCAGCCAAAAAGCGGTTTCCATGTTTACCGCCGGGAGGGTAATGTAATAATTGGTAATATCGTTACTGGTGAAGGCATTGTTCTCACCGCCAACCCTTTGCAATGGTTCATCATAAGCAGGAATATTTTCTGACCCGCCAAACATCAAATGTTCAAACAAATGTGCGAAGCCCGTTTGTTCCGGGTTTTCATCTCGTGCGCCAACATCATACAAAACATTAACTACGGCCATTGGTGTAGTTTTATCTTCGTGCACTAACACTTTTAAACCGTTGGAAAGTGTAAACTTTTTAAACTCGACCATAATTATTTAAAACTCTTTTAAAAATAAAACACAGTTACAAAGTTAAGGCTTTGCATTTGAAAGACTTTTTTAAGAGACGTAATATACGAAGGACGAGTTTAAAATTAAATTAAAAAGACAAAATGCTTCTTTTATGCCTATTTTTTCTTAATCCTTAACAACCGCAAAAATTAAGTTTTTCTGATTTTAGGTCGATAAAAGAAGCATTTTAGTTTCAATCTGTAATTAATCAACCAATCCAAAATTAGCTTGCACCAATAAAAACTTTATTTTATGATGATTAGTCTTTAAGAAACAGATGGAATAACCAAAATTTTTATGAAGGAGATGGAATAACCGGCATGCCAGACATGTTATCATCTACCAATCCTTCATCATCGTCTTCATCGTGGATGCCTTCGTACGGTTCGTCTTCGTCGTCGTTTTTTGTGTAATCGTCTTCACCCGGGAACAAGCGTTTTACTTCATCTTCGTCCAAATCTTCGTCATCGTCTTCTATCGGCTCGTCATCAAAATCCGCCTGGCTTGTATCTAAGCCGTCATCTTCTAAATCCTGGTTTGCATCATCTTCGGTTTCTTCCGGTTCTAACTGGTCCGTTGGTTCTCCGGTTGTGCCTGATGACGTTTCTTCCAAATTTTTGGTGTAGAATTGGTTTGAGGTAAGCATATTCAATTATGTTTTGGTTATACCGTAAAAGAAACAGGATGCCCGTATTGTTTGCCTTATTTTCAATAACAAAGGATTACCCACCGAAAGAATACAAGCTACAAATAAAGAAGCCTTATTTGCAAAGCCGGAAAAAAGGATGCTAAAAAAAGCATTGTAAAAGAAGCACGCCGGGTTATATCAATGCAGATAACTTTTGCAGTAAATCCTCTGGCAAAAATGGTTTCGTAACGTACTCGTTCATCCCGGCCTTAAAACATATTTCCCTGTCTTCAGGCAGTGCAGATGCGGTAAGCGCAACAACCGGTATTGATAGTTTTAAATCATTACGGATATGCCTGGTGGTTTCTATACCGTCCATATCCGGCATTTGTACATCCATCAGCACGGCGTCAAAAGTTTCTGTTTGCAGCATTTCTAATGCTTTATAACCATTATCAGCAACGGAAACAACTTTAAAACCTGCTTTAAGTAAAATTTGCCTGGCCACTTTTTGGTTGATCAAATTATCTTCGACTACTAAAATTTTTTTGTCTTTTAAGGAAGTAAAGTTTTGCTTGCCTTTGCTTTTTTGTTGCTGAATTTTATCTGTAGTATCAATCTGAAAAGGTATAGTAACTGTAAATGTGCTGCCAACATTTAGTTCGCTAACCAAACTTACGGTTCCGCCCTGCATTTCTACCAGTTCTTTAACAATAGCAAGGCCAAGGCCTGTGCCGCCATATTTCCTGGTTGTGCTGATACTGCTTTGTGTAAAACTATTAAAAACGTCCTCCAGTTTATCCGCAGGGATACCAATTCCGGTATCAATAACAGCTATTTGAAGGTTAAACACTTTGTTTTCTTTTTCTTCGCCGCTTACCTTGATACTGATGCTGCCCGAAGAGGTAAATTTAATTGCATTGTTTACCAGGTTAGAAATGATTTGGTTTAAGCGCAAGGGGTCGCCCAGCAAAAACTCCGGGGTGGCCGGGTCAACTTCACTTTTTAAGTGTGTGCCCATTTCATCGGCCAATAGTTTATAACTTAAAAAAATTTGTTTTACGGATTCCCTCACTTCAAACGGGATTTTTTCCAGTTTTAACATACCGGCCTGCATCTTTGATACATCTAAAATGTCGTTGATCAGCAGCATCAAAATGTTGGATGATTGCCTGATCACGTTTACATAATCTTCCTGCTCTGTGGTAAGGCTGGTAGAATCTAACAGGTTAGTCATCCCGATAACGCCGTTCATTGGCGTTCTGATCTCGTGGCTCATATTGGCCAAAAAAAGTTGCTGGCTGATCTTGGCTGCTTCAGCAAGTTCCCTTGCTTTGTTCAGTTCATTTTCGTGCTCTGTTTGATGGGTTATATCCGTAGAAATGCCTCCCAAACCAATTACTTCGCCAGCTTCGCCAATCAATGGAAACTTCGTAGTAAGGTAATACTGTGTCCGGTTTTTAATCCTGACAGTTTCTGTTGATTCCTTGATTTCTCCAAAACTTAAAATCCGGTCTTCAGCAGTATTTATTTGTTCCTGGTCAGTTTTTTCAAACAACTCATTCTGCGTTTTCCCTATAATATCTTCATTTTCTAAATCTACAAGTTGTTTAAAACGTTTGTTAACTAAAGTATATCGCTGGTTTTTATCTTTTATAAAAATGATAGAGGTGCAATTGTCCATCACCGCCTGCAATAATTTTTCGTTTTCTTTCCGCAGCATTTCACTCGCTAATTCTTTAGCTTCTGCCCGCTCCTGTCTTTTGTAACTTATGCTGATGTAGATATAGCCCCAAACAACAATAGCCAACATAAAAATGCTGCCAAACACAGAAACTTTCCATGACCAAGAACTGGAAGCAATATTTTCTTTGGTACTTTTTTGGATAAATTTTAACTGATAAAGGCGTACTTTATATATCGCTTTCCAAATATCTGAAAACGGATCTCCATTTGCACCAAAAATATTTGCCGCATTTTGCGCCGTAATTTTATTCGGAAGTTTTTGCATCCTTTGTTCAACTTGCCGCACAATTTCCGGGAAGTTGAAATAGATTACAGTTGCCTGCTTTTTTAACTCCGGAATTTCCGACGAAATCTTATATAACTTACCCGACTGCAGTTCAAATTCTTTTTTATATCTCTTAAAACTATCTTGCGAAGATTTGCTGTGCGAAAGTATATACCGGTTGATGTTAAGCTGGATGTTGCCTAATGATATACTTAATTCCTGAACATTTATTTGTTGGATAACTGTACTTGTGTTATTGTTTTTAAGGATTTTTAAGTTGGTTTTAAGCAAGATACCCGAATAAACAATTGAAGCCAATATGATAGCTAACGCAACAGTTAAAATATGATTACGCATTTGTATTTTTACGAGTAGCGGCTGTGATTTCAGCCACATATTCTACGTAATTATATATTATCTGTTACACAAATACTTTCTGCTAAATTAGCCTGCCAACTTATAAACCTGTTTTTGCTTCTTGAATTTAAGAAAACCAGGACGATGTTTAAAGCTTTTCACATGCTTCTTTTATCAACCTAAATATATATACGGCCAAAATCTATACAAAACAGAACAATACAATTTTATGTGCTAAAAGAAGCATTACATGTGCCGGAGATTTTACTTTTTAAAAAGCAGACAATAGGTTTTGCAATGCAGTTTCTTCCAGTACGGTCCTTTCTGGCAGATTATTAGGATTGTATTTCCAGCGGATCAGCCGGATTTGCCCGTCTGCAATTTCAATACCTGTTATGTCGCCGTCGTTAAAACAGCAACATCCGCTGTTAAAATAAAAGGGTTCATAATTCGTAAAGTCCGGCTCGGGGTCGCCCTTAATTTTACGCAGGTTAATTTGCTGCTGTAAAGCCTGTATAGTTTGCTCATCATGTACAGCTTTTGCCGCGCCTAATTGCTTGTACAAACTTTCTAAATGTGTTAGTGATTGAAAAACCGGTTGGTGTGTATGCCCGGTAATCAGCAGAATATCTTTCTGGCGGCCACTCCAACTGGCCATAATACTATTGTGCAGTGTTTTTAACTGATCATTATTGGCCGGCGTATTAACATTAATTTGCAGGTAAGCTTGTAAAGGTGCCCAAATGTTGGATACAAACCATTTACTAAACCAGTTGCCGTCGCTTTGCAAATCGCCTTGGTGGCCGTGAGTCAAAAATATTTGTAATTGTTTGTTATTGATATTGGTTTGCAAAATGCAACCTTCATATATTTTAAGTGGTTCGCCATAAATTTCTTGAAGGTTTGACGCTGCCTGCGGATCATTGTCCCAGTACAAATCATGGTTGCCGAAAACCTTTACAAACGCCTTCTTTTTTAAGAAACGTTTTTCGGCCTCAAAAGTAAGTGGGTTATTTTTGCGGACTGGCACCAGCCTATTCTCCCACAATTCTTCGCTATCGCCCAGGTTGATGTAAAAATAATCCTGTTGCTCGTAATAATTTAAAGCGGCGAGGTAATTTTTCTCAGCCAGAAAAAATACATCCGAGCCATCTTTAACACCTTTGTGCTGATCAGAAAAAACGATAAAACGTTGAGAAGAGTCAAAAGGGATTATCAAACCTTTTTTACCTGGTGACATAACCAAACTTAGATACAACGCGCTTAAAGCCTGATTTACGCGTTTTCGATCTGGCCTGGAACTATACCGATCGGCCAAAAGGCTTACCAGTTTTCTTAATATTTTTTGCAGAAACAAACGCATCTGCCCGAAAGATATAAATTTCGGCTGATACTATCTGCCAAATTAATTGGCCGTAGTTTTAGAAAATTGATTTTTGAACTTGGCCTTCTAAGCTGTATTAAAATATGGTGATTAATTCTATTCAGCAAGTTTTAGTCTTTTACAAATGAATAAAAAGTTTTTTCGGTCCGCATCAATTTAATGTTTTGAAGTTTATGCCCATAATTCATTTGTTTTTTAACCTTTTTGCTTTTTAAAATCAACTCTGGCGGCCAAATTGGTAACTTGAGATCATTGACGATGAATTCAGTTTGATAGTTTTTCTTTATCAAGTTTTCATCTGTAGAAATAGCAACGTATCTAATTATTGTGCATAGCATAACTACTAAAATTAAGCTTACAGCTTTAATTGCATCTTTTCTTTGCAGTTTAATTACAAGTTCACTAAAAACATGACCCATAAAAGAAGCACTGGAGATAGGTCGTTTTTTTGTATCCATAAAAGTGCGATTAACAAGTTAAATGTTTCAGCAAAATTTGAAGACAGTTACGGCTGATTTTAGAATTCCTCCCGCATAGAATCGAGGTTAATAATTGGTCAATTAAATATAGCGTTATATTTTCTAAATGTAAAGTATTATTTTAAAAAATACTAATCTGTATTCTTTAAAGTGATACAGTTCCGTTTAATCCTTCAACAATAAATAATAATTGTACATACGCTGTTTTTACAACATCAAGTTTTCTGCAATAAAAACTTTTATCACGCACCAACATTGTTTTTTACAGGTTTTTGTAAATCGTTATTCCAAATGTTACAACTTAAAAATACAATAACAATAAACGTTTACTCAAATGCTGTTATCAAATTCTATATAAAGCAATTACTAACTTTATGGTAAAAATAGTTTTATAAACAACCTTTTTCAATAGTTATTAGTAGCTATTTTTTTGTTGATAAATAGCATAAGTAAAAATTCAGCCCATAGAAAATGCTTCTTTTACAGATAGTTTTTTGGTGGAAAACTTGTAACAAAAAAGTTGCCTAATACGAGAAAATTTAATTTATTTTGAAGAAGTAGATTTTCTTAACACAAAATTTGTTTCCATGCTTTTTTGATTGCAAATTCTTCATAATCACATCACTATGGTTACTACAAACTTTTACCAACAGCAATTGCAAAACGATTGTAAAGCCCAGTTTTTTACGATAGGCAACCAACTTAAAAAAGGGTTATTTGCCATTCAGGACGTAGGTGATTATGTGCCCGGCAATTTAATGGTACATGATTTAGAAACGAATACCAATATCTACATGAACAAAAGCGGCTGTACCATTTTAAAACACAGCCGTGAAGAATTACAAGCTTTGGGGCCAGAGTATTTCAACAAATTTTTCCCGAAAGAAGAAATAAGGTTTTTAAACCAAGGCTTGCAACAATTTATTGCCCGCGACGATCATACTTCTGTCCATTCTTTTTTACAACGTGTACGGCCTGATAATCGCAGCGAATACAAATGGTATTTTACAAGTTCGAGGCTTTGCTGTGCAAGTGATTCGGCAAAAACAAACATGATTATGCATCTGGCCATAGAAGCCAATACTTTAAATAACCTGGGCAATAAATTGAACAAGGTTTTCGAAGAAAACATGTTTATCAGCCAGAACTATCGTAAATTTAATTTGCTAACCAAGCGGGAAAAAGAACTGATTGGGTTGATTGCGCTTGGAAACAGCAGCCAGGATATTTCTGATTTACTTTTCATCAGCAAGCACACGGTAAGCAATCACCGAAAAAACATAATGACAAAGTTAGAAGTCAACTGCCTTTCTAAACTTATTCGTTTTGCCATATCTTTTGATTTGGTTTAGCTTGAAAATTAGGTAATAAAAGAAGCATACAATCTCCATTAATTCTATAATGGTTCCTGTGGATTTTTTAATTGTTGTTTTGCAATTATACTCTGTGCGTTTTTTAGCTGCATAATATTTTCGGGCACTTTGCCTCCCAAGTATGAGGCAGAACTTACGCCCATCAAAAACAAAAGTGTATCGCTAAACTCGGGCATTGTTTTGTTGTTTATAGTGTACCAAACAAAATAAATACCAAGCACTAAATTCCAGGCAAAAATTTGCACACGTTGTACACTGTAACTGCAACCATCTGTTAAAACATCTTTTATAAAGTTGATGTGTTGTTTTGGTGCAAGTTTGGCTTCTTCCGGTTTTTTTACATCGATAAACGAAGCAATGCCGGTGGTTGCAATACTAATACCGAGCAACAACAAAATAGAAGTATTGAGCGAAGAAGCAATATCTGTAAGTACAAGTGTGTAAATAAAAGCGCCGATAACCAGGGTTGTCCAAAATAAAAGCTGGGTTAAGGATAAACTGTAAGGGCCATTGATACCGCAATCGTGTAATAAATCAGTCCAAAAAGCCAAGTAAACAAACAGGCCGATACATACGATAAAAGCAGTAAGCCACAAATAAAATACCCATTGGTTAAAATATATAATTTTAAGCCGGCCTGCACCTGATTGAGAAATGTTTAAAGGAAACATGCCTTGCCAGCCAACAGAAGCATCAATTATGATGTTGTTTTGATACCAATGCTGGGTGTTTCGGTACAAATAATCCCAGGATGGTTTGCTGGATGTATCACGTATCAGTATAAATTTAATCCAAACCGTACTATCCATTACCGGGATTTTATTATTGCGGATAGCTTCGTTGCTTAACTGGCTAAACGAATCAGAATAAATACCTTCCAACGGGATGCCGTTTGCATATAATACCAACCTGCTCCTGTCCGACGGCCGGTTGCGCAACAAAGCTACCGGGTTGCTTATTTGAACTTGTATTATATCCCCTGCGTAAGCTTCGGGCGATTTTGTTTTTGAACCGGGATATGAAGCATCAACAGAACGTGTTTTAAGCTGAACAACAAAAGCAGAACCGTTAACCTGGCTATCAGGATTTACCTGCGACTTCGAAAGCGTTAATGCCTGAACTGCCAATACTGTTTTTACCGGCATAAAAAACAGTACCAAGTAAACATACAAATAACAATTTTTAAAGTTAGGTTTAAACATACACTTTTAATATTTTAAACATTTTAACCGATGCAACTTTTAAAACGAAAACTATTTTAAAGCAACCCTGCCGAAACCGCTACGGTTGTTATTTTTACAAGTGCGGCAACCATATCCGAAACCTTTTTTACAATTGCACTTAACTTTGAAATTTGTGTACTTGCAGTGTCCATTTTTCCGATTAGTACTTGCAGTTTATCGTTCCCTTCACTTAACTTGTCAACAATAGTTTGGATTGTGTTATTGATGATTAGGTCTTCCTGATCGTATAAATTGTTCATCACCGATTCCAAAAGCAACCGGTCATCATCATGGTCTATGTAATACAAGTTGGTTAATTCTTGTTGCAACTGATTAGTTGTTTCCCTAATTTGTTTCAGGGCGTTCATTGCTTCTGTGTTCATTGCAGTTTTTTTGTTAAAATTTGATCTCTAATTGGTAAAGCTTTCATAAACCTTCCTAAGCTTTTGCACGTCGGCAATCAAATCTATACTCTCACTAAAAATCTCTTTCAGCTCCTTTTTACTTTGGATGCTTTGCGTTAACTTATCGTGTCCGGCTTTAATCTTTTTTGCGGCCAAAACACATTGCACGCGCATGGTTTCTAAAGAATCGTAACGGTTAAGCGTTTCATAATAAGTTTTTACGTTTGGATAATTGATCCCTTCCGGCTTGCCAAAAACAATAATTGTGTATTTATCTTTGAAATCACTTTTATCCAAACTGATTAAATCTTTTAAAGAAGTTGCGCCCTGGCCATTGCCTTCCAATCCTGCAACTATATTATCTACCATTGTGCCCACAAGTATATTTCCGGCTGGTATAAATTCTTTTAAAGCTTTTGCCTGCCTGCTTTTGACCCATCTTTTTCCTACGATAAAAACAGCATCCGATAATTTTTGGCCAACTTCATCAGGCAATTTTTTACTGGCTTTGTCATTGTATTTTGTAACCAGGTTAGTACTGTTTTCCCCAAGTAATTTGCTGTTGCTGCTTAAATCGTCAACATAATCTCCAGAACTTAATTTTGAAAGTAAAACGGTATATTGCTGAAACAGTTGCAATGACAAGTCGAACTGATTAGCCAGATTAATCCTTAAATTGTAATTGCCCGAAGCACTGTTTAACCCGGCATCAACTGCCGCCACATCTTTAAACCCGCTTGATTTTAAAATCCTGTTGTTTTGATTTAAACTTGCATATCCTCTGATTACATCGCCCGGATAAACGGAATAACTTTTAGCGGCAGTTGCATAAACATTAATATTTTTAAGCTGACTGTCGGATAAAACACTGCAACCAGTTAAAACAAGTAACAGGAAAAAAACAATTAGACATTGTAGGTTTTTTAACATTATTCTTTTTTTTCAGAAGTAGAAATACTTTCGTTAAAGTAATCTATTTTAACGAAAAAAGCAATTTCAAAACAAAATTTTATTTAGATGCGATAAAAGTTCGACTTGTAATTATGTTTTTGATAGAATTAGAAAGCTAAGTTTTTAAAAAAGTAATTCAGGGTTTGTATTTGATAGGTTTTAAAATTAAAAATATGTTTTGCAGGGATCGAATTTCGGCCTCTTCCACCTCAATGTCAATAGCTACAAGTAGTCATATTTGTATAGTTTTCAAAATTGATTTTTAGGTCGATTGCCTATCCGTTGCCTACCTTTGTACAAATGCTATTTAACAATTCTACAAACAGTAAATTAATTAAAGCCGAAGCCGAAAAGCTAGGTTTTCTTTTTTGCGGAATTGCCAAAGCCGGTTTTTTAGAAGAAGAAGCACCACGCTTGGAAAATTGGCTAAAGCAAGGTTTCCACGGCGAAATGACTTATATGGAAAACCATTTTGATAAACGCCTCGATCCGCGGCTTTTGGTTGATGGCGCAAAGTCAGTTATTTCATTGGGTTTCAATTATTTTAACCCGCAAAAACAGCATGACACAGAAGCGCCAAAAATTTCGAGTTACGCTTTTGGTGCCGATTACCACGAAGTGATCAAGAAGAAACTGTTTTTACTGTTAGATCTTATCCGCGAAAAAATTGGCGAAGTTGGCGGACGAGCTTTTGTAGATTCGGCACCGGTTTTAGACCGCGCCTGGGCAAAAAAAGCCGGAATGGGTTGGATCGGAAAAAATGGAAATTTGATCAGCAAGCAAAAAGGTTCGTTCTTTTTTCTGGCCGAACTGATTGTTGACCTTGAGCTGGAATACGACATCGAACCAACCCAAGATTATTGCGGCACTTGTACGCGTTGCCTCGACGCCTGCCCTACCGATGCCATTGTTGCGCCATCAGTTGTAGATGGAAGCCGTTGTATTTCTTACCTCACGATTGAATTGAAAAATGAAATCCCGCAGGAATTTAAAGGGAAAATGGACAATTGGGCTTTTGGCTGCGATATTTGTCAGGATGTTTGTCCCTGGAACCGATTTTCTGTTTTGCACAATGAACCTGCTTTTCAACCGCCGCCCGAATTATTGGAAATGAGCAAACGCGATTGGCAAGAAATTACAGAAGATACGTTTAAAAAAGTTTTTAAAAACTCCGCCGTTAAAAGAACAAAGTTTACGGGTTTAAAAAGAAATATTGATTTTTTGAAGAATATTTGAATGCTGTTTTTATCGCATAAATATGATACAACCTAATATAAAAAACTGTTTATGGATTTTGATATTTGTCTTTTGTAAATTAGTTGGTCAAGCTCAAAATTTATCTCCAAAACTAAGTGAAAAAAATCTAAAAGAATTATATTTTCAGGCTAAATCTAAGTTTGAAACTTTTGAAAAGCAGCATGGACATTTTATCCAAACTAAAAATGTTCGCTTGCATTACCTCACTTGGGGTAATCCAAAAAATGTCCCTTTGATTTGGTCGCATGGAAGCTTATCAAATGCTTATGAACTATATAATGTTGCAAGTCAAATAATAAAAGGCGGTTACTATTTAATCGCGATAGATTATTACGGGCATGGCTTAACCGGTTACCCAAAACACGAAGTTTCGCTTTATAATATCGCCGATGATATTAAATTTTTAATGGATAAATTAAAAATTAAAAAAGCTATAATTGGAGGTTTTTCCCGTGGAGGATATATTAGTTCTGCATTTTACGATGCTTATCCAAACCGTGTTTTAGGATTGATTTTGGCAGATGGTGGTTCTGTTTCTTCAAATACACATTATCATCAAATGGATAGTTTAGCTGTAAAAAATCAATTTAGATATTTGGACATTAAAACTCATTTTGCTTGGGACAGCACTTATAATTCTGAGTTTGATGCTTATAAAAGCTTATATGATAGTACCGAAAAAGGAAATCAGTTTGAAAGTTTAATACTGATAAAAAAGAACAGCTCTGGAAAGTATGGTATTTATGAAGGTTTAAATAACCTTTTTCACATGAGTAGTAGTCAGGATTTCTTAGACTTAGTTTATCGTCCAACTAAAGTGCCTTTGTTTGCAGAATCAATGGTGATTATGGAACCTAAAATCATATTTAGAAACTTAAACGTACCTGTCTTAATTCTTGATCCGGTAAGTGCAAATGATCCTTTTCCTTTTGAAAAAGCAAATAACGATTTACAAAAGCATCATTCAAATTTGATCGAACATGTGTTTTATCAGAATACCGAGCATAACATTATCTATACGCATCCAAAACAATTTATTAAAAATGTAAATGGATTTTTAAAGAGAGTTAAAGTTTATAATAAATTAACTAACAAGGTTTAGATTTAAAAGAAGAACTCATTTCTCCACATAGGACAGCAAAAGAAAATGCTTCTTTTATCGAATAAAAAAAGGCACTCCCGATATAGAAACGCCATTTTATAACTTTAACCCGATAAAAACAGTATCGCTTATTTGCCGAATTTCATCTTTAGTTGCGCCAGCATATCTTCATTAATTGGCTCGGCAGGTTTGCTTTCGCGGCGCGGTTGCTGCGGATAGTTTGGTTTATGCTGTGGCCTTGGCTGCGGTTTTTGCTGTTGGCCTGCAGGCTGAGCCGGTTTAACAAAAGGCTTAGGCTGATGCTGGTTTTGATTTTCGGTTTTTGGCTGCTGCTGTTCCGGTTTGGGCTGTTCGGGTTTGTTTTGCGCTTCCGGTTTGGGTTGCTGTTGTTTTGTCTGATTTTTTTTCGCCGACCAGCGTTTGTAAATCACTTCCAACCGGCGTTTGGTGTACAACGGAAAATCTCCTTGCATCATCCAGGCATAATAACTTGGCTCCAATTGGAAAACATCTTCCACCCTTTTGCCTTTGTGCTTGCCGAAGTTAAAAAGCTCTTCGCCAGCTTCGCTAAAAACCATTCGCCCGGCAAAATCAACCGGTTTAGAAAGGTTGGTAAACTGGTGCAAAGCTTCCACATCGTTTACAACCGGTACTGTTTTTATGCCCTTTTTATTTTCCCACTCCACGCCTTCATACTTATCCAATTGAGAAAGCAAGACCTCCATGGTTGCACGCGTATCGGCTTCGGCAGAATGTGCATTGATGATATCTTTTCCGCAGTAAAACTGATAAGCGGCGCGTAAAGTGCGCTGCTCCATCTGGTGGAAGATATTTTGCACATCTACGAAATGGCGGTTTTCTAAGTCAAAATCAACTTCAGACCGTAAAAATTCTTCCATCAGCATCGGGATATCAAACTTGTTGGAGTTGTACCCGGCCAAATCGCTGTTCTCTAAAAAAGCAGCAACTTCCGCAGCAATAGCTTTAAAAGCTGGTTCATCTTTTACATCTTCATCATAAATTCCATGAACTAAAGAGGATTCCAGCGGGATTGGCATCCCTGGGTTAACCTTCCAGGTCTTCACTTCTTCACTACCGCCGGTATTTAGTTTGATGATGGAGATTTCTACAATCCGGTCATTGCCAATATGCACGCCTGTTGTTTCCAAGTCGAAAAAAGCAAGCGGACGTTTTAAATTTAATTTCATGTGATAAATAAAGCACAAAGGTCGTAAAAACCATCAAAAGCAAAGAATCAGGAAATGTTTTGGTGAAAGCTAATGCTTCTTTTACCATGATAAAAAAGTAAGGTTCAGCTAAAAATCAACAGGCCTACTATAATCCCGACAACCATAATTACATAAAGCAATATTTCTGTGCCGGCAAAATGTTTGTATTTGGTCCAGAAAGAGTAATCTTCTTTTGGTTTTTTCATAAAAAATCCTGTTTTGCTATCCGCAAAACAGGATCAAAGTTACAGGAATTTCTTAATCAGCCTTACCGTTTTTTGTGCTTTTAATGGAAAAGTGAAAGCAATTAAAAGTATCGGCAGTAAAAAACGGATAAATTTCATATGGCTATTTAACGGAATTAAGCCATGCTTCTTTTATCGCCTAAAAATTTATTCTGCAATTACCGATCCGCAGCGCGAAAAATATTTATACATCGCCGGATCATGGAGTTTTACCAGTATCACTCCTTTTTTGGTGCTGGCATGAACAATGTAATCATTCTGCAAATAAATACCAACGTGGCTGAACTTCTTTCCATCGAAATCAAAAAAAACCAAGTCGCCTTCCTGCAATTGTTCTTCGTATTTCCGTTTGATAACCGTTACCTGCTGGCCTGTCATCCGCGGCAAATTGATACCAAAAACCTGCTGTTCCAGCAAAAAAGCAAAGCCAGAACAATCGATACCTTCTTTATCCAAACCGCCGAAACGATAAGGCGTTGCCATCCATTGGTTGATAAAAGTATATAAACGGCCGTTGGTGATGCTGCTTTCTTCCACTCCCATAATTTCAGAATATTTTTGGGAGATGGATGCCGAAGGTTGTACGATCTCGCCCGGCTGGCCTTTTAGCCTGTGCTTGCGCGATTTACAAGCCGAAAAAAGTATCGGTAAAAGAAGTATCAGGAGGAAAAGTTTCCGAAAACGCATTGATGTAAAAGTAAGAATTGATTTATTACGAAAATTTGTTTTACGATTAAAAAGGGAAATAGTCGTGATACGGGAATAGAATTCTGGCTTCTACAAAAATGTGTGTTTAAACAAAAAAAGCTGCCCCTCGTGAGACAGCCTTTTTTCGTTTTAACTTCTAGTTTATTGAATTGTAATCAACCTGGTTACACTTACAGTTGATTTTGTACCGTCCGCACTGCTGGCAGTAGCAGTAACGTTGTACTGCTTGCCAGACACCAACAGCGCGCCTTTAGTTCCGCCATATTTAAAAAGGATTGAACCTTGATAGATTTTGGTATTTGGATAAGTTGAAGGAACGTTGGCGTAACTGATAGATCCAAGAGAATTAGTGTTAAAGTTATCAACTGCCAAGGTCCAAGCCGGAAAATGTAAAGTTGCTACAACTACTGTTGGTGCTGCCGCATCATACACATATATGTCGAAGGCACCTGATGTTTTATTGGTTGTTGTTGCTCCGAACAAAATTTGAATTACGTTTGGAGTGGTACTTGTAGCAGCAGGTAATACATAAGGGCCTGGTGTACTCATACCTAAACTCGATAATTGTATTCCTGGCAATATAGCTGACACAGCGTTTACATCAACCTTTTTCTCACACGATACCATCGTTATCGCTGTTAGTGCAAGCAAGACCGCACTTATATATTTTTTCATTTTCATCAATTTCATTTTTTGACTAATTTTTAAACTTGACTAACTAAAATTTATACTTTAACCCTAATAACAAACTCCAGGTAGTGTTGCTGGTTGCATTCATAAATGGTGTAGTTACCAGTTGCCCATTTAACTGCCTCGTGTTGTAGTAAGGCGTGTTTGCTGTTGCAACAGTGCTTGCAGCAGTAGCTCCTGTAGTACTTAAAGGCAAATTATAACCTGCCCATGTTAACGGACTGGAATAGGTAACTTGTTGTAAAATTCCCCAATACCTATTTAATAAATTAGGCAAGTTTTGTATAACTGCACTAAATTCCAGTGTATGTCTTGTCTTTCCTGATTGGATATAAAAGTCTTGTAAAAAATTAAAATCTACTCGGTTATACCAAGGCAAGAAGGCTGCATTTCTTTCCGCAAATCGGCCTCTGTGATTTTTTAGATAAGGCGAATTGTTGATAAACTGTTCCAATGCTGCTGCTTGCTGTGCTGGGGTGTAAGTATAAGTAACACCGTTAACTGTAGCAGTATATTGAGAAAAAGTGATGTCGTTAACGTTCTTTGGAATATACATTAAATCCGTACCGTTATTACTGTCACCATTTAAATCACCATTTACTGTGTAACTTATCGGGCTACCCAAAGATCCTTGGTAAAATAAACCGAAAGTAGTGGAACCATGGTTTAAATAATTAATAGTATAAGCAGCATTGGCTATAACACGGTGCGGGGTAAAGAAACTAGAATTTCCTAATTCTGCTTCATTTGAAGTACCTACATTGGGGTTGCCCGAATAAGTTGAAGCGGCTGTAGAACCCAAATTTGCATTAACATCTTTTGCAATAGTGTAGGTATAAGCCAAAGAGCCATAAAATCCGCCGGCAAAGCTTTTACTAATTTGTGCGCTATATGCTTCGGAATAACCTTTACTCGTATTTGTTAATAGATAAATGTTACCTAAATTTGGATAGATCAACCTATCAGTGGCTGCCGCTGCAGCGGTTCCTACGCCAACATAACGCTCTCTTGATAAATCCCCTTCCAAAGTTAAACCTGTTGCAGGCCTAAGATTTGCGTTGATGTAACGCGTAGCATTAATATCCTTGGTAATTAATCCTTCCAATGTTAAATTAAATCCATTACCCAAGGATTTTTCAACAGCTAAATTAGCTCTAAACACTTGCGGAAATTTATAATTTGGATCAATAACTACTGTTCCGGAAGAAACACCTGTTCCCGCTGTTGTCGAAAAATTTGCAGGATATTGAGCTGCAATGGTAGACGGATCACGAACCAATTTTACATTAGCCAATTGGGCAGCACTTGTAAGGTTACCGCTGAACTGGTACATACCGCTGTTAGTAGGCATGTTAGTTAGGTAAACGTAAGGTATCCTTCCTGTAAATACACCTGCGCCGCCACGTAAAACTAAAGAGTTATCAGATTTCAAATTCCAGCGGAAACCTGCACGCGGTGAAAACAAGAAAGGGCTTTTTGGCCATTTACCAGTGTTATAGCTGGTTATATTGCCGTTTATATCGGGCAGTTGCAATGCTGCAACTTGAGGGTTCTCTTCTGGTGCCTCTAAATAAATAGGTTTATCTGCACGTATGCCATAAGTTATTTTCAAGTTATCGTTAACACTATATTCATCCTGGGCATATAAACCTAATGTTCCGATTTTTAAGGAAGCTGAATAAGGTGCCGAGACACCGGGAGTCAAAGAATAGGTATAAGCAAAATAAGCAGGTGGTTCATTATTCAAAAAATTAGACAAACTACTGTATGCATAGTAACCTGCCGCACCTTGCATAAACTGGTTACCTACATATTGATATTCGTAATTGCCACCCGCAGTAATTGTGTGTTTACCCGCATAATATGTCAAGTTATCCGTGATACTTGTAGTATTGTTGATAACATCGTTGTTAAGCGTGTATGGGTCATTACCTGCAGTAATGTAATTGTTGCCTGCCCCGTTGAAAATATCAACCGTTGGGAACGAGTCTCCTCCAGGGAAAGTACGTTTACTATCTGTTCTGGTAACGGCAAACAATAACTGGTTGGACAATTTGCTACTTATTGAACTGTTTAGCTCCGCAGTATAAGTTGCAACTTTGTTTTTGAAACCGTAGTTTGAGTTCTGAAAAGCAATAGATTGGGTACTGTAACGGGCATTTGGTAAAGAACTAATTGTTCCGGTTCTGCCAGTAACAGAAAAACTGGCACTGTTTGGAATGGAGGTTCCATTAATTTGATTATCGGAAGTTGCAGAAAGATTGCTGTATTTAAGCGTTAATTTATTTTTATCGTTAATGTTCCAATCAATCTTGCCTAAAACGTTATTACTTGTTGGTGCAAATGCCGAAAAATTATCAAAACCACCCGTGTTATAACCATACTTTGATTGCAAATAAGCAGAAACAGCTTGAAGATCAGCTACGGGAGTTGCAGAAAGTGTACCAATACCTGAACCATTTGTTGGAGAGTAAGATATACCCGGAGTAGTAGCCTTATTGTTTTCGTAATTCACGAAGAAAAATACTTTGTTTTTGATAATCGGGCCGCCTAACGTAAAACCATAAGTTTTAGTGGATGATTTTGCAACCGCATTAGAAATATCATTACTACCGATATAAGTTCCGTTAAAGGATTGATTTTTGTAGTAACCGTATGCGGATCCGTGGAAGGTGTTTGTACCGCTTCGGGTAACAGCATATATACCAGCACCTGTAAATCCTGATTGTCTAACATCAACTGGTGCAACGTTTACAGATAATTCGTCAAATGCTTCAATAGAAATTGGCTGGGCTATACCTCCACCGCCTGGAAGCGGGTCAGTTGATAAGCCAAAGCTGTTATTTACACTCGCACCGTCGATTTGTGTATTATTAAACCTGCTGTCGCGTCCCCCAAAACTGTTTCCATTGGCTAATGGGCTAAGGCGCGTAAAATCAGTTATGTTTCGGTTAATTGTTGGTAAAGTAGTTAGCATCCGGCTATTGATGTTGGTACTTTCCCCTACCCTGGCCACATTAATCTCTTTTTTTCCAGTTACAACAACTTCCTTTAAAGCTGTTCCTGTTTCTGTTAAAGTTGCATTTAAAATGAAAGGCTCCCCTAATTTTAAATCAATGTTAGTGTAATTTTGGGTCTCAAAACCAATATACGTAACAGCCACAGTATATGGGCCGCCAATCCTTACGTTAGGCAACGTAAACCTACCGTCGGCGTTGGTAGTTGTAGCATAACTGGTTCCGCTTGGCGTATGTACAGCCCTTATAACAGCACCTGGCAATGTCACTCCTTTAGAGTCTTTAATAATACCAGAAAAACTACTGGTGGTTACCTGTGCAAACACGCCGTAGCTGCACAATTGGATGAAACAAAAGATAGACAGCATTAAGAGTAAATTCTTCCTCATAAATGATTTGTTAGTGATTTAATTTTAGTATAAATAGTAACTGTTTGTTTGATGCAAAGATAGTGCATCAATAAATCAGAATATTAAGTTAATGTTAACTTTCGTAATAATTTTCCTAACAATTATTACCCTTTTTTAAACAAAGCTTGTTTCTATTGATAACTTTGTTAAAGAAAAGGCCTTTTTATATAATAATTCACAAATTATTTTTTCATTTTACTATTATTCTTCTCAAAGCATATTTTATTTGGGATTTAAATATTCTGATGCTTCTTTTATCACCTAAATTTTTTAAATAATTTCTTTAATTTTAAAAGAAATCTATAAAAACAAATTTTTTAGTGCTAAAAGAAGCATGCCGTATTTCTTTAAATACAGCTTTAAACCCTTTACCAAGACACTTTTCCTGATAAACACACCTCATTTTTTTATAGCTTTGGCATCATCATAAAAAATTTTTAAAAAAGGAAATATCTATGAATTACGATGTCATTGTTATTGGCACTGGTCCCGGTGGTTACGTAGCTGCAATCCGTGCGGCACAGTTGGGTTTAAAAACCGCGGTGGTGGAAAAAGAATCTTTGGGTGGCATCTGCTTAAACTGGGGCTGTATCCCAACTAAAGCTTTGTTAAAAAGTGCGCAGGTTTTTGAATATATTAACCATGCAGAAGAATATGGTTTGAAAGTGAACGGCAGCGAAGTTGATTTTGGCAGCATTATCAAAAGAAGCCGTGGCGTTGCCGATGGCATGAGCAAAGGCATCCAGTTTTTGATGAAAAAAAACAAGATCGACGTGATCATGGGAACCGGAAAGCTAAAAGGAAAAGGTGTAGTTGAAGTGAAAGATGCCTCAGGCGCAGCCAAAGAATATACCGCTAAAAACATTATCCTGGCAACCGGCAGCCGTTCCCGCGAATTGCCAAACCTAAAACAAGATGGCGTTAAAGTGATTGGTTACCGCCAGGCCATGACCTTGGCAAAGCAACCGCAAAGTTTAGTGGTGGTTGGTTCTGGCGCGATCGGTGTAGAATTCGCTTATTTTTATAACTCTATCGGCACAAAAGTTACCGTGGTGGAATATTTGGATAATATTGTTCCGGTGGAAGACGAAGATATTTCTAAGCAGTTGGCGCGTTCTTTTAAAAAGATTGGCATCAATATCCTAACTGGTTCTACCGTAGAATCTGTTGATACCTCGGGCGAAAAATGTAAAGTGAATATTAAAACGGCCAAAGGCAACGAAGTGATTGAAGCAGATGTAGTCCTTTCTGCAGTTGGCGTAACCACCAATTTGGAGAACCTCGGCCTGGAAGAACTTGGCATCAAAACAGATAAAGGCAAAGTGCTGGTTGATAACTTTTACAAAACCAATGTAGAAGGCGTTTTTGCCATCGGCGATATTGTAAAAGGGCAGGCTTTGGCACACGTTGCTTCTGCCGAAGGGATTATTTGTGTGGAAAAGATTGCGGGTAAAAATCCGGAACCGTTAAATTATAACAACATTCCGGGCTGTACTTATTGCTCGCCAGAAATTGCTTCTGTTGGCTTTACCGAAAAAGCGGCCCGCGAAGCTGGTTTTGAAATTAAAGTAGGCAAATTCCCTTTTTCGGCTTCCGGAAAAGCAAGCGCGGCCGGCACAAAAGATGGTTTTGTAAAAGTAATTTTTGATGCCAAATACGGCGAATTTTTAGGCGCGCACATGATTGGAAATAACGTAACCGAAATGATTGCCGAAGTAGTTACCGCACGCAAACTGGAAGCAACCGGGCACGAAATTATACATTCCGTGCACCCGCACCCAACCATGAGCGAAGCGGTGATGGAAGCTGCTGCGGATGCTTATGGCGAAGTGATTCATTTGTAAGTTCGGTTATGGGTTGCTTGGTTGCAAGTTCTTACGTGTTAACCTATTGTCGATACTTCTTTTATCAACTAAAAACTTGTGGCAACGCAGGTTTTTAGTTTTACTAATACTTCTTTTATCGCCCTAAATTTTAAAAGCCGAACTAATAACCCGTAATTCAAAATACACAACTATATAATGGCCTGGTTCTACCTCATTCTTGGTGGTTTGTTTGAAGTTGGCTTTACTACATGTCTCAAGTTTTCTAATAACTTCAGTAACCTCAAGTGGAGTATTGGCTTTTTTATTTGCATTACATTAAGTTTTATGCTGATGAACAAATCCATCCAAACTTTACCGATTGGTACTGCTTATGCCGTTTGGACGGGAATTGGCGCAGCAGGATCTGTAATTGCAGGCATTTTTATCTTTAAAGAACCCGCCGACTTTTGGCGGCTTTTTTTTATTTTTATGCTGATTGCTTCTATCTTAGGTTTAAAATCGGTGACGAAGGAATGATAAGATTGGTATTACAATAATTGTTATTTTTGTTTAGATGCCAAAAGTATTAGAGAGTAACGGATATAAATTTAGTTTCTACAGCAATGAAAATCAGGAACCCGCACATATTCATATCACTAAAGGCACTGCAAACGCAAAATTTTGGTTAGAGCCAAAATTACTTGAAGAATACTCCTATGGTTTTAAACTTATTGAAAGAAGAAAAATAAAAAGTATCCTTCAAGAGCATTATGATATACTAATCGAGAAATGGAATGAGTATTTTGAATATTAACCACCCTGACAAAATTGTAAACAAAAAAGCTAAAGACCCTTTTGATCTTTTGATTTTTGAACAAGGTTTGCGAGCAAAACAAGTGCTTTTATCAGATAAAAAGTTAGATAGCTTATTTGTACTTTTAAACAATGGCACGATTTTGAAAATTGCTTTAAGCAGCTATCCGAAACTGAAAAATGCAAGCCAGGAAGAGTTAGATCAATGGGAATTAATTGCCGACGGAATTGGTTTAAGGTGGGATGTTTTGGATGAAGATCTTTCCTTAAAAGGAATGATCAAAGAATCTGCATTAAAAGAAGCATTGCATCAATTGCAAAATAACTTCAAGTCCAAACTTTCTATAATTTAAAAAACTGCTTTCTAATTGTATTAAAGAAAGTGATACTTGCTACCAAATACTTGTTACTCTGCCATGCAACTCCACACCATTAATACCGGCCTATTTAAATTGGACGGCGGTGCCATGTTTGGCGTTGTACCTAAAACCATTTGGAACAAAACCAACCCGGCCGACGAAAATAATCTTTGTACGCTGGCTATGCGATGCTTATTGATTGAAGATGAAGGAAAACTAATCTTGATTGATACCGGCATTGGCAACAAACAAAGCGAAAAGTTTTTCAGTCATTATTTTTTGCATGGAGATGCTTCGCTCAATCAATTTTTAGCCGGTTTAGGTTTTCATCCTGATGATATAACCGATGTTTTTCTCACCCATCTTCACCTAGACCATGTTGGCGGAGCGGTAATTTTAGAAAACGAAAAACCTGTTTTGGCCTTTAAAAACGCCAATTATTGGAGCAATCAAAAACATTGGGACTGGGCAATCAACCCGAACGAACGCGAAAAAGCTTCGTTTTTAAAAGAAAATATTTTGCCTTTGCAACAAAGCGGTCAGCTTAAATTTATTGATCCGGCCAATGCTTCTTTTACCGATAAAATTTCTATCCGCTTTACTTCCGGGCACACAAAAGGCATGATGCTGCCCCAAATCAGTTATAAAAATAAAACCATAATTTACGTAGCAGATTTGCTGCCTACCACCGGCCATATTCCGTTGCCTTACATTCCGGCTTATGATGTGTTTCCGCTGCAAACCCTTGCTGAAAAAAAGGTTTTTTTAGAAGAAGCGGCAGATCGGCGATATATTCTGTTTTTCGAACACGATCCGCAGAATGAATGCTGCACGGTAAAACGAACAGAAAAAGGTGTCCGGTTGGATGAAATTTTTAAGCTTGATGAAATTTAAGTGCTAAAAAATGCTTTACTTTTAGTGCCTCAAATCTAATTTCTTCCTCTTTTAAATCGGCTGTTAACCAATAATTACGAATAGTGTTTTAAGCAATGGTGATTTTTGCAGATATTTTTTATTTTTGTTTTTCTTAAATTACTATATAAGAAACAAGGTATAATTTATAGATGAGACAGCTAAAAATAACCCAATCCATAACTAACCGCGAGTCGCAGTCCTTAGATAAATACCTGCATGAAATTGGAAAAGTTGATCTGATTACCGCAGAAGAAGAAGTTATTTTAGCGCAAAAAATACGTGAAGGCGATCAGGCCGCTTTAGAAAGGTTGACAAAAACAAATCTCCGGTTTGTGGTTTCCGTAGCCAAGCAATATCAAAATCAAGGACTTACGTTAGGCGATCTGATCAACGAAGGAAATTTAGGTTTAATAAAAGCGGCCAAACGTTTCGATGAAACCAAAGGTTTCAAATTCATTTCTTATGCCGTTTGGTGGATTCGTCAATCTATTTTACAAGCCATTGCAGAACAATCTCGTATTGTGCGTTTGCCGTTGAATCAAGTTGGTTCTTTAAGCAAAATCAGCAAAGCTTTTTCGAAATTAGAGCAAGAGTTTGAACGAGAACCTTCGCCTGAAGAGCTGGCCGATACTTTAGAAACCACTGTTGAAAAAATTTCTGATACGTTAAGCAATTCCGGCCGCCATGTTTCGATGGACGCGCCTTTTGTTCAGGGCGAAGAAAACACGCTGCTGGACGTTTTGGACAATAAAGAACCAAACACCGATTCGATGCTGATCGATGAATCTTTGGCCGAAGAAATCCGCCGTTCTTTATCTTCTTTAACCGAACGTGAGCGTGAAATCATCGTCCTGTTTTTTGGTTTAGGTGCGAATAGTCCTTTTTCTCTGGAAGAAATCGGCGAAAAATTTAGCCTGACACGCGAACGTGTACGCCAAATTAAAGACAAAGCTTTGCAACGGCTGCGGCATACTTCGCGCAGTAAAGTTTTAAAATCTTACCTGGGCTGATTATATAAACCCTTTTGGTTGCACTGCTTTTTTCGGCTATTGCACAAACGCTTTTAAAGTATTGAGGTTAAGTTGAAATGCTTCTTTTATGCCTATAATTTCTCCGGAAGAATACGAAAACCTCTCGCCTGCCCAAGCCATTGAATTGCAGAAGCAAATGCGGCTCGAAATTAAAATTGAACCGCTTTTAAAACCAATCCAAACCATTGCCGGTGCCGATATTTCTTTCAATAAATATGAAGAAACCGTTTACGCAGGAATCATCGTTTTAAGTTTTCCGGAGTTAAAAGAAGTTGCAAAATCGACCATTATCAGCAAAACTGCTTTTCCTTACATTCCGGGTTTGCTTTCGTTCCGGGAAGTACCAGCCTTGTTGTTGGCCTGGAACCAACTCAATATAAAGCCAGATTTGTTAGTTTTAGATGGACAAGGAATTGCACATCCGCGCCGACTTGGGATTGCAACCCATTTTGGATTGGTTACCGATACGCCAACTTTAGGTTGTGCCAAAAGTTTGCTCACCGGCAAGTTTGAAACTTTGCCGGAAGCAGCCGGGTCAGAAAGTTTAATTTATGACCGGGATGAAGTGATCGGCGCGGCACTTCGCACAAAAAATAAAGTTAACCCGGTTTTTGTTTCTCCCGGCCATCGCATCAATTTAGAACAAAGTTTGGCAATCATCAAACAATGTGTAAATGGTTACCGCATCCCGGAACCAACACGCAAAGCACATTTGCTGGTCAACCAAGTTCGAACTCAAAATTTAGGCGATAAAAGAAGTATGCAGTTGGATTTGTTTGGCTGATTTTTCGCTACATTTAAATCAATGCAAAATCTTTATAAACTGCTTCTTTTGTTCTATCGGCCGCTGTTTGTATGGAATTTACTTTTTACAATTGCTGCGTATTTAGGAATATCCTTGTATGGAATTGGCTTTCTGGGTGTAAGTTTTTTTATAAAATTGCTTGGGTATATATCTTCCGTTTGGTTTCAATATTATTTCTCCAACAAAACCTATTACTACTACCGAAATGCCGGTTATACTATTCGAAGTTTATATGCTTATGTTTTCTTGTCCGACTTTCTTTTTTACCTGATGATGATTGGCTTTTATCTTGTATTTTTATCTTGTTGCCATGTTAAAAGTTGACAGTGTAGAACTAAGTTACGATGGCCGAAAAATTTTACAAGATATATACTTGGATTGTAAACCTGCTGAAGTTGTTGGTTTACTTGGAAGGAACGGTTGTGGAAAATCGAGTTTGTTAAAAATTATTTTTGGAAGTTTAAATCCAAGTTTCAAACACATCAGCATTGATGATAGAACAATAGAAAAAGGTTATCGTCACAAGATTGGGTACTTGCCGCAAGATCATTATCTGCCAGATACAAGTTCGATTAAACAATTAGCAAAATTACTGGTCGATCCGAAAGTTTGGAATGAGTTTGCTGAAGAAACAATTTATAAAAAGTACTTTCAGAAAAAGCCTAACCAACTTTCGGGCGGAGAAATAAGGCAATTGGAAACGCTGATGATTTTATACAGCAAAGCAAATTACATTTTATTAGATGAACCTTTTATCCATCTTTCGCCAATACAGGCCGAAGAATTTAAAGAGATTATCCGCAAAAGATCTCAGCAAAAAGGAATTATCGTTACCGATCATCAATACCAAAATATATTAGATATTAGCAGCAAAATTGTGTTGCTAAGCGATGGTTGTACAAAACATATCAAAAACAGAGATGAATTGGCAACATTTGGGTACATCAATTTTAGATAGATAAAAACAGTATGACGATAAAAATTTATCAGGCCGATGCTTTTACCGACAAACTTTTTGGAGGAAACCCGGCCGCCGTTTGTCCGCTCGAAGAATGGCTGCCAGATGAAACCATGCAACAAATTGCTTTAGAAAATAACCTCGCCGAAACTGCTTTTTTCGTAAAAGATGGTGATGGTTTTATGCTGCGTTGGTTTACGCCGGAATTGGAAATTGATTTGTGCGGACATGCAACTTTGGCTTCCGCCCATATTTTGTTTACAGAATTGGGTTTTGCGGGAGAAGAAATTAACTTTAAAACCAAAGTTGCCGGAACTTTAACGGTAGCTAAAAAAGATGGTCTTTACACGTTAGATTTTCCTTCGCGCCCGCCGCAACCTTGCGAAACGCCAGACATTTTGCTCGAAGCTTTAGGCGGAGTTGCGCCAATTAGCATCCAAAAATCAAGGGATTATTTTGTGGTTTACGAAAAGGAAGAAGACGTAATCAACCTAAAACCCGATTTCTTTTTACTGGGGAAGATCGATGTCATCGGCATTATCGTTACCGCTCCCGGCAAAGAAGTTGATTTTGTTTCCCGCTTTTTTGCGCCTTCTTGCAGCATTCCCGAAGATCCGGTTACCGGTTCTGCACATTGCACCTTGATCCCGTATTGGGCAAAAAAGCTGGGTAAAAACAATATGCGCGCTTATCAATTATCGGCAAGAAAAGGAGAAATTTGGTGTGAGCAAAAAGGTGAACGTGTACTCATCTCTGGCAAAGCAATTACTTATTTGCGCGGAGAAATTATGGTTGCGTGATTTTGGTAAGCACTTCTTAAAAAGAACTTCCAACAAAAAGAAATAGAAATTGCTTAACAAAAAACAGCTCTTCTTGTTAACAATGCTTCTTTTATAGTATTAAATTATAAATAATGAACAATAATCCTTTTCGCTCTTTCTGGATGGCAGGCTACGAATGCACAGACCAGTTGAATTTTTACGGCAACCGCGTTGACCTATTGAAAGAAACGGCTCATTTGGAATTGATTGACGAGGATTACCAGAACCTGTCGCAATTCAATATCAAAACCGTACGGGAAGGTATCCAATGGAGCCACGTGGAAAAAAAACCTTACGAATACGATTGGTCCACAGTTGCTTTGATGATAGAAAGAGGCAAAGCCAACGGTATCCAACAGCTTTGGGATATTTGCCATTTTGGTTTTGCGGAAGATTTATCGCCTTTGCACCCACATTTTACACCTCGTTTTGCAGCTTTGTGTCGTGCTTTTGTAGTGTTTTATCGTTCCATTAGTCCAAACGATACCTTAATAATTACCCCAATAAACGAAGTAAGCTTTGTTTCGTGGCTGGGCGGCGATGTGCGCGGCACTACACCTTACGGCATTAACCAGGGATGGGATTTAAAATATGCCTTGATGCGTGCTTATATTTCTGGTGTTGTGGCGATGCGGGAAATTGATCCATCCGTTAAAATCATGACGACCGAACCACTGATGCAAATTGTGCCGCCGGTTGATGCAACAGAAGAAGAAATAATTGCCGCACAAATTGCGCACGATATCCAGTACCAGTCGATGGATATGCTTTCCGGAAAATTATGTCCGGAACTCGGAGGTTCTCCCAATTACATTGATATTTTAGGTGTAAACTACTATTACAACAACCATTGGGTAAGCACCACGCACCAATATTTAAAATGGATCGATAATCCGCGCGACAGCCGTTGGAGGCCGTTCAGCAGTTTGTTGGCAGAAGCTTACAAGCGTTACAACAACAAACCAGTTGTATTGACAGAAACCAGCCACCCGAAAGAAGACCGCCCGAAATGGATTAAATATATTGCAGATGAAACCGCCATCATCCTGCAAAATAATATTACTTTTTGGGGTGTTTGCATTTATCCGATTATTGATCGGCCAGATTGGGACCACCTAACGGTTTGGCACAATTCGGGTTTGTGGGATATGGAGTTTTACCCTCACCAATTGCCGCACCGTGTATTAAACCAGGAATACGCAGAAGCATTTTTGGCCGGACAGGCGTTGGTTACAGCTGCAGTTTCAGATCCAATTTATGAAGCAGCTGATAAAGAAGCTTAAAAATTAGTTGTGTAATTTTATTTTTCGAACCATAAATAGATGTTACAACATTTATTTTACCTAATCCCAATAAATAGTTGTTTTGATACTGCTATTTTTACAACAGAAAAATAAATATCTACTTAAACAATTTAAAAAATGAAAAAGCTTTTTATTGCTGCTGCACTAATTCTTGGCCAATCGGGTTTATTTGCCCAGACCAAATGGAATGTTGACCCTGCACATTCTTCTGCAAAATTTACGGTTACGCATTTGGTAATTTCTGAAGTGGAAGGAAATTTTAAAAAGTTTAACGGAACATTAAGCAACACCAAACCAGATTTTGCTGATGCCAATGTTGATTTTTCTATCGATGTTGCCAGCGTAAATACGGACAACGATATGCGCGACAAGCATTTAAAAGGCGATGATTTTTTTAATGCCGAGAAATACCCGAATATGGTTTTTAAAAGTACTTCTATGAAAAAATTAGCTGCAAACAAATATGCCTTGATGGGAAACCTAACTATTCGCGATGTAACCAAGCCGGTAAAATTTGACGTTACCTATGGCGGAACAGCTAAAGATGCTTACGGCAACACCAAAGTTGGCTTCAAGGCCAATACTATAATTAACCGTTTTGATTATGGTTTGAAATGGAACGCAGCAACCGAGGCCGGCGGCGCAACCGTTGGCAAAGATGTTACGATTGATTTGAAGTTGGAATTTGCGCAGGCGAAGTAGTTCCCCCCTTGCATACTTCTTTTATGAAATAAAAAACGACGGCCGAAATCGGCCATCGTTTTTTTGTGTTTGGTACTTATAAAATACAGCAGTTTTATTCTTCGTTTAGTTTTCTAACTGGTTAACTGTTAGCCCAGTAGTTTCAACAATGTCATTTAACGATAATCCTAATTTAAGCAACTTTTTTGCGATAGCTTCCTTTTCCCGCCTTAAAACTAAAGTGAAACGCCCTCTATCATCTTGTTCGCGCATCAGCGCATAATCATAAGCTTCCAATTCCTCTTTAGTCCAATTATGTTTGTCTGCATCTTGGTAAGCGAATTTTAAACCCTCATCCTTTATATTATCCGGAATAACTTCTAAGTTTTCAGCATTTTTGATGAAGTAAACCCATTGGTCAACAATAGTAAAAAGTTCTTCCGTCGTTTTGTTGAATTTTGGTAATTCTATAAAATTGAATTCAATGTCTTTGATATAGTTTTCATTTGTTTCTATGTCTACAATCTTATGCCTGCTAATGTAGCTTGGGTTTTTAGTTACTTCAAAATCTAAAATTCCTATAAAAAAAGTTGGGTTTAGCTTTTCATATTGGTCACCGCGTTCAATTTGCCCGGAATAACTTTTTGAAGCATAATAAAGCACACGCTTATCAAAACCGTCTACTTCTGCTACTTGCATTTCAACAATAAAGGTCTTTTGGTTTTGGTCTTTCGCTTTAACGTCAACAATTGTAACTTTTCCGCCTTTCAGGGATGGCAACTGATAAGGTGTCAAAATATCAACAGTTATAATTTTGTTGTCCTTTTCCAATAACAAAACAGCGTTTAAAAAAGAAATTAGCACTTCTTTTCTGTTTTCGTTTCCAAATATTTTTCGAAACGCAACGTCATTTTTTATGTCTACAAATTTCATGTTGTAAAGTTACAAAACTCAGGCAACGGGAAACTAAATAATCAAATTACCGACCGGCCTTTTACCATATTTTACCCGATAAAAGAAGCATCAACCCAAACCTTACTCATACCGCAACGCTTCAATCGGATCTAACTTGGATGCTTTTAACGCAGGATAATAGCCGAAGAAAACACCAATGACGGTACAAACCGAAAAGGAAATGATGATGGACGATTTATCAACAATAGAAGACCAGGAAAGTATATGAGCGATAATGAGCGCCAAAGTTTCACCAAAAATAATCCCGATCAAACCGCCGGTAATACTGATCATAATGGCTTCGGTTAAAAACTGCATCAAAATATCAATTCCGCGGGCACCGATAGACATGCGCAAACCAATTTCTTTGGTCCGTTCTGTTACCGAAACGTACATAATGTTCATGATTCCGATGCCGCCAATCACCAAAGAAATCCCGGCGATTGCTGTTAACAAAGCGGTTAATAAACCGGTTACCGAGCCAAGGGTTTTGATGAGTTCGGCCTGCGTCCTGATCACAAAATCATCATCTTCTGTTGCCCGAAGCCGATGTGTTACCCTTAAAATATGTGTAATTTCATCCGAAGCAGCATCCGACAAAGCTTCGGTTTTAGCAGAAGCATAAATATTGCCAAAGTAAATGGAGGCGATGATCCTTTTTTGGACGGTGGTATAAGGTGCTAAAATAATATCGTCTTCATCCTGACCGAAAGTATTTTGTCCCTTCGGGGAAAGAACACCAATAACCTGGAAAGGGATTTTATTAAAGCGAATGATTTTCCCTAATGGATCCATGCCTTTTGGAAAAATATTGTTGACCACCGTTTGGCCGAGCAAACACACTTTGGCGTAGGTCCGCACATCTTTATCAGAAAAAGTAATCCCGTTCCGGACAGATAGATTACGGATAGACAAATAACCGGCACTTACTCCTTGAATGGTAGTTGGCCAGTTTAAAGAACCATTGATTACTTGTCCTTTTGACTGTGAAGAAGGCGATATGTCCCGGATATCCGTTGCCTGGTTTTGTATGGCCAATACATCTTTTAGCGTTAAAGTTTCTACATTGGCACCTTGCAGCCTGGCCCCGCCCGGCACGTTGCTGTTGGGCATAATGGTTATTAAATTTGAACCTAAACCAGCAAGGGAATTGTGGATACTGATCTTAGAACCTTCCCCAATGGCACCAATCGTAATTACAGAAGCCACGCCGATAATAATGCCAAGCATGGTTAAAAAAGCCCGGAGCTTGTTGCGTTGTAAAGCTTTTAAAGCAACCCTGATTAAATTTAAGATCTTCATTTCAATGGGATAATTAATAATCTTCCGTTATTGGCAACGCGGCCAGCATTTCCTTTGCTGATCGTTTGGCTTCGTTTAGGGTATCTTTGGTTACTTTTCCATCGCGCAGGGTAATGGTTCGGCTGCTAAATGCGGCAACATCAGGCTCGTGGGTTACAAACACAATGGTTTTGCCTTGTTTTTCGTTCAATTCCTGCATCAGCGACATGATTTCGTAGGAAGTGCGCGTATCCAAGTTTCCGGTTGCTTCATCCGCCAAAATCATCACCGGTTCGTTTACTAAAGCACGGGCAATGGCTACGCGTTGTTGCTGTCCGCCCGAAAGCTGATTAGGCAAATGATCCATCCGATCGGCCAGTTTTACCGCTTCCAATGCTTTGATGGCGCGTTCCCGCCGTTCGGAAGTGCTTACGGTTGGGTTGTAAAACAAAGGCAGTTCTACATTTTCCAAAGCAGAAGTTCGCGCCAATAAGTTATAAGCCTGAAATACAAAACCTATTTTCTGATTTCGCAATTGTGCCAGTTCGTTCCGGGTTAAGTTGCCCACATTTACGCCATCCAATAAATATGTGCCGGAAGATGGCTTGTCCAGGCAGCCCAGCGTATTTAATAAAGTGGTTTTGCCCGAACCGCTGCTGCCCATAATCGTTACAAATTCTCCGGCTTTTACTTCGAAAGAAACGCCTCTCAAGGCATGGACGATCTCATCCCCCATTTTAAATTCCCGCCGGATTTCGTGCAGTTCTAATATTTTTTTGTCGCTCATTTCGGTTTTTTCGCCCCTCCCGGCCTTGGAAAAAATGAAGTCCCGCTCGAAGGCACTTTTAACGCTGCTGGCTGTATGCCGCTTATAACAGAATCTGCGGATGATAATCCGGCTAAAACTTCTACGTGTGTATTGTCATTCAAGCCGATAGTGATTTGTTTCTGCAACAACGTATTGCCTTTTTTCAACCAAATGGTAGCCGCTTTGCCAGAAACAACGCCTGTGCTGTCGCTTCTTAAAGCATGTGAACCTGCCGTATTGCCCGATGCTTCTTTTACCTGCTCTTTTTTAAGTGGCTTAATGTCGAAGTGGTTTGCGTTTAAGGTAGAATCTGGCATAAATTGTAAAGCTTTTGCCGGAACCAGCATCGCATTATTTACTTCTTTGGTGTAGATAATTACGTTGGCCGTCATCCCCGGTTTCAGTTTCATGTCTTGGTTTGGCGCGTTGATAATGGTGGTATAAGTAACCACATTAGAAGATGTTTTGGGGTGAAGCCTTACTTCCTGCACCGTTCCGTTAAAAGAATCATCAATAAAAGCATCAACCGTAAAAGAAACACGCTGGTTTTTGCCCACGTTGCCAATATCAGCTTCATCTACATTGGCCTGCACTTGCATTTTGGTAATGTCTTTGGCAATTACAAAAAGCGTTGGCGTACTAAAACTGGCTGCTACTGTTTGTCCCGGACTGATGCTTCTGGACAACACAACGCCATCTATCGGCGAATAAATATCAGCATAAGAAAGATTTTTTTGCGTTAACCGCAATTGCGCTTCTGTGCTTGATACGTTTGCAACGGCAGCATTGTAAGAATTTACGGCAGCATCATAATCCGCTTTACTGATGGCATCAGTTTTATAAAGCAGCTTTTGGCGTTCAAAATTATTTTTCTGATAAAGCAACTGGCTTTTGGCAGTTTGTAAGTTAGCAATAATCTGATCGGCGGAAGCTTGCAACAATGATTTGTCTAACTGCGCAACCAGTTCCCCTTTTTTAACTTTGGAATTAAAATCAGCATAAACGTATTTAATAGTGCCCGAAACTTGCGTTCCAACTGCAACCGTATCTACCGGTTGTATTGTGCCAGTTGCGGTTACGTTTTGTGTAATATAACCCGTGGCAGGAGCTTGTATTTCCAGAATGACAGGCTGCTCCTTTTTACGAAACCCAAAAAACCAGATCAGCGAGGCCACCAACACAATGGCAATAATAATCAATGTTGTTCTATATCCTTTTTTCATATTTTAGAGTTTAACAGGGATACCACGGTAGAAATCATAAATTTTTAGGGTTAAAGCAGCATTATATTTAGCCTGGATGTAAGCCTGAAGTGCCTGTATGTACAATGTTTTTTGCTGTAGAAAATCTACAATATTGGCCACGCCTACTTTCAATTGTGCGTTGG
The DNA here is from genome assembly GCA_964251965.1 of uncultured Sphingobacteriaceae bacterium. Classification (GTDB taxonomy): domain Bacteria; phylum Bacteroidota; class Bacteroidia; order Sphingobacteriales; family Sphingobacteriaceae; genus Mucilaginibacter_A. The sequence goes on along the minus strand of CAXULQ010000004.1, from coordinate 244,545 downwards.
CAATCCGATAACTTTCCTGGTTGTATTTAAAAGCTTCGGCTGCTGCATCAAATTGGCTTTGTGCGTTTTGAACATTGATGTAAGCCCTTTCTACCGTTTGTGATAAAACAGTTTTGGTATTTAACAAAGTAAGTTTGGATTGATCGATGTTGATCCTGGCCTCGGCAACATTGGTTTTGTTTAACCTTCTGGTAAAAATCGGAACAGAAAGCGAAAGGCCAATTTGCTGATAAAAGTTATTGTTAAGTTGCGTAAAATAAGTGTTGGCAGAATTACTGTAACTGGAAAACAAGGAACCCGAAGCACTGATGGAAGGCGAATATCCGGCGCGTGCTTTTGCCAGTGCATAATTAGAAATATCCAATCCAAGTTCGCTGTTTTTTACTTCCGGCCGGTTTTGCAAAGCTATATCTTGTACTTCTTTTAATGGTGCAATTGCGGAACTTGTAATTACGGTATCAGGTTTTACAATATCAAAAGTTGTATTGGTTGGCAATTGCAACAATTGCTTCAAGGTCAACAAATCCTGCCGTTCTGTATTTTGATAAGTAATATAAGTGTATTGATCGTTGGCTTGTTGCGATTGCAATTGCGCCAGCGTATATTGTGCAATGCTGCCTACATTTAAACGTTTTTGCCCTTGCTCAACTTGTGCCCTTGAAGTTTCTACCACGTTTTGCTGATAGATGATGCTTTCTTTATCCAGCAAAATATTTAAATAACTTTGGGTGATGGATAAGATAATACTGTTTTCCTGCTGCAATACATTCAAGTTTGCAGATTCTACCGACAAGTTTTTTTGCTGAATATCGTTCCGCAAATAACCGCCCTGGTATAAAGTCCAGGCAGAGTTTACGCCGTAACTTCCGGCAGGCGTAATGCCGGATTGCGAAGCACCTAAAGTTGAATTGAAATTATTGCCGCGCGTGATGGATTGCGATGCCGAACCATACAAGTTTGGCAACACCGAAGCTTTGGAAAGCAACAATTCCTGCTGACTTGTTTTTTCACTCAACCTTAAACTGTTGATTTGGATATTGTTTTTCCGGGCATAATCCAAGCAAGTTTGCAAATCCCATTTTACAGAACTGGGCGTAAGTGTAGAATCCTGTGCCAATAAAGGGCTGTAAAAACAGCATGTAGTTAAGCAACATAAACCAAAAATTATTTCAGGTATCTTCATGTCATATATTCGCTTTAACATTTTGTCGCATAAATTTCAAAAAAATTGGTTGTACAAAGCAATGTTTTCTTCCTTTAAACAAAAAGTAAAACAGACCAAGAACAAGCAAACATAGACCAACCGCGCTTTTTTATCTACCAACTGCCTTTTGTAAACTCAACAATAAAAATAGGTGGTAAAAGAAGCATTTCCGGTTATCGGTCGATGAAAACAGGCTGTAGGCAGATTATAATTGGTTTGCATTTACAAGCTTTTTAATATTGTACTAAATGAGCAAAAGCATAATTCCAAAAACAACGATGAGCAAGCCGGTTACCATCCTCATCCATACTTTAATTTGGGTAGGGTTTGGTTTGGTGGTATTGGTTTATCAACCCTTAACATTCGGTTTAACCATGCCTTTTCAGTTTTGGGTAAACCAGGGGATTATATTTGGGCTGGTAGTTGGCACCTATTATTTAAATTCCAAAGTATTAGTGCCGCAATTTTTAATTCGAAATAAGATTAAGCAATACATTCTATTTGCCCTTGTGATAGTTGCGGCAACAGTTTTAATCAGCTGGCTTGCCGGTAATTTATTGCATATTCGTGAAACATTGGAAAAAGGTTTTAACCAGAAAGGGCGGCAACCACCTAAAGACAATGGTTTTGGCTTTCAAATCCTGATGATGATTATGATCAGTTTTGTTTTCGCAATCAGCACAAGCATCACTTCAACCCAAAAAATACAAAAGGATTTACAATTAAGGCTGGAACTGGAGCAAGACAAGATCAGCTCGGAACTGTCTTTTTTAAAAGCACAAATTAACCCTCATTTCTTCTTCAACACACTAAACAATATTTACGCACTGACCATAATTGATGTAGAAAATTCACGCAAAGCATTGCACCAACTTTCGCGGATGATGCGTTATTTATTGTACGAAACCCAGCAAGGCAGCACTTTGCTAAGCAAGGAAATTTCTTTTGTAAAAGATTATATCAGCCTGATGCAGTTACGTTTAACAGAACTAACAGAAGTTATATTTGAAACGCCGGTATTAGACCATGATGTAACAATTACGCCGATGCTGCTTTTGCCATTTGTAGAAAATGCGTTTAAACATGGCATCAGCGTAACAAAACCTGGTAAAATTTTTATTTGGATTGAACAAAAAGGAAAAACTTTAGAAATAAAAGTGACCAACAATATATTTAAAGAACAACAGGTTGTGGCAGATGAAAACAAAGGCATCGGATTACAAAACACGATCCGGCGATTAGACCTTTTGTATCCGTCTAAATACAAACTTGAGATTAAAGATTTGGCCGAAGAAAATAAATACGAAGTTGATTTAAAAATCCAATTGTCATGATTTTGAATTGCATCGCCGTTGATGATGAACCGCTTGCTTTAGGCTTGGTTTGTGCTTTTATTGAACAAACACCTTTTTTAAAATTGGTAGGTAAATTTTCTAGCGGTGTTGAAGCTTTGCGCGGATTGCACGAGCAGCAACCGGACATAATTTTTTTAGACATCCAGATGCCGGATTTAAACGGAATTGAACTGGCACGAGTTTTAGACAGCCGGGAAAACCCAAAACCACGTATTATTTTTACCACCGCCTACAACCAGTTTGCGTTAGAAGGTTACCGCGTGGATGCGCTTGATTATTTACTGAAACCGTTTAATTACGAAGAGTTTTTACATGCGGCAAACAAAGCTTTGGCTTATGCAGAATTGGTAAAAAAATCACAAAATGTTCCGGCAAACACAGAAGAAGTTGTTTCAGACGAATATCTTTTTTTAAAAGTAGAATATCAGTTGGTGCGTGTTGCGTTAAGCAATATTTTGTATATCGAAAGCTTAAAAGATTATGTAAAAGTTTGGCTTCAGAATGAAAAGAAACCACTTTTATCGCTCACCAGCCTTAAAGCTTTGGAAGACAAATTGCCTGCAAAACGCTTTCTGCGGGTTCATCGGTCTTTTATCGTTTCTTTAGAAAAAATCAATTCGATTACACGCAACGCTTTGCAGATCGGAAGTGTAAATATCACCGTCGGCGATCAGTATAAAGAAGCTTTTAACCGGTTTTTAAGCCGATGGAACTGATTGTTAAAGGAATAGTTAAAAAATTTGCAATCCCGCATATTCATCTGCAATTGTAAAAAAATGTTAAAGCTGCATGTTACAAGCCCGGCCAGAAACGGTTATATTAGCCGAATTTAGCCACCATTCATATTTATGCAACCTGCAAAACTGATACTGCTTTTATCCATACTTTTTTGTGCTGCAAGTCCTGCTGCTTTTGCCCAGGATTCAACCAGTTTAAATACCATCATTACCAAAACGGCTCAGTTTACACAAGGCCATCCGGTAGAAAAAGTTTACCTCCACTTCGACAAGCCTTATTATGCCGTTGGCGATACCATTTGGTTTAAAGCTTACGTTACGGCAGGTCTGCATGAACCGTCTATCCTAAGTAAAATTGTTTATGTTGATATTTTTACCAGTCGTGATTCTTTGATAGAAACCCTAAAATTACCCGTTGTAAACAGCATTGCATCCGGCGATATTACTTTACAGCCTTTAGTTTACAGACAAGGAAATTACCATGTTCGTGCTTACACCAACTACATGCGCAACTACGATCCTGATTATTTTTTTAATAAAAACATCGTAGTTGGCGATTTGATCGAAAACAGCGTACTCACCAAAATTTCTTTTTCGGGCGCTACAAAAGATAATCATGCCAAAGCAAGCGCAGGTATTTATTATCAGGACGGAAACGGCGCACCTTATGCCAATAAAAAAGTAAGCTGGTATGTAGAAGTGGATTACGAAACCGTAGCCAAAGGCAAAGGTACAACCGACGGAAAAGGGTTTTTGCCGATTAATATTGCTACCAAAGGCACTTCGCTTGCTGCCGGGACTTTGTTTACCGTAATTACTAACGATAAAAAATCTATCACCAATACTTTTCCTTTGCACAGCGCGGTTGCCACGCCGGATGTACAGTTTTTTCCCGAAAGCGGTCAGATGATTGTTGGTGTACGTTCAAAAGTTGCCGTAAAAGCGGTTGCAGCAAACGGGCTTGGCATCAATGTAAAAGGAACGGTAACAGATAACGATGGCAAAACGGCCGGCGAGTTTACTTCCAATAATTTAGGGATGGCCGTTTTTGCCATATTGCCCGAAGCCGGAAAGACTTATCGTGCCAACGTAGTTTTTGCCGATGGTTCTAAAAGTACCGTAAATCTGCCGCGCGTTTTGCCCGAAGGTATTACGATGGCGATCAACAATACTGATCCTACCAATCTGTTTATCCGGATTGCAGCCAATCAAGCTTTTCTTCAAAAAAATCAAAACAAAGGTTTTTATATTGTCGGTTTTAGCGGAGGCGTAATTTGTTATGCCGCGCAAACTTCTTTGCAAGCTTTAATTTATAGTGCCAATATTCCTAAAAGCAAGTTTCCAACCGGCATGGTTCAGCTTACGTTATTTGCCACAAACGGACATCCGGTTTGCGAACGAATTGCTTTTATCGATCATAACGATCAATTGGGCATTGCTTTAACTTCTGCAAAAACAGCTTACGTTTCGCGCGAAAAGGTAAAAATAAATGTAACGGCAAAAAATAAAACCTTGCCAACTGAAGCTAATTTATCAGTTGCGGTGATTGATGAAAGCAAAATTCCGTTTGATGAAAATGCAGAAACAACTATTTTAACCAACTTGCTGCTCACTTCTGATTTAAAAGGGTACATCGAAAAACCCAATTATTACTTTAAAAACCCGAACGAACAAACTGCTGCAGACTTAGATATTTTGATGCTGACACAAGGCTATCGTCGTTTTTCTTACGATGCCATCCTTGCAGGGAAATCTCCGGAAATTACTTTTTATCCCGAAGGCGGCATTGATATTACAGGTACTTTACGAGACCTTTCCGGTTTGCCTATTGCGCGCGGCGTAATTAAATTGCAGGTTCCAGACCATAATTTTACCTCACAAGCGGTAACCAACGCAGAAGGTGTTTTCACGTTTCCAAAAGTGCTGGTGCTTGATTCTTCCAAAGTAACCTTAAGTGCAAAAGGCAATTCCAACAGCCGGAACATGATGATTATGCTGAACGGGACTGCTGCACAAGCGGTAAACAAAAACCCGCAAATGCCAGATGAAATGTTGAACATTGATAGCACGATGAGCGTTTATCTGCAAAACAGTAAGAAACAATATTTTAACGGGCGCACTTTAAAAGAAGTAGTAATTAAAGGTGTTTCGGATGTGAAAAAACCGAGCCACACGGATTTCCCGGCGTTGACTGGGTTAAGTATGATGCCCGATCAATTAATTCCCAGCGACAGATTAATGAATTGCGCTATGTTTTTAACTTGTTTGCAAGGAAGCCTTTTCGGGTTAACTTATGTTGATAACAACTTGTATGTACGCCGCGATTATCAGGCCGGCAATAAAACACCGGTCCAAACTTTTGTAAATGGCATGCCTGTGGATATTGGTTATCTAAATAGTTTACAATCCACAGAAGTAGAATCCATAGAAGTATTTTTAAAAGATGATTTAAGCGGGATCAACCGCACTTACGGAACAAACGGAGTATTGGTGGTAAATTTGAAAAAAGTAGAGCACAAAAAAGTCAGCTTAAAAGATTTGCAGGATTTGCTTCCGCAGCCAAGTGTGGTAACTTTCGTTCCGAAAGGTTATACCGGCAGCCGTGTTTTTTATTCGCCTAAATACGAAGCAACCCGAAGCACGATGCAAGGTTTAGATTACCGCAGCACCATCTACTGGAACCCACGTGTTTTAACAGATGAAAAAGGCAATGCTTCTTTTGAGTACTATAATTCTGACGGCAAAGGCACTTACCGCGTAATTGCCGAGGGAATTGACAAAGATGGCAATATCGGCAGGTTTAATTATCGGTATAAAGTGCAGTAAAAGCCTCACCCCAGCCCTCTCCAAAGGAGAGGGCTGGGGTGAGGCTTTTACGAAGATTTAGGCAAGGATTAGACAACTAAACGTTTATCCTTCAAAATCAACAGTTTCTAACAACTGCCATGGTCCGCCCAAATATTCCCAAAGTGTTAAACCCAAACCCTGTATTTCAAAAGGTTTAAAATTGGAACTTAATTCCAGCTGCAATTTAATCGCAGTTGCACGGTCAACTTTGTTTTGAATGGTGATATGCGGCCAAAGTGCTTGTTTGTCTTGTGGTGTTAACCAAAGTTGAAATTGCTGCTGCAGGTTTTTATGCAGTTTTTTCAATGCTTCACATTCCAACTTAAACGCAACGCCCGCACCAATACTCGCCACTTGTGCAACTTGCAAATTCATTAGTTTTTGTTGAAGGCATACTGTTTTTACCGCCTCAAAAATTGCATCTTCGTTTCGAGGCAAATGATGGAACAACGTTAAATGTGCATCTAAATAATTGCGTTCGGCAGGGAAATGTTGTTTCCTTAAATTGTTAAAATAAGCAGCGGCATCTGTATTTATTTTGAGGGTGATAATGATCGGGTTTTCAGAAAGCATAACTGGTTTAACTTTCAAACTTAATCATATTAAAAGCTTCCTGTGCTTTTACCCTTTCCAATGTTTCAAATTTTTTCCCGGCCTGTTCGTTATAATTTTTAAAGAAGTGTTCAATTTGATTTACAATACCTTCGGGCAAATGCTCTATATCATCCACTTCTTTAAACAATTGCGAAACTTCGGGCACGGCCAAAAAGCGGTCGTTGCGCACGGTTTCTCCATCTTCTTCTGTTTGGTTCGCTTTTATTGAACCGATTATCCTACAATCCATAGAACATCCCGGAAAGGTTGGGATTTCGGAAATAACAACCACATCCAGCGGGTCGCCGTCTTCTCCTTTTGTTTTCGGGATGAAACCAAAATCAAAAGGAAAAACCAACCCGGCAGGCAAAACTTTCATCAGTTTAAAAGAATTTGTTTCAGGCTCAAAATCATACTTGTGGCCTTGTCCTTTCGGACTTTCAATTATTACCGTTATAGCTTTCATGCTGATATAACTTTGTACATGCAGCTAATGTTTAAGCGCTAAAGAAAAAGAAAGTAAAATAGTTACAATGCTGTTTTTATCGGTCAAAAATTAACCGTGGTACTTAAAAAAGCAGCATTACTATTTTGAAATTCAACCGTGGATTTTTTATGGTACTGTTGTAACGTATATTTACAGGGATTTTTAAACATTGTAACCAGAGAACCTAAATTTCAGGCTATGCTTCACACAACAATTACCCCTAACGAAAAAATAATTTCTGTTACTATTCCTGAAAATTATATTGGAAAGGAAATCGAAGTGATCGTATTTGCAAAAGATGAAGGTTTAACTAAACAAGCCATCCCAAAAAAAGTAACTTTCGACGCGCTTTCTATTGATACAAAAGGTTATCAATTTAACCGCGACGAAGCAAATGGGCGATAAGATATTTTTAGATAGCAATATCCTCGTTTACGCTTATTCCAACAGCGAACCGGGAAAGCGAATTATTTCCCAGAAACTTGTTTCTGGAAATCAAACATTTATCAGCACACAAGTTTTACAAGAATTAGTTAACGTACTAACAAAAAAATTTAAAATTAGTTATACCCTTGCCATAACTGCTGTTGAAGAATGCAGTTTGAACAATACTTTGTATATCAATACCGAAATGACAATAATGAAAGCTTGCACAATTGCAGAACGTTATGGTTTTTCTTTTTATGACAGCCTTATCATAGCATCTGCAATTGAAAGTAATTGTTCTATTCTTTATTCTGAAGATTTACAACACGGTCAGTTGATTGAGGAAAAAGTTAGGGTGATCAATCCTTTTAAATAATAACTTAAAGCAGCTTGCTTTTAAATACTTCTTTTACCGTACCAAACCATTCATCTTTTAAAATACTTAAAATAATACTGTCGCGGCGGCTACCGTCCAACTTTGGTAAATGACTACGCAAAACACCTTCTATCGTACAGCCAATACTTTGCATGGCCGCAATACTTTTTTTATTGTTGTTGTTTGCACGAAATTCTACGCGGTCAAAACCTATTTTTTCAAAAGCAAATTGCAGCAGCAAAAATTTGCAATGTTTGTTCAATCCTGTTCCCTGAAATTGCTTACCGTACCAGGTATAACCCAATTGTAAAGTATTATAAGTTAATTGGATGTCGTAAAAGCGGGTACTTCCGGCGTATTGCTGCTGGCGTTTATCAAAAACCACAAATGGATACTCCTTTTTTTCTTCCCTTGCATCCGCAGCAGCATCAATATAATCCTTCAATTCTTCTTTACCGGCAACAGGAACTAAAGAATATTTCCAAATCTCCGGCTCATTTAAAGCAAAAGGAAGCAGCAATTCGTAATCATCTTTTTTTAACGGACGAAGCTGTACGAAATCATCTTCCAAAATATAATCAGTAGCGAAATCAAAAGGTTGAGGCATGTTTGTTTTACTGTATTTTTCAAAAATGCACAAATTATTAATAAAAGTTGAACTTTTAAATAAGGTAGGTTTTTGAAAAAACTACTTTAATCAGCTTGTTTACAATTAGTACATACTTCTTTTATCACTTAGAAATTAGTATCCAAGTTTGGATAACCAATTAAATAAGTAACATGCACGCCCAAATTGTTTTTTACCTTACCGGCTTTCCAAGTATAAGTTTTTGTTGGAATGGATTGTGCAATCTGCAATAATTCCTGTGGTTGATACAAACGCAAAAGCGAAACACAGCCATCCCAAATGGTGGTAAGCGGAATGAGCGGGATAAAATAGGTAAACACAATACGCGAGATTTTAAACGGACGCAAAAACGGCGTACAAAAAAAGAAAACCAGCGGATGCACGATCAGCGAACCTAACAGGAAAAACCAGTTTTTATCGCCTCCATCAAACAAACAAACCGCTTGCCGCTGTTTAACCGCTGCTTGTAAAATAGCTTTAATTTGCTCAGGCCGAAAATGGTGCGCTGCCGAAAACAAAGTTCGGATCCCTTTCAAAGTTTCGGGTATATTTTCCGCATCGATTGATGCCGGATAAAAACCAATTTGTCCTTTCGTTTTTTCGCTGAGGTAACGCCAGGCATCGGTGTTGGGAAACTTATCCGTCAAAATAAAACTTACGGGTTTAGTTTGCAAGTTTAAATTTTGCTGAACCTGCACAACTGGTCCGCCGCCGCCAGAACCCAAATCAACAATTCTGTTTTCTCCTGTTTTTTCCAATACTTCCAACAGTAAAGGCGTTACCGATTGATAAACACGCAGCAGCCGGATGAGAAAACGTAAATAATCCAACATGCCCGAACGCAACACATTTGGAAACCACGAGTAATCTTCAAACTCAAAAAAACGGTAACGCTTCAAATTATTTCATTTAATCCAACCAATAAACATTTAAACAAATTTTGGTTTTGATGAAATGACGAATGCTGTTTTTATCGGCATAAAAACAGCATTGCCTCTATGTATATTTTAGTTTATGCCGAATTTTTTCGGCATCTAACTGGATAACCTTTATTGTATTCTTCACCAAAATTAAAACCTCGCTATTAAGTTCGCGGTTACTGCGCTTGTTTATTTTTCATTTGCGTTATACTTCCGCAAAAACTCCCGGGTTTTAATTCCGGATTCCTTCAAATCACTTTCTTTCCAGCCGCCATTTGGGTTGCCGGATATGATGACAGTGGAAATCTATAGTCACATAAATCACTTCCTTAATCGCTGCATCTACTACTTTATAAACCAACATTTTAGAACCTTCCTGATCCTCAACATATCCTTTTGCCGGTTCAACGCTGTGCTTTTGCCAGCAAAATTACAATTGCCAGTAGTGCCGATAATAATATTGTTCTTTTCATCATTCTGAAATTAAGCAGCGTACTAACTAAAAAGGTTGCCTCATTTCAGCATAAACTAATATAATTATGCTGATTATGCTTTGTACAGAACCAACTTAATTTGCCCGGCCAGCCATTCCGGTGCTTCCATCGGACTGAGATGCCCTACTCCTTTTGTCGTGATTAATTTTGCATCCGGCAAATGCGGAATAGTTTCTTTTTTGATACTTTCAAAACTAATGGCCGGGTCGTCTTCAGAAGCTAAAACCGTAATCGGCAAAAATAAATGGGCCGAATCCTCAGCAATGGAATGGCGCACACCTTCTGTAAGCCACCAGTTCCAGGTTTTGTTGTCAGTTTCCAAATTGTTCTTAATGACTAACTGATATTGCTCTTCTGTTAGCGGTTTTATGGTGATGCTTTTAGCTGTAGTTTCTGCTTCCTTTTGGTTTGGATGGATCAGCATCCGCTGCAATTCTTCATCTGCAATATGTTCGATAGTTGGCGGGGAAGGTGCAATCAAAATCAATTGTTTAACCGCAAAGTTTGAATCATTGGTAGCTACATCAACTGCAATTTTTCCGCTCATGGAATGTCCAATCAAAACATAACTTTCAATATTAAGCGACTCTAATTTTTGCACGATAAAAGAAGTAAAGGCCGCAATAGAAGGTTCGGGCAACGCAGGTTCACCGCCAAAACCAGGTAAATTAAGCGCGATACAATTGTAATCGTTTTGCAAAAGCGGAAGCAGCCAATCCCAGCTTTGGGCAGAACCTCCAAAATAATGCAGAAAAACCAAAGTTTCTTTCGGGTTGGTTTCTGGTTGATAAAAGCCGGTATTTGTTGTCAAATTCATTTTTCATTTTGGTAAAACTGAGGTTTTAACAGAAGCATTTAAAATTTGTGTTACAACTATTTGGTCCTCTTTTCCATCACTGCAATCCGTTCTTCAAACTCAATTTTTAATGCTGCAATCAAAACTGCCATATCTTTTTTGCTCATCCACAATTCATAAATAACAGAAGTTTTTATCTCCTGCAACAATTGCTGCAGCTTCTGTTTTTTCTGTTGTAAAAACAGCATCATCGCCGGGGTGTGTTTTTTAAATTAAAAGCCAGCTACAAAAAAGGCCGGAAGTTATTCCGGCCCACAAAAATTATAATTCTTAACTCAATTTACGCATTCACTACTTCGCCTCCATTTACATGTATAATTTGTCCGGTGATGTAAGAAGCGTCCTGCGAAGCCAGAAAAACATAAGCTGGTGCAACTTCTGAAGGTTGGCCAGCGCGACCCAACGGCACATCTTTTCCAAAGCTTTCAATCTTTTTTTCATCAAATGTGGATACAATTAATGGCGTCCAAATTGGCCCTGGCGCAACACCGTTTACACGGATTTTTTTCTCTGCCAAATTCGTCCCCAGCGAACGTGTAAAAGCCGTAATTGCGCCCTTGGTAGAAGAATAATCCAGCAAGTTTGGAGAAGAACGGTAAGCCGTAACCGAAGTGGTGTTGATGATAGAATCACCTTCTTCCAAATATTTTAATGCTTCTTTTGCGAAGTAAAAATGGGCAAAGATGTTGGTTTTGAAAGTTTTCTCCAATTGCTCGTTGCTGATGCCGGAAATATCTTTTTGCGGAAATTGCTGCGCGGCATTGTTTACCAAAATGTTTAATCCGCCAAAAGCATCAACCGTTTGTTGTACCGCTTTTACACTCGTTTCCGGGTCGGCCACATCGCCTTTGATCAGCAAAGCTTTGCCTCCTTCTGCTTCAATCAAAGCTTTTGTTTCTTCGGCATCTTCGTCCTCATCCAAATAAACAATGGCTACATCTGCACCTTCACGGGCAAAGTGGACAGCAACTGCACGGCCAATTCCGCTGTCGCCGCCGGTAATCAAAGCTTTTTTACCTTTCAATTTGCCCGAACCTTTATAATTAGCGTTGATGTATTCTGGCTTTGGATCCATTTGCGCTTCAATTCCGGGTTGGGATTCTTGTTTTTCTTTTCCTGAAAATTCACTTGGTTTTTGTTCCATAATTGTAGATTTTATTTTTTTGGACTCTACAAAAACCTGACCATTTAGATTAACAACAGCTGTTTTTACAATTACAACCTAAAGAAAAAAAATCAACTATAAAAAAAGCCGGAAAATTTATTCCGGCCTAAAATTATGCACTAAAAGAAGCATTTGTTACTTGCTGTTCTTCAGTTCATGTATGTTTACCTGCGGTGTTAATACTTTGGAATCTTTTTCAACCACAATCCTTTTTGCAGATTGAAAACTGGCCGTTTGTTTAATATCTGCGGAGGAAGCACCAATTTTCACGGTATAATTTCCAGCCTCAGCAACCCATGAAGAACTTTTGGTATCGTAAGAAGCCAAATCCAACGCGTTGATTGTAAAAGTGAGCGTTTGCGATTGTCCTGGTTGAAGCAATTTTGTTTTGGCAAAACCTTTTAACTCTTCCGAAGGCTTGTCCATTTCTTTGGCTGGCGCAGTTAAGTACAATTGTACAACTTCTTTTCCGGCCACTTTCCCGCTGTTGGTAATCGTAATATTTGCTGAAATTTTGCCATTAAAAGAAGCATCGCTCAATTTTAAGTTATTGTAAGTGAAGCTGGTATAAGACAAACCGAAGCCAAACGGATAAGCCGGTTTTACGCCAAAAGTATTGTAATAACGATAGCCAACATAAATTCCTTCTTCATAAGTTACGCTAACTAGTTTATCCGCAGGTGTGCCCGGAAAGTTTTTTGCAGAAGGAACATCCTGGTACTTTGCGGGAAAAGTAGTGGCCAGTTTCCCCGATGGGTTTACTTTTCCTGATAAAACATCGGCAATGGCATTTCCGGCTTCCAAACCTGGCTGCCAGGCTAATAAAATGCCATCAACCTCGTCTCTCCAGCTGCTTACATCGGTTACGCCGCCAATATTCAATACCACAATTACTTTTTTATTTGCGGCATGAAAAGCTGCCGATACTGTTTTTATCAATGTTTTTTCGGCATCCGTTAGATAATAATCATTGTTCAGTTTTCGGTCGGCACCTTCGCCGGCGTTCCTGCCGATGGTGATAATGGCAGCATCATCGTTGGTTGTACCAGAATTAATATCCTGTTTGTTATTTGTTTCCTGAATTGGGGCCGGATGATCAAAAAAGTTTTTCGGTTTTGGTTGTTTGGCTTTTGCATCAGTTAAATAAGCTTTGTAACTGTTTGCAATGGTTTGGTCAGCCTGATAACCGGCGTTGCTTAAACCTTGCAGCAAAGAAATGGTGTAAGCTTTATTTACATCGCCGCTGCCTGTGCCGCCAGCAATAATATCATACGAAGTATTGCCGAAAACAGCCAGTTTTTTTCCTTTTTGGAGCGGAAGTGCTTGTCCGTTGTTTTTCAGCAAGATCATGCCTTCTGCTGCTGCCGAACGAGATACCTGCGCATCTGCCTTTAGATCCGGTTTGTCACTATTTTTGTATTTAAGAAAGGATGGTGATTTTAAAATAATGTTTAAAATCCGTTCTACGTTTTCGTCCAATTGTTTAACGTCGAGTTTTCCGCTTTTAACAGCTGCTTCTATTTCTCTGGATTTACTCGGACTGCCCGGCATAATCAAATCGTTTCCGGCTCTCATTTGTGCTACTGCATCTTTTCCGCCAAACCAATCCGTCATCACAAAACCTTTAAAACCCCATTCTTTTTTCAGGATTGTTGTCAATAAATCCGGCCTTTCCGAAGTATAAGTCCCGTTTATTTTGTTGTAAGATGACATTACCGTCCAGGGATCAGACTCTTTTACTGCAATTTCAAATCCTTTTAAGTAAATCTCACGCATGGCACGTTCGCTCACAATCGCATTAACCGAGTTCCGGTTACTTTCCTGGTTGTTGGCCGCAAAATGTTTGATAGAAGTACCAACTCCGTTTGACTGAATGCCTTGAACGATTGCTGCTGTTATTTTACCGGCCACTAAAGGATCTTCAGAATAATATTCAAAATTTCGTCCGCCTAATGGGTTTCTATGAATATTTAAAGCAGGTGCCAGCAAAATATCAACACCATAATCACGTACCTCGCTTCCGAAAGCTGTGCCTACTTTTTTTACCAGCGCGGTGTCCCAAGAGGAAGCCAACAGCGTGCCTACCGGAAAAGCAGTCGCATAATAGGTTTTTGATTTGTCGTTGTTCCGGGTAGGTTCGATACGCAAACCGGCAGGCCCGTCGGAAACCGTCATAATAGGAATTCCAAGGCGTGGGACACCATGCAACCTACCTGCAGCACCTGGAACTTTTTCGGGGATATTGTAAGCATCCGGATCAGAAGCCGGCAATTTGAACCCGCCAATATCAATACTGGAAGTATCACCTTTTTTTGGTGGCGGCATACCAGGCATTTTAAAGCCCATGCCAACAACCATGCGTGCTTTTTCTTCCAACGTCATGGCGGCAACTACTTCTTTTACCGAACTTTTTCCAAGTTGGGGCAACGATTTGCTGCAAGACTGCACGAATACAGCAACAGGCAGCAAAAACAATAACGAAAGCTGTTTTGGGTACTTCATAAAATTAGGTTTGAATGGTATAATAATACACAAATTATCCTGATATTTAAGAGGTTTCTGGTTTGTACCGAATAAAAAAACAAGCCTGATGCTATATAAGATACAAGGCCGGGAAAAATTTCCCGGCCTTGTATCTTATGTGATAAAAGAAGTATATAAGTAGCCTTTAATCTAAGAGCCTGTTTAAATTTCTATCAGAACAATTCATGATGCTTCTTTTATGCCCATAAATTTTGTTTTTATGCTGAAAGTATATGTAGAGATGAATTGTAACTATGCAAATAGCATCATAGGTGCTTCCTGTTTATAGCAAAAATAAAAGCGGATGTTAAAGCTCCGTAGGTGCTTCCGATAATTGAACAATTTTTAGGAAGCACCTACGGAGCTTGGTTCAAATCACAAAATAGCTCTATAAACAGGTAGCTCCTACAGAGCTAAAATGCTTACGGAAAAAATTTAAACACGCTCTTAAACCAAGGTTGCCAATGCTTCTTTTGTGAAGCCTTTTAATTCGTTTGTGCGGCCTTCGGTTACTTTTTTAATCCATTGCGGGTCTGCTAATAAAGCGCGGCCAACAGCAACCAGATCAAATTCGCCTTTTTCCATTCGGTTTACCAATTCTTCCAATGATTTGGGTTGAGAAGTTTCTCCGCCAAAAGCAGCCATAAATTCACCGGATAATCCAACAGAACCCACAGAGATTGTAGCTTTTCCGGTTACTTTTTTTGCCCAGCCGGCAAAATTTAAATCAGAACCTTCAAATTCAGGTTCCCAAAAACGGCGTTGCGAACAATGGAAAATATCCACGCCAGCATCTGCCATTGGTGCAAGCCAGGCTTCCATTTCCTGCGGCGTTTTGGCCAGCTTCACGGTCAAATCCTGTTGTTTCCATTGCGATAATCGGATGATAACGGCAAAATCTTCGCCAACAGCAGCACGGACAGCTTTGACAACTTCTACCGCAAAACGGCTTCTTTCTGGCAAAGTTTTTCCGCCGAAAGCATCGGTACGTTCGTTTACTGCTCCCCAAAAAAACTGGTCGATTAAATAACCATGCGCGCCGTGCAGTTCCACAGAATCAAAACCTAAACGTTTGGCATCGGCAGCAGCACTTGCGTAAGCGGCAATGGTATCGGCGATGTCGTTTTCAGTCATCGCAACTCCGCCTTTTTTTCCTTCGGAAACGTAACCGGAAGGGCCTTCAAAAGGTGTAGCCGGAAGCCAGCCTGGTTTTGGGGCCATAATGCCCATATGCCAAATCTGCGGAGCCATGGCACCATCGGCAGCATGAACGCCATCAATTACTTTTTTCCAGCCAGCCAATGCGGCATCACCATAAAAATACGGGATATTTGGATCGTTGGAAGATGCTACGCGATCAATAACCGTTCCTTCCGAAAGGATTAATCCGGCTTCACCTTCTGCGCGGCGGCGGTAATAATCGGCCACATTATCTCCGGGAATTCCGTTTGGAGAAAAAGAGCGTGTCATCGGTGCCATTACAATCCTGTTTTTCAGGTTTAATGATTTTAGTTTGAACGGACGGAATAATGTATCCAATCCGGCAATATTTTGTGTTGTGCTCATTTTTTATATGTTATAACAACCAAAGCTATCAACCTAAAAATGAAACCAAACTACGAAAGAGGATTTGTGGCTGCCGGTTGACAGTAATTTAGAAGCATTACATTTTGCTGATGTTTAATAGTTTTTTGCTGGTAAAAGAAGTATGCAGCATTCAATCTTTGATGCTTCTTTTACAGAATAAATTTTAAGCTTACTTTTGTTTTTGTCTTTTTTTGAGAAGTTGCGGCTTTTTAATATCACAATTAACTCAATTTAGCAAGCAAACTTAAAACTGCATTCCAACAATGTACATTGATACTACTTATTATGAACGTTGCATCAACACTTTAGAAAAAGCATATACCTTGCTTTTGAGTGCGGATTCTTCGCTTATTGATTACGATATGTACCGTTCTGCCTGTATCAAAGAGTTTGAGATTATATTAGAACAAAGCGGTAAGTTGCTGCGGAAGGTATTAAAACCTTATTTTCATTCATCTGGAGCTGTTGACAAATTGGTTTTTAAAGATGTTTTTCGAAGCGCGTTACTGCGGAGTATAATTACAGATGAAGCTTGTGAAAGATGGTTGCAATACCGAGACAACCGGAACAATACAGCGCACGACTACGGCGTAAATTTTGCCGAAGAAACATTAACCTTACTTCCACAATTTATAATAGATGCAAAGGAACTTGTAACCGCCATCCAACAAAAAAACGAACAATAATATGCTGTTAAGGGACAAAGACAAGCAAAGACTGCTACAGATTTTTTCATCGGTAGAAATTCCGCTGGAAGTTTGGGCCTACGGCAGCCGTGTAAATGGCGATGCCCATAGTGGAAGCGATTTAGATTTAGTAGTTCGAAGTCTTAACCTGAAAGCTCTTCCAATGGATATTTATATTGAGTTGTGCGAAAAAATAAGAGACAGTAATATCCCCATATTAGTAGAACTGAGAGATTGGGCGATGCTGCCCGAAAGTTTTCACCGTAACATCGAGCAACAGTTTGAGGTTCTGTACAGCAATTTGGAAAGTATTTTAAATGAACCGGAATCAGAATATCGAGCCAAATCAAAGGTTGACAAAGACGAAAAAATAAACTGAAATTAACTTCTTACTTAAACCGTATCGCTTTTACCGGAGAAATAGAAGTTACCAGCATAGATGGAACCAAAAGCACCAGCACACAAACCAGCAAGGTTCCAATGTTGAGCAGCAAAACATCCGACCAGATTAATTGGACCGGTACAAAATTCATATAATACGAAGCCTGGTCGAGCTTAAAAAAGTGAGTTTGGTTCTGGAAAAAACTCAGCCCGACACCAAAAACATTTCCCAAAACTAAACCCGCGGCAATTAAATAAAGCGCATTAAGCAGGAACATTTGCTGGATGCTCCAGTTGCTGGCGCCCAAAGCTTTCAACATGCCGATCATGCTTGTCCGTTCCAGGATCATAATCAGCAGGGCCGAAATCATGTTGATGACTGCAACAATCAGCATTAAAATAAGGATAACCCGCGTATTTACGTCCAACAGACTCAACCACTCAAAAATGGTTGGATAAAACTGTTGTACCGTAAAAGATTTAAGCTGAATAGGCAAAATATTATTAAGTTCGGCATCTCCTTCTTCTATCCTGTTAAAATCCGGCACTTGAATTTCATAACCGCCAACTTCATCCGGCTTCCAATTATTTAACCTGCGAATTAGTGATAACGAACCGATCACGTAAGTTTTGTCTACCTCTTCTACACCAACATTAAAAATACCAACAATTTTAAACTTACGCTTGCGCAAAGGCTGCTGCACAAAATACATCAGGAAATCGTTGCCCACTTTTAACTTTAAACGGTCGGCGGTAAACTGCGAGATCATGATTTGTTTTTGCGCTTCTGCAGAATCTTTAAAATCAATCAGCCGGCCAGCAGCAATCGTTTTTTTAAAGAAAGACCAATTGTAATCCTGGTCAACACCTTTTAAAACCACACCTTCTATCGCGTCATTTGCTTTGATAATTGCGGGTTTGGTGGCAAAAGGCTGGATGTGTGTAAATGCTTTGTCAGACTTTATTTGTTGCAGAAAAGAAGCATCTGCGGTAAAAGGGGAATTTTCATAGGAAACGTTCAAATCATATTTAACTACTTGAATATCACCAGAAAAACCTCTTACTTTTTCCCTGATTTCCTGTTTAAAACCTTTTACAATGGCCAGGCTCAAAATCATCACGCCTAAACCCAGCATGATACCGGTTATGGCAATGCGCACAATCATTTTAGAGAAAGTACGTTTGCTGCGGAAAGAAATTCGGCTGGCTATAAAGGTGGCTATATTCAAACGGGCTTGTTGATTTTTTTATATTTGAGCAAATATGCAGCTTTATAACCAATTGCTTTGCTGCGTACAAACGGGAAACGCAGCGAACACTGTTTTAGTTTTATGAATTGTATGTTGAAGGTTTTACCCGATAAAAGAAGTATTGCTGATATGAATAGAAAAAAGATTTTTACAGGAAACCGAAACTGGATTTTGCCAGTTGCCATGATGCTTCTTTTAGAGGTAAACTTTTGTTGTGCACAAACCTCAAACTTGCAAACTGGTGCCGACCAAACCAAACTGTATCTGCCGCTTTTAAAAGGAAAAAATGTGGGCATGGTGGTTAACCAAACCTCAATCATTGGCAGCAGGAAAGTTTCGAGTGTGGATAGTTTGCTGAAACTTGGGATCCACATCAGTAAAATTTTCGGTCCGGAACACGGTTTCAGGGGAAATGCAAGTAACGGCGCAGTTGTGGGAGACGAAACAGATGCAAAAACGGGAATCTCAATCGTTTCTTTATATGGCGCAAAAAGAAAACCATCTAAAAAAGACCTGGATTCTATTGATGTAATGGTTTTTGATATACAAGATGTTGGCTGCCGTTTTTACACCAATATCAATACTTTGGCCGATGTAATGGAAGCTTGTGCCGAAAACGGCAAAGAACTGATTATCCTCGACCGTCCAAACCCAAATGCTTATGTCGATGGACCTATTTTGGATATGAAATTAAAATCCGGCGTTGGCAAGTTTCCAATTCCGATTACGCATGGAATGACGATTGGAGAATTTGCGCAAATGGTTAACGGCGAAGGCTGGCTGCCAAACAAAATGCAATGCCAGATCAAAGTGATACCAGTAAAAAATTATACGCATAATACAGATTATACTTTGCCGGTAAATCCTTCACCGAACCTTAACACGCAGCAATCGGTTTTACTTTATCCGTCGTTGTGTTTGTTTGAAGGCACAATTATCAGTCAGGGACGAGGGACTTATATGCCTTTTACTGTTTTGGGAAACCCGGATTTAAAGAGTTCTTATTCGTTTGCTTTTACGCCGGTCAGCATTCCCGGGAAATCTGAAACACCTTTACATCAAAACCAGGTTTGTTACGGTTTAGATTTGCGTAATTATAATACGGCCAGTTTGCGCAAAAGCGGAAAGATCAATTTAAAATGGATGATCGAAATGTACAAAGCTTATCCTTACAAAGAAAAATTTTTTGATTACACGCAAAGCAAACAGATGGGCAATATTGATAAACTTGCCGGCACTGCTTCTTTTAAAGAACAAATTTTAGCAGGAAAATCGGAAGAAGAAATCCGCCAAAGCTGGGAACCAGGATTGAGCCAATATAAAACGATGCGGAAAAAATACCTGCTTTATAAATAGAATTTACGAATGAGAATTATTTTTATGGGCACGCCAGAGTTTGCTGTCGCTTCGCTGGATGCTTTGATTAACGCAGGAATGAATGTAGTTGCCGTAATTACTGCGCCGGATAAACCTGCGGGCCGCGGCCGGCAGCTTTCACAATCGGCAGTTAAAGAATTTGCCTTGCAAAAGAAGCTTCCCGTGCTTCAACCCGAAAAATTAAAAAACACGGAATTTTTAAAGGAACTGCAAAATTTTAAAGCAGACTTGCAAGTGGTGGTTGCATTTAGAATGTTGCCTGAAGTAGTTTGGAACATGCCCACAAAAGGCACCATCAATTTACATGCTTCGCTGTTGCCGCAATATCGTGGTGCGGCGCCTATCAATTGGGCAGTAATTAATGGAGAACACGAAACTGGTGTAACTACTTTTTTTTTAAAGCAGGAAATTGATACCGGAGACATTATTTTAACCGATAAAACAAGCATTTTAGAAACAGATACCGCCGGAGACGTACACGATAAACTGATGAATATCGGTGCAGCTTTATTAGTAAAAACAATTAAGCTGATAGAAAATGAAAGCTATCGGGAAGTTTCGCAGGAAGAATTAATTGGTGGCGAGAAAACTGTGGATTTAAAACATGCGCCTAAGATTTTTAAAGAAGATTGCCTGATCGATTGGATGCAACCGATAGAAAAAGTTTACAACCTGATCCGTGGTTTAAGTCCGTACCCTACTGCTTTTGTCCACCTAAATAATAAGATATTAAAGATTTTCACTGCCGAAAAACAATCAAGCGAACCTGGAATTTCTCCCGGCGGTTTTCTTACTGATCAAAAAACGTTTTTAAAATTTGCCTGTACCGATGGTTTTATCCTGGTAAAAGAAGTACAGTTGGAAGGCAAAAAAAGAATGACTGTGGAAGAATTTTTGAGAGGTGTGAAATTATAGTTTTAGTTCATTGGCCACCGCATCGTTTATTTCTTATTGAGAAATATTAAAAACCAGGCTCGGAATATGTTGTTATAGTAGTATAAATCAATTTAATACTATTATGAAAAAGGTAAGTGTGGTCATGATGTTAACAATGGCTTTAGGTGTATTTCAATATGCCTCAGCCCAAACAAATCAAACAGGTACAAGTGGTTCGCAAACGGGTGGTACTCAAACGATTGGTACTCAAACCGGAACCTCAACATCTCAAAATGGTACCCAACAAAAATCAACCAGAAGCAAAACTGGTAAAAGCACCATGAAAACCGGAAGTTACCGTAATGGTACTACGGGTACTGGTACTACCGGAACCGGCACGATGAACAATGGAACCGGCACAGGTACAACGGGAACTGGAACACATAACGGAAACGGTACTGTTGGTTCAGGAACGCATAATGGCACCGGTACAACGGGAACCGGAACACGTAACGGCACCACAAACGGTGGAACAAGAACCGGAGGAACAACAGGCAACGGAACGACTACAACGCCACCGCAGAAGTAAAATCCTGTTTTTTTCAAAACAAAAAAGGTTGTTGCAGATAATTGCAACAACCTTTTTTTTATGATAAAATATATGTCAAGCTTTTCAGAAGACAAATTATTTTTTAAACTACTACTTCTACAACTTGTTCCATCACCAAATCAAAATGAGGTGTTTTGGTCCAGTCAATCGTTCGGTGTTTTAATTGGTTTAGTGGCGACCATCTTTCCGGTTCGCCATGCAAACTGATTACAACACTTGGCGTACCAAAAGCTGCCGCAATATGTGATACTCCGGTGCAATTGGAAATCAATGCAAAAGCATTTTTTATTAAAACTGCTACCGCGCCTAAAGTAGTTTTACCAGTTGTATTGTATGCTTCATGCTTCATGTTTTGCATTACTTCTGCCGCCAAATGCTCTTCGTCTTTTGTTCCGGTGATTACTACATCAAAGCCTTGCTCCTGGCAATAATCGGCCAAAGCAGCAAAATAGGCAGGCGGCCATTGGCGGGTAATACTTCGGGAACCAGGATGGATACAAATATATTTCTGCGGAATGATCTGCAAATTCAGCTGATCAAAAGCATCGTAATCATAACTATCCAACGGAAACTCTAATTCTGTGCCTACCGATGGGATTCCGAGGTGGTTCATCAGCAATAAATGCCGTTCAATTTCTGGTGCTCCTTCGGGATATTTTAAAAATAACGGGCTTGGGTGATAGTCTTCGTCCCGATAAAAACCGGCCGTATAAAAAGCACCAAACAGCTCAACTAAAGGATTAACAATCGAACCATTTCCCTGCATCTGCAAAGCCAAATCGAATTTTTGCTGCTGCATTCGCTGTAAAAATGTAGTAATTTTTTCGGGGTTTACTTCCTGCTCCGGCAAGCCCGGATAACCAGGAAAAGCAATAAAAGCGTTAAAATAATCCGGGAAACGATTTATCAAACTTTCTGCCCAAGGCAAACCAACCAACGTGATATGTGCATCTGGATAAGCGGTGCGTAAAGCCCGAAAAGCTGGCACAGAACATAACAAATCGCCCAGTTGCAAAGCACGAAAAACAACAATTTTGTGGATTGGATGAGTAGAAAGCATAAAAATTTAAGGTTGAACTTTTAACCTTAATGGCAAATTAAAGTTTTAAAGTTGTTAAAATTGATACTGTTTTTATGCCGATAAAAACAGTATCAATTTTATATATTTTTAAACTTTTCGTCCGAACTGGTAATATGCGTTTTGCCGTGCGGCATTGGGTTTCCGTCGCGGTCAACATTTACAAAAACGATTTTATCAATCGTTAGCAAACTTTTACGGGTAACTTTATTCCGAACCTCGCAGCAAAGCGTAATAGAAGTACGGCCGAAAGCGGTTGCCGTCATCCCCAACTCAATAATATCTCCTTGCCGGGCAGAACTTACAAAATTAATCTCCGACATAAACTTGGTAACAACATGCGGATTATCTAATTGACAAATGGCATAAATGGCAGCTTCTTCATCAATCCACATCAATAAACTACCGCCAAACAAAGTTCCATTCGGGTTTAAGTCTTCCGGTTTTACCCATTTGCGTGTATGGAAATTCATATTAAGGCTTTAACTTGCCTTTGTATGTTTTTTTAAATTGATTAAACCGCTGTTCGGATACGTTTTGAATATAAGGGTTATCGCCGTTATGTTTTGCATAATTTTGGTGATACTCCTCGGCACGATAAAACTCTTTTAAAGGAACAATTTGTGTAACAATTGCCCGCTGGAACATGCCTGATTTTAGTGCATTTGTTTTTGCTGTTTCTGCTAAAGATTTTTCGGTTGGATCAGCATAAAAAATTACAGATCGATATTGTGTACCCATATCCGGCCCTTGCCCATTTACGGTTGTGGCATCGTGCGAAGCATAAAAAACTTTCAATAATTCAGGATAAGAAACCTTTTTTGGATCGTAATAAACCAAAACAGATTCTGCGTGACCTGTAGTTCCGGTGCTTACTTTTTCGTAAGTTGGATTTGGAACATTACCGCCAGAATAACCGGAAATCACGGAATCTACGCCAGCTACATCTTCAAAAATTTCTTCGGAACACCAGAAACAACCTTCGGCAAAAGCGGCAATAGCTTTGCCTTTTGGTGCAACTAAATTTATTTTCCGAACGCCGTCTTTTCCCGGGCCATCGGTAGTGCTAACATTATTGGAGGAAGCTTGTCCGCAGGAAACAAAAAGTATCGCTGCAAAAAGCAGGTTAAATGTTTTATTGTTGATTTTCATGTTTGGATTTTAATTGATTAATATACGTTGGATTTTCAGTTTAACGATATAGTGAACCAAAACTTACACTTCTTTTACAAGAGAAATGAAGCATTTAAATTGAACCTTTAACAAAAAATTATGGCATTAAAAGAAGTATCGGTTTAATACCGAATTATTGGGTAACCAGTTCCTTCAACCTCTCCGTTTCGTGATCGGCCAGTTTTTGCAAAGGAGATTTGGCCAGCATTTTCATCATCATAGTCATCTCCGCAGAAATGGTGAAAGTAACATCTGTTTGCGCGCCTGCTTCTTTTATCGCCCAAATTAATTGCAGCGGAAAAGGAGGGTTTTCAACGGCATTAATCAAAATTTCAGTTGGGTTACGGCTTGCAACTTGTAAAACCAGCTTGGCCATATTCTGGATATTAAAACTTGCTTCGTCTTTGGTTGATTTCCAATCCGTAATATTTTCGGGCATCAATTGCTGATGGTTGTTCAAATCAACCAAAAAATCATAAACCGATGCGGCAGGTGCATTTAGGGTAGTTTCACTTTCAATAACAGTCATAACAAAGTTTTTAGCTGCAAAAATTACTTGCCCCAAGTTGATGGGTTGGCGCGCCATTGCTGCAAAACATCGATCTGGTTTTCGTTAATATAATTGTGGCCTGCTGCATATTTAATTAAAGCAGCGTAATTTGACAACGTAGCAAAACGGCAAGGGGCATTTTTAAAGTTTTCGACGGCTTCATTTAAACCATAAGTAAAAATAGCGGCCAATCCTGCCACATCCCCTCCTGCTGCGCGTAAAGCTTCTACCGCTTGCAAGCTGCTTTTACCGGTAGAAATTAAATCTTCAACAACCACAATGCGTTGGCCGCGATGCAATTCGCCTTCCACCAAATTACCCGTTCCATGTTCTTTTGGTTTAGATCGCACATATAAAAATGGCATTCCTAATTCTTGCGCCACCAAAACGCCTTGCGGAATCCCGGCCGTGGCTACGCCGGCAATACAACTTACGGCACCAAATTCTTCCTGTATCAAAGCCACCATTTGCTGCCGGATATAAGTACGGATTTTGGGATGAGATAGCGTTAAACGATTGTCGCAATAAATAGGCGATTTCCAACCAGAAGCCCAGGTAAAAGGTTTATTTGGCTGAAGTTTGATGGCTTTTATCTGCAATAAAAATTCTGCAACCTGTTGTTCAACTTCTAATTTATCAATCATTGCTACAATTAATCGCCATATGTAAATGTTTGTTATGGATGAAGCCAAAACTTTTCTTGCAGGTAAAGTAATTTTCCAAATTGAAAATAGATTATTAGTAATTAAAAAATCTGATTTGGCAAATGGATTTAGTTGCCAGTTTCAGCGTTAGCAAAGATAAAAATCCCTGAGGCTTTCATGTACAATACAACCAAATAATTAAAGAAATGCTGGCCGTGATACTTTTTTTGCCAGTTTAAATTTTCCTGATTGATTTGCAAAAGAATCAGTTCAAGCGAAACCTCCGATCAAAAAATTCGTAAAAAACACGATCAAAACTGAAACATCTGAACCAAACTATTATGGAAATACAAAATTTATTAAATAAACTTGGCAGCGATATTGAAGAAAAAAACAATTTGTTTGGCATGGAAGAAGCGGAACAACGGGATTGCTGCAAGGTAAAATTAGAATTGGATATTGCTATCGAAAATTACAACACCATTTTTAGTGCTGTCCAAATGATGTTGTAAAGAAAATTATTGCAGGCTTTAGGTTTGTGTCCGTTAGAGAATTTATCCGACGGTAGCAAACCTTTTTTTGTTTAAACTATTTTTAAGTTTATTTTTCACAATAAATTTATTCCGTTATTTACCAGCAGTAATTTTATTATTTGATGCTTCTTTTACCAGATAAAATATTGTTGGTTCCTTAACTTAATAACAAACTTTAAAATAACCTGAACGCGAATTTTACCAACAAAAAATTATGCAAAACACGATTTTTAATATCTACCTAAATGATAAACTCTTAATTGTTGCAGATGCTTTGCCAGAAGGTTTGAAAAATTATCAGGAATTAAGCGTTGAAAAAGCCGATTTGAAAATGATTTATAAACTAACTTCAGGATCGACTGAAAAAACGTTTCTGTTATTGTCTAAAAATGCAAAAGCAACTTTAAGGAAGCTGTCGAAAACCGTCCGACTGATTGAAGCTGCAGGCGGATTAGTTAAAAACGAGCGAAAGGAATACCTCGTTATTTTTAGAAATGGTATTTGGGATTTGCCGAAAGGAAAGATTGAAGAAGGCGAAAAGACCAGAAAAGCGGCCGTTAGGGAAGTTGAAGAAGAATGCGGCATCCGCGTAAAAAAAGCAGGCAGAAAAATTTGTAAAACTTACCATGTTTATATGCAGCGCAATGAAGAACTGGCTTTGAAAAAAACACATTGGTACCGCATGAAAGCAGAAGGGCAGGAAAAACTAAAACCTCAAAAAGAAGAAGGCATTACCAAAGCCTGCTGGTTTACGCGTGAAAAATTTACCATTTTAACAAAAAATACTTACCCTTCCATTGTTGATGTGTTGAACAATATGGGCTTGCTTACAGAAAAGGAAGTGCCTCTTTTGGGATAAACTGACTTACATCGCCTTTATATTTTAAAATTTCGCGCACAATAGTGGAGCTGATGGACGAATAACCAGGCTTGCTTACAATAAATATACTTTCAATTCCGGGTTCCAGTGCGTGGTTCATTTGTGCAATTGCTTTCTCATATTCAAAATCAGAAACCGTCCGGATCCCACGGATCATGTAATCTGCACCAAGTTGCTTGCAAAACTCAACTGTTAAACCTTCATAAGCAATTACTTCTACACGCGGTTCATCGGCAAAAACAGCTTTCAGCATTAATTCACGTTTTTCCGGGGCGATAAACGGTTTTTTAGTGCTGTTCAGGCCGATGCCGATGTAAACTTTATCAAACAAACTAACAGAGCGTTTTAAAATATCTACGTGTGCTTTGGTAACCGGATCAAAAGAACCGGGAAAAAGGGCAGTTTTCATTGTTATCAAAATAATATTAATAGGCTTGAACCAGAACTTCTGTCGGGATTTTTAAACCTTCATGCAATAGCCGGATCATCTCCAAAGATAGCTTCCGCTTTCTATTCAAAATTTCACTTGCCCTACTTTTTAACCCTACCATTTTAGCCAAATCTTGTTGGTTGTATCCCATTTGTTCCATTCGGAATTTTATGGCTTCAATCGGATCAGGCAAACCAATCGGAAAGTGTTTGTCTTCATATTTTTCAATTAATATGCCCAGAACTTCCAATTCATCGCCTTCTAAAGTATTTATGTCTGCATCAAAAATCACTTCGAGCCTGGCTAAAGCTTCCTGATAATCCTCCTCAGTTTTAATTGGTTTAATATTCATGTAGATTATACATTTGTTGCATCAACTTGATCGTAAGCTGTATGCGTACCAATAAACCTTATCCAAAGCATTTGGTGTTTATAGGCAATTTTCACGATCAATCTATAATTATTTCCTTTAATATTAAATACCACACGGTTATTTGCTAAAAAACTTGCACTTGGATATTTAGTTTTGATATCCGTTGGAGAGCGCAAACTACTATTATCCATTTCCTGATACCATGATTTAAGTTGCTGCATACAATCAGGATACAACTCCCAAAATTCTCGCAATACCCTTTTAGAAATTACCCTCACGTTATTTGTATAAAAATAGCAATATTTTCCCAAATTGGGAACTTTAAATAATTATTTTAATACTTCTTTTAAGCTTTAAAAAATGAAAACGCCGTATTGCCATAATTTCTTTTTTCGCTAAAGTTTGGCTGGTTGCTTAAGTTTTGGTAAGATGGATGTTCGATGACCAGCAAACCATCGGGCACCAATAAATTACGGGTAAAAACAGCATTGGGTATTTGCGGGATTTTATCAAGATCATAAGGCGGATCAGCAAAAATTAAATCGTACGGCTCTGTTTCTGTTTCCAGAAACTTAAAAACATCTGCTTTAAAAGTTATAATTTCCGGAAGGTTGTGTTTAGCTGCCATGTCCTTTAAATAATAAATACATTGATTTGCGCGGTCAACAGCAACGACTTTTTCTGCATTGCGCGAAGCAAATTCCATGGCGATATTTCCTGTTCCGCTAAATAAATCCAGCACTTTTAAACCTTCAAAGTCTAATAAATTGTTCAGGATGTTAAACAAAGCTTCTTTTGCTAAATCTGTTGTTGGCCTAACGGGCAAATTATTTGGCGGATTTAGCCTCAACCCTTTTAACCGGCCTCCAATAATCCGCATCAGCTTAAACCCAAAAAACTGACAACCTGGTGCTGCGGCAAACCATCGTGCTTTTGGTGGTTAGGCGTGGCAAACAAAGTAACCTCTTTAAAAAATCCTTTTAAACGAAGTATTTGTTCGCTTTCTGCTTCAATGTTTCCGCAAAGAATTAAAGTTGTTGCTTCTGGTTTCAGCTTTAATTGCTGAGCCACCAACGCCGTAAAATAAATTAATTCATCTGAGGTTGAACAGTCAAAACTGTTGTAAAAGCGGATATTTTCGAGTGCCGGAAATAATAGCTGCAACTGGTTTTCCCCTAAATATAAATACAAATTAGGGCCAGAAAACTGCGCTTTAAATACTTCTTTTATCCATCCTTTTGGGGCGAATTTAATCTCCGTTGTCTTAAATTTTGTTTCTAATTGAAGAAGCAAATCTTCAGGAAAAGTAAAAATAACCGTGTTGTTTCTGTTTTCTATTTGATCGGTCAATATCAAATCTGTTTCTTTTACCGATAAAAAAGCAGCATATTCTAACAAATTTTCTGGTGTAAAAACAGCATCCGGTATCAAGCAAAAGCTATCGGTTTCAACAGCCACAATAACTTTTTGATAAGTTAAAGCTAACTCGTTGGCTTGGTCTCTCGGTTTAAAAAGTTCGCTCAACTGGTTTCCGCTGCTCAACCTAACCAACTTTTGTGTAGCAGCACTCCTAACAGCGTAACTAAACGTATTCTGATTTAAAATGATGATCAATTTATCAGCCGTATATTCAGGGTTAAAACCAGGATCGGTAAAGTTGATTGGGAAAAAGTGCATCGGTAAACAAAAGTAAAAATTTTTGGCAATAGACTTTCAGCGTTTTTGTTTCATTTTTGAGGATGATGAATGAAGACCTGATCCGCAAAGCTTTTCCGCACACGCCCACTCCGCAGCAAATGGAACTGTTTGGTTTGCTGCACCAGTTTTTGATCAGTGCCGATGAAGATGCCTGTTTTATTTTAAAAGGTTATGCCGGGACCGGGAAAACTACGGTGCTTGCCGCGCTGGTAAAACTGCTCAGAAACTACAATTTCCAGTCGTTTTTAATGGCACCAACCGGCCGCGCTGCCAAAGTGATGAGCAGTTATTCGGGCCGGAAAGCCTTCACCATCCACAAAAAAATATACCGTAAAAAGAGTGCCGTTACGCCCGATATGAACTTTTCGACAGCGGATAACCTGCACGAAAACACGCTTTTTATTGTGGATGAAGCTTCGATGATCTCCGGCGAAAGCGGCGGCCACGGCAACAGTTTGCTGCACGATTTGATTGAATATGTGTACAATTCGCGCAATTGCAAATTGTTGCTGATTGGCGATACGGCGCAGTTGCCGCCGGTTGGTTCGGAACAAAGCATCGCCCTGGAACCAAAAATCCTGAAAGACCTTTTTCATCTGCGGATATTTAGTTACGAACTGACGGAAGTAATGCGCCAGGAAAAAAATTCGGGTATCCTGGAAAATGTTACGGCAATCCGGAATTTGATCAGAAATGAAGAGGCTGAATATCCGCAGATTATTACCAAAGGGTTTAAAGATATTTACCGCATGACCGGCGAACGGCTGGAGGAAGGTTTGAATTACGCTTACCAAAAATATGGTATGGAAAATACGTTGCTGATTTGCCGCTCCAATAAAAACGCTAATTCTTATAACCAGCAGGTGCGCGCCCGGATTTTGTACCGCGAAGAAGAATTGACCGGCGGAGATTTTGTAATGGTGGTGCGCAACAATTATTTCTGGATGAAAGGGCAGGAAGAAAGCAGCACTGATTTTATTGCCAACGGCGATATCGGGCAGATCAAACGCGTGCGTAACATCCGCGAAATGTACGGTTTCCAGTTTGCTGATGTGCAGCTGGAATTTATAGATTATACCGATGGTTTAACGCTGGATTGTACAGTGATGCTGAACACTTTATCTACCGAAACGCCGAGTTTGTCGCAAGCAGAAAACCAACGTTTTTTTGAGGAAGTGATGAAGGATTATGAACATATTGATAGTCGCGCAAAGAAGATGGAACAACTCAAACTAAACCCTTATTTCAATGCTTTACAAATCAAATTTGCTTACGCCGTAACCTGCCACAAAGCGCAGGGCGGGCAATGGGACGCAGTTTTTGTGGATCAGGGTTATTTGACGGAGGAAATGCTAAACACCGATTTTTTGCGCTGGTTTTATACGGCCTGCACGCGCGCTTCTAAAGAATTATTTCTGATTAATTTTAATGAGAAGTTTTATCAGGATAAACTGCCTGAAAGTTTTTAGGCGGTAAAAGAAGCATTGTTAAATAAACTTGATTTATTTACAAGCAGCTTACTATTTATCATTGAAGAATGCCATTACAGCTTCGTTAAATTCATCAATTTTTTCTACAGGCACATAATGAGTAGCATCTTTAAATATTAATAGCTTACTATTTAGAATATTATCAGCAATAGTACGAGTGTGCTTTTCTTTAACCATATCTTTCTCCCCTGCCATCACCAGCGTTGGTGCTTTTATTAGTTTCAAGCTTTCTATTGAAATGTGCGGTTCATCAAGTAATAGGGTCATAAGTCTTTTCCTTTTAATAGAATGTTGATCTGTGCCATCAATTTTATCGCGATCATCCTTGATACTGTTTAAGATTTTACTATCTACAGCATCTGTTGTGTGCGATAGATTTGCACCGGTTATAGCTAACTTATTTACGTATGAAGGGTATTTAATTGCCATAATTAGGCCGGTATTGCCACCATCACTCCAGCCTAAAATATTGGTTTTAGATATATGAAGCGAATCAAGTAGTTGTTTCATATCATCGGCAAATTTATTATAACTAAGTCGCTCAGTACTTTCGTCCGTACTTTTTCCCTGACCACGGGTATCAACTGCAACGACCTCGTATTTCTTAGAAAGTTCCGGAATCTGTTTATAAAAGGCGTATATGGATTGGCTATTGCCATGCAATAACAGCAATGGCTCCCCCGAGCCATAAGTTTCATAGTAGAGAGTAGCATCTTTTAGTTTGATATAATGCCCGGCACTTGCAATACTGCCATAACGGAGGCTTTGTGGTGGATTTGGGTTGAAGTCGGGTTTCAGCCTGGCTTGCTGAATTGGCGCTCCATCAATAAATAGTTCAACATCATCGGCCCATAGTTTTCCTTTACCAATTAGTATTGGCCCAATATGTATCAATTGTGCTTGTGCAGCCAGTGGCAGGGTTACACTATATTGTTTCCATTCTTTAGTTCCCTTTATTTTTTCTTTTTGTAGGTTTTTGAATTGCAAAGTATTACCATCAGCATCGTAAATCGCTAACATTAAAGCCAAAGAACCTTTCATGTCTTTGCTTTTCATCCATGCCTTTACCGTAATTTCTTTACCGGCAAATTTTGCAGGAATATTGTAACCTATACCTGAGAATTGCGGATTGGATGCTGTATCTACAGAAGAAATAAAAACAGAATTATTACCAGTATGCGCTGTGTTTTTATCAACCATAACCTCATACTGCTTTGCATTAGGAGACATCACATGCCATTTATCCGGTAATGCTTTCCCATCAGGTATGTTCTCAAAACCGAAATTGAGTTTATCTGGTTTAATACCCATCATATCGTTTTGGGCAAATGTTAATTGAGATATAAATACGAAGATAAGGAGTAGAAGAAATTTGTTCATGAGCTTGGCTTAATAGTGAGCAAGGTAATAAGTGCGGTGCATTATTTTATTACTTTAACATTTTTTAACCAAGCAGCTTGTATTTGTTTCAAATTCGGTACTTATGCTTAAATTAAAATTGGTTAGCAGCTTTACTTAATTAACTTAAAACCAACATTAATTTTTTACCCGATAAAAACAGCATCAACCCAAAACACAGGCTGACCTTTTGTCGTTAAAAATTAAAATAAACAGTCAAAATTTCCATTTTTAGCTTAAAAACCATTTTGGTAACGGATTTGTGCTTCAATCAACATGAATTTAAACAACTATACCATAAAAGCCCAGGAAGCAATTCAGAAAGCCTCTGAAATTACGACTGGAAACCAACAGCAGGCGATAGAAAATGCGCATTTGCTGAAAGGAATGTTGCTGGTGGATGAAAACGTTGTCAACTATCTGCTCAAAAAACTCAACGTCAATATCAGTCGGCTTAACACTTCTTTGGATGAACAGATTGCTTCTTATCCAAAAGTGAGCGGCAGCAATGTGTATTTATCTTCCGATACGAATTCGACTTTGCAAAAAGCATTGTCATACGTAAAAGAATTTAAGGACGAATTTGTATCCGTAGAGCATCTTTTGCTGGCCGTTTTAGGCGGAAAAGACAAAACCGCCAACTTATTGAAAGATTACGGGGCGACAGAAAAAGACCTTAAAAAAGCGATTTTAGAATTGCGCGGAAACAACAAAGTAACCGGCCAAAACGCGGAAGCAACTTATAATTCGCTGAATAAATATGCCCGGAACCTGAACGAATATGCAGAATCAGGCAAGCTCGACCCGGTGATTGGCCGAGATGAAGAAATCCGCCGCGTGATCCAGATTTTATCGCGCAGAACCAAAAATAACCCGATTTTAGTTGGCGAACCAGGCGTTGGTAAAACTGCTATTGCTGAAGGAATTGCGTTCAGGATCATCAAAGGTGATGTTCCGGAAAACCTTAAAACCAAAACCGTTTTTTCGCTGGATATGGGCGCGCTGATTGCCGGCGCGAAATACAAAGGCGAGTTTGAAGAACGCTTAAAAGCAGTGATAAAAGAAGTAACGGATGCCGATGGCGAGATCATTATGTTTATTGATGAGATCCATACTTTGGTTGGTGCAGGCGGCGGCGAAGGCGCGATGGATGCAGCAAACATCTTAAAACCAGCTTTGGCGCGCGGCGAATTAAGGGCAATTGGTGCCACAACTTTAAATGAGTATCAGAAATATTTTGAGAAAGATAAAGCCTTGGAACGCCGTTTCCAAAAAGTAACGGTTGATGAACCGAATACGGCAGATGCGATTTCTATCCTCCGCGGTATCAAGGAAAAATACGAAACGCACCACAAAGTACGGATTAAAGATGAAGCGATTATTGCTTCGGTAGAAATGTCGCAGCGTTATATTGCCGATCGTTTTTTGCCGGACAAGGCGATTGATTTGATGGATGAAGCCGCTTCTAAATTGCGTTTGGAAATGGATTCTGTGCCTGAAGTGGTGGATGAACTGGAACGCCGGATCATGCAATTGGAAATTGAACGGGAAGCTATCAAACGGGAAAACGACGAAAAACGGGTGAAAGAACTGAGTGAAGAAATTGCCAATCTTTCTAACGAACGTGATTCTATCCGCGCGAAATGGCAGGGCGAAAAGGATTTGGTGGATAACGTTAACACAAAAATCGAACAAATTGAAAACTATAAATTAGAAGCCGACCAGGCTGAACGCGCAGGCGATTACGGAAAAGTTGCCGAATTGCGTTATGGCAAAATCAAGGAAGCCGAAGCGGAAGTTGAAAAGCTGAAAAAGCAGCTATCAGACGAGCAAGGCGACGGCCGGATGTTGAAAGAAGAAGTTACGGCCGAAGATATTGCCGGTGTGGTTGCCCGTTGGACCGGTATCCCGGTTTCTAAAATGATCCAGAGTGAGCGTGAAAAATTGCTGAACCTGGAAGATGAACTGCACAAACGGGTTGCCGGTCAGGAAGAAGCGATTGAAGCGATTTCTGATGCCATCCGTCGTAGTCGTGCCGGTTTGCAGGACCCTCGGAAACCGATTGGTTCGTTTATTTTCCTTGGCACAACCGGCGTTGGTAAAACCGAACTAGCCAAAGCTTTGGCCGAATATCTGTTTAATGACGAAGCCGCTTTGGTTCGGATTGATATGAGCGAATACCAGGAACGCCATGCGGTTTCCCGTTTGATCGGTGCGCCTCCGGGTTATGTGGGTTATGATGAAGGCGGACAATTAACCGAAGCCGTACGCCGTAAACCTTACAGTGTGGTTTTGCTGGACGAGATTGAAAAAGCGCATCCGGATGTATTTAATATTTTGTTGCAGGTTTTGGATGATGGGCGATTAACCGATAACAAAGGCCGCGTGGTGAACTTTAAAAATACGATCATCATCATGACTTCCAACATTGGTTCTAACATCATTCAGGAAAACTTTAATTTTTTGGATGAGGAAAACCATGACGAAGTAGTTGCCAAAACCAAGAATGAATTGTTTGAATTGCTGCGCAAAACCATCCGCCCGGAATTTTTAAACCGGATTGATGAAATCATCATGTTTACACCTTTGAGCCGGAATGAAATTGGTGCAATCGTAAAACTACAATTTAAACAATTGCAGGATACTTTGGCCGAAATGGGGATTTCTATCGAAGCAACAGATGCAGCTTTGGATTGGCTGGGGCAATTAGGTTACGATCCGCAATTTGGTGCCCGTCCGCTAAAACGGGTTGTTCAAAAGAAGGTATTGAACGAACTTTCCAAACAAATCCTGGCCGGTAAAATCAACAAAGAGAGCCATATTAAATTGGATGAATTTGACCATAACTTTGTGTTCTTGAATTCCTGATATTGAAAAATAGGTGGTAAAAGAAGTATGCAATTTAAAAGGAGTTTTCGGTGAGATGGAAACTCCTTTTTTATTCGATAATATCTTCCGCCTTAACTTTTTTGATAATTCCATTTTCAGAAAAAACAAAAGTACCGCCAATCTTGCGCTTCTCTTTTACCAACTTTTTAAAAGTTAAATCCAACCCTTTTTCAATTTTCTGAACTAATTCTTTGTGCTTCAAATCAACTTTTTCCATTTCTTAAATCAACTAGTTTTGTCCAAATCTTATTATCTCTAATTTCAATACTCTTACTACTTTTTCCGGTAGCAATAATTGTATAAGGTTTAACAGAATTATCAGCAATAATCCAATCATCACATAAATTTATAAAATTGTTAATTAAATTATAAATTCCCTTGTGATAACGCCTGATAATCACATCTTCCGGAATATTATGCCCGCCTTCCGAAACCCTGATTTTCACTCGTTCTACAGCTAACTTTACATCATTCAACCAGAAAAATAACAAGGTAATACGGTAACCTTTTCGCTTTGCCAACTCAATTGTTTTTTGGTAGGAAAGCGTTGTTAAAGTTGTTTCAATTGCGAAATCTATGTTTTGTCCTAACAATTCATTTATCCTTTCCAGCATAATCCTTCCGGCTAAAAAAGAAACTGTTTCAGGTTGAAACGGTGAAATGCCTTTTGCAATTTCATCGGCATTTACAAATTCTTTGCAATCGAAAATTTCGGGTAAAATGGTATAAGATGCAGTTGTTTTCCCGGCCCCATTGCAACCTGAGATGATATATAAGTTTGACACTTTAATATTGGTACGTATCCAAAAATACAAATATTAATGGTTAGCTTACTCTTACCTGCAATTGGTTTTCGCCATTAATATGCCTGAATTTCTTTCTTTTAAGCTTCTTAAACTAATTGTTGGGAACGAACCAATGGAGCTACTTTAGAACCAAGCAATTCAATAGCTTGCATTAATTTGCTATGTGATAAAGCAGCATTGTCCATTTGAAAAGTAACCCTGCTAATACCGCCCAACGCTTCGCTGTGCCGGATAATTTTTTCGGCAACTTCTTCTGGGCCGCCTAATAAAAATGCCCCTTTTTCGCTTATTAAAGCATTAAAATGGGCTTTGGTAACCGGAGGCCATCCTCGTTCCCTGCCGATTTTAGTAAAGATTTCGGCATAACCAGGATAAAAATCATCAATGGCTTCTTGCGTGGTATTGGCTACATAACCTAAAGAATGCAGGCCAACTTTTAATTGTTCCGGCGGATGCCCTGCCCTTCTTCCTGCTTCCCGGTACAAATCAACCAAGGGACGAAAGCGGTGTGTTTCTCCGCCAATAATGGCAACCATTAGCGGTAGCCCAAGTGTACCGGCACGAACGAAAGATTGTGGTGTTCCGCCTACACCAATCCAAACCGGCAACGGGTTTTGCAGAGGCCTTGGGTAGATGCCCTGGCCAGTTAACGGAGGCCGGAACTTGCCCGACCAATATACATGCTCGTTCTCCCGGATTTTAAGCAGGAGGTCAAGCTTTTCGGTAAAAAGGGCATCGTAATCTTCCAGGTTTAAACCAAAAAGCGGAAAAGCCTCGGTAAAAGAAGCACGGCCAACCACCATTTCTATCCGACCTTTAGAAACAAGATCCAAAGTTGCAAAATTTTGAAAAACCCTAACCGGGTCGGCAGCACTTAGCACGGTTACTGCACTTGTTAAACGGATTTGCTTTGTGCGTGCAGCGGCGGCTGCCAGAATAATTGTAGGGGCAGAATCAAGAAATTCTTTACGATGGTGTTCGCCAATTCCAAATACATCTAAACCAGTCTGGTCTGCATGTTCTATTCTTTCCAGCAGTTGGTTTATTGCATCGGCCCCACTAACGGCAGAATTGTTGCTGTTGTCAGGCGGAACGGCTGCAAAACTGTCAATACCAATTTCTATCATTTGGGATTATGATTAATAATTTAAACAGTTGCATTGCTGCCCATAAGCCTTCTGCTTAATTCCGGAAAACGGATAACAGCAGTTATCCAAAGAATACACTGAATAATTACAGGCACCATAATTGGCATATTATGCTCTAAGTGTGTAGCAATGGCACCACCTAAGTAAGCCGCCAAAAGCAAAGTACCAAGCAAACCAGTACGCGGAATAGCAAAAAGCACCAAAGAAATCACTTCCACTACACCAATTATTTGTATTGTCCCTAAAGTTAAACCAAAGGCCGCGGCACCTTTTGCCATTTCTGCACCGCCTTTTAGTTTCATAAAAGCACTGCTTAGGAATACGAATGCCAGTAAGCCGGTTAAAACCCAGCCGATGATTTTTCTTGTTTTTGGTGACATGATTTCTAAATTTAATTTTTTAACAAAGAAAGCAGTAATAAACAACAAAGCGTTTACCAATTGTAAAATTACAAGTTTAAACAGCTAATTATTTGTTTAGAACTATACTGTTTTTTCTTAGATATGATCAACTAATTAACCCACTTAGAATAGCATAACGGATAAGTGCCGCAGTATTTCTGCTGCCGGTTTTGTCGATTAGGTTTTGGCGATGGCCTTCTACTGTGCGTTTACTGGTGTACAATTTATCTGCAATCTCCATATTTGTAAAACCTTCGGCAATTAAAGTAAGTACTTCAATTTCGCGTTTAGAAATATCGATTTCTTCCAATTCATCTATAATCGTAACATCCTGTTTGTTGATCAGCTTGTTTAGCAAACGCAAAGCTATCTCTCTGCAAATGTACTGTTCGTTAGTTGTGCAAATGTGTTTTATAGCAAAAACCAGTTCGGCGGCGGTAACATTTTTTAAGATATAAGCAGATGCACCAGCTTTAAAAGCTTCAATAATGTACTTATCATGATCGAGCATGGATAAGATAATCACTTTTATGTGCGGGAATTTTTTTTTTACCTGTGCCGTCATTTCCATTCCGTTCATTTCGGGCATGTTGATGTCGGCTAAAATGATATCAATATTAAGGCCTTTCTCTAATAATTCTAACGTTTGTTTTCCGTTTGTGGCTTCGGCAACAACATGCAAATCCTTTTCCTTTTCCAAAAGAAACTTAATGCCATCGCGGACTACGTTGTGGTCTTCTATTAGTAAAACACGCGACATTTGTTATAAATCGATAAGGTTATAAATTGTACAATTGTAATTACGCCAAAACCTGTTTTCTGATTTTACAATAATTAAAGTAAATGGATTTGCGCAATAATAGGTTAGTTAAAATTAGCACAAAATAATCAAAATAAATAACGCTAACTTTTCATCTGCCTAAACCAAAACTAACATATCAATACTTCTTTTATCCATATATTTTTGCACTTGTTTTTTCTGAAAAGTATTTAATGCTGTACATTTATCATCAGCCTAACCTAAAAGCTCCAGACCCAATTGACAGGCTAAACGGAAAGCCCTAAAACAACAAAGCCTAACCAAAATTTGAACAGGCTTTGTTTGGGTGATACTTCTTTTATCGGTATAAATTATTTGCCCATATCGCTATTGCTGATAAAAGCAATGTGTTTACTATCTGGCGACCAGGAAGGCGTATTGATAGAACCTTGCCCACCATAAATATAAGCCAGCACTTTTGGTGTTCCTTGTCCGCTGATTGGCAGCATCCTGATATAAACATGTTTGTAAGGCGGATGGATGCCTGGCTCTACTTCCGTTTTTAAAAAAGAAAGAAACACCATCGATTTTCCATCAGGAGAAATATGGGCGAACCAGTTATCAAAATCATCATTGGTTACCTGCTCCTGCCCGCTGCCGTCGGGTTTCATCCGCCAAATTTGCATCAATCCAGAGCGGACAGAATTAAAGTAGATATACTTGCCGTCTGGCGTGTATTCCGGCCCGTCATCCAATCCTTTTGTGGTTGTTAGCTTTACTTCTTTTCCGCCCGTTACCGGTACTTTGTAAACATCAAACTCACCATCACGTTCTCCGCAGAAAACTAAACTTTTACCATCCGGCGACCAGCCGTGCATATACGACGGCCCTTTTGGTGTAATTTGTTTTGGCGTTCCGCCGGTTACAGGCATCGTATAAATAATAGAACCTCCCAAATCTTTTACAAAACTGCTCAGCCCGATCATTTTACCATCAAAAGAAAGCACATGATCATTGTTATTATTTTTCACCTCGCCCGTATTAATTAGTGTTGGCTGGCGGGTTGCCAGGTTAAAATTATAGAGCAAGCCTTTAATGTCATTGTAAATCAAACTTTTACCATCGGTTGTCCAGTTTGGTGCCTGGATCGAGTTCGGCACAGAATAAATAATTTCACGGTTTCCGGTTGCCACTTCCATTACTTCTAAATTGCTGCCCAAAGTCATTTGCGTACCTTGATT
Organism: uncultured Sphingobacteriaceae bacterium; assembly: GCA_964251965.1. GTDB lineage: Bacteria > Bacteroidota > Bacteroidia > Sphingobacteriales > Sphingobacteriaceae > Mucilaginibacter_A. Next base: position 205,674 of record CAXULQ010000004.1, on the reverse strand, counting down.
GGCATCTCCCGGAAACGGAATATTAATACGGACATCCTTAAAAACACCGGTTTCGGTAACATCAGGATTATGCGAGCCTACAAATAATCCTACGTAAACATCATCGCCCAAATCCATCGTAACTTCCTCGGTAGCAAAAGGTTCGCCGTATTTGGCAGCACGCATGGTGTAAACGTTGCCTTTTCTTTCTAATTGAATAACATTGGCATGATTAATTTTAAAACGTGTTTCTTCTGTAGTTCCGCCTGCTGTTTTTCTAAATTGTAAAGACGTTAAGCCGTCGCCATGTTCAACTGCGTTAACTTGTGCCGAATTACCATCCAATGATTTGCGCACCATCCAGCCAACTTTGCGATGTTCTTCCACACCGTTCCAACCTACAAATTCCGCTTTTGTGTATAAAATGAAATCACCTTTCATCTTCTTCCACACAAAATGAAATTCGTCGTGGTCAGCCCAAATATTTGCTCCGGCACCAGAAATTACATATTGCTGGTTTTGCGGCAAAAAAGTAGCAGAACCTGGCTTTACGTTTTTGCCAACATCGGTTTGCCCGTCAAATATTCCAATTTTTTGTGCCGAAACAGAAAAGCTTAGCAATAAAGCCATTACAGGCAATGCTGTTTTTAGTAAATAATTTTTCATGATACTGTTTTACCGCAAAAAAAATATGCCCTGCTACTTTTTGTAATTCAGTAGCAGAGCTTGCTTTTATTCTTATAATTTACGCTGATGCGAATGCTTCTTTTACACCAGGTTTTTTTTGATGTAAGAAATACTTTGGGTAATACTTGCAAAAGGATCTCCGGGAGTTTTGTCCTGCTCTACAAAAAAGTACTGCAAGCCGGCTTTATCTGCGTGTTTAAAAATCTTTTTAAAATCTATAGAACCGTTGCCAACTTCGGTAAAAGAATGTTCTGGCGTTTTGTCCATATCTTTTACATGCCACAACGGAAAACGGCCGGGATGCTGGTTGATCAGGGCAATCGGGTCTTGCCCTGCTTTGTTTACCCAATAAATATCCATCTCCATTTTTACTAAATTTTTGTCTGTGTTTTCGAGCAATGTTTCGTATGGAAATTTGCCGTCCTGTTTTATAAATTCAAAATCGTGATTGTGGTAGCATAGTTGTATTCCTGATTTTTTGCAACGTTCGCCTGCTTTGTTAAATTGTTCGGCAATCACTTTGTAATGATCTAAACCGCCCCGTTCTGATTCTGCCAAGTAAGCGCAAACCATGTATTTAACACCTACTGCCGCTGCATCGTCAACCGCTTTGTCCCAACCGCTCATTAGCGTGCCTTTTGCCGTTTCGCCATTCATTTTTTCTTCACCTAAACGATAATGGCTGCTTGGTATAATTAAGCCGTTTTGCTTTAATACACGCGAAAACGCGGCCGCTTCCATTCCGTAAAATTTTTGCGAACCGGTGTAAGTTGCGCCTTCTACAGAATTATAACCAATTTTTGCAACCCGTGCTAACGTAGCAGCCGGATCGCTTTGCATCGCATCCCGTACCGTGTACAATTGCAGGCCGATATATTTATGGTTGTAATTTAATAAGGAAGGTGCAACAAGCAAACTTGCAGAATAAACCGCAGAAGATTTAAGAAACGAACGTCTGGTAGTCATAGTTTTAAGTTTTAAAATTGGTTTTATCGGTTTGGCAGGCATCAGAATAATGCTTCCCAATAATAGAAATTTAAGCTGATATATTTAACACAAATACTGCTTTTACCTATATAAAATTTATAGGATAAAAACAGTATTTACAGGTTAAATTTGAGAATAAGCGGTTGGGACAAGAAACGTTGAAGTAATCCTGGAAACGTTTTTATCAGGATAATGCGGCATTGATTTAATCCTGACCCAATCCGGATCGCTGCCAAAAGCTTTCCATTTGGCATCGTGGTCTTCCATACTATCAAAAGTGATCATGTAAGTAAGATTTGGACGCATTTCGCCAATCAAAGTCTCGGCAAAGAAAACAGGTTTAAAGCCAAGCCGGTTAAAAATCACCGTTTCGCCGCCCTGGTTAAACATCTCGATCTTGTTCTTGCCAAACATTTCGCTTGGACTTTCGTAACGACGTAACTCAAAAAAGCGTTCTTTTTTTTGGGGTGCCACCAGTTTAGGTGCAGTGGTAAAAGCTTGAAGCAGGGAGCTTTCAATGCGGTCGTAAGGAGGGGCAGCAATTGGTGCCTGTAAATAATCCACTCCGGCTTGCAAAAATTGCTTGTCTTTCAGCAAATTGTCCTGCACTTTCAAAAATGCTTCCAAACTTGAATATGGAATCAAGGCGAATAACCTGGTTTGCCCTGCCGGTTTTTGTTCTGTAAAAACACCTACGTTTTTGCTGCCTAATTTATTTAAAGCCGGAATTGCCGCATTCTGAAAATAATCTTCCACCAACTTTTGCTGCGTTTGGTCTTTTAAAGTATAAACCCGAAGTTCGTAAAACTCTGTTTCGGGTTCTTTTTTTGAATTTTTTTCTGCAGGAGAAGCAAACGCTGATAACACACTTCCGGTACTGCCAGCCACCACAGCCGTTTTTAAAAATGATTTTCTATCCATATTGTTGGTTTACAAGTTTTTGTACTGATAACGATAATTAGAAACGCAAATTTTTATGCGATAAAAGAAGCATCAAACCAACTCTTTCTTATTCAATTGATCCACGGCAAAATCAACCGCGCGGGCAGTTAAAGCCATGTAAGTAAGCGAAGGGTTTTGGGTTGAAGTTGAAGTCATGCAAGCGCCATCGGTTACAAAAACATTTTTACATTCGTGCAACTGGTTCCATTTATTCAGCAAAGACGTTTTCGGGTCTTTTCCCATTCTTACGCCGCCCATTTCGTGGATGTCTAAACCTGGTGCCTGTTTCGAATCATTAGTTTTAATATTGGTGAAACCTGCTTTGGTGTACATTTCTGTAAACTGCTCATGGAAATCTTTCACCATTTTTTCATCGTTGTCATCATAAGCAACAGAAATATTTAACAATGGCATTCCCCATTCGTCTTTTCGGTTTTTATCTAAAGCAATATAATTACTTTCTTTCGGGATAGTTTCGCCCATCATATGCGAACCAACTTTCCAAGGTGTTAATTGCGGATGGAAAAGGCTTTCTTTAAAATCAGTCCCAACGCCTTCCGAGTGTACTTGCGTACTTCTATGAGAACCAAAACCAGCGGCATAGCCTCGTAAAAAATCCGTTTCCTGCTTGTAAACATTGCGAAAACGCGGCAGATAACCTCCGCCCGCCGGATTTCGGCCATCTGTTGTTAAATCTTTAAAACCGTCATATTCTGCATGGATTGTTGCCCGATAATTATGGAATGCAAAATATTTGCCCATCAAACCGTTATCGTTACCTAAACCGTTAGGAAAACGTTTTGAAGTAGAGTTTAGCAGCAGGATATTAGTATTTACAGCTGCTGCGTTTACAAAGATAATTTTGGCAAAATATTCTGTTGTCTGTTTGGTATGTGTGTCGATTACGCGCACGCCAGTTGCTTTTCCTTTTTGTTCATCGTAAATGATAGCCTGCACAACTGCATTAGTATGCATCGTTAGGTTTCCGGATTTTTCTGCCCAGGGAATAGTAGAAGAATTACTGCTGAAATATCCGCCAAACGGACAACCGCGCTGGCACAATATCCGGTTTTGGCATTTGCCGCGGCCTTGGTCGTAATGTATTTGGTTTGGTTTTGATAAATGTGCGCACCGGGCACTAATCACATGCCTGTTTTTGTAATTACTGCTTACGTTTTTCTTAAAGTAATCCTCCACGCAACTTAATGGATAAGCTGGTAAAAATTCGCCGTCAGGCAAATTATCAATACCATCACGGTTACCAGAAATCCCTGCAAATTTTTCTACATAACTGTACCAGGGAGCCAAGTCTTTATACCGGATTGGCCAATCGACCGCAAAACCATCTCTCGCCGGACCTTCAAAATCAAAATCGCTCCAACGCTGGGTCTGTCTCGCCCAAAGCAAAGATTTTCCACCAACTTGATAACCTCTGATCCAATCAAAAGGCTTGGTTTGAACATATGGATGATCGGTATCTTTTACAAAAAAGTGCTCAGCATCTTCTTTATAAGCATAACAACGACTGATGGACGGGTTGGCTTGTTGTATATCGTATGGTATTTCTCCGCGGTGCTCAAACTCCCATGGATATTTATTGGTGGTTGGATAATCTTTAATGTGTTTTACATCACGGCCCCGCTCCAGCATTAGGGTTTTAAACCCTTTTCCGGTCAATTCTTTCGCTGCCCAGCCGCCGCTCATTCCAGAACCAATTACAATAGCATCAAAAGTTTGCGTTTTAATACTGTCTATATTTAAGTTAGCCATTTTTGACAGAAGTTTTTAAATTTTTAACAGGGAAATAGCCATTGTACCTGCCCGGAACTAATTCGTAAGGAAGCTTGTTCGTCATCACATATTTAGAAATGGTATAACCTTCTACAGTTAATGGTTTTAACATTTGATAAAAGGCCGATAATTGAGGTGGAATGTTTTGCTTTTGCTCAATCAGCACTAAAATGTTTTCCCTTTGCTTTGAAGTTGCTTCCGCAAATGAATGCTGATAATGCTTTTGGGTGAATGAATCTAACTGAGACAATCCTTCCATAAAATCCTGCTGACTTTTTTTGCTTTGGCAATCATCCATCATCTTTAACACAAACTGATGTACATTTAAAGCTTTTGCCCCTGGCGTTATTGTTTGCGGAATGATCGTTTCTGCAACATCTCCAACTAATTTTTCCTGTGCGGCAGTAATGTGCATTTTTTTTAGTTGGATAGAAATCTTTCCGTCCTCATGCTTTAAACACGAAGGAAAAAGAAAAACACCACCAGCCAGAAAAGTTAAGTTTTTTATTGCGGATCGTCTGTCCATATCAACTTTGTTTATTTTTAATGAAGCGTGTTTCGATTTTTTCAGAAAATTAAGCTGATTTAAAACATTTCGAAATGCGTATGCTGGATGCTTTTACCAATGCTTCTTTTATCACCTAAAAATTTATTGTGAATATATAACGTTTACAACCTGGTTTATATTAGCAGGAGTATCCAAATCATTTAGCAATTTCTAATTTTGATTATAAATATAAAGCGCAGGATATTGAGATGATATAGATTTTTGAATAAATTCCCGGTTTACATCAGTAAAAACAGTAACATTGTTTTTACCATTAAGCTATTTGCCTGATAACTCGTAAACAAGATTATTTGCACAAAACAGCAACAGAATGAATCCCAAAAAAACCTTTACGTTTTTTGGGGATTTGCTGATGCTTCTTTTATCAACATAATTTTAGTGCCCTTACAATTCCCTTACCCAAATATTCCGGTAGCTAACTGGTTCGCTTTTATCGCCGTGCGCTTGTAATTTAATTGGAGCACCACCGCTGTAAGCCTTATAAACCGGCTGACCAACATACAACGTTTCGCCTTTTAAAACTGTATGGTTTTGCACTAAAATTCCATTAAATATAACCGTAACAGTAGCTGGCGTATTAACAGAACCATCGGTTTTAAAAGTTGGTGCCTGCCAAATTACATCATACGTTTGCCAGTCGCCAGGCTTTTTATTGGCGTTTACCAACGGAATAGCTTGTTTGTAAATGCTGCCTGCTTGTCCGTTTACATATGTTTTATTGTTGTAATTATCCAGAATCTGAAGTTCATAACCCGAATCACCTTTTCCGGTTGAGGCTAAGAAAACACCGCTGTTGCCACGAAGTTGTCCTTCTCCGGTTATGTTTGCAGGAATCCGCCACTCTAAATGCAACTGGTAATTATTGAATTTCCTTTTGGTTTCAATGTTGCCTGTACCTTTTTTAACGGTAAAAAAATTGCTTTCTACGGTCCAAGCTGCTGGTTTGCTGTTGTCATCGGTAAAAACCCATTCGTTTAGGTTACCTCCGCTAAATAAAACAATGGCATCGCTTGGCGGTTCGCTGTTGGTTTTTCCGGGCGTTACAACTTTCGGAACCGGTTCGTAAAACTCAGTGTCTTCGTGTTTTGCAGTTTGCTGAGCGTTCGCCATAAAAAAACTGCCTAAAAATAAAACGGTTAATGCTATTTTGTAATTCATCTCAAATGGATTTATATAATTTGATTACACCGTTAAACTGTTTTTCATGTAATTACAGCTTTCGGTTATACTTGCATAAGGGTCTATATTGATAAAATTTTCCTGCTCCATAATAAAATGTTTAACACCTGCAGCTTTGGCTTTTGGTAAAATTGTTTTAAAATCAATGCTGCCTTTGCCTATTTCGGTATTGATACTGGTATTGGTTTTATCCCTGTCTTTTACATGAACAGCGAAAAAACGGCCAGGATGGTTCTTCAATATTTCAACCGGATTTTGCCCGGCGCGCACAACCCAATAGATATCCATTTCCATATGAACCAAAGCAGGATCGGTATATTTTAAAATCGTTTGGTAAAAGGTTGTGCCTCCTTCAGGTTTCCACTCAAAGTTATGGTTGTGGTAACCGAGTTTTAATCCCTCACCTTTACAAATTTCTGCAGCTTTGTTCATCTTTTCTGCTACGCTTTTAAAATCATCGGCAGTTTTTATAAACTGTTCTGCCAGCGAAGGCACAACAATATAAGACTGGCCGGTAACGTGGGCCACATCAATGTATGCTTTCAGATCATCTGTTTTCCCTGAGCCAAAAAATTCGTTCAGCCCATAATGCCCGCTTGGGGTTGATAAACCATTTGCTTTAAGTAACGTGCTGAACTCTTTTGAGCTTAAACCCCAGTAGCCGGTTTTTTTATCAAAACCAAACGTTTCTACTTCTTTATAACCTGCTTTTGCCACTTTGGCAATTACGCCTTTTACATCTTTCGGCAGTTCTTCCCGCAGGGTATATAATTGTATCCCTATTTCTTTAGGGTTGATTGCCGCAACAAGAAAGTTGGGTTTTATCAGCATTCCTGCCGAAGCTAATCCTGCTTGCGCTAAAAAGGTTCTTCTGTTTGTCATGATGATTTGGACTTAACTTTTGTTAAAAAGGTTCAATAACGATATGCTTCTTTTATCATATAAATTTTGGCTTTTACTAATGGATGTTCGCTGACTGCCAATTGCCGAAAGCTAACGGCTCTTATCATACATCGCAAATGTGTATTGCTTCCTGTAAAGAAACGAGCTTATCCTTTTTTGCCGGAACAAACTCTTGTGCCACATATCCTTTAAACCCGGTTTTTAGAATGGTACGCATAATGGCTGGATAATACAATTCCTGTGTATCATCAATTTCGTGCCGGCCGGGCACACCACCAGTATGATAATGGGCAATGTATTGATGATAATCTGTAATATTCCTGATGATGTCGCCTTCGTCAATTTGCATGTGGTAAATATCGAACAACAGCTTAAAATTTTCAGAACCAAGCCTTTTAGCGAGTTCTCCACCCCAGGAAGCACGGTCGCACTGGTAATCTTTATGGTCGATTTTACTGTTCAGCAACTCCATTACCAGTACAACTTTGTGTTGTTCTGCCAGCCCGATTACCTTTTTTAAACCTTCTACACAATTGTTCCAGCCGGTTTCGTTGTCCATTCCTGTACGGCTTCCGCTAAAACAAATCAGGTTTTTATAACCTGCTTTGGCAACAAGCGGAATCATTTCCGTATAGTTTTTAATAAGGGTTTCGTGGTATTTTTTATTGTTGAAACCTTGCGTAAGGCTAATCTCTGCACCATTGCACATGGGCGAATCCATATCATGCTTTTTCAGGATTTCCCATTCTTTCGGCCCAATCAGGTCAATACCTTTAATGCCAATTTTTTTTGCCTGAATACAAAGTTCATCCAACGACAAATTATTGTAACACCAGCGGCAAACGGAGTGGTTAATATTTCCTTTTAGCGCAAGTTGTTCCATTTTTGGTGTGGTAAAAGAAGTAATAGTGCCAGCCGCAGCAATGCTTGCCGAACCGGCAAGAATATTTTTGATAGCAGACCGGCGGTTTTGTGTTGTTGACATTAGACAGTTTTTATTTCTGATTTGGATTTATCATTAAACAAAAAAGCGAATAATAAAAATACGACAGCGGCAATCCCGGCAGGAATAATCCATACCATTTTCCAATTTATCGCACCATCAACCAATTTGTAAGTATCTGTTATCATGCCTGCTACGGCAAAACCAATGAGCATGCCAACTCCATAAGTTGCAAGGGTGATTAAACCTTGTGCAGAACTTTTGTATTTTTCCCCTGCTTTTGAATCCGTATAAATTTGACCAGATACAAAAAAGAAATCATAACAAACCCCATGCAGTGCAATCCCAATAATCAACATAAAACTTAGGTTGGTTGAATTTCCATAAGCAAACAATGCATAACGGACTGCCCATGCCAGCATACCTACGAGAATAGTTTTTTTGAACCCAAACCTGGAAAAGAAGACGGGAATGAATAATAGGAATAATACTTCGGAAGCTTGGCCAATAGTCATTTTGCCGGTAGGATTATCAACACCGATATTGGAAAGGAAAAGGTTGGCATTCTGGTAATAAAATGCCAGTGGAATACAGATCAAAATTGAAGAAATAAAGAAGATCAGAAAATTTTTGTCCTTTAACAGCCGTAATGCATCAAGACCTAAAACATCACTAATGGTTACTTTTTCGGATGAATCTATTTTCGGTGGGGTTTTTGGTAAGGTGAAGCTAAATAATCCTAAAACTAATGAGGCAACACCAGCCATCAGGAACGTATTTTTTAGAAAACCATTTTCAGTATCTTGTTTTGAATCCCAATGAAAAATATAACTAATTAATAATCCAGCTGCAATCCAACCGATAGTACCCCATATCCGAATAGATGAAAACTCTTTTTCCGGGTTTCCTATTTGGTTAAAAGACACTGAGTTAACCAATGCTAAAGTTGGCATAAACAAGATCATGTAACCCAAAACATAAGGATAAAATACGCCGATATTTGTAGCATTATACATTTGGTACATTAAAATTGCACCAACGATATGTAATATTCCAAGTATTTTCTCCGCGTTAAAATACCTGTCAGCAATTAAACCAACAATAAATGGTGCAACAATTGCCCCCCATGATTGAGTTGAAAAAACAGCTCCGCTTTCGGCACCAGATGCTTTTAAATTACTTCCTAAAAATGTTCCAAGTGTTACAAACCATGATCCCCAAATAAAAAATTCCAGGAACATCATAGCAGATAACTTGGTGCGGATAGCAGCAGTCATAATTTTAATATAATTTAGATGGATAAAAGAAGTATTCTACTTTAAAGACAATATATATTTCACCATCTCTTTCGCATCGTTTAAAGCTAAATTTGGATGCGGTGTCATCGGTATATCTCCCCAAACGCCTTTGCCGCCGGTAATAATTTTATTGGCCAAATAGTTAACATCTTTATCATTGTTCGAATATTTTTTAGCCACATCTTTGTAAGCCGGACCAACCAGTTTCTCTTGCTCTTTATGGCAGCCCAGGCAATCAGATGCAGCAAGCAGTTGTGCGCCCTTAGATGAGGAAGTTGCGCCGGTTCTTTCTGTACCAATGCTGTTCACATTGGTATCCGCATCGCTGTTTTGGCTTTTTGCAGCTATGTTAGCGGCCGTTACACTATCGTTGCTAACAGATTGATTAGATTTATTGTTGCTGCACGCAGCAATTACAGTACATAAACCAAGGATAATAGAGATTTTTTTCATGCGTTTGGTATTAAATTTATATTCCTAATAAAGTTTTGTTAAAAGAAGCATCGGCACCGGAAGCGGCAAAATCATCAAATGCTTTGTCGGTTACCCGGATAATGTGGTTTTTAATAAATTCTGCGCCTTCCCTTGCACCGTCTTCCTGGTTTTTAATCGCGCATTCCCATTCTAAAACTGCCCAGCCTTTGTAATCATAAGCCGCCATTTTACTAAAAATAGCTTTAAAATCTACCTGACCATCACCTAAAGAACGAAAACGGCCTGCACGATCTATCCAATTTTGATAACCGCCGTAAACGCCTTGTTTTCCGGTTGGGTTAAACTCTGCATCTTTTACATGAAACATTTTGATGCGTTCGTGGTAATTGTCGATGTAAGCCAAGTAATCCAAACATTGCAACATAAAATGTGAAGGATCGTAAAGCAGACAGGCACGAGGATGATTGTTTACTTTTTCCAGGAACATCTCGTAACTTATACCGTCATGCAAATCTTCTCCCGGATGGATTTCATAGCATAAATCTATTCCGCATTCATCAAATTCATTTAAAATTGGAAGCCATCGGTTCGATAATTCTGTAAAACCAGTTTCAACCAAACCTGCAGGGCGTTGCGGCCAGGGATAAACCATCGGCCATAACAAAGCACCGCTAAAAGTGGCATGTGCTTTTAATCCTAAATTTTGTGAAGCTTTTGCTGCATACTTTAATTGCTGGACCGCCCATTCTTTTCGGGCATTTGGGTTATTGCGATATTCTGTAGGTGCAAAGGCATCAAACAAAGTATCATAAGCTGGATTTACCGCAACCAATTGTCCTTGCAAATGGGTAGAAAGTTCGGTGATCTGTAAACCATAATTGTTTACTTTCCCTTTCAAATCTTCAGCATATGTTTTACTTTCTGCCGCTAATTTTAGGTCGATAAAAGAAGCATTGTTGGTAGGCAACTGAATGCCCTGAAAACCAAGATCGGCAGCCCAGCGACAAATAGCATCTAAACTGTTAAAAGGTGCTTCGTCGGAAATAAATTGTGCTAAAAAAATAGCCGGGCCTAATAGCGTAGTCATATTCAATTATATAGTAAAATCAGTCCATTTTTTTTCTGATTTGCCCGATGCAATCACGTTTTCTATAAATGCCATTCCGCGCACACCTTCTTCAATCCCCGGGAAATCTAACCATTCTTTTTCAGGTTTTTTTCCTTCTAAACCTGCTTTTATAGTTAAAGCGAAATTTTTATAAAGATTAGCAAAAGCTTCGAGGTAACCTTCGGGATGGCCAGCTGGCGTGCGCGTATTTTGTTGTGCAAAAGAACTGGTATAACCGCCACCTGTGCGCCAAATTTCAACCGGTTTGTCCAGCAGCATTACCTTTAATGTATTAGCATCTGCCTGCTGCCATTCAATTCCGCCATTTTCACCAAAAATCCTGATCTTAACGTTGTTTTCTTCTCCGGCAGCAACTTGTGTGGCTATTAAAACACCGCTTGCGCCGTTGTTAAACTTTAACAAAACAGAGCCATCGTCGTCCAATTGGCGGCCTTTTACTACAATATTTATATCGGCACAAAGCTTAGAAATTTGTAATCCGGAAACGTACTCACACAAATTAAAAGCGTGCGTTCCAATATCGCCCATTGCTCCGGCTATTCCGCTTTTGGTTGGATCTGTGCGCCAGGAAGCTTGTTTATTGTCCGTTCCTTCTTCAAATTTGCTTAACCAACCTTGAGGATACTCAACATAAACTTTCTTGATTTCCCCTAATTTCCCGGATAAAGCAAATTGCCTTGCTTCTTTTACCATCGGATAACCAGTGTAAGTATGTGTTAAACAGAAAAGACTCCCAGTTTGCCCAATTATTTTTTGTAAATCTTTTGCTTCCTGAAGGGAAAAAGTTGCGGGCTTATCCAAGATCACATGAAACCCATTTTCCAATGCTTCTTTTGCAGGTGCAAAATGAACGTGATTTGGTGTTACAATACTGATTACTTGTACCCGTTCATTTTCCGGCAGTTGTTTTTCTTTTTCAATCAGTTCCTGGTAGGAATTATAAACGCGACTATCGGAAAGGTTCAACAATAAACCACTTGCTTTAGATGTTGCAGGATCACTGCTGAAAGCACCGCAAACAAGCTCGTACTGATCATCCATCCTCGCCGCGATACGATGGACAGCACCAATAAAAGCGCCTTGTCCGCCACCAATCATCCCTAACCTCAACTTCATATTTTTATATTGATTAGGAAAGTGCCCAGGCTTTTTCCCCTTTTTTATAAGGAACGTTGCCATCGTATTTCCCTGGAACAGGTAAATAACGCAATGCTTTTGTTGCACCAACTTCCGAAGTGAAGTAACCTAACAAGGTAAGTTCTTTCATCATCCTAAAATAATGGTTTGGATCTTCCTTCTTTTTGGTTTTTTGATAAGCTTTTTGCTCATTGTCCAAATCGATTAAAACAGCAGTACGCTGCTGTTGAGTTGATTCCATAAACTTTTTGCCGTTTTTTTTCTGGCTGGCATCATCGAGTTGAGATAAACCTTTTGTGAAAACCTTTTGGTCATCCGGTTTATAACAATCTTTTACCATCGTAGCCATGAACCGGCCAACACCGGCAGCTTTTGCTCCCGGCGTACTGGTTGTAGGAAGAATGGTATCACCAACTTCATCCAAAAAACTAACTTGTTCTGTGCTAAATAATTCGCTTACTTTCTCAGGTGTTGATTTACAACCTGTTTCCAAAAAAAATTCTGCGCCTAATACCGTGCCGCCCAACAGCAAGGCAACTCTCGAAATGGCTTCTCTCCTATCCATATTTTATAGTGATAAAAACAGTATGTAATTAATATTGATTATACTTTGATGCTCCAGCCTTGGCGATATTCGCGTTTTACATAACGGTTAACATCATCAAAATTGGTAATCTTCATGTTTTGATTGTCCCAAAGCATTTTAATATGTCCGCCTCTTAATTCATTTCCCCTCACTGCCAGATTTGCCATCAGTAAAGCTTCTGTTAACGGACCTGCAACTTCAAAAGGTGAACTCACTTGTTTTTTGCCATGTCCTGCCAAACAAGCTTCTACCCACTGGCCGTAATGACCATTAGCCTGACCTGGTACACGTTCAATAGTTTGCTTAACATTTACTTCTTTTGTACGCGAAGTCGGTAATAACAACGGATTCTCTGAATATGTACTCGCCATCATTTTTCCTTTTGTACCGATAAACAAAGTACCATTTCCGTCATCACCAAAACGTTCGTTAGCACCTAATTCTTCCGGCCTTTCTGGCTGTATGCCGCCATCCATCCAGTGCAAAGTTACATCACCTTTTGTCTTGTTGGTTTTAGGGAAAGTTAGGGTGATATGACTGGAAGGCGGGCAACTATCCGGAAAAACGCCGCGTTTAAATTCGCCTACGTAAACACTTCCTACGCTTGCCTGTACATCTTTTGCATACTGCAAACCAAGTACCCTAAATGGGGCTTCTACTAAATGGCAGCCCATATCGCCTAAAGCACCAGTACCATAATCCCACCAACCCCGCCAATTAAACGGAATCAAATTATCAACATAATCTTTCTGTGGGGCAGTGCCCAACCACAAGTCCCAATCCAACTCTTTTGGGATTTCTGCCTTTGTAGTTGGCCAGGGAATACCTTGAGGCCAAACGGGGCGGTTAGTCCAACAGTAAACCGTATGCACATCACCGATTAAATCATTGTCATACCACTCAGATAGTAACCTGGTGCCATCATTAGAAGCACCTTGGTTGCCCATTTGCGTTACCACTTTATATTTTTTGGCCGCTTCTGTTAACATCCTGGCTTCATAAATATCGTGCGTTAACGGCTTTTGCACATACACATGCTTGTGGTGCTGCATGGCAGCCAAGGCAATTATGGCATGGTTATGATCGGGGGTGGAAACCGAAACTGCATCAAAATGCTTGGCTTCTTTATCAAAAAGTTCGCGCCAGTCTTTGTAATATTTCGCTTTTGGAAAACTGGCGACAGATTTTGCTGCCCTGCGGTCGTCCACATCACACAAAAATCCAATTTCTGCTTTGCCACTTTTATAAAAATTAGCAATATCGCTTTCACCTTTTCCACCTGCACCAATACCTGCAATAATCAATTTGTCACTCGGCGCAGTAAACCCTTTTCCGCCTAAAACAAAACGAGGAACAATGGTAAAAGCGGCCGCAGTTATAGCAGCATTTTTAATAAAACTACGACGGGATTCGTTTGATAATTCTTTAAGCTCTTCAGTCATCGTGTTGATTTTAACTAATTAGGATATGTTTAACTTTTTCATCTCGCTTACTGCATAATCTACTGCACGGGCCGTGAGTGCCATGTAGGTAAGCGACGGGTTTTGGCAAGCAGCGGAAGTCATGGCAGCACCATCGGTAACAAATACATTTTTAGCATCCCAGACTTGGTTCCATTCGTTTAAAACCGAAGTTTTAGGGTCACGTCCCATTCTTGCTGTTCCCATTTCATGGATGCCTTTGCCTAATACAGCATCCTGACTATATGTCTGTACGTTTTTAGCTCCTGCAGCTTCTAAGATTTCTTTGGCATCCTGCATCATGTCCACCCGCATCTTCTTTTCATTGTCTCTGATAACAGCATCAATTGCTACTACCGGCAAGCCCCAGGCATCTTTTTTATTTTTATCCAAGGTTATTTTATTATCGTGATAGGGTAAGGTTTCGCCAAAACCTCCCATACCTATATTCCAATTACCTGGCTCTGATAGTGCATCTTTAAAATCTGCCCCAATGTTCATTTCGGCAATATCACGGCTCCAGCCTTCGCGGCTGGCACTTCCTTGATAACCAAAACCACGGATATAATCACGTTTATCGCCGTTAGCATTACGGAAACGTGGAATGTAGAACCCATTTGCCCTTCTGCCAAAGTAATATTTATCCTCGTAACCTTCTATGGCTCCGGATGCACCTACGTTTAAGTGATGATCCATCAGGTTATGGCCTAATTCACCACTGCTGCTGCCCAACCCATCCGGCCATATATCCGTTGCCGAATTCATTAATATCCAGGCAGAATTTATGGTTGAAGCATTTACAAAAATAACTTTGGCTTTATACTCATAAGTCTTTTTTGTTTCTGCATCAATAATTTCTACACCTGTAGCTTTCTTACTGTCTTTATCATATAAAATTTTGGTAACAATAGAAAACGGCCGAACCGTTAAATTACCTGTTGCCACTGCAGCCGGTAATGTGGCAGCTTGCGTGCTAAAATAAGCACCAAAAGGGCATCCTAACCAACATTTGTTTCTGTACTGGCAATTTGTACGGTTATGATGCGGCACTGTAATATTTGCTGTTCGACCAATAATCATCGGCCGAAGGCCTTTATAATGTTGTTTCAAACGAGCTGCAACGTCTTTCTCGACCACATTTAGCTCCATCGCTGGCATAAAATCTCCGTCTGGCAAAATAGCTAAACCATCTCGGTTACCAGAAATGCCTGCAAACCGCTCTGCGTAGCCATACCATTTTTCTAAATCTTTATAACGTATTGGCCAATCTACAGCAATACCGTCACGCATATTAGCTTCAAAATCAGTATTTGCCCAGCGATAGGACTGCCTTCCCCACATTAAAGAACGGCCGCCAACATGGTAGCCGCGGAACCAGTCAAAAGGTTTTACTTCTGTATAAGGACTTTCCTTTTCATTCACCCAGTAATCTAAATTACTTTCGTTCAAAGTATAATCCCTTGCCAAAACCGGATAATCTTTGATCATTTGCTCGGTTTTGCCGCCTCGGTGCGGAAATTCCCAGGGTGCCTTATTGGCGTTTACATAATCCTTTACATGCTCGATATTTTTACCGCGCTCTAAAATAATAGTTTTTAGCCCCTTTTCAGTAAGTTCTTTTGCGGCCCAACCGCCAGAAATACCGGAACCAATTACAATTGCATCATACGTGTTGTTGGACATAAATTAAGAAGATTAAATAGGATTATTGGTTGTGATGGCTAATGTAGAAATTAGTTTTAAAAATCTTAAACAATTTGAACAAGTTTACAAATTAATTTTAAAAAGACAGGTTAAACCGCAACTTCCTTGTTAAACGAACCTATCGCTGTCTCAGTATTTACTTCAACCTGACCCATACTCTTTTTATATACTAATTTCTTACATTACTTTTGTGCTTTAATTAAAGATGAGCAAACACGGAAGAATATTAGTAGCGATGAGTGGCGGCGTAGATAGTTCGGTGGCAGCAGTAATGCTGCACGAGCAAGGCTATGAGGTGATTGGGCTGACTATGAAAACCTGGGACTATGCTTCCTCCGGCTCCACCTCTAAAGAAACCGGTTGTTGCAGTTTAGACAGTATAAACGATGCACGCGCACTTGCCGTTGGTTATGGCTTTCCGCATTATATTTTGGATATTCGCAGTGAATTCGGCGGCTCAGTTATTAACAATTTTGTTGATGAATATTTGGCCGGCCGTACACCAAACCCGTGTGTGCTTTGCAATACGCACATTAAATGGGAAGCTTTATTAAAAAGGGCAGATAAGTTAGATTGTGAATTTATTGCAACCGGCCATTACGCCAATATCCGGCAGCAGGATAACGGCCGTTATGTAATTTCTAAAGGACACGACGAGCATAAAGACCAATCGTACGTTTTGTGGGGCGTTTCTCAAAAGAATTTGGCGCGTACCCGTTTTCCGTTAGGCTCTTTTACTAAAGCCGAGATTAAAAAGATGGCGGTAGAAATGGGACAATTAGAACTTGCAGGTAAAAGCGAAAGCTACGAAATTTGCTTTGTGCCCGATAACGATTACCGCGCCTTTTTAAAACATCAGGTTGAAGATTTGGAAGAAAGGGTTGCCGGTGGAAGTTTTGTTTTGCAGGATGGAACGGTTGTTGGAAAACATCAGGGTTATCCTTTTTATACCATTGGACAACGTAAAGGACTGGGGATTGCTTTAGGCAAACCGATGTTTGTAACTAAAATTGACCCAAATACGAATACAGTTGTGTTGGGGGAACAAGAAGACTTAGAAAGCAGCGAAGCTTGGGTTCGGGATTTTAATTTGATTAAGTACGACAATCTGCAAAATTCAATCGAAGCAACAACCAAAATACGTTATAAAGACCAAGGTGCATTAAGTACGGTTACACAAATGAACGATCATTTAAAAATAGATTTTCACCATCGTGTTGCCGGTATCGCCCCTGGGCAGTCGGCTGTGTTTTATGAGGGAAATGATCTGCTGGGCGGAGGTTTTTTAATTTGACCTACAGTTGCAGGTCATGCTTTTTTTATCGGTACTTTTTTTATAAATACCGTTTTGTTCTATATTAAATCGCAAACAAATATTGTGTTTTGGGGCTTGGATATGCTTTCTTTGCAAAAATTATCGTATATATAAATTAAATGGCAAAAAATTTACTAATAGTAGAATCACCGGCAAAAGCCAAAACCATTGAAGGATATCTTGGAAAGGACTTTACGGTGAAATCAAGCTATGGACACATCCGCGATTTAGTAAAATCGGAAGATGCCATTGATATTGCCAACGGTTTTGCACAGAAATACGAAGTGCCCGCCGACAAAAAGCAGGTGGTTAATGAGTTAAAAAAGCTGGCAAAAGAAGCAGACATTGTTTGGCTTGCTTCGGATGAGGACCGCGAAGGCGAAGCTATTTCCTGGCATTTGTTTGAAACTTTAGGCTTAAAAGATGCTACCACACGCCGTATCGTTTTCCACGAAATTACCAAACCGGCAATTTTAAAAGCGATAGAATCTCCCCGAAAAATAGATTACAATTTAGTAAACGCCCAGCAGGCACGCCGGGTTTTGGATCGATTAGTTGGCTTTGAACTTTCTCCTGTTTTATGGAAAAAAATCAAACCTTCCCTTTCTGCCGGCCGTGTGCAATCTGTTGCTGTTCGTTTGATTGTGGAGCGCGAACGCGAAATCAATAAGTTTAAGCCGGAAGCTGCTTACCGTGTGGTTGCTGTTTTTACCACCGGAAAAAATAAGGAAGTTTTTAAAGCCGAATTGCCAAACCGTTTTATACAGCAAAACGACGCAGAAAAATTTCTGAACGATTGTGCCGAAGCTATTTTTAAGATCAGCAGTTTAGAAACCAAACCCTCCAAACGCGCCCCTGCCGCACCTTTTACTACCTCTACTTTACAACAGGAGGCAAGCCGGAAATTAGGTTTCTCTGTTTCCCGCACCATGTCGGTTGCCCAGCGTTTGTACGAATCCGGAAAGATTACTTACATGCGTACCGATTCGGTCAATCTTTCGGACACGGCTTTGGATGCGGCATCAAAAGAAATTAAATCAGCCTACGGCGATAAATATCATCAGCTTAGAAAATATAAAACCAAATCGGCCGGTGCGCAGGAAGCACACGAAGCTATCCGTCCAACTTACTTCAATCAACATACAACCGACGGAGAATCAGCAGAAGTTCGTTTATACGAATTGATCTGGAAACGTGCCATCGCTTCGCAAATGAGCGAAGCTTTGTTTGAAAAAACAACAGCCAAAATCAGTATCTCCACCCGAAAAGAAGAGTTGGTTGCTAATGGTGAAGTGTTAAGGTTTGATGGCTTTTTAAAGGTTTATTTAGAATCATCCGACGAGGAAGAAGAGACTAAAACCGACGATAACAGCGATAACGTAATTTTACCGCCGTTAACAAAAGGCCAGCAATTAAACTTACGTGATTTAAATGCGACCGAACGTTTTACCCGTCCGCCTGCCAGAAACACAGAAGCGAGCCTGGTAAAAAAACTGGAAGAATTAGGTATTGGCCGTCCTTCAACTTATGCGCCTACTATTTCTACCATACAAAACCGCGGTTACGTGGTGAAGGAAGACCGCGAAGGCAAAACCCGCAACTACTATGTGTTGAATTTAATTAATAAAAAGGTAGTTAAAGAACAGAAATCAGAAATTACGGGTGCAGAAAAATCAAAATTGTTCCCAACAGATATTGGTGCGGTAGTGAATGATTTCTTGGTGCAGCATTTTAACGGTATTGTAGATTTTAACTTTACCGCTGGGGTTGAAAAGAAATTTGATGAGATTGCACAAGGTTTGGAAGACTGGACCAAAATGCTCCATAAATTTTATGAGCCTTTTCATCAGGAAGTAGAAGACACGATCAAAACGGCTGACAGGACACGCGGCGAACGTGAGATCGGTATCGACCCCAAAAGCGGCAAAAAGATATCGGTAAGAATTGGACGTTATGGCCCATTTGTACAAATTGGGGAAGCCGTTGAAGGCGAAGAAAAACCTGCTTATGCCAGTTTGCGTGCCGGGCAAATGATCGAAACCATTACTTTGGAAGAAGCACTCGAACTATTTAAGCTTCCCAAAAAAATTGGTGTTTTTGAAGAAAAGGATATGACTGTTGCCATCGGCAAATTTGGCCCTTACATTCGGCATAACAGCATGTTTTATTCTTTGCCAAAAGGCGTTGACCCTTTAGATGTTGATGAAAAGGCTGGCATTGAAATCATCGAGAACAAACGCCAGGCCGATGCCGATAAACTAATCCGTTCTTTTAAAGAAGATGCAGACATGCGGATAGAAAACGGCCGCTGGGGACCATATATTAAGTTTGGCAAGTTGAATGTGAAAATCCCAAAAGGAAAAGAACCGGAAGAACTGACTTATGAAGATTGCAAAGCTTTAGCAGAAACAGCTGAAAAGGAACCTAAAAAGTTTGGCAAAAAAATCATTAAAACAGCCGAAAAAGAACCGAAGCAACCTGCCAAAAAATTCGTTAAAACAGCTAAAAATGAGCCTAAAAAGCCAGCTAAAAAACTCGCTAAAAAATAATTTAAACCTTGGTTTTATAGTTAAACCAGGTTTTCTTTTTACTATCTAATGCTTAAAGACCTCCCTCAAAATAAAGTTGAAAATGTAGCTGTTGCCGTTGCGCTTGAAGGTGAAAGTCCCGAAAGCAAAGTTTGGTATGTTTACCTGATCAATTTACAGCAGCAGGAAATAGAAAATGCGCTTGTTACTTCTAAAGGATACGGACATAAAGACGGAGAAGAGGTAAAAACTTCTACATTGCGCCACATGTTCCCGAAAGTGGCAAGCCAAAGCTTTGCGCTGATTGAACCGATTGACGAAGAAACGTTTGGCCTAACTAATGAATACTGGCTGAGTTATTACATCAACGATCAGATTTACGATAAGAAATTTATTTTTCTGCCGGAAAGTATTGTTGAATCTAATTTTATCCGTTTGCCGGTTTTAAACAAACCCGGAGTGATGATTAAGTGAGGAAAAGCTATGAGTTTTAGGCTATCAGCTTTTAGCAATCAGCTATTGTATGATGCTTCTTTTATCACCTAAAAATTAGTGTTGGGTCAAAATAAATTGTAATACCTCGCCCCTTCTCCACTATATTGTAAGTTTCTTTTCACTTGATTCAATATCAACAGCTTCTGCCTACCTTTGTACATGAATACAGCCGAACTGTTATCACGTGCCCTTCAGTTTGATTTTTTAACCATTGAAGAAGGCCTTTTCCTCTATAATAATGCTTCCACTGCCGAGTTGATGTTTACGGCAAATGAATTACGAAAAATCCAGGTGCCTCACGGTAAAGTTACCTGGCAAATCGATAGAAATGTAAACACAACAAATGTTTGTATTGCCAATTGCAAGTTCTGCAACTTTTTTCGCCGTCCGGGACACGAAGATAGTTACATTACCGATATCGAAACCTACAAACAAAAAATTGAAGAAACTTTTCGTTTAGGCGGAGACCAATTGTTGCTGCAAGGCGGCCATCATCCTGATTTGGGTTTAAAGTTTTATGTCGATTTATTTTCTGAACTGAAAAAACTTTATCCAAATTTAAAACTCCATTCTTTAGGTCCGCCAGAAATTGCGCACATTGCAAAATTAGATAAGTTAAGCCATTATGAAGTTTTATCGGCATTAAAAGAAGCAGGTTTGGATTCGCTTCCCGGAGCTGGTGCAGAAATTTTGAACGACCGGGTACGCCGTTTAATCTCTAAAGGAAAATGCGGCGGTAAAGAATGGTTAGATGTGATGCGTGCCGCACATCAGCTTAATTTGCCTTCATCTGCAACAATGATGTTCGGGCATGTGGAAACTTTAGAAGAACGTTTTGAGCATTTGGTTTGGATCCGCGAAGTGCAGGCAGAAAAATCGGTTGATGCTTATGGTTTTGTGGCTTTTATTCCATGGCCTTTCCAGGATGACGGAACTTTGTTGAGGAAAGTGCGCGGCATCACCAATAATGTAAGTGGAAACGAATATATCAGGATGATTGCTTTAAGCCGGATTATGCTGCCTAACATTAAAAACATTCAGGCTTCCTGGTTAACGGTTGGAAAGCAAGTTGCGCAGTTATGTTTGCAAGCTGGTGCCAATGATTTTGGTTCGATTATGATTGAAGAAAATGTAGTTTCGGCAGCAGGTGCACCGCACCGTTTTACAGCAAAAGGCATTCAGGATGCCATAACAGAAGCAGGTTTTAAACCTCAGTTGCGTAACCAAAAATACCAGTGGCGGGAAATACCTGCATCGTTAGAAGAACAGGTCATTAATTATTAATGCTGTTTTTATGCCATAAAAAAAGGAGCAAAAATTTTTGCTCCTTTTTTGTATAGTAAATTATTGAGAAAACCTATGTTATGGTTTAAAGAATGGAGTTACAATTCCAACAACTGTTGGCATATCCAATGGTTCATCAAAAGCTTGGGTTGCACTGGTAGTTGCGTTTGCACCTGCGACGGTATTATAAGCTGAGAAAGCAGTAGCAACATTACTAACCGGACCTTGTGAGAGATTATCTTCTCCGGCATAAGAACCATTTACAGCAGGAATACCTGTATCGTTTGCCCCGGTAATCCAAGGCTTAAGCGCAGTCGCAGACGTTGTTCCTTTAGCAAGCTGCCTTGCACGGATTAACATCCGTAAATGTGAAGCATGGCGTGCCTCAACAGAGTGAATATCTAAAGCTGCAGTTAACACAGTTTTATTACGCAACAAAGCTGGTGCCTGGCCTTTATATGCCCTTACACCTGTATCTTCAAAAGTTGAAGCAACAGCAAGCCATGTATCGCTGCTTGTATAAACAGAATTAAAAGTGCCTTTAGCTGTAAAGTCAAAATTAGCAGCAGTAAAAGAAACAGGTGTAGCACCTAAAGATGTAATTACTCCTTGCAAAAATTTTACGTGGTTCTGTTCGTCTGTTTGTATTAATTTTAAACCTGCCAATTCAGTTGTGCTAAGTGTTGCCCGCATTGCAGCAAAGGAAGTATAAGCGGCATCTAACCCAGCATTGTAAAAGTTGGTCTCTAAAAATTCTAACTGTAAAGCAAAATTTAATACAGTAACAATTGTACTGGTTGATTGCTGTGCATAAGCTTTTTTAAACAAAGAACCTAAAGCAAAAGGCAATGCAGCAACAGCTACTTTAGAGCCAAAACTGGTTATATTTTTAATAGCTGCACGGCGCGGACTAATTTTGTCCTGAAACTCCGGGTCAACTTTTTCTATTTCTTGTATGATATTTAGTAAGTCCATGATTTTTAATTTTTAAGAGGTAGGTAAATCGTCTGCGTTAATTGGTGTAGTAATATATGCACTGGCCATTCCCAATACATATTGCGGTGTTTTATCATATTCTAAACCGTTTACGGCAACATTAACCACATCTTGTGCAACAAATGTATTTGTCGCAACTAAATCTCTGAAATAAGCAGCATGACGGGCTTCCACAGAAACAATTTTACCAGCTAAAGTTAAATAAGTAGGATTTTGGATAAGATAACCTGCACCATTATAAGCAGAAACGCCTAAATCTTCAAAAGCTTTTGCATAGGCAATAACACTTGCACGGCTTGTAAAATTTATGGCCGAAAAATTAAAATCAAGAGAAGCAATTGCATTTCCTGCCAATGCTGCCTTAAAAAACTCACGGTGCAAAACTTCGTGGTTGCGTACTTCAGTAATCAGTATTTGCTCATCGGCACTAAACTGCGTTGTAAAAGCACTGTTTGATACTACATTGATGTAAAATTGTGCTTCTAACTGTTCTAAGGCATAAGCATAATTTAAAATTCCGAAATCACCACTTCCAAGATAAACACCTTTAAATGAATTTCTGTCTTTTTTACAAGCTTCGGCTGCAAATAAACCTACAGCAGCAGTTCCCGCGCCGGCGTAGCGCAAGAATTGTCTCCTTTGCATTCTTTGTGATGGTTCTGCTTCCGGAGAAGTTAGAAGCTGATCATCTTTTTTTGTGAAAATTTCCATGATACTTTAGTTGTTTAATAGTTTTAAAAGTTGATTTTGATTTGATATACGAATAATAATTATAGGCGGATTTTAAAAATTAACAAGTTATTGTAAAGTAAAATTTAGGGCAATTTATTGTCAAATTCATCTATAATACTTTTAAACTTATAATTGTTCATAGAACTAATATTACATGGTTTTGTTTGAGATTTTGCAAGTATTTATACTTAAATTAAGATAAATTTTTATACCTGCTAAAAGCTTCAGCCGGTTTTAGTTTATATTTGTACGGTTCATAAATAGAAATGGTTGTCACAGAAGTTAAAAGCAAACGCAGCAGTAAAGATTTTTTAACAGCAGGGAAAGTTATTTATAAACATGATCCTATTTGGGTTTGCCCGCTTGATGAAAATATAGAAGCTGTTTTTGACGCTCAAAAAAACAATTTTTTTCAGCACGGAAAATGTACCAGATGGACCATTAAAAATGATACTGGTGCATTAATTGGCCGTATTGCTGCTTTTATCAATGAAAAAAAAGCTTATCAGGATGAACAGGCGACCGGCGGAATTGGCTTTTTTGAATGTATTAACGATGAAACTGTTGCTTTTAAACTTTTTGATACTGCCCAAAACTGGTTAAAAGCCCAGGGGATGCAGGCCATGGACGGCCCAATCAATTTTGGTGAAAATGATTCTTTCTGGGGATTGCTAATCGAAGGCTTTACTGCTCCTTCTTATGGCATGAATTACCATCCTCCTTATTATAAAGCCTTTTTCGAAAATTACGGTTTTTACACCTTATATCAACAACTTACTAACCACCTGGAGGTTTACAACCCTTTCCCAGAACGTTTTACAAAAATTGCCAATTGGGTTGCCAAAAAACCGGGTTATGAATTTAGAAATCTCGACATAAAAAATATTGATGCTTTTGCAGCAGATTTTATGGAGATTTATAATGATGCGTGGCATGACTTTAAAGGTTTCACCCCGATCAACAATAAAACCATATTAGAAACCTTTAAAAAAATGAAGGTAATTATGGACCCAAAACTAATTTGGTTTGCCTATATTGATAACGAGCCTGCGGCTTTTGTTATTATTTTGCCAGATGCCAACCAGATGATCAAAGGCCTTAACGGCAAATTGAACCTGATTGGCAAACTGAAATTCCTTTACCGCAGGTACAAGGGCGTAAACCGGATGCGGGCTGTAGTTATGGGTACAAAGCAAAAGTTTCAAAAGCATGGTTTAGAATCGGCAATATTTATCAAACTAAAAGAATATGTGTATCCGCTAAACCAATACCACGAACTTGAGTTATCCTGGGTAGGAGACTTTAACAAGAAAATGTTAGCACTGCATGAAGCTATGAACACCAAATTTGGAAAAAAACATCTTACTATGCGGTACTTGTTCAAGTAATAGTAACATGTTTTATCAAAAACTACTGTTTATGCAATAGCTTTCGGGCGCCTAAGTTCTTCGTACAATTCAATTACCTTTTTTTGCAAGTCAATCAATTCGGCTTCTCTTTCTACCAATTTTTTCTGGATAACTTCCATATCAGATGCAGATTTTTGCTCTTGTTCAACATCATTAAATGTTAATAATTGCACAATCGACATTTCATACAATTTAGAAATTTGTTCCAACCTGGATAAATTAATATCAGTAATACCGGTTTCAATTTTGGAAAACGCAGGTATAGAAATATCCAATTGTTTGGCAACATCTTCCTGGCTCCAACCTTTTTGATGACGTAACAACCTGATTTTTTTTCCTAAAGACTTCATATAACTTAATTAATAATTTACAGTGATTTATAATTCTGCATTTTATACGACATGTGTTGTATTTAGTTAGTAGTTTGTAGAAATATTAATTTATTTATAAAATTTTTTCAGCAAAACCAGTTAGATCTGTCCCGGCAAAAGTACCCGAACTCATCAGCAATAAATTTGTGTCTTTATAATTCAATTGCTTAAGATGATCGAACAACAATTTGGGGTCATTAAAAAACAAAAGTTTATCTTTCTTAAATGCTTCTTTTACAACAGATATTGTATAAGGTTCTATATTTTTTTGCAGAAATGTATGCTGATCTATAAAAACAATTGCTTCATCGGCAGCATCCATACTTCCGGAATATTCTTGCAAAAAAGCTTTATTTAAACTGCTAAAAGTATGAAGTTCGATACAAGCTGTTAATTTTCTATCCGGAAACTGATCCTTCACTGCTTTAATTGTGGCCAAAAGTTTAGAAGGCGAATGGGCAAAATCTTTATAGATATTAGTTTCAGCGTTACTGCCGATCAGTTCCAATCGTTTTGCCGCCCCTTTAAAACTGCGGATTGCTTCGTAAAAAACTTCCGGTTCTATGCCAAGTTCAATACATACTGTTTTTGCTGCCTCTAAATTTAGCAAGTTGTGATCGCCAAAAACTTGCAAATGATATTCCTGGTTTTGATTGATTAAAAAAGTAGTACCATGATCGATTTTATGAGCAGGCAAACCATAAGCGATCTTTTCAGCAGAAGTATGGTGCGTTTCAATCAGTTGGTTTAACACTTCGTCCTGATTGCAATAAATTAATTTTCCGTTGACTTGAATTGTATCGATAAACAAAGCAAACTGTTCCAGGTAATTGGCAAAAGTTGGAAACACATTAATATGGTCCCAGGCAATTCCGCTAATTACACCGATGTTGGCTTTATACAAATGAAATTTCGGCCTCCTGTCAATAGGTGAAGATAAGTATTCATCTCCTTCGATTATGATCAACGGAGCTTCATCGGTAATCTTTACCATCGTATCAAACCCTTCCAACTGGGCACCAACTAAATAATCAAAATTACGCGATGCTTCTTTTAGCACATGTAAAATCATGGAAGTAATGGTTGTTTTACCATGACTTCCGCCTATAACTACCCGCATTTTGCTGCGCGATTGCTCATAAACGTATTCCGGATAAGAATAAATTTTAATTCCTTTTTGCTGAGCTTCCAACAATTCTGGGTTATCTGCTTTTGCGTGCATGCCCAAAATTACAGCATCTAAATCCGACGTAATTTTTTGTACATCCCAACCTGCTGATGCCGGTAACAGTCCAAACCTTTCCAATCTTGATTTAGAAGGTTCTGTAAAAATATCATCAGAACCTGTTACTGTAAAGCCTTTTTTGTGCAATGCAATAGCCAGATTGTGCATGGCACTTCCGCCCATTGCAATAAAATGTACTTTCATGAATAACGGGTAAATTAATTATTTATATAACAACAAGGAGCAGGAATTATGTTAATAGGACAACTAATAAAACCAAAGGTTTAATTAGTAAACTTTGCCGAAACCCAGTCCTGGGATTTTTTATGCAAAATATATTGTAAATTGTATTTTAAAGCTTCTGTTTTTAGAATTTCCAGATCAGGGCTTTCGTAAAATCCACTTAAAAATAGCAAACCTCCGGGCTTTAAACTATTGTGATAAATTTCCATTTGGTACAATAAAATATTGCGGTTGATATTGGCGAGGATAATATCAAATTGTTCGTTAGGTATTGCTTCTTTTGAACCACAAAAAACCTTAATATTTTTTATGTGGTTTAATGTTGCATTTTCAGTTGCGCTTTCGCAGCAAACTGGGTCATTATCAATTGCTGTAATTTCTGCTGCTCCTTTTTTTGCTGCCAGGATTGCTAAAATTCCCGTTCCGCAACCCATATCCAACACTTTTTTGCCGGTAAAAACAGTATCGAGCATAAAATCCATCATCATAGAAGTGGTTTGATGATGGCCGGTGCCGAAAGCCATTTTAGGATCGATCACAATTTCAAAAGGAAAATCAGGCCGGGGTTCATGGAAGGTTGCCCGAACCCAAATCTGGTCTTTTATTTGGATCGGCTGAAAATTACTTTCCCAAACCGCGTTCCAGTTTTTTTGCGGAATGAGGTTTACTTCATAAGAAAAAGTGAGCAGATCATGAAAAGGTTCCAGCCGTTCATCCAACTCCTCCTTATTGAATTTGGCAGCAGGAAGGTAAGCTTTAAAGCCAAAATCAACCTCTTCAAAAGTATCAAAACCAGCTTCTGCCAGTTCGTTCATCAGCAAATCCTGCTGATATTCTTCCTGAAAGATAGTGGTAAAAAGAAGTTCGACGTAATTCATCTCAAATCAGTTGTAGGTTGTATGTTGCGAGTTATCAGTTCTTGTTGCACTGAAACTTAACCGAATAATCCTGATTTAAAACCGACAACTTATAACCCACAACCGGCAACTGTAATTAATTAAACACTTTAACAATATCTACAAAATCACGGGATTTTAAAGAAGCGCCGCCTATTAATCCGCCGTCAATATCCAACTGGGCAAAAAGTTCGGGTGCGTTTTTGGTATTGCAACTGCCGCCATACAAAATACTACACTCATCAGCAACTTCCTGATTGTAATTATCTGCAATTTCGTTGCGTATGAAAGCATGGATTTCTTGCGCTTGTGCTGCACTTGCCGTTTTGCCTGTCCCGATTGCCCAAACTGGTTCGTAAGCAATAATTACTTGTGCAAATTGTTCTGCTGATAAATGAAAAATACCTTCTTTTAATTGTGTTTTGATTACTTCAAAATGCCGGTCAGATTCCCGTTCTTCTAAAGTTTCGCCCACACAAAAAATAGGTTTTAAGGAGTTGCTCAATACAACATCTGCTTTTTTAGCCAGTAATTCATTTGTCTCGCCAAAATATTGGCGGCGTTCAGAATGGCCTAATATCACGTATTGTACACCAACAGAACGGATCATTTTGGCAGAAATTTCTCCTGTAAAAGCACCTGCTTCTTCCTGGTGACAATTTTGCGCGCCAACAAAAACTTTGTCATGTCCTTTTGCCAATTGCGCCAGGCTATGCAAATAAGTGTAAGGGCAGCACACAATTGCGCTTTGCTTACCCGTAACTTCATCATTTACCATGTTGATTACTTCGGAAAAAATGGTCAGGCCTTCGTTATAATTCAGGTTCATTTTCCAGTTTCCGGCAACTACTTTTTGTCTCATAATTGTTTATATTGATCTGTTAGGTTTGGTTAATTCAAAAATATGTTTTAAGATTTCAGCTTCTGTTTCATCAAAAATCCGGCTTTTACGTTCGAAAACACGTTTAGTAGTTGCCAATGCTTTGTTTATGGCATAAGTTTCTGTGCTTTCAATTCCTCCCCAGGAAAAATCAGGAACAAACTTTGGCGGATAACCTGCACCAAAAATATTGCTGTTGACACCTACAACCGTGCCTGTATTAAACATGGTATTGATGCCGCATTTTGCATGATCAGCCATAACCAGTCCGCAAAATTGCAAACCAGTATCACGAAGTTTTTGTGTTGGATAATCCCATAATTTTACATCGGCATAAGTATTTTTAAGGTTGGAATTGTTAGAATCAGCACCGATATTACACCACTCGCCCAAAACGGAATTGCCCAAATAACCTTCGTGCCCTTTGGAAGAATAACCCCAGATAACGGCATTTTTTACTTCTCCGCCAATTGTACAATGAGGACCAACCGTAGTTCCGCCATAAATTTTTGCGCCCATTTTAATTAGAGAATGTTCGCCCAAAAAAAAACTGCCGCGAATATTTGCCCCTTCTAAAACTTCAGAATTTTTGCTGAGGTAAACCGGGCCTAAACGCGTGTTAAAAGTAGCACATTCTGCCACGGCACCTTCTTCTGCAAAAAAATCTTCTCCTAAAATCGTATTGGTAGAACTGATCGTAGAGCTGGTTTTTCCCTTAGTTAACAAGTCAAAATCCTTTCGCAATTCCGTCTGATTCTGTATAAAAAAATCTTCCGGATAAATTAACCGGACAAATTTAGAGGTATAATTTATTGCCCTAAAAGAAGCATTTGCAGTTTGAAAGGTTGTAACATCTGAGCCGGCAACTTTTGCAGCAATCAGGAAACCGTTCTGCTTCAGCATTTCGCCTTCCTTCAAATTTTCAATTGCTTCCAGTAATTTTTCATCCGGACAAACAGAACCGTCGATCAGTAAATTTTGTTCCGCAATTGTAACTGGAAACTTTTTCTGAAGATAATCAATTGTTAGAAACGAAGTTGTTTGGTTAAGATATTTCTGCCATTTTTCGGCAATGGTGAGCATTCCGATACACAAATCAGCAACTGGCCGGGTAAACGTTAGCGGTAGTAAGGTTTCTCGTGCTGCTCCGTCAAATAGAATGATTCCCATTCAGCAAAAATAAAAAAAGTCCCGATTGCAAAACCGGGACTGTCAATATCTAAAAATGGATTACTTTTTATTGTAACGGCTGCGGAACTTATCAATACGTCCTGCTGTATCAACCAACTTCATTTTGCCAGTGTAAAACGGGTGCGAAGTGTGTGAGATTTCCAGTTTGATCAACGGGTATTGCTGTCCGTCTTCCCATTGAACAGTTTCTTTGGAATCGATGCAAGATTTGGTCAAAAAAGAATAATCGTTGGACATATCTTTAAAAACCACTAACCTATAGTTGGATGGATGGATATCTTTTTTCATTTTTATTTGGTTCTTTTCAAAAACAGCCGCAAATATACTTCTTTTACACCTAAAAAAAAACGCTTGTTTTAAATAGTATCAATTGAAGTTTTATTTGTTAAATTTAGGTTGAAAAAATTCAAATTTTGTTGGTTTTTAAAATTGCAGGCTAATGACTGTTAAAGCTGGTTTTACTATACAATTTGGGGATTTAACCTAAAAGAATTAATATATTTGCATTAACATTTATACTTAATCTGCATTAAGAACATGGATCTTCCTATTTATCTTGATAACAATGCCACTACGCCGATGGACCCTCGGGTTTTAGAGGCCATGCTTCCTTACTTTGTACAAAAATTTGGCAATTCTGCCAGCCGTAACCATGCTTTTGGATGGGTTGCAGAAGAAGCTGTGGATTATGCCCGCGAGCAGGTTGCGCAAATAATTGGCGCAAACGAAAAAGAAATCATATTTACTTCCGGTGCTACAGAATCTGATAACCTTGCATTAAAAGGTGTTTTTGAAATGTACAAGGAAAAAGGTAATCATATCATTACCATGACTACCGAACATAAAGCTGTTTTAGATGCCTGCAAACACATTGAAAAATTAGGCGGACGTGTTACTTATCTTGCACCAAAACCTGATGGTTTAATTGATCTGGAACAGTTGGTTGCCGCAATGTCTCAGGAAACAATTTTGGTTTCTATTATGTATGGCAATAATGAAATTGGTGTAATTCAACCTGTTAAAGAAATTGCTAAAATAGCACACTCTTTTGGTGCGTTATTTATGACAGATGCCACACAAGCCGTTGGAAAAATCCCGGTTAATGTTATTGAAGACGGAATTGATTTGCTGGCAATGTCTGCACATAAAATGTACGGCCCGAAAGGCGTTGGCGCATTATACGTCCGCCGCAAAAACCCTCGGGTTAAAGTTACGGCACAAATGGATGGCGGCGGCCACGAAAGAGGCATGCGTTCCGGTACTTTAAACGTTCCCGGAATTGTTGGCTTAGGTAAAGCTTGCGAATTAGCGCGATTAGAAATGGATCAGGATGCGAAAAGACTTTCTGCCTTACGCGATAAATTAGAAAACGCTTTAACACAATTAGAAGAATCGTACGTAAATGGAAATAAAGATCATCGTTTGCCGCATACGGCAAATATTTCGTTTAAATATGTGGAAGGTGAAGGTTTGATGATGGCGATGAAAGATTTGGCTGTTTCTTCCGGTTCTGCCTGTACTTCAGCATCTTTAGAACCTTCGTATGTATTGAAAAGCTTAGGTTTGTCGGACGATCTGGCACATTCTTCCATCCGTTTTGGTTTAGGAAGATTTACTACAGAAGAAGAAGTTGACCGCGCCATTGAAGTTACCCGGAATGCCGTAACACATCTTCGCGAACTTTCCCCGCTTTGGGAAATGTTTAAAGAAGGTATCGACCTGGATTCTATCGAGTGGGCAGAACACTAAATTTTATCCGATAAAAACAGCATTGTCATCTTGTCTGTTAACAACAATCAGGCAAGATTTTTGAACTATATTAACAACTATAAAATTTAAAGCTATGGCTTATTCAGATAAAGTAATTGATCATTATTCAAACCCACGCAATGTTGGAACTTTGGATAAAAGCAGCAACAAAGTTGGGACCGGATTGGTTGGCGCACCAGAATGCGGAGACGTAATGCGTTTACAAATTGAAGTTGACGAATTTAACATCATTAAAGACGCTAAATTTAAAACTTTTGGCTGTGGTTCTGCCATTGCTTCTTCTTCTTTGGCAACAGAATGGTTAAAAGGAAAAAGCATTGACGATGCCATGAAAATTGATAACATGGACATTGTGGAAGAATTGGCATTGCCGCCGGTAAAAATTCACTGTTCTGTTTTGGCAGAAGATGCGATCAAAGCAGCCATTAACGATTACCGAGTTAAAAATGGTTTTGCACCGATTGAATCGGAAAAAGTACACCATTAGGGAGTTGTAAGTGGTAAGTTTTATGTTGTAAGTTGTATGGCTTTCAATCTAAAGTTTACAATACTGTTTTTAGTAGGTATTTTTCGTCTGCTATTACAACCCAAAACTCATAACTGATACAAAATGATAACCGTAACTGATAAAGCAAAAAGTAAAGTAGAAGATTTGATCAAATCTTCCAACTTAAACGAATCTTATTTTCTGCGGGTTTCTGTTGCCGGTGGCGGATGTTCTGGTTTGTCGTACAAATTGGATTTCGATAACGAAATCAAACCGGGCGACCAGTTTTTTGAAGATAAAGGCATCCGAATTTCTTTAGATATGAAATCGTTCCTTTATTTAGCCGGAACAGAACTTGATTTTTCTGATGGTTTAAACGGAAAAGGTTTTAACTTTCATAATCCAAACGCCAGCCGTACTTGTGGCTGCGGCGAAAGTTTTTCTGTATAATAAAACTCAAAATTAATATTTTTAAAGGGATGCTTCTTTTAGCATCCCTTTTTTGTTTTAACACGTAAATAAATTTAAGTTTGGCTTGCTAAATTTATCTTTATAAACCTGTTAATTTCATGAATCCGGTAACAGAATATTCAACCATTCCCAGTCTTTTTCAAAATATCATTCAACATATCCATCCCGAGAATGCTGTTTTTATGACGCATAAAGTGGATGAAGTTTGGGAAGAAATCACCTACAAACAAGCTGCTGAAAAGATCAATGCCATTTCTGCTTATTTCCTTGATATCGGTATTAAGAAAAACGACCGTTTAGCTTTAATCCTGGATAACAGTCCGGATTACATTTACTACGACCAAGCTTTGCAGCAAATCGGCGCGGTAAATGCATCCATCTACCCTACCCTTTCGGAAACAGAAATTGAATATATCCTAAATGATTCCGGCGCCAAAACATTGCTCATCGGCAGTCCTTTTCTTCTCAAAAAAATCCTGAAAATTGCGAATAACTGTAAAGAACTGATCCGTATTATTCCTGTTTTTGATGATTACCAGAAGTTTATAGAAAAAGCAAAATTTAATACCGGCATCATTTCCTTATCCGCTTTAATTGCTGAGGGAAACCGCGTGCTGGATCAATACAAACACGATATCAACAGTTGCCGGGAAAGTATTCTACCGACGGATATTTCGGCCCTGATTTATACTTCCGGAACAACGGGAACACCAAAAGGCGTAATGTTAACGCATTACAATTTCACACAAAATGTCCGCGCATCTTTGGATCAGATTACCATTATCAGCAAAGATGACGTTTTTCTTTCTTTCCTGCCGCTTTCACACGTTTTCGAGCGCACGGCAACCTATCACGTTTGTTTGGCAACCGGTTCTAAAATTGCGTTTGCACAAAGCTTGGAGTTGCTGGCCAAAAACATGGCAGAGATCAAGCCAATGGTCATTAGTTGTGTGCCGAGATTACTGGAACGGATACACGACCGCGCTATGAAAAACGGACAAGCGGCAGGCGGCATCAAAGCAAAACTGTTTTTATGGTCGTTAGAAAAAGGACGTAAATTTAGGCTGCTAAAAGAAGCAGGCAAAAATCCGGGACTCATATTAGGTGCCCAAAATAAGCTGGCCGATAAATTAGTTTTCAGCAAGATTAAAGAAAGGACTGGCGGAAAGTTAAAATTTATGCTTTCTGGCGGAGGTGCGCTGCCTAAAAACATAGGCGAATTTTTTGGTGATCTTGGAATTAAAGTGTTGGAAGGTTTTGGGTTGACAGAAACTTCGCCCGTAATGGCCGTTACGGAATACGACCGGCAGGTTTACGGAACAGTTGGCCGGATCATTCCACGGATTGAAGTTGCCATTCAGAATATTGATACCCAAAAAATTTACACTATCCAAACCCACGATACTTTTAAACCTGATTTTGAATCAGAAGAAGGTGAAATTATTACGCGCGGACATTGTGTGATGAAAGGTTACTGGAACAAACCCGAAGAAACCCGAAATGTAATTGATGCAGATGGCTGGTTCCATACCGGCGATATTGGCAGGTTTTACAAAGGGAACCTGCAAATTACAGATCGGTTGAAAAACATGCTGGTTAATTCTTTCGGTAAAAATGTTTATCCAACTCCCGTAGAAAATACTTACTTAAAAAGTCCAAAGATTGAAGGCGTTTTTTTAATTGGTGATAAACGCGAATATGTTACTGCTTTTATCATTCCTTCCAAAGAATTGTTGCAGGAAACTTTTAACTTAAAGGAATCCTATTTTGAGAAACCCGATGTTTTTATTGAAGAACAATCCATTATTGATTGGATCAACGAAGATGTAAAAAAACTATCCAACGAACTGGCCAAGTTTGAACGAATTAAAAATTTTAAAGTAAAACGTAATCCTTTTAGCATGGAAGAAGGCGAAATTACGCCAACTTTAAAAGCTAAAAGAAAGGTGATTGAGAAGAAATATGCTGGGGAAATTGATCAATTGTATTTGCAGGAAGCGGATTTGATGTGATGGAAGTTTAGGTGGTAAAAGAAGTATTAGGACAATTATGAATAACTAACGTATTCAACTCCAAATTTTTATTAAACACACAACTAAATCAATTTAAAAAAGTGTTAAAATTATTGTTGTCTTTTATTACAGCCTTCGCCTTTTTCACATACTCTATATCTTTTAGTCAAAAAAGGCAATGCAATTGCGAAGCAGACAAATCAATGAAAGGTAGCATTACGAATTGTAACGTTACTTTTCTAAAAAATCATTCAAAATTATACTACCAATTTAACTGCGATTCTGTATGGTTAACTTTAGAAAATAAATCTGGTGTTAGAAAAATAATTTATTCTATGAAAGGAGATACTTACAAGGACCTTTATGGATACAATTATAGATTAGGATATCAATTAGCAAAAGAATATAACAAATATTTATTGTTCAGATATGCTTGTCCGGCGAACGGGCCTTGTAACTTTGTAATAATTAATAAAACAACAGGAAGTACTGTTAAAAAATTCAGTGAGTTAATTTACGACCATTACGACGGAGGGAAATTTTATAAATTCATTCTTTATTTTTCAAATCCAAATAGATTCAATTATCTAACATTGTATTATGTTGATTCTAAGAAAAAATATTTTATTCCTATCAATGCCAAGGATATTAATGGTGCTATACCTGAATACACATTTTATACTGTTGAATTGAAAGACAACAAACTTAAATTAGAATATCCGCATTTAAAAACAAATAGATGGGTAAAAAAAAAATGTATTTATTAACTTATTAAAATACCCAGGTTAAAAATCCCATTTGCTAAAATTTGAAATTAAAATTTTCTAATCTTTAGATATGTGGCTAAATGTTTGCCTTGTTTCTCAAATAAAGATTTAGTACTTCCACTGGTCGGGATTTGCAATCACGATCTTTTGAGCTTAGGATCTTTGATCCTATTTCTTGAATAAACAACATATTTAATAGCAAGCAAAAAGCAACATGTTTCCAACTCGTGCTATTTTTAAATCTGTTTCGGTTATAGTTTTGCCTTGTGCCTTAAAATAGAGATTAAGTGCTTCCGTTATATTAAATTTAAGTTCATCCAAAGTAGTACCAACAGTATAGACTGGATATTTTTCCAGCATAAGCAGCATAACCCGTTTTCGTTTTTTCAACAATCAATTCAATCTTCATAACCTTGTACTTTTATTTGATTTTGATATTTTAGAGCTAAAAGAAGCATTTTAAACAAAACCTGTTATTTAAACTATATTTGTTATTGATTTTAAAGTTATAAAACTACTAAGAAGATTATGCTTGACTTACATCCACAATATATTAAAGATGCTAATGGCGAAAAATCATTAGTAATACTTTCTGCAAAAGAGTTTGAAACTATTATCGAAGAACTGGAAGAATTGGAAGATGTTAAATTATATGATGAGGCCAAAGAAGAAGATAATGACGAACGGATTTTGTTTTCTGATTACTTGAAAAACAGAAAACAAAAAAATGGCTAAGTGCACGGTTGTATTATCTAAAAAACTCATAAACAACTTGTTAACTTTCGAACCAAAAGAAGCACAAAAATTGTTTGAACAAAGTGAAAATAGAGTCGAATTATTAGTTTCAACATTTGAAGTGAAGAAAACAATTGCTTTAGCTTTTTCCCGATTTTACTGGTATTTAGTAATTAGGTAAAAGCCGCAAGTCACTCTTTAAAAATCACAAGAATACCAATCAATGGAGATAACCCGTTATTAAACCAATTAAAATTAAACCGTTATGCCACACATCAATTTACCTTCCGAATTTCCGGGAATTAGAAGTCTGTTTATGTTCCGCCCGGAAACAGCAGCCCCACTTAATGCACTGGTTCAAACTTTATTGCACAACCCGCATCCAACATTAAGTGCAGGAGAGCGCGAACTCATTGCAACTTATGTGTCGCAATTAAACACTTGTAAATATTGTACCAACATACATGGTGCCATTGCACAGCACCAGTTAGGGAACAATGCTGAAATTGTTAAACAGGTTTTAGCAGACCCGGAAACCGCAGCAATCAATAATAAGTTAAAGGCATTGTTAAAAATTGCGGCAAAAGTACAAAGCGGTGGAAAAAATGTTACCACTGCTGACGTTGAACAAGCCCGAAATGAAGGTGCAACAGATATCGAAATACACGATGCCGTATTAATTGCTGCTGCCTTTTGTATGTTTAACCGTTATGTTGATGGACTTGCCACCTGGCAGCCCGATAACGGTCAACTGTACGACCAAATGGGCGAACAGCGGGCGCGCGAAGGATATCTTACTGCGCCTTTTAAAGTAGACCGTACTGAAGAACAATTGCAAAACTCATAAAAATTAAATATGGCACATATTAAATTATTAGATGAAGAATTACCCGGCATTGTTGGGCTTCTAAATTATCGCCCGGAAACAGCAAAACCCTTGCTAGAACTGGCCGAAACCTTGTTAAGAGGAGAATCAAGCTTAACCAGCGGCGAAAGAGAGATTATTGCAGCATCGGTTTCTTACTGGAACAAATGCCATTTTTGCCATACTTCGCATGCGGCAGCAGCGGCGGCACATTTAAAAACCGGTTTAGGGTTAATTGATGATATTAAAGCCGGCCTAACCACAACCCCTGTTTCAGAAAAACTGAGGGCTTTATTGCACATTGCCCATCAGGTACAACAAAACGGAAAAAATGTTACAGAAGAAGATGTAGCCGATGCACGAAAACTTGGTGCTACCGACCTGGAAATCCATGATACGGTTTTGATTGCAGCTGCCTTTTGCATGTATAACCGTTATGTGGATGGTTTAGGAACCTGGGCACCGCAACCAAATGAAGCTTATGCCGAGATGGGCGAACGAATGGCAAATGTTGGTTATGGTAAGTATTAAAGGCAATTGCAAAATCTACAATTAAAAATTAAGTAATTGCACTATTTTCAAAAAACGGCTTTGTACATATTACAAGGCCGTTTTTATGTTTCAAATAAACATGCTTCTTTTATCGGCTATTTTTTACAATGAATTTCTTAAAGTCAACGTAAAAGGGACTTCAACATGCCGGGGCGAATTTTCTAAAATCAATTGTGCCGCAAGGGTGCCCATTCCTTTAAAATCGGTAGAAATAGTCGTAATTCCGTTTAGAATAATCTTTTTTAAAGGCGTTTCATTATAAGAAATAACACCAATCTGTTTACCGATTTCGAATTGTGAAGAAATGATTTTTTCAATCAAAACCACCAAATCGTTTTCCATCAAATTGATGTAAGCCACGCCTTCCTGCAATTCCTCATCGGCCAAAGAACTGATTACTTTGTGCGTAAAAGCATATTGCTGACAAAACAAGCTAAAGCCTTTAATAATCTCTTTTGGGAAATAACTTTCTTTCGGAAAAATTAATTTAATCGTGTGGTACTTGCTTAACTGTTCGCGCGCCAAATCCAGGGTTAAATAAATATCCTTTTCGAAATTTTCATACGCTGCTGAATATTCGCCGCTTACACCGGGTATTTTTTTATCTAACAAAACCAGTTTTTCCTTTGGGATCAGGTTAATTACTTCGTGTGCGTTTTCTCCGCCTTCAATAAAATGCGGGATGACTACAATATGCGAATACTGGTCTTTTTTGTTGATTATCAACTTTTTAAACAGTGTAAAATCATTATTGTAGATGTAAAAATCAACCGCTACGTTTTCGCCAATCGCGGCAATAAAAGAATCGTAAATAATTTTTTTATGCGAACTGAGTTTGTTAAAAAGCAAACAGATTTTAAGCGTTTGCCTAAAATCTGTACTAATAATATAATAACCTTTGCCGGGAATAGAACCCAAAACACCCAGCTTTTTTAAATATTTATATCCTTTTTCGGCCGTATCGCGAGAAATCTCCAGTTCGTAACTCAATTCATTGATAGAAGGCAGCAGGTCATCTTTTTTAATCTTTCCATTTTCTATAGCGGTTAAAATAGAATTGGTCAGCTGCAAATATTTTGGCGTGGCAGAATATTCATCTACATTAATAAAAGTAAAAAACTTAGTAGGCTTCATTCAGATATTTGGTTTGGCATTATAAAAGTATCAATAAAAACAGTATTGGCGAATGAGCAAATTTTAAACTAATTATAAGGAACCACCGTTACCGGGCCAAGCAAACCAGAAGTCATCGGCAACCATTTTGAAGCATCAAAAGGTTGATAATTAATATTGACAAAGTTAATTTCGTGATACTTGCGCCATTGGATTCCCTTTTTATCCATATCCCTGATTCGGTTGGCCATTAAATTAGCTACTTCAATCTTAATTGTATTATTTCCGGCATGAAGGAATTTTCCAATCCTAACTTCAAAAGGGTTTGCCCAAATAATACCTGCATCTTTTCCGTTGATCCAAACGCGTGCACTTTCTGCAACTTTCCCCAAATTCAAAATATATTCTTTTGCTGTTTTTACCGGTAAATTTAGGATAGAAGTATAAACGCCGCTTCCCGAAAAAGCAATTGCTTTTGGGTCTGCTAATTCTGGCCAGGAAATTAGCTTTGTTAACTTTTGGTCTGCCGGAAGTTCTGGTCCGCCTGCTGTAAAATGTAAAGCCCAGGCATTATTTACAGAAATTATTTTTGCCGCTTTGGTTAGATAAACCCAATTATTTAAAGCCGGATTTTGCTGATCGAAAACCTTAACAATAATACTTTCTCCGGATTTTAACTGCACATGTACAGCAAACTGATTATTGGCAACTGTAGTTTCAGCCTTTCCGCTATTCCCGGTCAAGGGATCTAACAATACAGCATATTTCCCCTGTTCACCTAAAACAACAGATTGATCAATATCTTTTGCCGTATGGTTAACCAGATAATAATACTTACCACCGTTAAAACTGCGGCGGTTAAATTCGAGGCCCGAGTCCGTTAACTCTTCCCGTTTCACTTGCTTAAAATCCAATGCTTTTTGTAAATCGGCAGATAGTATGATCAACCCTTTTCCGGTTTTAAAAGTACCGATACTGTTTTTATCGGCAGAAAATTTAAGTGTGCCCAGCATTTGTTTAAATACTTTTCTACGGCTTTCCAAATCATTTAAACCCGGCACATCTTCCGGCAATTTTTGAAAGATCACAGTCGCACCGTTATTGGCCAATTGCAAAATGTTTCTTAAAGTAGCAATTGGCATCATTTTGCACTCCGGAATGATGATGGTTTTATAAGGCGAAGCAGCCGCATTAGTTAGCAGCATTCCGTTTACTGTTTTGGTTTCGTTGATTTGCCTATCCGAAATAAAATCAATCGTATAACCTTTTTGCGTTAACTGTTTGGCTTGCTGGTAAAACTGTGTTGGACGGAGCCATTCATTAATTCCGTGAATAGCCAGCAGCATTTCCATACCTTTTGCTTTGTTCCAAACATCGTAAACCGGCCAGTACATCAGCACATCGTTGTCCGCTTTTCCATCCTGCAAAACAGACTGGCAACGCGTAATGTAGTCGTTCATGCCTTTTATATGCGGCCAGAAAGTATTAGTTGGCGAGAAATTGACCGACGCATAGAACAGCCAGCCGGGAAAAGGAACATCCTGCGGAGAATAAGCAGTACCATGAAAGAAAACGTGATTTACGCCAGCCAGAAAAATATTTTCAACCTCAGGTTTGCATTGCGAAAGCGAACCTTTAAAATGCTCGGCCAGC
The DNA here is from genome assembly GCA_964251965.1 of uncultured Sphingobacteriaceae bacterium. Lineage (GTDB taxonomy): Bacteria > Bacteroidota > Bacteroidia > Sphingobacteriales > Sphingobacteriaceae > Mucilaginibacter_A. Next base: position 165,956 of record CAXULQ010000004.1, on the reverse strand, counting down.
CAGGTAAAAGTTTCGGAAGAAGCAAAAGGTTTTCCGTTTACATGTGCTGCCGAAGTCGCAAATTTAAACATCATCGGATCGGGATCAACATTACGAATGTCCGCACTATCACGGCGCAAACCGGGAATTGGAAAATAACTCGACCCAAAAGTTTCACATTCCGGAATATCAACCGTTCCGTATAAATCCAGTAAATTTCCCGGTGAACCATGCGACTGGTTTCGGGTTAAACTGTGGTTTTTGTGCGCCCAATCCGTCCAATTTTTGGTAAAATTATCGAGGAGCATATCGCTCATCGTTTCCCGGTAATCAGATTTTACACGAGCAGTGTTTTGACTGGAAGAATCAGTTGAATTCAATTCCTGTAAATGTTGTTTTAAATCGTAACCTCTTCTTTGCTGAAATTCTTGAAAAAGTGCAGGCGACCAATCAGCACCAAAAACTTCGTAACTATCATTAAAATAATTGTTGATGCCGGGGATTTTATGTTGATAAGCATCGTCAAAACGCTTCAAATAAACATCCACCGCTTTTTTGTTGAGATGATCCATTACCAAACCTTCTCCGCCCGGCGCAGCGCGTTTTACCATTTGTCGGGATTTTCCATCAAAAGCAGCAACCAGTTGCCAGTTGCCGGTTGTGGGTTTCCAGTTTAGGGTTCCGTCTGAAGCGACTTTTGCTATTAAATCTTCCGCTTCGCCTTTTTCTCCGTAAGCCATTACCGCTTGCAATTTAGCAACAGGTTTTTGCCTTGCATCGTTTACCACTATTTTTTCCGCAAGCGTTTGTCCTGATTTTAGCTGATATTTTTGAATAATGAGTTTAGAAGCAGCCAGATCAGGCGTAATTTGCGGCCCGCCAAAAGGCCAGCCAGTGCCTGTGTTCATGTCAACACCCATGTTTAGGCTTGATGCTTCTTTTACCGTATAATTTAATATGTCCATCCATTTTGGCGAAAGGAAATCCAAGTAACGGCTTTCATAACCAATCGCACCGTAAATTGGTGTAATTTCTACACCGCCAATCCCGGCATCATGATATTGTTTTAAAAGTGAAGCAATGTTCGGCTCGTCCACCGCGTTGCCCATCCACCACCAGCGCGCCCAGGGATGCGCTTCTTTTTTTATTGTCGGCCACACATTTTGTGCTGAACTTGTATTTTGAGCATCACAATTTTTGCCTGCTAAAAACAGTATTGCAGCTGCAGCAACTAATCCTATTAATTTTTTCATATTTAAATTGAGGTTCTAATCGAGATGAAAAACTTCTTTTAAAGGAACGCTAACCGGAGAATGATCAGGGTTGGTCTCCATCAAATCGGCCATGTAGGCCCACCATTTCTGTACAATTTCCGTTTGGCCCAAATCCTGAGATGACTGGCCCGACAATTTTTGCACAGCAAACAAAGTATGGGTTTCTTCATCCAAAAAAATCGTGTAATCGCTGATGCCGTTCGCTTTCAGCAAAGCCGAAAGTTCTGGCCAGATTTCGTTATGCCGTTTTTGATATTCGGGTGCGAAACCAGGTTTCAGCTTCATTTTAAAGGCTGCTTTCATTTTTATTGAATGTTTAGCTGGATGCCAGACCGGTTATCCGATGCTGTTTTTATCCATAAAATTTTGGATTCTACATTGTAAAACCAGCCGCTGGATTTTTCCAGATCAGCTTCATTTGTTACTGCGGCAATCGTTTTTCCGTTTTCGGTTAAGGTGGATGGTTTACCGCCGTTCCAATGGATTTTGGTGAAGAAATGATGTTCTTCCGGCATAAAATTTCCCGAAGATTTGGCAATATTCAGTTCCAATTTTTGCCCGGTAAAAGAAGCATTGATTTTGGTGATTGCAGATTTTCCCTGCTGATAAGCCAGCGTTTTGCCGTCGTCTTCATACAAATCATAAGTTGATTTCCCTTCGGGGAAAATATCCAGCGTAATCAAATCGGCTTTCTTCTCGCCAAAATATTTCATTTCCGGCTGCATCGGGATGATGCCGCCAGCTTTCACAAAAAGCGGAATGGTATCCAGCGGAGCCAAAACATGTATGTATTGTTTGCCGCTGTATTTTTTGCCCGTCCAGTAATCAAACCAGTTGCCTTTTGGCAGATAAACGGTACGCGTAACGGCACCTTTTGTGGTAACCGGACAAACCATCAAATTATCGCCAAGCATATACTGGTCGCCGATTTCATACGTGTTCTCATCCTGCTGATCCTGCAAAACCAGTGCGCGCATCATTGGCAAGCCGGTTTTATATTGCTGATATTGGGTGGAATACAAATACGGAATCATGCGGTAACGCAGCAAATCGTACTTTTTGAAGTTTTTTAAAGCAGCATCACCATAATTCCAGGGTTCTTTGTAGCCGGGATGGTCCATTCCGAAAACCATTGCAACCGGACTAAACATGCCAAACTGCACCCAGCGGATGTACAATTCCGGATCGACCGGATGCTCAAAACCGCCCATGCAATGTCCCCAATCGCCCACACCGGAAAGCCCGATGTTGATTCCGGCTTTAATAACCGGCGCAAAATATTGCCACTCGCTCGGCCAATCGCCCGCAAAAATAAACGGGTAACGCTGGATGCCGCTGTAACCTTCACGCGTATGGTTTAAACCTCTGATTTTGTTGTATTCCTGAAACTTCTCAAAAGGTGCTTTGGCATAAGCAACCGGGAAATTGTTGTGCAAACGCTCGGCTTCTTTGCCTGTCGGACCGATTTTGTCGCTTTCATTTGCCATTGAACCGAAAGCACTGCCTTCATCAGTTTTAACAAACTTTGCACCTTGAGCAGCCACACGCATTACACCGTTTTGCCACCACCAATCCACCGCTTTTTGATCAAAAAAATTTACAAATTCGCCGGGTTTGCCGTTTTCAGGATAAGTAAATCCCAATGCTTTTGCCTGATCCAGCAGATTGAGCTTTTTCGCATTGTCAACTCGTGGCCGGATATGCAAACCAACCATTTTGTAATCCAGCGCATAAACGCTGTCGAACATCAGCTTCGGATCTTTAAAAGTTTCGCGCCACTCAAAACTGGTTGCGCCTTTTCCGCCAACTTTGCCAAACAAACGCCAGGTAGAATCCAGCCAGATCAAATCCGCAGGAATACCCATTTGCCGGAATTTTTTGGCCATTTCTACTACATAATGCGTGGAAGTTTCGGCTTCATGGCTCCAGGTTCCGCCGCTGTACGTGCCGACGTGCAAACCCAAAGCAAATTCGGGTAGCAACGGACTTTTACCCGTTAAAGAAGTATATTGATTTAAGATGGAAGGAAAATCCGGGCCGTACATAAAGTAATAATCCAGCGGCCCGTCAACCGCTTTAAACGTAATTTTATTATTGGACGAAGCCGCCATATCCCACTCGGTTGCAAAAGTATTGTGCAGAAAAATACCGTAACCGCGCGTGCTCATAAAAAACGGCGTTGGGCAATAATTGGCTTCCAGAATATTATATGCGCCAACGATATAAGGCAATTCGTTGCCGCGGCCAACGTTCAGTTTTAATTTTTTGCTTCTTCGGTCGAGGAAATCCATGCGTTCGCCAAAACCAAAAAAGTGTTCATCCGGCATAATGGCTTTGCGGCAAATTACGGTATCACCTTGTTTCAGCATATTTCCCTGCTGCGGCGAAGGTGATTCGGAAGAAAGTAAACGTCCGGCTTTGTTAAAAACATCGATGCGAAAAGGTGCTTTAAAAACATGGATCGACAGCGAATCAGTAGCAATTTTAAACCAGTCGTGCTGCTGCAAAACCGTAATTTTGATATTCGGGAAGCGGTAATTTACAACCATCAAATGTTCATCCGCTTCGTATTTTTTGTTCCACGAAGCACGAACCCGGAACATGGTGGCCGTACAAAAATCCAGTTTTACTTCGCCGCCGGTTGTGGTAAATGTCAGTTCGTTTCCAGCTTGTTTATAACCGGAAACGTAATTGCCGATGCTTTGTCCCGAAGATTTGAATGCTAAAAAGAGCAATAAACACAGCAGTATTTTTTTGCAGATGCTTCTTTTATCCATCATTTTTTAAGTCGGTAAACTTCGCTTCCGGCCAGTAAAAAACAGCCCAGACCGTAATCTTCAAAGTCCGGAATATTGGTATAACTCACTGGCTGACTATCTTTTGGCTCTTTTCCGGTTCCTTGTACAAAACCCAGCATTCCGTCTGCATGAACGGTATCTTTTACCATCGCATTCCAAGCTTTCAGCAAAACCGGACGATAAGTTTTCGCATCCAAAATGCCGTTGTTGATTCCCCAGGCCATGCCGTAAACAAAAAGCGCGGTTCCGGTCGTTTCTTTTCCGCCAAAATGACCGGGATCTTTTAAACTCACGTTCCAAAAGCCATCCGTTCTCTGCAATGGAACCAAAGCGGCTGCCATTTCTTTAAATGTTTGCAGGTATTCTTTTCGATGCGCTTCCGTTTTTGGCATCACGTCCATCACCCGAACTAAAGCTGCGAAAACCCAGCCGTTGCCGCGCGACCAGTAACAATTCTCGCCGTTTGGCTCTTTGTATGGCGGCACAAAATCTTTATCGCGCCACCACAAATGTTCTTTCATGTTGTATAAACCGCCGCCTTCAACCGTTTTGGTGTGGTTATACATTTGGTACATCCGCTCAAAATACGCGTTGTTTTTGTATTGAACGCCCAGTTTGGCATAAACCGGCATCGCCATTTGCAAAGCATCCACCCAGGTCCAATCGCTTATTTTATCTGTTTTCAGCATCGAATCAATGGAAGCTTTGATGTTTTTAACGCGCTCCGGTTTTGGATCGATGCGGTATAAATCGATATAAGTTTGTCCGCAAGTCTGGTCGTCGGCATTGCGCGTTGCATTGCCGCTGCGCATGCTCCACTGGTGTTTTTCGCCGAAATCTACCGCGTAACCGTAATATTTTTTGTCATGATCTAACTGGTACAAAGCCATCAAACCTTCATAATAAACCCCGCGTGTCCAGATATTACTTGGCCGCGTTTTGTTCGTGGTGATTTCTTTTCCCGGATCAGGCCACTTCTGCATGAAGTATTGATTGGTCAATTGCATCACTTTTAACACTTCTTTTTTGTTGGGAAGCGGTTGTGCCTGTGATGAAAATTGGACTGAAAGCAACGCGATTCCGGCAAAAGCTATCTTTCTGAAAATATTTGGTCGATTCATTTTTTATGTGCTAAAAGAAGCATTAGGTTGATTTTTTTTGAGTTGATTTTGGCTTCAGTTCGTCCGGACTATCTTTGGTATAAGTACTAAAAACCTCTTTCGAGCCGGTTTCAAATACATCTTTTACCACATTAAAATCAACAGTAGTTTTCGGGTTGAACTGATCGGAAGACATATATTTTTGCAAACTGTAATACAATTGCCGTGCAGCCGGACGATTTTCAGGATCGGAAGTCAGATCAGCACTCGAAACCAGTAGTTTGCCGTTGCCAACTTTCGCTTCCATAATCAAACCCAAACGGCGGTTTAGAAACCACGTATCAATCGGTTGCACCAACGGACGAAAGCCTGCCGGGAAATCTTCCAAATGCATTACTTCCGCTTTATTTACAATTTCCCACCATTGCAAATCGCTGAAGTTTTCCGTTGGGAAATTTTGAAAAGCCGGATGTTTCGCATCCAGCAAAATGCCCAAAGTATGCGGCGGACGCATTTTAAACCAGGAAGTATTCCAGAAAACCGGCAAAAAAGTTTGTACAATTTCTTTGCCTTTTACCACTTTTCCGGCTGCATTTAGAAACACTTTTCCGCCTTTTTCTAAGGTTTCTTTGGCTTTGTCATCTAAAGATGTACAATAATAAATACCAGATTTTACCTCTGGGATTTTCTGCGGATAAACCCAAAAATCCCAATCATTGGCAAATGCAGTATTATTGATGGAAACTTCCAGGTTTAATTCTGTTGCTTTCGTAATGTTGGAAAGCGGGAAATTTACCTCACCTAATTCCAAATTATTTCCGATAGCAATTGTTTTTGGTTCGAAGTTTCCTTTCGCCAAAACAATGCCTTTTTTATCAGTGATTTTATAGGAAGCGCGCGCGTTAACCAACGGCGCAGCACCGAAATGGGCAATTTCTATTTTTGCATTAAAGGTTTCATTATTGGTAAAAACAAACTTTGGCAAGCGCGCCAGCGGAACAGTGCTGTTACAAAAACGGTTGAATTGTTTAGCGGTGATGTATCCTTTCTCTTCCCAAAAAGCATTTAAAACGCCAACCAAAGCAGTTCCTTGTCCGGGATAATCGTTCAATGAAAGCAATTCAAAACCTGCATAATTTGGCGTGCGCAACGCTTTTTCAATCTCGTTTTTATAGCACAAAGCTTGCAATTTGCCCGAAGCCATCAGGAATTTCTCGGCTTCGTCGCCCATGTGATGATCCTGCAAATCTTCCTGAAAAAGCTCGAAATTTTTGGCGCGATAAACGCCGGTGTACTTTTTGATCTCTTTAAAATCCGGGAATACGCACCATTGTCCCATTTCGTGCGCCACAAAAGGCACGGTAAAAGAAGCAATCAGCGGTGCATAAGTGGATTCGGTTTCCGGCCGTTTGTTCCAATCCAAACCACGCGCACCGCCGCGAACCATATATTCGCTGTTTGGAATTACCGGCCAGCTGCCGCCAACCGAAGCACCGGTATACAAACGGCGACTGTCTTTCGCTTTCCAGTAATCTACAAATTTGGTCAAAAATTCAACTTGTTTGCCGCGCGGCTCATTGCCGTAAGCCATCATACAAAAGGATGCGTAATTGCCGTAAAATTTGGCCATACGATTAGTTTCATCGTAAATATATTGGTCGATCGGTTTGCCATCGCCAATGGAAGTGCCGTGATTGGCCCAGGTTGGCCCTTCGGGCTGCAAATAAAATCCGATTAAATCTGCCGCAATAAAAGCAGCTTCGGGCGGACAAAAAGAATGAAAACGCATGTGGTTTAAGCCATGCGCGCGGGCAATTTTAAAAATCCTCGTCCAGCCGGCAACATCCATAGAAGGATAACCGGTTAGCGGAAATTCACAATTATTTACCGTTCCGCGGAGAAAAACCGGATGGCCGTTAATTTCAAAATGACGGCCAACGGCTTTAAATTCCCGCATCCCGAACTGGATTTGTTTGGTTTGCTCGCTTCCGTTCCGGGAAACCAATTGAACATTTAGCCGGTACAAAGCCGGATTAAACTCGTCCCAGGTTAAAAAATGTTCGCCCATCGGCAGCACCATTTCCGCTGTTCCTTCGCCGTTGTTCAGCTTATATTCGCCTTTTACAGTTTTTATTTGCTGCGAAATTTTGCTGTTGAAACTTTTTGCGGAAATATTCAGCCAGCCGGACGATGCTATTTTTACATCACTTTTTATGCTGATTTTGATGCGCGCCAGCTTGTTCTGCAAATCCGGAAAAACCTGAATATCATCCAGATAAACTTGCGAACCGGCAACCAATTGCATTTTGCCGACAATGCCGTTCCAGTTTCCCTGTGTGTGGTCGGTAATGCTGTGCGAATCCGGACCGACATTAATTTCTTTTACGCGGTTATCAATCCGAATACTGATCGTATGTTTTCCGGCTGAAAGCTGTTTGGTCAAATCATAAATATGCGGCGAAACCAAGCTGTTTTGCATCCCGATTTCGGTGCTATCCACCCAAATCCGGGTTTCGGTATGCGCATATTCCAGAAAAAGCGTGATGTGTTTGCCTTTCCAGTTTTTATCAATATTCACATCTTTTTGATACCAGGCCGCGCCCGTATAATGTTTTTTCGGCGTAAGCCAGAACGGAATTTTGATGTTTCCCGGTTCGCGGTATTTGGCCAGATGCGGATTGAAATACCAGGAACTATCGTAAATGCTGCCCGTCCATTTGGTTTTTAAAGTGATGTCATCGCCTTTATTATTTTCGGCCATCGAGCCGGGCAGTTTGATGGTTTCGTCCAGCGTTTTTAAAAACCATTTTTGCTGCACACCAACATCTTGCGGATCGGTTTTAAAACGCCAGGTTCCGTTTAAAAGAATTGTGTCATCTGCAGCAAACCCAGCCAATAATAAAATCAGGCATAATCCACCGAAAAACCACTTGAACGAACGAAGTAAATGATGCTGCATAGAAGATATTTAAACCCGAAACCGGCAAGGCACAGGTATAATTGGTTTATGGCTTCTATTATCGGATATTTATTTGGTATGGGCAACCTGTGGCATCCTGAAACAGAACATACCGCGAAGTTTTAGTTTTATATAAAACATTGCATCCGCTATCCTTAAACCGATAATTTAGCTTTTAAAAAGGTAATTCAAAATGCAAATGCTTCTTTTACCACATAAAAAAAACCCTAAACTTATTAGGTTTAGAGTTTTTATTAATATGATTTTTACAATTGCAATTATGGTTTTAAAACCACTTTCACACAATCGTCTTCTTTGTTTTTAAAGATGTCGTAACCATGTGCTACTTCGCTTAAAGGCAAAGTGTGCGAAATAATATCATCTAAAACCACTTTTTCGGTTGTAACCAGTTCAATCAGGTGGTCAATATAATTTAAAACTGGTGCCTGGCCTTGCTTTATAGTGATGCCTTTATCAAACATGCGGTGTACCGGGAAATTATCAAACGGCGTTCCGTAAACCCCAACAATGGTTACCGTACCGCAGCGGCGCACAGCACGCAAGCAAAGTTCAATTACTTTTATTGTGCCTTTTTCAAAATTGATAGTTGCTTTTACTTTGTCCATAAAAGAACGCTCGGCCTCAAAACCTACCGCATCCACACAAACATCTGCACCGCGGCCACCTGTCATCGCGCGGATTGCTTCTACCACATCAACATCGTGCGGGTTTAATGTTTCTACCTTATTTACTTCCCTTGCCCTTTTTAAACGATATTCTAAAGGGTCAATCGCGATAACGCGGCTTGCACCATGTATCCACGCTGCTTTTTGTGCCATCAAACCAACCGGGCCAGAACCGAAAATAGCAACCACTTCGCCACCTTTCATTTGTGCCCAATCAATTGCAGACCAACCGGTTGGAAAAATATCCGTTAAAAACAGTACCTGGTTATCTGTCATGTTATCTGGAACTTTACGCGGACTAATATCAGCATAAGGCACACGCACGTACTCTGCCTGGCCGCCAGAATAACCGCCGTACAAATCTGTATAACCAAACAAAGCACCGCCTTTTTGATCCAACAAATCGCCGTCTGGTCCGTAATGTTCGTAGTTAGAATTTTCGCAGGCTGGCGAAGCACCGTGCTGACAGAAGAAACAATGGCCGCAAGCAATCGGAAAAGGTACTACCACACGGTCACCTTTTTTCAGATTTTTTACGCTTGGCCCAACTTCTTCCACAATTCCCATAAATTCATGCCCAACAATCATATCTTTTAATTGGGGTATCCCGCCATCTAAAATATGCAAATCGGAACCGCAAATAGCGGTAGAAGTAACTTTTAAAATAACATCACCGGCATCCTCAATGCGCGGATCATCAACGGTATCGTAACTAATGTCTCCAGGTTTGTGAAAAACTGCTGCTTTCATAAATAAAATTTTAGTTTAATTAATGTTGATGAAAGCAACAGATGCAATAGTGCAAAGTTTCAGCCTTTTAAAATTTGAACTTGGCTATTGGGCCTTATCTTCAAACTATTTTAAGATGCTTCTTTTAGCACATAAATTCTGTATTAAAAGTTTAGATCAACACATATTTAATAGTACTAACTTAAAAACGGTTATGTATTTCGGTCATAATCTTTACCATTTCTCCCCGTATTTCTGATGTTGGCCTCGTGAAATTATTGTTGAGGTAAGAGAAAATCAAATGTTTGCCTTTCCGGGTAATTAAATAGCCGCTTTGATTATGATTATTGGACAACGAACCCGTTTTACCCCAAACGAAAGGAACGCCATGATCGGTTTTATAAGCATTGCGCAGCGTGCCCGAAACACCGCCGGTTGGCAGCAAACTGCGCAGCTTTTGTTCGTTGCCCATTTTATTGGAAATTTTTTGCAGCAATGCAACAATTGTTCTGGGTGTGAAAAGATTTTGGCGAGACAAACCAGAGCCGTCCGCCCATTGCGGTTCGTCCGGTAAATCTTTTAAAAAGTTTTTCTTACTGTAATCGATCACAAGTTGCGTGCTTAAATTTCCATTTAAAGTAGATGAACAGACTAACAATAATTGTTCTGCCATAAAATTATCGCTTTGCCATAACATTTGCTTGTAAACAGAATCGGCAGCAATACTGTACAAAGTTTTTGCATCATTTGGAAGTTTTAAATTGACTAATTGGATTTCTTTTTTCAAAGTATCTTGCAATAATTCAATTGTCAAACCAGAACTTGTTTTCCATGGGATTTCTTGTCTAAAACCTGCCGGGACTTTTTCAATTGGATATACAAACCTATTTTCAAAAATGCTTCTTTTAACGGCAAAATTTTTAGTTTGATAAGAACTGTCTATCTGCAAATATTTTTTAAAATACGATGGCTTAATCTGCAATTGTCCTTGCTCATCTGCATAAATTAAAGCTACATTATCTTCTACCGGCAAAGCATTAATTTCTGCCTGGTAATAATCGTTGTAATCGCCATAAGACCAGCCTTCACCATAAAAATCTCCGGTAAAATTGGAAGCTGAATAAAAAAGTTTCTGCGGAGAATTTTTTAACAAATCATAAGCTTTGGTTGATTTTAAGGTAGAATGCAGAGAAGAAGGATCTCCGGTTCCCCAAAAAATCAAAGAATCGCCTTTTGTAATGTAACGCAAACCAGGAATGGAATCGCCCAACATTTGCAAAGCCGTATAAAAAGTAAACAATTTGGTGTTGGATGCTGGCGTAAAATATTTATCGGCATTTAAGTCATAAATCATTTTCTTTTTGTCCTGATCATATAAAGCAAAACCGGTAAAATGATCTTTGCTGATTGTTGAATGTTTGAATATTTTGCTGATTTTGTGTTTTGAAATTCTAGGTGAGCAGCTTGAAATTGTACCGATTATTAGGGCATAAAAACAGTATTGGATCAAGGATTCTAAAATTGATTTTGAAAAAACAGCAAGTAAAGTTTGATTAGTTTTAATCATACACATCTTAGTTTGAAGAATATATATTGTTTAATATTCTTTAAAAAGAAATTTACCCATGGATAAATATAAACGCCTTTTTTCCTGAATTGGGTAATTATCATTTCCGGAGATAAACTCAAAAATTAAACTAATATTAGGATCATAGCTTTTGACAGTATTAATTTTCCAAGGAAGATTATACAAGTCAGCAAAGCTATAAGCCTTTATAGTAAAGCTTTTATTTTTTTTAGTTGTAATGGTAATGCCATAATATGTTCTGTCATCCATAATAAAAGGTGTAAGTGCCTGCTTTAGTGCATTTTGTAACTCACCTTTAGATTGAACTAATTTCATAAATTTATCCTTCTCATTTTGTGTTACTCCACCATTTATACCTTTAACAACATTTACTAATTCTGTTGCATTTATTTTGAAAAGATCAATATGAATACCTGTATCTTGTTTAGTAATAATTCTCAACCATTGATTCAACAATTTGGAAGGTACATCTTTTATAAATACTTTGGAAGTATTATCAATTAACCCCTGCAAAGTAGATCTTTTAATCCCGGTTTGATAAGCTTTCCAACCATCGCTTTCCAGAATAATATCAATTTTTCTATAGTTGCTACTTAAACCTCCGGAACGAGTTACAAGTTCAAATTTAGCTACATCGTCTAATTTTATAACTACTTGGGATAAGCAATCTTTTGAAGTAAAAACTAAGATTAATAGTAGCAACAAAGAACATATGGCGAAATAATGTCCAAACTTATATTTCATTTTCATTTAAATCGACTTATTATTAAACAACAACATTCTCCAACCCGTCCAAATATCCTTGATCCACATCGGCACCAATACCAGGAACATCATCCAATTCCAATCGCATTCCATTATACTTGCATCCGCCAATTACCGGATCAATTAAATGTCCAAGTAAACAAGTATCCAAGTCAAAAAAGCAAATATTTTTAAAAGCCATTGCAAAATGGACATTTGCAGTTAAAGCCAATCTGCTTTCCAGCATACCGCCTTGCATACAATTCATGTTGTTTTTTTCGGCAACTTGGTTAATTTTGATTGCTTCGTTTATGCCACCACTTTTGGCAAACTTAATGTTGATGTATTTCGCAGCTTTGTTCCGTATAATCCTTTCGGCATCCCAATGCGTGTAAACACTTTCATCCGCCATAATTGGAATGGGCGAAAGTTTGCAAAGTTCGGGCAACAATTCGTCGTTGTAAGTACGCATTGGTTGTTCGCAAAATTCAATATTGTATGGTGCTAAATTTTGCAAGGTAAAAACAGCATCATCAAAAGTCCAGCCCTGGTTTGCATCTATTCTTAATCTGATTTCCGCACCAACCGCATTTCTTATTCGTTTGATGCGCTCTACATCCAACTCTGCCCGCTTGCCTAATTTTACTTTTATAATTGTAAAACCTTGTTCTTTAAATCTTACAGCTGATTTTGCCATCTCTTCCGGGGCTGCAATTCCTACCGTAATATCGGTTTCAATTGTTCTTTTTTCTCCACCTAAAAACTGATATAAAGGTTGGTTAGCTTGTTTGGCAGCAAGATCATACAAAACCATATCGAATGCACTTTTTATGGTATAATTTCTTGCAATATATAAATGCAGTTCAGCCAATCTTGCTTCTATATTGGCTGCATCTTTGTTTTTCCAAATTGCCGCAAAATCTTTGGCCAATTCATAACAAGTAGATTGAGTTTCGCCCACAATCATCGGGAAAGCAGAACATTCGCCAACACCAATCAAACCAATATCCGTGTGCGCACGAATAAAAATATTCTGGGCAAAATCCATTGTTCCGGTGGCAATGGTAAAAGGTTCCATCAGAATGGAATACTTGTAGATTTCGAATGAGGTAAATTTCATATAAGTTTAAATACAAATAACTTATATAAACAAACAGAAACCTAAATTTATGTGGATAAAAGAAGTATTATAATTTCCGGTGGGAAAAGATTTTCTACCTTAAAAACTGGTATCCAATTTGAAGGTTTAAGGCTTCGTCTTTACTTAAAAAATAGATGATGCCCGAAGTTTTACAATCAGCAGGATTAATAAATTCAACCGAAGTCCCCCAAAAAGTAAAACCAAGAATATCAGTGCTGATGACGTTAAAAACGTTTAAAACTGTACAATATTGATTCATATTCATCATTTTGGTTTTTAAAATGTAGCAAACTGTTTTTCTTTGTACGGAAGTTTTTGATAGGAGTTGAGTGTTTTGTTCTGTTGGTTAATAAATTTTTAGTTTTGATGTAATTGTTCCACACAACTAAAAAAACTGAGTTGCTTCCTACAACAAATGTTGCCTCAGCTTAAACCCTTTTCACAAAAAGCCAGATAGTATTTAAACTGGAAACGCATGTTTTTACGAAAAACATGGCCTAAAAGAAGTATTTACAGAATTAGAAATAAACGGCTTTTATTACAGCTTATGCATGGCAATAGCCCGAAGAACTGACTTTTCGCCGAAACGGTTGCGGATCTGATCCATAGCTTCGTAAAGTTTCATTTTATTGGTAACGCCCGAAAACAAGTCCATCTGGTATTCGCCTTTAATTAAATGGCTTAGTTTTACTCCTATCAAACGAACCTGCAAACGTGGGTTATAAATTTTTTTAAACAACTCTTTTACCGTTGCTAAAATAACATGATCGGCAGCAGTATAGCTAATTACGGCCTGTTTGGTTTCGGTAGAAAAATCGGAATAGCGAATTTTCACGGCAACACAACCGCTTAATTTTTTTTGTTGCCGAAGCAGGAAAGCAATTTTCTCTGTCATCCGAACCAGCTCACTTTGCAAAAAATCAACATTGAGTGTATCGCTTTCAAAAGTGTTTTCTGTACTGATACTTTTTCGTTCGGAATAAGGGACTACAATTGAATCGTCAATCCCGCTTGCCCTTCGGATTAAATCGATTCCGCCTTTTCCAAAACGCAGTTCTATTAAGGCCGGGTTGGCTTCGCTTAAATCTTTTAATGTAAAAATACCCATTTGCCGGATTGAAACTGCTGTTTTTTCGCCAATCCCTGGCATTCTGTCAATGGTAAGCGGTGCCAAAAACTGCTTTTCTTCACCTTGCTTTACTTCAATTTGTCCGTCGGGCTTTACTTCGTTTGTTGCTATTTTTGAGATGAGTTTATTGGAAGCCAAAGCATAAGAAATAGGCAGGCCTGTTTCTTTAACGATAGTTTGTTTAAGTTCTTTAATGAACCGGCTGCAACCGAAAAACCGATCCATTCCGGTTAGGTCGAGGTAAAACTCATCAATACTTGCTTTTTCCAAAACGGGTACACGTTCCCGGATAATAGAAGTGACCAAACGCGAATAATAGCTGTAACTTTCAAAATCGCCTCGGACATTTATTGCTTGTGGACAAAGTTTACGGGCTTGCCTGACCGGCATGGCACTGTGTACGCCAAAAACACGGGTTTCGTAACTGCAAGCTGCAACCACGCCACGATCTGTAGAACCGCCAACAATAACCGGCTGGCCAATTAACGCACTGTTCTTCAACCGTTCTACGCTAACGAAAAACGAATCCAAATCAAGATGTGCAATAAATCTTTGGTTTTGCAGCTCAGCCATGTCTTATTTAAAACACAACTAATTTACTAAACATTTTAGTTTATACTGAAGTTTTTTTAAGCGATGGGTTACTTCCAGCATTGCCCGCGAATTATGGTAAGGGCATTTCCATAAACCTCCTTTGGCTTATGCTTTTCAAATAAAGAGTTTACTTCATTTTTAATTACTGCTTTTTAAAGCTAAATTTCACATCCAAACCAAATTAACAAAAAAGTATGAACGAAAACATATTCCGCAGTTTCGCTGACATCAAACCAAAAGAAATTGCACCAGGCTTTTTATCCAAGTTTATCCACACTAAAAACAATACTTTTAATTTTATCGAAGTAAAAGCCGGAAGTACAGTTCCGCTGCACCAACATGTGCATGAGCAATTATCTTTTGTGTTAGAAGGAAAATTTGAATTAACGGTAAACGGCGAAGCGCAAATATTAGAACCAGGTTTGTTTGCGGTGATCTCACCAAATGATGTACATGGCGGAACTGCCATTACAGATTGCAAACTGATTGATGTTTTTAATCCGGTTAGAGAAGATTATAAAAATTTGTAATAAGATAAAAGCAAATGTAATCTTGTATTTAATTGTTTAACACTTTGAATCGAAAGTTTCATTAATTAATGTATCCAATTCTTTGTTAAGAAGATTTAGGATTTTAGTGATTGAATTTCATAACTTAAATGATTTTTGGAACCCCAATTTTTTTAATGTTGCAGAAATAACTTTTAACAAAATTCTCGAAACCCATACTTGTGTTCATATCCATCCAAACAATTGCTGTGGAATTGAAACTAAATATGGAATTGAAATACCAAAAACAGCAGAATTTACATTTTTAAGAAACGACAGGATAAAGCATCGGGAATTTGTAAAAAGCTTTCCACACAAATTGGATTTTGATAATGAAAATAAACCACCTGTTACACTTCCAACAAGTTGGTACACAAAAGCATAAACCTTTTTCTTTTTTAATATTTGGATTTAATCAAAATTTTTAAAACACCGTTATTGTTAAAAAAACCATGATAAAAGAAGCATGTACATTTTAATAAATTACAGTAAAAGTTTGGGCCGAAACTGATTAAAACCAAGGATAAAAGAACATAGCCGCAAATTACAATTAACTGATACCAATGCTTCTTTTATCAACCTTTATTCTTGCACCGAAACTATACTTGTAAATCCTTTTAACAAAGTTCGCACTTCTTTATAATCATTGAGGTAATATTTTGCTGCCGAACTATTGCTGCCCACTTTGATAGTTACAGAGTTTTCTGGCATGGCTTTAAAAGTATCTTCGTCTGTATGGTCATCGCCAATGGCCATGGCAAAATCGTACTGCTGTCCGTTTAATAAAGCAGTTGTTGTGCGGCCTTTGTTAATTTCGATGTTTTTAATTTCAATCACTTTGTTGCCTGGTAGAATTTGCAAACCCTGATCGCCCGTGATAAAGCGCAGGTTACTCATCAGTTCGCCTGCCCTTAATTCGCCTAAACCAGCTTCTACGTTGCGGTAATGCCAGGCCAGCGAATATGTTTTTTCCTCGATAAAAGAACCTGCAGTACGGTCGGAAAAAGTTTCCAGCACCGGGTAAATGCTTTTTTTCCACTGATCGTCTAAAGAAGGCATACTTTCCCAAGTACCATTTAATTTTTGCCAGGCACCATGATCTGCAATTAAAGTAATGGAAAGATGGCCGAACCATTTTTCGAGCGTTTGGTAATCCCGGCCGCTGATGATCACCACTTTATTTGATCGGTCAGAAGCTAAATTTTGCAAAATCGCGTACAATTTTTCATTAGGAGAAGCTTTTTTTGGATCAGCGTTAAAGCCAACTAAAGTTCCGTCATAATCCAAAAAGAAAATACGGTTGCTTGTTTTAGCATAGATTTTATAGATGGCTTTCCGGGTGACATCGCCTATGTAACGTGTGTGGAGCGATTGCTGCAACTCTTTCACTTCGAGCAACCGGTCCATAAATATTTTGACCCAATGTTTTACGTTGAACTTGGAAACCACTTTTCGCATATTAATCATGCGGCTTTCCTGTTCTTCGGCGGGCATGTTCAAGGCTTGTTTGATGGTTTCCGTCATCATTTTCATGTTGTTTGGGTTAACGATCAGCGCATCAATCAATTCCCGCGAAGAACCGGCCATCTCACTCAAAATCAAAACACCATTATTGTTGATTCGGCTGGCCACATATTCTTTGCTCACCAAATTCATTCCATCGCGCATGGGCGTAACCAAAGCAACATCCGCCGAGGCGTACAAAGCCGACAAACTTTCGATAGGAAAAGATCGGTAAAAATAGTGCACCGGACTCCAGTTTAAAGTACTGAAAAGGGAATTGATGTTGCCCACCCGCTTGTCAATTTCATCGCGCAAATGTTTGTATTGCGGAACAGTATCGCGCGAAGGAACAACAATCATATATAAAATCACCTTTTCTAAGTATTCCGGCTCGTTCTGCAACAACTCTTCAAAAGCCTGCAAACGTTGCAAAATGCCTTTGCTGTAGTCCAAACGGTCAACTGATAAAACCGTCCTCACGCCTTTAAAACTTTCTTCCAATTGTTTAATTTCCTGTTTTACGGCTTCACTTTGTGCAAGGGAAACGTATTTCTGCTCGTCAATCCCCATCGGGAAAGCTTCTGCAACAACCAAACGACTGGGCAGCGAAATAATGTTGGCAGATAAATTTAAATGAAGCAACCGCACACAAGCTTGGGTAAAGTGCTGCACATCATCAAAAGTGTGAAAACCGATTAAATCTGTGCCCAGCAAACCTTCCAGCAATTCCGTCCGCCACGGGATTAAACGAAAAAGCTCGAACGAAGGAAACGGTATGTGCAGGAAAAACCCGATAGAAACGTCTGGCAACTGTGCCCGGATGAGCGCTGGCAACAGCATTAATTGGTAATCGTGTATCCAAATTGTGTCGCCTGGTTCTGCAACGCTTAAAACTGCATCGGCAAATTTTTTGTTCACCTGCTGATAAAATTCCCAGTTAGACTGCTTGTAAGTGCTGTAAGTGGAGGCGTAATAATGAAAGATCGGCCAAAGCACTTCGTTAGAAAAACCTTCGTAATATTCGCTGATCTCTTCCTGGCTTAAAAAAACCGGCATCAAACTTAAACCTTCTAATTGTGCGGTAATTTCTGCTTGTTTGTCGGCAGCAATTTCTGTTCCCGGCCATCCAATCCAAACATTTTCCCCTTCGTGGTAAACAGAACCCAGCCCGGTTGCCAGCCCGCCTTCGCTTGGCGCAGAAGAATAAACACCATTTTTTTCCTGTATTTTTACCGGAAGCCTGTTCGATACAATTATTTTTTTGCCTGCCATAATCTATTTATAAATGCAATAAGTCTTTTAAAATTAATAAGTTTTAGGTTGATGTTTTTTACGTGATAAAAGAAGCATCGATATTAATTTGTGTTTAAAGCCTGACAAAAATTCTAAAATTGTTGAATTTTGAATGGTAAAGCGGCACACTGTTTTTATCCGTATAAAAACAGTATGGCCGTTAAAACTAAAACAGTATCATTTGCTTCCTCATGATCGAACAAATACAAAATTTATCCGACCGTATTCCGCCTTATTTGTGGAACATTATGATTGTTGCCGCCGCCATTATTACCGGGCTGCTGCTTAAATTTATCATTATCCGGTTAATGGTTTATTATCAAAAACGTTCAGACTATTCTACCTTTAAATCCATTATCACACATTTGGGCGGCCCGTCTACCTGGTTTATACCGCTGCTGATGCTGAATTTTTTGCTGGATTGGTTCATCATCACGCCCAAGTTTTTACCGGCAGTTAATAAAACGTTGCAAATAGCTTTGACTATTTCTTTTGCTATACTACTGATCCGCACCATTTCTGTTTTTGAAGATTATGTTTACCATGCTTTCGATATCAAAAAAACCGATAATTTACGCGAACGTAAAATAAGGACGCAGTTACAGTTTGTACGAAAAATTGCCATTACTTTAATCGTCATTTTAACCTTTTCGGCAATCCTGCTTAGTTTTGAAAGCATGAGAAGGATTGGTGCAGGTTTGATTACGAGTGTTGGCATAGGCGGGATTATTGCTGGTTTTGCTGCACAAAAATCTTTAAGCAATCTGTTGGCCGGTTTCCAGATTGCTTTTACGCAGCCCATCCGCATTGAGGATGTGCTGATTGTTGAAGGCGAATGGGGACGGGTGGAAGAAATTACGCTAACTTATGTGGTGGTTTGCATTTGGGACCAGCGCAGGCTTATTTTGCCCATTAATTATTTTATTGAAAAACCTTTCCAAAACTGGACGAGGATTTCTGCCGATATCCTCGGCACTGCTTTTATTTATGTTGATTACACTTTACCTGTTGAAGCAGTGAGAACAGAATTGACCCGCCTATTAGAAAGCAGCCCTTTGTGGGACAAACGAGTTAACGTATTGCAGGTTACAGATATAAAAGAACATACGATGGAGCTGAGGGCATTGATGAGTGCCGCAAACTCCTCGCAGGCTTTTGATTTAAGGTGTTTTGTAAGGGAAAACCTGGTAACCTTTATCCAAAAAAATTACCCGGACAGTTTGCCAAAAACAAGGGCAGCCTTTGCGCCGGCGCAAGTTACAGTACCAGCACTAAACCCGCCTACGCCTGCTGGTTCAAATCCGGCTGTTTAGTATGTGCTTCTTCTTTTTGCATGTCAGAAATCAGGTTCGCTACCAACGCACTCCAGCCGGTTTGGTGGCTTGCGCCCACACCACGGCTGTTATCTCCGTGGAAATACTCGTAAAACAACACTAATTCTGCGTTTTCCGGTTTTTGATAAAAACCACCGTCTTCACCGTTTAACGGCCGCTTTCCATTTTCATCTTTTTTGAAAATATTGATTAACCGTCGCGAAAGTTCGTCTGCTGCTTCTTTTAGGTTGATAAATTCTCCGGATCCTTTTGGAAACTCCAACTGAAAATCATCACCATAAAACTCGTGGTATTTACGTAAAGCACGGATCAGCATATAATTGATTGGTATCCAAATCGGGCCGCGCCAATTGGAATTTCCGCCAAACATGTCAGACGTAGATTCTGCCGGATCGTATTGAATAGTGTAAGTCCTTCCTTCAATATCAACAGAATACGGATTGTTTTTATAAGCTTTAGACAAAGCACGGACACCGCCTTCGGCCAGGAACTCATTTTCATCAAACACCCGGTTTAACATGTGCATCAGCTTGTCTTTATTAACAATTGACAGCAGCACTTTACCAATTTTATTATTGTCGATGATTGGCAAAAACTGCCGGTTTCTTTCCCGGAACTGATTGAGCCAGGTTGCACGTTTCCTAAATTCACGCAGTTTTTCCAAGTTGTGGTAACTGAAAATAGATACGGCAAAAAGCGAAGTGAGGCCAACAATGGAACGCACTTTAAGGTGATAAGCGTGGTTGCTTTGCAGCCGCAACGTGTCGTAAAAAAACTTATCGTCGTCGCTCCATAAACCCATTCCGTTTAAAGCATCGGCAATCAGTACAAAATGCTCGTAAAACTTAACAGCGGAATCTTCAAAAGAATCATCCTGCATGGCAATTTCCAGGGCCATATCCATCATGTTCAAAGCATACATGCCCATCCAGCTGGTTCCGTCCACTTGCTCCAATTCCAGCGAACCGTTTAGTTTGCTATTCCTGTCGAAAACACCAATGTTGTCTAATCCCAAAAATCCACCTGCAAAAATGTTCTTCCCTTCCACATCGACCCGGTTTGTCCACCAGGTAAAATTGATCATCAGTTTTTGGAAAACCCTTTTTAAGAAACGAAGGTCGCCTACGCCTTTCTTTTCTTTTTCTATTCGGTACACTTCCAACGCAGCCCAAGCTTGCACTGGTGGGTTTACATCGCTAAAGTTCCATTCGTAAGCTGGTATTTGTCCTTCCGGGTTCATGTACCATTCCCGCATAATCAAAATCAATTGGTTTTTGGCGAAATTGGGGTCAACCATTGCCATCGGCACACAATGGAAAGCCAGGTCCCAAGCTGCATACCAGGGATATTCCCACTTATCTGGCATCGACATTACGTCCTGGTTTTTGAGGTATTTCCAATTACTGTTACGGCCGTTTAAACGGTTTTCTACCACGGGGGAAATGCCGTCGCTTGTTGTTAACCATCGTTGCGTATCGTAATGATAATACTGTTTGCTCCATAATAAACCGGCAAAGGCCTGGCGCTGGATATTTGATAAATCAGGATTGCCGTTATCCGGAAAAATGTTTTTATAAAAATCATCCGCTTCCTTTTTTCGGGTGGTAAAAATAGCACTGAACTGAGCGTCGAGCGGATTTTTAACACGTCCTTTTGACAAACGCAGCTTTATAATTTTTGTAGATTTTGCTTTGATATTGAACTTATATACAGGTGAAAACTTTGTACCAGAACCCAGCTTTTGCAATTCTTCTAAATCTTTTCCATTAATTATGGCTTCGTGGAAAGCATCTTTTACGAAAGGAACATCATTAGGAATACCGAACAAACGTTCTTTATTGGTTTCGTTTTCGGTGTATAATCGGTAATCGGGGTCATCAAAATATAAGTGGTAAGTACCTAAAGGCACATGCGTTGCCCGCACAGATCCGTCTTCTTCATCTTCAATAATAGGTTTGGGTTTAGTTTGATCGTATTGCCAGCGGTTGTAGAACCACAATGTTGGCAGCACGGTAATAGGGGCAGTTTTATCGCCGAGGTTAGTTATTTGAATGCGGATATGAACATCTTCCGAGCTTTTTTTGGCATATTCTACTGTTACATCAAAATATTTGTTCTCTTCAAAAATACCTGTGTCTAAAAGCTCATACTCTGTCTCTGATTTAGAACGCTGGCCATTTTTGCGGTTTAAATCCTGGTACGGAAAAGATTGCTGCGGATACTTGTACAAATATTTCATGTAATAATGTGTGGGCACATTATCCAGATAATAATACAGTTCTTTTACATCTTCGCCGTGGTTGCCCTGGTAATTGGTGAGGCCGTATAAACGCTCTTTTAAAATTTTGTCTTTACCGTTCCATAAGGCTACAGAAAAGCATAGTTGCTGGTAATAGTCAGAAATTCCGGCCAGGCCATCTTCTCCCCAACGGTAAACGCGGCTGCGGGCATGGTCATGCGGGAAATAGTTCCAGGCATCACCATTCTGGCTGTAATCTTCTCTAACTGTTCCCCATTGCCGTTCGCTTAAATACGGCCCCCATTTTTCTAAAGGGACTTCTTTTGCTTCGTTTTCAAGTATGCGCAGTTGTTCTGCATCTATATTATTATCATCAAACATAATGGAGCTTTATTCTAAGCTGATTTTTATTTTGAAAGCAGCCTTTAAGTATCAGTAGATTATTTTTTAATCGGCACCTCCCATTATACACCTAAATAATTTGTACTATGATGCCAAAGTTAAACTAATCTATAACATCTGTACAAACATTAGCTAAAATCACCTTGGTTACAAACACTGTTTTTAAGGCAGTAAAAGAAGTATGGAGGTCTAATATACGCGCCATAACTGCATTCGGTTTAAGGAATTTTTTAAACTTATAAAAAACATTAAAAGCATGTTTGCTTTTATATAACCATGAACAAAACTCATTTCCCAGGCAATCCTTACCCTTTAGGAGCAACTTTTAACGAAATTGGGGTAAACTTTGCCCTATTTGCAAATAATGCCACTGCCATTGAATTATGCTTATTTAATGATGATAACCAAGAAGTTAGGATAAACGTAAACGAACGCACCCACCAGATCTGGCATATTTGTGTGCCTGGCCTAAAACCCGGACAACGTTACGGATACCGTGTTTACGGCCCTTACGAGCCGGAAAAAGGCCATCGTTACAATCCAAACAAAGTTTTAATAGACCCTTATGCAAAATCTATTGCCGGCGAGGTAAAAGCGAACGATTCAATATTCGGTTTCAACTTAGATGCTCCTGAAAAAGATTTAAGCTTTAGCCAATTGGACAATAGTGCTTACATTCCTAAAAGCGTAGTTATTGACCCGGAATTTGATTGGGAAGGCGATAAACTATTGGATATCCCTTACCATAAAACCATTATTTACGAAACCCATGTAAAAGGTTTTACCATGCTAAACCCGGAAATACCGGAAGAAATCCGAGGCACATACACGGCATTGGCCCATCCGGCTTCCATTAAGTACCTTAAAGATTTAGGCGTAACGGCTGTAGAGTTAATGCCGGTACATCATTTTATTATAGATGAGCACTTGTTAAAAAAAGGTTTGTCTAACTACTGGGGCTACAACACCATCGGTTTTTTTGCGCCCGAAGTGAGGTATTCTGTTGATGGTGCACATGGCAACCAGGTAATCGAATTTAAAAAAATGGTTAAAGAACTGCACAAAGCAGGGTTAGAGGTAATTATAGATGTAGTTTACAACCATACCGCCGAAGGCAATGAACTTGGCCCAACGCTGTCTTTTAAAGGCATTGACAATGCAGCTTACTATAGGCTGATGGAAGATAAACGGTTTTACAAAGACTACACCGGCACCGGAAATACTTTAAACGCCAACTTGCCAAATGTGCTCCGGCTAATTATGGATAGTTTGCGGTACTGGATCTTGGAGATGCACGTAGATGGTTTCCGGTTTGACCTGGCCGCAACACTTGCCCGCGAGTTACACGATGTTGATATGTTGGGCGGGTTTTTTGATATTATTTATCAAGACCCGGTTATTTCCCAGGTTAAATTAATTGCAGAACCCTGGGATATTGGCGAAGGCGGCTACCAGGTTGGCAACTTCCCGGCTGATTGGGCAGAATGGAACGGAAAATACCGCGATTGCATGCGCGATTATTGGCGTGGTGCAGACAGTATGCTGGGCGAATTTGCCGAACGTTTAACCGGCAGCCCAGATTTATATCAAAGTGATATGCGCCGGCCAACTGCCAGCATCAATTTTATTACCGCACATGATGGCTTTACTTTGCACGATTTGGTTTCATACGACGAAAAACATAACGAAGCCAATGGCGAAAACAACCAGGACGGAGAAAACCACAACCGTTCCTGGAATTGCGGCGCGGAAGGACCAACAGATGACCCTAAAATTATTGCATTACGTAACCAGCAGAAGCGTAACTTGTTAACTACCTTATTTTTATCGCAAGGTGTGCCGATGCTGGTAGCAGGTGACGAATTTGGAAGAACACAGGGTGGAAACAACAATGCTTATTGCCAAGACAACCAAATTTCGTGGCTAAACTGGGAAAACGCAGATAAAAACCTTTTAGAATTTACTCGGAAACTAATATCGCTGCGCAAAAACCATCAAAATTTTAGCAGGAGAAGGTGGTTCCAGGGGCATGCCATAAAATCTTTGGGCCTGAACGATATTGCCTGGTTTTTACCGGAAGGCATGGAGATGTCAGAAGATAACTGGTCACATGACTTTGCAAAATCACTCGGGGTTTACCTCAACGGAAATGAAATCCGGTGTGTTGACCAAAGAGGCGATAAAATTGTTGACGAAAGCTTTTACATCATTTTTAATGCTTACGAAGGTTCTTTAGATTACATTCTTCCACCAGAAAAGTATGGCGAATCCTGGGTTAAAGTGCTGGATACCAAAGAAGATTGTATATCAGAAGATGGCGTTAGTTTTAAAGCGGAAGAAAAGGTAAATGTTGCCGGCCGCTCGGTGGTTGTCCTCAAAAATAAAACAGCCTGATTTATGCTTACGGATATCAACCTGAAAAAACGGGCCATCGGCGTTAATTTTAATACTAACGGGGCAGAAATAAAACTTTGGGCACCGCTGGCAAAATCAGTTGAATTATTGCTGACCGGCACCAACAAAAAATACCCGTTAAAAGAAGCATCGTACGGGTTCTGGCAGCTGGAAACCGATGATTTAAAACCCGGCGGTTTATACAAGTTTGTTTTAGGCGGAGAAAAAGAACTGCCCGACCCGGCTTCGCTTTCGCAGCCCGAAAGTGTGCACGGCCCGTCTCAGGCTGTTGATGTACAGTTTGACTGGACAGACCAGGATTGGGGAAATTTACCGTTGGAGGATTATATTTTTTACGAACTGCACACCGGCACTTTTACGCCCGAAGGCACGTTTGCAGGCATCGAACAAAAGCTGGATTATTTAAAAGAACTGGGCATTACCGCGATAGAAATTATGCCGCTTGCACAATTTCCGGGAGAACGAAACTGGGGTTACGATGGCGTTTTTCCTTTTGCCGTCCAAAATTCTTACGGCGGTGCAAAGGCTTTGCAGCAGCTCGTAAATTTATGCCATAAAAGAAGCATCGCCGTGGTGCTGGATGTGGTTTACAATCACTTCGGCCCGGAAGGGAATTATTTCAGCGAGTTTGGCGCGTATTTCACCCAAAAATACAACACGCCTTGGGGAGAAGCCATCAATTTTGATGATGAATATTGCGATGCCGTGCGCCAATTTTACACCGAAAATGTGCTGATGTGGTTCCGGGATTTTCATATAGATGCCTTGCGGATGGATGCCGTCCACGCCATTAAAGATTTTAGTCCGAAGCATATTTTACGCGAAATTAAACAATACGTCAACCAGCTTTCTGCAGAAACCGGCCGCAAACATCATTTAATTGTTGAATTGGATTTGAACGACCTGCGCTTTATCAACCCCTTGGAAAAAGAAGGTTTTGGGATGGATGCGCAATGGATAGACGAATTTCACCATGCGTTGCGGGTAACGGCTGGCGGAGAAAAAACCGGTTATTATGAGGATTTTGAAGGGATTAAACACCTCGAAAAAGCTTACCGCGATGCTTATGTTTACGATGGTTTGTATTCGCCTCACCGTAAAAAAACTTTTGGCATCAAAGCAGAACATAACCCGGGCGAACAATTTGTGGTTTTCTCGCAAAACCACGACCAGGTTGGCAACCGCATGTTAGGCGAACGTAGCAGTCAGTTATTCAGTTTTGAAATGCAGAAACTGATGGCCGGTGCAGTTTTGGTTTCGCCGTTTTTACCGATGCTTTTTATGGGTGAAGAATACAGCGAGCCGAACCCGTTTTTATACTTCGTGAGCCATACCGACCCGGAATTGGCCGAAGCCGTACGGAAAGGCCGGAAAGAAGAATTTGCTGCTTTCCATACCGAAGGCGAAGCACCAGACCCGATGGACGATGCTACTTTTACCAGGTCAAAATTAAACTGGGGTTTGATCGGCCGGGAACCGCACGCAACCATGCTTCGTTTTTACAAAACGCTGATTGCTTTGCGGAAAAAACTCCCGGCTTTGGCGCATCTAAACCGGCAGCATTTACTGGTTTCTTCGGATGAAAAATCTCAAACATTAATGCTCCACCGTTGGCACGAAGATAACCAGGTGCTTTGTTTAATGAACTTTTCTAAAGATCAGCAACAAATACAATTACCTCACAACCAGCAGCAATGGCACAAAGAACTGGCTTCTGCCGATGTGGAATGGAACGGACCATCCGCTTCTCCGGAAAGCGTTGATTCTTCCAATCCGGTAACAATCAACCCAGAATCCATCCTCATTTACAGCAACCAGCAATGACCAACCCTGTTTCTACCTACCGGTTACAATTTCATAAAGATTTCAATTTTAATGATTTCGAGAAGGTAATTCCATACCTGCAAAAACTGGGCGTTGCTACCGTTTACGCTTCGCCGATCCTGGAATCTACGCCGGGGAGCACACATGGTTACGATGGTTTAAATCCGCACAACATCGACCCGGAAATTGGCACGGAAGAACAATTGCGTTCCATCAGCCTAAAACTAAAGGAAGCCGGAATAAATTGGCTACAGGATATTGTGCCCAACCACATGGCTTTCAATCCAAAAAATCCCTGGTTAAATGATGTGCTGGAAAAAGGAGCGCGTTCCGTTTATGCTGCTTTTTTTGATACTTCTTTTACCAGTGATTTTTTTAGGGACCGAATAATGGTTCCGTTTTTGGGTGCTTCTTTGGAAGAAACCATAAAAAAAGGCGACCTGAAAATTACTTTTAAAGAAGGCCGTTTTGTGCTGAATTATTTTGATGCCGCTTATCCGCTCAATCCCCGCTCCTACGCTTCCGTGCTTCTTTTACCGCATGAAAATCAGGATGAAACCATCCGGCAGTTGGCCAACCAGCTGGAAGATTTGGAAATGCTGGACGATGCAAAACTGTATGCTTTGCGTTGGAACGAGATCAAATTGCAGCTGGCTTCCATGATGAAGGAAGATAACATCCGGGTTTTGATCGAAAATAACCTGGAGAAAATCAACCAAAACCCGGAATTGATTTTGGGGGTTTGCGGAGAACAGCATTATCGTTTGTGTTCTTTTGAAGAAACCGACAGCCAAATCAATTTCCGCCGTTTTTTTACGGTGAATAGTTTGATTTGCCTCAACATCCAGAACCCGGAAGTTTTTGAAACTTATCACCTCAAAATAAAAGAATGGGTAAAAGAAGGTGTTTTCCAGGGATTGCGGATTGACCATGTGGATGGTTTGTACGACCCGACTTTGTACCTGGAAAAATTGCGGGAATTGGTTGGCGGAGAAACGTACATCGTGGTAGAAAAAATCCTGGAGAAAGGTGAAGAACTGCCGAAATACTGGCCAATTCAAGGTACTTCCGGTTATGATTTTCTGGCTTTGGTGAACAATCTTTTCACCAATAAAAACGCTGAGAAAGAGTTTAACCGATTTTATCAAGAGTTGGCCGGCGAGCAGAAACCGATCCAGAAACAGATCCGCGAAAAAAAGGCTTTGATTTTGCGTGGGCAAATGGGCGGCGAACTGGATAATTTGTATCATTATTTCCTCGGACTAAACCTCGCCGCAAAAAAACCTTTAACAAAAATAAAACTGGACGAACTTAAAAATGCCATTGGATATTTGCTGATCTATTGTCCGGTTTACCGTTTTTATGGCAACAGTTTTCCGTTGGAAGAACAGGAAACCAAGCAGTTAGAAGAAATTTTCGTTGCCATCCACAAACACAAACCCGAACTTTACCTGGCTTTAACTTTGCTGGAAGATGTGTTGCTGCATCCTTCCCCAAAAAATAAAAACGATTTTAACAGCCGCGCTTTGCTTTTTTACCAGCGGCTGATGCAATTTACCGGTCCGCTAATGGCAAAAGGCGTGGAAGATACGCTGATGTACACCTACAACCGTTTTATTGCGCACAGCGAAGTTGGCGATGCGCCAGATGCTTTTGGGGTTTCTGCGGAGGAATTCCACCGGCAAATGCAGGAAAAACAGGAAAACTGGCCGCTTTCCATCAACGCAACTTCCACGCACGATACCAAACGCGGTGAAGGTGCGCGGGCGAGATTAAATGTACTTTCTGATTTGGCAGAAGAATGGTTTGAAACCGTAAAAAGCTGGCAGTTAATAAATTATCCGCTTAAAACCGATAACCTGCCGGATGCGAACGACGAGTATTTTATTTATGAAACACTGATTGGCACTTTCCCGATGCCGGGCGAAGACGAGGATAATTACCGCGAACGCTTGCAGGAATACATGAAAAAAGCCTTGCGCGAAGGTAAAAGGAACTCAAGCTGGGCGACCGAAAACGAAAAATACGAACAGGCAACTGCTTCTTTTATCGATGGAATTTTAGATCAGTCAACTGAATTTTGGCGGAACTTTTCAGCGTTTCATCAAAAAATTGCTGATCTCGGTATCGTTAATTCGCTTTCTCAGGTGCTGCTGAAATTTACTTGTCCGGGCGTTCCCGACGTTTATCAAGGTTGCGAAAACTGGGATTTTAGTATGGTTGACCCTGATAACCGCCGGGCAGTAGATTACGAAAAACGGTTAGAATCGTTGCACCGGATTACCGGAAAAAAAGCTTTAAGCGCAGAACAATTATGGGAAACGAGGTATAACGCCGACATCAAACTAAAACTAACCCACACACTTTTTACTGAACGAAAAGCAGCGGCAGAAGTGTTTTTGAAAGGGAAATATATCCCGCTAACCATCAAAGGAAAGTATAAAAAAAACCTGCTGGCTTTTGCCCGGAACCTGGATAAAACCTGGTACATTGTGGTTGTGCCTTTGGGTTTGGCCGCAGTCTGTAAAGAACAAAACGTTGATTTTAAGGGTATTGATTGGAAGCATACCAGAATTATGCTACCAAAAGAAGCACCGGCAGAATGGAAAAACCTGCTCGATAATTCTGCCGGTGCCGTTAAACAAGATGCGGTTGAAGTTGGCGAACTGTTCGTTTCGCAGCCTTACGCGTTCCTTAAAATGGAACAGAAAAAACCGGAAAGAAATGCAGGGGTTTTGATGCATATCACTTCGTTGCCTTCGCCTTTTGGCATAGGAGATTTAGGGCCGGAAGCTATCGCTTTTGCAAATTTTTTGTACAAAAGCAAGCAGCAGTTTTGGCAGTTGCTGCCGCTAAACCCAAGCGGGCCAGCGCAAAGTTATTCGCCTTACAGCTCGGTTTCCAGTATTGCCGGCAACACGTTGTTAATTAGCCCTGAGTTATTGCTGAAAGATGGTTTGCTGGAAAAGAAAGAGCTTAAAAAACTACATCTGGTTAAGACAGAAAAAGTAAATTTTGCAGAAGCGAAACAAGTAAAAGATGTAATTTTTGAACAGGCTTACGAAAACTTTTGTGATGGCGGGTTTGAGGTATTAAAAAAAGAGTTTGATGGTTTTGTTGAGGTACAATCTTTCTGGCTGGAAGATTTTGCGCTTTATACCGTATTGAAACAGCATTACCAAAATTCGGCCTGGTATGACTGGCCGGAACCGCATAAAAAGCGTGATGAAAAAGCGTTAGAACAGTTCTCCGCAGAAAACCAAAAACTGTTGCAAAAAGAAAAATGGCTGCAATTTATTTTTTTTAAACAGTGGAAGGCTTTAAAAGATTTATGCCATAAAAGAAGCATCCAACTTTTAGGCGATTTGCCGTTTTACATCAGTTATGATTCGGTAGATGTTTGGGCTAACCCTGATATATTTTCCCTTGATAAAAACGGCAACATGCTTGGCGTTGCCGGTGTACCTCCAGATTATTTTAATGCTGACGGACAGCTTTGGGGAATGCCGGTTTTCCGCTGGGATGTTTTGAAAGTGAACAATTACGCTTGGTGGGTACAGCGCATCCGAAAAAATATGGAACTTTTTGATATGCTCCGACTTGATCATTTTCGTGCTTTTTCTAATTACTGGGAAGTTCCCGCAGCAGAAAAAACAGCGATTAACGGCGAATGGAAAACCGGGCCTGGAAACGATTTTTTTAACGTTTTACAAAAAGAATTAGGAAAACTGCCATTTGTAGCAGAAGATTTGGGTGAAATAACAGAAGAAGTTTATAGCCTTAGAGATGAATTTCGGTTTCCTGGAATGAAAGTTTTACAATTCGCTTTTGGTGAAGATATGCCAACTTCTGTCCACATCCCGCATAATTATCCGCAAAATTGTTTTGCTTACACAGGAACTCATGATAATAATACGATTACGGGCTGGTTTGAAAACGATGCCGATCAGCAAAGTATAAAAAACTTAAAGCAATATGTAAATATTAAAGTTAGAGCGGAAAATGTGAACTGGGTTTTAATTAAATTGGCCTATTCTTCAGTGGCAAAAACAGTGATTATACCAATACAAGATATTTTGGGTTTAGACGAAAAAGCCCGGATGAACACGCCTGCTTCCGCAGAAAAAAACTGGAACTGGCGTATTCAACCTGGCACAATAAATAAAGTACTGCAAAAGAAGCTTCGTAAAATCGTTACATTTTATAACCGAGTCTGATCTTTAACCGTTTGTAGAAAACCCGGGGTAAAGCGTCATGCCGCCATCCATAAAAATAGTTGCGCCGGTGATGTAATCAGATTCATCACAGGCCAGCCAGGACGCTAACAACCCGATGTCTTCCGGCACACCGATACGGCCATACGGAATCAGGGTGAGCAGGCTGTTTAACGCTTGCGGCGTATCCCAGGCACTTTTATTGATTGGCGTTTGGATCGCGCCCGGCCCGATACTGTTTACACGGATTTTTTTGGGGGCGAGTTCCTGCGCCATAGTTTGCATCAGCATGTTGATGCCGCCTTTGCTGCTGGCATAATTTGCGTGCCCCGCCCACGGGATTATTTGATGCACGCTGCTCATACAAATAATTTTTCCGGCAGCTTTGCTCCTTTCGGGTACAACACCGCGTTTTATAAATTCCCTGGCAGCTTCCCGAGCACATAAAAATTGGCCGGTCAGGTTAATGTCGATCACCAATTGCCAATCGGCCAAACTCATTTCTGTAAACGGAGAATCTTTCTGCAAACCTGCGTTATTTACCAAAATATCAATCGTGCCGAAAGCTTTGTACATCTCCTGGAACATGTTTTGCACTTGGTCTTCTTTGCTTACATCTGCCTGAAGTGCAATCGCATTTCCGCCGTTGCTTTTAATTTCATTTACAACCTCTTCTGCAGTTTCCGGGTGTGTTACATAGTTTACTACAACGTTTGCGCCATCGTTGCCTAAAGCTATGGCTACCGCTTTACCTATTCCACTGTTTGCGCCGGTTACCAAGGCTGCTTGTCCTTTAAGTTTTGGGTTGGGGTTCATTTATTTTTGCTGGTTGATTGTTGGGATAACTTACAACCGGCAAAATAAGTTTTTGGAGACAGGTATATAACTTACTTCTGCTATTTAATAATGCCCTTTCAAGGATTGAATTTCCAGGATGAAATTATCCGCTGTAACGTCTGTTAGGTTAGGCGTAGTTGTTATCCCGTTGGCTTTACCAGGAATTTATAATCAAATGCTGATGCTTCTTTTACCAGCTAAATTTTGTTTCGTTGGCTGTAACTGAAGCAAAATAAAAGTTCAAATTTATTCCGTCAGCCAGTTTTGCCGAACCAATGTTATGTGCTGCACTTCTATTGGATTGAAGTATCAATTTTCATCACCATTTTCTTTTTCATATCCTTCATAATAGTAGGATTGTTCGATACCCTTAAAAATAATATCCCGGTTGTTTATGTCTTCTGTTAAGTTGGCAACAAGCAACGTCCGTAGTTCCAGGTCGTTAATAGGACTGCGTTCCATCGCCTGTAAATAAAGCGTTTTATCTACAAATTGCCAGTTTACTACTTTTTTAAGCCTCTTTTTCAAGAGCATATCCAGCCAAATCCGCATTGTCCTGCCGTTGCCTTCCATAAAAGGGTGAACTATATTCATTTCCACATACTTTTCGATGATTTCTTCATAGGTGTTCTCTGGCATTTGTTTCACTTTTTGCAAAATTTCCTTTAAATACAACGCTGTTGCAAACCTGAAACCACCTTTTGCAATATTTTGGGTACGGATCTTTCCAGCAAAACCATAAAGTCCGTCAAACAAATATTTGTGTATTTGCTGTAACCCTTTGCTTGTGCCTATCTCTACTTTGTCGATATCACCAGTATCAAACAAACTGTAAGCTTTCTCTAAGCTTTTTTTATCGATATTTTTCATTTAAAGTTTGAAATGTCGTTGTTGTAGGGGTTTAATATAACGTTTGGTTATTAGCAAAGAACTGGAATTTGAAACCCGTCTGAACGAAAACAAATTTAAATTTGTAATCAAATGCTGATGCTTCTTTTACCAGCTAAAATCTTGTTCCGCCAGCCGGAACTGAAGCAAAATAGCAAAACAAAAGTTGATGTTTAATTCGTCAGCCAGTTTTTTGCCAAACTAATGTTAGCAGCAGTTTTTTATTATAATGAAATCTGTGCGTCGAGTGATGCAATTAATTCTCGATATTTTTCTTTCCAATCATTGTAAATTGTTTTTTCTAATACAATTTGAAGATTTACCCGCATTTTTTTGAACATTTCAATATCGTATTCTTCAGGTTTGAGTAAATAAAAACATGCTCCAAGATTTTCAGCAAGATATTCTAAGCTTTCAAATTCTTCGATTATGCTAAATATTTTACAATATAAATAGTCTTCTTGTAAATACTTATTTCCGCCAGAAAGGATTGCGTCGGCTAATTCGTAGATAAAAGAAATTTTCCAATCCCAAATTACTTGGCTAAACTCTATAGATTCCTTTTCATTCAGACTTCCAACTACAGATTTAATATAGGGTCGATGCATATACTCCCAATTACCGCAGTCGTCGCCAATCTTGTCTTTAATATATTCTTTCAATAATGATATTCTATTATTTACTTGCATTGTCGTTCCTAAAATTACTGCTAACTCGCGTATCGCTGTAATAAGCTAAGTTATCTTTTTCTGAATAATTTTTATTGCCGGTTTTGTTTCAATAATCTAAATGTGCAATGCCTTTTGAGGCAAATCTTATTTCCATAAGTCTTCTATCGCAATTTTTACACCTTTCCCATTTTTAACATCTTCCCTTCCATCTAAAATTTTTTTTACAAATCCGGGCAGTAAGTGCTTTTTTCTGTTTCGAAATCAACTTTTAGTGCTTTGGCAATCGTTTTTAAAACAACCGGCTGCCCTTTGGTTTTGGGCGAAGGATCAGTGTTTCCATGTCCAAATTTACCCTTTTATTTTTCCCTTTTTTTTAAGCTGAAGTAATCTGGGCAGAAATAATTATTTTCGCCATCGATGATTTCTTTTCAATCCAAACTTCCGCAAACCGGTACTACTATTTTTACGGTGATGTCTGCCCTGGCGCAACAAGCCGGGGCTATCAATTTATCGCAGGGCTTTCCTGATTTTGACTGTTCGCCCAAACTGGTAAACCTTGTAAACAAAGCCATGCAGCAAGGCCAAAACCAATATGCGCCAATGCCTGGTATTTTGGCTTTACGGGAAGCAATTTGTGCCAAAACGCAAGGGCTTTACGGGGCAACCTACCATCCCGAAAACGAAATTACGGTTACTGCCGGCGGTACGCAGGCTATTTTTACGGCCATTTGCGCTACCATCCACCCGAATGATGAAGTGATTATTTTTGAACCTGCTTATGATTGTTATGCGCCGGCCATCCGGTTAATGGGCGGCGTAGTGAAACGGATGGAACTGGAACCGCCCGATTACCGCATCAACTGGAACTTGGTGCGGCGGCTGGTTTCTTCCCGCACCAAAATGATCGTCCTTAATTCACCGCATAACCCAACCGGTACGGTTTTGCAGGAGGAGGATATCCGCGAACTAATCAGCCTTACCAGTAATACCGATATTTTGATTTTGAGCGATGAGGTTTACGAGCATATTATTTTCGATGGGCAGCCGCACCGCAGCATGGCGCGTTACCCGGAACTGGCCGAACGCAGTATAATCTGTGCTTCTTTTGGCAAGCTTTTTCATATTACCGGTTGGAAAATCGGTTATTGTATGGCACCGGCGTGGCTGACGAACGAGTTTAGGAAAGTACACCAGTTCAACGTTTTTTCGGTGAACACGCCTATGCAACACGCGCTTGCCGAATTTTTGCAGGTAAAAGAAGCATACCTGGGTTTGGCGGATTTTTATCAGCAAAAACGGGATTACTTCCGTACCGGCTTAGCAAGTTCGCGTTTTAAATTGCTGCCTTGTGCCGGTTCTTATTTTCAATCCGTAAATTACAGCCATCTTTCCGAAGAAAATGATTTATTGTTTGCCAAGCGGCTGATTGAAGAAGTTGGCGTAGCAGCCGTTCCTAATTCTGCCTTCTATTCTAAAAAAAATGATTTCGGCATCCTGCGGTTTTGTTTCGCCAAAAAGCAGGAAACATTAGCCAAAGCCATTGACCAGTTGTTAAAAGTATAACCCGAAGCCTTAAAATTATTTGCCTGCATTTAGTTGTGTACATTATGGAAAATTTAAAAGTAACTGTTTTTCAGGGCTATTTATTTTGGGAGAACATTGATCAGAACCTGAAAAATATCGGGTTGCGGCTGTCTTCAGGTATCCGTGAAAATACCGAACTGATTATTTTACCGGAAATGTTTAACACGGGTTTCACCATAAATACTTCCCTCGCAGAGCCTATGAACGGTAAAACCATGGGCTGGATGAAGGATATCGCCCAAAAATATAAATGCGTGGTTACGGGCAGTTTGATAATTTCGGAGAATGGCAGTTACTACAACCGGCTGATCTGGATGCAGGCCGACGGTACTTTTTCGCAATACGACAAACGGCATTTGTTTACGATGGGCAAAGAACACGAAACCTTTACGGCCGGAAAAGAACGTTTGATTGTGGAACTGAAAGGCTGGAAAATTTGTCCGATGATTTGCTATGACCTGCGTTTCCCGGTTTGGGCGAGAAACCTGGATGCAGCTTATGATTTGTTGATTGTGGTGGCCAACTGGCCGGAGAAACGCGCTTTGCACTGGCGCACTTTAATCCCGGCAAGGGCGGTTGAAAACCAGGCTTACGTTATTGCCGTAAACCGCGTTGGATACGATGGCAATGAAGTTTATCATTCCGGGGATTCTTCCTGCATCGATCCCGGCGGCAATGTGGTTTATTACAAAAGGGACGAGGAAGATGTTTACACCTTTTCCGTTTCAGCAGAAGAATTAACTAAAAACAGGCGTTTGTTTCCGTTCTTGAAGGATGCAGATGGTTTTAAATTGTTATCCTAATTTTTGTGCTGTAAAAGAAGCATCGGGCAGACATTACCTAAATCCAATAAAAAGCCTCACCCCGACCCTCTCCATGGGAGAGGGAGTTAGCTGCTGCGGTTCTCAAGTCCCTCTCTTTTGGAGAGGGACTTAGGGTGAGGCTCCTATCAATTTCAAACCTGCTCCAACAGCTTACGGTAAACTATTTACTGAAGTAAACTTTTCGCTTGCACGGTAAACAAAAAACGCTGTAAGTTTACAACGCGAATGGAAATTGATAACCTAAACTTAACAGCTACTTCATATAAACAAAAATGGATCGAAGAATGGAGGCTTTCCGCTTTTAGAAAAAGACTTGCTACGGTATTGGTCACGCTGCTTTTAGTTGCGTTGTTTAATCCTTTTTTCTTTAACCTTATACAGCACAGAAACGGCATTGAATTAAACGACTGGGTTTTGAACTTTATACCGCAATATGATGTTTCCATACCCGTGTTTTGTATTTTGTGGAGCATGATTATACTCACCGTTTGGCGTGCCGCGCAAAACCCTCGTTTTTTAATAGTTTTCGGCTGCACATACTTGTTACTGCTAATTTCCAGGGTTATCAGTATAAGTTTAGTGCCTTTAAATTTGCCGAAAGGTCTTATTAACCTGCACGATCCGATTATTAATTTTTTCTATGGCAACCAATTAATCACCAAGGATTTGTTTTACTCCGGGCACACGGCCACGATGTTCCTTATTTTTTTATGTATGAAAAATAAATACGACAAGGCATTTGCTTTGTTTGCTACTGTTGCTATCGCCATATTGTTATTGGTGCAGCATGTGCATTATACAATAGATGTTGTGGCAGCACCGTTCTTTACTTATTTACTTTACAACTTATCAAAAAAAATAGTTAATTATTAACCTTCCGATTCAAAAATATTAACTTGAAAAAATATTATTTGAAATGCGATTGTAAAAATTATAAGTATAAAAGGTTAGATTTAACACGTTAAACCAATTTTAATTAGATTTGAAACCATTAAAAACTTTACGCTTTTTATAAAATTAATATTTGTATAAAAAACTGGTTTTTAAGCTTTTCTAACACGAATAGAATGATAAAACTTGAATGCCCTGATTTCACCCTCGAAAAAAAACTAACACCAGAGCAACTAAGTTTTTTCGATAAAAACGGTGTAATCGTTTTCAGGAATTTCATCACTAAAAATACGGTTGAAGTACTTTTAAAAGAGATCAATACTTTACAACAAACCTGGATTGCCGAAGGCCGTGAAAAAGTGAACGGAATACCTTTAAAATTTGGTAAAAATGAAAACGGAGACACGATCATCCAACGGCTTTGCTTTTCTTCTCTGCACAACGCAATTTTGCACGAATTTTTAAAAGACCCGCGTTTTAAAGCTTTAACCGAACTGGTAACGCCTTATGAAGGACGAATTGGCGAGAATGAAAAAGATGGTTTGGTAGTTAACCAGTATTTTAAAACACCAGACAGCAAGTTTTCGCAAATGGGCTGGCATACAGATAGCCCACGCGATATCTTCCTTGGCCAACGTATTATGCCAATGTTAAACGTAGGTATCCATTTAGACGATTGCCCGATGGAAAATGGCGGCTTACGTGTTTTGCCTGGTACACATAAACAAGGAATGCTGAAACTTTTGTTTGCTAAAAAATATTTTGTAGATAACAATCCTGACCCGCAGGAAACCGGAATCGACATTAACGCCGGTGATCTGACCGTTCATGACGGCCGGTTATGGCACCGTGTACAACAATCACCTTTTACAGGTATCAAAAGCAGGCGCCGGGTAATGTATATCCCTATTATTACCGGCAAAATTATGCCTAAACATGATAAAAGCAAAACTCCTTTTTATCATCATTTTATTTCTAAAGTAAAGTTTTAACAAAAACAATTCGATACAAATGGCTGGCACAAAACCAGCCATTTTAATTTAAACACTATGGCCTACGCATTAATAACAGGTGCCAGCAAAGGTATCGGTAAAGCAATAGCCCAGGAACTGGCCGAAGGCAAAAGCGATTTACTATTGATTGCACGTTCTGGCGAAATGCTGGAACAAGCTGCCGCGCTTCTCTCCAAAAAATATGGGGTAAAAACAGCATATTTCGCAATTGATTTATCGGAAGCAGGTGCAGCCCAAAAAGTTCACAACTGGTGTTTAGAAAATAACTACGGTGTAAATATTTTGGTCAATAATGCAGGTTATGGTTTAAGTGGCCCTTTCGATAAATATACTTTGGCCGAAAACCTAAACATGTTACAGTTAAACATGCTGGTTCCGGTTACTTTAACCCAACTGTTTTTACCTCAACTTTTGTTGCAGCCTCAAGCTTATATTTTAAATACGGCCAGTTCTGCGGCTTACCAATCTGTTCCCAAATTAGCTCTTTATGCGGCAAGTAAAGCTTTTTTGCTGAGTTTTAGCCGCGGCCTGCATCAGGAATTAAGACATACAACCGTTTCTGTTACCTGTGTTTCCCCAGGTGCAACCGATACAGATTTTGTTGTTCGGGCGCAACTTGGCCCAAAAGGCTTAAAAGCGGCCAAACAAGTGAACATGACACCGGAATCGGTTGCTAAAATAGCCGTAAAAGCCATGTTTCAAAAAAAACCAGAAGTTATTGCCGGTACAGTGAACAAGCTTGGCGCTTTTGCAAGTTGGTTGTTACCGAAAGTATTGGTTGAGCGTACAAGTATGAAAATTTATAGTTAAAAAGGTTTTCTGTTGCGGGTTGCCAGTTTTAAGTTGTCAGTTGAGCCATTAGCCTCCCAGCTTCCGGTCTTTCAAACTTTCAAACATCTCCCCCGGTGCTTCTTTTATCATACATTTTCTTATAAACAACTTTAATGCTGGCGTGTTCTTCTCGAACATAAACTTAAAATTGTATTTATGAACGGACACGATAATAATACTTTAGACGGTCAGTCAGATCATTTAAAGGGCACATCAGAATATAACCAAAATCAAAATAAGGTTGTTTTTGAAGGAGGAACTTACAGCAATAAGCAAACTACACAAGCAGATGTGGATAAAAACGACGATTTGGAGCATGGAGACCATGGTACAACTACCATGAACCCTACCAATAATTTGCCGAAAGAAGCAGATGAAATCAATGATTTTGATAACGACAACGACGAGGATTTTGATGATACCGTAGGCGAAGATAATCTGGACGACGAAGATAATTTTAATGCCAACAGTGACGACCCGACGGAAAGGGAATTAACAAAAACCTGGATCGGGAATGAAAAAACTGTGCATGATGCCGGTATTAAAGGACTGGAAGGCGAACCGATGGGCGGACAAAATTTCGGCACAACTGAGCTGGAACAAAAAAATAATCGTGATGCCAGTAATACGGAACATCATAGTTTAGGTTTAGGAAACTCAGCTTTAAACCAACCGAGCGAAGAAATTTCTAATCCTGCTGATATTGAAAGCGATGAAAATTATCCGCAGAAAAAAGTAGATGATTGATTAGTCTTTGCAGTTTAAGCTTGTTAAATACCTTTACACATGCTTAGGCATGCTTAGCATTGATTTTACAAAAAAAGCAGTACGATTTTTACCGTACTGCTTTTTTTATGCTGATTTAGCCCTGATCCTATCCGTACTATTTATTTAAAAGAGAGCATTTGCATTAAGCAAAAAATCAATCATTCTTCCCAGTTGTCCAATAAACGTCTAATCAAAACGATTTGACCAGTGTGGTAACTTAAATGATCAATAATTAAAATCGCTTCCCGCAGTAAATTCTGGCCTTCTCCATGCACAAACGGCTGTAATAAATCCTGATGCTCATTAGTAATCAAAGCAGTAAAACCACCTAAACTTTTTTGAATTTCAGTCAACGTATTCTCCCATTGCTGCGCGTTTGCTGGTGCTGTTGCCACGGGCCAATAACCTTCGGGCCACTTTAAAACCTTGTAGTTCTTGTTTTCCGAAAAATCCAGAATATCTTGCTGCGTTATTCGAATATGTTCTACCAGTTGCCAAATGGTGTACGGCAGGTGCGGCAGTTGTGTTCCTATGCTTTTAATATCTAAATCTGCTATCGCTTGCTGAAAATCTGCATGTGCGTTGCTTTTTTGCAGAAGTTCTGCCAGTTGTTGTTTGAAAGATTGATCGTTGTTCATAAAATTTTTTATTATTAATGCTAAAACTGCAATAAAAACGCCGTGCCTTGCCCTTCTACCGATTGTGCCTGGATTTGCGCTTTGTGCAGCAGCATAATCTGTTTGCATAAACTTAGGCCAATGCCGCTGCCGTTTTTTTTCGTGCTGAAGAAGGGAACAAAAATCTGCTCTAATAAATCTTCGGCCATGCCGGTGCCGTTATCGGTTATTTTGATGACGGTTTTTTTATCGTTTAAAATATAACCGGACAATACGATCAGCGGATGTTCCCGTTCTTTTACGGCTTCAATCGCATTCACCAAAAGGTTAATCAGCACTTGCTCGATCAGCATCGGGTCAACTTCTACCGTTAAACCCGGATCTTTTAAAACGATGTCCAGCCCGATATTTTTCTGGTCTAAAGTTGGTTCCATCAAAGTATTCAAACTCTCGAACAGATCACGCACGTAAACTTTTTTAACGTTTAAAGTGGTGATTTTATTGAGGTTGCGATAGGTTTCGGCAAACTTCAGCAAACCTTCGCTCCTGCGCTGAATGGTTTCGATGCCCAGTTCCAAATCTTCCAGCAAAATAGATTCTGATTTTTGGGTGCTAAAAGAAGCATTGGCTTCCTGCAACCGGTTTTTCAAGGTATTGGCGAGCGAAGAAATCGGCGCAATGGAATTCATAATTTCGTGCGTCATCACACTCAGCAGCTTTTGCCAGGCGCGCGATTCGGTTTCGTCCAACGCCTCGTTTACATTTTGTAAAGCCAGTAATTTGTAGCGTTTGCCTTCGGTCTGAAAACTGGTGGCCGATAACAACACTTTGATGGAAGATTGTGGGCCTTGCAGCAAAGTAACAATAGCACTGTTGCTGTTTTTAAGGCTGATGACTTCCCGGTACAAATGTTCATCGCGCTTTTGCAAGGCGTTTATATTTTTTAAATACGGTAAAAGAAGCATGGTTTTCAGCGTTTCGTTCATCCACACTACTTCACCGGTTTCGTCTTCATAAGATAAAATCCCGGTCCCAACCAGTTCCAAAATCTTTTGTAAATATTGGTGCTGCGTTTCCTTTTCGCGCGAAATGGTTTTAAACGTGTTGTTTACGGTATTGAAACCAACACGAAGCATTTCTAAACCAACAGTTGAGCCTTTGGTATTGTAATGGCGGGAAAAATCGCGGTAGCGGATGGCTT
The DNA here is from genome assembly GCA_964251965.1 of uncultured Sphingobacteriaceae bacterium. GTDB lineage: Bacteria > Bacteroidota > Bacteroidia > Sphingobacteriales > Sphingobacteriaceae > Mucilaginibacter_A. Next base: position 125,338 of record CAXULQ010000004.1, on the reverse strand, counting down.
CTGCAAACTGGTCTAATTCAAGATAAATTTTTTGGTGGAAGTTGTACAGTTCGGCCAACTGGAAAACGATCAGCACCAGCAAGCCATAAAAAAGGCTGTAAGAATGGTGAAAAACCAGGTAAGCCGCCAAACTAAAAGTTACCGGTAAAAACAGTATGCGGAACAGGATTGGCCAGCGGGTTTTCATTTTTTGGGGCTTTTAGCTTTTAGCAATCAGCTTTCGGCAGAATTAGAAGTCGGAAATTTAGCTGATAGCTGAAAGCTGATAGCTGACTGCTTCTCCTAAATCTCATACTTGCTCAACCTCCTATACAATGCCGTCCGGGTTAAACCTAATTCTTTGGCGGCTTTGGTGATGTTGCCGTTATGGAGTTCTATCACGCGTAAAATGGTGTTTTTTTCGATGGAACTGAGGCGCAGTTCGTCGGGTTGCTCGGGTTCGTGCACGGATTCGATGGGCGAAAAGATCAGTTCATCGGCACGCAAAACCGGTCCGTCGGACATGATGACGGCGCGTTCCATAATGTATTGCAGTTCGCGCACATTGCCCGGGAAATAATATTGCTGTAGTTTGAGTAAGGCTTTCGGCTCCAGTTCTAAAACCGGTTTCAGATATTTGGTGCTGTACAATTTGCTGAAATAATTGGCCAGCACTTCAATATCTTTTCCGCGTTTGCGCAGCGGCGGAACGGTAATTTCGACGGTGTTGATGCGGTACATCAAATCCCGGCGGAAACGGCTTTCGTTGGCCAATTCGGAAAGCGGAACGTTGGTTGCACAAATCAACCTGATATTTATATCAACAGATTGATTGCTGCCCAGTTTGGTTACCTGCCGGTTTTGCAAAACCGTTAATAATTTAGATTGCTGGTGCAAAGCGATATTCCCGATCTCATCTAAAAATAAAGTACCGTTGTGGGCGGCTTCAAAACGGCCGATCCGGTCTTCGCGCGCATCGGTAAAAGCACCTTTTTTATGGCCGAAAAGTTCGCTTTCAAACAGGTTTTCGGATAACGCGCCCACATCAACCTTAACATATGGTTTTGCCGAACGAAGCGATTGCTGGTGGATGGCTTTCGCGATCAGGTCTTTCCCGGTGCCATTCTCGCCCAAAATTAAAATATTGGCATCCGTTGGCGCGATTTTTTCGATCTTGTGGAAAATATTGTGCATGATTTCGGATTCGCCCAGCAGTTCTTTGCCGATAATGGAATTGCTTTCTACATTAAACGTTGTTGTTGTTTTTACTTTGGAACGCTTGTCTAAAGCTTCAGTAATCACGTTCAGCAGCACTTCGTTGTGCCAGGGTTTCACCATAAAATCTGCCGCACCTTCTTTTAAGGAACGGACGGCGAGATCAATATCGCCGTAAGCCGTAATCATAATCACAGCCGCATCCGATTTAAACTCCCGGATTTTTTTCAGCCAGAACAAACCCTCGTTGCCGGTATTGATCGAGCTGTTGAAATTCATGTCCAGCAAAATCAAATCGAACGTATTCCTGGCCAAAATAGCACGTATGTTTTCCGGGTTTTTCTCGGTAATTACTTCTTTTACCACCGGTTTTAACAGCAAGCGGACGGCGGTTAGCACATCGGTATCGTCATCAATAATCAGGATGCAGGCATGTTTCAGGCTCATAAAATGATTTGTAAAGCAATTATAGCAATCGGCTGTCAGTTTTCAGCTATCAGTTTCTTTTTAGCCCCACCTAACCTCCCCAAAGGGGAGGAACCAAAGTTTGAGTATACTATTCAAAAGCCCTCTCCTCTGGAGAGGGTTGGGTGAGGCTTTTGTTTGCGGCGCGAAGCTTTGCTGATTGCTGACGGCTGATTGCCGACAGCTTCCTCGCTACTCACTCCTCAAACTCTCCACCGGATTAGCCAATGCTGCTTTTACCGACTTAAAACCGACGGTTATCCCGGCTATGACAAAGGTGGAAAGGATGGCCACCAGAAAAATCCAGGGGCCAATACTGATGCGGTACACAAATTCCTGCAGCCAGTGGTGCATGGCCAGCCAGGCAAGCGGCGCGGCAATTACAAAAGCAATCAGTAGTAAACGGCTAAACTCTTTGCCAAACAGCCATAAAATGTTTTGTAAACTGGCACCCAGCACTTTGCGTACGCCAATCTCTTTGGTTTTTTGCGCAGCCATAAAAGAAACCAAACCGTACAAACCCAGGCAACCGATCAGGATTGCGATTCCGGCAAAACCTTGTACCAATCGTAAAAATGTGTTATCCAGTTCGTAAAATTTGGCAATTTTTTCATCTACAAAAACAGCCGAATAAACGTACTCCGGGTAGGTTTCCTTCCAAACCTTTTCAAAAGCCGTTAAAGCTGGTTTGATGTTGTTGAGGTTGATGCGCACGGCTGCGTAATTGTATTGTGGATATTTTGGGGAAATTACAATCGGACTAATTGCACTTCTAAAAGTCAAGTTATTAAAATCTTTTAATACACCTACAACCTGCGCTTTTTTATCGTTAACTTCAATAATTTTACCAATAATTTCCTGCGGAGATTTGAGACGAAGTTTTCTGACAGTTGCTTCGTTCACTAAATATTCCCGTGTAGTATCGGAAGGAAAAATATTTCTGCCGGCAACCAATTTTAAGCCAAACGTTGGGATATATTGATCATCTGCATCTTTTGTATTTACTTGCCATACTTCTTTTACCGGCCTGTTTTCGTATTTAATATCTGTTTCGTTGTTGCTGTTTGATGCTGGTGGTTCAAAACAAAAACTCAGCTTTTCGGCACCGGCAACAGCTAATAACCTCGTTTTTAAAGTGTTCATTTTTGTTCTGGAAGAATCCGGAAGGTTCAGCAGAACGATGCCGTCTTTTTTAAAACCCAGATCAGCATTAAGTGCATAACGCATTTGTGTAGAAATTACAATTGTGCCAATGATCAATATTTGTGAAATGGCAAACTGAACGATCACCAAAACCCTGCGCAGCGGAAAACCGCCTGCATCTTTTTGGGTGAGTTTTCCTTTTAAAGCCGCAACCGGTTTAAAGTTAGACAAGATCAAGCCCGGATAAGAGCCTGATAAAAACACGATCAATACCGAAAGCAGCAAAAGAAAAATAGTTAAAGGAACATCTTTGAAAATATTAACCGAAAGTTCTGTTTTAAACAGTTGGTTGATATACGGGATGGACAATTGGGCCAGGCACCAGGAAATAAACAGGGCAAAAACAGTAATCAGTGCCGTTTCTGCTATAAACTGCCAGAAAAGTTGTCCGCGTAAACTCCCTAAAACTTTGCGTACACCGACTTCTTTAGCCCGTTTTAAAGCTTGTGCCGTAGCCAGGTTGATAAAGTTTACGCAAGCCGTCGTAATCAAAAACAAACCAACCAAAGCCAAAGCCCATAGGTATTTTTTATTAACATCACCATCATAATCTGTGTTAAAATGAATATCAGCAAGTGGCTGTAAATTAAAAAAGTCAACTAAGGCATCTTTCCCCAGATATTTTTTCTTAAAAGCCGGGAAAACTTTTGCAACATCGGTAGGCAGAACATGCGGTTTTAATTTTATAAAACATTGCATACCACTACCTATACTGCCCCAGCTACTATCGCTGGCCATCCATTCGCTGCGTTGTTTTAAGCTGGAATAAGATAGGTAGATTTCCTGTTTGCGGTCGGTATTGGTTGGGATATTTTGGAGGATTCCTGTGATTTTAAAATCGATTTTGTTGTTAAGCCGGATGATTTTGCCAATCGGGTTTTCTTTGGGAAAATATTTATCGCTTATGTTTTGGGTGATGACCGCCGTGTTCAATTCTGTCAGCATACTTCTTTTATCACCTGTTTTTAGGGGAAAATTGAAAATGTCGAAAAACTCCGGTTCGGCAAAAGCAACACCGTTTTCTTCTTTAAATTTTTTGTTGTCCCGGCTGGAAGGAATGGAAATCAGGCTGCTACCAAAACCTGCAACGCGCGCTGTTTTTTCGGTAAAAGCATAATCATTGCGAAAAGCCTTGCCCAACGGTGCCGGAACGCCGGGCGAATAGTCAACGCCATCTTCATGAAACTCGGTAACGATACGGTAAATACGGTCTTTAGCCGGATGAAAATCATCAAAACTTAAATGATATTTTACCAGCGTAAAAATCAGGGTACCACAAGCCATCCCGAGCGACAAACCAAGTACATTGATTAAAGCGTAGGATTGGTTACGTTTTAGGTTCCGCCAGGCAATTTTGAAATAGTTTTTTAGCATAGGTTTGTAGCTTTTAGCTGTCAGCAATCGGCTTTCAGCTTTTTGTTTGTTTGATAATTGTTTTGGTTGATAATTTATTTGGTTAATTAGCTGATTACTTCTTTTATCGGTGTTTTTAGCCCCACCTAACCTCCCCAAAGGGGAGGAACCATGGTTTGATACCTTTATAGTCGCTATGTGGTCCGCCCTGCAAAGCCCTCTCCTCTGGAGAGGGTTGGGTGAGGCTTTTTTGTTTGCGGTGCGAAGCTTTGTTGATTGCTGACGGCTGATTGCCGACAGCTTCCTCCCTACTCGCTCCTCAAACTCTCCACCGGATTGGCCAATGCTGCTTTTACCGCCTGAAAACTGACGGTTGCCAAAGCAATAGTTAAGGCAAGAAATCCCGCCAACGCAAAAATCCACCAGCTAATACTGGTTTGATAAGCGAAACTTTCGAGCCATTGGTGCATGGCCCACCAGGCAACCGGAACGGCAATCAGAATAGAAATAAGAACCAGCTTGATAAAATCACCACTAATCAACCTAACAATATTGGCCACACTTGCGCCCAAAACTTTACGGATACCAATTTCTTTAAACTTTACTTGTGCAGTATAAGTGGCCAGGCCAAACAAGCCCAGGCAGGAAATAAAAATAGCGATCCCTGCAAAAACATTAAAAAGCGTGCCCGCGCGCTGGTCTGTTTTGTAATGCGCTTCAAAGCTCTGGTCTAAAAAATGATAACCAAACGGACTATCGCCCGCATATTTTTTATACTGTGCGTTTGCTGCGGCTATGGCTTGCTGCGCTCCGGCACCGGTTGTTCTCACGTATAAAATGTTGCGGTTATTCCAGAAGGTAAAAAAGATCAACGGCGAAATTTTTTCTTTCAGAGACTTAAAATTGAAATCTTTAACCACTCCGATGATTGTGCCTTTATGATTGTGAAAAGTGATTTGCTGACCAATTGGTTGTTTTAAGCCCATTTTTCTGACAGCTGTTTCATTCACAATAAAACTGGAACTGTCGGCCGGTGTGCCGGCAAAGTTTTGCCCTTTCAAAAATTTGATCCGCATGGTTGGGATCAGCTCTTTATCTGCCAAAACCTGCGTAATCATTGTACTGGTATTAGCTGATTTTTCCGGCCAGTCTAAATCGCCCGTTTCGGCGTCAATATCGGAGAAATTATAAGTATCGGAAGAGGCAACGGCATTGACACTCGTTTCTTTTTTAAGTTCTGCCTTTACTGCATCCAGATGATCTGCAACTTCCTGGGTAAGCGGCACAGAAAAAACATAGCTTTTATCGTACCCAACATTTTTATTTTTGATGAAATTTAACTGGCGGCCCATCACAATCGTACAAATCAGTAAGATGACCGAAATGGAAAACTGGAAAATGACTAAGCCTTTTCGCAAGGAAGCAATCCCAACGCCGGATGTGATTCTTCCTTTTAAAGCCTGAATCGGTTTGAAGGAAGATAACAAAATTGCCGGGTAAATGCTGGAAGTGATGAGCGTACCGGTGATTGCCAAACTAACACCTTTCAGTATTTCGGGATCGCTAATATTTAGCGTCAGGTTTTTGCCCGAAATCTGGTTGTAAACCGGTGTAAGCAAATAAATTAAAGCGATGGCAAAAACTGTTGCAATCAAAAAAAGCAGACCGGTTTCAACCAAAAACTGAAAAAACAATTGCTGTTTTTGTGCACCAATAATTTTACGGATGCTTACTTCTTTGGCGCGGATTAAAGAGCGTGCGGTAGAAAGGTTTACATAATTGATACTTGCAATAGCCAACAGCAAAACCACAACCAGCATAAAAATCTGTACCATCCGCAGCGAAGAATTATTACCATCGGCACCAATTAAATGGATGTCAGCCAAATTTTGAAGGCGGAAGTCAACATCACTTTTACCATTTAAAGCCGCTTTAACTGCTAAAGAGAAAAATTGCCCTGTTTTTTTTGGATTAGTGCCGGGATTTAATTTTACAAAAACATCAAAACTCGAATTGCCCAAATCTTCATCAATGGTTTTCCATCTTCCGTTGCCTCCGTTTTGGGTGAATTTTTTTGCAAGATAACCCATCGGAAAAATAGCATCATAGTTTAATGATGAGTTCTCCGGAAAATCCTGCAAAACGCCGGTAATCGTAAACAGCTCCTTTTTAAAGCCAATGGTTTTTCCAACAACATCTGTGTTGCCAAAATACTTTTCGGCCAAAGTTTTAGTGATTACAACTGAATTATTATTAGGGAAAAGTGCAGTTTTATTTCCCTTCAACAACTCAAAATCGAACATCGAAAAAAAGCCGTTATCCACATAAGCAACCTTATTGCCGTCAAATATTTTGCTGCGGTTTTTGTTGGAGATGTTCTGATCAAACTCGCTGGCAATCCGAACCGTTGAGCTGATTTTTGGGTTTGATTTCGCAAAAACTGCCAATGGACCAGGCACACTCGTCCAAGTCATCTCCTGTCCGTTGGAATTGAAATGTTCGCTTAGTTTATAAATCTGCCGGTAATCCTTGTTAAATTTATCGTAATTCAGTTCATTTTGCACCCAAAGCAACAGTAGAATACCGGTTGCCAGGCCAACGGCTAAACCACTGATATTGATCAGGGAATAAAACTTGTTTTTCCATAAACTTCTCCAGGCGATTTTGATGTAGTTTTTAATCATTTTCTTGAGCTTTTAGCTGTCGGCAATGGCTTTCAGCGGTTTTTTGTTTTTACAATGCTTCTTTTACCGGTGTTTTTTGCCCCACCTAACCTCCCCAAAGGGGAGGAACTATAGTTTCATACCTTAACAGTTTGCTATTCAAAAGCCCTCTCTTGTGGAGAGGGTTGGGTGAGGCTTTTATTCACTCCTCAAACTCTCCACCGGATTCGCCAACGCTGCTTTTACCGCCTGAAAACTGATGGTTAACAAGGCAATGGTAACGGCTAATGATCCTGCCAAAACAAATATCCACCAGCTAATACTGGTTTTATAGGCAAAATTTTGCAACCATTTGTGCATAGCAAACCAGGCTATGGGAGATGCAAGAATCAAAGCAATTAAAACCAGCTTTAAGAAATCTACAGACAACAAGGTAACAATATTGGCCAAACTTGCACCCAAAACTTTACGGATCCCGATCTCTTTGATACGTTGCCTTGCAGAAAATGCGGCTAGCCCAAACAAACCCATACATGCAATCAATACGGCGATAAAAGCAGAAGCAATAAACAGTTTGCCTAATTGCTGTTGTGCCAAATATTGCTGATTGTACTTTTCATCCGCAAAAAAATATGCAAAAGGATTGCCTGGAAAGTGTTGATCAAACAACTGTTTAATTGTATTTAACTTGGATTGTAAGTCGTGTACATCTGTTTGAATAGTGAAGTAGGAAAAAGAAACAGAGGCCAGGTAAATAACAGGTTTAATTTCTTCTTTTAAAGAAAGATGATGGTAATCTTTAACCACACCAATAATCTCGTAAGTTTTTCCCCAATTTATTTTTTGGCCTATCAAATTGTCTTTTATATTGAAACCCATTGCTTGTGCCGCTTTTTCATTAATGATTACTTTTGGTGCATTATTCCAGCTTTTTTCTGCATCTTCTTGGGTAAAAGATTTACCTTGTTTAAAATTGATTCCATAAGTATCAAAAAAGTTTTGGTCGCAAATAAACATAAAATACGATTTTTTATCATCTCCAACTTGTGCGTTTAATTTTGTAATCCCATCCGCAGAAAAATTATATCCAATTCCGGGTACATTGTTGCTTGCCGCAATCTTTTTAACAAATGGCAATTGTGTAAGTGCATTTTTAAAAGATACATTTTTTGCAGCTTGTCCGTCGCTTGAAACTGTAGGCCCTTGTATTACCAATAATTGATTCAGATTGATGCCCAAGTTCTCGGTTTGCATATACTGCAATTGCCTATACAAAACAACCGTAGCAATAATAAAAACGATAGAAATAGTAAATTGGAAGACCACCAACACTTTGCGTAATGAAAGTGTTTTTATACCGGAACCAACTTTTCCGCGGATTACAGTTACCGGTTTAAAAGCAGTTAATACAAATGCAACATAACCGCCCGAAAGTATAGAACCAACTGCAATAAACAATACACTTGCAACCATAAACCAACTGTTGTTTAAAATAGAAAGTGATAAATCTTTAGCGATAAAATTGTTGAAAACAGGCTGAAATAAATATACAAGTAACAATGCAATTAAAGTACTGCCGATAGTTAATATAAAAGTTTCTGTTAAATATTGAAAGATAAGCTGACTACGACTGGCGCCTAATACTTTTTTTACACCAACTTCTTTTGCCCGGTTTAATGCTTGTGCGGTAGAAAGGTTAATGTAATTGACCCATCCAATCAACAATATTAAAACTGCAACACAAAAAAATACGACAACTAAAGTTAAGTTTCCGAAAGTTTGATATGGATAATCAAAAGAAGGTGCAAGATGCAATTGGTTAAATGGTTGCAGTACAACTTGATCGTCTTTCATCCGTGAATTTGCAGCATGTACAATACTTGTAATTTGGTTGTTTACCGTAGTTGCATCAGTATTATTTGTAAGTTGGATGTAAGCATTTGCAAAAGCTGATTCTGTTTTAGTTGGATCTGCCCAATCATTTTCGTTTCTGTTGGCGGCACTTTCCAAAGTATGGATCGAAAGCAAAATTTCTGCTTTTACGTCTGATGCTTCAGGTTGGGCATATACTGCTTTTATCGTATAAATTGTATTGCCAAACTGGTTGCTTACCGTAATATTTTTACCGATTACATCCGTTGTACCAAACAGTTTTTTACTGATGGTTTGCGAGAGTGCCAGTGTTTTAGGTTCTGCCAGGGAAGGCGAACCGGCAATAAGCGGAAAAGAAAAAACACGAAGGAAACTGCTGTCAACATAGCTGATATTATTCTCGCTGAATATTTTTACTTCTGACGACTTACCCGGCGCATAACTTACAACACCGGCACCAATTCCATCGGCTACGCGCACATAATTTTCAACCGCCGGAACTTGCTGTTTAACCAGCGTTGCAAATCCGGGAGCAGAAGTAACATCGGCACCACTTTCTTTGTGGACTATATTTAACCGGTACAAGTGTTTATAGTTGGGATTGTACCGATTGGCATTCCACTCAAAAGCAACATATTGCATAATAAAAAGGAACACGGCAATCCCTAAAGTCAATCCGGCAGTATTGATCAAAGTGAATTGTTTGTTTCGTAAAAGGTTCCGTTTGGCAGTTTTTAAGTAGTTTCTAAGCATAGCTTTCAGGGATCAGTAATACAAGTTAATCGTATTATCTAAATTAGCACAACTAATACCAATTTAATAAATGACTGTAAATCAGCAATATTGCTGTTAATCATTTAAAAAGATGTTCGCTGCCGTACAGCAACTGTCCGTTTACGGACATCTCCCGCTTAAAATATTTACATCAAATTAAACAACCCTTACAATCATTTTTAAAGCTGCCCTACTGTATCAAAACCGAACACCATTTGTAATGCAAACGCACAATGGCATACTTCTTTTATCACCTAAAATATTGTTTTTCAATTAGTTAAGTTGAATGGCACGGCTTTGCATATACAGCCAGCAATATACCGAACACAAAAAAACACTTGATAAAAGAAGCATCGTGGACAGAGTTATAGCAAAAAAGAAATGGACAACCAAACGGATCTTAACCATAGGCGGCGTTACTGCGCTGGTTGCTTTAATTGGCAGCAGTTATTATTTCACTTCGGGCAAATCCAAATTAAATGTTGATACCGAAAGGATTACCATCAGCGAAGTAAAAAACGGCCCGTTCCAGGAGTTTATCCCGGTGAATGGTGTGGTGATGCCGATTACCACGATTTATTTGGATGCGATGGAAGGCGGCCGCGTTGACCAGAAATTTGTGGAAGACGGCACGATCATGAAAAAAGGTGACCCGATTATGAAGTTGGCCAATACCGATCTGGAACTGAGTTTGGTAAACCAGGAAACTTCCGTTTTTAACTTGCTCACGCAGATGCAGATTTCGCGTAACGCGGCGCAGCAAAACACCATCGGCAAGTTAAACCAAATGGCGGATGTGGACAATGCCTTTAAAGAAGCCGAACGTTTGTATCTGTTAAACAAGCATTTATACGAACAGAAAGCCATCGGTTTGCAAGAATTTAAGCAATCGCAAATTGCTTACGATTACCAGGTGAAACGCAAAAAGTTAACGCAGCAGATTTTGAAACAGGATTCTGCCTCGACAAAACAGGAACTCAATCAATCCAAACAATCCTTTGACCGTACGCAAAATGCTTTGGCGGTAATGAGGCAAAAAGTGGGCGATTTGATTGTGCGCGCGCCGGTTGATGGTCAGCTTACTTCCATGGATGCAGAAGTTGGCCAGAACAAACACCAGGGCGAGCGTTTGGGGCAGATTGATGTTTTAAGCGGGTTTAAAGTTCGGGTTGATGTGGACGAGCATTACATTTCAAGAATTTTTACGGGCTTAACCGGCGACTTTGACTTCTCCAACAAAACCTATAAACTGAAAATTAAAAAGGTTTTTACGCAGGTAACCAACGGCCGTTTTCAGGTTGACATGGAGTTTATTGGTAAAGTTCCGGAAGGTATTCGTCGCGGACAAACGCTGCAAATCCGCTTAGCTCTCGGCGACGAAACCAAAGCTTTACTGCTGGCCAAAGGCGGGTTTTACCAGCAAACCGGCGGCAACTGGATTTTTAAAGTAAGCGAAGATGGCAAAACCGCCTACAAAGTGGATGTGCAATTAGGTCGCCAAAACCCGGATTATTACGAGATTTTACAAGGCTTAAAACCCGGCGATAAAGTGGTTACGAGCAGTTATGAAAATTATGGAACAATGCAGGAATTGGTGTTAGGGAAGGAATGATTACCGAACCTTAAATTTCGATCATCTGTACTTCAGTTATGTTGATGAAATCTTTTCGGTTGAATGTTGCAATGTGCTGGATATTATTGCCAAGCATAACGGAAACAATTTCAATATCATAAACCTGATTACCGGTAGGCTGATATTTTTGAATAAGTTTTTCAAAGTAGTTAAAACTTGTTTCGGTAGAAAATAAAATGATTGTATTGTTTTTGATGTCTTCGTAGTATTTCAAACAAAGTTGCAAGTCAATTTTCAACTTAGAGGTTACAGCGAAAAATTCACTGATGTTTTTAGTAGTTATAAAAAGAGCGTATGACGGATCAATTAATATGGACTTAGCTTGCTGATGATAAACCGATTTCTTATCAAATCCATAGATTAGGATATTGGTATCAATAAGCAAATTAATCATCATGAGCAAAATTGCGAACATGGATGTGATCGGTTTTTTCGCCAATATCTGCATCACCTAAATGATTCCATTTTTTCTCATTTACATGCGGTGCAATTAGTTCACGGACAATGATCTCAACATTTTTGCCTAATAAAAATTTTGCTTGTGTGCCGAGTTTTATCACATCAGAATCGAGCGTTTTTTTAATGATAATACTATTCATAACTATAAGTAACATATAAACTATAAAAGTACAAAAAGCATCTGTGTTTTTAAAAACAGCAACTCCATTATCAATAATCAAAAAAACAATGATAAAAATAACCGATTTAGAAAAAATCTACCGTACAGAAGACATAGAAACTTCTGCCTTAAACAAACTAACCATCCATGTAAACGACGGCGAATTTGTAGCCGTAATGGGACCTTCCGGCTGCGGAAAATCTACTTTACTTAATATTTTGGGATTGCTGGACGACCCGGATGGCGGTAGCTTTATGTTTAACGGCATTGAAGTAGCCGGTTTTAACGAGCGTAAACGTGCCGACCTGCGCAAACGCAACATCGGTTTTGTGTTCCAGAGTTTTAATTTGATCGATGAACTGACCGTTTTTGAAAACGTGGAGTTGCCGCTCATTTATCTCGGTGTAGATAGTGCCGAACGTAAAAAACGCGTAGATGTGGTGTTAGACAAAATGCAGATCATGCACCGCCGCAACCACTTCCCGCAGCAGCTTTCGGGCGGACAGCAGCAGCGTGTTGCCGTTGCACGTGCGGTGGTAAATAATCCAAAATTGATTTTAGCGGATGAGCCGACTGGTAACCTGGATTCATCCAACGGAAATGAAGTGATGCAGCTTTTAACGGAACTGAACGAGCAGGGAACTACGATTGTAATGGTTACGCACTCGGAACATGATGCACGCTATAGTCATCGAATTATTAGAATGTTAGATGGGCAAACGGTAACGGAAAATTTGTTGGTATAAAAGAAGCATTGGTTTAGGTATTTAATTCACTCAAAAAACATCTATAACAGAAGCAATTTACAAAAACTAAAAATCATGCTTAAAAACTATATCAAAACGGCAATTAAAACCATGATGCGAAACAAGGTTTACACCGCCATCAATATTTTTGGTTTAAGCATCGGCCTGGCTTGCGTTATGCTGATTGTTTTGTACATTAAAGATGAAGTGAGTTTCGACCGTTTCCAGCAAAACGGGCCGCAACTGTTCCGCATTGTACAGGTTGGTAAAACGCCCGATGGGAAAGACTTTAAAAGCGGCGTTACTGGCGGTGTGCAGGGTTTAACTTTTAAACAGGAAATTCCGGAGATACAGGAATTATGCAGAGTTAATGGCGGCGGCGAAGAGCTGATTAAAAAAGGCGGAAACGTTATTTCCGAATCCGTGCTTTATGCTGATAAAAGCTTTTTTAAGCTCTTTTCTTTTCCATTACAACAAGGAAATCCGAAAATGGCCTTACAGCAGGTTAACAACATAGTTATTACAACAGCTATTGCGAAAAAGTACTTCGGCAACCAAAACGCTATGGGAAAAGTAATGCAGATTAACCAGAACGGAAAGTTTGAGCCTTTTATCATTTCGGGCGTTGCTGAAGTTACACCTCAAAACTCGACAATCAGATTTGATGTTTTATTAAATATCGAGCGCACTTTACCATCCAATTATACTTCGATGGATTGGTTCAACTCGTTCCTTAACTCTTTCGTGTACCTGAAAAAAGGCACCAATCAGCAGGTTGTTGAACAGAAAATGGATCGCGTTTTAAATCAATATGCCGGGAAAGGTATTGCGGAAATGAAAAAGACTTACGGCGAAAAGGTAAGTTTAAGCTACAAACTGCAGCCTTATTTAAACATTCACTTAGATAAAGAATACGGTACAGGCAATGGTATAACAGGTTCAAGCAAAGTTGATTATTCTTTCATTTTAGGTGGCATTGCTTTATTTATCCTGTTTATTGCCTGCATCAATTTTATCAACCTTTCGCTGTCCAGTTCTTTAAGGCGAAGTAAGGAAATTGGTATCCGCAAAGTTAACGGCAGCACACGCGGGCAATTGATCATGCAATTTCTGGGCGAATCTTTTTTGCTTACGTTGATTGCTTCTTTTATCGCTACAATTTTGGTGGTTCTGTGTTTGCCGGAATTCAACCAGCTTTCGGGCAAAGCTTTGCAGGTTTCTTATCTTGTTAATCCACAAACCATTGCTGTTTTTATCACCCTAATTTTGGTTAATACTTTACTGGCAGGCTTTTACCCGGCAGTTGTGCTTTCGGGTTTTAATCCGGTGCAAACTTTGTACGGCAAACTTAAAATCAGCAGTAATAATTACCTGGCCAAAAGCTTGGTAGTTGTCCAGTTTGTAGTTGCCATATTTTTGGCGATTGGAACGATTGTTATACAAAAACAATTCAATTTATTAATTAATTCCGACTTAGGTTATCAACCTAAAAACGTAATTGATGTACGGTTTCCACGAGAAAAAAATCCTGACTTTGAAGTATTTAAACGTGAGCTAACTAAATATTCCTTTATAAAAGAAGTAGCCGGACAGGGAACTCCTTTTGATGGTTGGTCGGGAACTATGTTTGAAGTAGATGGAAAACAATTAAACTATCCGTTTTTTGAGATCGACAATACTTTTTTAAACGAACTAAAAATCCCAATTGTACAAGGTAAAAATTTTACAACCATTGCAAGCGATACTTTACATTGTTTGGTTAACCAGTCTTTTGTAAATGCCACAGGTTGGAAAGACAGTCCGGTTGGCCACGTAATTAAAAATGACAAACATGCTTACACCATTATTGGCGTTACGGCTGATTTCCACAATTCTTCGCTAAATAACAAGATTGAACCTTTGGTTTTGAAACAACCCAAGAAAGCCAATTATGGACAGGTTTTAGTTAAGATCAATGGAAACCAGCAGGTAGCCGCCGTAAATGCAATCAATGCAGAATTTAAAAAGCTTATTCCGGATTATCCTTGCAATTACATTTTCCTAACCGATTTGCTTGCTAAACAATATGACAGCGAGAACAGATGGAAACAGATAATCACCATTTCTTCTGTCATGTCGATCCTGATTTCCTGCCTCGGTTTATTTGGTTTAGCCACGTTAGCCATCGAACAAAGGGTTAAAGAAATTGGCATACGCAAAGTGCTGGGCGCAACACTTACAGATATTACAGCGACGTTAACGTTCAATTTTTTGAAACTGGTTTTGATTGCCGTGGTTATCGCTTCGCCGCTTGCTTGGTACGCTATGAACAAGTGGCTGCAAAATTTTCCTTATAAAATTAATTTCAGTTTCTGGATTTTAATTTTAACCGGTTTGGGTTCTTTGCTGGTTGCTTTGCTTACCATTAGTTTTCAGTCGATAAAAGCAGCATTGGCTAATCCTGTTAAAAGTTTGCGGAGCGAGTAGAAGCGCGGGAAGCAAATTCTGAGTGAGTGCAACTCCTCACATTTCGCTCTTCGCACCTTGCTAAAAAACATCGATAAAAGAAGCATCACTATTAAAACATAACATTATGTTTAAAAACTACCTCAAAACCGCTTGGCGAAACTTGCTTAAAAACAAGTTTTACTCTATTATTAATATCGTTGGTTTAACAATAGGATTAGCCGTTGGTATCTTAATTTTACTGTGGGTGCAGGATGAACTAAGCTTTGATAATTTCCATCACAAAACAAAAAATATTTATCGTGTAAATGCACACATTGGTACAGGCAGTAGCAAGCAGGTTTGGGATTATACGCAAGCACCTGTTGCAACATACGCTAAAAAAGAAGTTCCGGGTGTAAAAAATGCTGTCCGCCTTTTAATGAATTATGACCATGCTGTTTTTACCTGGCAAAATAAAACATTAAAGGAAAGCAACATAGCTTATACCGATCCATCTTTTTTCCAAATGTTTGATTTCAGGTTGACTAAGGGAAATTTTAAAAACCCTTTTCCAAATAATCAATCGGTTGTGATTACTCAATCTACTGCAAAAAAATACTTTGGTACAGAAAACCCAATAGGTAAAGTTTTGCAGGCAGATCACAAAGAAAACTTTACGGTAACAGGTGTTCTGGAAGATTTTCCTGGCAATTCCAGCATTAATTACGATATGCTTTTCCCGATGGAGATTGTGGCTAAGCAGTATAACGGAACAGGTTTTTGGAAAAGTTTAGACAGCGATTGGGGAAATTTCGGCTTTACCACTTTTCTGGAAGTTCAGCCTAACGCTTCCTTAAAAAATATTGGCGAGCAGTTAATCCGCATCCAGCTAAAAAATGCTCCGCATATTAAAGTTACAGTAGCTGATAACCCATTTGAGTTACAGCCGCTGGAAAAAATTCATTTGTACAAAGCCGACGGAACTTCGTCTGGTATGCAAACCGTTAAAATATTTCTGGTTGTCGCCTTTTTAATTTTGCTGATCGCCTGCATCAATTATGTTAACCTTTCTACAGCGCGTTCTATTCTTCGTGCAAAAGAAGTCAGCATACGCAAAATTATTGGTGCACAAAAGAAGCAACTGTTTTTTCAGTTCATTACGGAATCGGTTATTTTTTTCAGCATTTCGCTTTTGCTTGCTTTTGTGTTGATTGTACTGCTGATCCCTTTTTACAACCAGCTTTCGGGAAAAAACATGCACTTAAATTTGCTGGATTCTGGCGTTTGGAAAGTTATTTTGCTTACCGTTATTGGCACTTTGCTGGCTTCTGCCATTTATCCTTCACTACTGCTTACTTCTTTTGATCCGTTAAAATCATTAAAAGGTAAGCTAACTTTAGGTGTTGGCAATACCGTTTTCCGAAAAATTTTGGTTACCACGCAGTTTGTTTTTTCTGTAGTTCTTATTATCAGTACGTTGTTAATCGGCAAGCAACTAAAATTTATCAGGGAAAAAGATCCTGGTTATCAACGTGATCAGGTTTTTACTTTTGATATGGGCAATATCCAAAAGCATTTAAGTGTAGCTGCCGTAAAAGCTAAACTACGTGCAGAAACCAGCATTAAAAATTTGTCTGCCACTTCTGGCAATTTGGTAAATAATGGAAATACAACCGGAGATAATAGCTGGGATGGAAAAGACCCGAATAGCATGTTTGTTGTTAGTCCTTTAGGTGTTGATGCAGATTTTATTCCGATGATGAAAATGAAGCTTAAAGCGGGCGCAAATTTTTCTGGTATCCAATCAGACTCTGCCCATTTTCTGCTAAATGAAACTGCAGTTAAAATGATGGGCATCAAAAATCCAGTAGGCAAGCGTTTTAAGCTTTGGGAAACTGAAGGATCGATTATCGGCGTTGTAAAAGACTTCAATTTTGCATCGTTAAAAGAATCAATCAAACCATCCGTAATTTATTACAAGGATAATGGCTACCGCATATATATAAAAACTACCGGAAATGGTGCGGCCAAAGCCATTGTTGCTGCAACCAAACTTTGGAACCAGTACAATCCGGGAATTCCGTTTGAATATTCTTTTCTGGATGAAGCATACAGCAAATTGTACCAATCCGATCAGCGAACAGGAACTTTATTTAATATCTTTTCGGTGATTGCAATCCTGGTTTCCTGTCTGGGTTTGTTTGGATTAGCAACTTACACGGCTCAAATAATGACTAAAGAAATTGGCATCCGTAAAGTTTTAGGTGCCAGCGTAAGCAGTATCGTAACCTTAGTTTCTAAAGATTTTTTAAAGCTGATTGTACTGTCCATCATTATTGCTTCACCAATTGCTTTTTTTACCATGCAAAAATGGTTGCAGGATTTTGCATATCGCGTTCAAATCAGCTGGTGGGTTTTTGTTTTATCGGGAATTCTATCTATTGCGATTGCTTTATTTACCATCAGTTTTCAGGCAATAAAAGCAGCATTGGCCAACCCGGTGGATAGTTTGAGGAGTGAGTAGGTTTTGGGGTAGTTGGTTTCAAACATTTAGGTCTTGGTATCTTAATTCTTTTTAAATAGTTCAAACCTCATAAATCATGAAAAATCTATTCCTGTTCGCTACGGTTGGCATACTTCTTTTATGCTCTTTTATTTACAAATCTAATGATGAACAACTACCGAAACCAATTACGAGAACTTCTGCAGTTGTAAACGGAAATAGAATTATTAGAACAGTTATTTTACTTGATAAAAGCACTTCCCGGGAGGAACTAATCAGTACTTGCAAATTCTTAGCTCATGAAAACGTCCAACTAACGTTTGATAAACTTGAAATCGGAAGAAACAGAATCAGAACTGCCCAAGGAAACATCAAACTACCTAATGGTCAATCGCAGAATTTTAAAGCTGGCGGAGTGCTTAGTTTTAAATTTATAAAGATCCAATATTCAAATACAATTGAAACTAAATCATCGCAAATCGATATGATTGAAATTGTTGATTGAAATACATCGATCCAACAACGTGGGATAATATTACCTAAAGCAATTTCTACAAACCTATTTTTTTATGTCCTAAAAGAAGTATCAGATTAGAAGATCAAATATCAAAACCTGCTAACAAAACTTATCATGCTAAAAAATTATTTTAAAACTGCTTTGCGGAATTTGTTGAGGCATAAAAGCAACTCCGCTATCAATATTGCCGGGTTGGTTGTTGGCTTTGCTACTTTCCTGCTGATATTTCTTGTGATTCAGTACGAACAAAGCTTCGATACTTTTCATCCGGATAAAAACCATATTTATCGGGTTGTCCGTATCGGGAAAAGCCCGGTTAACCTCGAATACAGGGCTGGTGTGCCCTTCCCGGTAACGCCAGGTTTGCGCAGCGAGCTTCCCCAGCTTAAAAATACGGCAGCCATTTTCGGCGACAATAACGTGCAGGTGAACATAACCGCCGCTGATGGCTCGGTGATAAAAAAGTTCAAGGAAAAAAAGGTTTTAACGGCAGAGCCGCAGTTTTTCCAAATGTTTAATTTTAGCTTGGTCCAGGGAGATATTAAATCTGCTTTGCGCGAACCCAACACTGTGCTGCTAACTAAGGATGTTGCGGCCAGATATTTTGGTGATTGGAAAACAGCCATCAACAAAACGATCAGGTTGTATGGCAACAACATGAAAATAACCGGTATCTTGAATAATCCTCCTGTTAATACTGATTTTCCGTTAGGGATTGTGATTTCTTACGTCACTTTAAAAAACCGGCTTAGGCCAAACGACTGGAGCAGTATCGATGATGCCAATTACTGTTTCGTGCAGTTAAATGATGTGGCTTCCCTCCGCCAGGTTAACCAATTACTGGCTGCATTTGTAGAAAAACATATCAAGCCGGTTAACCCCGGTTACAATCTTGCACTTCAGCCGCTAAAAGAAGTACATTTTGATGAACGTTACGGCAATTTCAATGAGCGGACATTTAGCAAAGACCTGATTTGGGGACTGAGCCTGATTGGCTTGTTCCTGCTAATTATTGCCTGCGTAAATTTTATCAATATTACAACTGCCCAGGCCATAAACCGTTCGCGTGAAGTGGGTGTGAGAAAGGTACTTGGCGGCAGCCGCTTGCAACTGGTGTTTCAATTTTTGGGCGAAACCGGCATCACCACATTGCTGGCATTTGCGGGTTCGCTGCTTGTTGTTTTTGTTTGCCTGCCTTTTGTAAACCACTTCCTCGATATTAAACTGCACTTATCTGCCTTGTTCGGTGCACAATCTGTATTCCTGATGGCTTGTGCTTTGTTGCTGGTTATCTTTCTGTCCGGCTTTTACCCGGCGTTGGTATTGTCTGGTTTTAAGCCTGTTACTGTTTTAAAGGGCACTATCAGTTCCGGCAGTAAAGGGATTACGTTGAGGCGTGCGCTGGTGGTTTTTCAATTCATAATTGCACAGGCGCTAATTATCGGTACACTGATCGTGGCATCGCAAATGGATTATTTCCGGACGGCAAATATGGGGTTTACTAAGGCGGCCATCATCAATGCAGGTTTTCCCGGTGATAGCCTGAGCCGTACAAAAATGGACCTGCTTCACAATGAATTGAATAAATTGCCCAGTATCAAAAACGTGAGTTTCAGCACATTTACACCATCAGGCGAAGGCGGCTGGTACACCGATTTACAAACCATAAAAGGCACAAAACATTCGGATATGGTTGTTGCCATAAAGCCTGCCGATGGAAATTATTTCCGGCTTTATAACTTTTCTTTCGTTGTCGGCAGGGCTTATTTCCCGTCAGACACGATGCGTGAATTTGTTGTGAACGAAACAGTTGTAAGAAACCTGGGTATCCGAAACCCGAATGATATCCTCGGCAAACAAATCAACATAAACGGAAAGTTTTGTCCGGTTGTAGGTGTTATAAAAGATTTCCACGTCAACTCCCTGCGCGATCCGATTGGCCCGGTCGTGCTGACAACCAATAAAAGTGCCTACGGAATGGTGAATATTAAAATTGATATGCGCCATGTAAAAACCGTTTTGGCAGCTATGCAGGATACATGGAACAAGTACTTCCCCGATTACGTGTTCGAGTACAGTTTCCTCGACCAGTCCATCGCGGATTATTACAAACGGGAAAACCAGCTTTCGCAGCTATACAAACTGTTTTCGGGTATCGCCATCTTTATTTCCTGCCTTGGACTGTATGGTTTGATTTCGTTTATGGCCGTACAACGCAAAAAAGAAATCGGCATCCGCAAAGTGCTGGGCGCGCCGGTCCGCGACATTGTAATAATGCTGTCGAAAGAGTTTACCGTACTGATCACCATTGCTTTTTTGATCGCTTCCCCGGTAACCTGGTATTTTATGCACCAGTGGCTGCAGCAATATACTTATCGCATTAATATTGGCCCTGGCTTTTTTGCAGCTACTATTATAAGTTCGTTGTGCATTGCAGGGTTAACAATTGGTTACACTACGGTAAAAGCAGCATTGGCCAACCCGGTGGATAGTTTGAAGGTTGAGTAGGTTTGGGGTGAGAGGTTTGAGGCATGAGCAATTTGCAAAGCCTCATACCCCATACCTCTTAACCTCTTACCTAAAACAAAAAAGCCTCACCCAACCCTCTCCAGAGGAGAGGGCTTTGCAGGGCGGATAATAGCAAACTATAAAGGTATCGAACTTTGGTTCCTCCCCTTTGGGGAGGTTAGGTGGGGCAAAAAGTACCGATAAAAGAAGCATTAACAATCATCATTAACACCACATCATAAAATTCCTCCTATGAAAAGTTATTTTACCAATGCACTGCGGCATTTATGGAAAAGCCGCTTGTTTACCACTTTAAATGTTTTTGGGTTGGCCGTCAGCATCAGCGCTTGTTGGGTTATTTTTCGCATTGTAGATTATGAATTTAGTTACGACCGCGGGCTTCCCAATAAGGAAAATATTTATCGCGTTGTAACGGGTTTTGTTTTTGATGAGAAAGAATCCTACAACGGCGGCGTTTCAGCCCCAATGTATCAGGGTGTGCGTGAACAAATCGACGGGTTGGATTACGTAGTACCTGTTTTGGGAAAATGGGTAAACGCTGTTCAAATAAATAATGCTACGGGTAAACCGACTTTAATTGAAGAACCTGAAAATATTGTTGCCACAGATGCTACTTATTTTAAAATGCTGCCCTATCGCTGGCTGGCCGGCAATAAATCAACAGCACTCGTGGCCCCGGAAAATGTAGTGCTTACGGAAAGCAGGGCAAAGCAGTATTTTCCGCATAAAAAAAACGGCGAAATATTAAACCAAACGATCACTTACTACAGTTACCGTGACACGGTGCAGCGGACAGTTACTGGTATTGTAGCTGATCTCAAAGCACCTTCTGAATTTACGGCACAGGAATTTTGCGCTTTGCCAACCAAAGCTTACGAACTAAACACCTGGACGAACACAAATGGCTCTGATAAGCTATACTTACAGCTAAAACCAGGCACAAAACCTGATAAAATAGTAAAGCTGGTTGACAAAATTGCCGCACGGAAATACCAGGAATTTGAAAAAAAGAACTCAAACGCTTTTAAATTTAAGAGATGGTACCAATTGCTGCCTTTAAGTGAATCTCATTTTTCTACCTATATTAAAGAAGGTGAAGTCCGCAAAGCAAGCAAACCGATTACTTACGGCTTAGCTGGTGTTGCTGTTTTTTTGCTGGTCCTGGCTTGCATCAATTACATCAACATGAGCGTGGCCAGCATCCCGCAAAGGGCAAAAGAAATTGGGGTGAGAAAAACGCTCGGCAGCAGCCAGATACAGTTAATCGGCCAGTTTTTGTCGGAAACAATGCTTACTACGTTGATAGCTGGCCTGTTGTCGTTTGGGTTTAGCCTGTTTGCGTTTTGGTTGCTGAAAGATATTATTCCTCCGGGCATTACACCAATAACCCGCGTCCTACAGCTCGTCGCTTTTATATTCCTGTTGTCTATCCTGGTTACTGCGTTGGCTGGTCTTTATCCGGGTTGGCTAATTACAAGGGTAAAGGCAGTAAGTATTTTTCGGGGATCTTCAACAGGTTTAAAAGCCGGGAATGGTTTCAGTCTACAAAAAATGCTGATTGTATTTCAATTTGTGATCGCCCTAATTTTCATAACCAGTGCTTTGATTGTTGGGAAACAGCTTCAATACACACTTAAAACAGACATGGGTTTTGATAAGGATGCTGTTGTAATAGTTGATATTCCGTGGAAATATCTTAGGGAAAAAAAGTATGAAAACAAGCAGTTTACGTTGTTTTCAGAATTGAAAAAAATTCCAGGTATTCAAAATATTTCTCTCGGTACTGCACCGATGATTAATAATTATTCATCCGGGCAATTTGAATATGCTAAGAAAGGGAAAGAACCGATTCAAAGAAACATTTTCAGAAAAACGGTAGATACCGCATATATTCATTTATATGATATAAAAATGCTGGCGGGGAGAAACCTTCATCCTTCGGATACGACAAATGAATATGTGATTAACGAAACTGCTGTAAAAGCTTTTGGCTTTGCCTCGCCACAAGATGCTGTTGGGGAAATGATTGGCGAGGATAAACATAAATTTCCAATTGTTGGCGTAGTAAGAGATTTTCATCAGCAGGATTTTTATAAAACAATTGACCCAATGGCTTTTGAGTCTGAGAAAGACAACCTGACTACGTTTTCAATAAAATTAGCCAGTGAAGATCCTTCCCAATGGCAGAAAACTTTAAAAGCGATTGAAAAAGACTGGTATCAATTTTATCCCCCGGAAACTTACTCCTATAAATTTTATGATGAAGTGATTGCCAAATTATATGAACAGGAACAGCATTTGGCCAAGCTGATTAACCTGGCAACACTGGTTTCTATTTTTATAAGTTGCCTGGGCTTATTTGGCCTTACCGTCCTTACGGCTTTCCAGCGCACCAAAGAAATAGGTATCCGAAAAGTGCTGGGTGCTTCCGTTTTGGGGATTGTACGCTTATTCTCCAAAGAATACGTCTGGCTGGTACTGGCCGCATTTGTAATTGCTTCGCCTATTGTTTGGTGGGCGATGAACAAATGGCTGCAAGGTTTTGCCTACCGGATAGAAATTGAATGGTGGATGTTTGTTTCTGCGGGATTAACAGCCGTTGTTTTAGCCCTGCTTACCATCAGTTTTCAGGCGGTAAAAGCAGCATTGGCCAATCCGGTTAAGAGTTTGAGGAGTGAATAGGTTTGGGGTGAGAGGTATGAGGTTCGAGGGAACGAGCGACTTGCAAAGTGTCATACCTCACACCTCGTAACTCAAAAAAAAGCCTCACCCAACCCTCTCCAAAAGAGAGGGCTTTTAAATAGCAAATTATAAAGGTATCGAACTCTGGTTCCTCCCCTTCGGGGAGGTTAGGTGGGGCTAAAGCCGATACCCCAAACCCCTTACCTCGTACCTCCCACACACCGTCCACAACCGGACAATTTTTGTAACGAAAACGAACAGTTTTAAAACTTAAACACGGCTACTTCTTTTATAATCAATAAGTTAGTAATGTGGTACAATGCGTGCCATATTTGGTTTGCAGTAGTAATATTGTCGTTCTTTTTTATTAGCGTTAATGTTAAATGAAGCCTCAAAACCTCTCTTTCGGGAGGGGATAAAGGCGTTTTACTTCGTACAAAACCTTAAAAAACCAATATCTCATGAAAATTTTCCAATCTTCCGTTATCCTGTTCCTGCTTTCGCAAAGCTTTCTGGCTTCGGCACAAAACAATAACCAGGAACCTTATTTAAACAAACCCTTTGCCAATGCAAACATCAAAAATGTAAATGTTAAAACTTCGGGCGGCAGCATTACCATCAACGGCGGCGATGCTGCCGATGCCCGCGTAGAAGTGTATGTAAACCCAAACAATGACAACGGCGGGCCGCTTTCTAAAGATGAACTGAGCAAACGCATGGAAGATTACGTGCTGGATGTTTCTGTAAACGGAACAGAACTGGAGGTTTCGGCAAAACCCAAATCCAATTCTTACAACTGGAAAAAATCATTGAATTTCTCCTTCAAAATTTATGTGCCAAAAACAGTATCCACCAACTCGACTACCAGTGGCGGTAGTATCAATTTGTCTAATTTAAGCGGAGAACAAAATTTTACCACCAGCGGCGGTAGTTTAACGGTTGACCACCTTACGGGAGACGTGAAAGGCCATACTTCGGGCGGTTCTATCAGCGTAAAAAATTGTGAGAATAATATTGAATTGAGGACCAGCGGCGGCAGTATCACCGCGGAAAATTGTAAAGGGATGATCAGCCTTTCTACTTCCGGCGGCAGTTTAAAACTAAACAACCTCAGCGGAACCATCGATGCCAAAACCAGCGGCGGCAGCATCAATGGCGGCCGTATTGCCGGGGAACTAATTACCGGCACTTCCGGCGGCAGCATCAATTTAACGGAAATGGCTTGCAGCCTGGAAACTTCTAACAGCGCGGGCAGCACACATGTAGAAATGAGCCAGATGGGCAAATACATCAAGATTAACGGCAGCGTCGGCCATGTGGACTTGCAGCTGCCAAGCGGAAAAGGATTGGATTTAAACTTGCACGGCAACCGTGTTACTGCCAATGTAGAAGGTAATTTTAATGGTGAGAAAGATAACCGCCGCATGGTTGGCCAGCTAAACGGCGGCGGCATCCCGGTTTCGGTAAGTACAAGTATCGGCGGGATTAATGTGAGGATGTAGGGTTTAGGTGAGAGGTTTGGGGTGAGAGGCGGTCAGCAATCGGCTTTCAGCAATCAGCGATTTGCAAAGCCTCGTACCTCATGCCTATAACCTCTTACCAAAAAAGTATCGGTAAAAGAAGCATTTAATTTAATTTACTTCACATCAACCAAAGACTATAAAGAGCCTCACCCAACCCTCTCCAAAGGAGAGGGCTTTGCAGGGCAGATATACAAAGTTTACACTATAGTTCCTCCCCTTTGGGGAGGTTAGGTGGGGCTAAAATATAGCGATAAAAGAAGCATTATAAAAACATACATCCGCTGAAAGCCGAATGCCGACAGCTCAAAAGCTAACGAAACCATGATCAGGAACCATTTTAAAATTGCTTTCAGGAACCTTTGGAAAAATAAAGGTTATTCGGCCATTAACATTTTTGGTTTGGCCATTGGTTTGGCTACCTGTTTGCTGATTACTTTGTTTGTAATTGATGAGTTAAGCTACGATAAATTCAACACAAAAGCGGATAGGATCTATCGGGTAAACACAGACATTCGTATTAACGGCACAGTATTTAATGATTGGGTAACACCGGCACCAATGGCTGCTGTGCTGATGAGGGATTATCCACAAGTTGAAAAGGCTGTACGCATCTCTAACGGCGGAAATATGCTGGTTAAGAAAGGCTCGGAAACTTTAACGGAGCCTAATTCATTTTTTGCCGATCCTGCCATATTTGATGTTTTTACGATTCCGATGATTTCCGGTGATCCAAAAACTGCATTAAACCAGCCTAATACGATGGTGATTTCTGAGTCAATCGCCAAAAAATATTTTAACAGCACAGATGTAGTTGGCAAAACCTTAAAGGTCGACAATACAACCAATTATACAATTACAGGTGTTATCAAAAACACACCTGCGCAATCGCACTTGCATTTTAGCTTTATTAAGTCGATGGCGAGTAACGGTGACAATCTTTCAAGCTTTTGGTTGGGTAATGCATTTCTAACCTACGTGCTTGTTCAGCCAGGAACAGATCCAAAAACGTTAAACAGGTATCTAAAGGAAGTAGCTAAGAAATACTACGAACCGCAATTACAAAATCTCTTTCACAGCAATTTTAACGATTTGGAGAAAAAAGGGGATTATGTTAGATATGCTACAATCCCGCTAACCAAGATTCATCTGTATTCTACTTTGTCTAATGAATTGGAGCAATCCGGAGATATCCAATACATTTATGCTTTTATTGTGATTGCTGTTTTTATCCTGCTGATTGCCTGTGTTAATTTCACAAACCTTTCAACCGCTCGTTCTGCTGGCCGATCTAAAGAAGTTGGCGTGCGCAAAGTTTTGGGTTCTGATCAATCCACTTTGATCGCTCAATTTTTAACAGAATCTGTGTTGACGAGTTTGCTGGCAATGGTTATTGCATTGGTTATCGCGATGCTGTTTTTACCATACTTTAACTTGCTTGCAGGAAAAGAAGCCGGTTTAAGTCTTTTCTCAACTGTTTGGACGCTTCCCTTGCTCCTGTTAATTACCATATTTATCGGAATTTTAGCCGGACTTTATCCCGCATTTTTCCTCTCGTCATTTAAACCGATCGAAGTTTTGAAAGGAAAGATAGCGACAGGTTTTAAAGGTAGCTGGTTGCGAAATAGTTTGGTAGTATTCCAATTTTCTACGGTTATAATTTTAATTATCGGCACACTTGTTATTTATAGTCAGCTCGATTATATACGAAGTAGAAATATTGGCTATAACCGTGAGCAGGTTTTAGTTTTGAAGAACGTGTATTCGCTGGGTAATCATGCACAAACCTTTAAAAATGAAGTATTACAAATACCTGGTGTTTTAGCCGGGACCCGTACCGGTGCTTTACCAACTTCAACCAGTAACGAATGGGAACAAAACGCTTTTGCTAAAGATGCTTCATTAAATGCCAGCGAAAGTATAATTCTGGCAGACTGGTCTGTCGATAGTGATTTTATCTTAACCTTGAATATAAAAATGGCACAAGGCCGCAATTTTTCTGCAAAAATGCCTACCGATTCGGATGCTATTCTTGTTAACGAAACTGCTGCAGCCTTACTTGGCTACAATCATCCTTTGCAGGAAAAACTATATGACAATCAAAATAAGAAATTAAATATCCACCCAATTATTGGTGTCATAAAAGATTTTAACACAGGTTCTATGCGCAACAAAACGGTACCTGTTGTACTACGCCTTTCTAAATATGGCGATCGTTTTGCTTTCCGCATCAAAAGCAATAATATGCCGCAGGTAATTGCACAAATAGAAGCGAAATATCACGGCGTAGTTAAAGAAATGCAAGGCCAGCCTTTTATCTATTCGTTTATGGATGAAGACTTTAACCATCTTTACCAATCCGAACAGCGCACCGGAAAACTTTTTATTTCCTTTGCCTTTTTCGCCATCCTGATCGCGTGTTTAGGTTTGTTTGGGTTGATTACTTACGCCGCCGAACAACGCACCAAAGAAATCGGTATCCGCAAAGTTCTTGGCGCAACCGTAGCTAATGTTACGGCCATGCTTTCTAAGGATTTCATCAAACTCGTTTTCATATCGATTATCATTGCCTCGCCCATAGCCTGGTTTGCCATGAACAAATGGCTGCAAAGTTTCGCATACCGAACAGAGTTGAGCTGGTGGGTTTTCGCTTCGGCTGCGCTGATTGCTTTGTTTATCGCTTTAATTACCGTCAGTTTTCAGGCGGTAAAAGCAGCATTGGCCAATCCGGTGGAAAGTTTGAGATCAGAATAAAAAAAGCCTCACCCAACCCTCTCCAAAGGAGAGGGCTTTGCAGGGCGGATAATGGCAAACCATAAAGATGGCAAACTATAATTCCTCCCCTTTGGGTTTTTTGGGGAGGTTAGGTGGGGCTAAAAAAACATTGATAAAAGAAGCATTATAAAAACATACATCCGCTGAAAGCCGAATGCCGACAGCTAAAAGCTCAAAGCTACAACCATGCTCAAAAACTACATCAAAATCGCGTTCCGGAACTTTTGGCGAAACAAAAGCTTTTCGGCCATTAACATTCTGGGCTTGTCCATCGGCATTTCGGTATGCTTTGTTATCCTGTTGTTTGTGCAGGACGAGCTGAGTTACGACCGTTTTAACCTCCATGCCAACCGTATTGTCCGCGTGGTTTTTAAAGCCAGCATCAACGGCGGAAAGATTTTTGAAGCCAACGTAATGCCGCCAACAGCGCAGACTTTAAAGAATGATTACCCGGAAGTAGAAGAAGCAACGCGGCTGAAAACAGCAGGAAACCCAAAAGTTACTTACGCCGGCAAAACTTTTAAAGATGGTAGTTTTGCTTTTGTGGACCCCAATTTTTTCAAAGTATTTACGCTTCCGCTGATAAAAGGTGATGTAAAAACAGCATTGCAGCAAACCAACACAGTAGTAATTACAGAAGAAATGGCCCGGAAATATTTTGGCGGGGAAGAACCGATCGGGAAAATATTAGATTTAAACAACCACGAATTGTATAAAGTAACGGGCGTTATGGCGGCCATCCCAAGCAACTCCCATTTTCATTTTGACTTGTTTGGGTCGATGCAAAGTTTGCCGGATTCTAAAAACCCTTCCTGGATGACTTCCGGCTTCTTCACCTATCTCCTACTCAAACAAAATTACAATTACAAAAACCTGGAAGCCAAACTGCCGGGCATGGTGGAGAAGTACATGGGACCGCAAATTGCACAATCCATGGGTATGAGTTTGTCAGCTTTCCGAACCAAAGGCAATAACCTGGGTTTTGCTTTGCAGCCTTTAACGGATATCCACCTGCATTCGCACAGTAATTTTGAATTAGATGCCGGCGGCGATGTAAAATATGTTTACATTTTTGGTGCCATCGCCGTTTTTGTATTGCTGATCGCCTGTATCAATTTCATCAACCTGTCAACAGCAAGTGCATCCAAACGGGCAAAAGAAGTGGGCGTGCGCAAAGTGATGGGTTCTGATAAGTTTGAGCTTGTTAAACAGTTTATGCTGGAATCCGTGCTGCTTACCTTTATCGCGTTGTTCATATCCGTTTTAACCATTCAACTGGCGTTACCATTTTTTAATGAATTGTCGGGCAAAAATTTGAATCTGGGTTTTACGCTAAAACCCTGGTTGGCACTGCTATCGCTTGGTTTGGCTGTTGGTGTTTTGGCGGGTATTTATCCGGCGTTTTTTCTTTCCTCGTTCAAACCGGTTGCCATCATCAAAGGCAAACTGGGCACAGGCAATACGAGTAGCGTTTTGCGCAGCGGGTTGGTGGTTTTTCAGTTCTTTATTTCGGTGAGTTTAATTGTGGGCACTATAGTAGTTTACCAGCAAATGCAGTTTATCCGCAACAAAAAATTAGGTTATCAAAAAGAGCAGTTGCTGGTGCTGCCCAATTCGTACGCTTTGGGGAAAAATGAAAAGATTTTTAAAGAAGAAATGCTGAAAGACCCGCGCATTGTTAATGCAACCGTTTCCTCCTATAAACCTGTTGGCCCGAGTAACAATAATAACTCGCTGGCTTATCCTGAAGGTAGGGAAAACCAGATCATGAAAACGCTGGAGTACCTGGTGGACGAACAATATCTGCCTACGCTCGGAATAGAACTCGCTGCCGGAAGAAATTTTTCAAAAGCGTTTGCTACAGATTCCTCTAAAATGATCATTAACGAAACCGCAGCGAAAGCTTTTGGCTGGGGAAATAATGCAGTCGGACAGCGGATAACCCGGCAGAACAGCTCAAGGGGAAAAAACTTCACTTATACTATAATCGGAGTGGTAAAGGATTTCAATTTTAAATCGCTGCACGAACCGGTTACACCTTTATTAATGGTTTTACAACCTGAATGGGGATTGATTTTCAAGGTAAAAACCGGCGATATTTCCGGCTTGATCGCCGCCATGAAACAGCAATGGGCAAAGTTTAACGTGGAAGAACCTTTTACTTATGCCTTTATGGACGAGCTGTACAACAAAACCTATTCGGCAGAAGAAAAAACCGGAACGATCCTCAACATTTTTACCGCGTTGACCATTTTGGTTGCCTGCCTCGGTTTGTTCGGCCTGGCTATTTACACTACGGAGCAGCGCACCAAAGAAATCGGTATACGCAAAGTTTTGGGTGCAAGCGTTTTCCAGGTAACCCACATGCTTTCCAAAGATTTTTTAAAATTAGTGCTGATCGCCTGCGTAATCGCCTTCCCGTTATCCTATTGGGCCATGCACAACTGGCTGCAGGATTTTGCTTACCGCATCAGCATCAGTTGGTGGGTATTTGCTTTAGCTGCGCTGATTGCGTTGTTTATCGCTTTGGCAACTGTGAGTTTTCAGGCGGTAAAAGCAGCATTGGCCAACCCGGTGAAGAGTTTGAGGAGGGAGTGAGGAGAAGCTGTAAGCTATCGGCTTTCGGCTATCAGCGAATGGCAAGGTTGATACCCGAAACCGAAATAACAAACTATACAAACCGCTGAAAGCCGATTGCTGACAGCCAAAAACTTAAAAAAATGCTAAAGAACTACATCAAAATCGCAACCAGGAACCTTTGGAAAAACAAAGTGTACTCGGCAATCAATATCCTTGGTTTAACCATTGGTTTGGCCGCCTGCCTGCTGGTTGCCACAGTGGTTATTGATGACCTTTCGTACGACCGGCAGTGGAAACGCGCCAAAGATATTTACCGGATTGTTAGTGTAGATAACAGCAATAAAAATGCAGAACACCGGTTCTCGTCCAGCTTTACCGGGCTTGGGCCGGGTTTAAAAAAAGATTTTCCGGAAGTGGAAAATTATTGCCGGATGTCAGTTTATAAAGAAAGAATAAAAATGGGCGCGGACAAAGACGGTGTAGAATTGAATATGCTTTCTGCCGATCCGAATGTTTGGTCTATGCTTGATTTTGATATTGTACAAGGCAACCCAAAACAGTTTATAAAAGGTTACACTAACTTAATTATAACAGAAAACATTAGGAAGCAATATTTTCCGCATACAAATCCAATTGGCAAAATTATTTACAACCTTCCGACTTATGGCAAATCAAAACCGTTTATTATTACCGGGATCATTAAACCAATTCCGGTAAATACGCATTTGCGTTCTGATATTTTAGCTGTAAAAGAGTTTCGTACCGAGTATGATCAGTTGAACAAAGACGGAAGCGGCTCATACACTAAACAATATTTGTTATTGAAACCAGGGACTTCCATACCTAAACTTCGGTCAAAAGTTAACAGGTGGTATAATAATATTGTTAAAAGTAAAATTGCCAGGCAATCCTGGGATTTCCAACTCATTTCGGATGTTTACCTGCATTCTGATTTTGATGAATCGCAGGAAGTAAAGGGCAGCATCCGCGATGTTTACATTTTTTCGGGGGTTGTAGTTATGTTACTGTTGATTGCCTGTATCAATTTTATCAACCTAACCACTGCACGTACTATTAAAAGGGTGCGGGAAGTTGGTATCCGGAAAGTTTTGGGTGCCGGAAAAAAGGAATTAACTGCCCAGTTTTTGTTTGAATCTTTGTTGTTTTTCCTGATCTCCTTTTTGCTAGGTATTGTACTATACACATTTTTCAGCAAACCTCTGGAAGCTTATCTTGGACATTCTTTAACGCTGAACTTGGCGAATAACATTAAGCTTTTCAGTATCACAAGTCTCGTTGTTTTAATGGTGAGTTTGTTTACAGGTTTGTATCCCGCTTGGCTGATCTCCCGGCCAAAAGTAGTTGTAATTTTGAAGGGGAAACTATCAGTTAATACAAGTTCTGATTGGTTGCGCAAAACTTTGGTGATAGCACAATTTACAATTTCAATCATAATTTTAATTGCTACAATTGTAGTACAAACACAATTAAGCTTTATCAGTAAAAAAGAATTGGGTTATGATAAAAATAATTTAATTAGTATTTATTACACCAACTTTGGAACTAAAGGTGCTTCTTTTAAGCAGGAAATTTTAAAGATAGCTGGTGTAGAAAGTGTAAGCATCTGTAATTGGGTTCCATCTTTAGGTGCAGCTTATATGTCAATGTTTGTAGACGACCCTAACCAAAAAGGAAACAAGTTATCGGTTAATTTTATAAATGGAGATGTTGATCTGGCTAAAACTTTAAAACTAAAATTAGAAAACGGCCGGTTCTTAAATACTTCGTTCGGTGCTGATGCGCTAAATATAGATTCATTATTGGAACATGATAGTAAGAAGTTAGAGCGTTTACAAAAAACTCAATCTTATATCACAACGGAATATACAGCCAAATTATTCCACCTTAAAGTTTTGAATGATTCTATTAAAAATATACCCGGTATTATGGTTGGAATTATAAAAGATTTTAATAACGAATCCTTACGTGCTCCGCTCAAACCTTGTATCATTCAGGCAACTACCGATTTTACTTTTGGTTCCATGCTTATCCGGTTAAAACCAAACACCCAAAAACAAGTATTAGCAGCAATAGATAAACAATGGCAGCAATTTTTCCCGGATAAAATTTTAAAAATAGATTGGATCAATGATTTGTTAGACAGCCAATACCGCGCCGAACAAAAGCTACAGCAACTATTCACTTTTTTCAGTTTCCTGATTGTTTTCCTGGCTTGTCTTGGACTTTTCGGTTTGGCAACTTTCTCCGCAGAACAACGCACCAAAGAAATTGGCATCCGCAAAGTATTGGGTGCTTCTGTTGCACAAATAACCGCTTTGCTTTCTAAAGATTTTGTGTTACTGGTGATATTAGCCATCATCATCGCCTCGCCCATTGCATTTTTTACCATGCAAAAGTGGCTGCAGGATTTTGCTTACCGCATCCAAATCCAATGGTGGATGTTTGCTTTGGCGGGAAGCTTGGCGGTTGTGATTGCTTTGCTTACCATCAGTTTTCAGTCGGTAAAAGCAGCATTGGCCAATCCGGTTAAGAGTTTGAGATCGGAGTAAAAGCCTCACCCAACCCTCTCCAAAGGAGAGGGCTTTTGAATAGCAAACTGTTACGGTATCGAACTTTAGTTCCTCCCCTTTGGGGAGGTTAGGTGGGGCGAAAAATACATCGATAAAAGAAGTATCATAAACTATAAAAGAAGCTGATTGCTGATTGCTAAAAGCTCATCAAAAAATCAACAGCATTTAAAATTGGGATGCCCCGAAACGGATGGAGGACAAGCAAATCTTTATCTCCGGAAATAATACACGAAGCATTTGCTGCTACGGCTAACTCAAGAAATTTATTGTCTTTTGGGTCGCGGCAATTGGTAATAATCAAATCAGGTGTGAAGAGTTTTGATTGAGCTTCTAATCTATTTAATATAGACCAACGCTCTTCATCCCCTGAAAAATATTTGTCAAATTTTTACGGAATAGCACTTCAGTGAATTCCTCTAAAGTGCTTTGCGAAACAGCAATTGTGCCTAACTCAATAACCTTATCTATTGCTTTACTATTTGTAGAATTTTTAATTAGTGCTGAACTGATTAAAGTGTTTGTATCAAAAACGAAATAATCAATCTTCATCTTTCAAGATGTCGTTCAATATTTCTTCTGTAAGGCCGCGCTCCTCCATTGTATTCCTTATTTCATCAAGAAATAGCTTAAATTCCTCTTTCGAATCAGTCATCAATTCCTTAGCTATCTTAATATTTATTTGCTGAGATACTTTATCTTTTGTTTTTTTGGAAGACAACCGCCATTTTTTCGCCGTAGCATCTTCCACTTCTATAACAATGCGTTCCATTTTTTAAATTTTTAAACTTACCACCCAAATTTACAAAATTAAGGCTTTTAACAATTGTGCCATCATTAAAAATAAACTGTAAAAGGAAGCTGAATGCTGATTGCCGACAGCTAAAAGCTCGTCAAAAAATCAATAGCATTTAAAATAGGAATGCCGCGAAACGGATGTAAAATAAGCAAATCTTTATCTCCGGTTATGATGCAAGAGGCGTTTGCGGATACAGCCAATTCGAGAAATTTATTGTCTTTGGGGTCTCGGCAAACTTGTATGGTTTCTAATATTCCATAGAAAATTAAAACTTCTTTAAATTCCTCTAAAATGGACGAACGAGTTTCCACAGAAATGTACTTATCAAATTTTGGCCGCAATAATACTTCCTGAAATTCATTAAAGGTATTTAGGCTTGCAGCAATTTTCCCTGTTTCAATTGCATGATTAAACGTTTTTCTAATGTTGGAATATTTAAACAGAAAAGCACTAATCAGAATATTGGTATCAAAAACAAATGACTTATTCTTCATTCAGCAATTGCTGCAGGATTTCTTCCGTTAGGCCGTTTTTTGCGGCTTCGTCGCTTACTTTATCCAACGAGAATTTGAATTGATCTTTTTTAATACTTTCGGTCAGGATATTGATTTGCTTTTCAAAACTCTTTTCTAACTGGCTTTTAATTGCTGGAGATACTGTTTCCCATTTTTTCGCCGTATCGTCTTCCACTTCAATAACAATCCGTTCCATTTTTTAATTTTTAGCTTACTATTCAAATTTACAAAATTTAGGCTTCAATATTTGCAGGAGTTTCCAACAACACCTACTGTTTTTATCAACCTGAAACTTGTATCGAATAAGCACAGGATGTGTATCGAAACCGAACGAAATTTATATCGATAAAAGAAGCAATAAACTGATAAACAGTTGCTTATCTCTTCGGCACAAAATTGATTAAGATGATGGCAGATAATCATCATTATAAAAAAATCCGTCCTCAAAAACACTAAAAACCAAAACATGAAAACATTAACGATACTTCTTTTATCAACCATTTCTTTGTCCGCATCGGCCCAAACCAAAAAAAGCGATGTCAAACAATCGGTGAGCGATGACGGCAAAACGATGCACATCACCGTGAAAAGCAACCAAAACGGAAAGGCAATTAATTACGACCGTACGTTTGCCGTTACCGGAATGAGCAAACGGCAAAAAGATGCGCTGCTGAAACGGGTAAATGATTCGTTGGGTGTTAAAACGCCGCCGGCACCACCGGAACATTATTAGATTTTAGCTTTCGGCAATCAGCCTTCAGCTACCTGCAAAACAAGCTTTCGGTCATCAGCCTTCAACTAAATACGAAGCTTATATTTAAACTAACAACTAAGTAACAAACTATACCAAAGCTGATAGCTGATTGCTGACAGCTAAAAACCCTTAAAAATGCTGAAAGCCGATTGCTGACAGCTAAAAGCCCTTCTCCATGCTCAAAAACAACCTCAAAATTGCCTGGCGCAACCTGTTAAAAGGCAAAATATTTAACCTGATCAACATTACCGGTTTAAGCGTAGCCGTGGCTTGCTGCGTGTTGCTGTTTTTGACGGTATTTTACGAGTTTTCGTACGATAAATTCCACAAAAACCTGCCGGATATTTACCAGGTTTACCTTACCCAAAACCGGGCAAAAGGTGTTGAAAAAAACACATCGATGCCCGAACCCCTAACGCCTGCCTTAAAAGCCGAGTACCCGGATGTACAATACATTTCGAGGTTAGGCAACGGAGGTGCGGAAGTGAGTTATAAATCCAAAAAGATCATGGAATCTATCCGGTTTGTGGATGAGGATTTCCTGCAGATTTTCACTTTTCCGCTCGAAAAAGGATCGGTAAAAACAGCATTACACGATCTGCACAGTATTGTAATTACCGAATATGTTGCCAAAGCGATCTTCGGAAAAGAAAACCCAATTGGCAAAACGCTGGAAATGAACCTGTACAACCAGAACCAAAGCTTTGTAGTTGGCGGCGTGGCAAAAGATTTCCCCGATAATTCCAGCCTGAATTTTGATGTTTTGATGCGATTTGAAAACTACATCAATTATCAGCAAAACCTGGATAAATGGAGGGTTGGCAACCATGTTACTTATGTAAAACTGAATGCGGGAACCGATCGTGCGCTGTTTGAAAAACGTTTAATCCCTTTCGCCAAAAACCATTTTAAGGAAAGCATCAGCGATATTAAACGCGACGGTGCCAAGCCCGATGCCAACGGAAACGTGTTTACCGTAAACCTAACGCCTTTTGCCAACAACCATTTTAACAACGAACTGGGCGGGTTGGAAGGCAGTCCGATTTCCAGGGTTTATGTAATTGCCCTGCTGGCCATCGGTATTTTTATTTTGCTGATTGCATGCATCAATTTTATCAACCTCAATATTGCCCGCGCTTTTAACCGTGCCCGCGAAATTGGCGTGCGTAAAACTTTAGGTGCCGGGAAATGGACTTTGCTGGTTCAGTTTTGGGTTGAAACCGCTTTGGTTTGTTCGATTGCTTTTGGTTTTGGGTTGCTCCTCTCCTCACTCATCCTGCCGCTGTTTGCGCAGAATTTTAAAAGCCATATTCAACTCAAAATGCTGTTGCAGCCTGGTTTGCTGCTTACTTCTTTTAGCACCTTTTTTTTGATAACCGTTATCGCAGGTTTTTACCCCGCCTGGCTGATGCTTCGGTACAAAACCGTTTTGGTTTTAAAAGGAACGGTAAACACCACCAAACCCGGCCGCGTGCGCAACATTTTGCTGGTTACGCAATTTGCGCTTTCTACTTTGCTGATTATCTGCACGTTGGTTACCTGGCAGCAAATGCAGTACATGCAAAACCGGCCGCTGGGCTACAACCGTAGCGAAGTGATCAGCATCCCGCTGGGCAATCTTACCGGCACCAACGCTTTGGAGATTTTGCGGCAGAAATTACAAAGTTCGCCGGAAGTGGAAAGTATCACTGGTTCGCAAAGTAATTTGGGTTTGGGCAACGATGGCTCTACTTTTACTTCTATCACCGGCTTTAATTATAAGGGACATGAAGTGCGGACAAACGTGCAGTTTGTTGATTATGATTATTTGAAAACGCTTGGTATCCAATTGCTGCAAGGGCGGGATTTTTCGAGGGATTTCGCAACCGACAGTAATTCGGTGGTAATTAATGAAAAGATGGTGGAATTAATCGGCAGTAAAAACCCGGTTGGTACGTTTTTACCTTTTGGGGATGGGAAACGACAGATACAGGTAATTGGCGTGGTAAAGGATTACAATTTCCAATCGCTGCACCAGGAAGTAGAACCTTTATCACTCGGCCTTAAACAAAGAGGCGAGCTTCAATACATTTTTGTGCGGATAAAACCGGTTGGGCTGAATGCTTCTTTTAACCGCCTAAAATCGCAATGGCACCAGATTTTCCCCAACAACGAATTTAAAGGTTCCTGGCTGAACGAAAACACCGAACGCCAGTATAAAAGCGAAAAACGCTTGTCCAATATTTTTATCAGCGGTGCTATTTTGGCTATTTTAATTTCCTGCATCGGTTTGCTGACCATGGCCATGATGACGATGGTACAGCGCACCAAAGAAATCGGCATCCGTAAAGTTTTAGGTTCCAGTATTTCCGGAATCGTGGTATTGGTTTCTAAAGATTTTATCAAACTGGTTTTGCTGGCCAGCGTGTTGGCGTTCCCGGTGGCTTATTGGGTGATGCACAACTGGCTGCAAAGTTTTGCTTACCGCATTGAAATTTCCTGGTGGATTTTTGCTCTGGCTACGCTGATTGCTTTGGTAATTGCCATTGCCACCGTAAGTTTTCAGGCGGTAAAAGCAGCATTGGCCAATCCGGTTAAGAGTTTGAGGAGTGAGTGAGGGACAGCTTTTAGCAATCAGCTTTCGGCAATTAGCGAACTGCAAAGCCGTCGCACCCCAATCCTCACACCTTAAAAAAGCCTCACCCAACCCTCTCCAAAGGAGAGGGCTTTGCAGGGCGGATAATAGAGAAAACTATAAAGGTATCAAACTTTGGTTCCTCCCCTTGGGGGAGGTTAAGTGGGGCTAAAAAAACATTGATAAAAGAAGCATTACAAAAATACAAACCGCTGAAAGCCGAAAGCCGACAGCTAAAAGCTTAACAAAATGATCAAAAACTATTTAAAAATTGCCTGGAGAAGTTTATGGAGAAGTAAAACCATCTCAATAATCAGTATTGCCGGTTTGGCTTTAGGAATTGCCTGTTTCCTTTTGCTGGGTACTTACATTTTAAATGAATTGCGTTACGACCGGTTCCATTTAAAAGCTGACCGCATTATGCGGGTAAGTTATAGTCACAAATCGGCAGACGACCCGCAACCTGTAAATACCGAAGTTACACCAACCGCCGTAGTCCCTGTTTTTAAAAGGACTTTTTCTGAAATTGAAGAGGGCGTACGGGTTTATGATTATGCTTATAAACCAATTGCTATCCTATTTAAAGAAAAAATTTTTAATGAAAAAAGCTTTCTGTTAGCCGATGCTTCCTTCTTTAAAATATTCAGTTTTAACTTTCTTTCCGGCAATCCGGCCACGGCTTTAAGCAATCCAAATAGTGTAATTATTACGGCTTCTACCGCGAAAAAATATTTTGGGGCAGAAAACCCGGTTGGAAAAACATTAAATATCGATAGCAAACCGTGGCAGGTTACGGGCGTAATTGCTGATGTTCCTCCATATTCTCAGCTTAAATTTGATTTTTTAGGTTCTTATTCCACTTTAGAAGATTCTAAAACTGAGAAATGGAACTCTGCCAATGATGTTTCTTATTTTCTGTTGAAATCAGCCGGGCAACAGCAATCTTTGCAAAACAAGATAAATGCTTATGTAAAAAATCAATTTTCGGATGAGTTTAAATCCGGTCATAAATTTTGGTTTGAACTAGAACCGCTCACCCGCGTACATCTATATTCCAAAGCAGCAGCAAGCGGAAACATCAAATACATTTACATTTTGAGTGCTATTTCCATTCTACTTCTGCTGATTGCGTGTATCAATTTTATCAATCTCATCACTGCAAAATCATCCGAACGTGCCCATGAAATCGGTGTAAGAAAGGTTTTAGGCGCAGAACGCAAACAGGTATTCTTACAGTTTATTGCAGAATCAGGCATTATAACGATGGTTGCTATTGTGATCGGTTTGGTGATTGCACGCTTAGCATTGCCTTATTTTAACCTATTTACCGGTTTAAGCCTCAGCATAAAAACCTGGAACGGCGGCTGGCTAATTTCCATATTAGGGACTCTATTTTTCCTGATCACTTTTATTGCCGGAACCTGGCCAGCATTAGTGCTGTCGGCTTTTCAACCGGCCAAAGTATTAAAAAGTGCCATCAACAGAAACAGCAGCGGCGGTAATTTGAGAAAATCATTAGTGGTTTTTCAGTTTACCATTTCTATCGCTTTTATTATTGCAACGATGATTGCTGGCCGTCAGCTTTATTTTATTCAGCATACCAATACCGGGATTGACCGCTCACAAATTTTGGTGCTTGATGCAGGAATTTTTAACGAGAAGCTGGAGCCTTTAAAAAACGAACTTTTAAAAAATCCAAGTGTAAAAAGCGTTACTGCTTCTTATGATTCTCCGGTAAATGTTAAAGGCGGTTATTCGCTTAATGCACAGGAAAAATCTCCTGACTTTTCTTTATCGATAACAGCTATTCCGGTTGACCAGGATTTCATCTCTGCTTTAGGGATTAAAATATTGCAAGGCAGCAATTTTACCCGGACAGATGTATTACAAGTATTGCCAAAAGAACAGGAAAAACGCCGTTATGCTTTTATGCTGAATAAAACAGCAGTTGCGGCAATGGGCTGGACGCCAGAACAAGCCATCGGAAAAAAAGTAAGCTTAAATGGAAGGAACGGCGAAATTAAAGCTGTGCTGGAAGATTTTAACTTTGCATCGTTACACCAAAAGATTTCACCAATTATTGTTTTTACTGAGTACAATTGGTTTAGTAAGATATTAATCAAAACTTCAGAAAAAGACGTTAAAAATAGTATTGCCGGAGCCGAAAAAGCCTGGAAATCCGTTTTCAAAAAAACACCTTTCCAGTATCATTTTCTGGATCAGGAGTACGAAGAACTCTATAAAACAGAACAGCGCACAGCTGGCATTTTAAATATCTTTTCTATAATCACCATCCTCATTTCGTGTTTAGGTTTATTCGGCCTGGCTGTTTTTATGGCCGAACAGCGCACCAAAGAAATCGGTATCCGTAAAGTTTTAGGTGCAAGTATTACCAACATTGTTGCCCTGCTGTCGTTGGATTTTTTAAAGTTGGTTGTGGTTGCTTTTGTGATTGCCACGCCTTTCGCCTGGTTTTTTATGCAGCAATGGCTGCAGGATTTCGCCTATAAAATTAATATCAGTTGGTGGATTTTTGCCTTGGCGGGATTATTAGCCTGTTTTATAGCCATGGCAACCGTAAGTTTTCAGGCGGTAAAAGCAGCATTGGCCAATCCGGTTAAGAGTTTGAGGAGTGAGTGAGGAGAAGCTGTCGGTCATCAGCTTTCGGCTATCAGCGATTGGCAGGTTTCATACTAAAAAAATAAATCACAAACTATACAAAAAGCTGAAAGCCGATTGCTGACAGCTAAAAGTTCAACACCATATTCAAAAACTATAAAGGTATCAAACTTTGGTTCCTCCCCTCGGGGGAGGTTAGGTGGGGCGAAAAAAACACCGATAAAAGAAGCATTACAAAAATACAAACCGCTGAAAGCCGATTGCCGACAGCTAAAAGCTCAACAAAATGATCAAAAACTATCTGAAAATCGCCTGGCGCAACCTGTGGAAACACAAAGGTTTTTCTGCCATCAACATTTTGGGCTTAACCATCGGCATTACCGTTTGCCTGATGATTTTCCTGTTTATCCTGAATGAGTTTAGCGTGGACAACTTCCACCAAAAAGGAAAAAATATTTACCGTGTAATGCGCGGTTACGATGCGTTGAAAGCAAAAGTCCCGTTTGTTTCGCCGCCTTATGCAACCGCTTTGCAAAATGATTTCCCTGCGGAAATCAGGCAAACGGTGCGCGTAATGGTGTCCGACGGTTTAATGACTTTTGCTGATAAAGCCTTCAGCGAAAAGAAGGTTTACATTGCAGATCCCGGTTTTTTTACCCTGTTTTCTTTTCCGCTGCTTAAAGGCGATCCGGCTACGGCTTTAAAAGATCCGGGCAGCATTGTACTGACGGAATCGACCGCAAAAAAATACTTTGGCAGCCAGGACCCGATGGGCAAAGTAATTGAATATGCCAAGCAAAAACATTTGAAAGTAACCGGGATTGCCAAAGATGTGCCTTCTAATTCGCACCTGGATTTTAACGCCGTTTCGCCTTTGTCAAATTACCAAAACGAAAGCTGGTTTAAAGTCTGGATCAATAACAATTTGTTCACTTATGTTTTATTGAATTCAAATTCAGACAAATCCCGCGTAGAAAAGCAGTTGCCTCATTTTATGGATAAATATATGGGGGGAAATATGGCGCGTTCCGGTGCAAAGTTCAGTCTTTCGCTCACGCCTTTAAAAGATATTTATTTTGAACAGGTAACAGATTTCGACAACGTGAAGCATGGCGACAAGACCGTGGTTTATATTTTCCTTTCCATCGCGGTTTTGATATTGCTAATCGCCTGCATCAACTTTACCAATCTTTCTACTATCCGCGCCGTTGAACGTTCTAAAGAAGTTGGCCTACGTAAAGTTTTAGGCGCGTTACGTACCCATTTGATCTGGCAGTTTATCGGCGAGTCTGTTTTGATTACGCTCATTTCCTGCATATTATCCATCGGCTTACTGTTTTTACTGATGCCTTTTTATGATGATTTGCTGGGTTACAACTTAAATATTTCCTTCAATTCCCTCCCAATTTATCTTTTTTTGCTTAGTGTAATTTTGCTGGTCGGTTTCCTGGCGGGAAGTTATCCGGCGTTTTTTCTTTCAGCTTTTTCGCCGGTACAGGCTTTGAAAGGGAAACTGCGCCTGGGCAAAGGAGGTGCTTTTTTCAGGCAAATGCTGGTGGTAGTTCAATTTAGTATTTCTATTTTTCTGATTATCGGAACGATTGTGATTATGAAGCAGATGAATTTTGTAAAAAGTAAAGCTTTGGGTTACGATCAATCGCAAACGGTAATTGTTAAGATTGATAACGACAATATTTATGACCACCGCAAAACTTTTAAAACAGAATTACAAAATACCAATGGAATTGCATCCGTTTCCCTCATGTCGGGCGAACCGGGCGGTTACCATGATATCCATACTTTTGAGGCGCAAGGCCAGCGGGATGTTTGGCGTTCGCGAACTGAATTTGCCGATTTTGAATTTGTAAAAACGTTAGGTTTAAAGATCATCGCCGGACGGGATTTTTCTTCGCAATATGCAACCGACAGTACAAAATCTGTATTGATTAACCGCACCGCAGCAAAAAAATTAGGTTTTACACCGGAACAAGCTTTAGGAAAACAACTTTCCGACAAAATGCGCGACAGTGCCAAAACCAGCATCATCGGTGTGGTGGAAGATTATAACTTCTTGTCTTTAAAACAAAATATGGATGCGCTGGTGATTTCTCCTTTTGAAGATAACCGTGTGGCCGTTATCAAACTAAAACCCGGAAACATAGCCGCCAAATTAGCAGCCATAAAAGAAGTATATGGCAAAGTAGCCCCGGTTTTTCCGTTTGAATATACTTTTCTCGACCAGAAATTTGAAGTTACTTATAAAACCGACATCCGCCAGCAAACCATTTTAACCATATTTTCCGGACTGGCCATTCTGGTGGCTTGTTTGGGTTTGTTCGGCTTAGCTTCTTTTACGGCAACAAAACGGACGAAAGAAATTGGCGTGCGCAAAGTGCTGGGTTCATCAGTACAGAACATTTTGCTGCTGTTATCTAAAGATTTGCTGAAGCCGGTGCTGCTTTCTACCGTCATCGCCATCCCGGTCGCTTATTTCGTGATGGAAAAATGGCTGCAAAACTTTGCCTACCGTACGGCTTTACAATGGTGGGTTTTTGCTTTAGCTGCGCTGATTACGTTTGCCATTGCTTTGATTACCGTTAGTTTTAAGGCAGTAAAAGCAGCATTGGCCAATCCGGTTAAGAGTTTGAAGATTGAGTGAGGAAAAGCTGTTAGCTATCGGCTTTCAGCAATTAGCGAATTGTAAAGCCGTCGCAACTCAATCCTCGCACCTTTAAAAAGAGCCTCACCCAACCCTCTCCACAGGAGAGGGCTTTGCAGGGCGGATATAATAGGGAATTATAAAGGTAGCACGCTATAGTTCCTCCCCTTTGGGGAGGTTAGGTGGGGCTAAAAAAACATCGATAAAAGAAGCATTATAAAATATAATACTGCTGAAAGCCGACTGCCGACAGCTAAAAACTCAACAAAATGATCAAAAACTATTTCAAAATTGCCTGGCGGAACTTGATCCGCAATAAGGTACTGAGTGTAATAAACATTGGAGGTCTGAG
The DNA here is from genome assembly GCA_964251965.1 of uncultured Sphingobacteriaceae bacterium. Taxonomy (GTDB): domain Bacteria; phylum Bacteroidota; class Bacteroidia; order Sphingobacteriales; family Sphingobacteriaceae; genus Mucilaginibacter_A. Next base: position 82,383 of record CAXULQ010000004.1, on the reverse strand, counting down.
TTTAGGGATGACCTGCTGCCTGCTCATCTTTCTTTGGGTAAAAGATGAGCGAAGTATTGACAATTTTCACCGGGACGGTGAAAATATATATACCGCATATGTAAGCAGAACATCCGGCGGAGAGATAAAGAGCACTTACACTACACCTATGGAGTATACGGGGAGAAATATGGTGTTTTTGTTAGAAGATATTAAACAAGCCGTACCCGAAGTGAAAAACGTGGTGTTCTATGCCACAGATACGAATTGCCTTGGGGGCATGCAGAAACTTTTCAGGTGGGCGAAAAGAAAGTTAAGATGGAGGGGTCACGAGCCGGAAAAGATTTCTTTAGTTTATTCAGCTATCCGCTTATAACAGGAAGCAAATCAGCCTCCCTGTCTGAAATGAATGGTATTGCGATTTCAAGAAAAATGGCCGACCTGTTTTTTGGTAGTCCGCAAAATGCTATGGGCAAAACTATCCGGTATGAGAACAAGTTGAATTTTTTTGTCAGCGGGGTTTTTGAAAATGTACCCGCACAAAGCTCCATAAAATTCGATTTTCTATTTAACTGGCAAGCGCAGCAAAAATTAATGGAGTGGGCATCCAACGATTTCCGTACCTATATCCAACTCAATGCTGGTGCCGATGTTAAGGTAGTTGAAGCTAAAATTAATCGTTTTTTGGCATCCAGGCTAAATACAACCAAAAGCGTTAAAACATATATAGGACTTCAAAAATTCGGCGATAACTATCTTCACAGTAATTTTGTTAATGGGAAGCCTACAGACGGTAAGATCGAATACGTTCAAATATTTAGCGGTGTAGCTATTTTCATCCTGCTGATTGCCTGTATCAATTTTATGAACCTGGCTACAGCACGCTCTTCAAAGCGGGCAAAAGAAGTAGGTTTACGAAAAGTGGTTGGTTCAAGCCGGGCAAATCTGATGGGGCAGTTTTATGGAGAAACCATGTTGTTTTCGTTGCTGGCCATGCTCTTTTCGATACTGCTTTTATGCATCTTTTTACCATCGTTTAATCATTATACCGGCAAAAATATTTCTCTGCCATTTACACAAGCTTCATTTTGGCTATCATTAACAGGGACTGCATTTATTACTGGTATTTGTGCGGGAAGTTATCCTGCACTATATCTTTCGTCGCTTAAACCTGTACTTATTATAAAAGGTGTTATACAGTTTACACAAGGTGCTGTTTGGTTTAGAAAAGGGCTTACTGTTTTTCAGTTTATCTTATCAATTATCCTGCTTATTGCAACCATTGTTATTTCACAGCAAACTCGGTATGTACAAAATAGCAATCTGGGTTATGATAAAGGGAACCTTTTTTACACCCGGATAGAAGGCGAACTGACGAACCGTAATAAATACCTTTTATTTAAGCAAAGACTGTCCGCAATGCCGGGCATTGATGTTGTTGATAGGAGCACGGAAGCACCCCATAATATGGGATTTGAAGTCGTTGATGCTATTAACTGGCAGGGTAAAGAAAAAAACTCAGCCGTGGGATTCAAACCTACATCTGTCGGGTTTGATTTTCTTAAACTGATGAAACTGAAAATTATCGAAGGGCGTGATTTTTCCGGGCTTAACCCAACTGATTCTGCCGATGCATTTATGGTAAATGAAGAAGCTGTCCGTCAAATGGGTATTAAAAATCCGATTGGTAAATGGGTTTCGGCCTGGAAAAAACGGGGGCACATTATAGCTGTATTAAAAGACTTTCACAGCAATTCATTTCGTGAACCGATAAAACCCATAGTCGTGGATGTAAAAGAGTATGAAAATTTTGGGGTGGTTATCGTTCGTGCTCGGCCCGGTAAAACGAAGCAAGCGTTGGCCAGCATGGAAAATATTTATAAAGACATGAATCCTAATTATCCTTTCTCTTATCAATTTGTTGACGAAGAATACAGGAAGCTTTATAATAATGAGCAAGTTACCGCTAAACTTTCCATTTCATTTTCGGTGCTGGCTATGCTTATTTCATGTATGGGTTTGTTGGGCTTGGCTATTTTCTCTACCGAACAACGCGTTAAAGAAATTGGTATCCGAAAAGTGCTTGGTGCATCGGTAACGCAAATTTCTGCTTTATTAAGCCTTGATTTTATGCGGCTGGTTTTGCTTGCCATCATCATTGCATCTCCAATTGCTTATTTATTAATGGAAAAATGGCTGCAAAGTTTTGCTTACCACACAACTTTGCACTGGTGGGTTTTCGCTTTAGCTGCGCTGCTAACGTTTGCCATTGCTTTGATAACTGTAAGTTTTAAGGCGGTAAAAGCAGCAATGGCTAACCCGGTTAAGAGTTTGAAGGTTGAGTGAGGAAGGTTTGGGGTGAAAGGTTTGAGGGAAGAGGAATTTGCAAAGCCTCATACCACACACCTCTCACCTAAATTATAGTGATAAAAGAAGCATTGGAATGATTAATCTATTACGGTAACAAGTGGCTTGTAAAGTAAAAACTTTTCGTCTATGGAAATGATTGGTATTTGTTCTGATAGCGCAGTTGCCAACAGGAAACGGTCAAAAGGATCACGATGGTCTTCAAAAAATGGAATAGACTGATAAGAAAAAACATGATGGTTTAACAAAGGTAAAATAGTAAAACCATCTGATAAAAGCTGGGCAACAATGTGTTCGATACTAACTATAAAACCAGGCAGTTTGTCAAGTTTTAATTTGATGGCCATTTCCATCAGGCTAACTTGGCTCACAAATATTGTATTGACAGGATTTTCGATCAGGCTTCGTAAAGAAGTTTTGAGTTTTGGATTATCTTCTAAAGACCAAATCAATATTTGTGTATCAAGCAAATATTGCATGGTTACATGTAATCTTTAAGATCGTCAAGTGGTTCGTTAAAATTATCCGGAATACTAATTTTACCTTTTAAACTGCCCAAGCGGCGCTTTTTAACAGCAGGAGGTTGAATTTCTTCCAAAAATGTAACTACAACTTTCGAACTGTTTTTGGTGGGCGGCATTTCATCCAAAACAATTTGTCCGTTAACATAAATGCCTTTAATCGTTGTCAACATACTATGATGAATTGTATCCGAAATTACAAAATAAAACCATGCTAAAAAACTACATCAAAATCGCCTTCCGCAACCTGCAAAAAAACAAGGTTTTTTCGCTGATCAACATTGCCGGTTTAACCATTGGGCTGGCTGCTTTCTGGCTGATCGCGCTTTACGTGGCGGATGAATTGAGTTTCGACCGTTACCACGAAAATGCAGATCGGATTTATCGCGTAGTACAGCACGCCAAATGGGACGGCGGAAAATTCGACCTTACCGGCACTTCTGCGCCTTTTGCCCCGGCTTTCAAAAACGATTACCCGGAAGTTCAGGACGCGGTGCGTTTTGACCTGGAAGGCGGCGGTGCCATCACTTATCAAAACAAGCACTTGCAGGTGGACGATATCCTGTTTACCGACCCTTCGGTTTTTACTGTTTTTACCTACCATTTTTTGTTTGGTGATGCAAAAACGGCGTTGACAAAACCGCAGTCAATCATCATCACCAAAACCCTGGCTGCAAAAATTTTTGGCGATCCTTCCCTGGCCCTAAATAAAACCATCAGCTTTGATAACAACTTTCCAAACGTAATCACCGGCGTAATTGATGATGTGCCTGCTAACTCTCATTTTACGTTTAGCGCGCTGCGTTCTTTCCCGGAAAATTATACGGAAGACTGGGGCAATATCCATTTGTACACCTACATTTTGCTTTCAAAAGAAGCATCGGTTAAAAAACTGGAAGCCAAATTGCCGCAGTTTTTCAATAAATATTTAAAGGCCAGCATGGGAAATGTTGATTACCGGATGGAACTGCAGCCGCTAACTTCCATCCATTTGCATTCTAATTTAAGTTTTGAAATGAGTGCCAACAGCAGCATGACGTACATTTACACGTTTTCCGTCGTAGCTGTTTTGATTTTGCTGATTGCCGCCATCAATTATATGAACCTTTCTACCGCGCGTTCTTCCATCCGAATTAAAGAAATTGGGGTGAGGAAAGTAACCGGCTCCAGCAAAATCCAGTTGGTTTGGATGTTTTTGTCCGAATCTGTTCTGATTACGCTCATCGCTTCTGTTGCCGCAATTTTGCTGATCAGTTTAATGCTGCCCGCTTTTAAACAACTCACCGGTAAAGAACTGAGCATCTGGCGGTTTGGCGTTTGGGACACGGTGCTTCTTTTATCGGTGTTTTCTTTGTTTACAGGAATTTTAAGCGGCATTTATCCGGCTTTGTTCCTTTCCGGTTTCCGCACCATCCCGGCTTTAAAAGGACAATTAGGCGGCCAGCACGGCAACCTTTTCTTTCGGAAACTATTGGTTACTTTTCAGTTTGTAATTACGATTGCCATGATTGCCGGTTCGATCCTGATCTATCAGCAACTGCAGTATGTTTCTAAAAAAGATTTAGGTTTTAACAAAGATCAGGTGCTCACTTTCCACATCAACAACAAGGAAGTGCGCAACAATATCGCCGCTTTAAAACAACAGCTTTTGCAAAACCCGCTGATCGAAAGCGTATCGTCTGCCAGTAATCCGATCGGAAACAACGATATTGGCAAAACAGCTTACATGCTGGAAGTGAACGGAAAAATGGAAACCAAACCCAGGATTGGCGATACGTTTATGATTGATGAAGATTTTATCCCGACGCTGCAAATCAAAATTTTACAAGGCCGGAATTTTTTGCAGGAGATGGCAACCGATAAAACGCAAGCTTTAATTGTGAATGAAACTTTGGTAAAAGATGCAGGGTTGCAAAATCCTATTGGCAAAAAAATGACAGGTTTTGGTCCGGATGAAAAAGGCAAACCCAGGATTTTTGAAATTATCGGTGTTGTAAAAGATTTCCATATTTTCTCCCTTCAGCATAAAATAGAACCACTGATTTTGCAACTGCCGCCGGTACAAAAGGAGAAGGACAATCTGTACGTCCGCATCAATAAAAGCGGCATAAAAGAAGCATTGCACTATATCGAAAACACTTACCGCAAGTTCGATGCAGAACATCCGGTTGATTACCATTTTTTAGACCAGAACTTTGCCAAACAATATCAGGCAGAACAAAAGCAGGGGACTATTTTATTGATATTCACTATTTTGACAATTTTGATTGCCTGTTTGGGATTGTTCGGTTTGGTTACTTTTATGGCGCAGCAACGCACCAAAGAAATCGGCATCCGCAAAGTTTTGGGTGCTTCGGTTGCGCAAATCACCACCTTATTATCAAAGGATTTTTTGAAACTGGTTTTGCTGGCTTTGGCGATTGCCACGCCGCTTGCTTATTTTACCATGCAAAAATGGCTGGAAGATTTTGCTTACCGCATCCAAATTGGCTGGTGGGTTTTTGTTTTATCGGGATTGCTGGCTGTTATAATCGCTTTAATCACCATCGGTTTTCAATCGGTAAAAGCAGCATTGGCCAATCCGGTGAAGAGTTTGAGGAGTGAATGAGGAAGGTTTGGGCTGAGAGGTTTGAGGTGAACAAAAATGCCTGTTGTTAATAATTTATATTCGCGGCTCAAACCTCTCATCCCAAAGTCCAATTAAAATTTATAAGCTACGCGGAAAGCAACTTGATTAAAATTGTAATTGTAAGCCCAGCCTTCGAAACGGAAACCAATGTCAACCGCTTTTCGTCCCATAACTGGCAAAGAAACACCAATTCCTGGTGCATAGGCAAAAGCAGTGCTGGAACCTTTATTGGTACCGATAGCTGCTCCAATTTCGCCTTCACCGTAAAAAATCGGACTGAAATAATATTTTCCACCCACCTTTAAAGGTACAAAACCACTTGGTTCTACAGATATGCCAATAGCACGGTATACGTTTCTTATATTTTCGTTCAAATAAAAACTGGTATAACCTGCCGTAGCTGTAAAAAAGAACTGCGGCGCAACCGGTATTTCTATTTTACCAGAACCGCCAAAACCAATGCTATAAGCATTCCGGGCATCACCAGTTGGGATGCCCAATTCTAAGCCAACACTAAATTTTACCGGTGGCGGCGAATGTTTTTTTCGGGTGGTTTTGCGTTGTGCAGAAACAGTAGAAGCAACTACTGCAACAAGGGCGAGCATTAAAAATAATTTTTTCATTTTCATAACTTTTGATTGTGGACAGAAAACAACTTGGAAAGCGTTTCAGTTTTATGCCTTCGTTTTTAAAAGCCGTTTTCGTCCGGTTCAATAATTTGTACGGATTACAAATTGAAAAAGATACTTTTTTGCGTTAAAAGCACTACATACTTGGCATCAATTAGTCAATTTGATAAAAATTTGTTCCAGCGATTGGTTTTGATGCTGCCGGTACAAATTCTGGATCGCATCATCTGCCACGATTTTTCCTTTGTTAATGATGATGACATGATCGCAGATGGCTTCCACTTCCTGCATAATATGCGTTGACAAAATAACGGTTTTGTTTTTACCCAGCTCTTTAATCAAACTTCTGATCCCAATCAACTGGTTTGGGTCCAGGCCGGAAGTGGGTTCATCCAAAATCAAAACCTGCGGATTATGCAAAATGGCCTGCGCCAAACCAACGCGCTGTTTATAACCTTTGGAAAGTTGTCCGATTTTTTTATGCTGCTCCGATCCTAAACCAGTTTGCTCAATTACCTCTGTAATTCGTTTTTCAGGCTGATGGATTTTATGTACGGAAGCTACAAACGCCAATGCTTCTTTGATATACAAATCCTGGTAAAGCGCGTTGCTTTCGGGCAGGTAACCAATTTGCTGGCGCACTTGCAATGCTTCTTTTACCGTATCAAAACCGTTGACCGTTGCCACGCCGGAAGTTTGCGGGATAAAGCAAGTCAGGATTTTCATCGTGGTTGATTTTCCGGCACCGTTCGGCCCCAAAAAACCTAAAACTTTTCCGGGTTCTGCGGAGAAAGAAATGGTATCAACGGCTTTTTGTGTACCGTAAGTTTTGGAGAGGTTTTGGACTTGGATGCTCATTTAAAAGCAAAAATAGTTTTTAGCTTTGAGTTATCATTGCAGAGTTACTGCAATTCTAATAACCTTTCAAAAATTTGTTTGCTTTTTTTTCTTTGTCCGAACAAACCTAAAGCAAGCAGGGCTACAGAGAAAAAGAAAGGAATATCCTTTTCACGAATTAGAGGATGTGTTAAACGATATATCAAATCAAAAATCACCAACAGAATTGGTAAACCAAGCAAATAAATTCCTTGTTCTGAAGCAAAAAACCCAGGTAAAAGAATGATTTTATCATCCTCGTTTGTTTGCTGTGCATTGTAATTGTTAATGTACTTACAAATTAAAACTACTACAGAATCATCGTTTACCGTGTCATAAAAATTCCAGGAATCAATAATTTCAAACTTAAAATTACGGCTGCTTTTACAATGCATTTTCACTACAAAACCTTTTCCCGAAAGTGCTTTAAAAGGTCGTACTTGATAGCTCGCAATTTCATCCCAACTGATAATTGTATTATTTTCTTCATCAGTTTCATGCACTTCAAAACCAAATTCATTCAATAAAAAAGAAGCGTTTCTGGTACACTTCTTTTTGATAAATGGAAAGCAGATAAACGGAAAAGCGAAAAAACTAATTGCACCAAAAACACATGATGTATATGTTCCATGAAAAATAAAAGGGAAAATCATCGCAATTGGCCCGGAAATACAAAATGCCAAAATCATTAAAAGAAGTCCTTTAGGCGTGTTTAAAAGGTTAACCGATTTTGACTTTTCGTTTTCCATTGCATTACTTAAACACAAATCTATAAAATCTTAATTCTTAAAAATTATCTTTGCCTCCGTTATGAGTAAAAACAACGACGAGCTTTTTAAGAATGTAATTGCACACGCCAAAGAATATGGTTTTGTGTTCCAATCCAGCGAAATATATGATGGTTTGAGTGCGGTTTACGATTACGGCCAATATGGTGCCGAGCTGAAAAACAACATCAAAACCTATTGGTGGAAAGCGATGGTACAACTGAACGAAAATATTGTAGGCATTGATTCTGCTATTTTTATGCACCCAAAAATATGGGAAGCCAGCGGGCACGTTGCAGGTTTTAACGATCCGATGATTGATAACAAGGATTCTAAAAAACGTTATCGCGCAGATCAATTACTGGAAGACAAGATTGCAAAATATGAAAAAGACGGCAAAACCGACAAAGCAGAAACTTTGCAAAACGCAATGGATGAGGCTTTAAAAGCCGAAGATTTTTCCCGCTTAAAAGAATTAATTGAAGAACATGAAATAGCCGATCCAGTTTCCGGCACACGTAACTGGACCGAAGTTCGTCAGTTTAACCTGATGTTTTCCACACAATTTGGTGCAATGGCAGAAGGTTCTGATCAGGTTTATTTACGACCGGAAACAGCGCAAGGCATTTTTGTCAATTTTTTAAATGTGCAGAAATCCGGCCGGATGAAAATCCCTTTTGGTATTGCACAAATTGGAAAAGCATTTAGAAACGAAGTGATCGCCCGTCAGTTTATTTTGCGGATGCGCGAATTTGAGCAGATGGAAATGCAGTTTTTCATCAAACCGGGAACCGAAATGGAATGGTTTGCACATTGGAAAGCTGCGCGTTTAAAATGGCATTTGGCTTTGGGCGCTTCTACAGAAAAATACCGTTTCCACGATCATACCAAATTGGCGCATTATGCCAACGCGGCCACAGATATTGAATTTGAGTTTCCGTTTGGGTTTAAAGAAGTAGAAGGTATTCATAGTCGCACTGATTTTGATCTTTCCCAGCACGAAAAATATTCCGGTAAAAAGCTGCGTTTCTTCGATCCGCAGGAAACCGATAAAGAGAAACAAAGCTATGTACCTTATGTGATCGAAACTTCCATTGGTTTAGACCGCATGTTTTTACTGACTTTAATTAACGCTTATGAAGAACAGGATTTAAGCGAAGGCGATAAAAAAGACAGCCGCGTAGTTTTGAAGTTTCCTCCTGCTTTGGCGCCAATTAAAGCAACCGTACTTCCTTTAACCAAGAAAGATGGTTTGCCGGAAAAAGCTCGGGAAATTATGGATAAGCTGAAACTGGATTTCAACTTGCAATACGATGAAAAAGATTCTATCGGCAAACGTTACCGTCGTCAGGATGCGATTGGGACACCTTTTTGTATCACCATAGATCACCAGACTTTGGAAGATAACACGGTAACCATCCGCCACCGCGATACGATGGTTCAGGAACGTGTTCAGGCTGATGATTTAGAGAAGATTATTGGCGATTTGGTAAGCTGGAAAAAGGTGTTGGCGTAATTACAATTTGTATATTTGTTAGCAAATCCGTTACAGCATGGAAACTTGGAAAACACGAATCTCTATAAATGTAAATCAATGCGGAGGTTATCCTTGCATTCGCGGAATGCGAATCCGTGTAATTGATGTATTGGATTTATTGGCAAACGGATTTTCACAAAGCCAAATTATAGAAGAACTACCAGATTTGGAATTAGCTGATATAGAAGCTGCTGTAAAATATGTTATAAGTAAAACGAATCATCCGGTAATCACTGCATGACTATTTGGATAGATGCACAAATTTCTCCTGCAATTGCTGCTTTTATAAACCGTAGTTTCACTGGTATTGAAGCTAAATCTGTCCGGTCTTTAAATTTACTCAAATCTGATGACGTAGAGATATTTATGAAAGCAAGGGCAGAAAATGCAATTATTATGAGTAAAGACGTTGATTTTTTAAATTTACTCGAAAAATTTGGCGTTCCTCCTCAAATTATCTGGATTACTTGCGGTAATACGTCTAACATCTATCTGTGTAATATTTTGCAACGTACTTTAGAACAAGCTATACAAATACTAACTGCTGGTGAACCGATGGTTGAAATAAGCAATATGATTAAATAATAAAAAACCAAAACCACATGTTTACACACCACGTTTTTTTCTGGCTGAAGAACAAAACCAGCGATGCCGATAGAGAAGATTTATTGGCAGGATTGCAAACTTTAGCAGCTATCGAACCTAAAATCAGTATTCATATCGGCGTAAAAGCAAGTACGAACAGGCCGGTTATCGATACCACTTATGATTTTTCGTTGCTGCTAATTTTTAAAGATTTAGCAGAACAGGAAAGTTATCAAGTGCATCCCATCCACCTGGAATTTGTAAAAAATTGCCAGCATCTTTGGGAAAAAGTTACCATTTATGATTCGGTAGATGCTACGTAATTAAATGCTTCTTTTATCAACTAAAAAACCGCGTTCTTTTAACAACAACGCGGTTTTTAATTTTTATCCGATAAAAGAAGCATCAATGGCTAACCGGATTATCTGGCCGTTTAATCGTTCCGTTAATGTACATAACCGGACTTACTTTTTTAGGGTCGCCTTGATAAACCCAGCTGATGTTGCCGATGTACTTTTTAAAAGCATTGTTCACTTCATCCAAATTAAGCTTTTTTACATCATCAACCATCGTTAAAGATCGTTTCCAGTTGTTGTGCAAAACCTCGTTGGCAGCAATGGAAGATGCCTGCGCACTGTTGGTTTCCTGTTTGTAATAAAAACTGGTAAGGTAGGTAGTTTTCATATCTTTTACTTCATCAGGTGTAAAACCGGTTGTTTTAACTTGATCTACCAGTTTGTCAAACACTTTAATATAAGCATCCGGCTGTGTAGTTGATACTTTGAACCTGGCCGATGGCGTTGCGCCGCCATTAAAACTTACCTGAGGCGCATAGGACAAGCCGTTATTGGTCCGTATATCCAGAAAATGGCGGTCGTAAAATATTCGCATAGCTACCTGGAAAGCATTAAAATCCGGTGTTCCGGGCTGCGGGCCGCCGGTTATTCCTTCTATGTAATTGGTCGCCAGTTCTTTCGGCATCGCTGTAAAAGTATTTTTATAAATACGGAACGATGATTTTTTTAGGGTAAAAGGAGCACCCGTTTTAACATCTGCTAACATGGCTTTTACTTTGGTTTCTATTTCGGCTTTATCCAGATCGGCCACCACAACAATTACCATTCGGGATTTTGTCAGGATAGACTGATAATAAGCCTTTGTTTCCTCGGGTGTAAAACTCTGGATCGATGCAACCGTACCATCCGGATCTTTTGCGTAATCGCGCCCGGCAAATGCAATGCTATCTGCAAATTTATCAATAGCGGCATCGGGTTGAGAATTATTCGATTTTAAACTATTGATCGCATCCTGTTTAATGCGTGCAAATTCTTTCGGGTCAAACCTCGGTTGCGTTAAGGCTTCGGCAAAAAGCGGCCAAACGGTATCAAAATCACCTTTGATACAATTCATCCGGAAGGTGGCATAATCTTTATCGCTGTAGCCATAAACCTGTGCGCTTACTTTATCGAGTTTATTTTTGAAGCTGTTTTTATCGTATGTTTTTGTGCCGCATTCGGTTAAAGCCGTCATCGCCAATGATTCAATCCCTACTTTACTTGCCGGATAGTTTTGTACGCCGCCTTTAATTATAGCTTGCACTTCTACAATCTCGTTACCACTTGGCTGTACAATTACTTTTACACCGTCAACCAGCATATCATAAGCAGGTTTTTGCGCTTTGATTAGCTGGTAAGTAAGCATAAACAACAGGAGTACATATATCTTTTTTTTCATGATAAATAGCTTTTTAAATTTCACTTGGCTGCAAAAAATGAAGACACATTAGCTTTTTTGTTCAATTCGGGATTTAAAATAATACCTGCTACCATTGGCTTTTTAATAATGTAGGTTTCCAAATATTTTTTAATATCGGCACGTGTTACTTTTTGATAGTTCTCATCTAAATCAGTACCATAATTCATGGAAGTGCTGCACCACGCATAACTAAGCTGGCTTGGTAACGAAGATGGTTTTTCTTTTTCCCTGATTGCATCGCGCAATCTTATAGCTTTGGCATCTGCAAGCTGCTGGTCTGTATAATAATCGGCATTACCCCACATGGCTATCTGTTTGTTCATTTCATCTGTGCATTCTTTCAGCTTATTGGGATTTGGTATTACAATTGCCTGGATAGGCCCCGTATAATGGCAGGTTGTATAACCAACGGAAACATAAGTGGCCAAACCTTTATCTACCAAAGCCTGCTGAAGTTTAGAAGAGTTTAAGCCGAGAATAGTAGAAAAAACATCGGCAGCCAGTGTAGAAGCCGAATCTGTAACATAAGCCGGCCCCTGCCACGAAATCATCATATAAGGTGTTTGGGCGATAGAAGATTCTTTAATAAAATAAGCAGTTTTTTCTACCGGTTTAAAAGGTGGTATCGGGTATTTTTTTTGCGGGTCTTCGCCGCTGCTGGCCCAACTGCCAAAAATTTGTTCGGCCATTTTAAAAGCTGCTTCGTGGTTTACATCGCCGGCAATGGTAAGCAAGCTGTTGTTTGGCACGTAATATTTATCCTTGATGATCATCATTTTTTCGGGTGTTGCCGTGTTAATGATCTCGTGTATGCCAATCGGGTTTTTACGCGTAATCTGATCTCCCCATAAATACTTCTGAGACTCGTACCAAAGCTGAAAAAACGGACTGCTTTCTGCCCGCTGAAACTCGCCATCAACAACCGGCCGCTCTTTTTTCATGTCCTCTTCGCGATAAATCGGAAAACGGATGGCGGCATTCATAAACTTTAAACCGGCATTTAAACTGTCTTTATCAAACGTAAAAAAATAATTTACACGTTCTACATTCGTTGTTCCGTTCCAAATAGCACCTAACTCTTGCGTGCGTTTTAAAAATTTTTCCTGGTTCGGGTAATCTTTATTGGCCTTAAAAAACATGTGCTCGAACAAGTGCGAAAGTCCGCTGTATTCCGGCCCTTCGGTGTAAGCTCCGTTTTTTACGGCAATTTCGATTGTAGTCAGCGGCACTTTACGGTTTTCGATCACCACAACTTCTAAACCGTTAGGCAATTTTTTCCAAAAATAGCCTTCGGGTAAATGCGGATCCATCGCAAAAGCAATAGATGCAGGCAGAAAACAAACTGCCAGCAGGAAAAATAAATGTAACTGTTTAACTTTCATGTTTTTAGTTTTTTTAAAGAATGAATATATTAAAAAATTAAAAACAGTTTCATCAAATAATAATAAATATCAGCATTCAATAATAGTTGGTTTTACACGGTGGGCAAATGCTCTTTTTATAACGCCAAAAGCAATGTTTTTTCTACAAAATTATCCTCCAACAAACCGTCATATTTTTAACAATTCTGCTGTAACTAACTGTAATTGTACGCGTATAAATTTCATTACAGTAAGGGTTTATGAAAAGATCAGATTATTTCTATACAGTTTTACTCTTAGGAATTTTTGTTCTTATAATGTATGGTTTAATAAATTATTTTTTGATTATGATCGGTTTAATTGCTTTTTCGAGCGTGTTTAATTTTGTTCTTTTTCTTATCAAAACCAGGGTTAAAACACCTGTTGCCAATAAAAATTATGCTGATAACCCGGTAGATTTTTACAAGACCAGCAACAGAACCACTTACTATCAAACAGAACAAAACCTGGAGCCGCTTAAACAAGCTAATGCTAATTAAAAAATAGGTTTTGCACCAGCCTTATGCCTTTTTGGAAAAGCTTACATTTTCGATTATTTGATAATAATTGAAGAGGGTTGGTAAAGTGTACCCAGGCGTTACCTTTCCACACTTTCAAAAGCAGAAACTATTAGATTTTTTGCACTTTCGTATTTCTAAAAACCCCAATACTGTTTTTACAGGCAATAAATATTCTTCATATCCACAAATCATTGTAATTTTAGGGCACCAAAGAAATTACCTAATGAGCCTGATTTTTTGCTGTGACAGATAACCTGCTTTTTATTGATACTGAAGCTTCCGGGCTGCCTAAAAAATGGAAAGCACCATATTCTAAAATTGATAACTGGCCTTTTTCGGTCCAAGTTTCCTGGTTAATTTATAGTCGAAACGGTAATCTGATCAAGCAAGAAAATCATTATATCAGCGATAATGATTTTAAAATCACGCCTTCTGCCCTCAACATTCATGGCATAACACGCGAGTTTTTGAATGAACACGGCGAACCTCGGCACGAAGTGATGCAACTGCTGGCGAAGGATATGCAACTTTACCAACCTTTATTGATCGGCCATTTTATGGAACTGGATTTCCATATAATCAGTGCCGATTTTTTTCGTTCGGGCGTAGAAAACCCTGCCGTAAACCTGCCTACTTTTTGTACCATGATCGCTACCAAACAAATGGGCAGTAACCCGCAGCGCAAATATTTGCGGCTTGGCGATTTATACCAGCTTTTGTTTAACAGGGCATTGCTGCACCAGCACAACGCGCTCAATGATGTTACTGCAACAGCAGAATGTTTTTTTGAATTGATTAAAAAAGGCGAAATTGACGAAGAATATATTGTTAAACAGCATTCGCTTAATAGCATTGAGCATCCGTTCAACCGCTTTATAGGCTGGGTTGTTGTTATACTGATACTTCTTTTACTGGTCATTTTATTTACTTATCGTGGAACAAATTGAATTTCTTAAAAAAGTAAAACCATTTGATTTACTGCCCCCGGAAGCTTTGGAAAGTACCGCAGAGCAGTTGCAAAAAGTAACCTACAGCAAAGAAACCGTAATTTATCAACAGGAAATTACGAAAATGAAAGGTGTAGATATTATTGTTTCCGGCGAGTACGAATCTTTTTTTTACGATAACTTGCATGCCAGGCGGCTGGTAGAAAACCACCGGGAAGGTTTTTGTTTTGGCGGCCAATCCATTTTACTCAACCGAAACCGTTCATTAAGAACAGTAGTTGCCAAGGAAGGAACTGAAGTTTACTTCCTCCCCAGAAAAACCTTTAAGGCACTTTGCCAAACGTTTGAAGCTTTTTTTGAGTTTTTCACCATAGATTTTGGCAGAAGGATGATGAACGAAGAGTTTGCCAACTTTTTTAAACATCCGGCCTCTTTTGCAGAGAGCCATATCGCTGCCGACCAGGTTTATTCTAACAAAATAACCAATATAGAACAACGTGATATTGTTTCCTGCCCTTACGATACGCCCATTTTTGTTGCGGCTGCAAAAATGGCTCAGGCCAAGGTAAGTTGTCTTTTTGTTCGAGACGGACAGGAAAGAATTGTGGGTTATGTTACCGATATGACGATCAGGGACAATGTGGTGGCCAAACAAATTGATGCCAGTACACCGATCAGCAATGTGATGGACAATCCAATCGTTTCCATCAGCACGCAGGCTTACGTTTACGAAGCTCTTTTGATGATGTTCCGCACGAAAACACGCTATCTGCTAACAGAAGAAAACGGAAAATACATTGGTTTTTTAAGCCGTAATAAATTACTGAGCGAGCAGGCGCAATCGCCGTTGGTGTTTATCCAATCTGTAAAATCGGCTTCGTCTGTATTGGAACTGAAACAGAAATGGCAGCGTGTGCCGATGTTTGTGATCCAGTTGTTAGACCGAGGCGTAAATGCAGAAATTGTAAACCAGGTAATTACAACTATTGCTGATACGATCACACTAAAGTTGATCGAATCTGTAATTGCCGAACTTGGTTCACCGCCGGCCAAATTTGTTTTTATGGCCTTGGGCAGCGAAGGGCGAAAAGAACAAACTTTAAAAACAGACCAGGACAACGCGATTATTTATGAAGATAAAGCAAATGAACACCGCGAACTGGTGCGCGAATACTTTTTAACTTTTGCCGATATTGTTTCCGAACGTTTAAATACCATTGGTTTTATTTTTTGTACCGGCGGTTTTATGGCGAAAAACCCAAAATGGACGCACTCTTTGTCTCATTGGAAACGTAATTATACCGAATGGATGGAAGAATCTGCACCGGAAACGATCATCAACTTCTCTACTTTTTTTGATTGCCGTTTTATTTATGGCGATGTTTCTATCATGAACGACTTGAAATCGTTTTTAGACGAGGCATTGAAAAAACCAATGGAAAAAATATTTTTCCACATGGCCAACAATGCTTTACAATACGAACCGCCGCTTACTTTTTTCCGAAATATCCGCACCATTACTCGCGACAGTAAAGAAGTTTTCGACATAAAAAAAGCAATGACACCAATTGTGGATTTGGTAAGGATTTATGCTTTAAGAAACCGTGTTTTTGAAGTAAACACTGGCGAACGTTTAAAAGCCTTACAACAAAAAGGGGTTTTTACAGAAACCGAACTGATGGAATTAACTCAATCTTACTATTTTTTGATGAGTATGCGCCTAAAAAGTCAGGCCAATCAAATCATTCACCAAAAATCAGAACCTGATAATTATATTCACATCAGCAATTTAACTACTATTGAAGAAGCAACTTTGATAGAGATATTCAAGATCATCAAAAACTTTCAGTTGGGCATTAAGCTGCGCTTTACTAACCGCTTGTTAAATTAAGTTTTGGTTTTGGAGTTGATGGTTTTCTGCCGATACTTCTTTTATCGGTATAAAATCATTGTTTATTTCTTCAACCCAATCTTTCGGTTGGCATAACGATATCGCAACAAAAACTAATTTGAAAACTTACGGACAAATAATTGTTAATCTGCCGTGAGCAAAACCGATCAGTCCGAAGCAAATACAGGCATCAACAAACTAACTTTATGGGTAATGACGGTTACTACAGGTTTGGTAGTGGCCAACATTTATTACAACCAGCCTTTGCTGGACGATATTGCGCACACTTACCACATCAGCAACGGTAAAGCCGGAAACGTGGCGATGTTAACACAAATTGGCTATGCGCTGGGTTTGTTGTTGCTGGTTCCGCTTGGCGACATGCTAAAGCGAAAAAAACTGATCATGATTGATTTTGGGATGATCATTATTTCTTTGTTGCTGGCCGCATTTGCACCCAACTTTATAATAATGCTGATCGCCAGCTTCCTGATTGGCTTCACTTCTATCGTTGCACAATTGATTATTCCAATGGCCGCCCATCTTTCCAAACCTGAAGAAAGAGGAAAAACGGTCGGTTTTATCATGAGTGGTTTGCTGATTGGAGTTTTACTTTCGCGGACAATCAGCGGATATGTTGCCGCACATTTTGGCTGGCGTGTAATGTATATGATTGCCGCCGGCCTGATGCTTCTTTTATGGGTAATAATTTATATGCTTTTGCCCGAAATCAAACCGCAATACAAAGGCAACTATGGCGAGTTGATGCGCTCGCTGGTTACACTGATACGCACAGAACCTTTGCTGCGGCTGGCAGCTTTGCGCGGCGCATTGTGTTACGCCTGTTTCGGTGCTTTTTGGACGACGATAGTTTTCCTGCTTCGGCAACCACAATTTAATATGGGCAGCGAGGCAGCAGGACTGTTTGGTTTGGTAGGTGCTTTTGGTGCTTTAGGCGCTGCTTTTATGGGCAGGATCAGTGATAAGAGCAACCCGTATCACGTTACCACTTACTCTATTTTGTTGATTATTGTTTCTTACGTAATATTTTTTGTTTCGGGCAGAAGCCTTGCCGGTTTAATTATCGGTGTAATCTTGCTTGACCTTGGCGTGCAGGCAACGCATATATCTAACCAAACCATGATCTTTTCTTTATCGGCAGAAGCACGGAACCGGTTAAACACGGTTTACATGGTTTCTTATTTTTTAGGTGGCGCAACAGGTACTTTTTTGGCCAGCACCGTTTGGAACACCTGGAACTGGTATGGCGTTACTACAATTGGCTTGATATTATCTGTTGCTGCATTTTCAGTACACCTGTTTTATCGAAAAATTGTACACTTAAATTTAAAACTGAATTGATTTCTGAACATATTTTTCATTTGAATAAGTATCATTTTCAATAGAAGTACAATTTTAAAAGTTCCTGAAATTAATTTTTCTTCTGGTTATCACATAGTTTCCTTTGTAAACGTTTAATAGTTTTTAACTTCTTTAAAAATTTATAAACATTAATTTTTAAATCAAACCTTTGGCACTGTATTTATAACAAACGTGTAGTCAACACTAACGGAAATATGACCATTAATAGCAGTATCCCCAATAAACCTTCGGAGGAAAAAGACTGGGAAGACCCGTTAAACCCGGAAAAACCGAGTGACGAAAGAGACGAAGAACAATTTACAAGGCAGGTAAACGAAGCCAAGCGCAGAAAGAACAACCTTACCGAAAAAGACCATATTGACAAACCGAAGAAAACGACCAAAAATTAATAAACAGACCACATATATAATATTAAAATTCAAAACATGAAAAACAACAAGACCTCTATAAATAAGATGATCAGAAGCTTTGACAAAGAACTGAAAACCTTGCTGCTTAATGATTTAAAAATTGTAGGCATGGCCAGCAAAGCTTTAGTAAAAAAGATTAATAAAACAGATTCCAGCTTAAACAGAAAACAGTTAAAAATTGCTTAACAGTAATATGTTTAAACGAAGAAAGTCCTGCCGATAATAGCAGGACTTTCTTCGTTTAAACAGGATTTTAATTTTGATTACAATCGTTACTTTGCTGCCCCGTTAAGTTTTTTGATCAGTTCAATTTCATCCTGCCGGTAAGCAGAACCATCAGGCTTAAAAATATCATGAAACCATTCTATCGGTTGTCCGCCTTGTGCCATTGGCGTGTCCCAAGCGTAAACGGTATTGGTTTTACCTTCAACAAAACCCCAATTAATAGCTCCAACATTTTCACTTTTTAACAAAGGCATAATGTTAGCAAAGCGGCTGTTACGCGTGCGAGCCATGTATTCTGTACATATCAGCGGGCGGCCAAAAGTTTTTAACAATTGTATTACCCTCAAATGCATGGCTGGTTCCTCATAGTTGTGATAAGTAATTATATCAGAATGCGTAATCTGAAACTGGTTGAGTTTTTCGTAATCCCACGCCCAAATTCCGGCAGTAACCGGCTGATCGGGGTTTACTTCTTTTGCCCAGGTAAATACTTGTGTTAACAGCGGAAGTGAAGTTTCTTTTTTATCAGAGTTACCTGGCTCGTTATACAAATCCCACAACAAAATCCGCTTATCGTGGGCAAAACGTGTCATTACATCTTTTACATATTTTTCGAGTCCGGGAAAATTAGCTGCATTTTCTGAAGCAGGCTGACCAGGATCTTGCATCCAGCCCGAGTTATGGATTCCGATTTTTGGCTCGGGTTGTTTGCCTGCTTGCGGAACTTTATTCCAGCAATCATCAAAAAAAACAAACATGGGTTGGATATGATGTTGATCTGCAATAGTTAAAAACTGGTCAACCCGCTTTTTAAACCCTTCCGGATCCTGTTTCCAAGCCACACTATGCAAAAAAACACGCATCGTATTAAATCCTATTCCTTCGGCCCAGCCTAATTCTTTGTCAATTGTTTTTGGGTCGAAAGTATCCGCCTGCCACATTTCTAACTGGTTGATAGCGGTTGCCGGAATATAATCGGCACCCGAAAGCCATTTGTGTTGCGCATACCAATTGTTCGCTTTTTCTGCCGGCCAAACCGATGCTGTTTTTACCGGTGTTTTTTGTGCAGATAATTGCATCCCGGCAAAAAGCAGGAATAAAATAACCAGGAAATTCTTTCTAATGCTCATGCTGTTTTTATCGATATAAATTCATTGTTAACCATTATATTTTTTTGATTTCTTTTCTGAAGGAACCGCAACTGGTGTTCCTGCTTTTACCGGCGTTCCAAAGCGAGGTGTTCCATCTTTATTCCAGGTAAATTTTTGCGCCCTCGGCGATCGGTCTATTCCGCAACCTTGCCCTGGCCCTGCATTGGCATGGTACAAAATCCAGTCTTCTGTTCCGTCTGGTGATTTAAAAAACGAATTATGGCCCGGCGCATAAACACCATTTTGAGGCGATTGCTTAAACACAGGATTTGGAGATTTTTTCCAGGAAGCAGGATTGAGCAAATTGCTTTTTGCCGAAGCCGTAAGCAATCCTAAAGCATAAAAATCTGTCCAGCAACCACTTGCAGAATAAACTATAAAAATTTTATTACCATGTTTGAGGTATTGCGGACCTTCGTTCACATTAACATGAGGCGGATTATTGGGATCATGCAGATCACCATTTTCTTCCCATTGATATTGTGGGGACGAAATCCTTACCCGCTTCCCGCTAATCGTCCAGGGGTTTTTCATTTTGGCAATGTAGATGTTTTGCTGTCCGTTTACATCGCCTTCCCAGCCTGCCCAAATCATATATTGCTGTCCGTTTTGAAAAAATACATCACTGTCGATAGACCATTTATCAACCGCAGCAGCTACTTTTCCTTTAAAAACCCATTTCCCTTTGAACGGATCGGGCGAAGTATTTTCTAAAACATAAGTACGGTGATGGTTATTGTTGCCGTCATCAGCAGCAAAATACGCGTACCATTTGCCTTTGATAAAATGAAATTCTGGTGCCCAAATTTCTTTGGAATAAGCAGTTCCGGCAGGCGGAATCCAAATCGTTTTATGTTGGGCAGTTTTTAAATCGGCCAGGTTTTTGGTTTTCCACAACACCAAACTATCTTGTAAAGTGTTGGTGTAATAGTAATAACCGTTTTTATAAAAGCTGTAAGGATCTGCTCCTGAAGGCAATAATGGATTGGTAAAAGTTTCCTGTTTTTGTGCCGAACAAACCTTAAAAAGTACCGGTAAAAACAGTATCAGTAACAGAAGTTTTCTTTTCATTTAAATAGAGATCAATATTTTTTTATTGTTCACCTGCTGGTACTGCTGTTTTAACATAAATACTTACAGGTGTGCCAAAATTAGGTGTACCATCAGCATTCCATGTAAACTTTTGTATCCTTGGATTTCGTGTATCGCCGCAACCTTGGCCGGCAGAAGAGTTGGCGTGATAAACTATCCAGTTTTCAGTTCCGTCCAAAGAAGTAAAAAAACCATTATGGCCAGGCCCGTAAGCACCACTGGTAGCACTGGAACTAAACACAGGCGTTGCAGATTTTGTCCAGTTAGAAGCAACCATCGGGTCTGAGCCATCTTTTAACGTAAGCAGGCCCAAAGCATAATTATCGGTAAAACAACTGCTGGCAGAATAAGTCAGAAAAACTTTTCCCTGCGGATTTATTAAAGCTTCCGGTGCTTCATTTACACTGCTTCCAGATTTTTCCCAGGCATAATCAGCCTGAGAAATCATAACACGATCACCGCTAATGGTATAAGGGTCGCTCATTTTAGCAATATAAAGTTGTTGAATGCCCGGGTTGTTATCGCCCTGCCAACCAGACCATACCAAATAAAGCTGACTGTTGTAATTCAAAACAGTTCCGTCAATTGCCCATTTATCTGTAGTTGGTTTTAACTGGCCTTTAAAAGTATAGGTTGAAATGGGTGTTGCTCCTGTACTTTCAAGTACATACATCCGGTGGTTTACATCATTGCCATCGTCCGCTGCAAAATAAATGTACCACTTGCCTTGCAAATAATGAATTTCGGGTGCCCAAATATCTCTTGAATAAGCTATACCGGCGGAAGGAGGCGTGAAAACGGTTTGAGCCAAAGCACTGCCCAAAGCAGACATTTTTGTTGTTGGATAGATGGAAATGCGGTCGCCAAAAGTTCTGGTAAAATAATAAGTACCATCTTTTTGAGTAACCCAAGGATCTGGGCCGCTGGACAATAAAGGATTGCTAAAAGTAGCAGTACTAACAGGTGTAGTTGGAGTTGTGCCGCCATTACCAATTACGCCGGTATCTGTTTTCTTACTGCACGAAATTACTAAGATGGATAGTAGCACTCCCGATAAATACCGGTTTATAACTTTCATGAGATGTTTGAATAATATGTTAGATACGAAAAAATGCAGGAACAACGCTGTGTTATTCCTGCATATATTTCAGCTATTTTTTATATGATAAAAGAAGCATCAGCGAAAAAGGTTAATAGCCTGGATTTTGTTTAAGATTTGGATTGACATCGATCTCTCTTTGCGGAATAGGAAAGAATTCATTTTTGCCTACTACAAAGTTTTTAAATCCGATGTCTCTTGAAGCTAAAGCAGGACCTAAATCTCCCCAACGGGCCAAATCATCCCAACGATGGCCTTCGCCTGTTAATTCGGTTATTCTTTCGTGTTTTAGCTGCGCAAGAAACTGAGCTTGGCTCAATCCAGGCATTACAGTTGATAAAGCTGCAAGCCCTGCCCTTTTCCTTACCATATCTACATATTGGTAAGCATTGGTAGTGGCCCCTGTTGCATTTAAACATTCTGCATACATCAGCAATACATCGGCGTAACGTATAAACCGATAATCATTAGGTGAGTGAAAAATTTCAAAATTACCGGGAGCGGCGGCGGTTCCATTATTATAATCAAGCAGTTTAGCAAACCACACAAAATTATCATTGGCAACATTTGACGTACCATATCTGGACGCAAAAGTTTGTCCGTATATCAATGTAAAATTTGGCCCGCGTACATCTGCCGAATCAAATAGTAGGGAAACCGCCAGGCGTGGATCTCTGCCGCCAGTAGTTGTTTTTTCTTTTTGAAATTCAGCTATTGGCCAGCGCCTTGCTTCACCATCGGTAAATCCAAGTTGCGGTGGTGCAAAAAATGGCGGTAAAGACGAACCATAGTTTAAGTTGTCTTTAGCACCTTGATCTGTATCATCATCATGGGTATCATTTGGATTAAGCGCATTGCCAAATTCAAATACCGACTCCTGGTTATTTGGAGTGGTTGTTAGGAAATTATCCTGATAATTAGGCATTAATGAATAAAGGCCGCTTTGTATAACTGACTGCAATGGAACTAATGCAGCCTGATAGTTGCGCTGCTGCATATAAGCTTTAGCAAGTAAGGCATTGGCAGATCCTTTGGTAGCACGCCCTACACTATTACCCGTATAGCTTGTTGGCAATGAAGCGGCGGCGGCAATACAATCTTGTTCAACCTGTGCAAATACCTGGGCTTGAGTAGAAGTTGTGGGTTTGTCAGCCGGTTCTGATGATTTTAACTGAATTGGTACATTGCCAAAAAAGATAGCCAGCTGATAATAAAATAAGGCACGTAAAAATCTGGCTTCGCCTAAATACTGCGCTTTAAGGGTAGCATCCATGTTAATATTTGGCACATTATCTAAAACCTGGTTTGCCCGGTTAATGCCGAAATAATTATCTCCCCATAGATTGTTGTAAACACTGCCGTAATTATAATCAGAAACAACAAACTGGTCGTAATTAGAGGTGATGGAAGGGTCACCGCTTTTGCTCCAGCCTTCATCGGCACGAATGATGGTTGCAAAAAAGTTCCAGCGGGACAAACCTTCACGGTGCAAAGTGCTATAAATAGCGTTAACACCTAATTGCGCATCGCTTGAAGTTTTCCAGAATTGCTGTGTCGTAACCGCATCAGGGTTAACAATATTTAACGATTTCTGACAGCTTGCTAATGCTATAGCTGCTACAAATAATATAATAATTTTTTTCATTATCTTAATCTTTAAATTAAAATCCAAAGTTAACTCCTAAGGAAAATACACGGCTTGGCGGCCAGCCGCCATTATCGTAACCAGGCTGTAAAAGATTACCAGTTACATCGGGGTCTAAACCCTTATACTTTGTTACCGTCAGCAAATTTTGTCCGCTGATAAATATCCTAGCATTATCAACATTCCATTTACTTGTTAAAGCTTTTGGAAGTGCATAACCAAACTCCAGGTTTCTGATACGGCCGTAAGAGCCGTTTTCTAACCAGCGTGAACTTGCATAAGTGTTGTTATTTGCAATTCCCTGATCGGTAGCAAAACCTAAACGAGGATCTGAAGTGTTTGTATTGCTGGGTGTCCAGGGGCTGATAGCTGTGCGAAAATTATTATTTTGATAGCTATCCAAAGATTGTCTGACAGCATCAAATATAGTAGAACCGAATATGCCTACTAATTGGATATTCATACTAAACTGTTTGTAAGCGCCATTAAACTGAAGACCAGTTTGCAGGTTTGGCAGCGAAGTACCATTAAAAACACGGTCGTTATTGTTAATTGCGCCGGTTCCGTTTGGATTGGCATAAAACTTAACATCGCCGGGTTTTGCAAAAGGTTCTATTAAATCGCCATTGCTTCTTTTATAGGCATTTATTTCAGCTTGGCTTTGGAACAAACCTAAATCTTTCAACACAAACCAAGACCCGATTGGATGGCCAATTTGTGCACGTGTAATATCAGGGTTTTGCACCAGATAATTAGCACCGCCCTGGTTACCAACACTTAAAACTTCATTTTTTATGGTAGTAAAATTGCCGGATATGCTCCATTTGAAGTTATGGTCGTTATTTCGATAAGTAGCTGCAAACTCGATACCTTCATTTCTAATAGAGCCTGCATTGATATATGGATTATTGTTAGCTCCAAGATATTGAGGTAACTGCTCAATTAACAAGGCATCTTTAGATACATTTCTGTAAACTGCAGCAGATATACTTACCCTGTCATTTAAGATACTGGCATCCAAACCAATATTGGTTTCGTGCCGGCTTTCCCAATGCACATCAGGGTTAAAAAGCGATGCCTGGTAAGCTCCGTTCTGTACCACTCCGTTTAACACGGCACGCGGCGCATTATTAATATAGCCTTGGTTTGAAAACTGAGGTACAGTATTAACGCCCAAAATACCGTATGATGCGTTAAGCTTTAAATCATTTATCCAGTCAACTTTAAAAAAGCTTTCTTTATTTATACGCCAGGCGGCTGCTACGGATGGAAAGAAACCGGTACGGTCATTAGCACCAAATCTGGAATCCTGGTCAACACGTCCGGTTGCTGTAAGTAAATATTTATCGTTAAAGCCATAGTTAATACGACCCAAATAACTTATTATCTTCCAATCTGTATATGTTCCGCCCGCTGCTGTTGGAGAACCGGTAGCCGAATTGATAGATGTTAAATATTGGCCATCAATATATGTCAAACCCGTACGTCCTCCGCCTGTATAAGTACCTTGCTCTCTTTGTTGGGTATAACCAAACACACCATTAATATTATGCACACCAAGGGTTTTATTAAAATTAAGCGTATGCTCCATTAACAGGTTGGTAAACTGGCCTCTGGTTTCGCCTACCGTGCTTGCCGCTGATGGCGTACCGTATCTTATAGGCGTACCATTAAAAAAACCGCGGTTATAGTCAAAACTGGTTTCTAAACCGATGTTAAACTTATAATAAAGCCATTTGGTTAACTGTAACTGTGCATAACCGTTACCTACCAACTTCGCGTTGTTCGTATAGGAACTGTTGGTAACATTACCAGCAAGAATGTTGTTCGCGTAGCTTATATCTTGTGGGCCACCAGCAGGATCAATAGTACCGTTAGTGAAGCCCTGTAGGTTAGTAGAATTAACCGACAGGTTGCTTTGCACAGGAATAGTCGGCAATGATGTAGGCAGATCAAAAAACGGATTACCAATATTAGGCACACGGGTATTGGTGTTGGTTAACAAAGCATTTTCGCCAAAGGTAAGTATGCCTTTTTTTGTTTCTGTGTTGACGCGGAAGCTGGCACGGTTAAAGGAATTTGCCAGTAAAACACTTTGATTATCATAATAACTTGCGGAAACAAGATATTTAGAAGAATTTGCACCACCTGAAATGGTTACGTTATAATTCTGATCGTTGCCTGTCCGCTCATCCAAATCCTGCCAATTAGTATTTATAGAAGGGTTAAAGGTTGCGGAAGCTATACTTGGCGGAACTGCTAAACCAGCATTTGTATATTGCTGCCTCTTGATGTTGGCATACTGCGTACTGTTCATTACATCCCATTGTTTTGGCAGATGCTGCTGTCCGAATTTCGCAGAGACCGTAATTTTTGGAGGCCCATTTTTACCTTGTTTTGTAGTGATGATGATAACACCGTTGGCAGCACGCGAACCGTAAATAGCAGCGGCAGAAGCATCTTTAAGTACCTGGATAGATTCAATATCATCATTGTTAATAGTAACGTTGGCATCCGATAACATTCCATCAATCACATACAACGGTGCGGATGACAGATAACTACCAATACCGCGTACTTCAACTTCTGCATTTGCACCCGGTGCACCACTTGTCCGTACAGTTACGCCTGGCGATAAGCCTTGTAATGATTCCCCAACCGAACTGGAAGTAACCCGGTTTGATTCTTCAGGACTGATAACTGATACGGCACCAGTTAAATCTCTTTTTCTAACTGCCTGGTAGCCGATAACCACAACTTCATTCAGCTCTTTAGATTCTTCTAATAGCTGAATATTTATTGGTGATTGTCCAGTAAAACTAACTTCTCTGGTTACAAATCCCACAAAAGTAAATACCAGCGTACCACTTTCTACCGAAGAATTGATAACGAACCTGCCATCAATACCTGTAGCAACACCAATGGTTGTACCTTTTAACTGCACACTTACGCCAGGCAGCGGTATTCCTTTATTATCAGTAACCGTTCCGGAAATGCTTTGCTGGTTTGGTGCATCAGTTAAACTTACCTCTGATCGGTCAGTATTAAAGGACGTTTCTTTTGATAACGTGCTTTCTTTATACAGTAAAATTTTGTTTTTATATATTTTGTAACTGATGTTTAAGGGCTTAAAAGTACTTTCCAGTACATCGCCCAGTTTCATTTTTTCTATTTTGACAGAAGTTTTTCTGCCGGCATCAATCGCCGAAGGACTATAAACAAACACCACATGAATTTGCTGTTGTATTTCTTTTAGCACATCTTTTATCTCAGCCTGGTCTAAATTTAAAGAAACCTGCTGGTTCAATATTTTTTGTGCCGTTACATGTTTGGCAATACCTGCACAGGTAAACAAAGCAAAAAGAAAAAATTGTGTAATCGTAATTCGCATTGTTGTTTTTAAATAGGCAACAAATCGTTTTTTTTTCATAACTTGAAAAGTTTTGTTCGTAAAATGGAATAATTAGCGGACGAGATACCTGTAAAGGTTTATTACACCGGCAATGTCCCCACATTGCCGGTTTTTCTTTATCAGGCTTGGCTGTAAATGCTTTTGTTCATGTTTCTTGCTTTAATTAGTTTATAAATTGATTCTTATTTAATATAGATTTTGGTTCCGGAAATTTGGTAAATTGCATGTACCGACTGGCAAATCAAGTCAAGTTTATTATACAAGTCAACCTCATTAATATCACCCGTAAAAGTTGATTCGTTTACTTCTTTTGTGGCAATAATTTCTATGGCATACGTTTTTTCCAAAGCTTTTAAAACCGTTGCAACTGGTGTTTCATTAAACACAAAATCAGTTTTAATTAAAGTTTCGTTATGCTTTAGAACAGGTAACGGAACAGCAACCAGCGTAGTAGTGAAACGCTGCTGCACAGAACTATAAGTTGTTTTTTGATTCGGTGTCAAAATAACTTCTGCATTTTTAGAAAGTACCGATTTGATCATGTTCTCACCAACATTTTCTGTTACAATTACCCTTCCCGTTTGCACCGAAACCTCTGTTTGATGCGTTTTGTCGTTGGTTTTGATGATAAAGCTGGTGCCGACAACGCGCGTTATCGTATTATTATTGTAAACCAAAAATGGCCTTACGGGATTTTTACTGATTTGAAAATAACCTTCCCCTTTTAAATAAACCTCACGCTTTTGCCTTGCAAACTTCTTAGGAAAAGTAAGTGCAGAACCAGGTTGCAGCAATACATAACTGCCATCTTTTAAATTGATGGATTTAGGTGCAGCAGAATTATTGACGAATTGAACGGTTGCTTCATCTTTAACCGCTACATTAAAATCCGGAGTTTTCTGTTTCGGATAGAAAAACAACAAACCAACTGCAACAGCAAAACCAGCTAAAACTGCTGCCCACAACAACATGCTTCTTTTACCGGTAAAAAAATGTTGTATTGATGAAACTGGTTCTTCCCGATCCGGAATTTCCTTTAACTGTCTACTAATTTTTGTCCACAATTTGCTTTCTACAACTGATAATTCTTCTCTGGTAAAACCCAAAGTTTCATCATCCAGCATTTTATACCAGCGTTCTACCGTTTCCTTTTCTTCAAGGTTGCAGTTTCCTTCCAAATACCTGGTTAATAAATCATGAAAGTTTTTGCGGCTCATTAAGGTTAAACTGGTGGTTTATGTAGAAGTAAACCCTCAGCATAACTATCCCTAATCTTTTTAAAAATAAATTTTAGAAAAGTTAGCAGGCAGATTTTAATGCAGTAAAAGAAGCATCAGCGTTAAAGCAAAAAGATATTCTTTTAGATAAAGCCTTAAAACTTTTACAGACCTGGTGATATGGTATTCGACCGTTTTTTCCGAAATATGTAAATCAGAAGAAATTTCTTTTACAGAATGGTGCTGCATACGGCTAAGCCTGAAAACCTGTTTGGTTTTTACAGGCAAAAGCTCAATCCCTTTTTCAAGGGCAGCAGTAAGGTCATGCAGCAAAATTTGTTTTTCAGTAGTATTTTCCTCTTCCTGCCTGCTCAAACGGTAATAATCCAGATGCTTTTCTTTAACGTTTAAAGCTTTATGGTGATTGATGATGCTGTATTTAACCGAGCCGAACAAATAAAGCTTTAGTTGTTTTATTTCCGAATGATCCCTTTTCTCCCACAAATTCACAAAAAGGTTTTGGGTAAGTTCTTCGGCTAATTCCTGATCGTGCAATTTTCGATAAAAAACCAAAAGGATTTCTTTCCAATAACGGTTGTATATTTCCTTCACCGCGCCTTCATGGCCTGCTTTTAAAAGAATAACCAACTCCTCATCGGAAAGTAAATGACGGTCCATATCAATTAAAGTAAATTTTAATCATCCTTGAAATTAAATTACGACAGCTTAAATTGGTTTAGAATCAGTAGGCGACCGATTTTTAAATAATAAACATAGTTAGCAATATGTTTTCGTAACCTCAAAATTATCTTGATTATGGCAGTAATCCTTTTATTTTAAAAACCCTTTCATTAACAGAAAAACTAAAACCTGATTTTTAGTCGATAAAAGAAGCATTAAAAAAACCTCCGCTGTTTTGGCGGAGGTTTTTAAAAACTAAGGTTTTTTCTTCTATTTTAAAAGCTGATCGAACAACAAGGAAACGTAATAAATAGCGCCAATTTGCGGGTTTCCGTAAGAAGTGATATAATATTTATTCAAAATATTAGAGCCCCCAATTTTAACGGTACATTTTGCAGGTGCGATTTTATAAGATATTTGTGCATCTACAGTGCCAAAAGCAGGTACAGTTCCGGTTGTAAAAGAAGACTCCCACAAAAACTGGTCTTGCCAGCGGTATTGCAAATTAAAGCCCAGGTTTTTGTAGATGTTGTTATTGCCAATACCGAGGTTGTAACGATAAGCCGGCGTATTATATTGGTTGATTAAACCGTTGCTGGAAGCAGAGAGTTTGTTGTACGATACGTTCCCGTTCAAATCAAATTTCCCTAATAAATAATCTGCTCCTACCGCAAAACCGTTGGTTTTAACTTTTGCAGGATTATTTGCATAAGTTGAAAAAACCTGGTAATTGGCCAGTCCGGCCGGATTGCCTGGTGTTGGGTTTTGGATAAGGATTATATTTGAAATAAAGTTTTTATACTGGTTGTAATAATAGTAGGCATCTATTAAAAGCTTGTTAGCTATTAAGCCTTTGTAACCAATTTCGTAAGCTTGTACACTTTCTGGCTTAAACTGGCCAAATGTATAAGTTTGCAAAACAGCAGGGTTACCGGTTGCACTAAACCGTTGGAAGCTTTGCAGCGTGTAACCTTTATTGGTATTTAAATTATACTTGTTTAATAGTTCTGGTAAACCACCGATAATGCGTGTATTTGGCCGGACTAATAAATCGATATACTGGTTTTGTGTAGTAGGATTGCGATAGCCGGTTTGATAAGAAACCCTGATGTTATTATTTGGTAAAAAAGTGTAAACCCCAGAGATACGCGGCGTAAACTGGCCTTCAAAATTTTGGTTTTTGTCATAACGAATGGAACCGTTGAGTTTTAGCTTGTCATCAAATAATTTTTTAACTACTTGTGCATAAGCACCTACTTCGTTTATGTTGATAGATCTTGTTAAATCATCAAAAAGCGTTCCTTCGGAGTGCAGTTTATAAACCCGGTAATTTGCGCCAATCAGCACATCTACCACACTGTCCAACAGTTTTGAAAAATTGTACATGCCTTCAACATTGTACAAATTAGATTTATCATTAAATTTTGCACCGCCGCCGGGGCCAATTGTTTTGCTTACCACCTGATCTTTTAAAGATTCAAAAGCTGCTGATCCTGGTTGCGGACGGCCATTATCTGCAAACGAACGTGCGATCTGCTGGGCAACTGCATCACTTTGCGGCCCGGTTAAACCTAAGGGTGTTAAAACAGCCGGGCTTCCTAAACGGGCACCATTATAAACTTGCGCAAATTGTGTAAACCAGGTAGTTGATGGTTTCCAATACTCATTAATTAAAGTGCCTAAAGCGGTTGCGTTGTAAGCATCGCCAGAACGTTCTTGCGTAGTGTATCCGCGTAAAAAGAAATCTCTTCCTTTTAACTCTAATTTATACTGGCCTAAATTAAAATCTTTTAAAGAATAACGGTCAGAACCGGTGTAAACCGAAGTACCGATACCATAATTGGCCTGGGCAATTGCTTCCAAATTATCATTAAATTTATAATGCAAAGCACCTAAAGTTTTAATGGATTTGGTTCCGTAATCAACCAAAGCATTTTCATTATAACCGGTACGGGAAATTGTTTGTCCGTTTAATAAACCGGCGGTAGCACCAAAAGTGGTGTTAATTTCATCACCATAAACATTTACACCGTCGTAGTTAAGGTCAGTTGTTCGTGTTCCCGCTTTTGGTACTGCGTTTAAACGGTCAAAATTGTTATAGTTCCGGGCTTGCCAGTCGTTCGCTTTCAGGTAAGAAAAATCAACTTTAAAAGCAAAACGGTTATTAAAAGCTTTGGCATAACGCAAACTGTAATCGTTATAAATGGATGCTTTTTCTAACGGATCATTAACGTGGTTTACGCCTGTTTTTAGCTGAACACTTAAACCTTGATAAGTAAACGGGTTTTTAGAAGTCATCAGCAAAGTCCCGCTGATGCCGCCAGCACCGTACAAAGCAGATGAAGCACCCGGAAGCAGTTCCGCATTATCCACGTCCAGTTCTGATAGGCCAACAATATTGCCGATAGAAAAATTTAAGCCTGGTGCCTGATTGTCCATTCCATCTACAAACTGATTAAAACGCTCGTTGCCGTTGCTGTTAAAACCGCGTGTGTTGATCGACTTAAAAGTCAAACTTTGTGTGCTCACTTCCACACCTTTTAAATTGGTTAAAGCATCATAAAAAGAAGGTGCGGCAGCTTGTTGTATGGCTGCTGCGCTCATCCTTTCGATAGAAACCGGCGATTCCAAAATCCTTTCCGGCGTTCGTGAAGCGGCAACAACTACTTCCTGACCTAAGATGCCTTGTTGCTGCATTTCAAAATTAAGATCTACAGAAGAACCGGTTATTTGCTGCACGATAGTTTGGTAACCAATGTAAGAAACAACCAGCGTAAAAGGCTTTGGACGGTTAGTTTTGAAGCTGAAATGACCGAAAGCATCCGTTGACGCGCCCGAACCTCCTTTTAACGATACACTTACGCCTGCCAGTTTTTCTCTGCTGCTTTTATCGGAAACCGTGCCCGAAACGGTTGTTTGTGCCCATATTTTTACAGCAGAAAACAAAAAAACAGCAAATGCACAAACAAGGTTTGTATAAAATTTATTCATAAATCAAGAATTAGGTTTAGATTAATCTTTTTAAACTTTTGGTTAAGCAAGTTTAAACAAAAAAAGAAAAATTTTTTTGCAGATAAAAGAAGTATTTAAAGAATTTTTGGAGATGTTATTCTGATAATTAGAGCATTATAAATGCTTCTTTTATCACTTGTTTTTTAGATAACCAATCATTAAATCAGCGGTTTTTGCGGAAGCACCGGCCTCACCCATTTTTTCATCCAACAGACTGTAATTATCTAACATTGTTTTCCGATAAAGCTGGTCGTTCAGCAACAATCCTAATTCCTTGCCGATCTTTTCCGGCGTGCAATCCTGCTGAATTAATTCCTTTACAACTTCCCGGTCCATAATCAAATTCACCAAAGAAATAAACCGGATTTTAACCACAGCGCGGGCAATGGCAATGCTAATCAGGTTGCCTTTATAAACCACCATTTGCGGAACATGAAATAAAGCAGTTTCTAAAGTAGCTGTGCCCGAAGCTACAATGGCCGCACTTGCATTTTCCAGCAAATCATAAGTTTGGTTAAAGATCACCGGCACCAATTTTTCACCGGTAAAAGAAGCATAATGGTTTTGGCCGAAAGAAGGCGCGCCGGCAATAACAAACTGATAATCAGGAAATTGATCTACAATCTGCATCATTTCCGGCAAAATCCCTTTCAGTTCCTGCTTGCGGCTGCCGGGCAACAAAGCTATAATTGGTTTTTGGCTGAGGTTGTTTTGGGCGAGGAAATTTTCATTTTTTTGGTGGATAAAAACAGCATCCAGCAAAGGGTTGCCGATGTAATCCACTTTCATGTCCCAGGATTGATAAAAATCAACTTCAAAAGGCAAAATGCAGAACATTTTATCAACTACCTTTTTAATTTTTAAAACCCGTTTTTGGTTCCAGGCCCAAACTTTTGGTGAGATATAATAGAAAACTTTAAAACCTTTTTCTTTACAATAAGCGGCAATTTTTAGGTTGAAGCCAGGAAAATCAACCGGAATTACCACATCAGGTTTCCAGACCGAAATATCTTCCTTACAGCTTTTCATATTTTTCAGGATTTTGCGAAGGTTTAAAGCCACTTCCACAAAACCCATGTAAGCCATTTCGGCATAATGTTTAACCAGCGTTCCGCCTTCGGCTTTCATTAAATCTCCGCCGTAAAAACGAAATTCTGCTTTTGGGTCGCGCGCTTTTAAAGCAGCCATTAGGTTGGCACCGTGCAAATCGCCCGAAGCTTCTCCGGCTATTAAGTAATATTTCATTTTAGCGAAGTCTTATTTTGAAGATGAACGTGAGCAAAAGCGTTAAAAAAGTGACTATAAAAATCCCGATCGCCGCCTTGTCAGCATCTCTTTTATAGCAAAACCTGATGAGGAACAGGTTGATGGCAGCAGCAATCAAATACGGGACGCCAGGTTTCCCGGCGATCAATAAATTTTTAAAAAAAACATCAGCAATAAAATAGGCCGATAAAGGAAGTATCAACCCAACTAACATTCCAAATACAACGTTATTTTTAACCGGCATCGTTCAAAATTATAACAATGAAAGAAATATCGACAAATACTTTTTTTATCACCTAAAAATAAGCAGCTTTAAAAATGAAAATAGTTTATGCTTTTGCCTTATTACTTTGCTTAAATGTAACTGCTTTTGCACAAAAGTATGTTCCTCAAATTAAAGCTGGTACAGTGTTTAATTTCAGCGCGTATTCCCGGGCTTTCGGTCAGGATGTTCCATTAACATTAACCATCATCAGCATTACAACACCCGTCCAATTAAAATTTAACGTTCCGCAATTAGGAACCGGAACTTTTGAAATCTCAGCAAAAGCAATGGAAAGCGGCAAAAAAATGGCTTTTAAAGAACCAGAAATAGATGGCGTAACCAAGTTAAAAGACGATGAAACTTTGGCTGTTCTTTCTAAAAATACGTTTACGAACTTGACTACCAACAAAACTTTTGAACTGAACGGACAAACTTTTAATGTTACGGAGGATACAAACCCTTACAAAATCAACGATAAAGAAGCCGACGTTTTTTACGCCGTAACCGCCAATGGAAAAACAAAATTATGGATTTTAAACAACCCTGATTTTCCGCTGATTTGTAAATTGGAAGGCGGCCCGCAAGGGATAGATTTGAGTTTAAAAAGTTTGAAGGAATAGCTTAACCTTCAAACTTCCAACCATTTAAAAGGCCGATGATGTGATGTGCCGTCATATCAAACTGAACAGGAACAACCGAAACGTATTGATGTTCTAAAGCCCAAACATCGGTATCTTCGCCCTGGTCATTCACCTGGAAAACGCCGGTGAGCCAGTAGTATTTGCGTTTGTGCGGGTCTAAGCGTTCATCAAATTCTTCCGCCCATTTGGCGTTTGCCTGCCGGCAGATTTTAATGCCTTTGATTTCTTTTGTATTCGGGAAATTTACGTTGAGCAAAGTTGCCTGCGGCAAACCGTGGTTCAAAACCTGTTCGGCAATTTGCTTGATGTATTTTTTTGCGGGAGAAAAATCAGCTTCCAAAGTAAAATCATCCAGCGAAAAACCGATGGAAGGAATGCTTTCAATCGCACCTTCTACCGCGGCTGACATGGTGCCGGAATACAACACATTGATCGAATTATTCAACCCGTGATTGATGCCGGAAACGCATAAATCCGGTTTTTCCCCCTTAAAAACAACGTTTACGGCTAGCTTTACACAATCAACTGGCGTGCCCGAACATTTGTACATTTCCACACCTTCATACAAATCAACTTTATCCAAACGCAGCGGTTTGCCAATGGTAATGGCGTGGCCCATTGCAGATTGCGGACTATCCGGCGCAACCACAACTACGTTTCCAAGTTCCTGCATCACCTCGATCAAAGCTTTGATGCCGGGCGCGGTTATACCGTCATCGTTTACCACTAAAATTGTTGGTTTTGTTGATTTTGCCATGCGGCGAAATTATAAATAAGATTTTTTATATATTTAAAAATGGAAAGTAAAATCAAATGTACAGTTAAGGATTACATGTTGATGGAAGTAGGTGCGCCTTATCAGTTAATTAATTATGAGTTGATTCATACACCTTCACGAAGCATCAAACATCAACGCATTATGATAAAATTTTTGATGTTGATATCTTCATTTTTAGAGGAAACTAAAGACAAAGGACTTTTGATAATGGGTCCGATAGATGTTATTTTAGATGAAGGAAATGCTTTTCAGCCAGATTGGGTTTATGTTTGTGAAGAAAGGAAAGATGAACTGGTAAAAGATAACGTTCAAGGTGCACCAGACTTAATCGTTGAAATTCTTATGCCGGAAACCGCAGCTTATGATGTTGGAATCAAAAAACAAACTTGTGAAAAATATGGTGTTAAAGAATATATCATTATTGATCCTGATTTGCAAAGTGCAGAAGTTTGTGTTTTGAAAGATGATGCTTTTTTTATCGACCAAAAAGTTGAATCACCGGGAAGTTTTCATTCTCTTATTTTGAAAGGTTTTTCGGTGGATCTTGAGGAGATATTTGCGCAATAAAAATAGGAAGCCTGCAACCAGACTTCCTATTTTTTATGTGGTAAAAGAAGCATCTACAAGCTTTCCAGCCATTTTACAACTTCATCGCGGGTTTTGCCGGTTTTGGTTTGCAGCTTGCCCAGCAGTTCATCGTCTTTGCCTTCTTCGTGTGTTAAATCGTCATCTGTTAAATCACCGTAGGCTTGTTTTACTTTTCCTTTTAACTGGTTCCAGTTTCCTTTTAAATCGAGTCCCATAATTGTAGTGTTTAAGTGTGAATATATAAAAGTGAAATTAAAAATTAATGAAAAATGTGGTGATAAAAGAAGCATTTTTAAAAATTAAAATACTCCTTTTTATAAAAGTTACTTTACAACGCACCAGCCTTAATTTCTTCCACAACAGCAGGATCAAGCAAAGTAGAAGTATCACCTAAATTCCCTGTTTCGCCTTCGGCAATTTTCCTTAAAATCCTGCGCATAATTTTGCCGGAACGTGTTTTGGGCAAGCCGCTTACAAACTGAATTTTATCGGGCTTGGCAATGGCACCGATAATACGGGAAACCGTCATGGTAATATCTTTCCGGGTCAGGTTTTCATCACCATGTACATTCGCACAAATTACAAAAGCATAAACGCCCTGGCCTTTAATATCATGCGGATAACCAACTACTGCAGATTCTACCACATCGGAGTGCATATTAATGGCATTTTCTACTTCTGCAGTACCAATTCGGTGGCCGGAAACATTTAACACATCATCAACTCGGCCGGTAATTTTATAATAACCATCTTCATCGCGCAAACATCCATCACCGGTAAAATACATGTTTTGGTAAGTGGCAAAATAAGTGGTCCGGCAACGCTCATGGTCGCCGTAAGTGGTACGCAACATTCCGGGCCACGGGAACTTGATACACAAGTTTCCGCTCACACCATTGCCTTCAATTTCTTTCCCGTTTTCATCCACCAAAACCGGCTGAATCCCCGGAAGCGGCAAAGTGGCATAACCTGGTTTTGTTGGTGTAACATTACAGATTGGCGAAATCATCAACCCGCCGGTTTCTGTTTGCCACCAGGTATCTGCAATCGGACAGCGGCTTTTCCCGATTTTTTCGTTAAACCAATGCCAGGCTTCTTCGTTGATCGGCTCTCCTACCGAACCTAATTTGGTAAGCGAACTTAAATCTTTTCCTTCCAACGGCTTATCACCAAAACTCATGAGCGAGCGGATGGCAGTTGGTGCGGTATATAAAATATTGATTTTGTGTTTCGCTACAATATCCCACATCCGGCCCGCATCGGGCCAGGTTGGTATCCCTTCAAATATCAGCGCGGTTGCACCTTGCGAAAGCGGGCCGTAAACGATGTATGAATGGCCGGTTATCCAGCCAATGTCAGCGGTACAAAAATGCACTTCGCCGGTTTGGTACTGAAAAACATTGGCAAAAGTATAACCCGTGTAAACCATGTAACCGCCGCAAGTATGTACCACGCCTTTTGGTTTCCCGGTTGAGCCGGAAGTGTACAGGATGAAAAGCATATCTTCCGCATCCATTTCTACCGCCGGAAAATCGGTCAATCCGTTGGTTTCTACTTTTTTAATTTCATCTTCCCACCAAACATCGCGGCCTTTAATCATGGAAACCGGTGTGCGGCTCCGGGTTAAAACGATTACTTTTTTTACTGATTTACATTGGACCAGCGCATCATCTATTACTGTTTTTAACGGTATTTCTTTGTTGCCGCGGAAACCGCCATCCGCAGTAATTACTAAGGAACATTCGGCATCGATAATACGATCGGCGATAGATTGTGCAGAAAATCCGCCAAAAACAACCGAATGAATTGCACCAACACGCGCGCAAGCTAAAACTGCAATGGCCAATTCGGGCACCATCGGCATATAAATACAAATACGGTCGCCTTTTTTAACGCCATTATTTTGCAGGACGTGCGAAAACTGACAAACTTTTTGGTGCAGTTGTTTATAAGTTAAAGTACGGTGATGTTCTTCGGGGTCATTTGGTTCCCAGATAATTGCAGGCTGATCGCCCAAAGTATCCAGATGCCTATCGAGGCAATTTTCTGTAATATTCAGTTTTGCGCCTGAGAACCATTTGATTTTTGGTTCTTTAAAATCCCAATCGAGAACAGTATCCCATTTTTTTCGCCATAAAAAGTTCCCGGCAATTTCTGCCCAAAACTTTTCCGGTTGGTTCACACTGTAATTATAAACTTCGTGATATTCTTCAAAAGATTTTATCTGCAGGCCCATGGGTAGAAATTAAGGTTAGCTCTTCTCGCCGGTAAAACTAAAAAATTCTGTTTATGAGAAGGCTTATCCATCCGATAATTATTTTGTTACTGGTCCGAGTGGCCAAAAATTGCGGCCATAAACTTCGTTCAACAAAGTTCCGATACCGGCATAAATTGCAGAAAACCCACAAATTAAACCTTCATATCCGGCAAAATGGGTGATGGATTTGTTGCCGGTTGCATCTCCCGCAGCCAGCAAAAAGAAAAGGATGGTAAGCGTTGCGAAAACGAATTGCAGGGCGCGGTTTAAGCGCAACGTCCCGATGAATAACAACCCGGTAAAAACCCCCCACAGGGTTAAATACGAAGCCATCGCCGTTTCTGATGAAGGAACGGTCCAGCCTAATTTGGGCATCACGATCAACCCGACGAGTGTCAGCCAGAAAAATCCGTAGGAAATAAAGGCTGTCATCCCAAAAGTATTGTTCTTTTTTGATTCCAAAATCCCTGCAATTACCTGCGCTGTCCCTCCATAAAAAATGCCCATGGCCAGGATCATGGAATTGAGTTCAAAAAAACCGGCATTGTGCAGGTTCAACAAAACGGTGGTCATGCCGAAGGCAAATAAGCCGAGCGGGCCAGGATTGGCAGAAGAATCCCGAACGATAAGTGAGTTAGTTTCTTGCATCACAATAAAAATTTAGGTTGATAATTGGTTTTTTTGTAGATTAGGTTTAGGCCGGTCAAGTTAAGAAATCTGGCAGACTATCTGCAAAAAATTTATACAACGTATAATTTGAAGCCGAATTTGCAACAATTTGATGATGCTTCTTTTACCGACTAAAAATTATCAAACTAAATTATAATCACTATTGGATTTTTTGTTCAGATTGCTGATATTTGCAAACTCTTTTTCGAGGAAAAGATATAACAAAAAATTTCATCATGTCCAGAATTTGCGATTTAACCGGTAAAACTTCTATGAACGGCTTTAACGTTTCTAACTCGAACGCTAAAACCAAACGTAAGTTTCACCCAAACCTGAAACTGAAAAAGTTCTTCATTCCGGAAGAAGATAAATGGATTACTTTAAAAGTTTCCACTTCAGCAATAAAAACGATCAACAAGAACGGAATTTCTGCTTGCATCAGTAAGTTTGTTAAAAAAGGATTTATTTAAATAGTTGCCGGTTGCCGGTTGTGGGTTCCCAGTTCAGGGTGATTAACTTACAACTTACAACCCGAAACTTACAACTCAACAATTATGGCTAAAAAAGGCAATAGGGTTCAGGTAATTTTAGAATGTACCGAACACAAAACAAGCGGGATGCCGGGCATGTCCCGTTACATCACGACCAAAAATAAAAGGAATACAACAGAGAGACTGGAATTGAAAAAATTCAACCCTGTACTTAGAAAAGTAACTGTTCATAAAGAAATTAAATAGCATATAGTTCTTAGTTTATAGTTCATATTAGCTGCACCTTGCATCGACCATTAACTATGAACCATCATCTATCAACTAATAACTATCAACATAAAAACATATGGCAAAGAAAGTAGTTGCAACTCTGAAAACTGGAAAAGGCAAAGAATATTCCAAAGTGATCACGATGATCAAATCGCCTAAAACCGGTGCTTATTCTTTCAAAGAAATTATTGCACATAACGACCACGTTAAAGATGCGATTGCTGTAGCAAAAGCTGCTAACCAGTAACCTGATTCTTAAAAAATAAGAAAGCCGTTCCGATTTTACCGGAAGGGCTTTTTTTGTTATCACATAAATTTATGCTGTAAAAGAAGCATTTGTCTTTCTCAGCTTTATTCCAAATTGAACTTATGGGATTATTTGATTTTTTTAAGAAGAAAGAAAACACCGCTGTAGAGCAGCAAGACCTCGACAAAGGTTTAGAGAAAACGAAAGATAGTTTTTTATCCAAGATCACGAAAGCTGTTGCAGGAAAATCTACCGTGGACGAGGAAGTGCTGGATGACCTGGAAGAAATCCTGGTAACTTCTGATGTTGGCGTAACCACCACGTTAAAAATAATTAAGCGGATTGAAGAACGTGTGGCCCGGGATAAATATCTCGGTACAGCAGAATTAAACGGAATTTTAAAAGAAGAAATCCAGGCTTTATTAGCGGAAAACAACAGTAACGACTTCCATAATTTTGAGTATGGAAACCACAAGCCATACGTAATTATGGTGGTTGGCGTAAATGGCGTTGGCAAAACTACTACTATCGGCAAGCTGGCTTATAAACTTAAACAAGCTGGAAGCCAGGTGGTTATTGGTGCGGCGGATACTTTTCGGGCGGCGGCTGTTTCGCAAATCCAGCTTTGGGGCGAACGTGTTGGCGTACGTGTTGTTGCACAAGCAATGGGTTCTGATCCGGCTTCCGTGGCTTATGATACCGTAAAATCTGCTGTTTCCAACGGTGATGATGTGGTGATTATTGATACCGCCGGGCGTTTGCACAACAAAGTTGGTTTGATGAACGAGCTGACCAAAATTAAGAATGTGATGCAAAAGGTAATCCCGAATGCACCGCATGAAATTTTGTTGGTATTGGATGCTTCCACCGGACAAAACGCGATTGAGCAATGCAAACAGTTTACCCAGGCAACAGATGTTAATGCTTTGGCTTTAACTAAGTTAGATGGCACTGCAAAAGGCGGCGTAGTAATCGGGATTTCAGATCAGTTTAAAATCCCGGTAAAATATATTGGTGTTGGCGAAGCACAAGATCAGTTGCAGTTGTTTGACCGAAAAGCTTTTGTAGATAGCTTATTTAAAAATGATTAGTCATTCAATTTTAAATTTGAATCTTCGGCTTTAACTTCCATTGTAATTAATTGTAATTTTAGGTTATGGAAAGTATCATCATTTATTCGAGTAATAAAAAAGACTTGGATCTGTTCCAATATTTAGCACAGAAAATGGGACTTGAAACACAAGTTTTATCTCCGGCAGAAAAAGAAGATTTAGCGATGATGAAAGCAATTCATGAAAATGATCCGGCAGAAAACCTAAATTTAGAAGATGCCATTGCTTACTATCAAACCTTGGAAAAAGCAAAATAAGTGCAGGTAAGCTATAACAAAAAGTTTCTGAAAGATTTGGCCTCACTCCCATCCAAACAAAGGATTAAAATTGAAAGTTTAGTTTTTAAAGAAATCCCTGCTTTTGAGCTTTTAGCAGAAATAAAGAATTTTAAGAAACTTCAAGGTTACCAGTTGTACTATCGTATTAAAATTGGAGATTACAGGATTGGTTTAAAGTATGAAAACCAATTGTTAACTTTTGAAAGGGTTTTGCACCGAAAAGATATTTACAATTTATTCCCTTAATTATAGATTTTTGAAAACGAAAATATCTACCATAAATACCATCAAAAAACCACGCGTAAATGTAGTTACTTTAGGCTGTTCTAAAAACATTTATGATTCTGAAATTTTGATGGGCCAGCTGCAGGGCAACCATTTTGATGTGGTGCACGAAAGCGAAAAAGTTGGCTGCAATGATATTGTCGTCATCAACACCTGTGGTTTTATTGATAATGCCAAGCAGGAATCTATCGATACAATCTTGCAATACAGTGATTTAAAAGCACAGGGCAAAGTTGGAAAAGTAATCGTGACCGGTTGTCTTTCCGAACGTTACAAACCTGAACTGGAAACTGAAATTCCAAACGTTGATGCTTTTTTTGGCACCAATAATTTACAGGAAATCCTGCAAAATATCGGTGCAGATTACAAATATGAATTGCTGGGCGAACGGTTGTTGACTACGCCTTCGCATTTTGCTTATTTTAAAATTGCCGAAGGCTGCAATCGTCCGTGCTCCTTTTGCGCCATTCCGCTGATGCGCGGCAAACATGTTTCTACGCCGATGGAGCAGCTTGTTTTACAGGCAAAAAAACTGGCTGCCAACGGAACGAAGGAACTGATCATGATTGCGCAGGATTTAACTTATTACGGTTTGGACATCTACGGAAAACGTAATTTAGACGAACTTTTAAGAAGGATTTCTGATGTGGAAGGCATCGAATGGATACGTTTGCAATACGCTTATCCTTCCGGTTTCCCGATGGAAATTTTGGATGTGATGAACGAGCGCAGCAACATCTGCA
Source organism: uncultured Sphingobacteriaceae bacterium (assembly GCA_964251965.1). GTDB lineage: Bacteria > Bacteroidota > Bacteroidia > Sphingobacteriales > Sphingobacteriaceae > Mucilaginibacter_A. The sequence goes on along the minus strand of CAXULQ010000004.1, from coordinate 40,762 downwards.
ATTACCTGGATATGCCGCTGCAACACATTACGGATAACATGTTGAAGTCGATGCGCCGCGGAATTACCAAACAAAAAACCATTGATGTGGTGAACCAAATCCGCGATAAAGTTCCCGGAATTGCTTTGCGCACTACGTTAATTACTGGTTACCCGGGCGAAACGCAGCAGGATTTTGAAGAAATGCAGCAATGGGTAATGGATACCAAATTCGACCGTTTGGGTTGCTTCACGTATTCGCACGAGGAAAAAACATACGCGCATAATTTGGTAGACGACGTTCCGGAAGAAACAAAACAGGAACGCTCCGAAGCGATTATGGAAGTGCAGCAATTGATTTCGCACGAGAAAAACCACCAAAAAATTGGACAAACGTTTAAAGTTTTGATTGATAAAATTGAAGGCGATTTTTTAGTTGGAAGAACAGAATTTGATTCGCCGGAAGTGGACAATGAAGTTTTAATTGATGCAAGCCAACAATATGCCGTTCCCGGGAGTTTTGTAAACGTAAAAATAGATTCGGCAGAAGATTTTGATTTATACGGAAAAATCATCCAGCCAAAACCAACAAAAACTTTTGCCGAAGCGTTAGCTGTACATTCATGAAGGCAACCTATATCGATTACAAAGCAACCGGCAGCTTCTCCCCAACCGTCATCAGCTACTTGGAAAACGATACAGCACTACAGCCTTTTTATAGTTTCCGGCCAGACTTGGATGGTTTTAGGCAACTCCTTCAACGCAAAAAAAACACGTGTAAAAGAAACATTCTGGTTGAAGTTTTGCAAAATCAGTATAAAAAATTACCGGTAAAAGAAGTATCAGATGTAACAAATAAAAACCTGGATTTGCTCAACCAGGAAAATACTTTTACCGTTACAACCGGCCATCAATTGAATATTTTTACCGGTCCGCTTTACTTTATTTTCAAAATTGTAACGGCCATTAACCTGGCAAAAGATTTAAAAGCTGAGTTTCCCGATAAAAACTTCGTGCCCGTTTATTGGATGGCTTCGGAAGACCATGATTTTGCGGAGATCAACCACACGCAAATTGCAGGTAAAAAAATTACTTGGAACGAGGAAGTTTCCGGCGCAACCGGAAGGATTTATACTAAAGGGATCCGCGAAGCTTTGAACCAATATAAAGGTGTTTTAGGGATTGAGGTTTTTGCGGAAGAATTAGCAAACTTAGTAGAAACCGCTTATGTACAGTTTGAAAACCTGGCCGATGCAACCCGTTATTTAGTGAACGCTTTGTTCAGCAAGTTTGGTTTGGTGATTTTGGATGCTGATGACCCTCAATTAAAAAAAGAATTTGCAGAGATTATCCAACAAGATATTATCCACCAAAACAGCTTTAAAAATATTTCGGCAACCAATGAAGATTTGCAGAAATCGGGCGTTCATATCCAAGTCAATCCAAGAGAAATCAACTTTTTTTACCTGACAAAAGAAGTACGCGAACGAATAATTTTTGAAGATAATCAATACAAGGTTTTAAACACAGAAATTGCTTTTTCGGAAGAAGGACTGAAAACAGAAATTAGCATTTACCCGGAAAGGTTTAGTCCGAATGTAGTGATGCGTCCGCTTTACCAAGAAGTTATTTTACCCAATATTGCGTACATTGGCGGTGGAGCAGAAATAGTTTACTGGCTGGAATTAAAATCCAACTTTGATTTTTACGAAATTGATTTTCCAATTTTAATCCTGCGGAATTCAGGTTTAATAGTCAGTAAAAGAGCAGCTGGAAAAGCCGAAAACATGGGTTTAACTTTGACTGATTTTTTCAAAGATTCAACGATTTTAAAAGCAGATTGGATTAAAGTAAACAGCCAGAACCAATTGCAATTGAAAAAAGAATGGCAGGAATTGGGCGAAGTTTTTGATCGGATGAAGTTGCAAAATTCCAAGATCGATCCAACTTTAGGCCCATCTACAGAAGCGATCAAAAAGCGATTAGAGCATGCTGTTTTTAACCTCGAAAAAAAGTTGGTTAAAGCGGAGAAACGCAATTATGAAACGCGTTTAAACCAGATCGACCAGATCAAAACAGAACTTTTTCCGGGTGGAAGTTTGCAGGAACGGAACGAAAACTTTGGTTTGTTTTATGTGAAACATGGTTACAACTTTATCGAACAATTGGTACAACATTTCAAACCTCTGGATTTCAAATTTACCATCTTAACGGATTAAGCTTTTATCTTTTTATCAGCAATAAAAAACCTTCTTCCAAGCATAAATTTTAAATGCTTGGAAGAAGGTTTGTCTTTTCAATAAGAATATCAGGTTGATAAAAGATCATACTTCTTTTATCAACCCAAATCTTACTTTTTAAATTTATCGCTCACCATCACTTTAACATCGTTTCTGGAGAAATCGTGTGCGATCTGGTTCATTTGATCCACAGATAAAGCCTGACCGCTCTTGCTGCTTAAACCTAAAGTAACCGGACCGGCAGGAAGCGCGTAAGTACCTTTCGTGGTGTAAGAAATAGCGTGGGCCAATAATCCTTCGTTTACATCTCCAAAATCGTGTGTCACATCGTCGTTAGCAGCAAAACCAGGATAGGTGGCCGAACCTGGTGTCATCCCGGAATAATAACCACCTGCATTAGCAGAATTTTTGGTTTCAAATTCTGGCGTGTATAATTGATAAGCACCAATTGGTATCGCAAAAAAACCAACCGGTTTACCATAAGAAGTAGTGCCTATTAACTGTACAGTCATTTGAGGTATTAAATTATTGATCGTCAGCTCACTTGCAGAAGCAGTTGCGCCAGTTACAATGAAGAATACGCGACTGATATTTAAACTTCCTGCTTTTGCAAAACCATGTTGATTGTTAGTTGATTTAAAATCGCCTGGATTGATTAGATATTTTTTAGCTAATAACGGATATTTATCATTTTGCAACTTATCGTTAAAATATTCTGTGTACATTAAAGTGTTGGTTTTAGCAGTTGGAACGATTAAATTAGCCAAATACTCAGATGTTGCTACCGAACCGCCACCGTTGTAACGCAAATCAACCACCAAATCTGTAATGCCAGCCGCAGTAAAACTGGTGAAAGCGGCATCTAAATAACTTTTGGCGTTAGATGGAACTGTAAAACTGTTAAACGCTAAATAACCCATCTTTTTACCGTTGCCCAGATCAATCACTTTAGATTTTAAAACCGGGTTTATGGTATAACTGGCTGTGTTTAAAGTAACATCCATCGTTGTATTATCCGGTTTTAAAACCGTCATCTTGATGGTTGAAGAATTGTAATACGCATTAACCACGAAATTGTAGTTTGTGCCTGTTCCGGTTGTGCTGCTATAATCGTAAGATAAAGATGAGTTATCGTTAATTTTTGTAATCTGGTAACCTCTTAACAAACCGGCTTTATCTGCCGGAGAACCTGGGTAAACGTATTTAATCCGCAAATCCGAAGTCGCAACCCAGATCGGCCCAAAACCAAAATCGCCGCTTGTTCCGCCTAAAGTAGTAGCAGTTTGTCCCTGGTCAATAAAAGAATATTTAGATGTTCCGGGTGCTGATTTGTTATACTCATACGGCTGGCTCGTTGCCGGGTTAATCTTATATTGAGAAAGCGCATCAACTTCGCTTTGCAACGCCGCAAGCTCTGTTGTGCCGGTAAAAGTGCGCGGCTTAAAAGTGGCGTAAGCTGGCAAGGCATCATACCACAAATTTTCTTCCTGGGTAAACAGGTAAATCGAATCTTTCACACGGTCTAAAGCCGTACCGGGATTAGCCGGCGAAATAGTGGTTGGGGCTGGAATGGTGTTGGTTTTTTTACAGGCAGAAAAAAAAGCAGCACCGAATATGCTAATGGTTAAGTAAACAAAATATTTCTTCATGTTGGTATCTTAGTAAAATCTAAAGTACATAAAATTTAATAATCTTTTAACAGAAAATATTAAAACTTCTATTAATATTTTATAAAATCGTACAAGTTTGCATAATCTACCCCTGCTGCCTGAGCACAAAGTTCATCATCTACGTGGTTGCCAATCATTATTAAGTCTCGGCGCTCCAATTGATGCTCGTTTAAAATGTAATGCAGGTTATCTGGTTCTGGTTTTGGTTTAATTTCTTCGGCAAAATAGCAAACCAGGTATTTTTCCAAACCGTTCCATTCGGTTTGTTTAATTTTGTTGAGTTGCTGCTGCGGGTTCCCGTTGGTGAGTATAAAGATTTGTTTGCGGTCGACCACAATTTGCTGCAGCAGTTCCAGCATCTGTTTGTACAACAATAATTTAAGCGGAAGCCGGGCGGTTTTTAACAAGCGTTCAAAGTTTTCCCTGTACTTTTCATCAAGGTTCAATGCTGTTTTTATCGATGTAAAAACAGCATCTTCACCCAAACTTTCATAAGTTTCTTTCATCAGGGCAAGCGTAACTTTGCCGTCCAATTGTTCGGTATGTTCTAAAAACGCGGCAAACAAATAATACACTTGCAAGTAATAATCCTGTTTGGGGAAAAGCACATCGTCCAGCTCAAAAACAAAAGCTTTTTTGCGCGGGTCGAGGTCGGCATAACGAAAAATCATTTTACAACAAACGGTTTTAGGTTGAATAATTTTTCCTGCTGAAATTGGATTTCAAACAAACCATTCAATTGCAATTGCAATCCAATTTTAATTATTTCTTCGGAGAAAACCTTCCCGTTCCAAACCGATTTCAATTTTCCACCGGTAAAAAAAGCATATATAATTTTTGGGTTTAAAGGATGAAATTTCCGCAGCAAAAGCAATTCCTCCGCAGCAAACAATTTGGCAGCTTTGATAAATGAAATCACTGGTTTTCCATCAACAGAATTGGTTTTAACTTGATCGTTGATAATCCAAACCAAATCCATGTCAGCCAAACTTGTAACCGTTAGAGTTTCCGTTGGATAACCCAATTGCAAACAAGCTTTAGAAAACTCTCCAAAGGAAGATGTAAGTTGGAACGATATTGTTTTTATGCCATTAAAATTGAGTTTTTCAAAAAGTGCTTTTGTATCGAACAATAATTTTCGGGAAATCAAATTTGGCAAATGAAGTTGGATGTTGAATTCCGAAAATAGTTCCGTCGCTTCTGCCAGCAATTCTTGTTCTGCAAAACTCATCACAAAAACACTTTCAATTTGTTTATCCAGACAAATGTTCAACAACTCATGGATATAATCCGCCTGTGAAACTTTCGGCAAAACCAATTGCTGCGTTTCCGAAATTTGTGCGATAAAAGAAGCATCGCCATAAACAAACTCAAAACCCGACAGCCATTTTTCCAGAAAATAAACGCCCGGATTCCCGCCGCAAGTAATTAAAGCTTTTGTCATGCTTCGATCAAACCATCCTTCATCGTAACTTTACGGTCGCTCATTTCCGCCAAATCATCGTTATGTGTAACAATAATAAAGGTTTGTTTAAACTGATCGCGCAGTGAAAAAAACAATTGGTGCAGTTCCATCGCATTCTTGGAATCCAGGTTCCCGGAAGGTTCATCAGCTAAAATCAAAGCCGGACTGTTAATTAAAGCGCGCGCTACGGCCACACGCTGCTGCTCGCCGCCCGAAAGCTGGTTGGGTTTATGCGTTTTTCGGTGACCTAAATTCAGCATTTCCAGTAATTCTGAAGCGCGTGTTTCGGCTTCCAGTTTTGTTTTTCCGGCGATGTAAGCCGGAATGCAAATATTTTCAATTGCATTAAACTCGGCCAGCAAATGATGAAACTGGAAAATAAAACCAATTTCTTTATTGCGGAAAGCACTCAATTGTTTCTGGTTCATCACGCTGGTATCGGCATCGTTCAGCAAAACCCGGCCAGAATCCGGCTTGTCCAGCGTACCAATAATGTTCAACAGCGAACTTTTCCCCGCACCGGAAGCACCCACAATACTTACAATTTCCCCGGCGTTTACATCCAGATCAACACCTTTTAATATCGGCAGCGTTCCGTACGATTTTTTGATTGACCTTGCTCTTAGCATTTGGCAAAAATAGCGATTGGGATTTTAGGGTGCAATGTAAGAAAGGTTGGTTTTGAGAGAAATGATTTTTATTGATTCGTTACTTTAACAACTTATTCAATTTAGCATAAACCGATGAACTACCTTGATGTGCTGCAATGCTATCCACAACCATACTGTTTTTATCAACAATAAAATGACGAGGTAGATAAAAACTCCTTTTCATCTTGCCTTGCCTTTTTTGCACCATGGAAAAAGTGGTGTGAAAATCCTCATTAATATGAGAATTAACTAAAGTATGATAGCCAGATAAATGATTTGCAGTGATAAAAGGTTTCCAACTATTGCCGTTTTTATCACAGCAGATGTACAAAATTACAATATCATTTTTCCTGGCAAAGTCTTCAAAACCTTTCACATCTTTTGAAACTTGAAGTTCGTGTTTGCATGGAGAACACCACGACGCCCAAATATCAACGTAGATGATTTTACCTTTAAACTTATTGATCAGGCCATTAAAGTTTACGGTAGTATCGGTTATGTATTGAATGCTATTCTTATTAGTGGATTGTGCTGTATTTTGTGCATAACTACTGTAAAAATAACCCGATAAAAGAAGTATGAACAAGTGTTTGATTTTCATTTTTGTGTTTACTTCTATTATAGTTTGATTAGCCTTGCTTTCAGCATCCGGTAAAAATAGTGATATGTTTGGTGGGAACAATGTGAGGAAGGTTGGTTTTGGGAGAAATAATTTTGGAGAAAGAAAAACTTTTTCAATCTGTTGTACCAAGAAATATAATTATTGTATTATCGTAACACTTGTTATTTTTATACGTCTTGTAGCAAATACTTTCATATGACTAAACTTTGTTTTATAACAACCTACTTTATTTTATTATGTAATTATTCCTTTGCTCAACAAAAGATGCCTCATATAACTGGAAAAGTAAATATTTCAATGACTCAGGGATCAATAAAATGCGATTTTAATCTTTCTCAACTACCCCAATTAGGTAAACAATACAAAATATTACTTTATCGTGGTTTCAATATCCAACTTTTAAAAAATGATACAGGCAGGGTTTTACAGTATAATGGCTTTTATAACAGCAAATTACAAGGTGAAGCGGCAGCCTATATTCCTATGATTAACAATGACACATTAAAATTGCCTTCCAGCTTAAATTTGTCTTATGTAGGGGCATTTCCTTTATATAAAGACACACTCAATTCTTTCGATTTTAAAGGATTTATCGCTTTTAATAATAAAACCGTTCGGGCGGCAGAACAATCGAAATGGTATCCAGTTATTTATGACGTTATAAATGACAAAGAGCTTGTAGATGTTACTTATGATATAACCGTTGATTGTAAAGATTGTAAAACTATATATATTAACGGTTCTATCGCGAAAGCAGGTTCGGTAGCTAATTTTAAATCTGATAAACCACGTCAGTTATTATTATTTGCAGGGGATTACGATGTACAATCATTAAGTAACGGAACATTTTTAAATGCTGGACTAAATGCTGATGAAGCTAACATTTTCAACCAAAATATTAGCTTCATAACTAAATTTTACAAGCAGTACCTTCAAATCCCTTATGGCGAAAAGATTACTTTCCTACAGCATAAAGCGTTTGAACCTTACGGTTCCAAACGATCATGGGGCTTTGTTACCTTTCCTACTATTGCGGTAGCAGGTAATGGTTTCAAATCACAAGTCAATTTAAAAACAAGCCTATTTAAAGATACTTCAACTTATCACTTTTATGCTCATGAATTAGGGCACTATTACTTTGGCCAGATTCTGCAATCCAATTCAACTCTTAAATGGTTCTTTTTAGAAACAATGGCTGAATTCCTTTCTATCAAAGCAACAGAAATGAAATATGGAAAAGTGGCTACTCAGCGATATATTGTAGAAAGAAAATCTTGGATGAATGATTGGCAAATTAAACCATTATCACAGGTTACTAATACTGAAAGTATTGGTGAATCCTATCGATATTACTATGCTCCGTTAATACTTCTTGCAATGGAGAAAAGGTTCGGATTAGAAAAAGTAAGAAAGTTCTGTCAGCAAGCTTTAAAAAACACTGGGCAGACTACGGATTACAATTTCCTTTTAAAAAACATTAGGCTAGCCGGAATAGAAGACAAAGATTGGAAGCCTTTTGAAGAGCAAGTCATCAATCAAAAAAACTGTAAGAACATCTTTAATTATTTATAAGATGTGTTCATGATTTGGTTAAATCAATAAAGTGAAACACTCCAAACCCAAACCAAACTTTTCCATTTTTATTTTTCACCTGAAATTGTAGCTTTACCCAAAATCTTTTTAAAATGAACATTCACGAATATCAGGGCAAAGCCATACTGAAAAGCTACGGTGTTAAGGTTCAGGAAGGCATCTTAGCCGAGAACGTTGAACAGGCTGTGGCAGCAGCTCAAAAATTAAAGGAAGAATATGGTTCTGACTGGGTGGTGATTAAAGCACAGATCCACGCTGGGGGCCGTGGTAAAGGCGGCGGCGTTAAATTGGCCAAAAACCTGGACGATGTGAAAGAGAAAACAGCAGCCATTATCGGTATGCAATTAGTAACGCCGCAAACTGGTCCCGAAGGTAAATTGGTAAGCAAAGTGCTGGTTGCACAGGATGTTTATTATCCAGGCGCATCAGAAACGAAAGAGTTTTATGTTTCCGTTTTGATGGACCGTGCGAAAGGCCGCAACGTAATTATGTATTCTACCGAAGGTGGAATGGATATTGAAGAAGTTGCGCACTCTACGCCGGAACTGATCCACAAAGAAGAAATCGACCCGAAAGTTGGTTTGCAAGGTTTCCAGGCACGTAAAATTGCTTTTAACTTAGGTTTATCTGGCGATGCTTTTAAAGAGATGGTAAAATTTATCACCGCTTTATACAAAGCTTACGATGCAACGGATTCTTCTCAGTTCGAAATTAACCCGGTTTTAAAAACTTCGGATAATAAAATTTTAGCGGTTGATGCCAAGGTGAATTTGGATGATAACGCTTTGTACCGTCATCCTGATTTTGCTGCGATGCGCGATACAGCGGAAGAAGATCCGACAGAAGTGGAAGCCAGCGAATCAAACCTAAACTATGTTAAACTTGACGGAAACGTGGGTTGCATGGTTAACGGTGCCGGTTTGGCAATGGCAACGATGGACATTATCAAAATTGCCGGCGGCGAGCCTGCCAACTTTTTAGATGTTGGAGGAACAGCAAATGCACAAACGGTAAAAGCTGCTTTTGGTATTATCTTAAAAGATCCAAACGTTAAAGCTATCCTGATTAATATTTTTGGTGGAATTGTACGTTGCGACCGCGTGGCGCAAGGTGTAATTGATGCTTACCAGGAAATGGGCGATATTCCTGTTCCGATCATTGTTCGTTTACAAGGAACAAACGCCGTTGAAGCGAAGAAACTAATTGATGAATCTGGTTTGAAAGTTTTCTCAGCTATCTTGTTAAAAGAAGCTGCGGATTTGGTGAAAGAAGTTTTGGCAGCATAGGTTTTTCGACTTTAATATTGAAAAAGGCTGTCTGCGAAGGCGGCCTTTTTTATTGTTCCGGTTAATAAAAAAACCGTATCAAATTTGCCTGATAAAATCTGCATTAAACATTAACTTAGACTTTCTCTCGCAATAATTACCTTTAATTAAATTTGATTATGGAAACAACAATTAGAGTACATACTGATCAATTAGATACTGACATTTTAGAAGGTATCAAAAAAATGTTTCCGCATACAATGATTAATATCAACATTCAACCTGCTGATGAAACGGATTATATTTTAAGTAACCCTGCTTATGCTAATGAATTAAGAGAAAGGATTGCAGCTTATGAATCAAAAAAAGAAATCGTTCTTTTGAAGCAGGACGAGCTTCTATGAGAAACGTTGAGTTTGTTCCCAAAGTTTTTAAAGAATACCAGGATTGGGTAAAAACAGACAGAAAAACTGCTTTGCAAATTGGTGATTTAATAAAAGACATTTTGCGAGACCCATTTGTGGGAATTGGTAAACCTGAAGCGTTAAGCACAACTTTAAAGGTTTTTGGAGTAGAAGGATTAACCCGGAAAACAGATTGATTTATAAAGTAATAGCAAATTTGGTTGTGATTATTTCATGCTTTTCTCATTATCAAAATATTTAGTTCGATTCTCCACCCCATGCTCCAACTCATCCAAACCGCCGATGGCTCCAACACCATTTTCAATTCCGAAATCGGCGAAAACTACCATTCCAAACATGGAGCGCTACAAGAAAGCCGGCACGTGTTTTTAAAATCAGGATTGCAATATTTTTTATCGATAAAAGAAGCATCACAAGTTACCATCCTGGAAGTTGGTTTGGGTACAGCTTTAAATTTTTTGCTTTCGGCAGAATATTGTACACAACATCAAATTAAACTGGATTATGTTGGGATTGAAGCTTTTCCGCTCAACACAGAAATGATCAGTCAAACTGGTTACGGGCAATACATCAGCAAAGAACTGTGGGAAAGTTTCCAGGGTTTGTACCCGTCTGCCATCAACCATAAAGTAAAAATAAACAGTTTTTGCCAGTTGGAACTGGCACATGCAAAATTGCTCAATTTTGAATCGCCGCAGTTATTTGATATTATTTATTTTGATGCTTTTGCCGCCATCCACCAACCCGAAATGTGGGGCGAAGAAGCAATTGCGCACACCGTTTCTTTTTTAAAAACAGGCGGCGTATTTGTAACTTATGCCATCACCGGAAATTTAAAAAGACAATTAAAAGCCTTAAATTTTAAGATAGAAAAAGCACCGGGCGCACCTGGAAAACGCGAAATGCTGCGGGCAATCCGTTTATAAATACTTCTTTTATCATCTAAAAGTCAATCCTTTACTTCTTGACCTACATTAATTGTTACAACACACATTTAGTTTATGTTTGTTAAAATAATTGAACAGTAAAATAAAAAAAATCATGAGCTTAATAGAAGATCTGAACTGGCGCTACGCCACCAAAAGAATGAACGGACAAAAAGTTCCGCAAGAAAAATTAGATTATATTTTAGATGCAATACGCTTAGCGGCAAGCTCTTATGGTTTGCAGCCGTTTTCGGTTTTAGTAATTGAAAATGAAGAATTGCGCAAACAAATCCAGCCAATTGCTTACAACCAGCCGCAAATTTTAGAAGCTTCCCAAGTGCTGGTTTTTGCCGCCTGGAACGATGTTACCGATGCACACATTACTGCTTATATAGATGATGTGGCAACAACACGCGGTATCCCGGTTGAAAGTTTACAAGGCTTCCACAACGCAATTGCCGGTACAATTGAAAGGTTAAGCCAGGAACAACGCTTTAACTGGTCTGCCAAACAAGCTTATATTGCCTTAGGAACCGGATTGGCCGCCGCCGCCGAGCAAAAAGTTGATGCCACGCCGATGGAAGGTTTTGATGCTTTAGGTTTAGATGTTTTGCTGGATTTACAGGCAAAAGGTTTGCGTAGTATAGCTATCATGTCCTTAGGTTACCGCAATGAAGCGAACGACCAACTGGCACATGCCAAAAAAGTGCGCCGTGCTAAAGAAAAACTGTTTATCCAATTATAACCGTTAAAAACAGTATCGCTTCATAAAAATCCCGGCAGGAAAACTTTTTGCCGGGATTTTTTTGGCAAATAATTTTTTCTGACTTCCCCAACTTCCGTACTTTCCCGACTTTTTCTCCATACTTCTTTTACCGCACAAAAACCATTGCGGTTTAAAATATTAATTTTGAATTTTTAAATACAACTATGGCTTTACCAATCCCGGCTGCCGGCCAAAACCCGGCTGCTGCTTTCGAGCGTTTGCTTTCGGTTTTAAAAGATTTGCGCGAAAATTGTCCCTGGGACAAAAAGCAAACGATGCAGACTTTGCGGCATCTCACCATCGAAGAAACTTACGAACTGGCCGATGCGATCTTGGAAGGAAATCAACCCGAAATTAAAAAAGAACTGGGCGACGTGATGATGCACCTGGTTTTTTATGCGCAGATTGCTTCCGAAACCGGGGATTTTACGATTTTGGATGTTCTAAATGGTATTTGCGAGAAACTAATCCATCGCCACCCGCATATTTACAGTGATGTTTTGGTGGAAAATGAGCAGGACGTAAAACGCAACTGGGAACAATTGAAGCTGAAAGAAGGCAATAAATCGGTTTTGGGCGGAGTCCCGGCTTCTTTGCCAGCGTTGGTTAAAGCTTCGCGGATACAGGAAAAAGCGCGCGGCGTTGGTTTTGACTGGGAAGATAAAACGCAGGTTTGGGAAAAAGTGGAAGAAGAATTACAGGAATTTAAAGATGAGTTTAACGTGCTAAACGAAGCATCCATCGATCCCGAAAAAGCAGAAGGCGAGTTTGGCGATTTGCTGTTTTCGCTGATCAATTATGCGAGGTTCATCAACATTAACCCGGAAAACGCTTTGGAAAAAACGAACAAAAAGTTTATCAAACGCTTTCAATACCTCGAACAAAAAGCAAAAGAAAACGGCCGGGAATTGCAGGATATGACTTTGGCAGAAATGGATGTTTACTGGAATGAGGCGAAGCAGCTTTGATTTAGACGATGCTGTTTTTATCGGCATAAAATAAGTGTGTTGTAAACATCAATACAAACACAGATTATCTTAACTATATTTAAACATTAATAAACTGAATATGGAAACATTGCTGATACAGCTAACCAACCATAAAGCACTTGGACTTTTGCATGAAATGGAAGCACTTGATTTAATTAAAGTACTGGAAGAAAACGTATTTGAAGAAAAAAAATTTTTCGAGAAATATGCTGGTAAATTACCTTCTGAAGTTGCAGATGAACTTCAGGAATATGTTTCTAAAAGTCGAAATGAATGGGACCGGAATATTTAATTGATACAAATGTTATCATTGATTATTTAGGCAACAAAATGCCTGCTTCTGGCATAGCCATAATGCGCAAAGTTTTTGAGGTAAAACCTAAGATTTCCATTATTACAAAAATAGAAGTTTTAGGTTTTACAGAAACTGCTAAGCATTATCAGTTATTAGAAAATTTCATGAACGATGTTAACGTTATCGGTTTAAGTGATACAATTGCAAACCGAACTATTTATCTCCGAAAATTACATAAAATTAAACTTCCTGATGCTATCATTGCAGCAACAGCCATAGAACTTGAATCAACGCTGATTACTAGAAATACAACTGATTTCAAAAATATTTCCGGTATTAAAATCATTAATCCTCACCAATAATAACTCAAGTAGCATCTGCTTCCATGCACAAAAAACTACTCTTTCTCACTGTTTTTATCGGCATAAATCTCACCGCTTTTGCGCAGTATCAAAACAAAAAAAACAAATCAGATTACTTTCCGCCTGCCGGAATCTGGCAACATCAAACGCCGCAGCAATTAGGTTTAAATGCAGATAGTTTACGTGCTGCTATTGCTTTCGCCATCAAAAACGAAGCGAAAGAACCGCGTAACATGGAAATTTCGCAGGCATTATCTTTCGGCAAAGAACCTTTTGACGAAGGCATTGGTCCGTTTGCAGAACGTGGTGACCCGACCGGAATCATCATTTACAAAGGAATAATTGTAGCCGAATGGGGCGATCCTTCGCGCGTGGACATGACGCATAGTGTTACCAAAAGTTTCCTTTCTACAGTTGTGGGTTTGGCAGTTGAAAAAGGTTTGATCAAAAGCGTGCAGGATTCGGTTTACAAATATGTGCCGCCGATAGAAGTTTACAATCCAACACAAATTAATCGCCCGGCAGAAGATTTGGGCAAACCGCAAATGCTGTATCCTTTTGCTTCTCAGCATAATAAAAAACTGACTTGGGACGTGATGCTGCGCCAAACCAGCGATTGGGAAGGCACGCTTTGGGGCAAACCGGATTGGGCCGACCGTCCGCAAGGAAATGCCAGCGAATGGATTAACCGCCCAAGAAACGAACCCGGAATGGTTTGGAAATACAACGATACGCGTGTAAATGCACTGGCACTGGCGGCAACAAATGTTTGGCGGCAACCGCTGCCTAAAGTTTTAAAAGAATATATCATGGACCCAATCGGTGCATCCAACACCTGGCGCTGGTATGGTTACCGCAATTCCTGGATTGTGCTGGACGGGCAAGCGGTGCAATCTGTTAGCGGCGGCGGACATTTCGGCGGCGGCATGTTTATCAACGCTTACGATATGGCGCGTTTTGGCTTGTTAACCTTGCACCGCGGCAATTGGAACGGCAAACAATTAATTGCCGAAAGCTGGGTGAAACAAGCTTTAACGCCGACCAAGGCAAACTTAGAATACGGCTACATGAACTGGTTTTTAAACACCGATAAAAAACTGCTTCCGCATGCTCCTGCAACGGCTTTCGTCCACATTGGCAACGGCACAAACATTATTTATGTTGATCGAGAACATGATTTGGTGATAGTTGCCCGTTGGATTGAAAGCAAAGCGATGGACGGTTTTGTTCAACTTGCACTTGCTTCTTTTAAAGCAACAAAATAAGCAGTCGATACTTTTTATTAAAAATGAAAAGCTTCTTTTACCAACAAAAAAACTTAGAGGCTATTTTCTTTGCAGCTTTAGGTTTTTCGATGGTAATTTTATATACGCGTTACAGCGGTATTGGCGTTTCGCCGGATTCTATTGCTTACACATCTGTTGCCAAAAACTTGAACGCAGGTTTAGGAATGGTTGAGTTTGACAGAAAACCAATGGCTGAATTCCCGGTAATGTTTCCCGTTTTTTTGGGAATGATAATGTTCGTTTCCCGCCTCGACCCTATTATTTCTGCGCCTTATGTAACTGGTTTTTCATTTGCGAGTGTCATTTTTTGCAGCAGTTATTTGATTGATACTTTCAACTTCCAATCAAAATGGTACAAATATTTGATCCTGGTTGCCATCATTTTTTCTCCTTCCCTACTCGAAATCTTCACTTACCTCTGGTCGGAAACGCTTTTCATTTTACTAATTATGCTTTTCCTGCTGAGTTGGAAAAAGTACGGACAATTACACCAACAAAAATGGCTGATGATTAGTGCCGCAATTGCAAGTATTTCCTGCATCACCCGTTACGCCGGGATTACGCTGATCGGGACTGGTTATTTGCTGCTATTATTCGATCCATCTCTAAAAATCAAACAAAAGATACAGCATGGTTTTGTATTCGTTGCTATAGCTTTTTCTTTATTGCTGATCAATTTAGCGCGCAATGCTTTTATTTTAGGTTCTTTAACCGGCGAACGACAAAAAAGCATTACATCGTTGAGTCATAACATTTGTTATTTCGGCACCGTTGTTTCTAACTGGTTTACTTTTCCTACGGAGGATTATACAATTGCTTTTGGACTTGGATTGGCCGTTTTAACGCTGTTTGTCATTTTGTTATTATGGAGAAGTTTGGATCGAAGCAAGTTCTTTTCTACAGAAAATGTCATCACCGCTTTTTTCCTGGTTTATGCTTTGTTTATCGTTATTTCTGCTAGCATCTCGCGTTACGAAACCATTAACAACCGCTTATTGGCTCCTGCATTTATTCCTTTTTTAATAGGTATCACCAGTTGGATAATGCCTTTACTAAAGAACATCCGGCAAAAGAAGTATCAAAAAATGGCATTTCTTCCTGCGCTTTTAATGTTGGTTTTTATTTACAAGGAACACAATTTTGACCATCAGCGGTACGAAGCAGAACGCAATTTTGGTATTCCCGGCTTTACCGATGATAGCTGGAACAAAGCAGCAATGGTACATTTTCTAAAAACTTCACCCAGATACTTCGACCCCAAAATTCCGGTTTACAGTAATGCAGCTGATGCATTATACTTTTTTTCTGGTTTGCCTTGCACTAGCATTCCGGATAGGCATTACCCCAAAACCATAAATACTTTTTTTAGCACTACAAAATGTTACTTGGTCGAGTTTGACCAAATAGACGAACCAGATCTTTTAAACCTTAAAGAAATCAGCTTCCATAAAAAAATTGTACTAACAAAAAAATTCAAGGAAGGCGCAGTTTATTTTTGTACTGCTATTTCTGGAAAAAACCTGCATCGATAGGATAAAAAAGTGATTTGAGTGAAGAAATTGATGTTCTTCAATTTAAACCCTCCATCCCCTCCTTCACCCATTAGTCCATTATATTGTATAATTTAGCAGGATAAAAGTAGTATTACTGTTAATGGACCTGCTGCCCGAAAACCTGTTTCAAATTCTTTTTAACCACCTAACGGAACCGCTTGTGGTAGTTAAAGCAGATACACCCAACTTTACTGTAATTGCCTGCAACGAGCAATACCGGATGGTTAGCAATACGGTTGGCAAAGAAATCATCGGGAAAAGTATTCGGGAAATGTACGGTTCGGATAATGCCAATGCAAGTGACGACCTTATGATCCAAAATGCCCTAAACCAAACTATTGCAACCAAAGAAATGGTTAAACTGGCCGCCGTTCGTTATGACATACCAAACGCGGACAACAGTAAAACCGAACAAAGCTGGTGGCAGGCAGAGTATATTCCGATCAATGGAACGAATGGCGGCGTGGAATATATCATGGCCACTACACATAATATTACCGGGCAAATCATTGGCCGGAAAGCCCTTAAAAAGGCAAAGCAGCAGAAACAGGTTTTACAGCGCGAACAGGCTTTGAACGAAGAACTGGCCGCTGCGAACAAAGCATTGAAACATTCGCAGGAAAGCCTGGCTAAACTGAACAATGAACTGGAAACAAGGGTTGCTTTTAGGACTGCCGAACTTTTATCGGTACAAGCAGAAGCAGAAAACCAGCGCGACCGGCTAAAACGGTTTTTCATGCAGGCACCTGCGGGCATTTGTATATTGGACGGCCCGGATTTGATTTTTGAATTGATCAACCCGCCTTATCAACAGCTTTTTCCCGGCCGCAACTTGCTGGGCAAACCACTTTTGCAAGCTATTCCCGAAATTAAAGATCAGTCCATTTGGGATATTTTGCAAAATGTTTACCGAACCGGAGAAACTTTTGAAGGCGACGAACTTTTTATTCCCTTAGCCAAATATGAAAACGGGCCTGTAGAAAACCGCTACTTCAATTTTATTTATCAGGCACGGTTAGATGCACAAAACCAGGTAGATGGCATCCTGGCGTTTGTTTTTGAGGTTACGGAAACGGTATTGGTTAAACAAAAGGTGGAAGAGAGTGAAAAGCGGCTCCGTTTTTTATTGGATGCCATGCCGCAACAGGTGTGGACTGCAAAACCTACTGGTGCTTTAGATTATGTTAACCAAATTGTGTGTGATGATTTTGGCGAAAGTTTAGAACATATAGTTGGCCATGGATGGCAAGCATTTATTCATCCTGATGACTTATCAAACTGTTTACAATTATGGCAAGCTGCGTTGGAAGCAGGTAATGAATACATGGTCGAATTTCGTTTAAAAATGAACGACGGAATGTACAAATGGCATTTAGGAAGGGCCGTCCCTTTAGTTGAAGATGAAAAAATAGAATTGTGGCTGGGCACTAATACCAATATTGATTTCCAAAAAAACAACGAACAAAAAAAAGATGAGTTCATTTCTATTGCCAGCCATGAACTGAAAACACCGCTAACCAGCATCAAAGCTTTTAACCAATTGATGGAGCGGACAAAGGACACAGTAAAATTAAATAAATTTGTAAAAAAGTCGGCAGAGCATATTCTTCGCCTCGAAAGGCTGATCGATGATTTACTGGACGTAACTAAGATCAATGCCGGTAAAATGAACTATAACATGCAGCCTTTTAGCTTTAAACAAATGCTGGAAGATAGTATCGAAAGTGTTCAGCACACCTCTCCTTCCCATCAAATCATTTTAGAAAGTGCAGAAAATATAAATTATACAGGAGATCATTTCCGTTTGGAACAAGTAATGCACAACTTTTTATCCAACGCCATCAAGTACTCCCCGGAGGGAAAAAAAGTTATTGTAAACAGTAAGATAGAACTGGGAAATATCATCGTATCTGTACGTGATTTTGGGATCGGGATTCCGGCTAACAAACTTGACCTGTTGTTTGACAGATACTATCGTGTGGACAATACAGCCATGCGGTTTGAAGGTTTAGGTTTGGGCTTGTTTATTTCTTCTGAGATTTTAAAACGCCACCAAGGTAGTTTCTGGATTGAAAGCGAACCCGAAAACGGTTCTACATTTTATTTCAGGCTTCCTTTAGCTAACGTTAACGAAGTTAACCCGAACATCAAAACAGATACTTTTTACCAGGACAGCAGCATTACCATTATTTACAGCGAAACAAACCATTGTTTAAATGCAAATTGGACAGGCTTTCAGAATTTAAATTCTGTACAGCAAGGAGGCATGATGCTGTTAGAAATGCTGGTTAAAAACAACTGCCACAAAATACTAAACGATAACAGAAATGTTTTAGGCACATGGTCCGAAGCTTCTGATTGGGCAGGAAAAGAGTGGTTCCCGATGATGGAAAAAGCAGGCCTTCAGTATTTTGCCTGGATATTTTCGCCCATCGCTTTTAGCCAGTTATCTGCAAAAAAAAGTATAGATGTAGCACCTCATAATGTAACCGTGCAATTTTTTACGGATATAACTTTGGCCGAAGATTGGATCAATAGCAAATAATAATTTTTAAGGTATTACTACAAATAGAAATACTTTTGAATTTTTTGATGCTTCTTTTATCACCATAAAAGTTAAAATTTATAGTGATAAAAGAAGCATTTGGTTTTTCTACTAAAACTAAAAACAACCATAAACACCTTGCCCAAAATAGCGTTGTAAGTTGAAGCCTTAAAAGCTGAGACAAAAAAGCATCAACAGTAAAAATAACAACATGGAAAAAACAAATAGCCCGGTTTGGTTTATCACGGGCTACTCTACCGGTTTCGGAAGAGAGCTGGCCAAATTAATATTAAGCAAAGGCTGGAACGCGGTGATTACAGCCAGGAACATTGATCAGGTAAAAGACATTGCCGACGGTTACGAAAATGCTTCGCTTGTACTGCCGCTGGATGTTACAAACAAAGCACATGTTTCGGCCGCAGTGGCCAAAGCAGAAGAAACTTTTGGCCAGATCGACGTTTTGGTAAACAACGCAGGTTACGGTTATTTCAGCAGTATTGAAGAAGGCGAAGAAGAAAAGATACGTGCGCAATTTGAAACCAACTTTTTTGGATTGGTAAATATGGTACAGGCCGTGCTGCCAAGCATGCGGAAAAATCGACATGGACATATTATTAATTTTTCTTCTATCGGTGGCCTGGTTGGCTTTACGGCAACCGGTTATTACCATGCCACTAAATTCGCGGTAGAAGGTTTGTCAGAATCTTTATCAAAAGAAGTTGCGCCGTTAGGCATTAAAGTATTATTGGTTGAACCAGGGCCGTTCCGAACAGATTGGGCTGGCCGTTCCACTTCCCGTACGCCTGTTCAAATACCAGATTATGAAGATGCCGTTGGTAAACGGATGACGGCAAGCCAAAACGGAAGCGGCAAGCAACAGGGAGACCCGGTGAGAGGCTGCGAAGCAATTATTAAAGCCGTAGAGGCCGAAAACCACCAGTTGCGTTTATTATTAGGTGAACCTGCTTTTAAATTGGCTATCGAAAAAACAGATATGCTTAAAGAAAATTTTGAAGCCTGGAAAGAACTTACTCTAAGCGCAGATTTTCCTGAAGATGAAAGATAAATTATAACTTTGTTTGAATATTAAAAATCCTGAAGCCTTTAAAAAGCTTCAGGATTTTTTATGGCATAAAAGAAGCATTGAAGCTTCTGTCCCGATTAACCACAACTTTGATTTTACCTTAAAACCGTTTACTTTTTCTTACCGTAAACTGCAACTATATCAGGCACTTCATCAAGCGTAACAATTAAATCGTGATTGTAAACATATTTTAAATAGTCTTTATTTACGCTTGCGATATGGCTGGTGTGCCATTCCATCCACCAAGACCACATTACACCTTGTGCTTTACATTTCTCCGGGTCTGGCGGAACGCCGCATTCATGATAAGTTAGTATCCGCTTGTCATCAACAATAGTTTGTACTTTGTGGTACATTTCTGCCTGCGGTTCGTTTCCTAAGTTATAAGTATCGGCACCGGCAATATCCACGGCAGCCACGCAAGCACAACAAAAATGAAAGGACTTTTCATAATAAAATTCGTAATTGTAAATATAATTGATTACTGTAAACGCTTAAAATAGATGATGCAAAAACAGTATGTTTTTTACTGCCATTTTTCAAAACAACTATCGTACTTCGCACAAAGAATGACGCCAACCTACGAAAAAGCGGTAACAAGTTTACCTCGATAAAAACAGTATCTAATGAAAATTGAACAATTTGAAGATAAAAGCCTCTCCCATTATTCCTACGCAATTTTAAGTGAATCTGAGCGAAAGATAGTTTTGATTGATCCTGCAAGAAATATCGAACCTTACCTCGATTACGCAAGCCAACATCAGGCAGAAATTATTGGTGTAATCGAAACCCATCCGCACGCCGATTTTATAAGCGGACACTTAGAATTGCACGAAACTACGGGTGCTCTAATTTACTGTTCTAAACTGGCAGGTGCTGCTTATCCGCATCAATTTTTTGATGATGGTGATGAGTTAACTTTTGGCAAAATTAAACTTAAAGTGGTCAATACGCCTGGCCATTCGCCCGATAGTATTTGTATTATTGTTGAGCATGAAGGAAAAGATCATACTGTTTTTACCGGTGATACTTTATTTATTGGTGATTGCGGCAGGCCAGATCTGCGCGAAAGTGCAGGCAATGTAACTGCAACGCGAGAGGAACTGGCCAGCCAAATGTACCATTCCCTCCGGCAAAAATTAATGATTTTGGATGATTCTGTAATTGTTTACCCAACTCATGGCGCAGGGACTTTATGCGAAAAAGCTCTAAGTAACGCTAATTTGAGCACGATCGGTAACGAAAAATTAAGCAACTGGGCTTTGGCAGATCTAACAGAAAATCAATTTGTTAAAACCTTACTGGAAGACCAGCCTTTCGTGCCCAAATACTTTCCCTTTGATGTTGATTTAAATAAAAAAGGGGCCGAAGCATTAGCCGGTTCTATCGAAAAAATTAAAATAGAACAAGCAGTTGATTTACAAATGCTTCAAAAAGAAGTTGTTATTATTGATACGCGGCCATCCGAACATTTCAAAAACGGGCATTTACCCAACTCCATTAACCTAATGGCAAACGGTAAATTTGAGACCTGGCTGGGAAGTATTATTGCACCTGAAGAATTATTCTATTTAACGGCGGCAAACGAAAACAAGCTTGCCGAAATGCTTTTACGGACAGCCAAAATAGGCTATGAAGTTTTTGTTAAAGCAGCTTTTGTTTTAAATGAGGGCGAGTTAAAATCAAATCAACTGGATTTGGAAACCTTCAAAAACAATACTTCTGATTATCAAATAATAGACATCCGCAACGATATAGAAGTTAAAGAACATCCTGGCTTTCCCAATTCTTTGCATATCCCGTTACCGGAACTTCGTAACCGCTTAAATGAAATTTCTACCGATAAACCTTTGGTTGTACATTGTGCAGGCGGTTACCGAAGTGCTGCAGGCAGCAGTATTTTAGAAAACACCTTTCCCAACAGTGTGGTTATTTATGACTTAGGTTTGGCCGTGAACGAATTTTTATAAATACAAAAGCAATGGCTAATTAATTGCCGCAATTTTATAATGTTTTTTTGTTTTTAAGGCGGGATCAAAAACAAAACCCGCAAATCACTAAGATTTGCGGGTTTTAAAAACCGGTTTTACGTATTATTTGTCGGGATGGCAGGATGATTATCCTACCCCTTAAATTGTTGATTTTGACATAGTTACCAAATTTTTGTAGAAATGGTAACCGAATGGGTCTCATTTTATTCGTCTTCCATTAATTGCATCTGTACCACAAAAGCAGCTGTAACAAATCGTCAAAGAACTTATCGAACAAATATAATGAATGGTTTTGTGTTAAATAAAATATTTGCAATCTCCGCTGAGTATGGTTTCAATTCCTACACAGTGCGAGCGGTGGTTTAAATCTTCTTTGCCTTGTTTCCTTTATAAAGATTTTTAATTCCTAGATAGTGAGATTGGTGGCTTATAGCCTTTATAATATATTTTTCCCTATTAATCTATGGTTCCTGGCTAAGACCTCATGAAGAAGTTAGATTACTTACTAAAAGTAATTTTAAAAATGATTATACGGAGATCCATTTGTCGGGCGACGAGAATAAAGGTGGAAATGTACGCGTCGTTTATGTACCTAATTATGTTCGAAAAGAACTTTTAAAAATTCTACCTACTTTAAATCCTACTCTTAATATTTTTAGTCTGAATTTAAAAGAATTTAAAGAATCATATTTCAACACCCAGTGGTCGAGAGCATGGAAAAAGATGTTTAATGCGGGTTTGATTTATAGAAATCAAACAATATACTCGTTCAGGCATACTGCAGCGGTTGAAGTATTTAAACGTACGAAAGACATCTACTTGCTTCAAAAATTACTGGGACATTCATCAATAGTAATTACAATTAAATATTTAAGAGGACTAAGAGAATTCAACAGCGACGAATTAAAGGAAGCTGCACCGACATTAGATTTTTAAGCTTTAAAGTAGAATAGCTGTTTCAATATGAAATGGCTATTCTTTTATCACGCGTTAATGAAAATTAAAAAAGCCAGAAGGCATAATAAAGTAGTCCTTCATCTGCAAAGCTGTAAAAGCTTTTTTCGCTACAGAAGCTATCAGCGTAACTTTGCTGAATAATTCTTTTATTTAAATATCTACGCCTTTATAGTAACAATACTTAGAAAGCAATAAATTACAGTTGATTAGATAGAAAAAACTTTTAACAAATAAATAATTATAACCTTTAGTTTATTACATTTGGTTAAACCTTTAACCTTATGAGAAGAAATCTACAATTCTGGGCAACTGCCCTTTTTATAGCATTTATAACCACCGCTTGTAATACTTATTACGTTGCTTCTTCTGATCGTCCATTAGACTTGTATACAAGTTACAATGGAAACCAAGTTGGTTATAGCGTTCCAACAGGCACAATTCTTTTAATAAAAAATCATTCAAGAAACGGACTTACACGAGTTAGATTTCATTCAAATCCAGCCTGGTATTGGGTTTCGGTAGCTTACGTAACTTATGTTCCAGGTTTTAATCCAAGATATTACTCCCAAAATTATTTAGATTACGAGTCAGGTGCAAGAAATACTTCAAGCGTAGGACCAGGTTATGATGCAACAATTCAAACAGGTTCAAGAGGCGGAAAATATTATATTAACAAAAACGGTAATAAAACTTATGTTCCCAGAAGTACGGTATCTGGTACAACTCGCACTGTCGGTGGTAGAGGATCAAGAGGTGGTAAGTATTAAAAAGTCTATATGAGACAATTTATACCTACCAAACAGATGTTACAGATTGGAATAGTTTTAGTATGCGGCACCTTTTTTCTTGAACATTTAATAACCTTACCAGCATTTCTAAACGCTTTTTTTAAAACTTTGGAATCGCAATGATTACTGGTTCACTTGTAAAACGATGGTATGTTAGGCAGGCGAAATGAATCAATCCAAAAAAATCAATAAGCTACTTTGTTTAACGGGACAGTTTTATTTTGGATTAACTTTTAGTAATTGATAGACAACACTTGGTTCCGATTCTTCTACTTATTTAAAAGTAGAATTGCAACTATCGGAACTATGAGAAATGTATTTATAATTCCTGAAATAAAATTATAAATTAGCTAAAAATCAATCTATTGTGATGCTTTGCACTACAATTTTGAATAAGACATAAAATTAACCTAAACCTAAAAATTATGGCGCTTATCAATCCTTACATCAATTTCAACGGAAATGCTGAGGAAGCATTCAATTTTTACAAATCAGTATTTGGTGGAGAGTTCGCACAAATTATGCGTTTCAAAGATTTATCAAGTTCTGAATTTCCAGTTGCAGACAATGAAGCCAACAAAATCATGCACATCGCTTTACCTATTGGCAAAAATATTCTAATGGGAAACGATGTTTCGGAATTTATGGGCCAGGTAAATGAAAATGAAAACAGGTCTAAAATATCTATAAGTGCAGAAAGTCGTGAGGAAGCCGACAAGTTATTTAACGGGCTTTCAGCAAGCGGAAATGTTGAAATGCCAATTGGCAACAGTCCCTGGGGTTCTTATTTTGGAATGTTTAGAGATAAATTCGGTATTGAATGGATGGTGGATTTTGACCCAAAACATAATGGAAAGGTATAAGCGATAAACAACGAATGCCTGAAACCGTTTTTGCAAAAGCAGGGCTGACCGAATTAATTATATATTGACCAGATAAAATATGCTAAGAGAGATAAATCCTAAACTGCCAATGCGTGACAAATCAACAACAAAAGATTTCTACGTAAACAAATTAGGTTTTAAGGAATTAGGAAATGTTAATTATGACCAATATTTAATGGTTAAAAAAGACAATATACAAATTCACTTTTTTGAATTTAAAGAGCTGGATCCAAAAGAGAATTACGGTCAAGTTTATATCCGAACCGATGAAATTGATAAACTTTATCAATCTATGTTGGAGAATAAAACAGATATACATCCGAACGGAAAATTAGAAACAAAGCTTTGGGGACAAAAAGAATTTTCCTTGCTTGACCCAGATAACAATCTATTGACTTTCGGAGAAACTGTTTAAAAACATAAAATAGAACCGCAGCAATCAATATTATTTTTGCAAAAACTAGCTAAACGTAACTCTCAAGAATCCAGCACAAAATATTTTCATTTCTATTCATACTATACATCCTGTAGATAAAATGTGCTGACCTCTTGTAGTTTAAACAGCTATCCGACACCTTACTTTAAAAACCTTGATTTATAGGGGGAAGAATTGTAACTGTCGGAAGAAAAGACTATAAATATTTATATTTCTTTTTACCGTTAATTGTATGTTGACAATTTTCTAATGCTAGTCCTTCGCCAAGCCTTAAATGTTGTACTCAACCAGTATATGCTTAGTAAGTACTAATTAAAATATACAAAATGAACAGTAAAATTGATAAGATTAAGTATGCGTTAGAAAATCAAATCGAATGGCAAAAATACGCTGAGAATAAAAATTTTATACTTTTTACACTTACCGGGGGAACATTATTAGCAATTTTTAGTAAAGATGATATTCTTTTAAAGATGAATGCAAGCAATCCTATGCTAAAAATATTTTTGCTTGCAACCTTTATATCATTCACACTGTGTATCATCTCCTTCTTTGTGCTTTTTTTTCAAAATAAAGATTATAAAAAAAATGGTAATCTAATTTCATGGAATTTTGTTAAAAAAAAGAATTTAAGGCAGTTAAAAAATATCATCGAAAATTATGATGATGATTTGTATTTGGACGATTTATTAAATGAACATTTGATTGGATGTGTACTGACTTCAAAAAAGTACAAGTTGTTTAATTGGGGATTAGGTATATTTTTCTTAGGTTTTGTCGTATATATAGTACCTATTCTTTTAAAGTTGCTCTTTTAAAATAATTGACATTGGCTGCGTACAACAGGAGTATTGCCAATAGTGGGGCTGAACGTTGGATTAATTAATCAAAGACTTATAGAATCTTGTCGTTACAATCTTTAATCTGCAGACTGCAAATTTTAAAAGAGTCTGCATTTAATATCTTCAATTTTTTATCTACTATACCAACTGTTTGAAAAATGTGCTGCTTTTATCACCTTACTTTAAAGGTAAAAACCAATTTATCTAACTATTGTCAAATCAAAAAAAGTAGGAATTAATGTTCTATATTGGTTATTAGAATCTTGAATTGAAACAATTAATCTTACTTCTTCTACCTATACAATAACTATAAGTAGCTATTGTATTTTAAGCTGTCTCATTGTTAGATTGCCTTTTCAAATTCCGAATTTATACGTTTTCTTTAGATCAACTCTAAACAACATTTAAAATTTGCGTTGGCATCGGGAAAAATTCAAATTCCAGTTCTTCGCCAAGCTTTTTCTGTCATAGGTTATATTTAAATTATAAATTTTTAGGATATAATTCAATAACCCAAATTCTCATGAAAACAGTATTTATATTAACTTTTATTGTTGCAATGACCTGTGTGTCTGGCACCTCTGAAGCTCAACTTGCCTTTAATGATATAATTAAAATTTCTGGATTTTTTAAAACTTTTTACAAGGCCAATCCTGTTCCTACAACAATTTCTATTTATCAAGTCAAACTCTTAGGTTACGACATTTCACATTTTGAATGGACAGAAAGTACAAGCCCACCAGGGTTGGATTATGCGGAATATTATACCTTTTTAGATTTAGTAAATGATGCTACTAATGAATTTTTAGAAATTCATATGCTACCCAATGTTACAAATAATAGATATGGTGTTGCCGTATCGGTTACTACAGATAACTTTAATCAATATAAAGGTTGGAAAGATGCCATAATCAAAGAACCTAAATATGAGAAAACTTTAACGACAGTATATCAAGAAATATGGGAAACCAAACAAAGTCCATCCGAAATTAATTATCAAATTACGATTGACCTTCCAAACAAAAGTGTTCCGTTACGTCCCGGAACCACTGGCCTCTCTATAGATTTTACACCTTCCAAGTATAAGATTACTATTATTAAATTGGCTCCTCGATAGTTGAGACAATTAAACTTAATCAAGCAAAACACGTAAACTTTTTATAGGTTTAAATTGCCAAAACAAGCATAAAAAAGCCCGGTTAGGGGCTTTAATATTATTCTTGCATAACTGCTTCATGTTGCACATCTAAGATAAAATCTGCTGCTTTTTGCGCTTGTCCTGCGGCTCTTATGATAAGTGTTTTATCGTTTTTAAGGGCAGTTAACCAGTTTTCTATATAAGCGGCACTATTATCAAAAGTAGTGTCCTGCAAGCCAGTAATGGCATTTAAAAAAGATGCTGTCATCTCGGCAGTTAGCTCTTCTTTAGCGTAAAGTGGGTTTCCGAAACCGTCTGATTCAATAAGTTCTTTCCTGTTTAATCTACTTTCATGTCCGGTGCTATGTGCCAGTTCGTGGAACAAAGTGCTGTAAAAGGCTTCGGCATTATCAAACTTTTGCATCTTAGGTATAACGATGGTATCATTTGATCTCCTGTAGTAAGCATCTTTCCCTTTGTAAAAGATCTGCGGGCTTTTTGGCATTGATTCTATGATTTCTTCGCAGGCTGTGATTTTTTCAAGCTCTGTCTTTGGTTCGGCTTCAAAGTTTGGAAACTCGATTCCTTCTTTCTGATCAATGTTGAAGACGGTGTAAAGTTTAGGAACTAACTTTTGATACTGGTTAGCTTTGTCTTCCTGTGTGCTTTCAGCTTCTGCCTCGGTATTTTTACCTTTAATAGTAGCCCAATAGGTAATTTGTGTCCCCTTCTGGCCTTTCTTAATGATGGCATCTAATTCCTACGCTTGTTTGTATGTCAGGTAGTAAGGAGTTTTGTCGTTACTCATGTTGGTTAAGCAGTTTAACCAGATTGAGTTCCAGCCTCTGTAATTGTTGCCTGTAATGATGTTCTTTGGTAAACCTGTTTGGTTCCAGGTGCATTTCCAAGGGGCTGTGCCTTCTTCTAAGGCTTTGATGACTGCATTGGTTACTTCCTGGTAAGTGTCTCGGAAGTTTACTGTTTCTACTGGTTTTTGTGTAGTTGCCATAACTGATAATTGATTAAAGTGTGATTGGATAAAAAATTAATTATGGCAGCCAGACTGCAAGTAGTCATTGGAATTAGGTCAAGGTGGAGATCAAACCAAATTATAGGAACATGGAATAAATCGGACGAAAGCGAAGCAAAGGAGAATTTATGCCGTGAAAGCTCTTCATTTTTTGATACTACCTTGGTGTGATGGACACAGAAGTGCAAAGGCAACCTTTTCCAGGCTACCTTGCTAACTTTGCTTGGAATACATTGATTGCTTGTGTGTGGTGGGTGGTCTCAATTTTACTTTTTTCTTTTCAGGAAAATTTTAAATTTGACATTTATATAAAAGGGATGTATGGCAAACGATGAAATGCTTGGGCTAGTAAAAGAAACACCAAAGATTTTGACAATTATATATGGTGATTTAGCGCAGCCTTCTGTTATAAAGGTTGGTAAAGCATTGGAAACAGTTTTTGAATTCAGTACTTCTTTTTTATTACCACTAAAGTTGTTAAATGAAAAATTCAAATTGAACTTTGAAAAGCGATTAAATGATTATAAAAGAAAGTTAGAAGAAATTCCGCAAGAGAAAATTTGCGAAGTGAATCCTCAAATTGGCACTCCTCTAATTGAAAAGCTTAGCTATACGACAAACGATGAAATTGCAAATTTATTTACAAATGTGTTGACAAAAGCAAGTAATGTAGATACAGTTAATTTAGCTCATCCAAGTTTTATTCAGTTAATTGAACGTTTATCAGTTGATGAGGCAAGAATTATTAAACACCTAATTCATAAAGATTATATTCCTTGCATATCTCTAAGAGCGCATTTAAAGGATAATCAAGGGTTTTTTCTACTTATAATCAATGGTACTCTATTGCAATTTGAAGTTGAATTACTATTTCCTCAAAATATAACTACCTATCTTGACAATTTAACCAGCATGGGAATATTAGATATATCGCATGGGCTACTAAAGATGAATGAAAAAAAATATGATGAGTTATTTGAAAAATACGATTATGACCAAGTTAATGCATTACATATGAAAACTGGAGTTTATGAAAGTGTTGAAAAGATGCAATCTTTTTATCAAATAACAAAATTCGGTAAATCATTTATTGCTTGCGTGAATCATTGACTTTACAGTTTTTGTAATTGGTATTTAACCTAACATTTTCGTTTTTCTTATTAATTGTTTTACTTACTAACTAATGAATATGGCTTATTCTAAATGTCCAAAATGTGAAAACAAACAATTTGAGGTGAAGCTCAATTCGCCCGCTAATTCCAATTACCAGCTTCTATTCGTACAATGTAGTAGCTGCGGAACAGTCATAGGAACTATGGACTATTCAAATATTGGTGCAAGATTAAATGAAATTGAAAAAAAGATAGACAATTTGAATTCATCAAATATCAACTCTAAGCCTAATGACTATAATTTTACAATTATAAATGAAAACATAGCCAGACTCTTTAATTACTTGAGGTCAAAATTAGATAAAGATTGACTAATTAAAAAGAATCGATTTTGAAGGATAAGAATGATTTCTTTATACCGGGATGTATTTGTTAATATATAAAAAAATCTCTATAGTATAAAAAAGTTTTTACATCTTGCTCTGCTCCGTCCTAATTATATTTTTGAATCTAATTCAAAAAACAACGAATTTTATACTTTATAGAGGTAGTAAAAATCTTGAATTGAAAAGTTAAACATTCATAATTCATCTTATACTTTTATAGGTAAAATAAGCTGATTTAAATAACTTAAATTTTTACCTACACTATTTATTCATTAAGTTTAAAACTCTCTTCCTAAGTCTCTTAACCATGAAAAACCTACTACTTATTTTATTGCTTATTGCAACTTCTATGTACAGTTCACCTATAAAGAATACTGCTGAAAAATCATTTGCAACTTGTAAAGGTAATTCTCCTTGTAATGCTTGTAGGAATTGCAAGTATTGTAAACATTGTGGAAAAGATAGCAGTTCTTGTACTTTTGTAGTTATTTAAAGTATTGATTTTGTATTTTGTTGAAATGTTAAACTTTTTATGTTTCTTTCGAGCTACAATGTTAAGTTTTATAATTTTATGAGATTTACACCTAAGGTGATGATAGTAATTGTTGCCATAATAGCTTTGTCTATTACAGCAGCTACGGTAGTTGCTTATTACAGGTCTTCATTAATACATTTTAATGGAAGTATTAACAAAGATTATCTTGCTGCGTTTGGTAGCTTCATAGGAGGAACTGTTGGAATAATCCTAAGTGCTGCTTCGTTTATCTTAATTTATTACACCTATCAGTATCAACAAATTCAATTAACAGAAACAAGAAAATTAGTCAATAGACAAATCGCGTTAAGCATTAGACCAGATCTAGTTGTTAATGATTTTTATATGTCAGATGAAATAGATCATGACACTAAGAATGACCAAGAGTTCGACGGAATTCTTCCACCACAATTACAATACATACAATTAGAGATTTTAAATGTTGGAGTTGAGGTTGCTCGTTATATTGAGTATCGACTTGAATATAATATTACAGACCTAATTTCTTATTTAAATACTCATTCTTCAAATCAAGAAATTAAGGTAGATCATGCTCTTAATTCAATTTTTGGTAAAGTCCAACGGGTAGAAACTGGAGAAGAAATTCACGTAAATATGTTTTCCGATACTCAAATTAGAAAAAAGGATCACTTAATGCCTTTCAAACTATCAAAAGATAAATTGTTCATTTCCTTACCATATTTTTATTCTGTATCATACTATTATAGTCTATTAGGAAAGTTCAAAAGTAACAATTCACCCAAAATAGATTTATCTTTAGATGATTTTCCGAGATGTTTATTAAAGGTAAATTACCTCGACCTAGAAGCTAAGAAATATGATAAAACTTTTGATATTAAAACTGACATAACTAAGTTTTCATCTGACCCAAAAAGCAGCCAAACAAAACTAACCATAACAGCAATAGAAATGTATCAAAATCCGTTTTAGTGTCATCATAATTTTTTAATTTCTAAACTTATAGATTTCATAAAAAGCGTAGTTACACGAATTGCTTTTGCAACCCACAAGTACAAACTTTCACTTCTTGCTCTAAAGGTTCTTTGTAAAATCCTCCAACATGATAATCTAAGAAAGTAAACTTATAATTGAACTGCTTATGTTTACGGTACTCGCTGATGTACCATTCCGCAGCATCAATGCTATTTTCTAAAAGCAGGTTGTTCTCTGATAGCAATAACTGATAATCGTCATTCTGTATCAAACGGCTCGTATTATCAACATGATAAAAGCCATAAAAAAATAAAGTCAAGGTAGCATCTTCATACCACTTGGAAACACATAGCTTAAAATTCTTCTCCTTACACTGTAGTATCTCATCCTGACTTCTGTGCGGATGTTCTGTGATGACGTATTTGGCAGTTTCCATTGGCATAAATTTGAAACAACAAATTATGCTAAAATTATTAGTATTATCAATAGAAATTTCTCAACAAATTAGTTAGCGACAGTTACTTATATAAACCTCTACTTATAAGGGTAAAAATGGTAGCAGTCGGAACTTGTATAGTATTGATTTATATGATTGAGTTATTTCAATAATTTTGTGAAACGAAGCCTTCGAAATAAACTTAATAGCAGTAAAGCTTATACTAGAGTTATCTGGCTAGCAATATCAGTACATTTACTGGAATTTTTAAACAAGGTAGCCAGGAAGCTATCAGGATAGTTGGCATCGATATAAGTACTAATAACTTCAATTATTTCCTTAGTGTTTTTTTCAATATTGGATAAATCTGGATTGTATTCGATATTATCTAAACTTCCAGAAACATTTAATTTAGCAATAACAAGCATCTCTATTAATCTATTTCCATGTATTAACAGACCATAACTTCTACCAGATAATTTAGGCAATTGCTCAATTTGCTTTACTATAACATCTTCAATAATTCGTACTAGCTTTACACAGTTAAAAACACGATATCCTGATACTGAAGCATTAAAGATCTGTTTGTAGATACCTTTATCAATATTTTCCCAAAACTTTCCGATTCCACTTTTTGCTTGGACGGCTAATTGTGTTGATCCTGAAGCACAAGCTAATGCCGCTGTCGCTTCAGATAAGTCAAAGGATTTATCACTAGAAGCGTAATTATCAGATCGCATAATATTATATTCAATACCATCCATTGCAAGTTCAGCTTTCATTCTAATTTGTTCCGTATCTTGAGAAACGAAATCACGATTTTCAATCCTATTCTGACGGTTGTTGGTGCGGGTCACATCCTTTCCAAAATCAGTTGGTGCATCAGATAACTGAATAATTCGCGCACTAACCTTTACATCGTCTAAAGGTATAACAGTATTTTGGCTAGAGGTGAACTTACCTATTGTACTAACAGTTTGAGCACCATTAACAACTCTAGCATTCGTAATCTTAAACGAGCCGAAGTCTCTTGAACCTCCGCCGGCCATCGTCTTTTCAATTTTGTCACATGTGATTGTGATCCCATTGTTATAGTACCAAAACAAATTTTGATCTTCCTTAAGCGTTTTTTGAATTTCTTCATTGACGTCTGTTAATCCTAGCGATTGTCTAAGATTGCTAGTAAAAAGGCCAGTGTTGTGAGTCCTCCACCAAGCTCCAACTTCATTTCCTGACACCATTCCGTAAAAAGCTTTATAAGGGTCAGTAACTTGGCCCCAATGTGATAAACCAACTTCAATATCTATTTCCTGATCGGCAATACTTTTTCCTAAAGTATTGTAGACTGTAGCCTGATTCATTCGTCTAAATGTTACTATTTGTTCCGAGGAATCATCGCCTGTATTATTCATATCCTCCAACAAATCATCAATATGCCTACTTGCGTGAACAGCAATCTCCTGAGCGGTGTAAGTATCTATAAGTACTAATTTATACTTTGTGTCGTAAGCATTTATGGCGCTTTCAATCAATCTTGCTTTCTTCTTAACTTTGCTGTTAAATCTATCAAAATTCAACTCAAATAAATCTTTAACACCATTTGTAAAATTTGAAACGTCAGCGGATGCTGGCTCACCCTTCCCTTCTTGACTAAATTTAGACTGAGCAATTACTACAAGGCGATCTAAAGGCGAATAGAAATATGCATCAACACCATTGTCATCTCCACCATCAGTAACAGCTTCTGCTGCTTCCTTAACACTACATTCAACGTTTGAATAAATAGCGAATGCTGCTAAGCATCTACTGGCAATTTTATGCTCACGCTCTCTATCAGAATCATTAATATCCTTAATATCCAGGTAGTTCTCAAAAAGAGTTACTATTTTACTTCGAATTTGGTTAATATGCAGTTTGCTCATAAGAAATTGGTGGGAGCAAGATAGTATAACTTTTGGACTTCTTAAATAATTGACCAGCAATTAGTATTAGTATTTTAGTTGCGAGACGTCCTGCGAGTGGAGCAAAACATGTAAGCAGGGGAAACACGAAGTGTGTTTGCTTACAATGTCTTACACAAGAAGCTCGCGTTGCTTTTGACAAGGGGACGAGCGTTGAGCCACCCAAAAGCCATGACAGCATTAAAGTGTTTTGCGACTTAGCAGGCGAGCCAAGCAAGGAAAGCGCAAAGCTTCAATTAGGGTTGTAATGCAATGGAAACGCTGTTGAAGATTTAGAGAGCTTTCATGGAGGCTGACTTTACGAAAATCAAACAGCATGACAAGTCAGATTGTATCTGGTGGAGATAATGTGCTTGTAAAGCTTATTGTCGTAACGCAACTTGGCGTGGCTGTTTGTGGAGTTTAGGAATGCCGAAATACCATATTTCATATTGTGTTACGGTAAAATCAGCTGGTGCAGTACGGTCGCCAATAGAAAGCTGCTGGTTAGCAAACACACCTTTAACTGAGTTCTCTGCAAACTCCAGCATTCGCCAGGCCAATACAAACGAAACCAAACTGCCTTGCAGCTTCAGTGCTTCTTTTACCGCTATAAATTCGGCCTGTAGGTTAGAAAAGGTAAAAAATTTAAAATGCCGGGAATGGGTCATTTTGCGAGTAGCCTTTCTGGTGCAGAAAAGCGGCGTATCTTTCATCTGCCTGGGCTATTTTTTTATGAATAACCGAAGAAAGGGCATACTGATAATTAAAAGGCCCAAAGGTTTCCCTTTGTGATGGTGTTAGCATTATTTAAATTGCATGCGCTTAGTGCTTTTAAAATAAAAATGATGTTAAAGAAAAAAGATATACTAAATTTTAATAATGAAGAAGTAGTCTATCTGCAAATTGATTAATAAACCTTAGAGCCTGTTTTAATTTTTAATGATGAAAATTGTAATGCTTATTTTATACCTGTAAATTATGTTTTGTTTTGGATAAGGATGCAAAACGAATAAAATTTTCTTGTTTTTAGCTGATAAAAGAAGCATTAAAAAGTATCACTTTTAATAATGCCCTTTTAAAGGACATTTTTTAAATCAAATGAAAAAGTGATTACAGGCTTATAGACTCTACCATATCAAAATGGGTAAATTTGTGTAAGTTAATTGTTGGAAACACCCTGCGTAACCTTAAAGTGCCGGAGTTAAAAAAGTCAGCCACTTCTTTCGATTCCGCCTGCCTTGCCCCGCCATTGAACTCCGGATCACCCATAACCAGAACAGAACCAGCCCTATGCAATAATTCTCCTGCTACTTCAGCTATGATGGCACCTTGTTTTTCTATTCCGTTGGTTTCTTTCAGCCAGTCGTTTGTTTTTAACAAAAAGTTGTATGCGTACAGACCAAGCAGACAGCGTGCAAGTGGCGTGGCAGGAAGGTGATCCCAGGGCAAATGCGTGTTAAAATTCTCCACCTTTCTTCTAAAACCTGGATATACCTGGTTGGTGTCGTGGATAAGCATGGCGTAATCAAACTGCCAGCGTAACGGTGCTTCGTAAAGGGCACTGAGTTCCCAGGCATCGTGTGTGCTAAAGGCATAATCAATGCCATTAATTACTACGTCATCATCTTTAGTGCAACCATTTACAACTACTTTGATACGCTCCGGGGCGATATCTTCTGCAAGCAGCTCTTTAATTAACTGCGGAACAGTTTTTTTGTAAAAGCGCAAACAGGTGGCAATAACGTAAACAATCTCAAGGTCGTTGCGAGCCTCTGTATTCGGAATCAGGCAAAGCACTTGCGGCATCTCCGGCTCCGAGCAGAAATGCCCTACCGCCATACCGTTAAAAGTTTGCTGCCAAACAGAGCTTGGAAGGAACCCTCCGGCCCAACCAAAAAAAGCAAAAGCCCTTTCTGATTTTACCGAACCATACTTGTAGGGCTGCCAGGAGCGCTCATTTGGATGATGGTAGCCGGTAACACGCCCGTCATCCTGCAAGGTCATTACACCGAGCGGTACCAGCATAAATCCTTCACGCGTCTGGCAATACCTGCAGAATAACTGTGGCACGCCGATTAGCTTGTCCATGTCGACACCTGGCATAGTGCCTCCAAAAACTGGCTCATTAAATCTGCTATCACTTTTTGTTGGTAGGGATGTGCTCATATTGAAAAAACTTACTTGACCATCAAAAGAATAAATAGCTAAAAATGTTTAAGTAAATATTGCGATAATTCTCTTGGTCTAATGCTAACTAGTTTTTAAATTCATGCTGATGGTCATCTGCATATGATCTGAAATCATCCTCGTCAAATTATTATGGAAGTGGCATTGTACGGGCTGGGCTTGCTCACCATCTAGCATGCGGAAGCGTGTGTTATACACCGACGATTTACGCCCAGGCCAGCTCAAGACGCAACAGAGAAACTGTTTTGCTTGGATCATTGCTGCATATTATGCTCGTGAAGCTTATTTCAAATTATACGAACGTCTTCTCCTGGCTGAAAAAGAAAAATGAGCTGCTTAGTAAATACAAAATTGTCACCGCCCGATCCCCCGTCGTTTCCTTCTTCTTAACGAATCATCCTCGTCATCCTGCAACTGAAGACCAAAAGGAGGAACATAGCGATTGCCCCAATGATCAAGAAGAACCCGATCACTATTATTACCTTCCTGAGCTGTTTCCATTCCGCTTGCTGCTGCGCCGCTGCCAGTTCCAGCTGGCAGACCTTCTGCGAAATCTTTTCCTGTGCGTCCGCTATCGCGTTCATCGATCCGGCTGCCTTCAGTAAATTCTGCCCCATCAGCGAAAGCAGCTGTAATATGGCCTGTTCGTTCTGAACTTGTTTGTTCAGAGCTTGTTCCTGGTGAACTTGTTTGGTCTGATCTTGCTCCCTGCAAGCTTGTCCTTTCGTATTTTGTTCGTTCTGATCTCGTTTGATCAGAACTTGTTCTTTCAGATCCTGTTCTTTCCCCTGCTGCTGCGGTAGATCCGGGTTCTCCGTAAGCCGCTCTTGTGCGATGGTTTGCCTCGCTAATTGCCTGGCTGTCTCTAACTTGTTCATAAGCTACTTTTTTAATGACCTCCGCCCATTTAAACTGGTTGCCCAAAGCCTGTCCCTTTATCTTAAAACCTTCATGGAAATAAGTAATGCCGGTTACCCTCCCTGTAGAGGCCTGGTTGAACAAAAAATAAATGCCTTCTTTTTTGCCAAGCCTAATCATTTCGGGAACAGTTAGCTTCGGCTGGCGCAGAATTGCTTTCATCTTTTCCTGCAACAGCATCTTATGAGACGGCCTGCCGGTCCGTATCACCATTTCCAGTTCGCCTTTTTTGACCGCTTTGGTTTCGGCTTTTTGGCTGCCAGGTACTTGCGTCAGCCCATACTTTGTTTCCAGGCTCCGCAGAATCGCCTCACTCTTTTTAAAGTTGTTGCTGTCCGATACCACCGTTCCGTCAAAACTGATCCGGTTAGCCAGTAAGTGGATATGCGGATGGTCCGCGTCGTGGTGCCGGAACACCATATACTGGTTGTTCGTAAACCCGCTTTCTTTCAGGTAATCATTTGCAATAGCCAATAGCTTATCGTTGTCCAGACAGTCCTTGTCCTCCTTGCCAAAGTTGATACTGGTATGGTAAACATACCTGCTTAGGTTCGGCTTTAGGCTCTTCATCAGTTCTACTTCCTGTTTAATAATGGCAGGATCAATGGATGCAAAATTCGTTGCCAGCAGTTCGGCCCTCATCTGCGAGTCGGTATGGCCAAGCTTCTTTAAGTTATAATTTAAAGCTCCCATAAAGCTTTTACCGATTTTTTGGCTGGCGATCATTGCAATAACAACTTTATCATCTTGTCTAATTGTTTCCCTAATTTCGCGAGGACAATACCGATACCGGCAGGCAGGTTGCCGGAGTTGGCGTGCCTGGCCAGCTGGTTTACATTTACCCCGATCCGCTTTAATTCGAGGTAGGTCTCCAAATCAAGCTTTGCCTTTTTCGGCTCTGGGAAGCGCCCCTTAAAAAGCTTCTCGCGGATCAGCACGCCCGGCAGTTGACCGGACAGTTCAGACAGCAGGAGCAGCTGTTTTTGTTCTTTTTCAGTCAGGCGGAACGTGAAGTTTACCGACCTTTTTTCTTCTTTTGCGAGCGGCGGTTTTCCCATAAGCTGTGCTGAACAAAGTGAAGTATATCCCTTCCGGGGGATGCTTTCCCCCTCTCCCCCGGCAAGACGTATCCGCAAGGCGGATACATGGCTTGCTTAGAAACGCTTCAAGATATTTTTTGCTGGTTTTGTGAGGCGATTAGAATTGCAGGTTTTGAACTTGTTCGCTGAGCACTTGTTCGCTGTGAGAATATCCTTTGCGGGCTTTTTTCCATGAACTTGTTGGTTGCGCACTTGTTCAGGCTTGGGCAATAGGGAATTTGTTTCATCGTGAACGCAGCGTTTACCGCTTGGCCTTTTCACCCTCCAATACCCGCAGGATGTCTTCGTACTTGTAATAGAGGATACCGCCTATTTTGGTAAACCGGAGCGTACCGTTGGCGCGCAGGTTTTGCAGCGTTCCGGGCGAGATCTTGAGCAGGTTCTTGACCTGGTAGCTCTTCAGCCATTTGGGCTGCTCTGTGGGAGATGTGTCCAACAGTGCCTTTATGTCCTTTAATAATATTTCCCTGAATTCGTCCAGGTCTTCCCTGGTGATGATCTCTGCTGCCATAATGCTTAATCTTATTTGTTTACAAATGTGAAGCATTGGTTATTCTGCACTTCACAACTTTCGAATGTTGGTACAAATAAGTGTATATCAATTAGAATTGGCATTAGAAGCACGGCATTCGGAATATTAAAAACAGTGAAAGGGGGTGAAAAATTCCTTTCACCAATTACGCAGCATGGAGGATAGTTTTTTCCTAAACATGCTACTAAACAGACAATTATTGGTTATAACAGTTGGATAAAAATGCGGTTTCAACACCGACTTTACTTCAATCTCAATTACGCACCCAATTTTCTACTTAAAAGTTCCATATCCTCACTTAACTTACTTTCGATAACCTTGGCATAAATTTGTGTCGTAGAAAGCTTAGTATGACCAAGCAATTTACTCACCGTTTCGATTGGGACGCCATTGGTTAAGGTGATGGTAGTTGCAAAAGTATGTCGGGCAATATGAAAGGTTAGTGGCTTGGATATTTCACAGATGTCCGCTATTTCCTTTAAGTAACTATTCAGCTTTTGATTGCTTAACATTGGCAATAGTTTACCTTCTGCTAACGCTACCGGATGCCCTTTGTATTTTTCTATGATGGCTAACGCCTTGGGCAACAAAGGCACCTTAACTACTGTATTGGTCTTTTGTCTGTTAGTCTTAATCCAAATACTATTTTTCGTTTTTTCTACAAGGTTGGCCGGCGTTAAATTAAAAACATCAATATAGGCCAGTCCAGTATAACAACTAAATACAAACAAGTCTTTAACAATTTGTAAGCGGACAATATCAAATTCCTTTATTTCGATTCTTTCCAATTCTACCTTAGTTAGATATTCCCGCTCAAATTTGTCAAACTTTAACTGGTATGCATGGAAGGGATTGCGGTCTATCCATTCAAGTCTCACTGCAAGGTTGATCATCTTACAGAACCTTTCCAAATGTTTCATCAGGCCATTATTATTTAAGGGTTTCTGTCCCTTTTCCGGCGTCCTGCTACGTAGGTAGTATTCAAAGTCTGTAATAAATTTATAGCTCAGTTCCGACAAGTATTTATCGTGGGTTTTAAACCGCTTTTTAACAAATTCCTTAATATATTTTTGTGTCGTATAGTAATTTTTCATAGTGCCCGGCTCTAAGACCTGTGCTTGCTCGGTATTGTGATATTCCATCAATTTGCATAATGTGAATTCGTACTGGTCTGCTCCAGTGACTTTCTCTTTTAACAATTCTGCCGTGATGAATTTCTTTTGCAATGAAAGCTGCTGATAACTTTCAACGATTCCGGCCTTAAACTGGTCGAGGTATTTGTTCAACTTAATTATTTCTTCGCGACTTCCCTTTGCCATTCCTTTAACAGGGTTCCAGTTATCTCCTTCAATGGAGCGTTTAATGGATATTTCAATACGCTTAGCGTTTACCGTAATGCGGGCATAGATTGGCGATTTTCCCGCTTGTGTGATCTTTTGCTTTTTAAGGTAAAAAGCAATTCCAAAGGTGTTGTTTGTCGTAGTCATAGCTATTCTAGATAATAGTTTACAAAAGCACGTATTTGGCTGATTTTGATATGCGCATAAAAAGGGTCACTGCAATACGTAAAAAACAGTCTTTAAACGGCATCAAAACAAGTCAAAATAAATTAATCAATTCTCTGACAGTCAGATAATTACGATGCTTCTGGTGACCCAAACGTAGAAAATTCAAATGGGTCACCGAATAGGTCCCATTTTCTTTGGTTTCACTTGAATAATTTGGCTTAGAATAAAACAAAAAACCCCTTAAATCATATGATTTAAGGGGTTTTACCAACTTTTAGCGAGCTAATTGTCGGGATGGCAGGACGATTAATCCTTTCCGCAAATAACTATATATCAAATAGTTGATGGAGACTTTTTAGAACTACTCACTGTTTTACTCACATATTCTTTAACAGTAATTCATACAAATTTAACGATCTGATTTAAATTATGCAAGAGCAATTTGGTTTAGCTTTGATACTTGAACAGACACTTTGAAGTTACCCGACGAGAATATGCTTGCATTCGTAACAAATTGATTTAAAATACTTTATAGTGGTTAAATTCTGAACCCACCGAATTACTCACCGCTTCATGATACAGATTAATTGCAATCTTATAAATCAAATATAAAGATTTTTTACGGATTTTACTTCTATGAAACCTCTGATTCATCATCAATTAACAAGTTATTTTCCACAACTTCTTCTAAAAGATTTGTGACTGTACCTAATGGTAATTCATGTACATCACGCAATTTCCGCTCGATAGCTCGCGTTCTAACACTTGCCTGCTCCATTACATTACTGGCTTCCTGTAACTTCTTTTGGGTTTTCTGTAAGATTCCGCCGAAATCTTTAAACTCTGTTTTAACAGCGCTTAGTAAACCCCAAACTTCGCTTGAACGCTTTTCGATGGCGAGGGTGCGAAAGCCCATTTGTAAGCTACTCAACAAAGCGGATAAAGTAGTAGGGCCTGTTATGATAATTTTGTATTCACGTTGTAGTGATTCAAATAATCCCGGAGTTCTCAAAACTTCGGCATACAAGCTCTCGAATGGCAGAAATAATATTGCGAAATCCGTAGTATTTGGCGGATCGACATATTTACTGCTAATTTCTGAAGCGCATTTTTTGATACCCTTAACAAAACTTTTCCTATAATCGTCTATCAATTCAACGTTCGCATTTTCATAAGCCTCAACTAAGACTTCAAAATCTTCCTTTGGAAATTTTGAATCAATCGGCAACCAAACAACTTTATCTTCATCTCCTTTGCCAGGCAGCTTAACAGCAAATTCGACCATTGAATTTGATCCAACTTTAGTTTTTACATTTTTAACCTGAGTTCGATTAATAGATGAGATAAAGTTTGTCAATCAAAAGAAATGTA
>CAXULQ010000003.1:0-412362 GCA_964251965.1 uncultured Sphingobacteriaceae bacterium | reverse complement strand
TTAATCCCATTTTTATCCAGTCTGTGTATTCTTTCTATTATTATGTACTTTTGAAAAAAGAAGAAAAAATGAGAACTGCATTAGAAGTTGACTTAACCTTTGACCAGGTTCTTGCTTTAGTTAAACAACTGCCTAAACAAGAAAAAATCATGTTGACTAAAGAGCTGGAAAAAGAAGGTATTGAAACTAAATTATCAGAACTTTTAAGAACCTTTCGAACCACAGACTTAAGTTTAGATGTTATAAACGAAGAAGTAGAAATTGTAAGAAAGCAGATTTATGACAGCCAAAAACATTAGGGTCATTTTTTTGACACAAATGTTTGGATTAGTTTTCTCATTGGCAAACGTTTATCTTCAATTAAAGAATATATCGCAAGTTCACAAATCACTGCAGTAACTACAGAACAACTTTTAAATGAAATAAAAGAAGTTACAAGCAGAGAACGTTTGAAAAAATATTTTCCTCAGGAAAGCGTAGTTGAACTACTGGAACTTTTAGAAACGATTGCAGAAACGGTAGAGATAAAACCTACACATCTAATAAGCCGTGACCCAAAAGATAATTTTTTGTTAGACCTGATAGACTTTTCAAAAGCAGATTATTTAGTTACAGGTGATAAAGATCTTTTGGTTCATAATCCATTCAAATCAACTACAATTTTAACACCTGCTAATTTTGAAAAAGTATTAAACAAGGAATAGAAAGCCTACGCCCAACGTTGGTTTGGCAAAAAACTGGCAGAAGGAATTTAACATCAACTTTTGTTTTGCTATTTTGCTTCAGTTCCGGCTGACGAATCAAAAATTCAGCTAATAAAAGAAGCATCAACATTTGAATATAAATTTAACTTTGGTTTCGGCTGACGGGTTTCAAAATACCAGTCCTTCGCCAAGCCCGGAACGTTGTGTATTCCTTTTGTAATTTACATGATGCTTTTTTGCCGGTAAAAGAAGCATTGCTATTTATAAATACAGATTAAAAATCCCCAGCTCAAAGGCCTGGGTTACAAACCCGCGACCAGCAGAAGCTGCGATCCTGCCAAAAACTCGCTTAATAACAATTTTTTAATTTTTTATCGCAACTATGGATTCTTGTATTTTGCTTTTCTCTAAAAATGTTTTATAGTCCTTGATATTTAGCATTTCGTTTACTGCTTCCTTTTTATTTATTGCCTGATCGAAATAAGCTTTGCATATTTGATAGCCAACCCAATAACCTAAATCGGCTGGATGATCAGGTGTTTCTTGGT
Source organism: uncultured Sphingobacteriaceae bacterium (assembly GCA_964251965.1). Taxonomy (GTDB): domain Bacteria; phylum Bacteroidota; class Bacteroidia; order Sphingobacteriales; family Sphingobacteriaceae; genus Mucilaginibacter_A. Next base: position 411,110 of record CAXULQ010000003.1, on the reverse strand, counting down.
CACTATTTGCAATCCAATTAGAATAACGGTTTAAGAACATTTCCCTTTTAAAATCGTCCCATATCTTCTGTTCCCTGCCTTTAGCCCAAATATGCAATCGTTGATTAGCCGTTTTTCCACTAATTAACTCTCCGATAAAGTCGGCCATACCTTCCTTAATGGCATAACACAGTAGTGTGGTATCATCTTTCATACTTCCTTGTTGCACATGAATTAGTTCGTGTGCAACAACATGCTTCATTCCGTTGAACGGGACTAAGTTTTTCTTCTGCCATAAAGTCAATTCGCTTGTAATGGTTTGATTATCGGCAGATTGCATATCAGCACCTACAATAGCTCCATAATCAGTAGATGTTCCGCCGGAACTCCATCCGCCAACAACGAAAGTAGTGGTAGGAAAACTGCTTTCAGGATACCAGTTTTTTAAATTGGAAAATATAACACGAAAGGTATCTGTTAAATACTTCGTTGTTAATAAATTATTTCTTATACTTTTATAAAAAGCCTGCTTGGTGTACAAGTTTTTGACAAAACTTTTCATACCTCCTATATTTCTGGTTTTTACACGATAATATTCCTGTAAGCCTGGAGATCCCTTTTCAATATAATCGTGTAAAAACCGCTTCTCTCCAATAGTAGTATCCTGTAAATATTTATCATACACTTTCCAAAATAAGTCGATATCACGAGTTATGATAATAGCTTGTAATGGGTTGCGCTGCTTTTTGTCTAAATTATACATATAATTTTTTAGGGTTTTATAACCTGCAAGTTGGCGCATCTGCGCGAAATAGGGTTGGCTATTTAACCATTCACTGTTTCTAAAACCAAAATTTTTCACAGCCTTGGTTAAGCAATACAAGGCACTATCCGGCATGTCGGCATGAGCATAACAAAAACCTGCATTAATTATTGAATTTTTTTTATAAGGAACCATAGTACGACTTTGACACTCCGAAAGATATAAGGTTGCTGCACGACGGTATTCCCCAACATTGCTCAGGCTGTCGGCTAATTTCTGAAGTTTGTCTGCCTTAACGTTATAGTCTTGAGCAAAAGCCCGAACATTTAGCATACTCACCGCTAAAATAGTAGTACATAATCCAATTTTGTTTCTGATCAGGTTAATCATCTTCTTGATAATATTTATTTTGGTTTTATTTTGGTGTTAAGTTTTGGCTGATCAAAAGTACATTTATACAAACTTTTTTTTGTAAAAAAGATAAACCGGTCTACATCCTTTGAGCCGGAGATTTCTAATCCCGCTTAAACATATACCATCATACATCGGGAAACAAATTTATATCTAAGGCGTAGGCAAAAATGCAATTCGTACTCATTCCCGCACCAATCAAATTTACAAAAACCGATACTTCTTTTACCTGTTATTTTTGTAGATTCGCCTCAAACCGTGATGGTTTAATTATTAATCACCTTAATAAAAATCAATAAAATGGCTTTTGATTTAAATATGATCCAGCAGGTTTACAACCGCTACGGCAGTCGTATCGAAGCTGCCCGAAAAGCAGTTGGCAAACCGCTAACTTTAACTGAAAAAATTTTATATTCCCATCTTTCAGCAGGTGATCCTTCCCGCGAATTGCTGCGCGGTGTAGATTACGTAGATTTTGCACCGGATCGTGTTGCCATGCAGGATGCAACGGCGCAAATGGCACTTCTACAGTTTATGCAAGCTGGCCGCCCGCAAGTTGCTGTGCCTTCAACCGTGCATTGCGATCACCTGATCCAGGCAAAGATTGGTGCTGATGAAGATTTGGACACTGCAAAATCTCAAAATAAAGAAGTTTACGATTTCCTTTCTTCGGTTTCTAATAAATACGGAATTGGTTTCTGGAAACCGGGAGCCGGGATTATCCACCAGGTAGTGTTGGAAAACTATGCTTTTCCTGGCGGGATGATGATCGGAACGGATTCTCATACACCAAATGCTGGTGGTTTGGGCATGATTGCCATTGGTGTTGGCGGTGCCGATGCCTGCGATGTAATGGCCGGATTGCCCTGGGAACTAAAATTCCCAAAACTGATTGGTGTAAAGTTAACCGGAAAACTTTCTGGCTGGACTTCTGCAAAAGATGTGATCCTGAAAGTGGCCGGTATTTTAACTGTTAACGGCGGAACCGGTGCAATCGTAGAATATTTTGGCGAAGGTGCACGTTCTATTTCTGCAACCGGAAAAGGGACGATTTGCAACATGGGTGCAGAAATTGGTGCAACCACTTCTATTTTTGGTTACGACGAAAAATCTGAAGCTTATTTACAAGGAACCGAACGTGCCGCAATTGCAGAATTAGCTAACGCAATTAAAGAACATTTAACCGGTGATGAAGAAGTTTACGCCAACCCGGAAGCTTATTTTGATCAGGTAATTGAAATAAACCTTTCTGAACTGGAGCCTTATGTAAACGGTCCGTTTACACCGGATCTGGCCTGGCCGATTTCTAAATTTGCTGATGCTGTTCGCGAAAACCAATGGCCAACTGTGTTAGAAGTTGGTTTGATCGGTTCCTGCACCAACTCTTCTTACGAAGATATTACGCGTGCGGCTTCCATCGCTACACAAGCCATCAGCAAAGGCTTAAAAACCAAGGCCGAATTTACGGTTACGCCAGGTTCGGAACTGGTTCGTTATACCGTAAACCGCGACGGTTATTTAAATACTTTTGAAAACATTGGCGGCGTAGTTTTGGCAAATGCTTGCGGACCTTGTATCGGTCAGTGGGCGCGACATACCAATGATCCGACCCGTAAAAACTCCATCATTACTTCTTTTAACCGCAATTTTGCGAAACGGCAGGATGGCAATCCAAATACACACGCGTTTGTGGCTTCTCCGGAAATTGTTACCGCGTTTGCCATTGCTGGTGATCTGACTTTCAATCCTTTAACCGATACTTTAACCAACGAAAACGGCGAACAAGTAAAATTAAATGAACCTCAAGGCATCGAAATGCCGATCAAAGGTTTTGCGGTGGAAGATGCCGGTTATTTAGCACCGGCGATTGATGGCAGCACGGTTGAAGTAAAAGTCCGCCCGGATTCTGACCGTTTGCAACTCCTCGATCCGTTCAAGGCTTGGGAAGGAACTGATATTTTAGGTCTAAAATTACTGATCAAAGCCAAAGGAAAATGTACGACAGATCATATTTCGATGGCCGGCCCTTGGTTAAAATACCGTGGGCATTTGGACAATATCTCCAATAATATGCTGATTGGTGCGATCAATTTTTTCAACCTAAAATCTGATACCGTTAAAAATGAACTGACCGGCGAATACGGCCCGGTTCCGGCAACGCAGCGTGCTTATAAAGCAGCAGGAATTGGCAGCATCGTGGTTGGTGATGAGAATTATGGTGAAGGCTCGTCCCGCGAACATGCCGCCATGGAACCGCGCCATTTGGGTGTCCGTGCGATTCTGGTGAAATCTTTTGCCCGTATTCACGAAACCAACCTGAAAAAGCAAGGGATGCTGGGCTTAACTTTTGCAGATAAAACCGATTACAACAAAATTCTGGAAGATGATACTTTCGATATTGTTGGTTTAAACCAGTTTGCACCGGGCAGCCAGTTGACGATCGTTTTGCACCACGCAGATGGTTCTCAGGAAACTTTTCCGGTAAACCACACTTATAATGCACAACAAATTGAGTGGTTTAAAGCTGGTGGTGCGCTGAACATTATCCGCAGGCAACAAAAAAATGTGGCATAAAAACAGTATGATACTTCAAATAGAAAAAGCTCCGTTATTGATGGAGCTTTTTCTATTTTAGAGAAGATTTCATCACGAAACTTTGAAGCATTTACAACTACTTCTTTTATCGGTCTTTTTTTCGGGGTTTACGGCCGTGCTGAAAGCGCAGGCACCGGTAAATGATAACTGTTCCGGCGCGATTGACCTGTCGAATGCTAACAATTTCTGTACTGATAATGCGGCTTACAGCAATATAAATGCTACGCCAAGCGGTTTGGCAAAATCGCAGTTTTGGCCTGTGGATGGAAACGATGTCTGGTTTAAATATACAGCTATTGCCTTTGATTTAAACATAACAATTACCGGCAATGAAAATGGCAGCGGCACACTCAATTCCCCGTTAATTGCTTTATACACTACAACAGACTGTTCCAATTTTTCCGAACTGATCGGTTCTGCTTTCAACGGCACAACTTTAACTACTTTGTATAAAGGCGCTTTAACCATCGGGCAAACGTATTATATCCGGGTTAGCGCAGCCAGCTATAATACGGGCACTTTTAAAATTTGCGTTAGCAATAATAATCCGGTTTTAAAACCCGGCCAGGATTTTAACACGGCTTCAATTTTGTGTTCGAAAGATACTTTTACGCAAACCAATGTAACCGGTGCAGGTACAAATAACCGGGAATCTGCAGGAACGTGCCTTGATAATAATTCAGGAAACGGATCGATAGAATCAAATACAGCCTGGTACAAATGGACTGCTGCCAATAACGGGACACTTACTTTTACAATTACGCCCACAGTAACATTTAATGACATTGATTGGGTTTTGTATGATCTGGGCACGAGCGGAAGTGCCGCAAATGTAAACGGTGCTAATGCGATTCGCTGTGCAGAAGGTAGTGGAATAGATTGTGTACCATTTTATAATCAAACAGGGTTAAATTTAACTTCAGTCGATATATCAGAAACGCAAGGCTGTGTTCCAGGCCAAGATGGATTTGTGAAATATGTAGATATGATACAAGGCCATGTTTATGCCTTGCTTATTAATAATGTTTCAAGCGGAAACAATGGTTTTACAATATCTTTTGGTGGAACAGGAACTTTTTTAGGCCCAACAGCTAAATTAGCCATGCAGGTTAATAATCCTTGTACTGCAAACCCAAGTTTTACTTTTACTAATCAATCAACCAATTACACAAAACTAAAATGGAGTTTCGGAGATGGCGCGAGCATTGATTCTGCGGCTGGTGAAGGCCCTTACACCGTAACTTATTCTACTCCCGGAACAAAGACAGTAGTTTTGCAAGCCATAAGTGCCCAAGGTTGTATTACGGTAGATTACAAAACATTCGATATTCCCTTAAAACCAACAATACCTGTTGTGCTGTTCGCCAAAAGCATCTATTGTTTAGGCGATAACTTAGTATTGAGGGCACAAATCCCTTCAGCCAAAACAACTTCTTATACCTGGCAAGGGCCAAACGGTTTTACTTCTACCGATTCTGTAGTTACCATTCCGCTAACTAATTATAACCAGGCAGGGGTTTACAAGCTTGTAATCACGCAAAATGGTTGTACAAGTGATACGGCTTCGATCACCGTTCCAGCCATCGGCAAAACACCCGTGCTTAATTTTACCATTACACCAAATAACCTTTGCACTGCGCAGCAAAGCTTTACCATCACCAATAATTCTACGGATTACACCACTCTAAATTGGGATTTTGGTACAGATGCCAGCATAGCCGGTGCCACAACCAGCGGGCCTTTTACCATTACGTATACTTCTTTTGGCGATAAAAAAATCACCCTGACGGCAACCGGCGGTCAGGGCTGTACGGCTGTTTTAGCACAAACCCTTACCGTTCCGCAGAAACCTGTTGTTACGCAATTAAACAAGGTTACTGGTCCGTATTGTATTGGCGATACCCTAATTTTAAGCACAAATTCATTGGCCAATACCACTTACAGTTGGACAGGCCCAAACAATTTTACTTCTAACCAAACCGTCGTTCGGATCCCGATTACCGGGACTTCTGTTGCCGGAACTTACACTTTGGTGATTACACAAGGTTTATGTTCCAGCGACCCGGTTTCTACAACCATTAATCTTACAGATATTGCGCCGGTGCCGGTTGCGGCTTTTGATGCTACGCCCACTATTCCGATTTCCGCTTCGGTTCCGCTAACGGTTTCGTTTACCAATCTTTCTAACAATGCCGATAGCTATTTGTGGGATTTTGGTGATGGCACAACTTCTACCCAAACCAATCCACAACACACTTATACCACCAAAGGAAGTTTTACGGTGAAGCTAACGGCAACCAATAAAAACGTTTGCACCAACACCATTTCCCTGGGGAAATTGGTTTTGCGTTATGATGTTACCATTTTTATCCCCAATGCTTTTACACCCAACAGCGACGGCATCAACGATGATTTTGGGGTGAAAATCACCAACTTGCAAAATTACCGCATCCAGATTTTTAACCGCTACGGCATGCAGTTGTACGAAGCAAAAGATATTTTAAAACGCTGGGATGGTACATTTAACGGAAAACCTGTTCCCGTTGGCACGTATTATTATATAATTACCGGATTAACTTTGAACGAAGATACGTTGAAGGAAGCGGGACATGTTACGGTAATTAGGTGATAAAAGAAGTATTGATAGAATTACACTTTGATATTCCAAGTAATACAATTCAATATTCCACCTTGCCTTGCAATTTCATTACTTTCAATAGTTTTTATAGTTTGTCCTTTAAAAAGTTGTTCAAATTGCTTTAGCACTAACTCATCTTCTTTGATTTCGAAAGTTGGAATTATTATGGCCTGTTTCATTTGCAAATAGTTTAAGTAGATACCATTTGCATAACTGTCATTTTTATTTCCACTTGGATTATATGGAATTTCAATATAATCCAAACCTACATTATGCAAAGCCAAACGAAATCTTAATTGAAACGCTCCGTCTTCTTTTGAATAATTGTTGATTAAAACAGTATTGTGATATATGAAACGAACCATTCCGTCTGCATGACCAGTAAAATCTTTTGGATCAGTTGGAATAAAAATCAATTTATCAACTTGGAAAATATTGTAGAGTTCTTTGATTAATTCTTTTTCAATAACTGTTGGATTTTCAATAAAAATTTTATCACATATAATTACTTTGTTATGCGTTTTGATCACATTTCCACCATCTAATACAATGTTTGATTTTTTTGGTGAGATGTTTATTGCTTTACAAATTGCATCAACATCTGAAATTGTTTTACGTCCTTTTATAGTATTCCGTAAATAATTTGGATTATAAGTAAATTGCACAAATTCATCTTTTTCAATTTGTATCGGCATATAATCAACTGCCCAAATATCTTTTGTTTTTGAAAGTAGTTTAAAATCAATGTTACAAGTTTGAAGGACTTTTTCAAACTGATGATAAAAAGTTGGATACTTCTTAGGTAAAGTATCAGCTAAATAAAGACAGTTTGTTTCGCTATCAGCAATCACTAAAAGTTTCTATTGTAACCTAAAATGGCTTTTGATTTTTTGCGAGCTTCTTCTGCGGTCAATTCACCTAACTCAACGCTTTCCGCAAGAATGGCTTCAATTCCTTTTAAGTTTTGTTTAAAATCAGGAAACTTCGGAAGTATTACAATATATCTTAGCTTTAACTTTTTGTATACATCGCTTACATCATCGGATTTTGGAGTTAATCCAACTCGTTTAGTTTTGATCCATTCCATTGCTGGATAATATTGAGCATCTTGGTGATGATTTTGAATGTCGATAATACTTATTTCATTCTTTTCCTCACCATCTAAAGCATTAAGATTTGAAAACAATTCAGTTGCTACATTTTGAGGCCCACTAAATTGTTCTTTCATAAATCCGCTTTCTTTTGTGGCTCCATCGCGTAATTTTATGACACTTCTTAATAAGATACCGCCATGATTTATGCCGTCTCCAAAAGTTATGTCTATTCCTGAACTATGCAAATACAGTCTGCTGTTTTGTAATTGTAAATCGTGTTTATAAGTATGCGGATCTGGAAATATTTTTTCTGAGAAGGCATAAAATTCAAAATCAACAATTCTGTAAAAAGCATTGTTGATTTTAAGAATTACACTATTTGAAATTTTATCTGCTATCGTATCAAAACTTTCAAGTATTGATTCTTGGGTTTGGTAATTTACTTTTAAAAAAGTCATTGCTGCTAATTATATAATTTAAATATTTCGAACATTATAGGTTAACAATTTTTTACCCGATAAAAGAAGCATCACTCCACCACCAACCCAATCTCCCGCAATAAAATAGCCGCATTAAAAGTTTTACACGCGCCATCCTTAATCTTGTAATCAAAAAACATATCCTGGTTTTGCATTTTTATATCGAAATGAAAATTGCGGACCAGGTTTGGATGTTTATCAGCCAAATCTGCAATTTGTAAATCGTGCGTGGCAACCAAAGCGGCAGTTTTCTGCATAACCAAACGTTCGATAAAAGCTTTAGAACCCGCATATTTATCTTTGCTGTTGGTGCCGCGCAGCATTTCATCGATTAAAACAAGTGTATCATTTTCTACTGCGGTTTTCTCAAGGATCATTTTCAAACGATCCAACTCAGCTTTAAAAGTAGAAGTGCTTTCGTTCAGCGAATCTTTGATGCGCATGTAACTTACCAGTTTTAACACAGAAACCGTTAAACTTTCGGCACAAACAGGCGCACCGGCATAAGCCAGAACCAAGTTGATGCCAAGTGTGCGTAGAAATGTGCTTTTGCCAGCCATATTAGAGCCGGTGATCACATCAACCGTTTTTTGTTCCATTTTAAAATTGTTGCTGATGCGTTTATCTTCGGCAATTAACGGATGGCCTAACGCTAAAGCTTCAACACAAAACTCGTTTGTAATTTTGGCGAACGGCCAGTCGGGATGATTGTAATGCAAAGTGCTTAAACTGATCAAAGCTTCAAAAGCGGATATCACTTCGAAGCTGTCTGTTATGTTTGCTGCTGCTGTTTTGTGCCAGTTGGCCAAGCGTAAAGTACAGCGCAAATCCCAAAGCAATAGCAAATTCAAAATTCCGCCCACAATCATGTTCAGCCGGTAATCAAATTGCTGCAAAATTTTAGATAAGGCGGCAATTTGCTGATGCGCTTTTTGTCCGCTTTTGGCATTACAACTTTCCACTAATTTTTGCAGATAACTGCTTTTCCAGGGCTTTTCTTCCAGCCATGTCAAAACCGAAGCAAAGGCTGCAAGTTGGCTACTGCTTCTGCTAAAACCAGCATAAACCTGATTAACTTGCTTGGCATTAATCCCGGTTAAAAAGAAATTGACCAGCATTAAAAAACCTAATAGCTGCAAAAAAACAGTGCTAAAAAAAGCACCGGCAATTAAAGCGAGCATTAAAAAAGGCAATACTTTTACATACGTTTTCAGCCAGTTTTTTTGTACGAAAGTTAGTTTTTCTTTCAAACCTTGTCCTAACGAAACCGACAAATTACTCAACTCTATTCCTTTAAAAGAAATCAATTGTGCCCGAAAGTTCAGGGTTTCTAATTGATGATTTTTAAGTTCGATTAAAGCTTGCTGCCTGCTTTCGATAATTGTTTTTTCTGCGGAAGATTTAAACCAGTTTGACAGTATATTTTTACCGGATTGCGTGTTGCAGCGGTTGGTATAATGAAATAAAGAACTTTCTCCAAAAATATCCAGATCGTCTGTATATGGGTGAAATCCATCTGCAAAAGCAGCACCGTTATCGTAACTGTTTTTTACTTCTTTTAGGTGATCAATTTCATTAGCTAAAACTTTTAACAGGTTTTCATCAATAGCCAATTCTTTTTGCAGTTTGGATTGTTTGTTAATCAACCGCACAAATGCGGTTACCATTGTTACAACTATCGTAATAACGTAACTCAGGTTTAATCTTCCCAAAATGTAAATCAGTATAATTCCGGTAAAAAAAACGATCAGCCGGTACAAAGAAACCTGGTTGATGCTTCTTTTATAGGCTAAAACTTGTTGCGAAAGTCTGTTTGCTTCCTCGGTATAAGTCTTTAAAACTTCCTGTTCCTGCAAGGTCATTTACTCCTGATTTTAATATATAACTTTGTGCAATACTGGGCGAAAGTATCCAATTCGGCCCAAAGTCTGTTATTTATTCTGAAGATGAAGATCACGCTCCTGTCCCTCGGGAAAACCGAAGAAAAATACTTAAACCAAGGCATCGAAATCTACCTGAAACGCTTAAAACATTACATCAAACTGGAACTTATCGAAATCCCCGAATTGAAAAACACCAAAGGTTTGAGCCATGATCAGCAAAAAGCAAAAGAAGCAGAACTGATTTTAAAGAAAACGGTTGCTACAGATTATGTGGTTTTACTGGACGAACGCGGACAGGAACTTTCGTCATTACAATTTGCAGATTTGCTGAACAAACGGATGATTGCTTCAACCCAAAACCTGGTTTTTATAATTGGCGGCCCGTATGGTTTTGACCAATCGGTTTATCAGCGCGCAAACGAAAAACTCTCGCTGTCCAAACTCACCTTTTCACATCAAATGGTGCGTTTGTTTTTTGTGGAACAGGTTTACCGCGCTTTTACGATTTTAAAGGGCGAGCCTTATCATCATGAGTAGGTTTGAGGTGCGGGGAGCGAGGTTAAGAAGCTGAACTAAAACTAACTACCGCAACCAAAAACTCACAACCGAATGGTAACTTTGCATTATGGCACACGATCATTCCCACCATCACGACCACGCACCCAAAATTACGCATTTAACCAGAGCGTTCGTGATCGGCATTGTTTTAAACGCTTCTTTTGTAGTGGCCGAAGTTATTGCCGGTTTGCAAACGCATTCGCTTTCGTTGCTCACCGATGCTGGCCATAATTTAAGCGATGTGGCCAGTTTGGCTTTGGCGTTACTGGCTTTTAAACTTTCCGGCGCAGCCAAAAACAGCGCTTACACGTATGGTTACAAGCGTTCTACCATTATCGTTTCTTTGTTAAACGCCATTATTTTGCTGGCCGCTGTGGTGATTATTGCTTATGAAGCTGTTAATCGTTTCATTCACCCGGAACCGATTGCTGGCGGTACGATCGCTTGGGTTGCTTTTGCCGGGATTTTGGTGAACGGCGTAACGGCCTGGCTTTTTGTGAAAGGCAAAGAAGACGATTTGAACGTAAAAGGTGCTTATTTACACATGGCGGTTGATGCTGTGGTTTCGCTGGGCGTGGTTATTTCTGGTATCGTTATTTATTTTACGCACTGGTTTTGGGTTGATAGCGTGGTTAGTTTAATTATTGTGGTGGTGATTGTGGGCGGAACCTGGGGATTATTGAAAGAAAGTTTACGCCTTGCCTTGGATGGCGTTCCTAAAGAGTTGGATGTAGAAAAAGTAAAATCGGCCATGCTAAAAATAAAAGGTGTTTTAGATGTGCACCACATTCATGTTTGGGCTTTAAGCACAACCGAAAATGCGTTAACCGCACATTTAGTGATCGATCAAACTGCAGTTGCTTCTTTTACCCATATAAAAGAAGAACTGCGGCACGAACTGTTACATTTAGATATACAACACAGTACATTTGAACCTGAGTTTTCTGTTGAAAGTTGTAGTAATCAATACTGTTAAAATTTATTATACTTCTTTTAGCAGGTGATTTTTAGGTTGAAGTTGTAAACCTTCTTCTATCAAAAATCGAATTAAATTTGTTTCCATAAACTTTTTGAAGTAACGGTTTGAATTTTGCAAAGCAATTTCTCAAACTGATATTTGCTTAGCAATAATTGCATTTTTAAAAAATGAACCTAAATAAAGCCGGCAGATTTTTATTTTTCATCATACTTCTTTTAGCCATCCAAAATCTGCAGGCACAGAAAAAATCAATCAAAGACACGCTTAAACTGGATAGCGTAACCATTACAGAGAGCCGCGTAGCGCACTTGCCCGATGTTAGCGGCACCAATATTTTTGCAGGTAAAAGAACATTTTTGATTAAACCCGACGCCGGTAGTGCCAATTTAGCGACGAATAATGCCCGAATGATATTTGCCCAAGTACCCGGCGTTAATGTTTGGGAGATGGACGGTGCAGGATTGCAAATAAATATTGGCACCCGCGGAACAGATACGCACCGGTCTATCGAAACCAATATGCGGCAAAATGGCTACAACACCAATTCGGATATGTTTGGTTACCCGGAAGATCATTACACACCGCCTTTTCAGGGAATTGGTGAAATACAAATCGTACGAGGCTCGGCAGCATTACAATTTGGAAGCCAGTTTGGAGGAATGGTCAACTATAAAATGAAAGAAGGCGACACGACTAAAGCTTTTAGTGTAGAAAGTGAACAGAGCGCGGGTTCCAACCGTTTCTTTAATTCGTACAATGCAGCTGGCGGCAAAAGCGGTAAGTTTACCTATTATGCTTATTTTTCATCCAGAAGCGGCGATGGCTGGCGGCCGGATGCGGCGTTTAACTATCACGCTTACTACGCTAATTTGCGCTATCAGTTTAATGAAAAAGGCAGCATTGCTTTTCAGTTTTCACGGTCTGATTACCGGCAGCAAATTGCAGGCGGATTAACTGATGCACAATTTGCGGCCGATAACAGGCAAGCAACACGGTCCCGTAATTTTTTTAATCCGGAGATAAACATTCCGGCACTGCTTTTTAATTATAATTTCAGTAAAAACACCAAACTCGAAGTGATTTCGCACGCTTTGATCGGTCAGCGCAACAGTGTGCAATTTATTGCTAATCCTAATGTAGCCGATACAGTTAACGCTAATTTAAAAACCTACAACCCACGGCAGGTTGACCGGGATTATTACTATGGCTTTACCACCGAAGCCCGCTTACTGCATACTTACCAATTAGGCAATCTGTCCGGCACTTTTACATCCGGCGTAAGATATTTTGAAGAACACACGCAAAGAAGGCAAAAAGGTACTGGCACAACAGCGTCCGATTTTGATCTTTCCCTCGTTAAACCGTATGGCATCGACCTTAATCTTCACACCACCAACTATGCTGTTTTTGCAGAGAATATTTTCCAGGTTACGCCGGCTTTCAGCATAACACCAGGGTTTAGGTACGAGAATATCAACACGAACATGACGGGCGTAATTAACAATGCGTCCAACTCTGTTGCTTACAAATCAACCCGAAGATTTCCGCTTTTCGGAACAGGACTGCAATATCAAATTAGCAATAATAGCCAGTTTTATGGCAACTTGTCCCAAGCTTACCGCCCTTATATTTATGCCAATGTTACGCCTGCTGATCAGTTAGGTGTGATAGATCCTAATTTGAAAGACACCCGCGGCTACGATGCCGATTTTGGTTACCGCGGACGGATCAAAGCTATTTTTAGTTATGATATAAACCTTTTTTATGTATATTACGGTAACAAGGTTGGTAATCTTACGGAAACCAATAGCAGTAACGCACCCTTTTTATATACAACTAACATAGGTAATGCAGTTGCCAAAGGTGTTGAAGCTTACACTAATGTTTCTTTAATCAGAAGTTTTGATAACAATACAAATTATGATATCAGGCTTTTTAGTTCTTTAGCTTATAACCATGCCAGATATACCAGCGGTTCAATTACACAAGCTGGAAAAAACGTAAGCCTTACAGGTAATTATGCAGAAGGAACGCCCGATTGGATTGAACGTGCCGGACTAACTTTTATCAGTAATCATATCAGTAGCACGCTACAATTTAGCTACGTTGGCAAAAATTTTAGTGATGCAAATAATACAATGTTTAATATAACCGGGGCATCTGGTATTGTCCCGGCTTATCATGTATTTGATTGGGCTTTTAATTATAGCTTTTTGCAGCATTATCATTTTACAGCCAATATCAACAATTTGCTTAATGCCAAATATTTTACAAGGCGCATCAACATGTATCCTGGCCCTGGTATTTTACCGGCAGATGGCAGGACTTTTAATGTTGGTTTTGGATTGAATCTATAGTTTAAGACTGTAACCAGATTTTAAGCATTGCGTTAATTGATTTTCTAATATTACAAATTGCCTTCAGTCCAATCATTTCAACAAATATTTATTTAACGAACAATTCTTCAATCCTTTCAAACCTTCCACTACCAATTGAGCATTTAATTTTGCGCCTGTTTCAATTGTATGTGTATGGTCTTTGTCGTTGAAATAAGCGGCCTTTGCTTTGTCTTCGCCTTCCTTATCGTAAATATCGGCAATCAACGAATTTAGGTCGATAAAAAAAGCATTGGTTTGCTGCGCGACTTCTTTGGACCAGCCGCCATAATCAGCACCGTTGCGGTTCACTTTGCCGTCTTTCCAACTATTGCGCGGGATGGGTGAGCAAATGAATACCGTTGCACCTTTTGCTTTAGAATCGTTCACAAATTTGCGCATGTACCAGCCGTAAGTATGTACCGTTTCCTGCTTTTTCATGATTGGGTTGTACGTGTCTTTACTTTCATCGCCTACGCCTTTGATGGTCCCACGGGCGCGCGCAGTATCATCCAAAGGGCTGCTATCGTTGTGGCCGAACTGCATCATCACATAATCGCCGGGTTTGATCTTCACTAAAACCTTGTCCCACAAACCTTGCGTTTGGAAAGTACGGCTGCTGGTTCCGCCCAAGGCATCGTTTTCTACAGTTATTTTCTGTGGATCAAAGTAATCGCCAATAAAATGTCCCCAACCCCACAAACCACCATCGCCTTTGTCTTTACTGTTTTTTACAGTTGAATCGCCGATGAGGTAAAGTGTGGGTTTGGTTTGTTGGAAGAGAATGAAGGATAGCGAAAGGATTGCGATTGCTGTTAAAAGCAGTGTTTTGGGTTGATGTATTTTATTCATGGTGAATTATTTGATCAAGTTCTTATATTGATTTGTTTAAACTTTTTATTTAAATGGGTTGAAACCCATTTCTACAAAATCGGCCGAGCCTACGGCTCTTGCAAACTTGCAAAAGGTAGATGCGTAGCTTCGGTACATCTTGTAGCAACGGGTTTAAACCCGTTGATTTTAGCCAGGTAAAAGAAGCATCATACATAATAAATACTTTATCGCCAATACTTCTTTTACCGGCAATTTTTTATAACATATACGGTTTCAACGGATCATTTTTCAGCTCCTTCAAACCATCGATTACAGATTGCGCGTTAATTTTTGCGCCGGTTTCATTGGTATGCGTATGGTCGCCGGGGAAAAGTTTTTTTACTTCGTCTGGTCCCATTTTGTCGTATTTGCCGGCTGTTATCGCATTGAGGTCGATAAAAACAGCACCTTCGCGCTGCGCCACCTCCTGTGCCCATTTGCCGTAATCGTTGTTGGCTCTTTTCACTTTTCCATCCGCCCATTCGTTTCGCGGAATCATCGAACAGATAAAAACCATTGCACCTTTTGCTTTGGCATCTTTTACTAATTTGCTTAAATACCAACCGTAAGTATGCACCGTTTCGGGTTTTCCATCGGGCCAAACTAATTCTTTGGTTTCCTCGCCGATGCCTTTTAAAACACCGCGGTAACCTGCTTTTGAAGTATCGGGCACGCTGCCTTCGTTATGGCCAAACTGCATCATTACAAAATCACCAGATTTTAGGGTTGATAAAACTTTGTCCCAGCGGCCTTCTTTAATAAAAGTCCGTGTGCTTCGGCCAGCCATTGCCTGATTGCTCACCACCAATTTGGTACTGTCGAAATAACTTTGGACGAACATGCCCCAGCCGCGTTGCAAGCCGTTTGTGTTTCTAACAGTAGAATCGCCGATGATATAAAGTGTGTGCCGGTTTTGCTGCCAGATAAATCCGCAGAAAAACAGAAAAAGTGCTGCTAAAAACAGCATGGGTTTTAGTTTGAAAAATTTATTTTTTTTCATATTATTTTGTTGAAGATGAAGCTAAATCAATAGAAACCGAACCATCAGCCAAACCTGCGGATGCTGCTTTTACCGTTACTTTTCCGTTAGATGCTTTGGCTTTGATTAAAGCAATACAAGTTCCGCGGTAAGCACTTCTTTCGTTGGTTTGATACAATTCGTGGCTGGCGATGTTACCGTTATCCACCGCAGCAATGGCTGCATTTCCGCTGATATTGAATTTGATAAGTTTATCAGCATTTGGACAAGCAATCCCGTTGGCATCCACAATCGTTGCGGTAACATAAACCACATCGTCCCAAACATTTGCCAGCTTATTTTTATCCACAGAAAGCACAATTTTAGCCGGTGCACCGGCAGATTTAAACTCTTCGGAAGCAACCGCAGCACCTTTATTTTTACCTACTGCTTTGAGCGTACCTTTTTCAAAAGTTACATCGTCCCACTCTCTTGGCGAATCGTTGGCTGGTTTTGGTTTTGTGCCGAGGGATTTTCCGTTTAAAAACAGTTCCACGTCCTCGCAATTACTGTAAACCTGGATTTTGGCGTTGTCATACGTATCAAAATCAGTTGGTGTCCAATCGGCAACCCAGATTCCGGCTCCGGCATTATCAGATTTGCGGACGATATGCACAACCGGCTTGTCGCTCCACCAGCTTTGTCGTTGCAAAGCCTGCTGTTTCCAGCCGCCTGTCCGGTCAAACAATCCCTGGTTGTTGGTTACGTTTGGCCAGTCTTCTTCGCCTAAATAATCAATTCCGGTCCACAAAAACTGGCCGGCCATATACGGTTTATCGCGCAAAGCCAGCCATTGTCCAATTACATGTGTATTTTCTGTGCCGATGACTTTCCAATCCGGATGTGCTTCGTGTGCAGCAATCAGTTCGTTTTCGCGGTAATTCTGGCCAACTACATCCATCATCGCGGCAAAACCATTTGAGTAAACTTTGGAAACATTTGGCCGGAACAAAGCCATCGTAACCGGCCGCGTTTCGTCTAAAAAGTGCACCAAATCCTGCTGCATTTTGTATTTCTTAAATCCTTCGGGACTGTCTAAATTATCATGAATTTCATTTCCAACACTGTAAATAATAACGGAAGGATGATTCCGGTCACGAACCACCATATCATGCGTATCTTTTTCCCACCACTCGGTAAAATACTGGTTGTAGCCTTTTTCGCCGTTGGCTTTGGCTGCTGTCCAGGTATCAAAGGTTTCGTCCATCACCAGAAAACCCATCCGGTCGCACAAATCCAAAAACTCTGGCGCAACCGGGTTATGCGAAGTACGGATTGCATTTACACCTGCTTCTTTTAGCAGCTTAAACCTTCTTTCCCAAACCGCCAGCGGAACCGCCGCGCCAACTGCACCGCCATCATGGTGCAGGCATACTCCTTTTAGCTTGATATTTTTGCCGTTAAGCCAGTAACCAGTTGCTGCTTCAAATTTGCTGTCGCGGATGCCGAAAGTGGCGGTTTGATCGTCCAAAGTTTTTCCGTTGGATATAATTTTGGTAACCGCACGATACAAGTTTGGCTGCTCCAGATTCCACAATTGCGGGTTGCCGACTTCAATTTCCTGATTAACATCTGCTGTTTTTCCGGCAGCAATAGCTTGTTTGGTTTCGGCAGATTTTATCGTTTTGCCTGAAGGGTCGATCAAAGAAGTTTGCAACGTAATTTCGTTGGAAGCAGCAGATTCATTATCAATTTTAGCCTGAACTTTTACGTTCGCTTTTGCTGCACTCACCTGCGTTGTGGTTACAAAAGTTCCCCAATGTTCCAAATGAAGCTGATCTGTAGAAACCAATCTTACATGCCGATAAATACCTGCGCCGGTATAATAACGCGAAGCCGGCTGCACAGCATTATCCGCACGAACTGCCAGTACATTGGTTTTTCCTTTGCCAAAATTAAGGTGTCCGCTTAAATCGTAACTGAAACTGCTGTACCCGTAAGGCCGTTTGCCTAAATGGAAACCGTTGATCCAAACATCGCTGCTGGCCATTACGCCATCAAACTCGATGGAAACTTTGCGTTTGGCATCTGCTTCGTTTAGCGTGAAAATTTTACGGTACCAGCCAATTCCCGAAGGTAAATATCCACCGCCGCGACTGGTTGGATTGCTTTGATCGTACGGGCCTTCGATACTCCAATCATGCGGCACATCTAATTTTCGCCATTTGGAATCATCAAAACTTGGTTTCTCTGCTCCGCTTACATCATTTTTTAAAAAGCGCCAGTTTGGATCGAAAGAAGTGATTGTCCGGCCGCTTTCCTGCGCTTTAACTGTTGAAGAAAAAAGAACCAGGATGCCAATCCAGCTTAATGTTTTTATTAAATTATTCATCAAATTACTCATGCTTCTTTTATCGGTATTTATTTAGGTTTAACTAAAACGATGTTTGGTTTGGGCAAAGTTTTCATATCGCTTCCCAGATAAAAACCCGTATGCGGCGGCTGATTGTAGCCCACGTTTTGCCAGGCAATGCTTAAGCGATATTGCGGGTCGTGCATCAAGGTATAAATTTTGTGTTTTGTTGGGATGGTTGTGGTATAAATCCTTAAGTTCTGATTATCAGCTGTTCTAAATATTACTTCTTCGCGCCAGTCGCCAAATAAATCAGCACTTAAAGCAGGTGTTGATTTAGTGCCGTTGTTGGAAACACAGCCTTCCGCCGTTAACAATCTTCCGCCTTTGTATTTATCAATGTGGTTGCCGTCCAGCAATTCCCGGTTTAAATCGCCATCCCACCAGCTTAAAAAGTTGGTCGATCGCGGCGCATCTCCAATCCGTACTCCTTTTATTGAATATAAACCATTGGAGCCAGACCACCACATTTCTGCCCCGGGATTTGCAGGATCGATGTCATCCGCCACACCGCGGCCAACATCCTGGTCCATCGAACCTTTAAACAAAGTTTCGCCGGTTTTGGCATCGTAAACGGTTACGCCTGGGCCTTTTGTCCCTTCTTCGATTTCGTGGATTCCAAAAACTTCCAAGCCGGGACGTGTAATATCCAAATCAGAAACATGTATCGCGTCACCATGACGAAAACCAGTACTGAATAATCCTTTACCGTTATCATCCACCACCATCGAGCCGTAAACAATTTCATCTTTGCCATCACCATCCACATCAGCCACGCTCAAATTATGATAACCCTGACCAGAATATGGATTTTCGCCGTCTTTACTATCAAAAACCCAGCGCGAAGTCAGTTTTCCGTTCCGCCAATCCCAAGCCGCTAAAACTGAACGGCCATAATAACCGCGGCACATCACCACGCTCGGATGAACGCCGTCTAAATAAGCCACACAAGCGGTAAAACGGTCAACGCGATTTCCTGTATCATCATGGCCGCCGTTGCCGCCGTGGCCGCTCCAGCCAGCGGTTGGATAACGGTTCGGAATATAATCCGTAGTAGCCAAAGCTTCACCGGTTTTACCGCTGAAAATGGTGAAGTATTCCGGCCCGTTTAAAATTTTTCCGTAAAAAGTATTGTTAGGCGGAACGTCCAGCCTGCGCCAGTCTTTAGTCGAATCGCCAATTACTTTGCCTTTTCCGTCGATGGTTCCATCCGCGGTTTTACAGGCAAATTCGGCAATGCCATCTCCATCCAAATCGTACACCATAAATTGCGTATAGTGTGCGCCTTCGCGGATATTTTTGCCGAGGTTAATTTGCCAAAGCAACGTGCCATCCATTTTATAAGCCTGGAAAATCGGCGGATCGGTTAAGCCTGGCGAAGGCGTATCGCGGCCACGGCCGGTTTGGTGCAGGATGATTTCGTATTCGCCGTCGCCGTCCAAATCTCCAACGGAAGCATCATTTGGCGTATAACCTTGCGGCGTTTTAAGCGGAATGTTGAGGTATTGCTGCACCGGCGCATTGGCAGCCAAAGTAAAAGGTTTGCTTGCCGCCTGCTCTGTTCCGTTTAAAACAGGTTTTACAAAATAAGCGTTGGGCTGGGTGAAGTTGACCTTGCTATCTTCGTAATTGGTACTTTCGGTGATCGGTGTTTTGTTAAGTTTAACAGCCGCAGCATTACCCGTTTTTCGATACAAGTTAAACGCGATATTTTGCGGCTCTGTGCCCAGCATCCGCCAACTAACAAATACAGAATCGGTGCTTTTGTGCACCGCAACAACGCCGCGGCCCAGGTTTTCCATTTGCCTTTGCGCATCAACTTTTGCTGCATAAAAACAGCATGAAGCCAGAAACAATAAAAAGCAGAAAGGTATTTTTTTATTCATTGATGATATTTTTATTTGTAATTATTTAAACCTTATTTCATACAACTTACTTTTTTATAACAATCAAATATTAGGTGATCCCACTAACCTCCTTCAATGGGGAAAGCCTGTAGCAGACTTTAAAAGCGATGAAAAAGTTAACGATAGAAAGATGCGTACCCAATGCTTCGGGGCGATGGTTTTATTCAGATCAACTTGTATTGAAGGCAAACTTTGAGAATTTACCTTGCTAAAAGAAGCAAGCAGCAAAGCGATAAACCAAAGTTTTTGTAGCCGTATTTTCATCGATCCTTCTAAATTATTTAACCATTGCAATGTTCATATTAGAAGAACTTTTAACACCTAACTTAGAATTATCTTTTGCTTGAATGTCAACCCGATCAAACTTCCAGCCTTGCGCAAACTCCACATCTCCGGCCGTTACTGCTGTTATCGTTACATTTTTTAGGTTGAAGTTGACGAGTTCCGATTCCTGCAAACCAATTGCGTTGATAGCTTTTTTCGCATCGGTAACTTTTACGTTTTCTAAAAAAATATCTTTAAAATGAGGGATTCCTTTGGATGCCGGTTCTACTTTCGTCAGCATTTTTTTCCAGTGCGGCGGCAAAGTTTGCTCGGTATAACCATCGGGCAGTTTGGAATAACTGTAGCTGGGGTTCCAATTCATGGTGATTTGCACCGCCGTTCCAACACCGTTCATGGTGATGTTTTCAAAATGAATATCTTCTAATGTGCCGCCGCGGGTTGTAGCGGATTTGAGGTTTAAGCCATTGCTGGTTCCGTTTCCGATAAGATTAGTTGCCAAAACATGACGAATGCCGCCAGAAGTTTCGCTGCCCAACGTTAATAATCCTGCACCTTTTCGGGCAACACAATTTCGGATCACGACGTATTCTGTTGGCCGGTTTACACGCAAACCGTCCCAATCGCGGCCAGCTTTTAAACAGAAATCATCATCGTTACAATCAATATCACAATTTTGAAGCAGGATCCAGGAAGAGGAATCCACATCAATTCCATCGGTAGAAGGGCCATGCCCGCCCACATTATTCCGTATCGTAATGCCATCAACGGTTACATTTTTGGAGTATAAAAGCTGTACAGTCCAAAAACCGGCCTGTTGCAACGTAATGCCTTTTACGGTAACATCCGAAGAATTGGAAACGAGCAAAGTGCGCGGCCGTTTGGCATCGTAATCCACAATCCAGCGCAAACCTTTGGCATCGTAATCCTTCCTTAAATTCCAGTAATAATCCCAAAAAACTTTGCCTTGTGCGTTAATCAACCCTTTTCCGGTTATACTAACCTGCTGCTGATCAATCACATTGATTAAAGCTGCCGGCCATTTCATTTCGATACCGGCAATACGCGTATCAATTTCCGGGTAATCTTTTATATCCTGACTTCCCTTCAACTCCACGCCTTTGTCCAACCGCAACTGAACGTCTTTTTTTAGAAAGATGGAACCAGTAAGGTATTTCCCAGCAGCAAAAGTTACCACACCGCCGCCTTTTGCTGCACAGGCATCAATAGTTTTTTGGATTTCTTTGGTATTTAAAGTTGTACTATCGCCCGAAGTATTTACTTTAAATTCTGTTTTATTTGTGGGAGAAGTGTGCGCGCCAACTTTTGCAACCCAACTTGGATCAACCGCAAAAACCAGCTGTCCGGCAAGCAGCAGCAACGATAAAAAGATAAAAACAATGCTTCTTTTACTGGCAAAAAATTGAGTTGGACAATAATTCATGAATCTGTTTTTATTGATAGTGCCTGTTTGCGTACTTTTTTCGGTCCTGCTGTTTTACCCGTCTTGTTTTATTGAATCAAGCCAACATCATTGCTGAAGTTATTTTAAAAACTTTCAATATATCAATCAATTAAAGCTACCGCAGAACTGGGTTTATAATCAGGGAACAAATTGTAGAAAATATCATAAACCAGCATCCTGCACTCGCCTGCTGCAATTTTTAATTTCCTTACAATAAATTGTAAATCAGGCTGATGCTTCTTTTATCACCTAAAAATCATTGGTAATTTTTATGTTACCGGTATAAGTTTATGTCGTAATTGTAGAATTTATATATGAAACCACAACTGTTAAAAAGCGTAAAAACTGATTCGGTCTTTTTAGCTGATGAGGATGAAACACTTTTACTGTAATCTGCAAAAAGTAATATTTTTTATTGCGTTCCTCACGCTTTGCCCATTCCTTTTAAAAGCACAAACTTTAACAATCGGTACGGTAGATGCCGGGCCTTATGCGCCTGGTTCAAGCATTGCTGTGCCGTTTAATATCGGTACAACTGGTGGCTGTATTAAACCAGATAATGTTTTTAAACTTTATATATCCTCTGTTCCTGGTGGAACGCCAAATACACTCATTGGTTCTTTTACAAGCTTTTACGCAACTTTTGTTAATGGCACGATACCGACTGGTTTAGTGCCGGGAAGTTATAATCTGTCCATTACATCGTCTGATGCACCCGTTACTTCTACTACCGCAAGCATAAACATTGTTACCGGAACGCCGGTTTTGGCAAGCATAACTGCACCTGTTATTAACACCATGTATCCTGATGTTTTTGGCAGTTGTTCTGGTAACCCCAACAGTTATTCATTTACTAATAACTCTACCAGTAATACAACCGTTACTGCGAGTGTTTTTGATGAAATAAACCAAACTGGCAGCGGAAATTTAACTTTTAACCCAGCTACCCAAAATGCTACTTTTAATGCCGCAAAAGTTAATTATACCATTTTTGTTAAAGCTGTTAACAGCAATGGTGTTGAAGGTACAAAAGAATTTCAACTAATAAACAACAGGATCAGCAGTAATTTTGGCAGCACAAGCGGCGAACCTGTTTGTTTAGGAAGTAACGGGCAGGGCGTTCTAATTTATACCATCGCAACATCTGCTATCCGAAACAATTACCCTGGTGATTTATACACCGTAAACTGGGGCGACGGTACTTCATCACAATATACTTTATGCGATTTATTGGCAAATGGAGGAAACCTTTCGCATCCATATACGCGGACTTCTTGCGGTACTACCAGTAACGGCCACATTAATAGTTTTCAGGTAGATGCATTAGTGAGCAGTTTAATTTGCGGAAGTCTTACTTCTCCGCTAACTACTTATGCACAAGTAATAACGCAGCCAACCAACGGTTTTACTACAGACCATCAAACTGCTTGTTTAAACGTGCCTGTGGTTTTTAACAATACGTCTGATCCCGGCAAAGATGCTTCCAGTCAGGATTGTAAAAACAATAATGCGTTATACACTTGGATTATAGATGAAGGAACCGCATACGAAGAGCAGTTTATCAATTACACACTGACTACTGCTTTTACTTATACTTTTACAAGGCCGGGAAACCACACTATTACTTTAAGGTTTCAATCTCAAAGTAATACAATTTGCGGTGCCGATGATTTTACCCAAACAATTTGTGTTTTTGCACAGCCACAACCGCAGTTTTCTTTACCTAATAGCACCGTTTGTACCGGCACTACCGTTATACCGAATGAGAATTCGATTCTTGATCAATCTTGTGCCGCTAACCCTTTAAACAATGTTTATAATTGGACTGTGAGCGGCCCTGCTGCTGCCGCTTTCGTAAACAATACAAGAGCAGCCAGTCAACATCCGGAACTCACTTTTTCTGCACCAGGCACTTATACCATTACTTTATCTATCGGTACAGAATCCTGTGGGTCTTTCAGCATCAGCCAAACACTTATTGTAAATACTACGCCAACGGTTACTTTATCGCCCGACAAACAATATTGCGGAACCAACCAAACGCTCACTTTTGCCAATAACGCCGGTGATACACAAACTATTTTTACAGGAACCACAACTGACCAGCCTAACACCTATAGCTGGACAGTAAGCGGCGGTAATTACGGTTACCAAAACGGAACAAACGCCAGTTCAAAATATCCGCAGATCGTATTTACCGATTTTGCCGTTTACACGGTTACAGCTACACAAACCAATAATTGCGGTTCGGCTTCTGCTACGCAACATATTACCTTTTTGCAGTCCCCAACCGTAAATGCCGGGCCAGACCAAACTATTTGCCCTGCTGATGTAGTACATCTGGCCGGTACAATTTCCAATCCGCAGCCACAGAGTTACCAATGGACAGGTGGAAACGGAACATTTTCGCCAGGAAGAACTACTTTAAATGCCATTTATACACCAACTTCTACCGAAGTTGATGCCGGGCAAGTACGGTTGAATTTGGTGGCCATAACAGGTTATCCTTCTCCGTGCGACCAGCTTTCGGATGAAGTAATCATTATGATTAACCCAAAAAATACGGTTACCAGTTCATCTACCAGTATGATCTGTACCGGAACAAGCGTTAGCTACCATCCTACTGCACAAATAACCGGAAGTACGTTTACCTGGACTTCTAACGCTACAACCAATATCAGCGGAAATACAACAAACGGTTCGGGCGATATTAACGATGTGCTGACCAATTCTGATCCGGTTAACAACGGCACAGTTACCTATACGATAACCCCTGTTAGCAATGGTTGCCCTGGTACTTCTTTTACCCTTACAATTACGGTAACGCCGCGCCCTGTCATCACCGTAAATTCTACCAGCAATACCATTTGCAGCGGACAACCGGTTGGCATCACTTTTACTTCCAATTTATCGGGCACCACTTTTCGTTGGACGAGCACTGCTACAGCAGGGATTTCCGGCAACAACAACCAAACGGCTGTTAATGCTATCGGTATTACCGATGTTTTAAACAACTCTTCGGCCACCACTACCGGTACTGCAACTTATACCATTACACCGATTGGCCCTTCTGGCTGCGAAGGAACGCCGGCAACCGTAACCATAACTGTACAAGCGTTGCCTGTAGTTGCCAACGCCGGGCCGGATGCGCCGATTTGTGCTGCTACCAGTTATACTTTAAACGGAAATGATCCCGGGATTTCAACTGGTACTTGGACTGTAAGGTCTGGCCAGACGGGCGTAACTTTCGCCAATGCCAATCAATACAATACCGTAGTTAACGGCTTGCAACCCGGCAATATTTATACTTTCCGTTGGACGATCACCGGTGCTGCTCCTTGCGGCCCTACTTTTGATGAAGTATCGATCAACGATTTATCGCCTTTAACCAATAACATCAACTTTGGAAGCCCGGCGGTTTGTTACGGTCAAACGATCAGCATAATCGGCGATCAGCCAACAGGCGGAAACGGAACTTATGTTTACAGTTGGGAAAGTAGTACCGATAACGCTAACTGGACAACCATTGCCGGGCAAAACAGCCGTAACTATTCCTTTACCGGAACGCAAAGTATTTATATCAGAAGGACTGTTTCTTCCTTGCCTTGCTCCAGCATTAGCCAGCCGGTTTATGTAGTTGTTCAGCAAGCCATCACTGCCAATACCGTTTCTGCCGATCAGTTGATCTGCTATAACACTGTGCCTTCTGTATTAAACGGAAGCACACCTGCCGGTGCGGATGGCAATTATAGTTACCAATGGCAAAGCAGCAGCGATAACGGTGCCAACTGGAACACCATCAGCGGTGCCACAACCATTAACTATCAACCAATTGCGTTAACTGTAACCACACAATTTCGCCGGGTTGTAACTACAGCACTTTGTACCAATGCGCAGCAAAACACCAGTAATGCGGTTACCATCACAGTAAATCCGCAAAACACTAATATGATAACCAGTGATGCCAGCCGGACGATCTGTACTGGCGCAACTTTAAGTTATCACATAACGGCACGGGATGCCAATACTTCTTTTACCTGGGTTTCTTCTGCATCGGCTTCTGTTACTGGCAACAGCCCAAGCGGTTCGGGCGATATTAGTGATGTACTGACCAATTCTAATGCAAACACTAACGGCACGGTTACTTATACCATCACACCAATTAACAATAATTGTCCGGGAACGCCTTTCACTTTAACCGTTACCGTTACACCATTACCGGTCATCACCGTAAATTCAACCAGCAACACGATTTGCAGCGGACAGCCTACCGGGATCACTTTCACTTCCAATTTATTGGGAACCACTTTCCGTTGGACGAGCACTGCTTCCGCCGGTATTTATGGCAACAACAATCAGGCTGCTGTAAATGCCAGCCGTGTTGATGATGTGCTGACCAATACTTCAACCACTGCTTCCGGTACTGCAACTTATATTATTACGCCGATCAGCCCTTCCGGTTGCGAAGGCACACCGGTAACCGTAACGGTAACGGTTCAGCCTTTGCCTGTACAAGCAAACGCGGGTAATGATGAGCAGATTTGCAGCACAACGAGCTATGTTTTAAACGGAAACGACCCTGGTGTTTCTTCCGGCACATGGACTTTAGTTTCCGGGCAAACAGGTGTAAGTTTTACTAATGCTGCACAATATAATACGACAGTAAACGGATTGCAGGCCGGCCAACAATATACTTTCCGTTGGACGATTACCGGAGCCGCACAATGTGCCGTAAATTCTGACGATGTGTTGATCTCTGATTTGCAAGACCTCACCAATAACATCAGCTTTGGTAGTCCGGCGGTTTGCTACGGACAAACGGTTACCATTGCAGGAGCACAGCCAACAGGCGGCAACAACAGCTATGTTTACAGTTGGGAAAGCAGCACTGATAACACGAATTGGACGGCAATCGCCGGGCAGAACGGACTAAATTATTCCTTTACTGCAGTTCAAAATATTTATCTTAGGCGGATTGTAACTTCCGGGCCTTGTACCAAAACCAGTCAGCCGGTTTATATTATTGTACAACCGCCAATCGCCAACAATACGGTTACTGCCGATCAACTCATCTGCTACAATACTACGCCAACTTCGTTGACCGGAAGCACGCCAACTGGTGCAGACGGCAACTTCTTTTACCAATGGCAAAGCAGCAACGATAACGGCGCAACCTGGCTAACGATCAATGGTGCTACCGCTATCAATTATCAGCCTGTTGCATTAATCACTACAACACAGTTCCGCAGGATCGTAACCACCGCACTTTGTAACGGCGGCCAGGGTAACAGCAGTAATATTGTAACGGTGATTGTTAATCCGCGAAACACCAATAACGTTACGAGTGCCTCAACCCAAAACATTTGTACGGGAACAAGTTTAAACTACACACCTACGGCACAACAGCCCGGTACTTCTTTTACATGGGTTTCTTCTGCATCGGTTTCTGTTACCGGGAACAGTCCAAGCGGTTCCGGCAATATCAATGATTTGCTTACAAATTCTGATCCCAGCAGCAACGGAACAGTTACTTATACCATTACACCGATCAACAATAACTGTCCGGGAAATCCTTTTACCCTCACCGTTACCGTAACACCGCGGCCTGTCATCACCGTTAATTCAACCACCAATACCATTTGCAGCGGACAACCAACTGGTATTGCCTTTACCGCCAATTTAAGCGGAACCGTTTTTAAATGGACAACTACTGCTACAAACGGTATTTCGGGCAACAACAACCAGCAACCGGTTTATGCCAGCCGTATTGATGATGTTTTGAACAACAGTACCACGGCTTCCGGCACGGCAACTTATACCATTACGCCGATTGGGCCTTCCGGCTGCGAAGGCACACCGGTTACTGTAACCGTTACTGTTCAACCTCAGCCGATACAAGCAAATGCAGGCATCGACGAGCAAATATGCGCTGCCGGAAATTTTATGTTGAAAGGAAATAATCCAGCCCCTTTTACCGGAAGATGGACTCTAACTTCAGGACAAGCAGGTGTGGCTTTTGCAGATGAAACACAATACAACACTACTGTTAACGGTTTGCAGGGAGGCCAGCAATATACTTTCCGATGGACGATCAGCAGCAATGGTTTGTGTGCTTCTACTTTGGATGATGTGGTTATTACTGATCTGCAGGATCTGACCAACACGATCAGCTTTGCCAACCCGGCTATCTGCTTCGGACAAACAGCTACAATTTTAGGCAGCCAGCCAACAGGCGGAACCGGGAACTTTGTTTACCGTTGGGAAAGCAGTACCGATAATGCAACCTGGACGGCCATCAGCGGGCAAACAAACCGCAACCTTTCTGTTACGTTAACTGCATCCACTTATTTTAGGCGGATTGTAACTTCTGGCCCTTGCGTTAACACCAGCAACAGTGTTGAAGTAATTGTACAACCTGCGCTAACAGCTAATTCCATTACTGCCGATCAGTTAATCTGTTACAATACCACACCTACTTTACTTAACGGAAGCACGCCTGCCGGTGCCGATGGCAATTACCTTTACCAATGGCAGCAAAGCATCAACAACGGCACAACGTGGACGAACATCAACGGCGCCGCAAGCAGCAATTATCAACCGGGCAGCTTAACTGCAACTACAAAGTTCCGCAGGATTGTTAGTACCACACTTTGCAGCGGCGCACAGCAAAACATCAGCAGCGCGGTAACGATCACTGTTAATCTGCAGAATACCAATACAGTTACCAGTGCTTCCAGCCAAACGATCTGTACGGGAACAACTTTTAGTTATCACCCAACTGCCCGTCAGGCCAATACTTCTTTTACCTGGGTTTCTTCTGCAACACCTAATATCTCGGGGAACACTACCAATGGTTCTGGTGATATTAATAACCTGCTTGTCAATTCTGATCCAAATAATAATGGAACGGTTACTTATATCATCACCCCAATCAACAATAATTGTCCGGGAAACCCTTTTACCCTAACCGTAACCGTAGCACCGTTACCCGTAATAACGCTTACCAGTACCGGCAAGCAGATTTGCAACGGCAACCCTACCGGTATTGCTTTTACC
Source organism: uncultured Sphingobacteriaceae bacterium (assembly GCA_964251965.1). Classification (GTDB taxonomy): domain Bacteria; phylum Bacteroidota; class Bacteroidia; order Sphingobacteriales; family Sphingobacteriaceae; genus Mucilaginibacter_A. The sequence continues at coordinate 382,402 of CAXULQ010000003.1, read as the reverse complement.
ACCAATATACCTGGAACTTTGTTGAAATGGACTTTTGATCCTGTTCAGGGTGTTTATGGCAGCAATAACCAATATCCGGTAATTGCTACGCGGATTGATGACATCATTACTACCGACTTAACGACTGCGGCAACCATCGTTTATCACATAACACCGATTAGTGCAAACGGCTGTGTTGGCACTACGGTTGATGCAACCGTTACTGTATTGCCACAACCCGTTACAGCAAACGCAGGTGCAGATGAAGCAATTTGTAACTCGCCTAACTATACTTTAAAAGGCAACAACCCTGCCCCTTCTACCGGAAATTGGACTTTAACTTCCGGACAAGCAGGTGTTGGTTTTGCAGAGGCAACTAAATATAATACAGCCGTGAGCGGTTTATTGCCCGGCCAAAACTATACTTTCCGTTGGACGATCACCAGCACGGGCGGCTGTTCTGCTTCTATAGATGATGTAGTGATTTCTGATTTGAAAGACCTCAGCAATAATATCAGTTTTGCCAATCCGGCTGTTTGTTACGGACAAACGATTACCATTACCGGAGACCAGCCAACCGACGGAAACGGAAGCTTTGTTTACAGTTGGGAAAGCAGCAGCGATAACAGCACCTGGACAGTCATCAGCGGACAAACTAACCAAAACCTTTCTTTCATCGGCACACAAAATATTTATGTAAGGAGGATTGTAACTTCTGGTCCTTGTACAAAAATCAGCCAACAACTTTATATAATTGTACAGCCGCCGATTACCAATAATGTGATAGGCAGCGATCAGCAAGTATGTTATAATGATGTACCTAACTCGCTTAATGGCAGCACTCCTGCTGGCGCAGATGGCAATTACATTTATCAGTGGCAAAAAAGCGATGACAACGGTACTACCTGGTTTAACATTCCGGCAGCCAATGCCATTAGTTACCAGGCTATAAACCTGACTGTTACCACGCAATTTCGCAGGGTTGTTACTTCGGTTTTATGTAACGGCGCGCAGCAAAGCATCAGCAACAGTGTAACATTAACGGTAAACCCATTGGTTAACCCAACTTACACTTACACCGGCGATATTGGTTGTATCCCCTACGTTTTAAATGCAAATAATATTAAAGCCACGGCTGCCGCAGGAAACGCCGCTTACACCTGGTATGCCGATGGTGTGCAATTTGGTGTTGGCCTTACTTTTCCTGGTTACACCATCAAAACCGACAATTCGCAAGTAGTGATTAAATTGGTGGTAACCAGCAAATACGGTTGCCCGGATGCTTCTTTTAGCCATACTTTTTCTACGATAAAAGAAGTAATAGCGGGCTTTAGTCAGGATCAGGCAAAAGGCTGCGGACCGTTAACCGTAACGTTTAACAATACTTCCAGCCCGCAAAGCCAGGCCACTTATTCCTGGAATTTCGGTAACGGAAGCACGTCAACTTTAGCCAATCCGGCTCCGGTTACTTTCCTGGCGCGTGCAGATGGTAAAGACACAACCTATAATGTTACGCTTAAAGCTTTAACGGCCTGCGGTATCCGCACAGCTACTTCTACCGTAACCGTTCGGCCAAAACCAACTTCCATTTTTACGCCGGATAGAACAGTGGGCTGCTCTCCTTTCACGGTAAACCTCAACAACACTTCGCCAGGCACCAACAACACTTACACTTTTGATTTTGGTGATGGCCAAACCCTGGTTACTACTGATAACCAAGTAGTTTCGCATACTTACACAACAGTAAGCGCAAGAAGCTACATCATCAAAATGACTGCTAAAAACGAATGCGGCAGCAGTACAACGCAATACACGGTAAGGGTATCGCCTAATACGGTTTTACCGCAATTAGTAGTAAACGGCGACCAAAAAGCAGGTTGCGCGCCGTGGACGGTCAACTTTTACAACAATACCAAAGGCGGCAATTATTTTACTTATGATTTTGGTGATGGAACCATCGTGAATACTTTGACCGCACCGGAAGTAGTTACCCATACTTTCTTAAAAGACGGAATTTATAACGTGAAGTTGACAGCCACCAACGGCTGTTCTGATACTTCTGCCTATCAATCTGTTACGGTTTTTGCGCAACCGGTAGTCAGCTTTACTTCCGATGCAAAAAATGCCTGTAGCCTGCTTACGGTCAACTTTAAAAACCAAACGCCCGGCAACAACACTTATAACTGGGATTTTGGCGATGGCGGTTCGTCCACGCTGGCTAATCCGCAGCATACGTTCACTGCCCGCACTAATCCTTTCACCGTTACTTTAATTGCCAAAAATGCTTTAGGCTGCGCCGATACCATGGTGAAGAAAGATTATATCCGGGTAACATTACCGCCAAAAGCAGCGTTTGCAGCAAGGCCAGACAGTGTTATTGTGTACCCGAATTACAGTTTTCGCTTCGCGGATAACAGCACCAACAACCCGATTTTATGGAAATGGAGTTTTGGTGATGGTGCCGGCGCAAGCAAACAAAACCCGGAACATACTTACCGCGATACCGGTATTTATAAAGTTAAACTGATTGTTTACAACCTACAGGGCTGTGCCGATACCGTTACCCACAACGTGCAGATTACCGGAACGCCGGGCCAGCTTTTTGTACCCAATGCCTTTATGCCAACCAGCAGGTTTAACGAGTTGGTTACGTTTAAAGTAAAAGGCTCGGGCCTGAAGACCTGGCGGATGCGCATCTTTAACAAATGGGGACAAGTGATTTGGGAAACCACCAAACTAACCGGACGCGGCGAACCCGCCGAAGGCTGGGACGGTATGATGAACGGCGCACCGGCACCGCAAGGCGTTTACATCTGGCAGATCGAAGGCACCTACCTTAACGGCAACGAGTGGACAGGTATGAGCTATAACAATGGCCCGCCTAACCGGCAAGGCGTGATCCATTTGATTAAGTAAAATTTGTTGTGGGTTTTAAGTTGCAGGTTTAGGTTGTTAAAAGAAGTATGAATGATAGTACTTCTTTTATCAACTTAAAAAAGGATTGAAAAACCTTATAATTTACAACCAGCCAATCCACATTAACCTTTTCAACCTTGTAAATGCCTTTCTGGTTGCCAAAAGAATTGGTTACAAAAGTGATCACTTCGGTAATCGAATTTATTGAAATTAAAATTGGCAATTAATTAGAAAAGAAATTGATATTAGTAAAAGAATAGTTTTTTTTATGGTTAAAACATCATTTATTTGCTAAAGTGCAATACGACGAAATGTTATACATATACAACACACAAACTATGATAAAAAGCTTATCACTTAATTTTTTCAGTATAATTATTTTTGCTCTTTTCTTAAATTCCTGTGGAACAACAACCTATCTTGGAGATCAACTTACAGCTACAAGTAATGTAGATGTTTATTACGCAGAAAAAGACGTAAAACGGGAATACAAAGTAATAGGTCACATTACAGCACAGACAGGCGGTAATGACAATGATGCAAAACCTGACATCATTAAGCGAGCTAAAAAAGCTGGAGCAGATGGCGTAGTAATATTAGGCACAAGTTATACTGGCGGTAAAGATTCGGAACCTTTGGTAAAGGCTGAAGCGATTAAATACATAAATTAATCTACATTTTTTTTATAAATTGATTCTTTTTAGAATACCAATTTTAGTGGTACCAAAACTACTATATTATTAGTTTAGTTTGATAAAAAAAGGTTTGAATTAAAATAGGTGCTTTTTCATCATTTTTTATTGCTAAAAATACTTAACTCAAAATTAACGGCAATTCTGCAAATCCACATTAACCTTATCAACCTTGTAAATCCCCTGCTTATTCCCAAAAGAATTGGTTACAAAAGTAATCACTTCGGCAATTTCAATCGGCGCCAATTGGGTTTGTGCAGGCATTGCGTTGTTGTACAATTTTTTGTTCACCACGATCAACCCCTTCAAACCATTTTGGATGTTGCACGCCAACTGATTTTTATTCTTTTTGAGATAATCTGCTTCTTTTAACGGCGGAAAAAGTGCGCCTAAACCTTCGCCGTTTTCGGCATGGCAGTTTTTACAATTGGTTTGATAAATGCTTTTCCCCTGGATAAAATATCGCTGAAATTCAATTTCGGCTTCGCTTTGGCAGGAAACTACAAAGGTGGTAAGGAGAAAGGAGAAAGGTAAAAGGAGGACCAGTATCCGTTTCATGTTTTCGGGTTTTCTTCGTCCATCAGCAATTTCACATCCACAATCAACTGGTCAACCTGGTCTTTTTTAGTGCCATCGTAAGCACCGCGGACACGCCCTTTTTTATCCACCAAAACCAGCCAGCCCTGGTGCACGTAACCGCCCGGCGTTTCCTTGCTTTCGGCTACCGAAACCAGATAATTTTTCTCGGCCAGCTGGTAAACCTCTTCCTTTTTCCCCAGCAAAAAATACCACTGATCTGCTTTTGCGCCCAGTTTTTCAGCATAATTTTTTAAAACCGGGATGGTATCGTGCCGCGGGTCAATCGTAAAAGAAACCAGTTTAAAATCCGGTTTGCCCCGATAAGCTTTAAAAACCGTGAGCATGTTGCGCTGCATCGTTGGGCAAATAGACGGGCAGGAAGTAAAGAAAAAATCGGCCACGTAAATTTTCCCATCTAAATTCTTATCCGAAATCGTTTCCCGGTTTTGGTCAACAAAACTAAACGGCGGAATGGTAGCGTAAACCGTATCCGTAACTTGCTTGCCGTCAACGGTTTTGCTGATTGGTTGCCGTTCACCGTAAATAGGTAGTTTCTTTTCTTGGTCTTTATTTTTACAGGCAGCAAAGGCCAGCAAAGCCAGCACCGGCCAGATTAATCTCTTCATTTCTTTTTAAATTTTAACAAATATTGGTTTGACAACCGGATAACAGTTTTGTACTGCGTATTGATTTGCCCGACGGTCTTTTTTTGCTGCGCCAGGTAATCCATCACTTCCTGGTGTGTTTTCCCGCTGAAATCCGGGTTGTATTGGTGCATCCAATCGCTCATCGCATCGTCGGCTTTCAAAATCCGGCTGCTTAAAAGCCGCATCGTTTTATTTTCTGTGGAAGTATCCATCGCCGGGAATGCTTTTTTTACGCTGTCTTTTTTCATTACCAGCGTGTCCAGTTTCATTTTGTTTTGCATCGCCGTTTCGCCGTCGCCCATCACTTTTTCGTGCATTTCCATCACCTCGGCTTCCAGTTTTTTTTCGTCTTTTTTGGTGTCTTTACAAGCTGCAAAAAACAGCAGGAAAGCGGCAAGCATCAGTTTATATTTCATCGTTCAGCTATTTCAAATTTAAGTTCGGCAATTTACGGTTCTTTGTGTTTTTTAGGTTGATAAAAGAAGCCTGTCATTCTTTCTCAACCAGTTCCATTCCGCATTTGGGGCAAACGCCCGGTTTATTTTCAACAATTTCCGGGTGCATCGGGCAAGTATATTTGATACTGTTTTTACCGGCAGAAATTGTGTCTTTTTGACTTTTTGTAGTCTGTTGATTACTTTGGGTACAAGCGGAAAGCGTAAGGATTGTACAAGCAAATAAAATTATTTTTTTCATTGATAGTATCATTTTAAGCACTCAATTTCAAACAGATAATTTGCAAATATACAGTAGGCGACTCCTACGGAGCCTTGAAAAAACGCGAATTAATTCTATAAACAGAATGCCCTTACAGGGCTTTCAAATTCATTATCTGATCATTTTTTTTTGGAGCTTTGGTTTATATCGTATCTAACAATTTCGTTTCTTTCTAACTCGTTATCTATTTAATTTTTAACGCTACTACGTAGCAATAAGCAGCAACTAAATCTTTTTGCAAGCCCTGTAAGGGCATCCTGTTTATAGAAATACCATCAAAGTGATAATTGGCTCCGTAGGTGCCTCCTCCTATTCAATTCGCTTTCATCATGCCGATTTATTACTGATAAAAGCAGCAAAACCAAACAGCGAAACTACCAAAACGCCAAGCGCGGCCAGCATACTTACAATATCGCGCAGGTTTTTTCCGGCCCAAGTCATCCCGAAATATTTATGCAGAAAGATGAACGATAAACCTTCTGCCCGGTCAATCCCGGCAACGGTTGTTGCAAGTTTGGAAGAAGTAGTTTCGATATACCAGTTTTCCCGGTTTGGATAACTTACTTTTTCTACCGGCAAACGTTTGTTGATAAAGCCATATTCATTGTCAAATTGTTTAATTGGTGTTACTGTTTTGGATCCGTCAATTGGATCCTCATACTTGGGATTACGATAAAAATTACTTAGATAAATTGCATATTTTTGATCGCCGTTCGATAATTCTTTTCCGTTACTTGCATCAAAGTATAATATCTTTTTCTGATCATTTAAAACCTGATAATATACTTTATTTTGAAAACGGATTAGTGCAACTTTCTTAATTGTACTATCTTCAATCGGAAGTTTTAAGTTGGATAAAAGCAGTTCGTTCCGGTTAATCAATTGTGCATATTGCATTTTTGATGGTTGTAAATTGTGCAATTTAACCAGCAAATGGAAAGCTCCGCTCAGCACAAAAGTAAACATGACGAAAGAAACAACCAGTCCGATTTGCCGGTGAAAACGGTGCAGGAAACGCTTGTCTTCCCGGCCTTCCGCTTTTCGTTTTTGTTGGATGGATTTAAATTTTTGCCAGAACAAACCGTAAACCGTCAAACCGCTCAGTAGCGATAAAAACATCACGCTTACGATGACCAGCAGCACCACAATCCTAAATTTTTCTCCGCCAATTGCCGCCAGAAACTGCCAGTTATGGAACTGTTCAAAAACCCACAGAAAACTTTTCCGCGTGTTGTTGTTAAAAGTCCCCATCCGGCTTTGGCTGGTTTCTACATAAATATCCATGCCGTCGGGCCGGTTAAAACTAATCTTCCAAACCGGCAGCAAATGGTTGATGGGCTGGTAATTTCCGTCAAACCTGGTTTGCAGCCGTGCTTCTTTTACCGGCGTTTTTTGGTCGTTGGTGAAATATCTGGCGAGATAAATAGCGTAGTTTTGATCTCCTTTTGGAAGCAAATTTCCGTTTTCGGCCGAGTAATATTGATTGATGCTATCGCGGTTTAATATCTGGTAAAACGTTCCGCGATCAAAACTGACCAAACCAAAATTCCGGATTTCCGTCAGATGGTTTCGATCTAAAACTTCCTGCAAAGAAAGCTTCGGCTGCATTTCTAACTGTGATTTCGGCCTGAAAACTTCCTGCGGGATAAACGGCCGGAACCAGTTGGCCATAAACGGGTGCGAAAGTCCGCTGACCGTCCAGAATATCACCGGAACCAAAGCCATCAAACCCAAAATGCGGTGCCATTTATAAAAGTTACGTTTGGCGGTTAGCTTGGTTTTGCTGGTTTTTTCCGTTGAGGAAATTACTGCGGATGCTGTTTTTATCGACATAAAATCAATGTTTTGAAAAAGCGTAACTGATGCCTAAATTGTAAATGCGCGGCGAACCGGTGTTGTAAGTATCGCCGTATTGGTTGCTGGTTACCGTGGTGGCGTAAAGTTTATTGCCGAGGTTCAGCACATTAAGCCAGATACCCGCGCCTTTCAGCAAATCCTTTTTAAAATCATAACCGAAACGCAAATTGTAAATGTTGTAGCCCGGATACGTTTTGGTATTGGCCGGATTGGTGAAATACGAATTGATGTGCTGCCACTCGCCCGCTATCCTAAATCCTTGCAAATACAAAGGTTTGTAGGTAATTTCGGAATTGGCGATCCAGGCCGGCGCGTTGTTCATGCGGTTGCCATCGTAACTGATGACATAACTTTTCCCGGTCGAATAGTTAGTGCCTACTTCGCTGTAATCCAGGTAAGTATGCTGCGCGTTCGTTCCACTGAAACGGAACGATACTTCTTTTACCGGCAAAAAATTGATGCTGTACTCAATTCCGCGGTGGCGCGTTGCCCCGGCGTTTTGGTTTTGCGTGGTATTATCGGGCAGCAGCTGGTTGATGATTTCGTTCCGCCCTTCCAAATCGTACAAACTCAGTTCAAAGTACAGTTTTTTATTGAATGCCGAAAGCCATCCGCCCAATTCGTAATTGTTGTAAGTTGCTTGTTTTAAAGGCGTTAATTGCCGGGAACTGTACAAATCCCCAGTTTCCGGCGGCTGGAAACCAACGCTGTAATTGGCGTAAAAACCTTTGTTGTTCCCTAAATTATAAGTTAAACCCAGCTTTGGTGCAACGATGTTAAAATTATTGGTTTCCTGCTGTTTATATTTGGTATTTCCCGGCGGCAACCCGTTTTCGAAATCGTAATGCACGCGGTCGTAACGCAAACCCATTACCACGCGCAACGCTTCAACCGGCTTTAATTCGTACTGCGCGTAAGCTGCGGTGTTAAAAAGTTTGATCTTGTAATCGTCCAAATACCGGTTCGTATTGGTAAAATCGGTGTAGTAATTTTTTTCCACATCTTTGGTTATGCTGAGGTATTGCGCGTAGTAAGAACTCGGACTATCATCCAGATATGCGCCCAAAATCAGCCTCGAATGCAGGAAACCGAAATCCACGCGGTGCTGCGCCAAAAAGCCATAACTGCGGAAACTCTGGTCGTTCACCTGTCCGTTCGAACTCAGATATTGCCCGGCCGCACTCCGCACATCCGAAATAAAATAACTGGGCAATTGCGCGGTAGAATTATCCCGAAAAAAAGCAGTGATAAAAGAAGCATTACGCTCGTTCCAAACATGGTTCAACTTTAAGCTACTGCGGAAAGCTTCCACTTTGCGGTAGGTAAAACGCTGGTTTGCGCCGTAGCTTTTATCGTAAAAATGCGCGCTGTCTAAACTTCCGGGCGTTTGCGTGTTGAGGTAATTGTAGGATGCGGCGGCGGTTAAACGGGTGGCGGCATCAAAATCATAAGTAGATTTTAGGTTGAAGGAATATTTATCAAAATCAGAATAATCCTGCCAGCTGTTTTTTTGATGGGCAATGTAACCGCCGGCATACAAACCAAACTTTCCGGTAGTAAAACCAGCATCGGCATCCACCCTTCGGTAATGGTACTGGTCGCCCTGAACAGAAACATTCCCGGCATAGCCCGAAGGCGGGTTTTGGGTGATAAAATTAACCGCGCCGCCAACGGAATTGCTGCCGTAAAGCGAAGAAGCAGGGCCTTTAATCACCTCGATATCGCGCACGCTGCCCATATTAATTTCGTACAGCGAATTATGGTTGAAGATACCCGTCGGCCTAATTGGCAAACCATCTTCCATATACAAATACAAAGCGTTATAAGTGATGGGCTGGCGGATGGCCATGGTGTGCTGCTCGTTGCCCAAATCAACCATGTAAACGCCGGCAACTTTGTTCAGTAACTGGTACAAAGCCGTGGCTTTGGTATCCTGGATTTGGGTTGAAGTGATCTTGCTGATGGCAATCGGCGCATCCTGGCGCGACTGCCGCTCGCGGCTTGCCGAAACAATAACCGGTTGCAGATCCAGCGTGGCCGGTTGCAGGCTGATGTTTAAGGTTGATGCTGATCGGTTAACAATTGTTGAGGTGTAACCCGTCATCGAAAATTGGATTTTAACCATTCCATCCGGCAGATTCAAGTTGTATTTTCCTTGCGCGTTGGTTTGGCCGAGATCTTTAAAAGTTTCCGCACCGGCACCGGCCGAACCGATGACAACGCCGGGCAAAGGTTCGTGGGTAATGGCATCGGTAACAGCTCCTTGCAGTATATTTTGTGCAAAGGTTAGCGATGGGATGATAAAAAAGAGCAGGTAAAAGAAGTATCGTTGCATAGAAAACAGGCAGGAGTTTCTCTCTCCCGAAAAAACAAAATGGATAAATATTTAAACGTGGGCTGTTAATTGCGATTCGCAACAGGGTTATCAATCCAATCATTTTGGATCGACACAAAGAAAACAGCTTTAAAAATTGGAATTATCCAGCCTGCGGCGGACGAAAAATAGCGCCGAAATTTGGCATTTGAAAGTTGGAATGATACGGCGTTAAAATCACTTGCAACAAAGCTGCATGGAATTTAATTTCAGCAGAAGCAACAAAAAAACTTTCCTGGAACAGGCTTTTCTGGGTTTGGCGTTCGTCGTTTTTCTCTTTTTCTTCGGCCTGCTTTACCTTTTTCATCAGGTAACATTTACCGTTGCAATGCAGCCAGGGTTTGCCGCGGTTTTCGCAAAGATTGGCAGCTATGTATTTTTGGTTCAACCCAAAGCTTGCATACACGTATAACCTGCTAAAATTAGCAGACAATACTGCAATGAGCAGAAAAAGCGATATAACGCGTCGGGGCATCATGGCGGCAAAGATAATTGCAGAAGTTTGATTTTTAAACCCAAATACATTATTAATTTATACTCAATTATCAACCATCTTACACAATTGACAAAAAAATGTATATTCGAAAATTAGTGTATAAAAGTAACCAACAGCGTATTTACAAAAATTTAAAGTATGATAACAAAATTATCTATTGTTATACCGGCTTATAATGAGGCCAAAACTATTCACCATATTTTAAACAAGCTTAAAAATGTTGAACTGGTAAATAATATCCAAAAAGAAGTAATCATCATTAACGACAGTTCTACCGATGCTACCGAAGAAGTATTACTAAATTATATTGCCGGTAACCTGGACCTTCCAATCAGCTATTTTAAACATGAAATTAACCAGGGAAAAGGTGCCGCATTGCATACCGGTATTGCAAAAGCTACCGGAGAATATTTAATTATACAGGATGCGGATTTAGAATACGACCCAAACGAATATAATGATTTACTAAAACCTGTAATTAACGGTTTTGCTGATGTGGTTTTCGGCTCCAGGTTTATGGGCAGCAACCCGCACAGGGTTTTGTTTTTCTGGCATACGATCGGAAATAAATTTTTAACATTTATGTCTAACATGTGTACCAACTTAAACTTAACAGATATGGAAACTTGTTACAAGTTGTTTAAAACAGACGTAATACAAAACATCCAATTAAAGGAAAAACGCTTTGGTTTTGAACCCGAAGTTACCGCTAAAATTGCACGTGTACCGGCAGTGAGGATTTACGAAGTTGGGATATCATACTATGGAAGAACTTATTTGGAAGGAAAAAAAATAGGTTGGAAAGATGGCTTTCGGGCTATTTATTCGATTTTGAAATACGGACTTTTAAATATGTAACCGGGCATGAAAAGATTTTTCCTTTGGTATTCCGAGCTGAATGTTTATTACAAGTTTACACCATTTTTACTGCTTTATCTGCTGATATGCGTATTGTTTGCCCCGCCCAATTTTGTTCTGGATGAAGAAAGATACATAAAATACGGCCAGGAATTGCTGAGAGGTTTTTATTCGCCTCCCGCCCCAAATATCAGTTTATGGAGCGGCAGGGGCTATTCGGCCTTAATTGTAGTTCCGGTATTGTTGTTAAAATTACCATTGATGGCCATCAGGATTATAAATGGCTTTTTGATGTATTTTTCATTGATCCTGGTTTATAAAAGTATACGCACTTATTCATCAATAAAAAGTGCAACCCTGTTTACTGTTATACTTGGATTATATTTTCCTGTTTTTGAAAAACTTCCAAACACAGAAACAGAATGCTTTACCTGGTTTTTAATCAGCCTTATCTGTTATTTGTTTATTAAAAACTTTAACCAAAAAAACATCAGCTGGAAATGGATTTGGTTTTGCGGGTTTATCATTGCCTATCTGGCCATGACAAAAATTATATTCGGTTACGTTATCTTAGGTACGCTGCTTGCATCCGTCGTGCTTCTTTTATTGCCCAAATTTCGTTTGGCGGCAAAAAAATCAACTTACATCTTTGCAGTTGCAATGCTTTTTTGCCTGCCTTATCTTGCTTATACTTATAGCTTAACCAAAAAAGTTTTTTATTGGACCGATAGTGGCAGTTGGTCGTTATATGCGATGAGTGCACCCTACGAAAACGATTGGGGGGATTGGAAAGATTATTCCCAAATGAAAGAAAACCCTCATTATAAAGCTTTAGCAGATAGCGTTCTAAAATTAACAAGTATAGAAAGAGAAGAAGTTTACAAAAAAAAAGCAGTAGAAAACATTAAAAAGTATCCAAAAAAGTATTTTATAAATTGGATTGCCAACGTTGGCCGGTTGCTGTTTTCTTATCCGTTCACCAACATGAATGAAGATGTAAAAACATATTATACCATCATACCAAATATGTTTGTTGCTGTTTTTATGGTGATAACTTTAGGCCTGAGTGTTTTTAATTATAAAAAAATGCCCGAAGCATTAGTAATCCTTTTATTGTTTATACTTATTTACCTTGCCGGAAGTTCGTTGGTAAGTGGCTTCAGAAGAATGTTTTATATTACCATGCCTTTTTGGACTATTTTCTTTGCCTATGTTTTAACCAATATTGTTTCCATCAAGATTAAACGGGATTAATATAGAAATTAAAAACAGGTACTTCGTTTCTATTGCTGATGCTTCTTTTATCAAGTAAAAAAATGGCAAACGTTTGTCATTTTACAACAACATCTAAATTTGAACCCCCATTGTAATAGGAAAATATGTTTTTTATACTTTCCAAATTATTAGTTTACCTTCTTTATCCAATTAGCTGGATTTTAGTTTTGCTTATGATTGCTTGTTTTATCAAAAGCAGGAAATACCAACGTCGCACACTAATAACCGCTTTAGTGTTGCTGCTTTTTTTCTCCAATTCATTTCTTTTAAACCAATTTGCCAAATATTGGGATATTGCACCTTATCACTCAACAACTGTTTCCAATTACAGTTGTGCGATAATTTTAGGCGGATATGTATCTGAAGATGAAAATGGAAAGGGTTTTTTAAACTGGTCGGCCGACCGTTTTATACAAGGGATTAAACTGGAAGAAACCGGAAAAGTAAGCCATATTTTAATTAGCGGAGGCAGTGCCAGTTTAAACCCAGACGCATTTATAGAAGCTGATTGGATTAGTGCAGAACTTAAAGCTTTTCATATTCCGGACAGTATAATCTTAGTCGAAAAAAAATCACGCAACACATTAGAAAACATACAATTTTCAAAAGCAATTTTGGAAGACAAACATTTGCCGCCGCCCTACTTGCTTGTTACTTCTGCTTTCCACATGCGCCGTGCTTTGCTCATTTGCAAAAAAGCAGACATAAAAGTAGTTGCTTATCCTTGCAATTATTTTGCGGGCAACGGCATTATTTCGGCAGGGGATTTTATTCCTTCCGCACAAACATCGTCTGATTGGAATATATATTTAAAAGAATTAGTGGGCTACATGGTTACTGCAATAATAAAATAAATAAGAAATGCTTTTTAACTCTTACCAGTTCCTCGTCTTTTTTATCGTTGTAACTTCTTTATATTTTATATTCCCTTACAACAAAAGATGGTTGTTGCTTTTGCTAAGCAGTTGCTATTTTTATATGGCATTTGTTCCGGTTTACATTTTAATTTTAGGCTTTACAATTGTGATTGATTATTATGCCGGGATTTGGATTGAAAATGCACAAGGAAGAAAACGGAAACTATATTTAACACTAAGTTTGATTGCCAATATTGGTGTACTTGCATTTTTTAAATATTACAATTTTATCAATCATAATCTTGATTTTTTATTGCAAGGTTTTGGTGTAAAAAATCAATTACCTTATTTATCTATCTTGCTGCCGATTGGCTTGTCTTTCCATACTTTTCAGGCCATGAGTTATACCATTGAAGTTTATCGCGGAAACCACAAAGCCGAACGTCATTTTGGTATTTATGCTTTGTATGTAATGTTTTATCCGCAGTTGGTTGCAGGCCCAATTGAGCGGCCGCAGAACATTCTATATCAATTTAGGGAGAAACATGATTTTAATTACAACTTGGTTACCAGCGGATTAAAACTCGCAGCTTGGGGTTTGTTTAAAAAAGTTGTAATTGCCGACCGGCTTTCTATTGTTGTAGATTCGGTTTACAATCATCCCCAAAACTTTAACAGTTTCAGCCTGATTTTAGCAACTGTATTTTTTGCTTTTCAAATTTACTGCGACTTTTCAGGCTATTCTGATATGGCAATTGGTATCGCAAGAGTTATGGGTTTTAAATTGATGACCAATTTTAACAAACCCTATCAGGCAAAAAGTTTAAACGAGTTTTGGCAACGCTGGCATATCTCGTTATCCAGCTGGTTCCGCGATTACTTGTATATTTCATTAGGTGGAAACCGGGTTGCCATTCCGCGCTGGTATTTAAATTTGTTTATTGTTTTTTTGATCAGTGGTTTATGGCATGGTGCAAACTGGACTTATGTTATTTGGGGCGCACTACATGGTTTTTATTTAATCTTTGCTTTGATGACCAGAAATTTCAGGGAGAAAATCAACAAGCTTCTTTTACTGGATAAAATTGTGTTTTTACCTACGCTGGTTACTTTTTTATTAGTTGCATTTGCTTGGATATTTTTTCGGGCAGATAATGTTCAAATTGCATTTTATATTGCCAAACATATTTTTACAGGCATCCCTGACTTAATCCACAGTATTAAAACGCACCAGGTAATTGTACAAGATTATGAGTTAAACAACAAAGAAATGGCTTTGTCTATTCTGTTGATTGTATTTTTAGAAACCGTACAATATTTGCAAAGCAAAAGAAGCATTACGCAATTACTGGCGTATAAACCTATTTGGTTACGTTGGTCCGTTTACTATACTTTATTGATTTTGATTGTGGTTTTTGGAGAATTTTCTCAACGTCAATTTATCTATTTTCAATTTTAAATGCTGAAAAAGTTCTTAGTCAAAGCGTTCTTCTTTGCATTTGGTTTATTTGTTTTGCTGCTTGTTGCTATTTTTATACCTGCAAAAATTGGTAGGCAAAATATACTCTACACGCAAATTGATAAAAATAACCTTTTAAAAAATATACCAAATAACAGGATAATTTTTGTTGGTGGTTCTAACTTAGCTTACGGTTTGGATAGCAAAAGGATCAAAGATTCACTCCATGTTAATCCAATTAATACAGGTGTACATATTAACATCGGTTTGAAATATATGTTAGCTAATACTTTGCAATATGTAAAGCCAGGCGATATCCTTATTCTGTCTGCCGAATACCAAGAATTTTATGGAAATATAGCGAATGGAGAAGGCGAACTGCTTTCTTTAGTAAATGATATTGTACCACAGAGCAGAAAAATACTTGATCACAAACAAATTTTTACACTTGTAAAATTGTTACCCGAATATGCACAATCCAAACTTCAGCCGATATTTATGTTTTACAAGTATCCAAAAGATACGATCATTGGAAGATATGACCGTGCAGCTTTTAATATTTATGGTGATGCCACTGTACATTGGAAACTGCCTGCAGAAAACCCAAAACCTTATCCTCCAATCAAAGAAGATTTTAATGAAGACATATTACAAAATCTGATCAATTTTAGAAAAGCGGTTTATCAAAAGAAAGCAAAATTATACATTACTTTTCCGGGCTATCAATATTCATCTTACAAAAATTCTGTTGCAGCAATTAAACAAGTTGAACAACGATTGCAAGATAACAGATTTATATTGATTTCTACGCCGGAAGAATATATGATACCAGATAGTTTGATGTTTGACACACCTTATCATTTAACAAAAAAAGGAGTAGATTATCGAACTAATCTTTTGATTAAAGACTTGAAAAAAGAAATTAAAAGGTAAAGCAGCTTATGTTTTCTTTAGTTCCAATTTCACAACTTTTAAAATAAGAAAATCTTCTCCAACAAAAATAGTTTGAAGAAGATTTCTCACTACGTTTCGATTTGACAGAGCCGCTTTCCAATCCTAATCTTATATAAAGTTCCTTTAATCAAAACAATCCAAATACTTCTTTTATCACCCTAAAACTGTTATGGCAACTTGGACAATACGCCCCAACCTGTACAAGCATCCCAGCCTTTTCCGGCAGCATAACCGGTGTTGGTTTTGGTAGTTTTGTTGTCGCCAGTTGTAATGTCCCGGCACAAGTTTGGATTGGCATATAAAATTGGGTTGATAAAACCCGCCGGTTTTCCTTTTTGCTGATTGATTAAGGCAAGCAACCCGGCCATTAACGGTGCAACTGCGCTGGTTCCGCCAATTACAAATTGTTGTCCATCCACTAAAACTTTATAGCCCGTACTTGGGTCGGCATCGCCGGCAACATCCGGTACGCCGCGGCCTTTAAATTTGGTGTTTAAAGATGCCGGTACATTGGCATTTTTTTGATAGTCTGGCAATGGGAAAAACTCGCTTACGCCGCCACCCGTTGCCGAATCGGTTGAAGCATGCCAAACCGTTTCAGTAATAATTTTGCCGGTGCCGTCTGTCAATAATTTAGTGCCTCCGCAGGCCAAAGCATAAGGACTGGAAGCCGGAAAATCTACGTGTACTTTTCCATCCGTTACGCCGTCGCTGGAACCATTATCGCCAGCGGCAACACAAATAGTTACACCAATTAAAGCAGCAGCTTTAAAGGCTTCATTAAAATTTGTCATGGCCTGCGGTGTCCAGTTAACTTCTGCCGCACCCCAACTAATAGAAACTACGGAAGGTTTGTTCGTTGTATCATGTACCGCTTTGGTAATGGCATCCAAAAAACCCTGATCAGTGTTTGGCGCAAAATAAACAACAATTGTAGCATCTGGCGCCACGGCACCTGCCACTTCGATGTCCAGCAAAACCTCGCCATCGGCACTGTCTGGCGTAGTTGGTGCATTTTTGCCGCCATCAACCGATACTGCTTTTACCACAGGTTTTTTAATGCCCAAACTTTTAAAGTAGTTGGTAATATCGGTGGTTTTGTAGCCTCCGCCCAGTTCTATAATGGCAATACTTTGGCCTTTTCCGGTTACGCCCGTTGGGAAACCATATACTTTTGCAAGCTTGTCTCCCGTAAAAGATTGCGTTGCGGCCGCATGATTGATGATTTTACCTTCCTCTTTGTAAACCTTAAACATTGGTCTAGCAGCAGGGCGTTCATCAAAACCAAAAATGCCGGTAATTATATCTTGCAGGTTTTCCGGAACGTGGATATCGCCCGTCCTCACACGGAAACCCTCGCCTTTTGCATTTTCTGTATCGTGCAAATCCACCGCAAAAGCTTCTTCAAAATCACTGATCTTACCTTTCAAAATAACACTTCGGCGCGCCAAATCAACGGTAACGGTAGTAAGGTTATGTTCGTGTGCATAAGCTTCAACTGTATCTGCATCTTCTTGCGTGGCACCAAACTCTTTCTCATAATCTTCCCGGGCAATTGTTTCTCCGGCGGCCAATGCTTCGTCGATAGATTTTTTTCTGCGGATACGGACCGTTACTTCTATAAATGTTTCCGGATCAACTTTTTTCAATTCTGTTGCTAAAGGCGCAACCCGGTGCGTTCCTTTTAAGATCACTTTTTTTTGATTTTTCATGCTGATAAAATTTTGTTAAAAGTAGAAATTATAATCGGTTTTACTAAAAATATTAGTAATTTAACTACTGCCGTCATTTAAAATATGGATGAAAATTGATCGGTAAAAGAAGCATGCCTTAATTTTTGCTGAGCAAGCTATTTTGATTTCGGCTGGTTTCTGCAATAAAATTAATTAAAAAAAACAAAGCCGGACTTTTCTTCAAAACATTTTTTTGTTTAAAGAAAAGTCCGGCTCTAAACTAAACCGATGCTTCTTTTATCGGCTAAAAATTACATTTTACCTTTATTGTTGTTGGCGTTATTTTTTGCGTTGATCGAAGCATTTAATTTTTCTGCTTCGTTTAAGTGCATTTTTAAAGTTGGCAAAGTTTTAACTGCAAAAGCTTTTAAATCCACGTCTTTTAAAGTAGTAGTTGCTTTTTCAAAATCGGCAACGTCTTTTTTATGTGCGGAAACCATAATCTCCATAAACTTTAAATCGAAACCTGCACTGCTTTGCAAACTCATCGAATCTACGCGGTCCTGCATTTCTTTACCCAAAGCCGGCGGAAGCCCCATTTTTTTGCCTTCGGTTATTTTTTTCAATTCGGCATTTGCTTTGGTATGGTCTTTCGCCATCATCTCCCCAAATTCTTTCACTTTTTGGTTCAAGGCATTGCGTTGCGCCAGTTGCCCTAACTGCACTTCCAGCATTCCGCCTTGCGCGGCATTGTTTACAAAACCGGCATCGCTGGTGTTGATCTGCAAAATATCGGTCGTTTTAACCGTATCCGCCAAAGCATTTTTTTGCGCCTGTTCTTTTTTAGAATCGCTTTGGCCGCAGGAAACAACAAACAAAGCGGCCGCAAGCAATAAATAATGGTTATATTTTTTCATGTTGATTTTAAGCTGATTTAAAAACTATAACTAAGTTAAATTTGATTTGTTTGAGGAAAGCGATCAGCCATCAGCCATCAGCCATCAGCCATCATCAGCGCAAATATCTAAAGGCTGATTGCTGACAGCTAAAAGCTTATAGCTATCTTCGCCACAGCAAAACGTTCTGCCGCTCCGTAAGGTTTTCCTTCGGGGAGGAAAGTCCGGGCAGCACAGGGCATCCTGCTTCCTAACGGGAAGGCGCCATCCGGATGGGCGACAGCAAGTGCCACAGAAAATAAACCGCCGCCAGTAATGCCGGTAAGGGTGAAAACGTGCGGTAAGAGCGCACGGCCTGGCATGGCAACATGCTTTGCGGTAAACCTCAGGAGCTGAAAGGCCAAATAGGTTCCGGTAATTACAAAAAGCGGCCCGCTTTTGTTGCAGCAGCAACGCCGGAACGGGTAGGCTGATTGAGGTGATGGGCGACTATCATCCCAGATAAATGGCAGAAACCCGGGCAACCGGGCACAGAACCCGGCTTACAGGTTTGCATCCGGATTTTTATGGCAAACCCTTTTCTGTAACCCGGAGAAGGGTTTGTTTTTTGATAGGCAAAACTTATATCTTAGCTCCCGAAAAGCACACTACTTCTTTTAGCAATAAAAATTAATGTCGAAAATCCTGATTATAGATGATGAACGCGCTATACGCAGTACCCTGCGTGAGATTTTAGAGTACGAAGATTATCTGGTTGATGATATAGATAATGGCGTTGACGGCCTCAGCATGATTAAAAAGGGCGACTACAATTTGGTGCTGTGCGACATCAAAATGAACCGCATGGACGGCCTGGAAGTATTAACCGACGGCCTGGCTTTTAAACCCGATTTGCCTTTTATCATGATTTCTGGGCACGGCACGGTAGAAACTGCCGTTGATGCCAGCAAAAAAGGTGCGTTTGATTTTATCAGCAAACCGCCGGATTTAAACCGGCTGCTCATTACCGTTCGTAATGCTTTAGACCGCGGTTCTTTGGTTTCCGAAGCCAAAGTACTCAAGAAAAAGGTTTCCAAAACACGCGAAATGCTGGGCGAATCTCAAGCCATCGCCAAAATTAAGGAAACAATAGAACGTGTTGCCCCAACCGAAGCAAGGGTTTTGGTTACCGGCGCCAACGGCAGCGGCAAAGAATTAGTTGCGCGCTGGCTGCACGAAAAATCGCATCGATGCAATGCGGCGCTAATCGAAGTAAATTGTGCGGCAATCCCTTCAGAATTAATTGAAAGTGAATTGTTTGGCCACGAAAAAGGCTCTTTTACTTCTGCCGTAAAACAACGGATCGGTAAATTTGAATCTGCCAGCGGCGGCACACTTTTTTTAGACGAAATTGGCGATATGAGCCTTTCTGCCCAGGCCAAAGTGCTGCGTGCCTTGCAGGAAAATAAAATTACCCGCGTTGGCGGCGAAAAAGAAATTGATGTTGATGTGCGCGTAATTGCGGCAACCAACAAGGATTTGCTGAAAGAGATCGAAGCCGGCAGTTTCCGTATGGATTTGTACCATCGTTTAAGTGTAATCCTGATCCATGTGCCGCCGCTGCTCGAACGCCGCGACGATATTCCATTGCTAACCAAAAGTTTTTTAGAAGAGATTTGTACCGATTACGGCATGCCGGTAAAAAAGGTTTCCGAAGCCGGAATGGAAGCTTTGAAAGCTTTGCCTTGGACGGGCAATATCCGCGAACTACGGAACATGATTGAGCGTTTAATCATTTTAAGTGATAAAATAATTACTGATGGTGATGTAAAAGCTTTTGCAAACCCAACGGCACCGGTTGCGGAGGAAGCCCACCAAAACGGACATGCGCCGGACTTTGACAACTTTAAAAGTTTCCAGGAATATAAGGATTTTGCCGAACGCGAGTACATCAAATTCAAGTTGGAAAAAAACGGTTGGAATGTATCCAAAACAGCAGACGATATAGACATCCAACGCAGCCACTTATACAGTAAAATTGAGAAATTTGGGTTGAAACGCGGCGAGAATTAAAACCTGTTGATGCTTCTTTTATCGGGTAAAAAATTATGCAGGCCGGAAAGTTTTTTCGGCTTTTTTTATCCTATAAAAGAAGCATCCGTAAAATTAAAACAAGCTTCAACCATCAAACTAAAATATCCAAAATTTATACAGATTGTTTAGTTAGTTTTCCTTAAAAAAGAAATCAGCATGAAACAATTTCAAAAAGCTTTGGCTTTGGCCGGCGTCGTCAGTTTAATTTTAATACAACCTTTCCATATTTCGGCACAGCAAAAAACCGGTTTCCATGTATTGAAAGACCTCAAAATTGGAAGTCCGGGCGGCTGGGATTATATTACGGTTGATGGTGCCAATAAAAAAATTTACGCTTCACACGGTTCGCAAGTCATTGTTTTGAGCACAACGACCGGCGATTCTATCGGTGTAATTACCAACACCAACGGCGTACACGGCATTGCGCTGGCCAAATCTTTCGGTAAAGGCTACACCAGCAACGGCCGCGACAATACTTGCACAGCTTTCGATTTAAAAACCAATAAAGCTATTGCAATCATAACTGCCGGCACCAATCCGGATGCTATTTTTTATGATGATTTTTCTAAAAAAGTTTATGCTTTTAATGGTCGTAGTCAGGATGCAACCGTAATCGATCCGGCAACGGACAAAGTAGTGGCAACGATTCCGCTGGGCGCAAAACCAGAAACCGGTGTATCCGACGGGAAAGGCAAAATATTTGTAAACGCTGAAACCACCAACGAAGTAGCCGTAATTGATGCCAACACCTACAAAGTTTTAACCCGGTACAAAATTGAAGGCGGCGAAGAACCAACTGGTTTAGATATCGACCGCGCCACTAACCGTTTATTTATTGGCTGTGGCGGCAGCAAAACTGCCGTGGTAATGGATGCATCGAACGGAAAAAACCTGGCCAAGTTTCCGATTGGCGGCTGCGATGGCGTAGCTTTCGACCCACAATTGAAACAAGCGTATTTTTCTAACGGCGAAGGAACTATGTCGATAATTAAAGAAGTAAATGCCGATAAATTTGAATTTGTAGAAAACGTACCAACCGAACCAGGCGCGCGCACCATTGCTGTTGATTTGGTAACAAATCATTTATTTTTACCAACGGCAAAAATGGAAGCCGTGGCACCAACTGCCGAAAACGCACATCCAAGGCCAAAAATGATTGCAGGAACTTTCCACATTGTGGAAGTTGGAAAATGAAATGTTTCTTTTATCGGGTAAAATTTGGTAGAGGCTATCAACTTATTTTCAGGCTTTCAGCAAAACACATTTAACTTTTATTTCCACTACTTTATAAGAGCCTGTTTAAATTTCTATCAGAACAATTCATGATGCTTTTTTTATGCCCATAAATTTTGTTTTTATGCTGAAAGTATATGTAGAGATGAATTGTAACTATGCAAATAGCATCATAGGTGCTTCCTGTTTATAGCAAAAATAAAAGCGGATGTTAAAGCTCCGTAGGTGCTTCCGATAATTGAACAATTTTTAGGAAGCACCTACGGAGCTTGGTTCAAATCACAAAATAGCTCTATAAACAGGTAGCTCCTACAGAGCTAAAAAGCTTACGGACAAAATTTAAACACGCTCTAAATCCAGAACAATGCTTCTTTTATCGTACAAAAATTAGTGTAGATTGTAACCTTGCAGAACAAATTCCAAGTTTTGTTATTTACTGAAATACAACCTCAACTAACCTTTGCACTATGCACTTTATTATTGAATTATTGGTGAATGCAGGCATGATCCTTTTGCTGTCTCACTTTTTGCCAACCATTATCATCCGAGATTTTAAAACTGCCGTTTTGGTGGCTTTGGTTATCGGTTTGCTTAATGCAACTATCGGCGTTTTGATCCGCTTTCCTTTAAACTTGCTGACGCTTGGCTTATTGTCATTTTTTATCAGGCTGATTGTAACCGCAGTTGTAGTTAAAATAGTGGACAAACTTTTTGATGGATTTGAAATTAAAGGCTTCTCGCCAGCCCTCATTTTAGCATTGGCGCTGGCTATTGACGGCAGCTTTTTATCTTTTGCATTGCAGCATCAGGTGCGTTAATAAGGCTTGAAAATTAGTTCTTTATTTTTCAGATTTTCTGTCTAATTATAAAAGATAAAACCCACATTAGCGATATTTGTAATCAATTCAAACCAACTTTAAACAAAATGGACATTACCTTAGAACAAGCAGAAGCCGTATCAACTGCTGCCAAACAAAAAGCAAAAGAAATTGGCATACCCATGAACATTGCCATTGTAGATGGCGGCGCAAACTTAAAAGCTTTCCACCGGATGGATAAGGCCTGGTTAGGTTCGGTAGATATTTCTATCAAGAAAGCCAAAACAGCGCGCTTTTTTGATATGGAATCTGGTGCCATCGGCCAACTTTCGCAGCCCGGCGGCCCGTTGTACCAAATTGAAGTTTCAAATGGCGGCTTAATTTCTTTCCCCGGAGGTATCCCAATTAAAAATACCAGCGGTGAAATTGTAGGTGCTATTGGTGTTTCCGGCGGTTCTGTTGAGCAAGACCATGAAGTAGCACAAGCTGGCGTGGCTGCGTTTGAGTAAGATTTTGTGTGATAAAAGAAGTATTAATGAATAGATTGATACAAGGCCGGAAGAGAACTTTCGGCTTTTTTTATAAAAGAAATTTTGAATAAAAAGGTTAATTGTTATGCCGGGCTTGTTTCAGGATCTCTCTTGCAAAGCCGAAACCTTTATGATGGGATGCCGAAACGAGTTCGGCATGACAAATTTTTAAATTTCAAACGGCCCTTTCCAACTTCAACACAATCCGTTCACAAATTTCATGGGTAAACAAAGCATCGCTTGCCGAGGTTTGGGTTGAAGTTTGATTGGTAACCGCTTGCAAAAAATCATCTACCATTTGCTCAAAACCGCGTTTGTGCAAGGTTGGTTCCCAATCGTTTCCGCTAACTTGGATGCTGTTCCGGTTTTCTTCCATCACTAAATCTGAAACATTGTAAACAATCCGTTTGCAAGTGGCCGACATTACTTCTAATTTTTCTTCCGTAGTTGCCGTGTCGCGGTTCATAATTCCGATGGCAACTGCGCCGGTTTTGGATACAAACTGAACCACTAACTGATGCAACATTTCTCCTTTTTTTATGCCATGTACCAGCAAATCTTCTATTTCAAAAGGGAACAAATAGCGCAAAGTATCAACCACATGGATAAAATCTTCCACCACAAAACGCCTCACAAAATCAGGCAAACTTTTACGGTTTTTTTGCATGATGACCAACGTTGGATCTTCCAATTTCAGTTGCTGATAAACTGGCGCATATCTCCGGTTAAAACCAACCATCAGCAGCACATTCCGCGCTTCGGCCAGCTCGACTAATTGCTTGGACTGCCGATAATCCATCGTTAAAGGTTTATCCACAAAAACAGCGATATCAGCTTCCAGCAATTGCTTTACAATTTCGTAATGCGCTTCGGTTGCGGCGTGTACAAAAGCCGCCTGGATTCCGCTTGCGATAAGCGAATTTAGAGTAACGTGCAGGTTCGAAATTCGGTACTGATTTCCTAATTGCTGCAAACGGCTTTCGTTTCTCGAACACAAATGGAATTCGAACCCGGCTTTTGCGCTTAAAACCGGCAGGTAAGCTTTTGCGGCAATATCGCCTAAACCAATAACGCCTATTTTGATCATGCTGATAGCTTCGAACTATGTAAACAATGGAATTATTTGAGAAAGAAGAAACGCCTTTTTTGTTTTATAGATTCGGCTAAACTTTCCGGAGTTTGTGTGAGTAAAGCAATTTGTGTTGATGCTTCTTTTACCGGATGAAAATTAATGCAGAGACATTTCTCAAACTTCTTTCGAAAATAAAAATCAGCTTTCGCAGTACATTTAATAAAGTTTTTTTTCTAACTTTCCTATCCAAAACCAAACCGGTTTCCTAACCGCAAACCAGTACCAATTATAAATTTACGATTACTATTTATCAGCATTATGGCATCTGACAGAAGAAGTTTTTTAAAGCAATTAGGCAGTACAGTTATCCTTACTTCGGGCGCGCTTTCCAGTTTTGCGGCAATGGAAGAGCACGAAAAAAGGATTTTACAAGCTGAAAAACGCATTAGTCCGAACGATAAAATCCAGATTGCCACTATCGGCATGGGCATTATGGGTTTTAACGATACCAAAGCTGCGCTAACTGTTCCGGGCGTAACACTTGTTGCCTGTTGCGATTTGTACCAAGGCCGGTTGCAAAGGGCAAAAGAAATTTTTGGTGCAGATATTTTCACCACCAATGATTACAGGGAAATCCTGAACCGCAAAGATGTAGATGCAGTAATTATTGCCACCAGCGACAACTGGCACAGCACTATTGCCATCGAGGCGATGCACAAAGGCAAGGCGGTTTACAGTGAAAAACCGATGGTGCATTACATTAGCGAAGGGTTGAATGAGATTAAAACCCAGCAGGAAACGAAAGCTATTTTTCAGGTTGGAAGCCAGCGCATCAGCAGCGTTGCTTTTCAAAAAGCAAAAGAATTGTACCAGTCTGGTGCTATCGGCCAAATCAATTCTGTTGAAGCTTCTTTTAACCGCCAAAGTGCGTTGGGTGCCTGGCAATATACCATTCCGCCAGATGCCTCGACACAAACTGTGGCTTGGGACAAATTTCAATCTAACGAAAAAACGAAGCATGCTTATGACAACAACCGGTTTTTCAGGTGGCGTAATTACCGCGAATATGGAACGGGTGTGGCAGGCGACCTTTTTGTCCACTTACTAACGGGAATTCATTTTTTGACGAATGCAAAAGGACCGGATAAAATTTTTGCCATCGGCGGAACTTATTATTGGAAAGATGGACGGAACGTACCGGATGTGATGAGCGCGGTAATCGAATATCCGGAAACCAAAGAGCATCCTGCTTTCCAGGCAACGCTTCGGGTTAATTTTATTAGCGGCGAAGGCGAGCGCACTTCTACCAAAATTATCGGTTCTGAAGGCGTGATCGACCTTTATGGCGAAGGCGATGGCTTTACCATCCACAACAATAAACTAACTGTTGCACCCGGAATTGGCGGCTGGGATTCGTTGTACACTTATCCGGAAGCCATGCAAAAAACAATTATGGAAGATTACAATAAGAAATATTCTGCTTTAGATCAGCAAAGAACAAACATTAACCCGGTAACTTACCAGGCACCGCAAGGCTACAACGCATCGAACGATCATTTTGCCAATTTCATGGATGCCATTCGTACCGGCAAACCTGTTGTGGAAGATGCTGCTTTTGGTTTCCGTGCTGCCGCGCCTGCTTTAGCTTGCAACGACAGTTATTTTCAAAATAAGGTAATTCATTGGGATGCAGGAAATATGCGGATTGTGTAGGTATTGTTTAAGGGAGATGGAAAAAAGTAGTGCCGGATTGCAGTTGGTTAATAGATTCTTCGAGTCGTTTTCGATTAGCAGCAGTTGATAATAAATGTGTGGTTTCTGCTTCGCCATCATCTTTATTATTTTGCGATTTGATTAAGCTATTAAAATAAGCTTTAATTTTTGTAAATATTGCTTTCATATCTTGTACAAGTGAATATACAAATTTTTCCAACTTTAATCAACGCCATTTCAATACTGCTTTTACTGCCTTAAAACTATCGTCCCAAATCAAGCAAAAGATTTTATCGGATAAAAGAAGCGCCAGCTAAAACTCCTTCAAATAAACTTTTCAACATCGATCAATTTACTAAAATTATTAGTATTTTTGATGGCATGAACCAGAATTCAATCCAGGTAAAAACCGAACCGCGTGTACTTTTTGTAGATATGAACAGCTTTTTTGCCCGATGCGAGCAGCAGGACAATTACTGGCTGCGCGGCCGCCCCGTTGCTGTTTGTGTTTACACCGGGAAATACGGTTTCGCCATCGCGCTTTCGGTGGAAGCCAAAAAAATGGGTTTAAAAACCGGGATGCGGTTGAACGAAGCGATGAAGATTTGTCCGGAACTGATCCCGCTGGAAAGCAACCCGAACCGTTACCGGCAGTATCACACTAAAATTATCAATGTTTTAAAGCGTTATTGCCCGGAAGTGATCCCGAAAAGTATTGATGAAGCCATTGTTAACCTCACCAATTACAAAATGGTTTATCCGGATACTGTTTTTATCGCCCAAAAAATCAAGGAAGATATTAAACGGGAGGTCGGCGACTGGTTAACGTGTTCTATCGGGATTGCGCCGAATGCTTTTTTGGCAAAATTAGGTTCGGATATTGGTGGTTTTGATGGTTTGCAAATCATCACGCAACATAATATTGACGAAAAATTAGACGTACTAAAACTATCTGATTTGCCCGGCATTGGCAAAAACATGGCTTACCGCTTAGAGCGAGCCGGAATTTTAACGCCGCTGCAAATGCGTTATACGCCGCCGGAAAGATTGAAAGCGGTTTTTAAAAGTATTGAAGGTGTGTACTGGCATTACCGGCTTAATTTTGTGGAAACAGGTATGTCGGTTAGTGATTACAAAGGCATGCAGGCCATGCGTCAAATTTCTGCCGATAAAAGAAGCAACCCGGAATATATCGAACAGTTATTTTTAACACTTTGCACTACGTTGGAACGGCGAATGGTGCACCACAACTTTTATTGTAAAAACATTGGTTTTACGGTAAAATACACCAATGAAAAACGCTGGGATGATGGTTTTTCTATCAGTAACCCGATTCAGGATGCCATCAGTTTGATGCGGATGATCAAAAAAAGGATTAAGCAGTTTGAAGAAACGACTCAATCTGCCCCTGTTTTTAACGATCAAATTAGCGGTCTGCGCATTATGGTTACCGATTTTGTAAACACCGGCAAAATATTATACAGCTTGTTTGAAGATGTGAACCGCGGCGAAACGGCACGGAAAACCATGTACGCTATTCAGCAAAAGTTTGGTGCCGATAAATTAAAACGTGCGGTAGAAGTTACCGATGGAAAAGTGGTTGCCGATGTAATCGGTTTTGGTTGTGTGAAAGATTTGAGCGAGCTGGATTATATGGCATCGGCAAACGAAAACTGAACGGAATTGCTAAATAGTTTTCTGCGGATATTCGTAATTCACCTGCTTTATTACGGCACGAATGGCACTGTAAGAAACCGCATCGCCAAGTGCAGCTTTCGCTTCATTTAAGTTTTCGGGTTGGTTTTGGCTGAGGTAATTATTGATTTGATCTACAATTTCCTGCGGAAAAATTTGTGTTATTTCTAATTGTCCTGTTTCAATAAAATAGCACAAATGCCCTTCTATTGTGCTGATGACCAAATCTCGTTCGGCAGCAATTTCGGTAATGGTTTTGCCCGATTTAAAAAGGTCAAAAGAAACCTGACTGGTTGCTGTTTTAGTTTTTTCTTTCGGAACTGC
This sequence comes from uncultured Sphingobacteriaceae bacterium, assembly GCA_964251965.1. Taxonomy (GTDB): domain Bacteria; phylum Bacteroidota; class Bacteroidia; order Sphingobacteriales; family Sphingobacteriaceae; genus Mucilaginibacter_A. The sequence goes on along the minus strand of CAXULQ010000003.1, from coordinate 354,715 downwards.
GAGGTCTAAAGATTTCCTTTCTATGTTCTTGTTTTTACAAAAAGCATCAATATAACTTAAAATTTCTTCGCCGTATTTTTTTACTCTGGTCGGCCCAATCCCTTTAATGCTTTCCAGTTCTTTTAAGGTTGAAGGCAAATATTTAACCAGATCATCCAATGCTTTTTGGTGAAAAATAACATAAGCAGGAATGTTATTTTCCTCGGCCAAACGGTTCCGCCAGTTACGTAAAGCAGTGTGCAAATCAGGATAAGCTAATTTTTCCGCATCTGATTCTGTTTTATTTTGAGGTGAAGCAGCCGTTTTTTCAACAGCCAAACTTAAATCAATAGCTGCGTTTGCTTTATTTTGAAGATAAGCCAAAGCGTGAAAACCTTTGTCGGATGCTTCTTTTATCACCTGAAACTTAACCGCAACTTCTTGTTTTAAAGCACTTAGCGCGCCTTGCACATTTTTTCGGATAGCTTTGTTATCCGTTTCAACAACCAAATTTTTTAGTGGTAAAAGAAGCATTTGCTCCAGTTTTACAACAAAATAAGCAGCGGCTTTTTTTACGCGTTCCTGCAATTCCTCGTTGTTTTCAGGTAGAGTTGTTTGCTGCAAAAATTGGTTTAATTGGGTTTGAAATTTATCAGCTACGGCATAAATTTCTTTTTCGGCTGTAACTTTAAGTTCGTGCAAGGTTTGTGCAAAACTTCCGGCTAATAAATTATCGTTTTCTTCTGCCAGTTTTAAAAGTGCAAAGTAGCGGAACTTGATCGGGTTAAAATCAAACAACTCGCGCAGTAATGTTTCCTGGAAAGCCCTTTTTGCTTCTGTCAACACATTTTCTGTCGGCACATTGCGTTCACTTTCAATAGTGTAAGTGGCAATGGTACGATCGGTAATTACACTTTCTACTTTTAGCGGCTTGCTTAAAACCATACCTTCCAACGTTTTACAACGGCTTAAAGCCACGTAAACCTGGCCATGCGCAAAAGCATCTTGTGCATCAATAATGGCTTTTTCAAACGTTAAACCCTGACTTTTATGGATCGTAATTGCCCAGGCCAACCGTAACGGATATTGCGTAAAACTACCGATTACGGTTTCTTCTATTTCTTTGGTAGTGGGATTCAAAGCATATTTGATGTTTTGCCAAACTACCGGGCCGACTAATATTTCGTCTTCTTCGCCGGAACATTTTACAAAAATCACTTCATCTTCCACCCGTATCACTTTTCCAATTTTTCCGTTGTAAAAAAGCTTTTCGCGCGAGCTGTCGTTTTTAACAAACATCACCTGTGCGCCAACTTTCAGTTCCAAATCTAAAACTGTTGGGTAAGAAAATTCGGGAAATTCGCCCTGAACAACTGCTTTAAATTGATGTACGGGTTGTTTGATTTCGAGTAACTTGGTTGCATTTAATTGCTGAGCTGCATAATTGTGCGTAGTTAAAGTAATGTAACCTTCCTGCTCATTGGGTTTAAAATCAGGAACATGCCGCTTATTCAGATCATCTAAAATCTGTTTGCTGATTTGGTTTTCGCGGATGGCATTTAAAAGGTCGATAAAAACAGTATCGGCCTGGCGGTAAATATGTTTTAGTTCGATGTTGACCAACGGCGTTTGCTTCAAAGCCTTGCTGCTGAAAAAATACAACGTTTCGTAATAAGGTTTTAGCAAAGCTGATTCTTCCTTATTTGCTACCGGTGAAAGTTGATGCAAATCGCCAATCATCAGCAATTGTACGCCGCCAAAAGGCTTGCTGCGGTTGCGGTAACGGCGCAGCACTTCGTCCATCGCATCCAAAACATCAGCACGAACCATGCTGATTTCATCAATCACCAATAAATCCAAACTTTTTATCAGGTTGATTTTATCCCGGTTAAACTGCTTTTTAAATGGTGCATTCCGGTCGTTTTCTTGGTTTGGAATATATGGCCCGAACGGCAATTGAAAAAGCGAATGGATGGTAACGCCACCCGCATTAATCGCCGCCACACCTGTAGGCGCTACAACCGCCATCCGCTTGTTCGATGTTTTTTTCAACTGATGCAGGAACGTGGTTTTACCCGTTCCCGCTTTTCCGGTCAAAAAAATATTACGGTTGGTATGCTGTACAAAGTTGTTGGCGAGTTCGAGTTGCGGGTTTTGCTGCATGTACAATGATAAGAAATTTAGTAATAATCTAAAAGGTAATTTTTTATCGTTTGGGGAAACAGGGGTAACGTCTTATTTACTTGCTGTAATTTCTTCGTCCAACTTTTTTACAAATGTGTTAAAGTATCTGCAATTACTTTTTACAACATGGAAATCTAACTCAGAAAATATCTCCGGATTGTGAGATTCATTAAATTGTTTTAACGCTTTTCGGGTTTTCAATTTTAGAAATTCTTTTGGCTGTTCAACTTTCATTGGATCGGCTATTCCTGAGATGTTAGATTTATAAATCTTGTTGAAACAATTAACATCAGCCAGTATTAAAGCTTCGATTTCAAAAACATTTAACAAGTAAACCCCTCTTTTATCGACTACACTGTTAAAATCCTGAAAATATTGTTTTCTGATTTCTAACTGTTTCAAATTATTTTCTAAGCCATCTAAATCACGGATAAAAATAATTAAGTCTGGCTTTTTTAACTCATATTCTGAACGCAAAAAACGTTTTGTTTTCTGACTTTCAATCTGGCTTCCGTGTATGTCCTTTAGCAAAGGTTCAAAAATTATATTACGATAAAAATTTTGAAGTAAGTTTTTAATTGATTGTGTGTCATTTGGGGCTTCTCCAACTAATCCAACTATCATATTAAATTACCGGCTCTAAATCAGAATGTATCCAGTAATCACTCAAAAAATCCTCTTGCATGTAAAGTCTGGCTTTTTGTGTTTCTTTTTCAGTTAAATGCCTTAGTTGAGTTCCCTTCTGCTGGTCATAACTACAAATGATAATCCTATCCAATTCATCAGCATCTAAAATATTTAATACTTGTGGCGAATGAGTAGTTAAAATAATTTGTTTTTCCTTGGATTGCTCTTTTATAAAAAGCATTAATTTGTGTAGTTGGTGTGGATGGATGCCGAGTTCTGGTTCTTCGAGGAGGACTATTCTTTTTCTTTTAGAAGATAACTTATCAAATATTTCTGATTGAAGATAACTTGTAGTTTCAGAAATTAAATAAAACACACGTTTTGTTCCATCAGAAAGTTTATCATATGTTGTCCAATTTTGATTTACACGAAATTCAATATATATGTATTTTAGATCAACTTTTTTATTTTCTTGATTAATATCTACACGAAAACCAGGAAAAAGCCGAATCTCTTTTATATCTGTGTATGTTGACAATTCGGCCGAAAGATTTACAAGTAATTCTTTAATACCCTTTTCTATCTTTCTTTTGATAATTCCTTCATCCTTAAAGTCTTCTATTTCTATTTGAGTTAAAAGAAAAATAATCCTTGAATAAATTGAGACTGAAAATAAACTTTCATCACTAAATTCAGAAATCTGAGGATTTAAATTATTAAATGTGTACGTAATAGAAGCAGGTTGATTTATAATCAGTTGCATTAGTGGGCTTCCATATTTGAGAAAATAGGATGAGTAATTAATAGATTCGCGCTCTGAAATAAATTTGGAATCATTTGGACTATCGAATGTTTTGTATTGGGACCCTATATCTAACTGAATTCTTGTAGTTTTTTCCTGAGTAGAATTCTTGGGTATCAACCAGTTTAATAAACTATCTCTTACTATAAACTTGTAATCTTTTTGACCTACTAAAGTAAACTCGGCGTTGTAACCATTAATTTTTTCGAAGTCAAAACCAAGTACTAAATTTAAATAATCAAGAAAATTAGTTTTGCCTGACCCATTATTTCCGATAATAATATTTAAACCAGGCTTAAAATTAGTTTCAGCTTTTGAAATAGATTTGTAGTTAATGAGCCTAACTTCTTTTAAAAACACCCCTAATTCCTTACTTACTTTTTCAGCTTTACTCATAATACTCAAAAATACAATTAACCTTTATAAATATATCTGATTAAACCTTTTTGAAGATAAATAAAGTCGGTATCTTCAAATAAAAAATAATGAAAATTATTGAATTAGAAAATATTGTTTGGAAAGAAGGTAAATACCATGTAGCCAAATGTTTTGAACGTGGAAGTTTCGAGTTTTGGAGAATCTAAGGAAGAAGCATTAGCTAATTTACAGGAAGCTTTGGAACTGTATTTTGAGGATTAAATGAGCTTATAATAACTTCTTATTTTACATCGTAATGTCCTCGCACCGAATGAATCAAAACAACATCAGCAGCAACTTCATAAATTATTCGATGTTCCTGATTGATCCTTCGAGACCACATACCCGAAAGGTTATATTTTAAAGCTTCAGGTTTTCCTGTTCCTGCAAAGGGCGTTTTTTCAATTTCAGCAAAAAGGCGTTCTATCTTTTTTAAAACATCCTTTTAACCTGCTTTAAGAAAAAAACTTATTTCTTTTTTTGCAGTTTCGGTTAGCCTAAGTTCCATATATCCGCCGGTTTAATTACAGTAACTTTACCAGCTTTAGCTTCTGCTTTACTTTTTTCTATTTTAGCCACAAACTCCGGGTCGTAATAATTTTCTTCCTTTTTAAAAGTTACGTTCAAAGCTTTTAAAACGGCTTCTATAGCTGCTAACTGTTTTTGATTTTTCGGATGTACGATTAAAGTTTCCATCCTCAAATTTAAAAATTGTTTTTCATCGTTTTAATTCTGAATAGAAATTGTGCATATTATTAGATGCTGTTTTTATCAGCATAAAAACAGCATCTGCTTTAATTCCTTGTAACAGATACTTTGAAATTTAAGGATTAAAATCCTTATATCGTTATGGGTTTCGATCAACTCAAATAATAACAAAATTTTATCCCTTCAAAAAGCTATTTTTGCGGGATAAATGAAGCACATCCGCAATTTTTGTATCATCGCACACATCGACCATGGTAAAAGTACCCTGGCCGACCGTCTGCTCGAATATACCAACACCATTACGCAACGCGAATCCCAGGCACAACTGCTGGACGATATGGATTTGGAACGCGAGCGCGGCATCACCATCAAAAGCCACGCCATCCAAATGGATTATATTTTGGACGGCCAGCCCTACGTTTTAAACCTGATCGATACGCCCGGCCACGTTGATTTTTCGTATGAAGTATCGCGTTCTATCGCTGCCTGTGAAGGTGCTTTGCTGATCGTGGATGCATCGCAAGGCATCCAGGCACAGACAATTTCCAACTTGTATTTAGCGTTGGAAAATAATCTGGAAATTATCCCGGTTCTCAACAAAATGGATTTGCCGGGCGCGATGCCAGAAGAAGTGAAAGACCAGATTGTGGATCTAATTGGCTGCAAACGAGAAGATATTCTGGCAGCTTCCGGCAAAACCGGTTTGGGTGTTCATGAGATTTTGGAAGCGATTGTGAAACGTGTGCCGGCACCGGTTGGCGACCCGGCTGCACCTTTGCAAGCCTTGATTTTTGATTCGGTTTTTAATTCTTTCCGTGGGATCATCGCTTATTTTAAAGTGGTTAATGGCGAAATCCGTAAAGGCGATAAAGTAAAATTTGTAGCAACGGAAAAGCAATATTTTGCAGACGAAGTGGGTACGTTGAAGCTGAACCAGTTGCCGAAAGCCGTGATCAAAACCGGCGATGTGGGCTACATTATTTCGGGCATAAAAGAAGCACGCGAAGTTAAAGTTGGCGATACGATTACCACCGTTGACCGCCCTTGCACTGGTGGGATACAGGGTTTTGAGGAAGTAAAACCAATGGTTTTTGCCGGGATTTATCCGGTTGATACCGATGAGTTTGAAGAGTTGCGCGAAAGCATGGCCAAATTGCAGCTGAACGATGCTTCGCTGGTTTTTGAACCGGAATCATCCGCAGCTTTGGGCTTTGGTTTCCGTTGTGGTTTCCTCGGAATGTTGCACATGGAAATCATCCAGGAACGGTTGGAACGCGAATTTGATATGACCGTGATTACCACCGTTCCCAACGTTTCTTACTTAGCTTTTACCACCAAAGGCGAAGAACTGCACGTACATAACCCTTCTGATTTGCCCGATCCAAGCAAATTGGATTTTGTGGAAGAACCTTATATCAAAGCCAATATCATTACGAAATCCGAATTTGTTGGCCCGGTGATGTCGCTTTGTATCCAAAAACGCGGCACGATCATCAATCAATCTTACCTCACGGCTGACCGTGTGGAACTGATTTTTGAGTTGCCGATGGGCGAAATTGTATTTGACTTTTACGATAAACTTAAAACAATTTCTAAAGGTTACGCTTCGTTTGATTATACACAAATTGGTTACCGCCAGTCGGATTTGGTGCGTTTGGACATCCGCTTAAACGGCGAACCGGTTGATGCTTTATCTTCCCTGATCCACCGCAGCAATTCTTATGATTTTGGAAAGAAGATCTGCGAAAAACTAAAAGAACTTATTCCGCGCCAGCAGTTTGAAATTATTGTTCAGGCTTCTATCGGTGCCAAAATCATCGCCCGCGAAACCGTAAAAGCGTTACGAAAAGATGTTACGGCCAAATGTTACGGCGGTGATATTTCCCGTAAACGTAAATTGCTGGAAAAACAGAAAAAAGGTAAAAAACGGATGCGCCAGGTTGGTAATGTAGAAATCCCGCAATCGGCGTTTATGGCGGTGCTGAAATTAGATTAAAAGAGTTTTAAGTGGTAAGTTGTAGGTTTTAAGTTGAAAAACTATGCCAATAACTTACAACGTACAACTCAAAACTTACAACTCGAAGAATGCAATTACTCGACGGCAAATACGTTTCCGAAAAACTCAAAGTAGAAATTGCGCAGGAAGCTGCCGGACTTTTAGCAAAAACTGGTCGCAAACCACATTTAGTAGCGGTTTTAGTTGGACACGATGGCGGCAGCGAAACTTATGTAGCCAGCAAAATGCGCAACTGCGAAAAAGTTGGTTTTCAATCTTCTTTGGTTCGTTATGAAAACGATGTAAGCGAAGCAGAACTGCTGGCAAAAGTTGCCGAACTGAATGCTGATGAAGGTATTGATGGCATTATCGTACAATTGCCTTTACCTAAACATATTGACCCGGAAAAAGTAACGGAACTGATTGATTACCAAAAAGATGTAGATGGTTTTCACCCAATAAACCTGGGCCGAATGCTGCGTAACCTGCCTTCTTTTATTCCGGCTACGCCTTATGGAATTACGCTTTTATTGAAAGAATATGGCATCGAAACTTCCGGAATGCATTGCGTGGTTGTTGGCCGGAGCACGATTGTTGGTTCGCCGATGAGTGTTTTAATGTCGAGAAATGCGCGTCCCGGAAATTGTACGGTTACCATTTGCCACAGCCGCACGCCGGATATTAAAAAATATACTTTAGAAGCTGATTTGCTGATTGTTGCCATCGGTAAAAAGAATTTCATCACAGCTGATATGGTGAAACACGGCGTGATCATAATTGATGTTGGCATGAACCGGGAAACTTCAACCCAAACCAAATCCGGCTACAAACTTTTCGGCGATGTGGATTTTGAGAATGTTGCACCAAAAGCTTCCTGGATTACGCCGGTTCCGGGCGGCGTTGGTTTGATGACGATTATTGGTTTGTTAAAAAACACTTTAGCTTCGGCAAAAAAAGAAATCTATCCTTAAAAATAGGTGCTAAAAGAAGCATGCTCACTTGTCATACCGAGCTTGTTTTGGCATCTCATTATAAAAGTTTTGAACTTGCTTGAGGGATTCTGAAACAAGTCCAGAATGACAAAACATCAAAACAAACTCCACCGTTTTTTAACCTGCACATAGGTTCCATCTTCCCTAACCTCAACCGGAAAAGTATCAATATAATCTCCTTGCCCGGCTGCGCCTTTTCCGGTTTCCAAATTATATTGATAACGATGGATTGGGCAAACAATTTGTCCTTTTTCACACCAACCGCCAGCTAATTCACCTCCGGCATGAGGACATTTTTCGGAAACAGCGTAGATTTTCTCTTCAAAACCAATCAGACAAATCTGTTGGTTTCCGGCTTTTACTTTTCGGACAAATGCTTCTTTTACCGATGTTTTTTCAGCAACTTTTACCCATTCCGGCATCAGTATTCCACCTTTAAATTCATGATTTGCGGCATTTTAGAAATCTCTTCCAGGTTGCTGCTTAACGTTAGCTGTTTTTTATCTGTAGATAATTTTGCCCTCACATTTCCTGTTTTTTTAACCGGCCTCGGAAAGCGCATCACAACGCTGTAAGGCATTTCGATGAGCGCAGCTTTTGCCATGTTGAACATCGCTTCGTTCTGCTTAAAATACTTTCTGAACTTAACCGTATCTACTTTTCTTGAAAAATGTTTGCTGCTGATGTCGTAATTAAAATAATCTTCGTTGATGCCCATGCCGCCACTGCTCGAACCAGCCTGGATCACCTGCGGATCGCTAATTAATTGTCCGATTTTTTGCTGCTGCGCGATATTTGAAATATGCGTTAAGAAATATTTTACCTCTTTCGGACTTTTAGCTTCGTATTGCACACTGGCCAGCATCTGGTTATTTTTCAGGTTAATTTTGAGGTGCAGCAACGTTGCCCGCGCCAGGTCGATCTGGTCGTTACTTAATTCTTTACGCTCAGCTGCTGTTAAATCACTAAAAAAATTAATGGCCGTATCTTTTTGCATGAGATAGGAAGGCGTTTGCTTCACCGAATCTGGCAGTAAATTAGAAAGCACCGAAACTGCCTTGCCCATGTTAAAACGGTAATCAATTTTACAAGCGCCATCTTTCAAAAACGTGTAGCGTTCTTCTACGCTGACACACGAAGAAATGACCGATAAAAGAAGCACCAGCACTACAAAGTAAATTTTCTTCATGCAATTTTAATTTAGAAGTAATGATACAAATTTGAGAGCCAATATTGAACTGAATGTCACGAAAACTGCAAAGCAAAAAACCGTTGCAGCCAGAATGTTTATATTTGCAGCTTGGAAATGACAGTAACCACACCGGCAAACGGCACCATGCTTCCTTTAATGGAAGAATTTTATACCATTCAGGGCGAAGGGTTTAACACCGGGAAAGCCGCTTATTTTATTCGTTTGGGCGGTTGCGATGTGGGTTGCCCGTGGTGCGATGTGAAGGAAAGTTGGGACGCAGAACAGCATCCGCTAACTTTAGCAGATACGATTGTTGCAAATGCGGCAAAACATCCGGCAAAAGCAGTCGTAATCACTGGTGGCGAACCTTTAATTTATAATCTGGATTACCTTACTTCCAAACTGAAAAAAGAAGGCATTAAAACTTTTATTGAAACTTCCGGTGCGTATCCAATTTCCGGTTTTTGGGACTGGATTTGCCTCTCTCCCAAAAAATTTAAAGCACCAACGCCTTCTGTTTTGGCTGTTGCCGATGAATTGAAAGTGATCGTTTTTAATCAATCAGACTTTAAATGGGCCGAAGAACATGCGGTTTTGGTTTCCCCGAATTGTAAATTATACTTGCAACCAGAATGGTCTAAAGCGGCAATCGTTACGCCGATGATTGTAGATTATGTAATGCAAAACCCGAAATGGGAAGTTTCCCTGCAAACACATAAATATTTGAACATTCCTTAATATCTTTTTAACTTGGTTTCGTATAAACCTTTTGTGATGCGATACCTGTTGATGCTTCTTTTATGCCTTCCTTTTTGTGCTCTTGCGCAGCGGCAATATGCCACCAACAACAGGGAAGCGATAAAATTTTATACGCTGGCCAACGAAAGCATTAATTACCAGCAATTTGATAAAGCTGCTGAACAATTAAAGCAAGCCATTGCCGCCGATGATGAATTTACAGAAGCACATTACCAGTTGGGCAGCGTATATTTGTACAAACAGCAATATCCCGATGCTGCGGTGCAATATCTTAAAACCATCACCCTCAACCCTAATTTTAACCGCGCAGTTTATTTAAATTTAGGTAATGTTGATATTTTGTTGGGCAAATATGCGGATGCGAAAGAAGCTTTGCAGAAATATATAAGCTTTAACGAAATACAACCGAAAGACCGGGCAACGGCTTTAAAATTAATTACCGATTGCGATTTCAGTTTGCAAGCCGTTCAGCATCCGGTAGTTTTTAAGCCGATAAACCTGGGAACTTCAATCAATACTGGCGCAGATGAATATTTGCCAAGTGTTACTGCGGATGAAAGCACTTTAATTTTTACCCGGAAAATTGGTAGCAACGAGGATTTTTATCAAAGCAAAAAACTGAACGGGCAATGGACAAATGCGGTAGGTTTGAGTAACAAAATCAACACACCCGAATTTAACGAAGGTGCACAATCGTTAACACAAGATGGTCAGTATTTATTCTTCACGGGCTGCAACCGTCCGGACGGGCTTGGTCGGTGCGACATATTTTTATCCCATAAAAACAGTACCGATTGGGACAAGCCTTTTAATTTAGGCGCGCCGATTAATACGCCTGGCTGGGAATCGCAGCCATCAATCAGTGCCGACGGCAAAACTTTATATTTTGTAAGCTTGCGAAAAGGTGGTTATGGTGGCTACGACATCTGGAAATCTACCATTACAGCTAAAGGCTGGGGCGAACCGGAAAACCTCGGCCCGAACGTAAACACGCCTTACGATGAGCAGTCGCCCTTTATCCATCCGGATGACCAAACGTTGTATTTTTCGTCTAATGGTTGGCCAGGCTTAGGCAGCAAAGATTTATTTTTGAGCCGAAAAGGCAAAGAAGGAAAATGGCAAAAGCCCGAAAACTTAGGTTATCCCATCAATTCCAGCGGAGATGAAAACGGCTTAACACTTACCGCCAATGGTTCTTATGCTTTTTTCTCTTCCAATAATTTAAAAGGTGCGGGCGGTTATGATATTTATACGTTTGAAATGCCCGAAAATATTCGGCCTAACATCGTAACTTATGTAAAAGGTACGGTAAAAGATGCCAAAACGAAACAGGCAATTGATGCAGATGTACAGATTGTAGATTTGAAAACCAACCAACTGATCTTTCAAAATGTAAACCCTTTAAACCAGGGGCAGTTTTTGGCGACGTTAACTACAGGGAAAGATTACGGATTGAATATTTCCCGTCCCGGATACTTGTTTTACTCGGAGAATTTCTCGCTCATCAACCAAAAAACCGGAAAACCATTTTTGATTGAAGTTTCTTTACAGGAAATTGAAGCGGGTAAAAAATCAGTTCTGAGGAATATCTTTTTTGATACAAACCAGTTTACGCTGAAACCGGAATCCAAATCAGAACTGGAAAAACTGATCGTATTTTTAAACATCAACCCAAAAGTAACTATCGAAATTTCGGGCTTTACAGATAACGTGGGCGATGCAAAATCAAACCAATTACTTTCTGAAAACAGGGCAAAAGCGGTTTATCAATATTTAATCACCAACAAAATTGCTGCCGACCGATTGACTTTTAAAGGTTATGGTGCGATGCAACCCGTTGCGCCAAATGCTACAGAAGAAGGCAGAAGCCGCAACCGCCGGACGGAGTTTAAAATTGTAGCGTTTTAACTGATACTTCTTTTACCAACAAAAAATTAGTGTTTGATTACAATTTTTAAAAGATAAATTTTCTGGCATAAAAGAAGCATTGGAAATAAATTCAATGCTTCTTTTACCAACCTTAATTTCCTAATTCCGACATAAATTTAATGCGCATCAACTGCAATTCTTCGTGCGTGTAATCATCAGAACCTAATTCTTTTAAAGCTTTTTCAATAGAATCAGCTTCTGCGGTGCGAAAATAATCAAAAACTTCTTCCTGGCGGTCTTCATCGATCAAATCATCAATGTAATAACTTAAATTGAGTTTAGTTCCGGAGTTAACGATGGATTCGATTTCCCTTAAAATATCTTCGTAAGACAAACCTTTAGAAGAAGCAATATCTTCGAGCGCAATTTGCCGGTCGATGTTTTGAATGATGGAAACTTTGATGGCCGATTTATTGGCAGCAGATTTAATAACCAGGTCAATTGGCCGGTCAATATCGTTTTCTTCTACGTACTTTTTAATCAATTCTGTAAAAGCAGTACCAAATTTCATGGCTTTACCAGAACCTACGCCCGAAATCTGTTTCATCTCATCCAAAGAAATTGGATAATGTGTACACATTTCCTCTAAAGAAGGATCTTGAAAAATAACAAACGGCGGCAGGTTTTTTTGCTTCGCGATCTTTTTGCGGAGATCTTTTAACATTTGCAAAAGTTGCGCATCTAAAACGCCAGTGCCTTGCGGTGCTTCATCTTCCGCATCATCATCGGTGGCGCCCATTGGCCGGTTAAGCACCCATTTTAGTTCATAAGGGTTTTCTAAATATTCTTTACCCTTATCCGTTAACCGCAGCAAACCGTAATAATCAATATCTTTTGTCAGGAAATTATCCAGCAAAGCTTGCCGCATCAATGATTTCCACAGGTTTTCACCTTCTTCAACGCCAGAACCAAACTCCGGCAATAAATGATGCTCGTAATTATGTATTTGCGGATCATCAACGCCCATTAAAACATTAATAATGTGATGATCATCAAACTTTTCGCCCAACTGCTGCAGTAAATTTAAAGCTTTCAGCAAAGGTTCTTCCACATTAAAAAACTCTTTCTGTGCCCGGCAATTGTCGCACATATTATGGCAATCCTTGGCATCAAAGTTTTCGCCGAAGTAATGCAGGATTTGTTTACGCCTGCAAACAGCAGATTCTGCATAATCAATCACTTCTTTTAAAATCTGTGTACCGATTTCGCGTTCGGCCACAGGTTTATCTTTCATAAATTTTTGCAGCTTATCAATGTCTTTTTCAGAGTAAAAAGACAAACAAACGCCTTCACCGCCATCGCGACCGGCACGACCAGTTTCCTGGTAATAACCTTCCATGCTTTTAGGCACATCATGGTGGATGACGTAACGCACATCCGGCTTGTCAATCCCCATCCCGAAAGCAATTGTGGCAACAATCACGTCCACATCTTCCATCAAAAATTTATCCTGCGTATCGGCACGGACTTTTGGGTCTAAACCAGCGTGATAAGGCAAAGCTTTGATGCCGTTTAGGTTTAAAGCTTCGGCAACTTCTTCTACTTTTTTACGGCTGAGGCAATAAATAATTCCGGATTTTCCCTGGTACTGCTTCACAAAACGTACAATTTCCTTGATCACGTTTCGTTTGGCGCGTACTTCGTAATATAAATTGGTACGGTTAAAAGACGATTTATAAAGCAGCGCATTGTTCATTTGCAGGTTCTTCTGGATGTCCTGCTGTACTTTTGGTGTTGCGGTTGCAGTCAAGGCGATGATTGGAATATTCTCGCCGATATTACTGATCACCTGACGGATTTTTCTGTACTCCGGACGGAAATCATGCCCCCATTCAGATATACAATGCGCTTCATCAACGGCCACAAATGACAGTTTTACCAACTGCAAAAAGTCTATATTCTCCTGTTTTGTTAAAGATTCGGGCGCAACATAAAGCAGTTTTGTTTTCCCGGTGATTACGTCTTCTTTTACCCTTGCAATTTCTGTTTTGTTTAAAGAGGAATTGAGAAAGTGCGCCATACTATCAGTCCCGCCGAAAGCGCGTAACTGGTCAACCTGGTTTTTCATGAGTGCAATCAACGGCGAAATTACAATCGCCGTACCTTCCGTCATGATTGCCGGCAATTGGTAACACATGGATTTGCCGCCGCCTGTTGGCATAATTACAAAGGTATCTTTGCCTGCCAAAATGTTTTCTATGATTACTTCCTGATCGCCTTTGAAATTATTAAAACCAAAAAAGTTCTGTAAATTATCAAAAAGCGACTTTTTTGTCTCTGTCATTATCTCCATCAAAATTATTTTTTTATTAACTTTCAATTTAAACCTTTTTAATTGAAAGAAAAATCGTATGCGAATTTAACTTTTTTAACCAATAAAAAAAGCACTTCCAACAAAACTTCTACCTAAATATAAGGAAAACTTTTTTAAATTACGTACTAATGGTTTTGAACAAATAACTTGTTATTAATATATTTTTCACATCTTCACATCAATAACAAACGCAAACAAGCTTAACTTCTATGAATAAGAATTATTATGCAATAATAATGGCAGGTGGGATTGGCAGCCGTTTTTGGCCAATCAGCAGGACTTCTTATCCCAAACAATTTATTGATATTTTAGGTACGGGGAAAACGCTGATCCAAAGTACTTACGACCGTTTTTTAAAAATTTGCCCGAAAGAAAATATTTATGTAGTTACCAATGATATTTATGTTGAGCTGGTAAAAACGCAATTACCAGATATGGAATACAGCCAGATTTTAGGCGAACCGGTGATGCGCAATACGGCACCTTGCGTAGCTTACGGTTGTTTCAAAATTTTAAACGGTAATGCAGATGCCGTGATTACCGTTGCGCCTTCGGACCATTTAATTTTGGATGAAGCCGCTTTTGTCGATACTATTAACCAATCTTTAAAAACCGCCCAAAAGCATCAAAGCTTAATCACTTTAGGTATCAAACCATCGCGGCCGGACACCGGTTACGGTTACATCCAATACACGGAAGAAGCGATCGACAGCTCTTTTTACAAGGTAAAAACCTTTACCGAAAAGCCAACGCTGGAGATTGCTGCTTCCTTTATACAAAGCGGCGATTTTTTATGGAATGCCGGTATTTTTGTGTGGACAGCCAAAGCGATAACAGAAGCTTTTAAACAATATCTGCCCGAAATGCACGAAATTTTTGACGAAGCATATGCAGTTTATAATACAGACGATGAAAAAGCTTACGTATCTAAAGTTTATCAGCAATGCACCAATATATCTATAGATTACGGTATTATGGAAAAAGCAGATAACGTTTACGTAATCCCTTCAGAGTTTGGCTGGTCGGATTTAGGAACCTGGGCTTCCATTTATCAGTTAGCCGAGAAAGATGCGGAAGGAAATGCTGCAATTCCATCAGAAAAAGTGATCCTTTATAATTCTACCAATTGCATGGTAAACGTGCCGGACGAAAAGCTGGTGATTATCCAGGGTTTGAATGATTATATTGTGGTTGAAGCCAATAACACGCTGCTCATTTGTCCCAGAGACCAGGAACAGAACGTGAAAAAGGTTGTTGCAGATGTGAAGCAGAAATTCGGGACGGTTTATATTTGAGAGGTGCGGGTTGCGAGGTTTGAGGCGCGCAATAACTGAACAGTGACTTATTCTGCTCTTGATAAATACTTGAAAGATACTACAGGATTAATTTACTTTTTAGATCTCTATTTTGCTGATTATAAAACACAATCTTTAAAACTAAAAAATGAAACTATTATCTATTACTGTTTTATCAGTACTCTTTTTTGCTTCTAACTACTTTTCAACATTTGCCCGCAACATTACAAGTATTTTTAACCAAGGTTTTGCTGGCAATAAAAACATTGTTGTCATCTTCACAAAAAACACTTCCGCGGTAGGGGTTAACAAGAAAAGTACATTTTATACTTCCAATAATTTAAGATATTATAATGATAATTTATTAAGGATTGACAGAGACCTAAACAATGCAGGTAAAAATGATACGCTAACAATCAACCCTGATAAGATATTACTACCTGTTGATCTGTTTTATAATTACGTTACCTATAATTATTATTTTGCACAAGGCGATACAATTGTTTTTTCATTTAAAAATGATATTCCTTTTGCTACTTGCATCAATAGAAAAACAAAACCTGCCGATTTAAACTATTCTTTAGATTACAAAAAAAGATTTAAAATTCCACTAAAAGGGAGCAATTTAATATCTCTTTCAAAAGATAATATTCCCATAAATAAAATATTTGAAAAATATAATAGTGAATATTTACAACAACAGGTATTTTTAGACTCCCTGGTTAAAAACAACATATTATCTTCGGATTTGGAAGTTTTATATGTTAAACAAAGCGAGTACGAATTCGCCGGTAAAATATTACAAAACAAGCTTTTAACCGCTTATGCTAATAATTTTTTCGTACAGCATCCCGTTAGTATCTTTATTAATGATGAAAGTCTTCTATACAATGATTTTTTTCATTTTTTTCTTCACTATCCTTACCTGTGGAGTGAGGAACTGAATATTAGCAGAATAAAAACCGGCCACGGAATATCGTTAGATTATAAACAAGTATATGAAAAGGTTAAAACAGCTTTTTCAAGCATTAAGGTCCGTGAATATATGCTGTTTTATTGTTTGCAAATGATTGAGGAACAAGAGTCAGTAGAAACTGCCAATAACTATTTGTCGAAATTTAAAACAGATGTTAAGGATACTATTTACAACGCTTACATCAATAAAAATTACGCTTTAACACCCGTAAGTGTATCTGGCTCTTCCATGTTGACCAATGTTTTACGAACAAAAAAAGTAGATTTTAATAATTTTATAAAAGAATCTGCAAACAGCGTAATTTATGTTGATTTATGGGCAAGCTGGTGCCTTCCTTGCAGGGCTTCTATGCCAGCCGCATTTCGGTTGAAAGAATTTTATAAAAACAAAAAAGTAAAATTTGTTTATATTTCAACAGATTCAAGGTTTACAGATTGGGAAATAGCATCTCGTGCTGAAGGGTTGACAGACAACGCAAATAGTTTTTTGTTTATTCAACCCAAAAACGCCACTCTCCTGAAACAAATATCACTTAAAACGATTCCACGCTATTTGATTTATAATAAAAAGGGTAAATTAATCTTTGCTAATGCCCCAAGCCCTGATAGCCCGGAATTGAAAAAAATACTTGATAAATATTTGACAGAATAATTTGAATATACCGGTAAATAATGACTTTTAGGATTGTTTAGATTTGTTCAAGGTATTGGTATTTGATGTGCTTCTTTTACCGCATAAAAATCAGTAAGGCCGTTTGTTTTTGTAGAAATATGTAACGCTAAATACAAATTTACAGTGATAAAAGAAGCATTGTAGGAAAGCTGATTGCTGAAAGCTAATTGCTAACAGCTATCCGCTGCCTCACCGCTTCATACAAAATAACGCCGGTAGAAACCGAAACGTTCAACGATTCAATCTTGCCAAACATGGGGATTTTGGCCAGATGATCTGCAATACGGATCAGCTCATTACCAATACCATCTTCTTCCGAACCCATAATAATTGCCGTTGGAGAAGTATAATCAGGCTGATAAATATTTTCCGTAGTTTTCTCCGTACAGCAAACCAATTGTAAACCAGATGATTGTAAAAACTGAACGGTTTGTAATAAGTTGTTGTGCCGACAAACCGGAATTTGGTACAAAGCACCGGCGGAAGTTTTAATCGCATCTTCGTTAATTTGTGCCGAACCTTTTAAAGGCAGCACGATAGCGTGCACGCCGGCACATTCTGCAGAACGCGCAATGGCGCCCATGTTGCGCACATCGGTAATGCCATCCAAAACCAAAACCAACGGCACTTCTCCCCTTTCGTAAACTTGCGGAATAATATCTTCTATTTTTTGATAAACGATAGGCGAAATAAAGGCAACAATCCCCTGATGGTTTTTCGCTGTGATGCGGTTTAGTTTTTCCACCGGGACCTGTTGCGCCGTAACCTGGAATTCGTTTAACGTGCTTTTTAATTCGTTAAATAATTCTCCGCCCAAACCTCTTTGTATGTATAACGACTCAATTTCTTTCCCGGAACGGATTGCTTCCATCACGGCTCGGATACCAAAAACCAGCTGGTTGCTTTCTTTTTTAAATTGAGGGCGCTGCATCATGTTTTTTGTTAAATTAATTGCGAAAGTAATGATTAAATTAAGCGAAGCTGTTGGTTTAATGCAATGCTTCTTTTATCGACCCAAAATTGTTAACAAGATAAACAGTTGTCAACACAGAGATAGTTAACTGATTATCAGTAGTCTAATAAACTTATAAACAAAAATTTGATGGGAGATGTGGATAACCTACTCTTACTTTTTTATAACTCGCTCTAAATCAACAGCCGTTTAAAAATTAAAAAAGTGTGTGGATTGATAAAAATTTTAACCGCTCGAATTTGTTTAATTTTGAAGCTATGAGTTCAGAAGGCGAAAATATTTCAAACAGATTAAGCACTTACAATAACGACAGGCGCACCAAGTTTACCACTCCGGCTTTAGGCGGAAATTTAGGCAAGCTACAACCGCAGGCAACCGATTTGGAGGAAGCCGTGTTGGGTGCTTTAATGTTGGAGAAAGATGCTTTGTCTTCTGTTATTGATATTTTAAAGCCGGAAGTTTTTTATCGCGACAGCCACCAAAAGATTTTTTTGGCGATAAAAACACTATTCGAAAAAACTTCGCCAGTTGATATTTTAACGGTAACTGCGCAGCTTCGGCAGCAAGGCGATTTGGAAATGATCGGTGGTGCGTATTATATTACCGAACTGACCAACCGTGTTGCTTCGGCAGCCAATATCGAGTTCCACTCGCGCATCATCATTCAAAAATTTTTACAGCGCGAACTGATCAGGATTTCTACGGAAGTGATCAGTCAGGCTTATGAAGATACAACCGACGTTCTGGATTTGCTGGACAAAGCCGAGAAAAACCTGTTCGATATCGCCCAAAATAACCTGCGCCGCGATTCGAGAAAAATGGACGACCTGCTGCACGAAACGCTGAAAGAAATGGAAGCGTTAAAGAATAAAAAAGACGGTTTAACAGGCGTTGCTTCCGGCTTTACAGATTTGGACCGGATGACTTCCGGCTGGCAAAAATCTGACCTGGTAATTATTGCTGCCCGTCCGGCGATGGGTAAAACCGCTTTTGTGTTGAGCTGCGCGCGAAATGCCGCGGTTGATTTTAACAAACCGGTGGTGGTTTTTTCGCTGGAGATGTCGTCTATTCAATTGGTTAACCGTTTGGTTTCCGGCGAGACGAATATCGAGCAGGAAAAGATCAGAAAAGGCAACCTCGAAGAATGGGAATGGCAGCAAATCCACTCCAAAATTGGCCGTTTAGAACAAGCACCTTTAATTATCGACGATACGCCGGCTTTGAATATTTTTGAATTTAGGGCGAAGTGCAGGAGGTTAAAATCGCAGCACGATATACAACTGATCATTATCGATTATTTGCAGTTGATGCAGGGAAAAGGCGAAGGCAAAGGCGGCGGCAACCGCGAACAGGAAATCGGCAGTATTTCCAGGGCGTTAAAATCAGTTGCCAAAGAACTGAATGTTCCCGTGATTGCACTTTCACAGTTGAGCCGGGCTGTTGAAAACCGTCCCGGCGGATCAAAACGGCCGATGCTTTCCGATTTACGGGAATCTGGTTCAATTGAGCAGGATGCGGATATGGTTTTATTTTTGTATCGACCAGAATATTACGGTTTGGAGTTTGATGAAGACAACAACCCAACGCAAGGTGTGGGCGAGATTATTATTGCCAAACACCGTAACGGCGAAACAGGACGTGTTAGATTGAAATTTGTAGGGAAATATGTGAAGTTTACTGATTTGGACGATAACTCCGGGGATTTTTCTCCCGCCAACGCTTCTGCCGGTTTAAAACCTTCTGCTGAGTTTGAAAAACCTAACAACTTTATCATTCGGCCATCCCGAATGGATGATATGGAGGATGAAG
Source organism: uncultured Sphingobacteriaceae bacterium (assembly GCA_964251965.1). Classification (GTDB taxonomy): domain Bacteria; phylum Bacteroidota; class Bacteroidia; order Sphingobacteriales; family Sphingobacteriaceae; genus Mucilaginibacter_A. Next base: position 335,091 of record CAXULQ010000003.1, on the reverse strand, counting down.
CCCCTTTTTAGTTAGAAAATTACGCTTAATAATACACCAATTAAAATAACAACAGGTGTTTTTATCGGTGTAAAATGAAGCAATAAAAAAGTGCTGATCATTAAACCGATAGCGGCAAAATCGGTAACAAACGGCTGCGCCAAAAACAAAAACGCAGCAACCATAAAACCAACGGCAACAGCATTAATGCCGCTTAAAGAATTACGGATACGGCTGATCTTTTTTAAATCGTTCCAAAACGGTACGATAAACAAAATCAAAATTAAACCCGGCAAATTGATGCCCAGCATGGAAATAAAAGCTCCGGCAATTTGCCCGATGATGCTGTATCCGCGGTTTGCCAATGTTAATCCACCGATAAAAGAAGTAAAGGCAAAAGTTGGTCCGGGTATAATTTGCTGCAAAGCGTAACCCGACAGAAACTCGGAATTGCTGATGTAATGTTTCATCTCCACAAACTCGGTAAACATCAGCGGAACCAAAACCTGTCCTCCACCGAAAATTAAAATACCGTTCCGATAAAAGTTTTCAAACAAACGAATAGGCAAACTAAAAGGCGAAGTTTGGTTGATAACGGCACCCAAAGCAGCAAAAAACAGTAAAATACCGATAAAATAAGTCACCTTACGCCGGTTAATATTGGCGAACAACTTTACACGAAGCGCATCTTCTTCCGGTTTTGCCTCGAAAGCCGAAGAAATAATGCCGCCCATCATGATCAAAATCGGAAAAGCATAAGCACTGCGCAAGATCAATGTTGCAGCCATGGCAGAAACAGAAAGCAAAATACTCAATTCGGATTTAATAAATTTTTGGGCGAAACAAAAGGCAGCATAAGCTACAATCCCAACCGTAACGGGTTGCACATATTTGAAAACGTGCGTAAACATGCCTTTTTCTACAAACATTTTGTAGCAGATAGCGGCCGCAGACATAATTACTGCCGAAGGAATTACCCAGATAAAAAAAGTAATGAGTGCCAGGCGCAGGCCGCCATTTTTCCAGGCGATACCAACCAAAGTTTGTGTTGATGACGGCCCTGGCAATATCTGCGAAAGTGCGTTCAGTTCCATCAGTTCTTCTTCAGAAATATAACGCCGTTTTGCTACAAACTCCCTCAATAAATAACCTAAATGCGCTTGCGGGCCGCCAAAAGCGGTAAAAGTATAAATCAGTACATCCCGCAAAAACAAAATATGGCGCTTGTTCAACGTATAATTTTTAATCGTCTTCGTATTCGTCTTTCAAACCAGTCAGTTCGCGGTGAACGCCCTGCAATTCGGAAAAAGCATGCTGGTCATTTGCTTTCCGGGCAGTTTCCATCCCTTTTTCATAGGTAAAAACAGCATCGGTTTTGCGGCCAAGTGCTTCGTACAGTTTCCCTAAATGATAATATGTACCAACATAAGCCGGATGGTTGTTGATCAAATCTTCATAAAATTCCAATGCTTTGGCCATATTATTTAAACGGAGGTATTCTGTAGCAAGCGCATATTTTAAAAATTCATCTCCCGGTTCGTCATTAAAAAACGCTAAAAGCTTATCCAGTCGGTTTTGCTGCATCTTAAACTATGTATTTTTATTAATTTTGCGAAAAAGTAGTTTTATGAACATCTTGGTTTGCATCAGCAATGTGCCAGACACTACAGCAAAAATAACCTTTACCGATAACAACACGCAATTTAATACCAACGGCGTGCAGTTTATCCTTAATCCGTATGACGAAATTGCACTTTCGCGCGCTATCGACTTGGCAGAAAACGGAAAAGGAACGGTAACGGTAATCCACGTTGGAACGGCAAGCGCAGAACCGGTGATTAGAAAAGCTTTGGCCACAGGCGCAAATGATGCGGTTCGGATTAATGCTGAACCGAGTGATGCGTATTTTGTGGCCTGTCAAATCGCTGAATATGTCAAAACAAATCCTTTTGATTTAATTCTTTGCGGGATGGAATCCATCGATTATAACGGGGCAAAAGTAGCTGCGATGTTGGGTGAGCTTTTGGATTTACCTTCAATTTCTGTCATCAAAAAAATTGATGTTGAAGGAAACCAGGCTACTATTGAACGTGAAATTGAAGGCGGAAAAGAGATACTGAGCATTCCGTTGCCTTTGGTAGCCGGAACTGCAGAAGGTGTTGCCGAGTGGAAAATACCAACGATGCGCGGACAAATGGCCGCACGGACAAAACCAATAAAAGTAGTTGAAGCCGTTACTGTAGATCGACTATCCAAAGTAATTGGCTTTGAAACGCCGGAACCGCGCAGAAAAGTGAAAATGGTTTCAGCAGAAAAATCGGCAGAATTAGTTGATTTTTTGCATCAGGAAGCCAAAGTTATTTAACTTAACCTATCTTTTTAAAATACAAATACTGTTTTTATGCCTGTTTTAATTTATGCGGAAAATGTTGAAGGCCGGTTTAAAAAATCTGTTTTAGAAGCGGTTTCTTATGCCAAAGCAGTGGCCGATCAGTTAAACACGTCCGTAATTGCTTTATCTATTGGTGATGTTGCCCGTGTTGAATTGGAAAACTTAGGAAATTATGGCATAAAAAGAGTATTGAACGTTTCTAATGATCAGGTAAAAACATTTATCAATTCGGCTTATTCCTCGGTAATTGCAGAAGTTGCCGAAAAGGAAAATGCTGAAGTAATTCTCCTGTCCAATTCTCTTTCCGGAAGAGGTTTAGCTGCGCGGATCGGTGCCAAACTAAAAGCTGGCGTCGCAGATGGTGCAACAGATTTGCCAAAAACGGAAAACGGAAAGTTTATTGTTAAAAAAACAGCTTTTTCTGGCCGCGCTTCGGCTTTTGTAGAATTGACTTCGGCTAAGAAAGTGATTTCCCTCAACCCAAATTCTTATCTGGTTCAAAAAACAGAAGTTGTTGCCATAGTTGAAGATTTTTTAGTGGTAAAAGAAGCATCGACTTTTAACATTCTGGTAAAAGAAATTTTAAGATCAACCGAAAAAGTTTCTTTGCCAGATGCAGAAATCATTGTTTCGGCCGGAAAAGGTTTAAAAGGACCGGAAAACTGGAAAATGGTAGAAGATTTAGCCGAAGCTTTGGGCGCGGCAGTTGCCTGCACCAAACCAGTTTCTGATGCTGGCTGGCGGCCGCACCAGGAACATGTTGGGCAAACCGGAATTTCTGTTAGCCCGAATTTATATGTTGCCATTGGGATTTCCGGTGCGATACAGCATTTGGCTGGCGTAAGTGCATCAAAAGTGATTGTGGTGATTAATAAAGACCCGGAAGCACCCTTTTTTAAAGTGGCAGATTACGGTATTGTAGGTGATGCTTTTGAAATCGTACCTAAATTAACAGAGGCTGTTAAAAATTATAAAATGTTAGCAATAAGCTAATTAGAATTTTGAGATGGGCAATAACATGCAAAAAATAAAATTAGACATTGTAGGATTGTCCTACAGTCAAACCCAATCCGGGGCTTATGCTTTAGTTTTGGGCGAAATCAGTGGCAGGCGGCGTTTACCGATTGTGATCGGCAGTTTTGAAGCGCAGGCAATTGCCATTGAAATTGAAAAAATGACGCCCAGCCGCCCGTTAACGCATGACCTTTTTAAAACTTTTGCCCAGGCTTATCACATTACCATCCAGGAAGTAATTATTTATAACCTGATCGACGGCATCTTTTACTCTAAATTGATTTGCTCCGACGGAAAAAAAACGATGGAAATTGATGCCCGTACTTCCGATGGCATTGCGATGGCTGTACGTTTTAATTGCCCAATCTTTACTTACGAATTCATTTTATCTTCCGCAGGAATTGTGATTGAAGGAAACGATTTTGTTTATCTCGAAAATATCAACGCTGACCCGCAGGAAGAAAAAAACATTGCGGCCGTTGCCAAAGGTTATACTTCTTTTAGCACCGAAGAATTAGAGGTTAAACTGAAAGAAGCACTTGCCGAAGAGTCGTATGAGAAAGCCGCAAAAATCAGAGATGAACTTACGCGGCGCAAATCATCCTGATTTTTATCAACATATATCCCTGATTTCCGATCTTAATTTTTAATTTACGCTTCATTTTAAAGCTAAACAGCGTGTATGGAAAGATTTACCGGAATTATAGGAATTGTACTGATTTTTGCAATTGCTTTTTTATTATCCAACAACAGAAAAGCGATAAATTATCGGATTGTACTTTCCGGCTTGGCCATTCAGCTGTTTTTAGCAGTGTTTATTTTAAAAACATCTGTTGGCAAACACGTTTTTTCCTGGCTTGGCGAAAAAGTTTCTAAACTCCTCGATTTTTCCCATGTTGGCGCAACTTTTGTTTTTGGTCCGCTTACCGACCGTCTTTTTTTAAACAAAGCTTTCGGCACAGATATAAATACCATCTTTTTTTTCAGCATTATCCCAACCATTATTTTTGTGGCCGTGCTGGTTAGCGTAGCCTACCATCTGGGCATTATGCAGCGAATTGTAAAATGGGTGGCCATAGTAGTTTACAAAGCGATGGGCGTTTCTGGTGCCGAAGCACTTTCTAACGTCGCCAGTACTTTTGTTGGGCAGGTGGAAGCGCAAATTATGATCAAACCATTTTTAAAAGGTATGACCATGTCAGAACTTTTGGCTTCTATGGCTGGCAGCATGGCCTGTATTGCCGGAGGTGTAATGGCAGTTTATATTTCTTTTGGTGTGCCTGCGGAGTATTTGCTGGCGGCCAGTATTATGGCAGCACCTGGTGCTTTGGTTATTTCTAAAATTGTTTGGCCGGAAACGGAAGTATCCGAAACAAAAGGAAAGGTTTCTTTGGAGATCAAAAAAGCGGATGCCAATTTAGTGGATGCGATTTCTCATGGTGCAAGTGATGGTTTAAAAGTTGGTTTAAACGTGATTGCCATGCTGATTGGCTTTATCGCTATTATTGCTTTGCTGGATTATATTTTAGGCAAGATTGGTTTTTTTATGGGAAACAACCTCCACGCCAGTTTAGATTTTATGGGCATAGATTTGAAAACGCTAAGCCTTAAACAAATATTAGGAACGGTATTTTCTGTTTTTGCCTGGGCGATGGGTGTTCCCGGAAAAGATGTACGCACAGTTGGTTCGCTGATGGGCACAAAAATGGTACTGAACGAGTTTGTAGCTTACTTGGATTTGATTAAAATTAAAGCTGCCTTAACACCTAAAGCATTATTGATTTCCAGTTTTGCGCTTTGCGGATTTGCCAACTTTAGTTCGATTGCGATACAAGTTGGCGGAATTGGCGAATTAGCACCAGAACGCCGCCACGATTTGGCAAAACTTGGAATGAAAGCTTTAATTTGCGGAACGTTGGCTTCGTACTTATCAGCAACGATTGCCGGCATTTTAATGTAATATTTTGGGTGGTAAAAGAAGCATTTTTGTCATTTCCACCAACGGGAGAAATCTGTAACCCGTTTAAATCGCTTCGAAGAAAATCCCTTCTACCATCAGGATGATAATTCCTACAGCAACAAAAAAAGCCTCCTTTTCGGGAAGCTTCTTTTATCACCTAAATCTTTATAAAATTATCTGGCTTGCATTGCTACATATTCCCGTTCTACAGAACCCGTATAAACCTGGCGAGGGCGGCCAATTGGTTCTTTGTTTTCCTTCATTTCTTTCCATTGCGCAATCCATCCCGGCAAACGGCCCAAAGCAAATAACACCGTGAACATTTCCGTTGGGAAACCTAAAGCGCGGTAAATAATGCCCGAATAAAAATCAACATTCGGGTATAATTTCCGCTGTACAAAATAGTCATCCTTTAAAGCCACTTCTTCCAGTTGCTTGGCAATTTCTAAAACCGGATCATTTACGCCCAATTTCTCCAAAACATCATCACAGGCTTTCTTGATGATCTTGGCACGCGGATCAAAGTTCTTATAAACACGATGACCAAAACCCATCAAACGGAAAGGGTCGTTTTTATCTTTTGCTTTCGCGATCCATTTTTGTGTATCGCCGCCATCGTTTTTAATTTGCTCCAGCATTTCGATCACGGCCTGATTGGCACCGCCATGAAGCGGTCCCCAAAGCGCAGCAATCCCGGCAGAAATAGAAGCATACAAATTACACTCCGAAGAACCCACGATACGAACGGTTGAAGTAGAACAATTTTGCTCATGATCGGCGTGCAAGATCAGCAATTTGTTCATCACATCTACCAAAACCGGGTCAACTACGGTTTCTTCCGTCCGCTGTCCAAAAGTCATGTGCAAGAAATTGCTTACATAATCGTATTTATTCTGCGGATAAATGATCGGATGGCCAAAGGATTTTTTGTAGATCCAGGAAACGATCGTACTCATTTTAGCCAGCATTTTAATGATGGTCTGGTTGATCTCCTCGTTGGTCTGATTATTTTTTAAAGATTCGGGATAAAAAGTAGAAAGCGAACAAACCAGCGAACCTAACTGCCCCATCGGATGGGAATGACTTGGAAACGCGTCGAAAAATTTCTTCATGTCCTCATGTACCAAAGTATGACGACTGATCTCGTTTTGGAAACCGGCAATTTGCTTTTCGGTTGGCAGTTCGCCGTAAATCAGCAAAAAAGCAACTTCCAAAAAACTTGATTTTTCGGCCAGCTGCTCAATAGAATATCCGCGATACCTTAAAATGCCTTGCTCTCCATCCAAAAAAGTAATGGCACTCTTGGTTGCGCCGGTATTTTTATAGCCGGTATCCAAAGTAATGTAGCCGGTTAGATCACGAAGTTTAGCAATATCAACTGCTTTTTCGTTTTCTGTGCCGGTAATTACAGGTAGGTCGTAAGTATTTTCCGAAAGCTTTATTTGTGCTGTTTCTGGCATGGAGATGTAGGTTAAAGTTCAAAAGTAAATAAATCCGGCTACTTTTAAGGTTTACGTGATGATATAATTGTAAAAATTAGGTTTCAAAATTCAGGGGAATCAGGTTTATCCGGCCGTAATCCCGATGCTTCTTTTATGCCTGTAAATTTGGTTTCCGCATTCATTTTCCATACAAAAGCATAGCCGGATATTAATTTTTGATAAAAGAAACCTGCAAAATTTAAAGCGTTTGTTGCTTCGGCATCAATCCAAAACTTCGTAAACGGTAACCGGCATAGCTTTGTTTTTCAAAGTTACTTCGCCGATCTTCAGAAGTTTAAATTGTTCTTTAATTTGATGGTAAACCTGTTCGTTAACCATAACCTGACTTGGTTTTGCCACTGATTGCAAACGTTGAGCCGTATTTACCGAATCGCCGATAACCGTATAATCCAAACGTTTTAGAGAAACAGAGCCAATATTGCCGGAAACCATTTCGCCGGAATTGATACCGATGGAAATTTCAGGTTTAAAAGTTTTTGTCCCGGCAGTTATTGCTTCACTTGTGCTGATTTGCGCTTTTGCTGCCAACGCAGCGGTAATTGCGCGTTCCAAATGGTTTTCTCCTTTAAAAACAGCCATTACGGCATCGCCTATAAATTTATCTACATGCCCGTCTTGCACAATAATTTCTTTCACGATCTTGTCAAACAAACCATTTAATAAATTGACCACTGCATTTGCCGGGACATGTTCTGTAATGGCGGTAAATTCGCAAATATCAATAAACATAATCGTAGCTTCCAGCACTTCATTTTTCATCAGGTTGTTTTCAAACTCCTTGTGTGTCATGAAGTTGAGTACGTTTTCATCTACATACATTTTCAGGATATTATTCTCTTTGATCGCTTTCAAGGTTTCCTGTAATTGCTTTACGTGCCGGATGGTTTTTTCCATAGTGAGGTCTAAATCCTCAAAATCGACTGGTTTAAACACAAAATCATATGCGCCGCGGTTCATGGCGGTGCGAATATTTTGCATATCGCCATAAGCCGAAACCATTACCGCTTTTAGCATTGGGTTTGCTTCGGGCAACCTGCTAAGCAAGGTTAAACCATCCATCACCGGCATGTTGATGTCGCTTAAAATAATATCCAAATCCGGGTGCTGCTGTACTTTTTTCAACGCTTCTTCGCCGTTTTGGGCGAACACAAACTCGTAAACGTTCTCCCTGATTTTGCGCCGGAATTTTTGTTTCACCAGCAATTCTAAATCCGCCTCATCATCAACCACTAAAATCTTAGCCATTATACAAGGCTTTTGAGTTTTTCCTTTAAACTGTTAAAATCTACCGGCTTGGTCAGGAAATCGTTGGCACCGTTTTGCATGGCATGGTTGTGGTTTTCTTCATCGCCATAAGCAGTAATCATCATCACATAAGGTGGTGCAGATTCGTGCTCCCGCCTGATCTGTTTTAACAAATCCAAGCCGCTCATGCCCGGCATGTTGATGTCTGATAAAATCAATACAATTTCCGATTCATGCTGATGCAGGTAGTTCAGTGCAGCTTCGCCGGAAAGGGCAAAGCTAAATTCAATTTCGCCGTTTTTGATTTCCTTGCGAAAACGTTGTGTAAAAAGAGGCTGCACATCAGCTTCATCATCAACTACTAATATTTTCATAAATTTTAAACGTAACAAAAAGATATGCGAAAGTGATGATTATCCTATAATAACTCCTGAAAAAGATATTGGTCATCATAAGTTACCTGATATTTTTTTAAAAAATTTAGGTATTCATCTTTAAAAGTTTGCTTTTTATGGTGTTCTTCCTGGTTTTGGATATAATCATACACAGCATCTACACCCGATTGACTATAGGAAAAAACGCCATAGCCTTCCTGCCACTCAAATCTTTCTGGTGTTAGTGCATGGTCATTAACATATTTTGATGATTTTGCTTTTACAGTCTTCATCAATTCAGAAACAGAGACAACAGGTTTTAAACCTAAGAAGCAATGCACATGGTCTTCCATGCCATTTACAATAATTGTTTTGCAGTTGGTTTCGTTGATTAGGTTACCAATTACGGCAAATAGTTGACTTTTCCATTCTTTTTTGATTAATGCCTGCCGATATTTTACCGCAAAAACAGCTTGCAGGTAGATTTGGTGATAGGTGTTGGCCATGTTTAAACTTTTCTTTTTAACGGGTTAAAACCCGTTGCTACAATATTGGTCGAGGCTACGCCTCTTTATTTTCAACGGGTTGAAACCCGTTGCTATAAAATGCACCGAGCCTACGGCTCTTTACAAACTGCTTTTAAAAAGAGCCATAGGCTCGGCCAATCTTGTAGCGATGGGTTTTAACCCATCGTACTTAAAAATGCTATCGTATCGGCAAACTAATCAAAAACTCCGAATATCCGCCCTCCTCACTATCAATATCCAATTTCCCGCCGTGCCCTTTCACTACAATATCATAACTTAAACTTAATCCTAAACCTGTTCCTTCGCCGGTTGGTTTGGTGGTGAAGAAGGGCTGCATGATTTTGTCTTTTACCGCTTCCGGGATTCCCGTTCCATTATCTTTTACCTTGATCACCAAAAAAGTATCGGTAAAAGAAGTATCCACCGAAACTTCCGGTTTGTAATCTGCGCCTGCTGTTTTTTGCATTTGCTGTACGGCATAAAAAGCATTGTTGAAAAGGTTCAATAAAACGCGGCCAATATCCTGGGAAACGATATTTAATTTCGGCAGGTTTTCCTGGAAATGTGTGGTTAAAGCAGCGTTAAAACTTTTGTCTTTTGCCCGCAAACCGTGGTAGCTTAACCGTAAATATTCATCGGCCAAAACATTCAAATCTGTTAATTGCCGCTCGCCGCTGTTGTTGCGCGAATGTTGCAGCATCCCTTTTACGATGCCATCAGCACGTTTGCCGTGGTGGCGTATTTTTTCTAAGTTTTGCTTGATGTCTGTTGCTATCGCCGATGCTTCTTTTACATCACCTTTTTCCAGTTCTTCTTCCATCTCACCTAACATTTCGATGCTTACTTCCGAAAAATTGTTGACAAAGTTTAACGGGTTTTGGATTTCGTGCGCAATTCCTGCCGTTAATTCGCCTAAAGAAGCCAGCTTTTCGGATTGGATCAGCTGGTCTTGTGTGGTTTTCAGTTCTTGCAGAGATTGATTTAATTCTGAAGTTCGTTCGTTAACAAGTTCATTCATTTTATTGGAGTATTGCTCTAATGATATTGTCATCCTGTTAAAGTTTTGAGTTAGCACTCCGATTTCATCATTAACTCCCAGCTTAATATAACTAGTAAGATCCCCATCGTTTACTCTTTTTACGCCTTCAAAAATTTGGCTTAGAGGTTTCAGAATTACATATCGAAAAAGTAATGGTAATAAAAATACTATGAGTAGTGTAGTAATAGGAATTAATATTAAAAAAGTGTGTATGTCTTTTGAAGAGTTTATACCCGCATTATTATTTATCAGATTTATTGGTAACAACCCTAATATAATAAGCACTACACAAAGTACCACAACAACTAATTTAAACTGAAAAGAAGTACGCTCTTCACAATAGTTAAGATAAGTAAAAATATATGTTGTAAGAGCAAAGAATGATACAATATGATAGAAGTATAAATTTGCTTCTACACTTACAACATGTAATATCATGAGCAGATAACTAATATAACCTAAAAATGGGAAGATATCTGCGATTAGAAATCCCTTGTATGCCTGTATTACCTTAGCGTTTTGATCTCTGTCGTTAAATGCTAAAGCGGTTTTCCTTATCTTTCTTATATATACAACAATCGTTAAGAGAATTACAGATATTCCTTTTATAAAATATAAAAGATAATTGTATTGGGTTTGAGGTTGATTAACTTTGAAAACACGGAACCATAGATAAAAGCAAATAATATTCAGTATAGCTAAGCCTAAAAGCACGTACTTCGATTCTTTTTGAAAAATATTTTTGTGAAAGCTGTAAGCAAACCACAAGTTATAAAAGAAAAACCCGTTTTGCGACAGTTGGCCAAACCATTCTTCATATATCGCAAAACTGGAACTGTAAATCCCAACTGTCATTAAACAAAATGCAATTATTTGGAGACCAAAAAATAAAGAACTGCCTATTACCCGATAAGCATTAGCCGTTTTATTCTTTAAACTTAAAACATAGAACAAATTTACTATTGTAAGGCAAAACTGAGCTTCTAGGGCAACAGTTTCGGAATTAGGTTTGAACCAATCCATGTTATTAATTTTCTTTTAGAGGTAATTCAATATTAAACTCCGAACCTTCTCCTTCCTCACTTTCCACATCGATCTTCCCGCCGTGCCCTTTTACCACAATATCATAACTCAAACTTAAACCCAAGCCTGTGCCTTCGCCAGTTGGTTTTGTGGTGAAAAAAGGTTGAAGGATTTTATCTTTTACTTCTTCAGGAATACCAATTCCATTATCTTTTACTTTGATCACTAAAAAAGTATCGGTAAAAGAAGTATCCACCGTAACTTCTGGTTTATAATCTGCGCCTGCTGTTTTTTGCTTTTGCTGTACGGCATAAAAAGCATTGTTGAAAAGGTTCAATAAAACGCGGCCAATATCCTGGGAAACGATATTTAATTTCGGCAGGTTTTCCTGGAAATGTGTGGTTAAAGCAGCGTTAAAACTTTTGTCTTTTGCCCGCAAACCGTGGTAGCTTAACCGTAAATATTCATCGGCCAAAACATTCAAATCTGTTAATTGCCGCTCGCCGCTGTTGTTGCGCGAATGTTGCAGCATCCCTTTTACGATGCCATCGGCGCGTTTGCCGTGGTGGATTATTTTTTCTAAGTTTTGTTTGATGTCGGTTGATATAGCCGATGCTTCTTTTACATCACCTTTTTCCAGTTCTTCTTCCATTTCCCCCAAAAGTTCGATGCTGACTTCAGAAAAGTTGTTAACGAAGTTTAACGGGTTTTGAATTTCATGCGCAATCCCGGCGGTTAATTCCCCCAAAGACGCCAATTTTTCGGATTGTATCAACTGATCTTGCGTCGTCCTAAGTTCCGCTAAAGCGTGTTGCAGTTCCTCTTTTTGCTGCAATAATTCACCTGTGCGTTCTTTCACCAAAACCTCCAGTTCTACTTTTCTTACGGCAATTTGCTTGTTCAGTTCTTCTTCCTGCCTGCGTTTTTCACGTTCTTTTTCCAACGCTTTTTGCTGGCGGTTTGCGGTAAACCACGATGCAAAAATCCAGACTACGGCAAATACTTCCGCAGTTTTTAGGAAGATCCCCAATTTGGCGGTAAAATCTGTATGGACTAACGAGACCAGGTTTTGAAGGACAACCACAGCCAGGTAAGGTAAAATACTGAAACTGAACGGCCTGAGCGGGTACAGTCCTTTTTCCTTGTTCACCGCATAAGTCAAGGCTAGTAAGGTTACAATCCAAACCAGATCGAACAACTGTTTTTGATGGGCAAAAATACCGGCTACCAGTAAAAAAACGATGAAAGACAGCCCGGCTTGTACCCAGTTGTCCCACTTGGCCGGGTGCGGAAATGTTTGCAGCCTGATGCGGATACTGCGGATCAAAAAAAGCGCGATCAAAAAAGGAATAATACCCATCGGAATACAATTTGAGTTGAAATGATGCTGCTTTCATTGCCCTAAAAAAGCATCGGTAATAATAAGAAAGATTGCACGTAAAAAATTTACATCATGTATAATAAGTAGTTGTTTAAACTTTTGGTTGTATCAAAATAAACCTATATAAAAGATAACCAACTCATCCCCCTAACCCCCTTCAAAGGGGGAAGCCTATCGCCTACCTTTCCAAACGTCAAAAAGCTTCAATAGAAAGATATATGCCCAGGTCCTTTTCCCCTTCAAAGGGGGAAGCCTATCGCCTACCTTTCTAAACGTCAAAAAGCTTCAATAGAAAGATATACGCCCGGGTTCTTTTCCCCCTTCAAAGGAGGTTAGGGGGATGATCTTATTTTTCAGGTGATAAAAGAAGCATTTGAAATAAGTTTAAACAACTTCTAATTTAGGTTTTGAAAAAGCAGGGTTTTGAAAACCCAAAACAATTCTATACAAAAAGAATTGTTATTTGTACATTTGCGCCCTTAAATTTATTACGTTTTACCATGAAATTATCCCAGTTTAAGTTCAATCTTCCGGAATCATTAATCGCACATTCGCCTTCTGAAAAGCGGGACGAAGCCCGGCTGATGGTGCTGCACAAAGACTCGGGCAAAATTGAACATAAAATTTTTAAAGATATTCTGGATTATTATGATGATAAAGACGTAATGATCCTGAACAACACCAAAGTTTTCCCCGCCCGTTTATACGGCAACAAAGAGAAAACCGGTGCCACCATCGAGGTTTTTTTGCTGCGGGAACTGAACAAAGAGCTTCGTTTATGGGATGTTTTGGTTGATCCGGCCCGTAAAATCCGCGTAGGCAATAAACTTTATTTTGGTGATGACGACCTGTTGATTGCCGAAGTGGTGGACAATACTACTTCCCGCGGCCGTACCATCCGCTTTTTATTTGACGGAACGGATGCAGAATTTAGAAAAAACGTGGAAATTTTAGGCGAAACCCCGCTTCCGAAATACATTAAACGCAAAGCAACCGCCGAAGATAAAGAACGCTACCAAACCATTTTTGCCAAAAACGAAGGTGCTGTTGCCGCACCAACAGCCGGTTTGCATTTTAGCCGCGAACTGATGAAACGTTTGGAACTGAAAGGTGTAGAATTTGCAGAAGTAACTTTGCATGTTGGTTTAGGTACTTTCCGCCCGGTTGAGGTGGAGGATCTGACGAAGCATAAAATGGATTCCGAACAGTTTATTATTGAGCAAAGCCAAGCTGATATTGTAAACCGCGGAATCGAAAATAAACGCAAAATTTGTGCTGTCGGAACAACTTCTATGCGTTCGATCGAATCCGCCGTTTCTGCCAGCCATACGTTAAAAGCAGCTAACGACTGGACGAGCAAGTTCATTTTTCCGCCTTATGATTTTAGCATTGCCAATTCTATGATCACCAATTTCCACACACCGGAATCTACTTTGCTGATGATGATTGCTGCCTTTGGCGGTTATGATTATGTGATGAACGCTTACGAAGTGGCCATCAAAGAAAAATACCGTTTTTACAGCTACGGCGATGCGATGTTGATTATCTAAAATACTTCTTTTACCGCAGCAAAATATACCTGTACCTAATTTCTGTATGAAATTTTTTGCCATAATTGTTGCAGGGGGTTCTGGCACCAGGATGAATACAGAAATCCCGAAACAGTTTTTGTTGCTGAATGAAAAACCGGTGATGATGCACACAATTAAGGCTTTTTCTGCTTCCCCGCAAAAACCGGAAATTGTTGTCGTTTTAAACCAACAGCATTTTAACATTTGGCAGCAGTTGTGCGAAGAACATCAGTTTAACCTGCCGCATACTTTAATTTCGGGCGGAAAAACCAGGTTTGAGAGCGTAAAAAACGCATTAGATACTATTGATGAAACTGCTATTATTGCTGTTCATGATGCTGTTCGGCCGTTAATCAACACGGCAATTATAGCCGAAGCTTACGAAAAGGCTTCGATTGATGGAAATGCAGTGGTGGCAGTTCCCAGCAAAGATTCTGTCCGTTTGCAAACTGCAAATGGTTCTTCACGAAGTTTAAATAGAGCTGAAGTATTTTTGGTACAAACGCCGCAAACTTTTCAATCAGCCATTCTTAAAAAAGCTTATGAACAGGAATATGAAGCGAGTTTTACAGATGATGCCAGCGTGGTAGAACGTTCGGGCGTTCTGATAAATCTATTACGAGGCGATCCAGAAAATTTTAAGATAACCTTTCCTGCTGATTTACGGCTTGCAGAAATGATTATAAATGAAAAGAGCCACTAAATGCGGCCCTTTTCATTTATAACTAACTTAATTATGCCCTTCTAATTACTTTTAAAAGGATAATAATTACAGCAATAACCAGGAGCACATGGATTAAACCGTTACCAGCAACGGCTGTCCCAAAACCTTGAAACAAAAAGCCAACGGCCCAAATAATAACCAAAATTACTGCGATAAGGTACAATAGATTTCCCATGATTTTTAGTTTTAGTTTAGTAGTTTCTAAACACAAAGAACCAAAAACTGTTCTAAAAAGTCAACTTAAAGTAATAATTAAAAAAAGAAGCTAATTAGCCGTTTCAAATGCAATAAAAACAATTGCAAGTATTTCTAATATTCGTCTTCGTTAAAAAAGAAATCATCTTTAGTCGGATAGTCCGGCCAAATTTCCTCTATATTTTCATAAGGCTCGCCATCATCTTCCAAAGCCTGCAAATTCTCAATTACCTCAACCGGTGCACCGGAACGTATTGCATAATCAATCAGCTCGTCTTTAGTTGCCGGCCATGGTGCATCTTCTAAGTGCGATGCCAGTTCAAGTGTCCAATACATAAATAAATTCTATTTTTTAAAAGTTTGCAAAAGTATAATATTTTAGTTTTATTATCGAAATTTTTTAGCAGATTAAATTCTTGGTATCCAGTTATTTTCTGCAATATTTTGATCGTAAGCAATCTTCCGTGCCAGCATGAACAGGTAATCGCTCAACCTGTTCAGATAAACCTTTACCTTTTCTTCCACAAAACTATTTTCTGACAAGTGGATGGTAATCCTTTCCGCCCTTCGGCAAACACATCTGGCCAAATGGCAAAACGAAACGGCATTATTACCGCCCGGCAAGATAAAATGTTTCAGCTGAGGCAAAACAGCTTCCATGCGGTCCATTTCGGTTTCCAGCAAATCAATGTCTTCTTGGTGCAAATCCGGGATTTTCATTTTTGACTTTTCCGGATCGGCAGCCAGCGAAGAACCAATCGTAAACAACCTGTCCTGTATTTCTTTCAGCATCAACTGGTCTTTTTCATCAATTTCCTGACTGCGGATCAAGCCGATATAACTGTTCAACTCGTCTACCGTTCCATAACTTTCAATCCGCAAATGATATTTGGGCACACGCGTTCCACCGATTAAAGAGGTGTAGCCATCGTCGCCGGTTTTGGTATAAATCTTCATGCTGGTACAATTAAATAAACCTTACTTTGTTTACCTAAAAAAAGGATTGTAAAAGAAGCATTGCTTCAATTTAAATTTTGAAATAGGATTTGGCAATACTTCTTTTATCACGATAAAATAATGAAGAAAATCAACTTTTTAAGCGCGGTTGTTTCTGTTTTCCTGATTGCTGCTTCAGGTTTTACACCTTTAACTTCCAAAACAATAATTCCAAATAATACCGCTTTAAATGCTTTTTTTACGGAGAAACTTTATAGCGAGCTATTCCCGATGCGCAATAAATTTTACACGTACCAAGCGTTTTCGCAAGCCATAAAAGAACTTTCGGCCATCAAAATTAAGGTAGAAAAGCGGGATGTTTGGATGTATAAAATTACCCGAACGGATTTATCTGCCAACCAATCAACCGTTGTAAGGCAGGATGCGGATTGGAACGAACCTTGGGCGCAGCAAAAAAAATACACTGCTTTTACGGTTAGTTTTAGTTCTTTTTGTACCGAAAAAAACCTCGAAACCAATAAAAAGGAACTGGCCGCTTTTTTGGCACAAATTGCCCACGAAACACGCGGCGGCGAAGACGGAAAATACAACGATGGTTTGATGTTTTTGCACGAACTGAACACGAAACTAACTTACGTTAACCCTAACAATGTTTATCCGCCTGCCACAGGGAAAAAATATTTTGGCCGCGGGCCGATGCAAATTAGTTATAACGGCAATTATGGTTTTGCCAGCGATTGTATTTTCGGGGACAAAAACAAGCTGTTGCAAAACCCTGATTTGATTACTTCTGATGCCGTAACTGCTTTTAAAACAGCTATTTATTTTTGGATGATGCCGCAAAATGCAAAACCTTCTGCACATGATGTAATGGCCGGGAACTGGCAACCAACAGCAACAGACAAAGCCAGCGGACGAGTGCCGGGATTTGGCATGACGACCAACATCATCAACGGCGGGATTGAATGCAACAAGGGGAACAATAATTTTGACATGAACGACCGGGCCGGTTACTATCAAACTTTCTTAAAAAAACTACAAGTGGCCGATCCCAACTGCGCCTGTTCTTGTGGAAAAATGCAGCCGTATCCGTAAGAAAAAGCTGTTAGCTTTTAGCGATCAGCTTTCAGCGGACAAAAAGTTTAAATTAAGTTTTATATTATTGGCCGAAAGCTGGTTGCTAACAGCTAATAGCTATCTCCCAATCACCTTCGGAATTTTAAAATAATCCGCATCATGGTCCGGTGCGTTTTGCAAAGCTTCTTCATGCGTAATTACTTCTTTTACCACATCATTTCTGGTGATGTTTACGCCTGCGCTCATATAAACCAAAGGTTCAACGCCGGTGGTGTCCAGCTCGTTCAGCTTCTCCATAAAAGACAGGATTTTGCTTAAATCTTTGATCACGTTTTCTTTCTCTTCAGGTGCAATTTCCAACCGCGCCAGTTTGGCAATTTTATCTACCGTGTTAATGTCGATCTTCATAATCCTTTAATTTTTGATGGATAGTACGGAAAACTTCCTCGCGTAAAGCATCTGCATCTGTCAGTTTCAAACCTACGGTTTCTATTGGTTTATGCACGTAAATATTACAAACTCCAGGTTGGCTGCCGTATTTCAAACCGTCGTCCCACAACAATTTATAGGTGTTAAAAGAAGTAACCGGGATAACCGGAACTTGTTGCTCAATGGCCAGGCGGAAAGGCCCGTTCTTAAATTCGTGCAAATGCGGCGGATAATCTTCTGCTATTTTTCCTTCGGGGAAGATGATCATCGAAATACCGGTTTTCAAATATTCGGAAGCACGTTTAAAAGCCCGGAAAGCAGAAATATTGCTGTCGCGTTTTACGGTGATGTCAATCGTTTTAAAAAAAAGTTTCGTGGTTGGGTTTTGCAGCAATTCTTCTTTTCCCATAAAACTAAAATTATTTTTGGCGAGGATGGTTGCCCAGGAAACATCCAGATTGGAAGTATGGTTCGGGCAAATTACATACGTTTTGTTCCAGTTGATTGCAGCTTCGTATTCAAATTGATAAAAAAATCCGCTCAATGCCGAACTCCATTTTGCCCATTTCGTCCGCAGCTTATTTAACGTTTGGTAGCGTTTTGTTTTGCGGGAGAAATAATAAAAAAAAGGATAAAAAAAGGTGTATAAAAGAAGCACCGAAAACATATAAAAGTACGTGTGGAACTTTCGGAACAGTAATTTCATCAACATCAAAAATATAAAAATTCCTTACTTTCGCCGCCTATGGAAACTGTTGTCAGCGGCATACGCTCTACCGGGAAACTGCATTTGGGCAATTATTACGGCGCGATCCAAAACTTCGTAAAAATGCAGCACGAATACAATTGCTTTTTTTTTATTGCCGATCTGCATTCTTTAACCACGCACCCAACTCCAGCTGATCTGCACAGCAATGTAAAACAGGTTTTGGTTGAGTATTTGGCTGCGGGCATCGACCCGGAAAAAGCAACTATTTACATCCAATCGGAAGTACCGGAAGTAACAGAATTGTATTTGTACCTCAACATGAATTCTTATTTGGGCGAGCTGGAACGCAGTACTTCTTTTAAGGACAAAGTTCGGGCAAACCCGGAAAATGTAAACGCCGGTTTGCTGACTTACCCGGTTTTAATGAGTGCCGATGTGTTGATGCACCGCGGAAGTAAAGTTCCGGTTGGAAAAGACCAAGAGCAGCATTTGGAAATGATGCGCACGTTTGCCAACCGTTTTAACCGTTTGTACCAAAACGATTATTTTCCCGAACCAAAAGCATTCAATTTTAATGAAAATTTAGTGAAAATCCCCGGTTTGGATGGCAAAGGAAAAATGGGGAAATCTGAAGGCGAAGGCAATGCAGTTTATCTGTCAGATTCGCCGGAGATAATCCGCAAAAAAGTAATGCGTGCGGTAACCGATAGCGGGCCAACGGAAGAAAACCAGCCTAAACCAACAGAAATACAAAACCTGTTTGACTTGATGAAAGTAGTTTCTTCGGAAGATACTTTAACGCATTTTGATGAGCTTTATAATAAATGCCAAATCCGTTACGGCGATTTCAAAAAGCAGCTGGCCGAAGATATGGTTATCGCTACCGCACCCATCCGCGAACGCATTGAAGATATTGCAAAAGATGAATCGTACTTGCGCCAGGTGAGCCGTTTCGGTGCCGTAAAAGCCCGCGAAAGCGCCCAAAAAACACTGAAAGAAGTAAGGGAAATTATCGGTTTTAAGAAGTTTTGATTGAGAAAGGTTCATGGAAAATAGTTAATAGTTCATAGCTCTCAACCATAACCCAATCGCAATTGCTTTACCACGAACTATTAACTAAAAAACTATTAACCAAATGCACATCGCCGTTGTTGGAAATATCGGGGCCGGAAAAACTACGCTGACCGAACTGCTGGCCAAAAATTACGGCTGGCAGCCGCAGTACGAATCGGTAGAAAACAATCCGTATTTAGAGGATTTTTACAGCGATATGAAACGCTGGAGCTTCAATTTACAGATTTTCTTTTTGAACAGCCGTTTCCAGCAGATTTTGGAAATCCAGAAAAGCAGGTTTAACATCATCCAGGACCGGACGATTTACGAGGATGCTTTTATTTTTGCGGCCAACCTGCGCGATATGGATTTGATGACGGAACGAGATTACGAAAACTACCGCAAGATTTTTGACAACATCACTTCTTTTATCAGACCGCCGGATTTGCTGATCTATCTAAAAGCTTCCGTTCCAACTTTGGTCAACAATATCCAACGTCGCGGCCGCGAATATGAGATTGGTATCCGCTTGGATTATTTATCCAAACTCAATGAAAAATACGAAAAATGGATTAAAGGCTACAACAGCGGCAAGTTGCTGATTTTGGATAAGGACAAACTCGATTTCGCAAATAATACAGAAGATTTAGCTTCGATTATTGAAAAAATTGAAGTAGAAATTAATGGGTTGTTTTAAGGTTGAGGTACGGGGTTTGGAGGTGCGGGGAGCGGAATTTAAAACGTAAAATTCAATCCACAGATGCTTCTTTTATCGGTATAATTTTGTAATAAAACCTTGAAACAACAGTGATAAAAGAAGCATTGTAATTCGAATTTTAATTACATACATTCGTCTTATTAAAATCTCTTTATAAAATATTGATTCAATTTTGCAAAAGCCTAATAGCTTTTGTAAGATTCGTTTTGTCTATCAGATAAAAACGAAATAATATTCTATTATCAAATTTTATGAAGAAAAAATGGAACAAAAAACAAAAATTGCCATATTGGGTGGTGGTGGCAGAACCGGAAAATACCTTGTAACTCACTTATTAAAACAGGAATATAATCTAAAACTTCTTCTCAGAAGTCCCGAAAGTTTCAGTATAAAAAGCTCCTTAATAGAAATTATTAAAGGCGATGCAATTGATTTTGAAGCAATTAAACTATTATTAAAGGATTGTCATTCTATCATTAGTACAATTGGTCAGCGTAAAGATGAACCTTTTGTGGCCAGTCAAGCATCTATAAATTTATTGAAAGCAATGGCTGAATTTGGAATTAAACGTTACATATTAGTTGCAGGATTAAATGTTGATACTCCGTTTGATAAAAAGAGTTCAGAAACAAAGATTGCAACTGAATGGATGAAAAACAATTTCCCTGCAATCCATGCTGACAGACAAAAAACCTATTCTATTTTATCAAACAGCGAAGTAAATTGGACTTTAGTTAGAGTTCCATTTATTGAGTTTACTGATACAAGTGATAAAATAATTGTTAGTTTGAAAGATTGTCCTGGTAAAAAAATAAGTGCTACAGATATAGCGATTTTTCTGTGTGAACAATTATCAGACGTAACTTATTTTAGAAAAGCTCCTTTTATAGCAACTTTATAAATTGTTAATGGTGAGTCTGAAAACGGCTCGCCATTTCTTATCATTTGTAGTATTACTTAAATTAATCCCATGAAAATCCTCGGCATTATTCCTGCACGCTACGCTTCTACCCGGTTTCCGGTCAAGGCTTTAGTGGATATTGCCGGGAAAAGTATGGTACAACGGGTTTATGAACAGGCCAAAAAATGCGTAAATTTAAATGAGGTAATTGTTGCTACGGATGATCAACGGATTTTTGATCATGTGAATGCTTTTGGCGGAAAAGTGATGATGACTTCCACTCAACACCAAAGCGGTACAGACCGTTGCGCCGAGGTTTCGGCTGCTTTGCCGGAATTTGATGTGGTGATCAATATTCAGGGCGATGAACCTTTTATCGACCCAGAACAAATTACTAAAGTTGCTGCTTGTTTTACCGACATAAAAACAGCATTGGCTACGCTGGTTAAAAAAATCGGAACGCTGGAAGAACTACAAAATATCAATATTCCGAAAGTGGTTTTGAACAACCGTTCCGAAGCTGTTTATTTTTCGCGTTCTGTTATTCCTTTTCTACGCGGTCAGGAAATGGAAAACTGGCTGCAGCACCATACTTTTTACAAGCACATTGGCATTTATGGTTACCGCTCCAACATCCTGCAGGAAATTACCAAACAGCCTGTTTCATCATTAGAAAAAGCCGAAAGTTTAGAGCAGTTGCGCTGGATTGAAAATGGCTACCACATTAAAGTTGCCGAAACAGAGCTGGAAACACTTGCCGTTGATACGCCTACCGATTTGGAAAATATCCTGAAAAAATATTCCCTCAGCAGCGGTTGATCAAATTCCGTTGACTACTTCTATAGAATCGTTGATGCTGTTGTTGAGGTGCGATACACTATCGTAAAAACCGGCACTATTGTCGGTATCATCGTGTATGTCCAAAGTTTTGGAAGTATTTTCTGTTGATGTTTGATTATAAGATGCAGAAATATCCTTGAACTTATCTGCGTTGAAAGTCAATAGTTTAGTAAGCAAAGCCTCAAACTCTTGTCCGTAATTCCACAACAACGTTGCGTTTTCTGTATCGTAAACTTTTAAGGCCGCAACTTTGCTGTGTAACACAGATAATTCTTCTAATAATTGATCTTTCATTTTTGAATTTAGGTTGATACCAAATATCAAAATTAATCATCAAATACAACCAATAATCAAATGAAATTTTTTGGCCGGACCGACACAGATAAATAACGACGTTTCTTTTACAATCCAATCAAATACAAATTCCTAAAATTGTATTTTAAAATCTTCGCAGGCTTATGCCGATAAGAAAATTTAATGGAGCAGGAATTTTACCAGCATTTATTTAATAAAAGGCAAGGGACAGACATTGTGCCTTCCAACCAGGAAATTGCAGATTGGGCTTTAACTTTAATCGGTTTACTTTTTCCCGAAAAATCCGAACGTGCTTTTATTGATATCCATGCCTTAAAAGAAGCATTTGCCGTTTCCGAAAAGCAGCTTTTTTTGATGATGGAAGCAACAGGAGCTTGCCGCCACTGCGATAATAAACAGATTGCTGCGGCTTTTTTTGATGAAATTCCAGAACTTTACCGTATTTTAAATACCGATATCGAAGCTATTTTTAACAACGATCCTGCCGCCAGGAGCCGTTTTGAAGTGATCCGCAGCTATCCGGGCTTTACAGCGGTTTCTTTTTACCGGATTGCACACGCTTTGCTGAAAATGAATGTGCCGTTACTGCCCCGCATTTTAACCGAATATGTACATGCGAGAACGGGAATTGATATCCATCCCGGTGCCGTTATCGGTGAATATTTGCACATCGATCACGGAACGGGGATTGTTATTGGCGAAACTTGTATCCTTGGCAACAACATCAAATTATACCAGGGCGTTACGTTGGGCGCGTTAAGTGTTGACAAAAGTATGGCCGATATAAAACGGCATCCAACGATAGAAGATGGCGTGGTGATTTATTCGGGCGCAACTATTTTAGGCGGCGATACGGTGATCGGCAAAAACAGTACGATTGGCGGCAACGTTTGGTTAACCAGGAGTGTTCCGCCTGGGTCGGTAGTTTATCACAAACCTAACATTACCGTTGCCCAAACCACCATTTAATTTGATACGATAAAAGAAGCATCATGGCCGGAATTATAGATTTGATCGGAAATACACCGTTAGTTGAAATTACCAAACTCAACCCAAACCCAAACGTTAAAATTTTTGCAAAACTGGAAGGCAATAATCCGGGCGGAAGTGTGAAGGATCGCGCAGCTTTAAACATGATTAAAAGCGCGCTGGAGCGAGGTGAAATAAAATCAGGCTCGAAATTAATCGAAGCAACAAGCGGAAATACAGGCATCGCTTTAGCCATGATCGCCCGTTTGTTTGATCTCGAAATCGAATTGGTGCTTCCCTCCAACTCCACCAAAGAACGTGTTTTAACGATGGAAGCTTTTGGCGCAAAAGTTACTTTGCTGGATGGAATAGAAGCTTGCCGCGATTATGCCGTAGAAAAAGCGGCCAGCAGCGGTTATTTTATGCTGAACCAGTTTGCCAACAAGGATAATTACCTGGCGCATTACAAAACCACCGGGCCTGAGATTTGGCGCGATACCAAGGGAAAAGTTACCCATTTTGTAAGCGCGATGGGCACAACCGGTTCTATTATGGGAAATTCGATGTTTTTAAAAGAACAGAATCCGAATATTCAAATCATTGGTTGCCAGCCAACAGAAGAATCATCAATCCCGGGAATACGGCGTTGGCCAGCAGCGTATCTGCCAGCAATATTTGATGCCAAACGTGTTGATCGTATTATAGATGTTTCGCAAGCCGAAGCAACAGAAATGACAAGGAAAATGGCCAGAACGGAAGGTATTTTTGCCGGGATGAGCAGCGGAGGCGCATTAACTGTTTCATTAAAAATAGCTAAAGAATTAGGATCAGGATTGATTGTTTTTATCGCCTGCGACCGCGGCGACCGTTATTTGAGCAGCGATTTGTTTGGATGAGAACCAAAGTTTGAGGTACGGGGTTTTGAGGTGAAAGGCACACCCCAAAACCTCGTCCTCAAACCTTCTCACCTCTGCGGCAATACTGTTTTTATCAACCGAAAATTTAGGGCATAAAAAAAGCATCCTGCAAATTACAGGATGCTTTTTTTAGCTGATTAAAATTTAAGAATATTTCTTTTTTAAGTCGGCAGCTTTGTCTTTCGCTTCATCAGCTTTATCGCTTGCCCAATCTTTGGCATCATCTGATTTAGAAGAGATCAAGCTTAAAATGTCATCCAACTTAGAAGAAATCTTATCGCTTAAAGATTCTTTTAAGTCGCTTGCTTCATCAACCAGTCCAGAAAATTTGTCTTTCAGTTTATCACCGAAACCAGAAGCGGCATCAGAAACCGCTTCTTGGGTTTCGTCTCCGCTTTGTGGCGCCAATAAAATGCCTGCCAATACACCGGCCGCCACGCCGATTAAAATGCCGGCAATTAATTTTGATTCGCTTTTCATAATTGTAAATTTTTAGGGTTAAGTAAACTACTTCGTAATTAAGTGTTATCTGTTTAAATTTAACAAAACAATATTTACACCAAAAATAGAATAAAACTTGAACATCGGCCTTTTATTTGTGTTTTGCCAACAATAGCAATTTACCTGTGTAAAAAAAGCAAGGTGTTTTTGATTTTTGTTTTGAAAAACGTTTATCATTTAATCGTATAATTTAATTAATCAAATGATTAACAATGTTGATCTTTATATATTTGGTCAACGTATAACAAATAAACAATTGCAGTTTCAGTTAAAGTTGGCTATAATTATAAAATTGCAAACAAAAAGGTTAGAAATACTTTGAATACTTTTAATGAAGTTAGATAACAGCACTGCTTTAGAACAGGAAACCGCAAAGCCAACCTTATGGCAACGTGTTTCGGTTTTTTTTGAAGATATATATAACGTTTACCGTTTTATCCTCCGCTTTTTTAAAGAAGCTTTTTTGCCGCCGTATGAGTTTAAAGAATTTATCAGGCAGTGTTACGAGGTTGGCTACCGTTCTTTCCCGTTAATTACGCTAACTGGTTTTATCATCGGCATTGTGTTTACCAAACAATCGCGCCCTTCGCTGGCCGAGTTTGGGGCAACTTCCTGGCTTCCTTCCCTGGTTTCTATTGCTATTTTCCGGGCTTTGGCACCTTTGGTTACCGCATTAATTGCAGCCGGAAAAGTAGGTTCCAGCATTGGTGCCGAGCTGGCTTCCATGAAAGTAACAGAACAGATCGATGCAATGGAAGTATCTGCCACCAAGCCTTTTAAGTTTTTGGTTTGTATGCGCGTACTGGCTACAACCGTCAGTATTCCTATTTTGGTAATGTACACCGCACTCGTAGCCATGTTGGGTGCTTATTTAAATGTAAATACCAATGAAGGCACAAGCATAAGTGCTTTTTTTCAAAGTGCTTTTGAGCCGTTGTCTTTTCTCGACATGAACACCTCTTTAATCAAATCTATTGTATTTGGCTTTACCATCGGAATGGTAGGCTGCTATCAAGGTTATAATTCAGACAAAGGGACTGAAGGTGTAGGCAAAGCAGCAAATTCTGCCGTTGTATTAGGTATGTTTTTAGTTTTTGTGGAAGAAATTGTAATTGTTCAGATTTCCGGCTTTTTCCGGGTTTAATTATAACTTATGGAAAAAGAAAAAGTACCATTTATAGATAAAAGCAAAGCGGTTATTGATATTAAAAACCTCGAAAAATCTTTTGGCGACTATTCTGTACTACGTGGAATAGACCTGAAAGTTTATCAAGGCGAAAACGTAGTTGTTTTAGGGCGGTCTGGAACGGGGAAATCAGTATTGATAAAAATCATCTCTGGCTTGCTCGCCCCCGATGCCGGTACAGTTAACGTGCTTGGCAAAGATGTAAACAAACTTAACTCAAAAGAATTAGAAGAATTGCGCCTTCATATCGGTTTTTCTTTCCAAAGCAGTGCCTTGTATGACAGCATGACGGTACGCGGAAATTTAGAATTTCCATTGGTACGAAATCAGCGTAACCTTAGCAAAGCAGAAGTTAACGAACAAGTTGAATCTGTTTTGGATTCGGTAGGTTTACTGCAAACGATTAACCAAATGCCTTCCGAACTTTCTGGCGGGCAGCGTAAACGGATTGGGATTGCACGGACTTTAATTTTAAAGCCGGAAATTATGATGTATGATGAACCAACTGCCGGACTTGACCCAATCACTTGTTTAGAAATAAATCACCTGATAAACGAAGTACAGCAGCAGTATAAAACTTCTTCGATAATCATCACTCATGATTTAACTTGTGCCAAAGAAACCGGCGATCGTATTGCTATGCTGCTTGACGGACAATTTAAAACAACCGGCACTTTCGAAGAAGTTTTCGACACCGATGATGAACGGGTAAAAACATTTTATAATTACAATTTTATTCAATAAAAAAATGCAGACAACAGAAACTAAACGAAATGTATTAGTCGGGCTTTTTATATTTTTGGGCTTGCTTATTTTTATTGTAGGCATATTTGTACTCGGAGGACAGCAAAAATCTTTTGTGAAATCCCTTCGCGTAAATGCTGTTTTTAATGATATTGGCGGACTAAAGCCTGGAAATAATGTGTGGTTTTCCGGAGTAAAAATCGGAACTGTAAAAACCATAAAATTTTATGGCAAATCCCAGGTAGAAGTTTCAATGAGTATCGAACAATCTGCGCAGCAATATATCCGTAAAGATGCAAGTGCGAAATTAAGTTCGGATGGTTTGATTGGCAATAAACTCATCGTGCTTTTTGGTGGAAACCCGAAAACGGCAGAAATTGAAGACGGAGACGTTTTACAAGTGCAAAAAGATCTTTCTACCGATGACATCATGAAAACGTTGCAGGAAAACAACGAAAACCTGATTGGCATTACTTCCAACTTTAAAAAACTAAGCACCGATATGGTTAAAGGAAAAGGGACAGCAGGCGCACTTTTGGCTGATTCTACTTTGGCCAACAGCTTTCGTGCCATTGTAATGAATCTGCAAAAAACAACCCGTACTTCTGCAACTTTAGCCGGACAATTAGGCGTATTTGCAGCGAAACTGAACACGAAAGGTGGTTTGGCAGATAAAGTTATGACTGATACCAGCGTGTTTAACAAACTGCAGGAAACAGCTAACCAGTTGCAAAAAACAGCCGGAAACGCATCTGCCATTACCGAAAACTTAACCAAAGCCAGCAACAAGTTAAACAGTAGCGATAACGCGATGGGTTTATTGTTGAACGATGCCAAAACAGCCGAACAGGTTAAAACAACGATGGGCAATTTGCAGGAAAGCTCTGTAAAACTGAATGATGATTTGGAAGCGGTACAACACAACTTTTTGCTGCGCGGATTTTTTAAGAAAAAAGAAAAAGCTGAAGCAGCCGCGGCCGCAACACCAAAAACAAATAACTGATACTTCTTTTATCGTCTAAAAAATGATTAAACAAGAAATGCCGCAAGAGTTGACGGCATTTCTTGTTTGCAATATATTCTGATAAGAATCAGCATACTGTTTTTACCGCATGTTTTCTTACATTTTATTTAGTGCTTCATCCACTTGAACTGAATTCATTCCTGGTGTAAAACGCGGACTGTACAATAAACGGATCAAAAAAGAATCGTAACCATCAAACTTAACCACATTGTTGCTTTGGGAATAAAAAATGCTGTTCGGTTTATTTTCCATCGGCATAAAAAATCCGAAGAGTTTAATAATACTTCTTCGTAAAGCATTTCGTATTTCACGCTGATCGCTAAAACTGGTAACATTGATTAAATCAGTTGCATCATAAATTTCGCCTTTGTTATTAAACTTGTAATAAGTACCGCCGAATTTATTAAAATAGGAAGAAGCAGCCGGCGGGATTTTGGAACCGAAATCAGCCTTATCACCAAGAAAAACAGAAAAATTGGTTTCCTCTGCATTTTGGGCAGGTGCAATGTCCAGTCCCGTCAGCACTTTAATTTGGTTAAATACAGAATCAATCTCTGTAAACGAATAACCTCCTTTTCCGCTAAAAACTTTATAACGAATTGGTACAACCCACTTTTTGATGATCAGACTGCCAGCCTGGTCTTTAGAAAGTGCAATTGCTTTAAAATTAGCTTTATCAACCGCAGCCATTGGGTTTTGGGCAGATGAAACATGTGCTGAAAAGCAGCATATTAATAGCATTAAATACTTTTTCATACGCTGACAATATAGGGAATTTTTATAATGATAAACTTCGTTTATTCTATGGTGTTAGCTATTTTTCCGCCAGCAACTCTTTAATCATCAGTTCTAAAGTTTTTTCATTTTCTGCATCGATTCTAAACTTTGAAAAGATAATTCTGCCTTTTTGATCGATCAGATAATTTGTTGGCGCGCCATCTGCCGGCAAGTTACCTTTACCCCTTCCCAAACTATCATGTAATGGTGTAAAGCTATAACCGCTTTCTTTTAAAAAAGGTATGACAGCATCATCCTGAGATGGCTGGAGATTCAACCCTAAATAAGCAACATCACTTTTATTGAATTTTTTCAATACGGCTTCAAAATGAGGAAATTCTGTCCGGCAAGGGCTACAGCCCGGAAACCAGTATGTTAGCAGAACCACTTTTCCACGGTAGTCAGAGAGTGATTTCTTGGAACCGTCGGTATAATTATTTAGCGAGAATTCTGTCGCTTGCTTGGCCTGATTACTTCGTTTCAATGCAATATTGGTATTAACCGCAGCCGAATCCATACCAGATTCTTTCCCATATTTATACAAAGCCGACTGTAACTTTTCACTTGGATTTTTACTGTAATATACTGCAACCGTATCATAAGCTGCCTTAAATAATTTTGCAGAATCAAGAGCCTCTGCCTTAAAAAGATTCAGATATTCTTCTACTCCGATAACCCGTCCCAAAATTTGATTTCTAAGCCTTACTTTGTTTAGTAGTGCTATTGCATCATTTGGTTTTCGAGTATCCAAACTTGCTTTAGCTTTTAAAAATGCATCTGCAACCACCAAGCGTTCGTGCCATAAATCCAGGTAAAGATTATTATCTAAAATGATGGCAGTGCCTAATTCAAAGGCTTGTGCAGGATCAGTTTGGAGCAAAATATCAGAATAATACTCCATTGCGCCTACATACCAATCGGATTTGTGGTTAGTTTTTCGATTAAAGATTTGTTTAAAGTAAGCGATCTTTTCTTGCGGGACAGTTGCTTTTTGTGCGAGCAAACTCAATGCTTCAATTCCAACTTCATCATCAGGAAATTTTCTGGCGATGTCAATCGATAAAGAATCATACTTTTCGGGATCTGTATCTTTTAAAGAAAGAATATAATTGAAAACATATTTTGAATTTTTAGGCTCTAATTGTGCAGCTTTTTGTAGATAAATCTTCCTTTTTACAGTATCATTAGTCATATAAGTTGTTCCCGCCAAAGAAGTCCAAATAGCGGCATTATCCGGTTTTAAAGCGCATGCTTGTAACAAAAACTCAGCTGCATTGGTATTTTCTCGATTTTCTAAAATTTGACCAATTGCAAACGGCACGATATAATTTTTAGGGAATTGCTTCATCCATATTCGATACTGCCCTACCAACGACGGGTCATCAGGATTATATGCCCAGATATAGTTTTCATGCGCTTTCATGTCCAAAGGCTCTGCCTCAACCTTCGCTTTTAACTTTTTTATTTCGGCCCACTGCGAACTTGTTTTTTCGAATTTGCCTTGTCCGTTTACTTTAAAAATAAACAGGCATAAAAGAAGTATTAATAAAAACTTTTGTTGGTCGAAAAACTTTTTCATGGTGATGTTTTATTAAATGAAATTAGGAAGAAATAACTGCAGGAAATAAAGTACGAACAAAACTAAAAATTACGTTTATCTAATCCAAATAATATTCAGTTTTTATTTTAACTTTGATTATCAACAACTTAATCAAATAATCTTTGATACACCATAAACAACTTTATCACTTCCACAACCTTTTTCACATCTTGAAATGGCATTTTTTACATCTACTATTAATAAAATGATTTCTTATAATCATAGCTTGGTTTAATGCTTTATAAAACCGTTTGCTTACCAGGTTCTTTCATTATTTTTCATTTTGGCAATTGTCTTTATTAAGCGTTCATCTTTGCCACCAACTTTTTGCAAAACTTCTTCAAGATTAGCAATGCCGGGTTCTTTTTTCCCAGACTTATATAATAGGTTTCCAAGCGTAGATAAGTATTGTAAGTAGTACTGTATATTTTCATCTTTCGCTTCTAAACATATCTTATTGGACCAGCCTATAGCGGCGTTTAAACAGGTTGTATCATTACTGAAAAGAAATATGTCGTTCGCATAAGAATTTACTATGTTCCTATCAACAGAATTACCCGATTGATCAATATAAGCAGACACCGCTTTAGCAAATTGAGGCCACTTGTCCCGTTCCCTATAATAAAAGGGCTTTGCTTCGAGTATTATTTCATCCGCTAAGTCTGCATATTTAGGCAAAAGTTTGTTTCTTGCTTCTTCCCAATCGACGTTTACACGAGGCTTTCCTTCATAAGCGAGCATTCCACCGCCATATTCAGTCTTTTTACCTCCGATATTTAAATATGGAAGTATCACTTCATCAAACACAATTGTTCTTACTTTTTCAGCGCTTTTTCCTTTTCCTGCAATGGCATCAACTTCTGCAGCATGATTACGCAAAACTTTAAATCCTACATCTGTACTTTTGGTAGTAGCCAGTAAAATCAGTTTTAAATTTTCTTCAGTTAAAAGATTCTGTTGAGTGCCTAAATAAGCATTTGCTGCTATGGGGATAAATTTAGAATCATTCGCGCGCTGTGTTGCTTTTGTTAATGCTAAAAGGAAATTAGGGTCTTTATTCCCTTTTTTAAATTGTTGCTTTAAGGTTATATATTGTGTAGCAGGTTCTAAAGCATTTTTTGCTTTTGCAATAAATTCATTTGCATTAAATGTTGCACCATTAATCCTGTGAATTAATTCTCCCTGCGGATTGAAAAACAGATAAGTCGGATAGAGTTCGATCTGATATTTCTCGTTGAGAGTTTTTGCCTCTTTGTACCAATTTTTTATTTCTTCGTTGTCGTTTTTAGTTACATCAAATTGAACAGCAACATTGATAAAGGTTTTATTAAAAAACTCCCCTACTTTCTGCTGCGGAAATATTTCCTGAGCCATCTTCCTGCATGGTTCACACCAGGTTGTAAAGCCATCTACAAAAATATACTTGTTTTCTTTTAAGGCTTTTTCTTTAATCTGTGCCCAGTTTAAGCCCTGCTGAAATTGAACACATGTACTTTTTTGTGCTGTGGCAAAACCAGTTACCAAAAGCAGGCAGATGGTA
The DNA here is from genome assembly GCA_964251965.1 of uncultured Sphingobacteriaceae bacterium. GTDB lineage: Bacteria > Bacteroidota > Bacteroidia > Sphingobacteriales > Sphingobacteriaceae > Mucilaginibacter_A. Next base: position 303,908 of record CAXULQ010000003.1, on the reverse strand, counting down.
AGAATTCTTCTCATAAAATTTTTTTAAAGAATAATTTAGGTTCTTATAAAGCTAACTAAACTGAACTTTAAATGCAAGCTTTATTTCCCTTTTGCTGTCTGTAATTCTTCAATCAATAATTCAAGTGCTATTTCATCATTTGTATCAATTATTAAATCTGATTTGTAAATCTTCTATGCCTCCTGATAAGCCATAAACAACCTCACCGCTTCCACCGCTTCCTTCACATCATGAACCCTTAAAATAGAAGCACCATTCATTAAAGCCATCGTGTTTAAAACCGTCGTGCCGTTTAGTGCTGTTTCTGCTGTTCCGCCTAAAGTTCTATAAATCATTCCTTTGCGGGAAAGGCCAGCCAAAACAGGCAATTTCAACAATTCAAACCCTTTCATTTGCTGCAACAGTTGGAAGTTTTGTGCAGCAGTTTTGGCAAAACCAAAACCCGGATCTAAAATTATATCGTGCACATGCAACTCTTTCAGCCGGTAAATTTTTGCTGCGAAATAATCGAACACTTCTGCAAAAACATCGTCGTATTGCGCTTTTTCCTGCATGTTTTGCGGCGTTCCTTTCATGTGCATTAAAATGTACGGAACCTGCAAACGGGCAACAGTTTCAAACATTTGTTCGTCTAATTCTCCGCCAGAAATATCGTTAATGATGTGTGCGCCAGCTTGAATTGCAGCTTCGGCAACGGCAGCACGAAACGTATCGACAGAAATAATGGCTCCTGGAAAAGCTTTTGCAATCACTTCAACAACAGGCAGTAAACGATCTGTTTCTTCCTGCGGAGAAATATTTGCGGCACCAGGACGGGAAGAATATGCGCCGATATCCAGGAAATCTGCACCTTCGCTTAACATTTTTTCTGCCATAAAAACAGCATCGGCAGTATTCAATTTCCGGCTTCCGGCAAAAAAAGAATCTGGCGTTGTGTTGATGATGCCCATCACTTTTGGTTCGCTTAAATCGATCAGTTTACTGCCAGCGTTGATCGTCGTCTTTTTCTGAAAAAATGTATCTTTAGCCATCATAAAAGCAGGACTTGTATCAGCTTAAATCCTGCAAAAACAAATATCATACAAAATTTGAATCCGCACACCTTGAACCAAACCGAAGCCGAATACCAAGCCGTAATTAACGTTTGCAGATCGCTTTTTATCCAAAAAACAAAAGATTACGGTACGGCCTGGCGCATCCTTCGCCCGTCTTCTATTACCGACCAAATTTTTATTAAAGCGCAAAGAATCAGAACTTTAGAAGAAACCGGAATTAACAAAGTTGGTGATGGAATCATTGGCGAATACATCGGCATCGTAAATTATTGTGTGATTGCAATGATGCAATTGGAAAGCTTGACAGAAACGCCAATGGAAATGAATGTGGAAGGTGCATGCTCTTTTTACGACCAAAAAATTAAGGAAACCTACGAACTGATGCTGGCCAAAAACCACGATTACGGCGAAGCCTGGCGGGATATGCGCATCAGCTCTTTAACTGACTTAATTTTGATGAAACTGCTGCGTGTAAAGCAGATTGAAGACCATTCTGGCAAAACTTTAGCATCCGAAGGTGTGCAAGCCAACTACCAGGACATGCTGAATTATGCTGTTTTTGCACTGATAAAACTGGATGTAAAATGAAAAAGAACTTAGTTTGGATTTGCCGGATTGCAGTTGGCTTACTTTTCATTTTTTCGGGTTTGGTCAAAGCCAACGATCCGCTTGGGTTTTCCTATAAACTGGAAGAATATTTTGAGGTTTTTCATACCACATTTTTAAACGGGTTCGCGCTGGCATTAGCCATTTTTTTATGCGCTTTAGAAATGCTTTTCGGTTTTGCTTTGCTAATCGGAGCCAAAGGAAAACAGGTTGCCTGGGGATTGCTTTTGCTGATTATTTTCTTCACATTCCTGACTTTTTATTCTGCTGCTTTTAAAGTAGTGCAAAGTTGTGGTTGTTTTGGCGATGCTATTCCGTTAACGCCGTGGCAATCGTTTACAAAAGATTTGGTTTTGCTGCTGCTGATCGTTTTTATTTTTCTCAACCGAAATTTAATTCAGCCTTTGTTCAAGCAAAAAACAGAAGGTATCATACTTCTTTTAGCCACCATTTTTTCGTTTGGTTTTGGGATTTATACTTATAATTTTTTACCGGTGATTGATTTTCTGCCTTATAAAGTTGGTGCAAATTTGCCGGAGGAAATGAAGATTCCTGCCAATGCCGTTCCGGACGAATACGAAATCACCTACAATTTACACAACAAAAAAACAGGTGATAAAAGAAGCATCACCAACAAAGAATATTTAAAATCCGGCATCTGGAAAGATAATAACTGGGAAATTATAGGCGAACCGACCAGCGTTTTAATCAAAAAAGGTTTCTCTGCAAAAATTGCCGACCTCAATATTTCTGATGCGCAAGGAAATGATTACACCAAAGAATTGCTGAATAATCCCTTTTACAATCTGATCGTAGTAGCTTATAATTTAGGCGAAACGAACAGCGATGCGATCAATAAAATCAACGCGTTATCACTCAACCTCACACAAAACTTTAACGTGCGCACGGTTTTGCTAACTTCCAATTCCGCACAAGATGCAGAAGCTTTCAGCAAAAAACACAAGCTGTTTATGGAGATTTTTTATGCAGATGGCGTTCCATTAAAAACAATCGTCCGCGCCAATCCCGGTGTTTTACTGATGAAAAACGGAACGGTAATTGGCAAATGGCATTTCCATAACTTGCCAAAATATGAAGAGTTGGTGGATAAATATATCGGGAAACAGTAGTTTTAAATTATGAAGATTACCAAACTGGAATTAAAGAACTTTAAACGTTTTGATGATTTAACGATTGATTTGACTTCGTTAGTTGAACCGGCAAAATTGGTTCTGTTAATTGGTGCAAACGGTTCTGGGAAATCATCTGTTTTTGATGGTTTCGAAGCTTTAAATAAAGTAAGAAGAGAAGGCTCTTCTAGACTTCATATTTTGGATTACTATTATGCAAAAAATAGAACTAACAAATACAATGTTATCCTTACATCTGACCAATTAGTAAATGGCAAGATCATTGGAGCGGAGCTAATAGGCTCAGGTCATCAACTTAGTACATTAGGTCTCCAAAATTTATACGGAAGAACAAGTATTAGACAAGTTCCTAAATTAACACGTACCACTCTTGGTCAAACTCAAACTCCATTTGAAACAGATGAAGATCGGCCAAGAACGTTTATTGACCGTGATAATCGATTTGAAAATGATATTGAGCACATCATCTCTTTGATATTGTCTGATGTCTTTAAAGGTAATTCGTCTACAAAACTCATTAAAGAAACTTATCTTAATCCAATCAATATTGCATTTAACAATGTGTTTGGAGTTGGAGAGAATACAAGTTTAAAACTAATTTCAATTAAACCTCCTTTAGAAGGAAAGACTGCTGAACTTTTGTTTGAAAAAGGTAGTTCAACAATTGCTTATGATCTTTTAAGTAGCGGTGAAAAAGAAATTTTTAATATACTAATCAATTTACTATCAAGAAAACAATATTTCCAGGACACAATCTACTTTTTAGATGAAATTGATCTTCACCTCAACACACAACTTCAGAAAAACCTACTAAAAGAAATTACCGAAAATTGGATACCAGAAAATTGCCAGTTGTGGATAGCCAGCCATTCACTTGGATTTATAGAATATGCAAATGAAGCCGAACATGCCGCAATTATAGATTTTGATAATTTGAACTTTGATATTACGCAGGTTATCACACCTTCACCTAAAAAGAATTTTGATATTTTTGAAATTGCGGTAAGTAAAGAATTTTTATCAAAAGTATTTGAAGGTAAAAGGATTGTTTTTTCGGAAAATACAGATACTTCACGTTACAACAATTTAAACTTAGATAATACAGTATTTTTTGTTGGAAAAGATAAAGCCGATGTTTTTCATAAAGCTAAAAATAGTTCAGTTTATAATGGTTTGATTGATCGTGATTATTTAACTAATGAGGAAAGAATTGATTTGTTGGACCAATATGATAACTTGTATATTTTAGATTATTATTCAATTGAAAACTACTTTTATCATCCTGATAATTTAGAAGAACTTTATACAAGTATTGGGAAAGAATATGTTAAAGAAAATTATTTAGAAGCTATAAGAAAAGAGATAGGAGCAATTAAATCTCAAATATTAATTAGGTTTCCAAGAGCAAGAGATGGATATCCATTTTACAGGGAGAAAGAAAATGAAAAAAAATTAAAGGCTTTTAGGTTCAACGATCAAAATGTTCTTCAGATGATTGAAAGTCCAGACTTTGAAACGTTCTATAAAGTATTTCCTGCGAAAGATTACGGTAAACAAATCCAAGAACGGCAAAATTTGAACAAAAATGATCTTGCTAAAACCAATTGGTTTAAAACCCAAATTGCAGCAATTTTAACCAAATGATCGCTTACATCCTGCGCAAATTATCGTACGGATTTGCCGTAATGTTGGGCGTTGTAGTCGTGGTGTTTTTTCTGTTTAATATTTTGCCATCAGATCCGGCACGGATGACGCAAGGGCAGCGCGCCGATGTGCAATCCCTGGAAGCCGTTCGTAAAGAGTTTGGCTTGGATAAACCGATTCCTGTACAGTTTGCTTATTATTTAAACGATCTTTCGCCGGTTGGTTTTCATACCAATTCACCGGAAGAACAGCAGAAATATGGTTACGTGCGTTTGTTCTCCATCGGAAAAAATAAAGTCATCGCTCTAAAATGGCCTTACCTGCGCCGCTCGTACCAAACGCGAAAAGATGTCGCTAAAACTTTGCTGGAGGTAATTCCAAACACGCTGATTCTCGCCACAACCGCCATGATCTTTGCTTCTTTTATCGGCGTATTTTTAGGCGTTTTGGCCGCCGTTTATCAAAATACCTGGATCGATAAACTGGCCATTAGCTTTTCTATTATCGGGATTTCTGCGCCATCTTTTTTTGCCGGAATTATCATTGCCTGGCTGTTTGGTTTTGTGCTGAGTAAATATACCGGACTAAATATGTCGGGCAGTTTAACCGGTTACGATCCGTTTAAAGGCGAAGTCATCATCTGGAAAAACCTGATTTTACCAATGGTTACTTTGGGTTTACGTCCGCTATCGATTATTGTGCAACTAACGCGCAACGCGATGCTGGATGTTTTAGGCCAGGATTATATCCGCACGGCAAAAGCAAAAGGGCTGGATAAAAACAGTATCATCTATAAACATGCTTTAAAAAATGCACTGAATCCGGTTGTTACGGCCATTGCAACCTGGTTTGCTTCGCTGCTGGCCGGTTCTTTTTTTGTGGAATATATTTTTGGTTTTAACGGATTAGGAAAAGCAACGGTTGATGCGCTGGAAACTTCGGATTTCCCGGTGGTAATGGGCGCGATCCTGTTTATCGCTTTTATTTTTGTGGTAATAAGTCTGCTGGTTGATTTACTGTATGTTTGGATGGATCCGCGGGTAAAACTAAACTGATTTTTATCTGGTAAAAGAAGCATCTCCGTTCAAAACATCAAATGAAAAAGGTGAAATACTTTGTGTTATTTTAGTCTGATTTCATTTTCGGCTTGCGGACAAAATAAAAAAGGCTAAATCAAAATTTTGTTACAACCAACTAATATGGACGCCCCAGCTAACATGTACTATTTCCAGATGCTAATGCTGCTACTGCTGATGGGCGTTTGCACATTTTGGCTCGGCCGGCTGCTGCAATGGCTATTGCTGCGGAAAAGCCATCCCCGAAGAAAAATATTTTTTATCCTGATCGTTTCGCTCCTGCTTTCTTACCTTTTAGCTTTACTTTTTTGGTTTATCTGGCCGCAGCCTACGCAACCGATGTGGACTATCTTTTTTTTGCCTGCGGTAAGCGGAGAATTGATTATCCTCCTCCTCACCATCATCATTTTTAAAAGGAAAAAACAAAAATGAGTTTGACTTTCCTCATTGGTTTTATGGGTTCTGGCAAAACTACGCATGGCCGTAAATTGGCTTCTTATTTAAAAATTGATTTTATTGATTTGGATGAGGTTTTCGAAAAGCAAAACGGCAGTACCATTGCTAATTACTTTGAAGTTTTTGGGGAGGAAAAGTTTCGTCAGGTAGAATCTGTTTTGTTAAAAAACATGGTTTATCCCGAAAATGCCGTTGTTTCTACCGGCGGCGGTTTGCCTTGTTTTTTTGATAATTTGGATTGGATGAAGCAGCACGGGACAGTGATCTACTTACAAGTTCCGCCGAAAGTTATTGCTTCGCGATTAACTAATGCTAAAACTGAACGGCCTTTATTGCGACATAAAACTGGCGAAGAATTGTTGCAATTCATCACCGAAAAATTAGCGGAACGCGAGACAATTTACCTGCAAGCACAAATTGTAGCAAATGGTGTGGGGATAACGCCGCGGAAGCTTGCCACTCTTTTAAATACTGGTTTTTAGGTGATAAAAATAGTATATCTTATTGAACTTGTTGAAAGACTATTTTTTCTTTGTCAGTTATTTTGTCTTGATACAAAAGAACCAAAAGATCAAGAATGCCGTTTCGCCTCCAGGCGGCATTCAACCCATCGCTCCTTGGCGCATACCTTGCAAACTGCTTGTCCTTTTTAATAAAAACAAGAATCTTCTTTTTAATCCTCTAAGTTTATAATGATAAATGAAGGATTTGGAAATAATTGCACAACAATTGCAAGGCAACCGCCAATACAAACCGAATTGCAAAGTCTGCACCCAGGCGCGGGAAGGCCGGACAAAACGCCCGGAGGGATTGGGTTTGTCTTGATTTCGTTGGTTCTTTTTGATCCAGCAAAAAGAACGTTAAATACAATAATACTTCTTTTATCGGTATAAAATCAAGATACGAAATATCTCTGCCTTTACCATTTCCGCCCTAAACCCTTCAACTCAAAAACCTATACCTTTACAGTGCAGGACAGCTAATCAAACCAAAACTTTTAGCTTCGCCTGTTAAGCCAATTTTAGATGACTGTCGGACTTTTTATACCTTGCTACGTAAACCAGTTTTATCCGGGCGCGGCCATTGCCACGTTGCAATTACTGGAAAAACTGGGTGTTGATGTCGCTTTTCCGCCTAACCAAACCTGTTGCGGCCAGCCGATGGCCAACTCGGGTTTTGAACATTTAACGCAAGGCTGCAATGATTTAATTATTAAAGATTTTGCCGATTTTGATTACATCGTTTGCCCTTCGGGGAGTTGCGTGCTGCACATTAAAGAGCATATCAAATCAGAAAAAGAGCCGGTAAAAGCAGCATCGGTAAGCCATAAAATTTACGAACTGGTTGAGTTTTTAACCGATATTTTGAAGGTAGAAAACCTCAACGCACACTTTCCTTACAAAGTTGGTGTACATCAAAGTTGCCACGGTCAGCGCGGCTTAAAACTTTCGCAAATGAGTGAATTGGTTGCACCGGCTTTTTCCAAACCGATGCAGTTATTGAACATGGTGAAAGAGCTGGAAATCATACCGTTGGATCGAAAGGATGAATGCTGCGGTTTTGGCGGAACTTTTTGTGTGGTAGAAGAAGCAGTATCCGTAAAAATGGGAAAAGATAGAGTGGCCGATCATCTTAGCCACGGTGCCGAATACATTACCGGAGCCGATATGAGCTGCCTGATGCACATGGAAGGCATTTTGCGCCGCCAAGGCAGCAAAACCAAAGTGGTACACATTGCAGAGATTTTAAACGCCGAACGGGTATGATGAGTGAAGACAATGACCACGCCGAACTGGCGGAGGTTTTTAATAAAGATGAAGAACGCGTAAACTGGCACGACGAAACCTTGTGGTGGGTCCGGCAAAAACGTGATAAAGCCGTGCATCAAATTCCCGATTGGGAAATGCTGCGCGAAACGGCTTCTCAAATAAAAAACAACGTTTTAAGTAACCTGGACAATTATCTGCTTCAGTTTGAAGCACAAGCACAAGCAAATGGCATTACCGTGCATTGGGCGGCAGATGCGGAAGAACATAACCAAATTGTGCATTCATTGCTTACGAAACACGGTATCAACCGGATGGTGAAAAGCAAATCCATGTTAACCGAAGAATGCCATTTGAACGATTATTTAAGCAAACACGGCGTGGAAGTCATAGATTCTGATCTGGGCGAACGCATCGTACAATTAGCTGATGAACCTCCAAGCCATATCGTTTTACCTTGTATCCACAAAAAAAAGGAGGAAATCGGCGAGCTTTTCCACATACATCTCGGTACGCCAAAAGGAAATGCCGATCCGCAGTTTTTAACAGAAACTGCTCGTCAACATTTGCGCGAAACCTTCCTCACCCGAAAAGCTGCTTTAACCGGCGTAAACTTCGCGATAGCAGAAACCGGCGAATTTGTGGTTTGCACGAATGAAGGTAATGCGGATATGGGTGCACATTTAGCCGACATTCACATCGTCAGTATGGGCATCGAGAAAATTATCCCGCAAAGGAAGCATCTCAGCGTTTTTTTGCGTTTGCTTACGCGAAGTGCAACCGGCCAGCCCATCACCACTTATTCCAGTCATTTTAAAAAACCGCGTGCCGGACAGGAAATGCACGTTATTTTGGTAGATAATCAACGTACAGTTCAGTTGGGACGAAAAGATTTCCGCAACTCGTTAAAATGTATCCGTTGCGCGGCTTGCATGAATACTTGTCCGGTTTATCGCCGCAGCGGCGGCCACAGTTATCATACGGCAATTGCCGGTCCGATTGGTTCTATCCTCGCCCCAAACCTGGATATGCGCAAATTTGCCGATCTGCCTTTTGCTTCCACACTTTGCGGTTCGTGTTCCAATGTTTGTCCGGTAAAGATTGATATTCATCAGCAATTGTATAAATGGCGACAGGTTTTGGTGAAAGAAGGCTATGTGGGCACAACAAAAAAAATCGGAATGCAGGCGATGACGTTAACTTTATCGTCGCCCGGATTTTTTAAAACTGCCGGAAAAATTGGCCGTTTGGTAATGAAATACGCTCCTTTTGCAGTTAGTAATCCTTTAAACCCCTGGTATAAACAACGCGAAATGCCTGCGCCGCCGAAAGAATCTTTTGGTGAATGGTACGCAAAAAACAGAAACCATGGAAAATAGCCGCGACCGGATTTTAGCTGCCATAAAAACAGCAAAGCCGGATTTATTACCGTTGCCGGAAATTCCTGTTTTTAACCCGGAAGAAACGGATGCTTCTTTTATCATAGAAAAATTCAGTTCAACGGCTACCACCATCGGCAGTAAATTATTTATGGTAAAGGATTTGGAGGAAGTGAAAGCGATGATTACAAAACAGTTTCAAGAAGGAAGGATCGTTACAACACTTCCTGAACTTTCTGATATTGCCGAAACTAATTTAAAAACGATCCTCGATCCTCACACTTTAGAAAACATTGAATTGTTAATTATGCGCGCCCATTTTGGCGTTGCCGAAAACAGCGCCGTTTGGATAACAGAAGACTTAATGCAGCAACGCGCCGCGCCTTTTATCTGCCAGCATCTGGCGGTAATTTTAAATGCTGCGGATATTGTCCCAACTATGCACGAAGCTTACAACCGGATTGGTTCTGTAGATTATGGCTTTGCTGCCTTTATCGCCGGGCCATCTAAAACGGCTGATATTGAACAATCTTTGGTTTTAGGAGCGCATGGGCCAAGAAGTATGACGTTGTTTGTTGTTGAATTGATATCAGCTGTTAGCAATCAGCCTTCAGCTTAATTGCAAGCGTACATAGCAAATCCGTATTGACTGACTGCTGAAAGCTGATTGCTGACAGCCTTTTGTTCACACCTTTCCCACTATTTTTCTTTTTCTAAAACCCGATAACCATCCTGCTGTTATGCTTGCTGAACATCATTATTAAAAACCATTATTATGATTAACGACGAGATAAAAAAAGTAACAGATACCGTGAAAGAAACGGTAAATACTGTAAAAGAAAACATATCACCTATCAACGATGAGTTTAAAAATGCAACAGCTGCGATAAAAGAAACTCTGCTGCCGGAAAACCCGAACGCTAATGTTGGCAAAACTGACCGTATAATTTCTATCGGCACCGGTGCTTATATTTTTTTTAAAGGCGTTACCAATTTGTTTTCGCACCCGTTTTTGGCTTTAACAGAAGTTGGTATCGGCGCAACTTTGCTGCACCGCGGTATTACCGGAAATTGTGCCATAAAAAAAGTAATTGATGATTTGGACGAAACTGATGAAACCAGTGCTTCACTTGTTCATCCTTATCCATCCGGGATTACGCAGATGTAGTTGTGATTGACAAAAATTAAAAAAGGATATTTCTTAACGGAAATATCCTTTTTTAATTTTACAGAATTTTGAGGTAGATACTCCTACAATATCTGATTAAACTCCAACCGTTCGCCATCCGGGCCGACGATGTTAAAATACCTACAGCCGTTTTTCCAGAATTTCAGGAAAACAGGTTTGGGTTCCAGTGGTAGCAAGCCTGCTTCTTTTATCCAGGTAAAAGTAGTTTCGATGTTAGGCACATCAAAAGCCATATGATCGATATGTCCGTCTTTACGGGAACGAATAGCGTTTAACATTTTTTCCGGAAGTTGGTACAATTCAATCGTGATCAAACCTTTTTGCATCATTACACAAATTCCTTTTTCTCCATCCTGATCAAAAGGTGCTTCCATTACATTTTGAAATCCCAGTTGCTGGTAAAAAGCTTGAGACTTTTGTAGGTTACTTACCGGAATACCAACATGTTGGATATGATTAAGAACTAAAGGATTTTCGGTCATAGGAATTTTTTCAGAAATACGTTGATGGGAAATGGTTAATGGATCGATGTACAAGCCTACTTCTCACAATCCTGATTGGTACGAACTAATTTGCGAACATCAAATCCTTTATTAGCGGCAACCAAAACCAAATGGTTATAAGTTTGATTGTTCATAATTGGTTTCCGGTTTAGGATCCACAAATATTTACGATTAGGGTGACCGATAAGTGCATAACTGTAATCAGGTGCTAAAGCAATAATCCAGTATTTACCTTTAAATGGCCAAAAGAATTGAACGTCCAACTTGGCATTGCTTTTTTTATCGGTGATAAAAGCTTTTCCGGTTGCACTGCTGGGCTTCCCTTTTTTGATACAATTATTTTTTACTTCAATTACGCCGTCTTCTTTAACCTTGTATTCGGCAAAAGTACAACTACAGCCTTTTTCGAAAAATTGTGGGAACGCTGCTATTTCGTACCATTTACCAACATATTTGCTGAGGTCAACATTTTTAACTGTTTCTAATGGTTTGTCTTGGGCACAGGAAGCGAAGACGGCCAAACCAACCAATACAGAAACTGCAATTATTTCTTTTTTCATGATTTGATGGTTTTTCTGTCATTACAACCAAAAGGCGAAATCTTCTTAAAAAAGAATTAATATTTAAGGTGATAAAAGAAGCATTACTTAATATTGAAAGAAGATTTTTCTCTTCGGAACAAAATGACAGCAGTAGAAAAAGCGCTTTTACAAAGCACCTTCGGCAAAAGTGTTTCCCTGCTTAATATCGCCCGTTTCGTAACCTTTTTTAAACCAATACATGCGTTGTGCAGAAGTGCCGTGCGTAAAAGAATCCGGCGAAACGTGCCCGGTTGATTCTTGCTGCAAACGGTCATCGCCGATAGCATTGGCGGCTGTCAAAGCCGATTGGATGTCACCTTCCTCTATCCTGCTTTGGTTATCGCTGTTTTTTATATTTGCTTCATAATGCGCCCAAACGCCGGCATAAAAATCGGCTTGCAACTCTAACTTAACAGACATTTTATTGTAATCCGTTTCGCTCATTTGTTGCCGCATTTGATCCATTTTGGCAGAAACACCAAGTAAATTTTGAATATGATGACCAACTTCATGGGCAATTACATAAGCTTTGGCGAAATCACCGCCTGCATGAAAACGGTTGGACAACTCATTAAAAAAAGAAAAGTCAAGATAAACTTTACGATCAGCCGGACAATAAAACGGCCCAGTTGCCGAGCTTGCCATTCCGCATCCCGAAGCATCTACTTTGTCCTGAAAATGCACTAATTTAGGTTTTTCGTAAGTTTGGCCCATATCGTTAAAAAGTTTTGTCCAAACAGTTTCTGTATCATGCAAAATTACGCGGGCAAAATGCAGGTTTAAACTATCCTCCTGACTAAGCGGTTGCTGTATATTTTGAGTTGTTTGCTGCTGCTGATCGCTTCCGCCTGCCTGGTTTAACAATTGGGTAGGATTATAACCGGTAAACAGGTAAATCACGAAACCTACGATACCGATAATGCCGCCGCCGATACCTAACCCACGGCCGCCGCCTCCAGATCCGCCATCTTCTACGTTATCACTTTCTTCTCCTCCTAACCAACGCATAATTTTTATTTTTTTAGTTTGAAATTTTTTAACAATAATATCAGTTTTCAGTTTGATTTTTGATATGCTTCTTTTATCCGCATAAAATTAAGGTGATAAAAGAAGCATACAGAAATTAACTAATGGTAATTTCTCCTCTCAAGCTCATTTCTACCAATTGTGCAATTTCTGCCGGGTCTTCGTATCTTCCTAAAAGATACATCAGTTTGGTAACTGCAGATTCAAACGTCATGTCGTAACCGCTTAAAACGCCCATATCTTTTAACTGTTTGCTGGTTTCGTAACGGCCCAATTCAACAGTGCCAACTTTACATTGCGAAATATTTAGGATGATCTTGCCTTTTTTAATTGCTTTTTTTAAAGCTTTGATAAACCATTCGTCGGTTGTGGTATTGCCGGCACCAAAAGTTTCCATCACAAAAGCTTTGGCATCGGCTTTTAAAATACTTTCCACTGTTTTTTGACTGATGCCAGGATATAATTTAAGCACGGCAATATCCGTGTACATATTTTTGTGTACCTGAAAAGGCTGTTTGGCAGAAGGCAAAATAAAAGCTTCGTTAAAGCTAAGGTGCACGCCAGCTTCTGCCAAAACCGGGTAATTGGGCGAGCGGAAAGCTTCGAATTTAGAAGAATTGTATTTGAAAGAACGGTTGCCGCGAAACAATTGCGAATCAAAATAGATACAAACTTCGGGCACCAAGGCTTTGCCATCTTTTTGTGAAGTAGCAATTTCGAGCGAGGTGATCAAATTTTCTTTTGCATCAGTCCTAACCTGGCTAATTGGCAGTTGGGAACCAGTTAAAATTATTGGTTTGGATAATCCTTCCAGCATAAAACTCAAGGCCGAAGCTGTAAAAGCCATGGTATCAGACCCGTGAAGGATTACAAAACCTTCGTAATCATTATAATTTTCTTCGATTAAAGAAGCAATTTCTACCCAAATGGCGGGTTTCATGTTGGAGGAATCAATGATCGGATCGAAAGAATGAACGGTTAAGCGATAATTTAATCGTGCAAGTTCCGGAACGTTAAGAATGATCTGGTTAAAATCAAACGGGCGTAGCATGTGGGTTATCGGATCGTTGACCATCCCAATGGTTCCGCCTGTATAAATGATGAGGATGTCCGTCATAAAAAAAGCGTTGGTTCGATCAAGTATTTATTTTTTCTCCCTAAATTCCGAAAATTCTTTCTGAATTACGGGTGGTTATTTCGGCTATTTTTTCTATCGATTGCTGGTGCAAATCGGCAACTTTTTGCGCAATATAAGTTAAATAACTGCTTTCGTTTGTTTTTCCTCTAAAAGGGACAGGCGGCAAATAAGGCGAATCGGTTTCTAAAACCAAATGTTCTAAACTTATTTGCTGCACCACTTTATCTAAACCTGCGTTTTTGTAAGTAACTACGCCGCCAATTCCTAAATAAAATCCCAATTCTATTATTTGATTGGCTTGTTCTAAACCGCCCGAAAAGCAATGAAAAATACCGTGCAGTTTCTCGTCGTGTTCTTCTTTCAAAATGGAATAAACGTCGTTAAAAGCAGCACGGCAATGGACCACGATCGGCAGGCTTGCTTCTTTTGCCCACTTAATTTGTGTACGAAAAGCATTTTGCTGTTCTTCCAGCAGGTTTTGTTCCCAATATAAATCTATACCAATCTCACCGACAGCATATATTTTTGGGTTATCGTCCCAAAGACTTTTAATTGTTTGCAGCTCTGTCTCCCAGTTTTTAGTAACGCTGCAAGGATGCAAGCCCAACATCGGGAAACAATTTTGCGGATGCCTTTTGACAAGATCAGCTACCATCGGAACCGAAGCAGCATCTACATTAGGCAAAAACAACCGGGTAATTTGATTATCCAGACAGCGTTGCATTTTCAAGCTACGTTCCAGCGCATCCTCTTCGTAATATAAATGGGTATGCGTGTCCGTTAAAATCATCGGTTCCAAAACTAAATAAAAATGCCTCCTGTTGGTTACAGAAGGCACGTTTTGTTTATTTTTTCTTTGCGGCAACCGTCTTTTTGACTGGTTTTTTTGCCGATGCTTTTTTTACAGGTGCTTTTTTAACAACTGCCGGATGTTTCCCAGGTTTAATACTCAGCAACTCTACATCAAAAACCAACGGACTGTAAGGTGCAATATCAGGGCCGGACTGGTTTGGGCCATAAGCTAATTTTGAAGGAATGATCAGCCTTGCTTTCGATCCTGTATTTAACAGTAAAAAACCTTCGTCCCAACCTGCGATTACATCGCCGTGTTTTACCACAAATTGAAAAGGTTCATACGGCCTTCCATCCTGGAAAACGCCTGCTTTTTGCGCTTCTTCTTTGGAGTTGGTATCGAAAACTTTTCCCTCCAATGTTTTGCCAATATAATTAACCAGCAACGTATCCCCAGGCAACGGTTTTGGTTTGATGGAAGGTGAGATGATTTGGTAATGCAAACCAGAAGCTGTGGTTTTTACACCCGTTTGGGTCGATAAAAACTTGGCAAGCCGTACCGTTTCATCTGTTTTTAGCTTTTCGGTGGCTTCCTGTGCTTTTGCTTCTGCAACTTTCTTTTCTGCAATGGCCTCATCTAAAGATTGTATCTTTTCAATCTTCAAAACATAAATAACCGAAGCATTTTTGGCCAGAAAAGGCGGACGTTGCTGTTCGCGGGTTTTAAACAACGAATCGGCAGGGACCATAATCCGCACACTATCTTTTAAAGTAAGCTGGGTGAAAATATCCATTAAATCGTCCACTGCTTGTGAAGGCTGAACTTGAGTTGTAAACGGCTTTCCGCGCTGATAACTGCTCATTAAAACCGAATCTTTTTCAGTTTTAATGGCGAGGTTAAAAGTGATCACATCGTTTAGTTTGATACGGTCGCCGGGATGCGCATCAATAATTTGATAGCGTGCACCTTTTGCAGTCGTTTTTACAGCGTTTTGTGCCTGCAATTTTCCGCAGAAACCAACAAGCAGAAAAGCAGAAATGAGATAAGGTAATTTCATGTGTTTTAAAAAAGCCTCCGTTTTTGGCGGAGGCTGTCAATTTTTATTTTCTTACTGGCGGATTTGCTGGTGCCTGTTGCTGCATGGTTGGCATTTGTGGCATCACCGGCGGTTTTGGCGCGTTAGGATCCGGGTGGATAATGTTTTTCAGTTCCACTTCAAAAACCAAAGGAGAAAAAGGCGCAATCGGGCCATAACCTTGTTCGCCATAAGCCAAAGAAGAAGGGATGATAAAAGTAGCTTTAGAACCTTTGTTTAAAAGTTGCAAACCTTCGTCCCAACCGGGGATTACTGCTTTTTGGCCAACCGCAATTTTAATAGGTTGGTAAGGCCGCATTTTATCATAGGTTTTATTTTTTTGTGCAACCTCTTTAATGCTGGTATCAAATACTTTTTCGGTGCTGTTCATCAGTTTACCGGTATAATCTACTACAGCCGTATCGCCCGAAGCAATTTTATCGCCGCTTCCTGCCTGTGTAATTACATAATTTAAACCGGAAGGTGTTTGGATGGTTTTAAGGTTTTTATCAGCAATGTATTTTTTAATTTTGATTGGCTCTGCTGCTTTAGCTTTATCAGTTTCAGCTTTAAAAAATTCACCAATTTTAGCCTGGAAAGCTTTATCGTCCATCGTGCCCTTTGCTAAAACTTTTTCAATTTTAAGGGTGTAAACGAAGTATTTACCCTTAAAGCCCGGAGGTTTTGGCTGGCCGCTTTTCTTTACTAAAGTATCGGCATCAACTTTTAAAGTGGCACTGTCGCCTTGGCTTAACAGCATTAAACCAGTATATAAATCACCTTTGTATGTTGGTTTTGCAACTAACAATTGAGATGCGCGGCCCATATCGTAAGAACTAAAAAGCAAAGAATCGCCTTCTGTTTTAGCAACTACGTTTACACTTACAAAGTCGCCCACTTTTATGTTCGTACCAGGCGCATCTGTATAAATTTTGTATAAAAGGCCGTTGTCGCCTTTTTTAAATCCACCGTTACAACCTGCAAAAGCCATTGCTGCAACTGTTAAAAAAATCAAGTTTTTCTTCATTGTTATTGTGTTAAAAGATTTTTGTATTCGGGTAATAGAGTTTTAAATTGATGCACAACATGCTCCAGCGTACTTTCTGATTGACCGCCCGCCGCATTACGGTGGCCGCCGCCATGGAAATAAGTTTTACAAATTTCGTTAGCGGGAAAAGTGCCTGATGAACGCAGCGAAAGTTTGATCCTGTCCGGCCTTTCGATAATAAAAGCGGCCAAACGGATACCGCTGATCGATAAAGCATAATTTACAATACCTTCCGTATCGCCGGTAACGATGTTGAAACGGTTCATTTCTTCCCGGCTAATTGCAATCATGGCCGTATTGTAGCCAGGCAAAACTTCTAATTTGTTGCTGAGGCAATATCCCAAAAAGCGTAAACGGTTTTCGGTCGAGTGATCATAAACTTGCTGGTGGATTGCTGCGTTATCGGCACCCAGATCAATCAAATCGGCCGTAATACGGTGCACTTTAGAAGTGGTAGTTGGAAAACGGAAAGAACCGGAATCCGTCATAATCCCAGTGTATAAACAAGTTGCAATTGCAGCATCGATGCTGTTTTTATCACCTAAATTTTCGGTAATAAATTCGTAAACTAATTGCGAAGCAGAACATGCTGTGGTATTCCAGACACGGAAATCATCAAAATCTTCAGGATCGAGATGATGATCGATCATAATTTTTTTTGCAGATGAAGTCTTCACCAATTCGCCTAAATCATAAATGCGGGAAAGTGAATTAAAATCCAGGCAAAAAATCAAATCTGCATTTTGAATTAATTCTGCTGCAGCTTCCTTTTGTTCGGTGTAAACCATTACCTCGGCGTTTCCCGGCATCCATTGCAAAAAATATGGATAATCGGACGGCGTAACTACTTTTACCTCGTGCTGTTTCCAAATAAGGTAATAATACAAAGCTAAGGAAGAACCCAGCGCATCACCATCTGGTTTATGGTGCGTGGTGATTACAATTTTTTTTGGCTGGGCCAGTAAATCCTTCAGCTCGGCAAGGTTCAACATCTACAATTTTAAAACGGAATGCAAAGCTAAATAAATAAATGAATTACAGACGTTTTAATTGAAACTTGATTTTTGGTTTCCTGCCGAAAAAACTACTTTTGACCGCAATTGACAAAAAAACTATGGAAACCAACAAAACTTTTACCATGATTAAGCCAGATGCTGTTGCAAACCAACACATTGGTGCTATTTTAAATAAGATTACGCAGGCCGGTTTTAAAATTGTGGCCTTAAAATATACTTCGTTATCACCGGAATTAGCGGGCAAGTTTTATGAAGTGCATGCTGCACGCCCATTCTATAAAGATTTGGTTGGTTTTATGTCTTCCGGGCCAATTGTGGCTGCGATTTTGGAAAAAGATGATGCCGTTGCCAGTTTCCGTAAACTAATCGGCGCAACCAACCCGGCTCAAGCTGAAGAAGGAACAATCCGTAAAGAATTTGCAGAATCCATTGAGAAAAATGCAGTTCACGGTTCTGATTCTGATGAAAACGCACAAATTGAAGGCAACTTCTTTTTCTCTGCGTTTGAAAGATTTTAGGGGATAAAAGAAGTATGAAGTTCTTGTCATGCAGAACTTGTTTCGGCATCTCATCAGAAAAGTTTTAAACCTTGGATTGAGATTCTGAAACAAGTTCGAAATGCCAAAATGCTGTTTTTACAGCACAAAAAACTCACAATAAAATAATCTCCGTAATCAATTCTGTTTCTGCCTGTTCGTTAATTTTTTCGATAATTTCCAAGCGCATCCGCAGCAATTCGTTTTTTATAACTGATGAATCCATCCTTATAAAAAGCTTTTTGTTCAGGATGAAGAGTTCTTTGGTGCGGTTAGCGGCCGGTTTTCCTACCAAATCTGCCCAGTTAGCAATTACGCCCGTTTCATCGAACTTGCGCTTGATTTTGTAAGTTTTCAGCATTAGTCCTAATACTTCTTTTAACGTTTTATCGTTCGTTCGGCCCATCCACTTGTCCTTTATGTACGCTAAAAATAGCAAATTCTACACCAATCCGGTCAAAAATTTGCTGCATCCGTTCGGCATTGGTATCGGTAATAAAAACCTGACCGAAATTGTTATCAGAAACCATTTGCATCAGTTTATGGATGCGTTTTTCGTCCAGCTTATCAAAAATATCATCTAACAAAAGCAAAGGTTTATAGCCTTTTTGCTGATATAAAAAACTGTATTGCGCCAGCTTTAACGCCACCAGAAAAGATTTTTGCTGCCCTTGAGAACCAAATTTTTTCATGGGCATTTGGTGGATGGAAAACTGCAAATCATCTTTATGGATACCAACGCTGGTACGCTCCAAAACGCGGTCGCGTTCTGTTGCTTTTTTCAGCAAAAAACTAAAATCTTCCTGCATTAATTGCGAATCGTAAACCAGTTCTACACGTTCGGCATCTTCACTTAAATACTGGTAATGCTGATTAAAAATAGCTGTAAAAACTTCCATAAAAGCTTTCCTTTTTTGGAAGATGATATTGCCGGAAGCAATCAATTGCTCATCAAAAACTTCTAATAAAGCCGGATCATATTTTCCTGTTTCAGAAATATTTTTTAGTAGAATGTTCCTGTTTAACAGTGTTTTGTTGTAAGCAATCAACTCATCCAAATATTGATGATCGGTTTGAGAAATTACATTATCAATAAATTTTCTTCGTTCCTCACTTCCTTCCATAATTAAAGTGATGTCGTACGGAGAAAGCATCACCAGCGGAAACAAACCAATGTGGTCTGCCAGCCGCTGGTATTCCTTTTTGTTGCGCTTAAACTGCTTTTTCTGGTTGCGTTTTACGGCGCAGGAAACGGAATCTTTTTGGTCTTGTTTAACAAATACTCCGTTTACCATAAAAAAATCGGTGCCTTGCAAAATCTGCTGGTTATCAATTGGGTTAAAGTAACTTTTGCACAAGGAAAGATAATGGATGGCATCAAGCAAATTGGTTTTCCCGGCACCGTTATTGCCGGCAAAAACAGTTACGCCGGGATGAAAATTTAAATCAGCCTGAACATAGTTTTTAAAATTAAGCAGGGAAAGTTGTGTTAAATACATGTTGGGTTTCAAAGTTAACAATCCTATGCTTTTTGCAGTATAACGCCGACACGAACTAATGTTTTAAATTCCTGTAAAATAGGTATTGCCAAACATGGTTAAAACTGTATTTTTGCACACTAAAATTTTGGATACAAATGTCAACCAATCAACCAAATACTAAAGTTGCTAAAGAGATTAAAACTGCTGCAGAAGCAAAACCATTGGTTCAAACCGGAAACTTTGTACGAGAAAACCAAAAAAGCCTGACCTTTATCGTTAGCGCGGTACTTGCTTTGATCGTAATTTATTTTGCTTATCAAAAGTTTTATCTTGCGCCGCGCGAAGTTGACGCAGCCAACCAAATGTACGTTGCACAAGATTTTTGGGAGAAAAAACAATGGGACAAAGCTATTAACGGTGATGCCGGTTATCCTGGTTTTGCAAAAATTGTTGATGAATACAGCAATACCAAAGCTGCCAACTTAGCTTATTATTATCTGGGTGTTGCTTATTTAAACAAAGGTGAATACAAAAAAGCGGTTGAAAACTTGACCAACTACCGTGGCGACGATGTGGTTATTGCTGCACAAGCTTTAGGCGATGCCGGCGATGCTTATGTAGAATTAAAAGATTACGATAAAGCGGTTACCTATTACAAAAAAGCGGCTGATAAAGGAAGCAACAGTTTTACCTCGCCTATTTATTTAAAGAAGTTAGGTTTGGTTTACGAAGCACAAAAAAACTACAACGATGCTGCTGAAACTTATCGCAAAATCAAAACCGATTTCCCGGAAAGCAACGATGCAGCCAGTATAGACAAGTACATAGCCAGGGCAGAAGCACAAAAATAATTTCGGGCAATTTTTGCCCTGATGCTTCTTTTATCAGGTAAAATTTTCTACAATAATTCCTTTTAATGGCTACCCAACTCAAAAATTTATCTGATTTTACGCATACCGTTATACCATCTGCGGCTCCTTATCGTTTCGGTATTGTTGTTGCTGAATGGAATGCAGATGTAACACATGCTTTATTAGAAGGCGCTTATCAAACCTTGGTTAGCCACGGTGCGAAGGAAGAAAACATTCAGACTTACCCTGTTCCGGGCAGTTTTGAGTTGACCTCGGGAGCTGATTTATTGCTGAAACAGGGAAATTTGGATGCAGTTATTTGTTTGGGCTGCGTTATACAGGGAGAAACCCGGCACTTTGATTTTATTTGCAACGCAGTAGCCATCGGTTTAAGCAATGTTGCCATTAAATATTCGAAACCGGTGATATTTGGTGTTTTAACTACCGATAACCAACAGCAGGCACTTGACCGTGCAGGCGGCAAACATGGCAACAAAGGAGATGAGGCAGCCATAACGGCCATAAAAATGGCAGAATTAGCTGAAACCTTAAACCTCTAAAACAGGTATTATTTAATTTTAAAGGATTATAAAATTTACCACGATGAAAAAAATTATTTTGTTGGCTGCTTTAGCGGCTGCTTTATCAACTTCTTTATCTTCTTGCTCTTCCAGGCTTTGTCCGGCCTATGGAAACAGCCATCACAGATAATCCTTGTACTGTAAACTTGTCAAAAATTAGGGTGATAAAAGAAGCATCCTGCTACTTTTGCATTTATGAATTGGATCAATCTTACCTCCGTAGAACAAATTAAAGATATTAAAGCTGCTAAAGGCTATAATATAATTTTCAAACATAGTACCCGTTGCCCAATCAGCATGATGGCCAAAAAAAGGTTTGAGCTGGATGGACAAATATTTGACGAAAGCACCCCACTTTATTTTCTCGACCTGATTACATATCGCGAATTATCCAAAAGTGTAGCAGAGGAATTTAATGTTCACCACGAATCACCGCAATTACTGCTGATTAAAGATGGCGAATGTATCCTGGACCAGTCTCATTCTTCCATTTCTGCCGAAGAGGCTGCGGAAGTAATCCAGTAACTACCAACCGAAACTAACTGTTTTCTTAATATCCGGATGCAGGCTTAAATATACAGGGCACGTTAATGCTGCCCTTTCCAATATTTTTTTCTCTTTATCGGTGTATGTTTCCGGGAATTTCAGTTCAACTATTATTTCGCCAACACGTCGCGGCGGTTCAGGTGCCATTATCTTCGTAATTTTACAATCCGTTTTTTCGATATTAATTTGATGTTCGCGGGCAGCAATGCCCATAATTGTTAGCATACAACTTCCCAGTGAGGCGGCCAGTAAATCTGTTGGCGAAAAAGCTTCCCCTTTTCCATGATTGTCAACAGGTGCGTCTGTTAAAATTTGTGTGCCTGATTGTACGTGTGTTGCTTCTGTGCGTAACGTCCCCTGATATACGGTTTCTATAGTTGCCATTTTAAGTTGATTTCAATTGTAAAATTAATAAATGTAGTCAATTGATCGTCATTAACCTTTTGGCAAACCAGTATTTTACATAAATAAAATGGAATTACTTAGTTTTGTGCTATGATAGATTTACCTGTAATTCCTGCTGTTCAAACTCAACGTAAACCAGATTGGCTACGGGTAAAGTTACCTGTCGGCAAAGAATATGCACATGTTAGGGGACTTGTAGATACGCATAAACTGCACACGATTTGCGAAAGCGGAAATTGCCCGAATATGGGCGAATGCTGGGGAGCCGGTACGGCTACGTTTATGATTTTGGGGAATATCTGCACACGCTCCTGCTCTTTTTGTGCGGTAGCAACCGGAAGGCCATTAGCTGTTGATCTAAATGAACCGGAACGTGTAGCGAGTTCGGTAAAATTAATGCAGGTAAAACATTGTGTAATTACTTCTGTTGACCGCGACGATTTAAAAGACGGCGGTTCTACTATCTGGGCAGAAACCATTAATGCAATCCGCAGGGAAAGCCCTCAAACTACTTTAGAAACCCTGATTCCGGATTTTAGAGGGATTTGGGCTAATTTAGAACGCTTGCTTGCCGTGCGGCCAGAAGTTGTTTCCCATAATTTAGAAACTGTTCGCGAATTAACAAAGGAAGTACGGATACAAGCCAAATATGACCGCAGCTTAGAATGTTTAAGCCGGATTTCTGCTGCAGGCGTCCGTACAAAATCAGGAATTATGCTGGGTCTGGGCGAAAAAGAACATCAAGTGTTACAAGCTATGGATGATTTGCTGGAAGCTGGCGTACATATTCTTACGTTAGGCCAGTATTTGCAGCCAACAAAAAACCATCACCCAGTTTTAGATTGGATACACCCAGACCAGTTTCAGTTTTACAAAACAATAGGATTAGAGAAGGGTTTTAGGTATGTGGAAAGCGGGCCGTTAGTGCGTTCTTCTTATCACGCAGAAAAACACCTATTTGATATAAATATTTCCTAACCTTTCAATTCCTTGATCAAGAAGCGTAAAATATCACTTTCTGAGGAAGAACTTATTTTAGCTCTCCGGCAACGTGAAAAAATAGCCGCAGAAGCACTATATGATATGTACTCTTCATCGCTTTTCGGCGTTATTATCAAGATTGTACAAAACAATGAACTTGCAGAAGATTTATTACAGGAAACGTTTGTAAAAATCTGGAATTCTTTTCCGTCTTACAGTTCTGATAAAGGCAGGCTTTTTACTTGGATGGTAAATATTGCACGTAATCTCTCTATAGATAAGATCAGGTCCAAAGATTATAAAAACCAAACTAAAAACCACGAACTCGAATTAAACGTAACTTCAATTGATGCCAGTAGGAACACTACTTACAAGCCGGAACATTTAGGGGTTAAAGATTTGGTAGATAAGTTAAAGCCCGAACAAAAAATTATTCTGGATTTAATTTATTTTAAAGGATATACGCATTTAGAAGCTGCCGATGAGCTATGTATCCCTTTAGGCACCATCAAAACCCGTTTAAGAATGGCCGTAATACAATTAAGGAAATATTTTAATTAGTGTGGAAGATATAAAACAATATATTGAATCTGGGATACTCGAGCTTTATGTTCTTGATGATCTTACCGTGGATGAAAAACTTGAGGTGGAACGTATGGCCGCAAGTTATCCAGCTATCAAGAATGAACTGTCCGAAATTGCTGAAACAATGGAGTTGTTTGCAGAACAAAATGCTGTTGAACCATCTGAAAAATTAAGGGCATCTGTTTTAAGTCAGTTAATTGCGGATAACGCCAATCATAATATTTCTTCACACCATATTTCAGAAGATAAAACAGACAAAAAAATAATCCCTTTACAATCTGCTGCCACTAAAACCTATTTTTATAAATATGCCTTTGCTGCCAGTGTTGCTTTGCTCTTGGTTAGTTTGGTTGCTTTGTTTAACACCTATAATCATTTGCAAGAATCAAGGCAGCAATTGGTAAGTTTACGGTTACAGAACCAAAAATTTGCCAACCAGGTAAATTTTCAGGAAAACCAGCTTAGCCAATACAAAAAGCAATCAAGGAACGTACAGTTGCAAAATTCTGTTTTTACAGATAGTATCAACGTAAACGGAAACAGTTCGGTTCAATTAGCCGCTTTGGAATCTAAACTAAAGGAATCCAAAAACAAATTGCTTGCATTAGAACGCGAAAACAAAAACCACGAAAAAGAATTAACTGTTTTTTCTGATCCTTCTACCAGGTTTATAAAGTTAAAAGGTGCCAATAATTTGCTTATGCTGATTGCCTGGAATCCTGACATAAACAAATTATTTATTAACAAAAAAGCTTCTCATTTGCCAGAAAACGATAAAGACCACCAATATCAATTATGGGCAATCAGGAAACTAAAACCCGTTAGTTTAGGTGTTTTTGATGTGCATAAAACAGATTCTTTAATGGAAAGTATGGCTTCCATTGATCATGCAACTGCATTCGCTGTAACCCTTGAACCACGCGGAGGAAGTGAAAAACCAACCCTAAAACAGATGATGGTAATGGGAATTACCCATAAATAACCAAACATTTTATACTTTAAAAAACGGCTGGAAATCTTCAGCCGTTTTTTTGTGCGATTATTTTTGCTAATGTAGAAGGTACTTGCATGGCAACCTGCGCTGCTAAAACGGTTGACTTTTGATGGTTCAATGCCAACTCATCCCCAGCTTTTCCATGAATAAAAACACCTAATAAAGCAGCTTCAAAAGAAGTATAACCTTGGGCGAGAAAGGAAGTTACAATTCCAGTCAGCACATCGCCCATACCGCCGGAAGCCATTGCCGGGTTTCCGGTAGGGTTAAAATAAAGCTGACCATCAGGTGCAGCAACAATGGTATATTGATTTTTTAGAACGATCACTATTCTTTTTGCCGAAGCTTGTTTCCTTGCCGTTTCCAATCTTTCCAACCAGGAATTGTGTTCTCCAAACAAACGGTCAAACTCTTTTACATGCGGCGTAATGATCGAATTTTCGGGGATCGATTTCCACCAATCAGCGTTTTCAGCCAGCATATTTAAAGCATCCGCATCCAGCACAATTGGTTTTTTATAGTTTGATAAAAGTGCTTCTATCAATTCCTGAGAATCTTTTCCTAATCCCGGCCCGGCTGCAATTACCGTAAACTTGTCCCATTTAATTTCCGGCAATCGCTTTTCTTGGCGCACAATTGCCATTACTTCCGGCACCAGTGTATTTAAAGCTGTTAAACCAGAAGCCGGGATGCAAGCCGTTGTTAAACCAGAACCGGCATAAGCCAAAGCGGTAGAACAAAGTAAAGCTGCGCCCATCGTTTTTTCCTGACCGGCAATTAACAACGCGTGTCCGAAAGTTCCTTTATGCTGAAATTTTTTGCGCGGCCGTACTGTTTTTACCACATCTTTTTCTTCGATGAAGTGGAAATAACTGTCTGCGTTTTGCATAAAGTTTTCATCCAAACCAATATCAACCACCACAAAATCATCCATAAAAGAAGCAGATTCCGGCAGTAAAAAATTGAGTTTTGGCTGTTGGAAAGTAATTACCAAGTTTGCTTTTAAAACTATCGCTTCCTTCTCAACCACACCTTCTGTTAAAAAACCAGTTGGCACATCAACTGCAATTACCTTTTTTTCGAGGGAATTGAGATGGGTTACCAGATCAGCAAAAGCACCATTTAAAGGTTTGTTCAATCCGCTCCCCAGCAAAGCATCAATCAAAATTTCAGCATTTTCCTGCGGAGTTTCTCCTGCTTTCAATTCTGTAAAATCAACCGATACTTCTTTTATGCGGTTAAAATTGGTGTCGAAATCAGCAGTGGAACGATCCGAAAAACGTGCAATTTTTACGCTGATATTTTGATACTGATCTGCTTTCAGCATTCTCGCAATAGCCAAACCATCGCCGCCATTATTGCCTGTTCCGCAGTAAACAGAAATGGAAATACTTTTATCAGGGAAATGATTGTAGAAATAACTAACGAAAGCCTTGCTGGCACGTTCCATCAAATCTACAGAAAGAATAGGTTCTGTGCTGATGGTATGGGCATCAACTTTATGCATTTGTGCAGCGGTTATCAATTTCAGCATAAAATTTTAACAATTTATTTTTGAAGCAATATTTACAAAAAGCGGATGCTTCTTTTACCGATGAAAAATAAGTACCGTAGGTACGGCGCATTTTGTAGCGATGGGTTTCAACCCATTTTTTTTAACGATCCTAACCTATTTTTTCAACGGAATAAATTCCATTGCTACAACATGTACCGAGGCTACGCCTCTTCCAAATCAAACCACCAAACCCATCTCCTTTTGCAAAAACTTTCCGGTAAAACTTTCTTTTACTTTGCACAAACCTTCCGGCGTACCGGAATATAAAATTTTGCCGCCGCCGGAACCGCCTTCCGGACCCAGATCAATTACATGGTCTGCTACTTTTATCACATCCAGATTATGCTCAATTACCAAAACCGTATTGCCTTTATCAACCAGCAAATTCAATACGCCAAGCAGCACGTTGATGTCTTCAAAATGCAAACCGGTTGTCGGTTCGTCCAAAATATAAAAAGTGTTGCCGGTATCTTTTTTGGAAAGTTCGGTCGCTAATTTCACACGCTGCGCCTCTCCGCCAGAAAGTGTGGTGGATGATTGTCCCAACGTAATATAACCCAAACCAACATCCTGCAACGTTTTGATTTTGCGGTAGATAGAAGGGATTGCTTCAAAAAACGCACAGGCATCTTCAATGCTCATATCCAAAACATCGCTGATGGATTTGCCGCGGTAACGTACTTCCAGAGTCTCGCGGTTGTATCGCCTGCCGCCGCATTCTTCGCACGGGACTTGTACATCAGGTAAAAAATTCATCTCGATCAACTTAACGCCCGCACCCTGACAAGTTTCACATCTTCCGCCTTTTACGTTGAAGGAAAAACGGCCGGGCTTATAACCGCGGATCCGGGCTTCGGGCAGGCCGACAAACAGGTTGCGGATGTCGGAAAAAACACTGGTGTAAGTTGCCGGGTTAGAACGCGGCGTGCGGCCGATTGGCGTTTGGTCGATCTCGATCACTTTATCAATATTTTCCAACCCTTCGATTTTACCGAAAGGAAGCGGCGTTTTTTTTGCCCGGAAGAAATGATGGTTCAAAACCGGATAAAGCGTTTCGGTAATCAAACTGGATTTCCCACTACCCGAAACGCCGGTAACACCAATCAATTTCCCCAGCGGGAAATCAACACTTACATTTTTAAGGTTGTGGCCTGATGCTTTTTTTATCGATACAAATTTACCGTTGCCTGCTCTTCTTTGCTCTGGAACGGCAATTTCTTTGCTGCCGTTTAAATAAGAAGTGGTCAATGTTTGCTGCAGCATTAGTTGCTGCGGCGTGCCTTGCGCCACAACCGTTCCGCCGTGAACGCCGGCTGCCGGGCCCATGTCGATCACATAATCGGCTTCCAGGATCATTTCTTTATCGTGCTCCACCACCAAAACCGTGTTGCCCAAGTCGCGCAGGTTTTTCAAAGCATGGATCAGCCGGTCGTTATCGCGCTGGTGCAAACCGATGCTCGGCTCATCCAAAATATACATCACATTCATCAGCTGCGAACCGATTTGCGTGGCCAGCCGGATGCGTTGCGCTTCTCCGCCCGAAAGCGTTCTTGCTGTACGATCCAACGTTAAATAACTTAAACCAACATCCAGCAAAAAGCCGATACGGGCACGGATTTCTTTTAAAATTTCTTTGGCGATGATGTTTTGCCGTTCGCTGATCCGTTCTTCCAATCCAACAAACCAGGAACTTAGCGTTACAATATCCATCGTAGCAAGCTCGAAAATATTTTTTCCGTCTATTTTAAAGTTCAGCGATTCTTTTTTGAGGCGCGCGCCGTGGCATTCCGGGCAAATTTTTACTGTCCGGTAATTGTCCAGATCGTCGCCGTGGTCTTCAGTTTTGCGTTCCTGCTGTTCTTCCAGCATTTTGATGATGCCGTCAAAATTGATCTGGTAATTCTGGACATTATATTTATTGTATTCCACCGGAACCGTAATCATATCCGGCGAACCGTTTAGGATGATTTTCAGGATTTCTGGTGATAGCTTTTCAATCTGTGTAGATAACGAAAACTCATACTTTTTACCTAAAGCTTTCAAAACCTGGAACATCCATGTTTCGCGGTATTCGCCAAGCGGGGCCAAACCGCCGTTTAAAATGCTTAACTTTTTATCGGGGATGACAGAATCTTCATCCACTTCGGAAATATAACCCAAACCATCACAACGGGCGCAGGCACCGTAAGGCGAGTTGAACGAAAAGGTGTTAGGCTGAGGCTCATCATAAGAAATCCCGGAAACCGGGTCCATCAAAAATTTACTGAAATAAGAAACCTGGTTTTGCTGATCGGCTACGCGGATAATCCCTTTCGCTACTTTTAAGGCTGTTTGGATGGAAGTATTTAAACGTTTTTCATCTTTTTCGGTGATAACGAGCCGGTCAACCACAATATCGATATCATGGATTTTGTAACGATCAACCTGCATTTTCGGTTCTACATCCTGTACCGCGCCATCGATCCAAACTTTTAGATAACCTTGTTTGCGTATCTGCTCAAAAAGTTCGCGGTAATGGCCTTTTCTTCCTTTAACAACGGGGGCTAAAATATGGATAGCTTGCCCGTTAAATTTCTCCAGAATGGTTCTGTAAATCTGATCTTCGGATAAGCGTTCCATCTTTTCCCCCGTAACATACGAATATGCATCGCCGGTACGGGCAAAAAGCAGGCGCATAAAATCGTATATCTCGGTGATGGTGCCAACGGTTGAGCGCGGGTTTTTGCTCGTCGTTTTTTGTTCGATGGCGATAACCGGACTTAAACCCGAAACTTTATCCACGTCCGGCCGCTCCATTCCGCCCATAAACTGGCGCGAATAAGCCGAAAAAGTTTCCATGTAACGGCGTTGGCCTTCCGCATAAATGGTATCAAAAGCCAGGGAAGATTTGCCGCTGCCGCTTAAACCGGTAATTACCACCAGCTGGTTGCGTGGAAAAGAGATATCGATATTTTTAAGATTATGCACCCGGGCACCGTAAACTTCTACCTCACTTTGCTCGCCCAGGTCAATCGGTTTTTCAGCCATGTTTCAATTCAGAAATAGTTTTTACTTAATGTTCGATTGAAAATTCTTCGGTTAAATAGATGCTTCTTTTATCACCCTAAATTTATCGGCATAAAAAAAGCATTGTAAATTTGACAAGCTTCAACTCTAATAATTTTCAAGGAATTTTTGCGAAAATACGCAAAAAAGGCCATCCCAAATGTGGGACAGCCTTTTTTGCTTTGTGCTCCTTGTGTAATGTTTAATTTAACGCCATATAGCCCGCTTCGTTGTAACCGAAACCGTTTGGCCGCGTAATCATTTGTTTAACCGCAACCAGGTCATAAATGTACCTGCCTGTTTCCTGGTTTAAGTGCATGCGAAAATAATTGTGCTTTTTCTGCCTTTTCATTTGATGCGCCAACTTGATAGAACCATTGTTGTAGGCGGCTGCAACCAGCGTCCAGTTATGGAACTCGCCGTACAGTTCGCGCAGGTAAATGCAAGCGGCCACGGTAGATTTTTTTAGGTTGAGGCGTTCATCGCGGCTACCATTAACTTTAAGGCCGTAAGTCCGTGCCGTGCCGGGCATAAATTGCCACAAGCCTTTGGCACCTTTTGGAGAAACGCCTTGTTCCAAACCTGATTCTACAATCGGGATGTACTTAAAATCATCCGGGATGCCATAAACTTTAAGGATCGGTTCGATCACTTTAAATAACCGTGCCGCACGCGAATGTATTAAGTTAGTTTGCAGCTGTTTAAAGCTATGCTGTTTAAAAGAGTGTTTCAATTTTACCGCCACTTTCGGGTCATGAACCGGTACAGGCTCATTGGCAAAATTTAACGCATCCGGTGCATCATTAGCCTCGGAAACAACTACATCGTTATCCGCTTTTGGCTGTGCTTTTTCTACTGTTTTTTTTAGCGTTGTACTGTAGATGAACAACTTCGACATGATAAACAGCAACACGATTACGGAGCACGTAATGAAGTGTTTTTTGTACATTGTCCTTTTGGTTTTAGCTATTAAATATTGATTAACTGCGGCAAAGGTAAAAATATATACCAGAATATCAAATAGTTACAAAAACGATATTAAAACCAACACCAATATCAGCTTCGTTTACAGCTACAAAAAATATATATAAACCGCTATAAATCATTGTTGCCAAATGGATTAAAGTTGTGCGGGACAACCAAAAAACGTAACTTTACCTCCCCGATAAAAAACGGTTGAAGCACAATAATGGCATATAAAAAACAAGGGAACAGTCGTGATGACAAATCCGCCGACAGAACCGGTAAACCTTCCGCCGGCAGAAGTTTTTCTTCAAATCAAAAAAATGAAAACCCGGCCAGTGAAGGCAGCTTCAGAAAAAAACCTTCTGCTTTCGGGGCACCCAAAAAATCTTTTGGAGGTGTAAAAGAAGCATCCGCAGAGAAAAGATTTGGCAGGCCATCCGCAGAAAACAACCGTTTTAAAAGCCGCGACAGCAGCAATGCTTCTTTTAGCGGTAAAAAATCTGCAGATGAAAGCAAACCTTTCCGCAAAAGCAGCGAAGGCCAGCCGTTTAAAGAACGTGGTTTTTCTGCCAAACCATCTTTCGGTACGCGCAGCGATAAACCTTTTAAAAGCAGGGATACGGGTGGTTTCGGAGAAGGGCAACGCGAAAAATCTTTTAAAAGCAGTAATTCTGAAGGACGCCCGTACCAAAAAGATTTCAGCGGAAAAGAAAAACGTTATGTGAGGGCCGACAGTTCGATAGGCACCGACGATAAAAAAGTGATGCGTTCGCGCAATAAACCAGCGGAAGGCAGCAGCCGTAATCATAAAGATAATGGGCTGATCCGCCTGAACCGTTACATTGCCAACGCCGGAATTTGTTCGCGCCGGAAAGCAGATGAACTGATTGAAGCAGGCGTAGTTTCTGTAAACGGTGAAGTAGTTGCTGAACTGGGTACCAAAATTGACCCGATAAAAGATGTAATCCGTTACAACGGCGAAACTTTAAAGCGCGAAAAAATGGTTTACGTGCTGCTGAACAAACCGAAAGATTACATCACCACAACGGATGACCCGCAGGAACGCCGCACCGTAATGCAACTGGTTGAAAAAGCAAGCCGCGAACGCATTTATCCGGTTGGAAGATTAGACCGCAACACAACCGGACTTTTACTATTGACGAACGACGGTGATTTGGCCGACAAACTTTCCCACCCTAAAAACAGCATCACTAAAATTTATAATATTGAACTGGACAAAAGTTTAACGCAGGGCGATTTGAACAAGATTGCTTTCGGTTTGGAACTGGAGGACGGTTTGATAAAGCCCGATGCCGTTTCATACGTAACCGGCGGCAGCAAGCGGGAAGTCGGCATCCAAATACACAGCGGCAAAAACCGGATCGTGCGCCGTATTTTTGAACATTTGGGTTATGATATAGTGAAATTAGACCGTGTGATTTATGCCAACCTTACCAAAAAAGACCTGACCCGCGGCCGCTGGCGTTATCTGGAAGAGAAAGAAATTATCCAGCTAAAACATCTGATGAAATAAAAATACCAACCGCTGCTGTTAAAACCAAAGCGGTTTTTTTGTACGTTTGGTTTCAAAACCATCCCTCAACATGAACACAAAAAAAATAACTGCTATCCTGATCGCTTTGCTGTTACCCGGATTTTTATCGGCACAAAAAAAGCAGGCACCGCGCTTTTACCATTTGCTGATCGGCACTTACACCAACGGAACAAGCAAAGGTATTTACGTTTATAAGTTTGACAAAAAAACCGGGAGTGTTGCTTTGGAGCATGTTGCGGAAGGCGTAAAAGACCCGTCATATCTGGCTGTTTCTGCGGATAAACGTTTTGTTTACGCGGTTAACGAAAGCCATAACCAGGCTGGCGACAGCGTGAGTGCGTTTAAGTTTGATGACCGGAGCGGGAAGCTGAGTTACCTCAACAAATCATCCACTTACGGAGGCGATGCATGTTATGTGAGTGTGGACAAAAAGAACAAAAACCTTTTCGTAGCTAATTATTCCGGCGGAAATTTGGCCGTTTATGCTTTAAAAGCAGACGGAAGTATCGGTGATACGCTGCAAACCATCCAGCATACCGGAGGAAGCGTTGATGCGGCAAGGCAAAAGTCGCCGCATGTCCATGCCGTAATTTTATCCCCGGATGAAAAATATTTAATAGCTGATGACCTCGGCACGGATAAAGTTTACGAATACACTTATCAACCCAACTCTAAAAAGCCTTTAAAACCTGCGGCAAAACCAACGGTTGCCGTTGACCCGGCCAGCGGGCCAAGGCATTTGGTATTTACCAAAAACGCAAAACATGCTTACCTGGTGCAGGAAATAAGCGCAAAGATCAGGGCTTTTAATTATGCCAACGGAAAATTAACTTCGATACAAAACATCGACATGGAAACACCGGATTTTAAAGGCGTAAACGGGGCGGCAGATATCCATTTATCGCCGGATGAAAACTTTTTGTACGCTTCCAACCGCGGCGAGGCCAATGATTTGGTGGTTTATAAAGTGAACAAAACAACCGGGAAACTCACTTTTGTACAACGCCAATCAACATTTGGAAATGCGCCGAGAAATTTTGCAATCGACCCAACCGGAAACTTTTTATTGGTAGCTAACCAAAACACGGATGATATTTATACTTTTAAAATCAACAAAACTACTGGCAAATTAAGCCGTACCGGCACAAAATTAGAAATCAGCCACCCGGTTTGTTTAAAGTTTGTGCCGATGAGATAACACCAATTTTTACCCGGTAAAAGAAGCATTGGGGAGAAGGTCAGGATAACGGGTAAATTGTTGCCCGGTTATCCTGATCTTTTTGCTTTAAATGGCTGCGATCACCTTAAAATGAATGTGGCTTGATTATAGATTAACAGCAGTAAATCTATATCGACTTGAAAACAAAAAATAATGAGCCAACAGTAGTTGATACGCTAAATGAGACCTGCTATTGGGAATTGGATATCGCTTCTAATCAACTTTTTTGGTCGGACGGGCTTTGCCTTTTATTAGGATTAAGCAAATCTTACCCGCCAACCTTACAGCAATTGGTAAAGTATTGTCAGCCCGAACAAAATATTGGCGAAGCTTTTAACCGTGCCATTCAACAAGGTATTCCTTTCGAACTAAAACTGCCTTCGCTTACCGCCGATGATAAAATAATTATGGTTTGCACTACGGGCAGTCCAATTTACGATGATTACGGAAAATGTATTGCGATAAAAGGAACGTTACAAACCGAATTTTCGCAGGAAAACCTTTCTAAAAACAACGCAACGAATACAGACAACTTTGAAAACCACAAGGTTAGGTTTGATAATTTCGCCTACATCGTTTCCCACAACCTACGTGCTAACACCAGTAATTTGCAGTTATTGCTGGAATCACTTCAACATAAACCCAATTGTAAAGAAATGGAAGAGTTGATCGGCAGCCTTAAAACAATCAGCAGCAAACTCAACCAAACAGTTGGCCAGCTCAATGCCCTTACCAAAGTTTAACCTTACATGCTTCTTTTATCAACCTAAATTATACCATGCCTCTTTTAAAAACCATAGCCGTTGTGGATGATGACCCGGTTTACATCCAAACTTTAAAAAACCTGTTTGTTACCTGGCAAATTACCAACCCGGTTTTATTTTTTGCTGATGGAAAAGAAGCACTGGATTTTATAAGGCTAAAAGAAGCATCGGCAATTCCAGATGTTTTGCTGCTCGATTTAAATATGCCCGTGCTGAACGGCTGGGGTTTTATAGAAAAATTTGCCCAACTGCTGCCGCAATTGGGGAAAAATATCAACATTTATTTGGTTAGTTCTTCTATTTGGGAGGAAGACCGTAAACGCGCGGAAAAAAATAAATTGATTAAAGAGTTTATTATTAAACCGATTATCAAAGTAAAACTTCTGGAAATTTTAAGTTGATTAATGTTTTAAAGCAGCGTAACCAAAAGCTGGACTTTTTACTGTTTGTACTTTGGTGTGTGCCGGAGAAGAACTTGTTTGTGTGCCTTGGTTGCATTTGCCTAACATGGTATAAATGATAACAAATATAACAACGGTAGATAAGCATCCGCCGCCTAACTTTTTAGCGCCCCAAGCTGCAATGATGGTCCTGAAAAAATTGTTCATAAGTCTTTTTTCTTTCGCTAACATAGATTTTTGAACATAGTTTTAACTAGTGTTCAACTAAATCCTGATATTTTAAATACTATCAGCATGAACAGCCGTTTAAACCGTATTAACTATTAACACAGGATTTATTACTTTTGATGCTGTTTATGACGAGAAAACCGATGTTTTTGCTGCTGTTTATTTTGCTGTGCGCCTTTGCCGTAAATTCATGCAAAAAAGACAACAGCCAAAGTTCCATCTCCACTTTTTTAACACAAAGTCCTTGGAACTTAGCTTTGCTGCAACGTTTTAAATATGTAAACCAGTCTTTGGTAAAAACCGACACGCTACAAGTTGGTTGTGCGCTAAACCAGCGTATTTCTTTTAATGCAGACAAAACCTTTATTTTCAGCAATTACGGCTGCCAGACAGCAAAATTAAACGGTGGTTGGTCTTTTACTTCCGATCAACTGTACCTAAATTTAACACCGGCCATCACCAAAAATTTTAATAAACTGAACAGCCTGGCGCGGATTAACAATTTGGGCCAGTATTCTTTAATTTTTGATGCCGGCGACATCAACACCAATCCTAAACCAACAGATACCGTTGTGGTTTACCGTTATGGTTTTATACACAGCAAATAGTTTTGCTTCTTTTACCGCTAAAAATTTATGGTTGCACCAGCCGTTCCAAACCTGCTTTTAAAAAAACGGATTGCCATTTTTGCTTCCGGCTCCGGCTCCAACGCGCAAAAAATTATGGAGCATTTTAAAAAAAATGCTTTTGCCGAAGTAACCATCGTTTTAACCAATAACCCGGAAGCTTACGTTTTACAACGTGCGTATAACTTTGAAATCCCAAGTCATGTTTTTAACCGAAGAGCTTTTTACCAGAGCGATGAAATCTTAAAATTGCTGCAAAGTTTAAACATCGATTTGGTTGTGCTCGCTGGTTTTTTATGGCTGGTTCCGCAAAATTTATTGAATGCTTTTCCTAATAAAATCATCAATATTCATCCGGCGCTTTTACCAAATTATGGCGGAAAAGGAATGTATGGCGATTTTGTGCACAAAGCAGTTTTAGCGGCTGGCGAAAAAGAATCGGGCATAACCATCCATTTAGTGAACGAGCATTTTGATGAAGGCGAAATCATCCAGCAATTTCGTTTTAAGATCGAACCGAAAGACGAACTGGAAAATATCCGCTTTAAAATCCAGCAGTTGGAGCATCAGCATTATCCAAAAGTGATTGAGCAGGTTGTGAAGAAGTTGAAGTGAGACTTGATGCTGTTTTTAGGGCGGTAAAAAGAGTATTTTGTGGAGAAAAAGATTTTGTTGTTGAACCTCAAAAATTAATTTCTATGTACGGTCATTCTACGTACATTTGTATAATCAATAAACCCAATTAAAATGGCAATAACAGTTAATGATCGGATTGATGTCCGGATTAGCAAAGAACAAAAAGAGCTGTTTAAATACGCGTCTGAACTTCGTGGATTTAAAAGCTTAAGCGAGTTTGTGGTTTTTTGCATTAAATCCGAAGCCAACAAAATCATCGATGACAATAATCAACTGATAAAAACTTTAGAAGACAAAAAGGTTTTTGTTGATGCCCTTTTAAACCCGTCCGCTCCAAACGATAAGCTAAAAAAAGCACAGCTAATTTATAACCAGTTTATTAAAGATGGCGTTATCGATAGAACTGCTTAACAAAACGCAAATTAAAGGCAGCTTTGAGTGCGGTTATCCATCTTTAAACAATTACATAAAAACCCAGGCAAACCAGGATGTAAAACGGAATATTTCGGTTTGTTATGTGCTTATTGATAACCCGGCTAAAACTGTCGCCGGTTACTATACGCTTTCCAGTAATGCTGTTTCTTTGGAAGATTTACCGGAAGACCTAAGAAAAAAACTACCGACAAACTATCCAGTTGTACCAACGGCACTTTTGGGCAGATTGGCAGTAAATAAAGCTTACCAAGGAAAACGATTGGGCGAAATGCTACTTTTAGATGCGCTAAACCGTTGTGCAGATTTAGCAGAAAGCATTGGCACAATGGCTGTAATAGTTGACCCGATTGATGAAAAAGCAATGGGATTTTACAAAGCTTACGGTTTTATCGGTTTGCCAAAAAGCACAAGGTTGTTTATTACGGTTA
This sequence comes from uncultured Sphingobacteriaceae bacterium, assembly GCA_964251965.1. GTDB lineage: Bacteria > Bacteroidota > Bacteroidia > Sphingobacteriales > Sphingobacteriaceae > Mucilaginibacter_A. Next base: position 267,588 of record CAXULQ010000003.1, on the reverse strand, counting down.
AAACTATAAAAGCTTTGACAAGCGAATAGCATTTTATTTGTAGTTGGAAAATGTACGTTTTAAAATCCAGCAGTTAGAGCATCAGCATTATCCAAAAGTGATTGAGCAGGTTTTGAAGAAGGTGAAGTGAGTTTTGATACTGTTTTTATCGGTTTAAAAAGAGCATTGAAATTTTAGTAAGTTTGAATCAACTCTTATAGATCTATATCTAAATCTATAAGAGTTGTAATCTTGTCAAAAATCAGCATGAAAGTTTTAATAGAAATCCCGGATGATGAGGCTTCTTTTGGTATGAAAGTTTTAAAAAGCCTTTCTTTTGTTAAAAAAGCAAAGCCAATATCTGCTGGTAATGTTGTGCTTTGGGAAGATTTAAAAGAAGCTGCGGAAGAAGTGCGCTTGCATAAACAAGGAAAAATTAAACTAAAAACTGCTCAGGAGCTTTTAGATGAGTTATAGTATTATTCCGACTAATGGTTTTGAAAAACAGCTGAAACGATTAGTTAAAAGATAACTTGTTAATACTGTTTTTAAGCTGATAAAAACAGTTTCTAAATATTACTTAGTATAAATTCTGATGGTATTTGAAGTAATCGCTCCGGTATTACCATCAATCAATAGTACTCTTTTATCTCCGTAAGGCGTATTGGCGTTTGGATCTATGGGAAAACTGACTTCATATTGCGGTGGTTCTGAATCATCTGGTAATAAAGTTCTGGAAACGTCTACATATTTATTATTCTTCATAATGTCGATGTTAAACTCATTCTTGATTTTTAGAGCTAAATCATCTGTGGAAAATTGATAGGGATTATCAAAATTAATTTCCTTAATTACACTTCCGTTTCCATCGTAAAACTTTTGAATCTTTACAGGAAAGTCATAAAATATTTCTATAGAGCTTTGTATGGCTCCATTAGATTTAGCATAAATATTTTGTGTTTTAAAAGGAGTACCTTTTAGTTTTATATCTTCAACATAGGTATCACCGGCACTGAATTGTTTTACACTATTTCCATTGGACAAAATAAAATTAGCTACCCCATTAACTTGTATTTCATCAAAGCTTTTGTTACCTAATGTCTCCATTTTTTTTAATGGAATTGGGATAGCTTTGTTTTGGGCCGAACAGCTCATAATGCCGATTAGTAAAACAAAAAAAAGTATATTTTTCATCTTAAAATTTGATTTTCATTACTCTATATAGAATTTACAATCCGGTTCTTTGAAATTAAGATTTAAAAATGATCTGGTTCAATTTCTCCATACTTCTTTTACCACCTCAAAACCTTTAACAAAACATTAAAATTTTTACCTTTGCGGCTCATTTTACCGTTCCATGAGCCAGCCTGTCAAAATAAAAAATGCGTTAATTTCTGTTTATTATAAAGATAACCTGGGGCCGATTATCCAGGAATTAAACCGATTAAATGTACAAATTTATTCTACCGGCGGCACAGAAACTTTTATACGCAATTTAGGGGTTGATGTTATCCCGGTGGAAGATTTGACTTCTTATCCTTCTATTTTAGGCGGACGTGTAAAAACATTGCATCCTAAAATATTTGGCGGCATTTTAAACCGGCGCGAACACGAAGGCGACCGGCAGCAGATTGCGGAATACGAAATCCCGGAAATTGATCTGGTGATTGTTGATTTATATCCTTTTGAAGAAACGGTTAAAAAAGCCCTCTCCCCCGGAGAGGGTTTGGGTGAGGCCGACATCATTGAAAAAATAGATATCGGCGGCATCTCCCTCATCCGCGCAGCCGCAAAAAATTTCCAGGATGTTACGATCATCGCTTCCAAAAACGATTATACCGAACTGGAAAACATCCTCAAAACACAAAACGGTGAAACTACTTTAGCACAACGCAAAGCTTTCGCGCGTAAAGCTTTCCATATTTCTTCGCATTACGATTCGGCTATTTTCAATTACTTCAACCAAGAAGAACCTTTAAATATTTTTAAACAAAGCATAGAACCTGCACAGATTTTACGTTACGGCGAAAACCCACATCAGCAAGGTATTTTTTATGGTGATCTGAACCAATTGTTTGATAAGCTGGGCGGAAAAGAATTGTCGTACAATAACTTAGTGGATGTTGATGCCGCAGTTGCTTTGATCGATGAATTTGAAGAACCAACCGTAGCGATTTTAAAACATACCAACGCCTGCGGAATTGCCAGTAAAAACAGCATTTTGGAGTCGTGGCTGGCGGCTTTGTCCTGCGACCCGGTTTCTGCTTTTGGCGGCGTAATTATTACCAATGTTGAAGTAGATGCGGCAACGGCAACAGAAATCAGCAAATTATTTTTTGAAGTTTTAATTGCGCCAGCATACAGTGAAGAAGCAGTAAAAACCTTAACTTCAAAGAAAAACCGGATCATTTTGCTGCGCAAACCGGTAAAACTTCCTTCAAAATTATTTAAAACTTTGTTAAATGGTGTGATCGAGCAGGACAAAGATGCGGTAATTGAAGGCCCGCAACAAATGACAACCGTTACCGAAAAACAACCAACAGAACAGGAACTGAAAGATTTATTCTTCGCCAATAAAGTTGTAAAACACACCAAATCGAACACAATTGTACTGGCTAAAAACAGTATGCTGGTTACGAGCGGCGTTGGGCAAACTTCCCGGGTAGATGCTTTGAAACAGGCGATTACAAAAGCGGAAAGTTTTGGCTTTAATTTGCAAGGTGCCGTAATGGCTTCGGATGCGTTTTTTCCTTTTCCCGATTGTGTGGAAATTGCAGCAGACGCAGGAATTACCGCAGTTTTACAGCCCGGCGGCTCGATTAAAGACCAGGATTCTATCCAAATGGCCAATCAAAAAAATATTGCGATGGTAACTACCGGCATACGTCATTTTAAACATTAATCCCCGCAATAAAACTGTTCACATATTCTTTAATAGCACATTTTTTCGTAAACTTTGCAGCTTATACTGATATAAAAACAAATGGGTCTATTTAACTTCTTCACGCAAGAAATTGCCATTGATTTGGGCACTGCAAATACCCTGATTATACATAATGATAAAGTGGTGGTGGATGAACCCTCCATCGTGGCGTTTGACCGAACGACGAACAAAATAATTGCCATCGGGCGCCAGGCCATGCAAATGGAAGGCAAAACCCACGACAATATACGAACCGTAAGGCCATTAAAAGATGGTGTAATTGCTGATTTTAACGCTTCGGAACACATGATCCGCGGCATGATCAAGATGATCAACAAAGGCAAAGGCTGGTTTTTTCCTTCGCTGCGGATGGTGATTTGTATTCCTTCGGGGATTACAGAAGTAGAAAAACGTGCCGTACGCGATTCTGCTGAAATTGCAGGTGCAAAAGAAGTATATCTGATTTACGAACCAATGGCTGCAGCCGTAGGAATTGGTATCGATGTGGAAGAACCGATGGGCAACATGATTATCGACATTGGTGGCGGAACGACGGAAATTGCAGTTATCGCGCTTTCTGGTATCGTTTGTGATCAATCCATCCGCGTTGCCGGAGATAATTTTGATTCGGATATTGTTCATTACATCCGCAGGCAACACAACATCATGATTGGCGACCGTACTGCCGAAAAAATCAAGATTGAAGTTGGTGCAGCTTTGCCGGAACTGGCAGATCCACCTGCAGATTTTGCGGTTCAAGGCCGTGATTTGATGACTGGCGTGCCTAAACAAATCACCGTTTCTTATACGGAAATTGCACATTGTTTGGATAAATCGATTTCCAAAATTGAAGAAGCCATTTTAAAAGCATTAGAAATTACGCCGCCCGAACTTTCGGCAGATATTTATCAAACCGGCATTTATTTAACCGGCGGCGGTGCTTTGCTTCGGGGATTAGATAAACGCGTAGCAGCAAAAACAAAACTGCCGGTACATGTTGCGGAAGATCCGTTACGCGCTGTAGTACGCGGAACAGGTACAGCTTTGAAAAATATTGGAAATTTTAAATTTTTAATGCAGTAAAAAGAGTATTGGGTTATACGTTTTAAGTTATAAGTTGCCTGCTTGCGTTCAACTTAAAACGTACAACTTAAAACCTAAAACTTATTTTCCATGCGTAATCTCTTGATCTTCATCTCCAAGTACAACGCATTTTTTTTATTTATCATTTTCGAAGTCATTTCTTTAGTTACCCTTATAAAGTACAACAATTTTCAAAAAGCTACTTTCATCAGTTCGTCCAATGAAGTAGTTGGAAACATTTACCTTAAAGTAGATCAACTAACAGATTATTTGAAATTAGGCATCACCAACGATAGTCTGGCCAGCGAAAATGCCCGTTTGCGTAACCAGCTTAAATCTTCTTTTTATGTAGATTCTTCTACGGTAAAAACAGTATCTGATACTATTTACAAACAGCAGTACACTTATATTGCAGCGCGGGTAATTAACAATTCTTTTAACCGCCGAAATAACTACCTTACCATTAACCGCGGCAGTAATGCAGGCATTGCAAAAGGAATGGGCGTAATTTGTGGCTCAGGCGTGGTTGGTATTGTTACTTTTACCGGCCCTAATTTATCAACCATACAATCTTTACTTCATGAAAATACGCGCATTAGTGCCATGCTAACTGATTCTAACAATGTGGGTTCTCTAATTTGGGACAATAACCTCGACCCGACTAAAGCTATGCTGATAAATTACATGAAGCAGGCAAAAATTAAAGTTGGCACTCCGGTAGTTACATCCGGTTATTCTCTTTTTCCTGCCGGGACGTTACTTGGCCATATCAGTAATTTGAATGCAAAAGACAGCAGTAACGGAACCAGTATCGAAGTAAACCTGTCCGTTAATTTTAGTAACCTGCAATACGTTTATGTAGTTACCAATAAGCTGGCGCAAGAACAAGAGAAGCTGGAGGCCCAGGAAAAACAATGAGCAGGATTATTATATACAACGTACTGCGGTTTATCGTGCTGGTATTTATACAGGTTTTTTTACTGAAAAGCATTTCGTTGTACCATGTGGTTACGCCATACTTTTATATCCTGTTCATACTTCTTTTACCGTTCGATATTCCTAATTTCTTATTATACCTGCTTGCTTTTATTTTAGGCATTACCATTGATGCTTTTTACGATACACCTGGCTTACATGCTGCTTCCTGCATTTTTTTGGCTTATGTACGGATCATTTTTATCAGCATTACCGTACAAAAAGAAGGTTTTGACAATGAACCAGAACCAACTTTAAGCTTAATGGGTTTCCGCTGGTTTTTTTTATACGCTTTGATTTTAACGTTTCTACACCACTTTTTTTTACTTAACCTCGAGTCGTTCCACTTCTCAGAAATCCTGTTTACCTTAACCAGGGTTATCTTCAGCACAATATTTACCGTACTTTTAATGTTAATATCCGGTTTAATGTTTTTCAAGAAAAAAGTACGTTAATGAATAGTTTTTTTGAAAGACGGTATGTAATCCTTGGCATTTTCATTGTAGTAATGCTAATGCTGATTGGCCGTTTGTTTTACATCCAGATTGTGGATGATAAGTATATTGCGTTTGCCCAGAATAATGTAGTTCGCAGGTTTATCAAATATCCAGACCGCGGTGCAATCCTTGACCGACACAATAAAATTTTAGTGCAAAACGAGCATGTTTACGATATTTTGGTTACGCCAAAACAGGTGCACGATTTTGATACATTGGAGTTTTGCAGGCTGCTTCAAATTAATAAAGATGAGTTCGATAAGCGCTGGCAAAAAGCTAAAACGTACTCTAATTTCCGGCCTTCCATATTTGAAAAACAAATGTCGGCGCGGCTTTACAATTCTTTTCAGGAACACTTGTTCGAGTTTCCGGGTTTTTTTGTACAGCAACGTTCGGTGCGGACTTATCCTGATTCTGTCGCCGCTCATTTTTTAGGTTATATCAGTGAAGTAAATGACAAGATCATCGAAAAATCCAATGGCTATTACAGTCCGGGCGATTATGTTGGTTACAGCGGAGTAGAAAAAGCATACGAAAATGTTTTGCGCGGGCAACGTGGTGTAGAAAATTTGTTGGTTGATTCGCGCAGTGTTCCAAAAGGAAAATACCTGAACGGACAATATGATACAGCAGCCGTAGCCGGGGAAAGGCTAATTTCTTCTTTAGACATCCGCATCCAGAAACTCGGCGAAAAATTAATGCAAAACAAAGTAGGCAGCATTGTAGCCATCGAGCCATCAACCGGTGAAATCCTGGCATTTGTGAGCAGTCCGACTTATGACCCAAACGAATTAGTAGGACGTGAACGTGGCAACAATATTTCGGCCATGTATAAAAATCCGTATAATCCGTTGCTTATCAGGCCGATCCAAGCTTATTATCCACCAGGTTCTTCTTTTAAACCGTTAAGCGCACTCATTGCTTTGCAGGAAGGCATCATTACACCGCAAACTACTTTTTTTTGCGCTGGAGGTTATCAGGCGGGTGGCCATTGGGTTGGGTGCACACACCATCATGGTGTAACCAATTTAAGTTACGGAATCGAAGGCTCCTGTAATGCCTATTTTTGTAACGTTTTCAATAAATTGATCAACCAGAACGGCGCAAAAAATACGACAGCAACTTATTTAAGCTGGAAAAACGAGGTCAATAAGTTTGGTTTTGGTGTGAAATTGGACGTGGATTTACCCAATGAACGAAAAGGGCTTGTGCCTGCACCTGCACGTTATGACCGTACTTACGGCAAAAACCACTGGCGGGCTAATACCATTATTTCCTTAGCTATTGGTCAGGGCGAGTTATTGGCTACGCCTTTGCAAATGGCAAATATTGAATGCACAATTGCCAACCGCGGGTTTTATTATCGCCCGCATTTAATTAAAGGTGTTGGCGATAAAGATGTAATCAAAGCAGAGTTTAAAGAGAAAATAAACGTCGGCATTGATTCAATTTACTACGAACCAGTTATAAATGGCATGCAGGCCGTAGTGGACCGAGGGACAGCGGCTGCATCTCATATTCCTGGTATTATTATGTGCGGCAAAACCGGAACAGCACAAAATCCACACGGAGAAAACCACTCTGTGTTTGTTGCTTTCGCACCGCGCGACCATCCTAAGATTGCCATTGCTGTTGTGGTAGAAAACGCCGGACAAGGTGCTTCCTGGGCTGCACCGATTGCTTCTTTTATCATAGAAAAATATTTAAAAGATTCAATTACACGCCGTCCATCCGGTATCAATCCTAAAAAATATATGGAAGCAAACCTTTTGCCTCCATTACCTGGCTCACCAAAACCTGTTAATAAATTTCTGCCGAAAGACTCCTTAAAAAAAAGTCAGGCAGATAGTAACAGCAAAAGCATCAAAACAGATACAGGCAAGAAAAAGCCACCTGTAGTTACCTTAACTTCTGTCAGCATCAAAAGAAAGGAACATGAATAACCAGCGCAGCTTATTTTTTAATGTAGATTGGTTTACGGTTGTGCTTTATCTTATCCTGTGCGTTATTGGTTGGTTCAACATTCACTCGGCAATTTACGACGAAGCGCATCCCAGTTATGTTGATTTAAGCACCAACTACGGCAAACAGTTTATCTACATTATTTCGGCCATTGTACTTGGAACTGTTATCCTTTTGATGGAAAGCCGCTTTTTTAGTGCATTGGCACCGGCAGTTTATATCATCACCATGATTTTGCTGGTCCTTGTTTTAGTCATTGGAAGGAATGTTGGCGGTAACCAGGCTTGGATTTCCCTCGGTGGCGGTTTTCGTTTGCAGCCTTCCGAATTTGCAAAATTTGCTACTTGTTTACTGCTGGCCCGTTACCTTAGCGGAACAAACATCAAAGTAACAGATACTAAATCTTTTTTAGTTGCTGCAGCTATCATCGGTTTCCCAATGGTACTGATCATTTTACAACCCGACGCCGGTTCAACATTGGTTTTCTGTTCACTGATATTTGTACTGTACAGAGAAGGTATTTCGCCGCTTTTCCTGATTGCAATTGCAATTGCGATTGCTTTGTTTATCCTTACTTTATTGCTTAACCAGTATCAATTTTATTTTATTGGTTTGCTTGCAGCAATTGCCGGGTTTTTAGTTTACCTTTTCCGCAGAAACCAAACGCTGATTATAACTGTCGTGGCCGGTTTTGTCATTTCGGTTACACTGATTTTCAGCGTAAACTTTTTATACCATAACGTCCTCAAACAACACCAAACCGTACGGATTGACGAGTGGCTGGGCATAACAACAGATTTAAGGGGAATTGGCTACAATGTTAACCAATCTAAAATCGCAATCGGTTCTGGTAAACTTTGGGGAAAAGGTTATTTAAAAGGTACACAAACCAAGTTTTCCTTTGTGCCCGAACAAAGCACCGATTTTATTTTTTGTACCGTTGGTGAGGAATGGGGTTTTGCAGGAACGCTCACCGTTATCCTCATTTATTTGATTCTGCTTTTTCGGATCGTATTTATTGCCGAACGACAGCGTTCCAACTTTTCCAGGATTTATGGTTACGGTGTCGCTTCAATCATTTTTTTTCACGTTTTTATTAATGTTGGGATGACAATTGGCCTGGTTCCGGTTATCGGGATTCCTTTGCCTTTAATCAGTTATGGCGGTTCTTCGCTATGGAGTTTTACAATTTTGATTTTTATCCTGCTCAAACTGGATTCTAACCGAATGGGGATTATCTAAATTTAGGTGGGTAAAAGAAGTGTTATAAATTCACGAATTTATCCTACAATAAACCAAACCTTTTCCGCAGCACGCCATAAAACCGTTCTACAGTTGCCGGTTTTTCTTTCCAATTATTTTTGACAGTGTAATTTAGATTGAGGAAATGTTCTGCCTGCTCAAAAGAAGTGTAACGGTTTAAAATATTAATCGCTTCTGCATAAGCGAGATTGTAACCGTTAAACAATTCTTTTACAAAAAGCAATTTATCGTTTAGGTTGATCAACGCTTGCAAGTCTTGAACGGGCTTAGTCGAAGTATGAAATATTGTTGCAGCTTTTTCGGCCTCTTTTTGTGCCGCAATTCTTTGATTAAGTGTTAAAACCGGTTCAATTTCATGTTTTACAGGTTCTGGCAATGCTTCGGCAGTTAAACTAACAAGTTCTGGTTTTGGCTGAGAAATTACTTCCGCCTCAACCTGTACAACTTTTGGTTCAACTTCAGATTCAGCAAAAACCACTTTTGGTTCAGCTACAGTTTTTTCAGGTTCTTCGATTTTTTGTATGGTAAAAGAAGCATCGTCCAAAACCGGTAAATTTTCCTCCTCTTCTTGCAAAAAGCTTTCAGGAAGTATGATCACTTCGTGATGTATTGCTGCTGCTGTTGGTTCCACCGGTAATTCCTGTTCGGCAATTTCGGTAAAAGGAACACTTTTTATTTTCTCCGAAACGCTTTCTTCGGCCAAAAATAGCGGTGTTTCTTCTTTAAAAGAATCTGGTATTTCCTGTCTTTCGGTATAAACTTCCTCCGCAGTAAAAACGGGTGCTGCAGGCGGTAAAGCAGCAGGTTTTACTTGTCCGTACATTTTTTTTAGTATCTCAATATGATCCGTCAAAAAATGGGCGTTAGCCATAAAAAGCTCCAGCTCCAGGGTATTAAAGTCGTTATTGTTTGCTTCCAGATAAGTGTATTGCTCTTTCAGCTCAGTAATAATCCCACCGATTTTTTTTAATATTTCCTGCTGATTCATAAGGCAAATTAGGGAAGATGTTGATAAATCAACGTTCAAAAATAGGATTAAATTCTGATATTCGGCCTTCAACTAAAGCGGCAGATGTTATTCAATGAAGATGTTTTTAAAAGGAAAAACGAATTTGGCGGAAGTATAGAAGTGATCTGCGGTTCGATGTTTTCCGGGAAAACGGAGGAACTGATCCGCAGGTTAAAACGCGGACAAATTGCCAGATTGTCCATAGAAATTTTTAAGCCTAAAAAAGATACGCGATATGATGAAATGGCCATTGTATCGCACAATGCAACTACCATACCCTCAACCCCTGTAGAAAACGCCTCTGCAATTTTGCTTTTAGGCAGCAACGCACAAATTGTTGGGATTGATGAAGCACAGTTTTTTGATGACGAATTGCCTGAAGTTTGTAATAAACTGGCCAATAAAGGTATTCGGGTGATTGTTGCCGGTTTGGATATGGATTTTACAGGAAAACCTTTCGGCCAGTTACCAGCAATAATGGCCATGGCCGAGTCGGTTACCAAAGTACATGCCGTTTGCGTAATTTGTGGTAAACCTGCTTTGTATTCTTACCGTTTGATTGAAAATGACATTAAAATTTTATTGGGTGAAAAAGAAAGCTACGAGCCGAGGTGCAGAAGCTGCTTCGGTTTAGGCAAAAGAACAACAGCGTGAACGAGGGTTGAAATTATTTATCCAGTAAAAGAAGCTCCAGGTTTTTTACATCATATTGGAGGGTTTCTAAATGTTCCGTCAACAATTTATGGAGGTCAGCCGGCAAATCCTTTTCTTGTAAAATTTCCTGGTAAGCATCAACTGCAGCTTTATCGCCGGTAAGGCAACTGGAAACGGAAACGCTATCGCTTCGGTTAGATAAAGTACCTTTTACATCTAACCACGCCCGGTGCAAAGCACCAGTAAAACCGCCTTCGTGCGCCGGCTTTTCTATGCCGTTGTCACTTAAATAATTCCTGATGGCTTCTGCCTGAATATTACGGCTGGTAGCCGCTTGCTCAAATTGTGCCAGCAAATCTTTACTGCTAACCATTTCGGCAGCCTTGGTATAACCTTCTTCCCCATCAACAGCAATTACTACCAAATGCTGTAAACTGCCAACTAACTTTTCGTCTAAACCCATAACCCAATATTTTGATATTGATAATTTTCTTTAATATTAGTTTTAACTTTAAATAACATTTTTAGTTTGAAGTCATACCACTTTAAATTTTATTGAATTATTTATCATTACATAAATCCAAATTACAATACTTCTTTTATCGGTAAAAAATTTACTTGCATAAAAAAAGTGCGGATGACAACAACCGCACTTTTAATTAAAAATTTAACAAGTGTTAACTTGCAATAGAGATTTTTTGTTTGTCTTTGATAGAATTTTGGATACAAGTAAGCATACTTGCACAAGTGTTGTCCCAAGAGTTTTTACTTAAAAAAGCATCAACTTTAGTTAGCCATTCTTTTTTATTTTTGTTGTCCAATTCAGCTTCAATTGCATCAATAAAATCTTCGGCAGTATAACCTATATGTACTAATTTGTTTTTTGCATAAGGGTTAACAACATCACGTATAGCGGTAGAAACAACAGGCTTACCAGCAGACAAATATTCGGGTGTTTTTGTAGGACTGATAAACTTGGTAGAATCATTAAGCATAAATGGGATCAAAGCAACATCCCAACCTGATAAATACGAAGGAAGCTGCTCATAACTTTTCTGTCCTAAATAATGAATATTTTCATTTTTGGGTAAAAGTGCACGGTTAATTTTTAAAACAGGGCCGATCAACATAAAGTTCCAATTTGGCCTTGCATCTGCAACTGCGCGGATTAGTTCAATATCAAAACGTTCGTCAATCACACCGTAAAACCCAAGTTTAATGCCTTCAACTTGTGCCTGGTCTTTTGGTTGAACTTTGTTTGTCCTTGCTTTTACAAAGTGGCTTTTATCAATACTACTTGGAAAAGCAAATATGTTTGCATGCTGATGTTTTTTAGCTTCATATAAAGAATGCCCGCCTGTAAATACAACATCAGATTTTGCCATCAATCTTTTCTCCAATTCTTTTAGTTCTGCCGGTGCATTTTTAAACAAAGACAATTCGTCCATGCAATCGTAAACTGTTAACGCAGGGTTCAATTGCTCTGTAAAAGACAATGCCATCGGTGTGTAATACCAGAAAAGAAAATTATCACCGTCTTCTTTTTTTATAAACTTATCCATCAGTTGTTTCATCACCAACTTCTCTTCTGCTTTTGACAATCCAGACGGAATATGCGGTACAACTACCCACAAGTTTGGCAACCTTTTAGAGATATGCAAATAAGCATCTTCCCCGGCATCTTGTATCGGTTCCTCTAAAAAATAAGTACTAAAGATCTCTGAAAATCTGGTTAACAAATGTTGCGGACGTTGATAAACAAAGTCCCATCTTAAATGTGATAGGCAAAGCAGCTTGGCGGGTAATTTCTTCATGTTGTTTGTGGTGATAAAATTAAATTGTTAACATATTAAAAAACGTTTTGTTTTGTATCAGAAATAATTTTTAAAGTTTTAACAATGATTGAATAATTTTCGCTCTTTTATGCAGCAAAATTGCACAAGTGAAATTATATGCAGAATGACAAAACTGCTGAAAAGCACTATTTTATCATCTCATCAACTATAAAGATTAAATCGGTTTACAATATACTAATATTTTTTTAATAATGTACAATATGCTTTCTAAAATGTAGTACAATGTTGTTTTTATGCAGTACAACTATTGTAATAAATTTAAGACAATACAAATAATTATTGTGGCAATCAGAATGCTTGTAAATAGGAACTTATTTTTTAGAAAATAAATTAAATTTTAGAAGCACAAACAAGTTGATCTTGTTTTTAATTTTTAGAAGTACCGTGAAACTATTTTAATTTTAATTGCCTTTTATTAGCCTTTGTATCTCATCCAATTTCATCAAAGCTTCTACCGGTGTTAGCGTGTTTACATCCAAAGCATTTAACACATCACGGATTTTAACCAGCACCGGGTCATCGATAGAAAACATCTGTAATTGTAAAGCCTGCTTTTGTACTTTTTTGATGCTTTCTTTGATACTTTGGCCGCCTGTCCGTTCTGCTTCCAGCTTCTTTAAAATTTCTTCTGCACGGTTTAAAACTTTTGGCGGCATCCCGGCCAGTTTCGCTACATGAATCCCGAAACTGTGCTCGCTTCCGCCAGGAACTAACTTTCGCAAAAAAATTATTTTTTGTCCGGTTTCTTTTACGGCAACGTTGTAGTTTTTTATGCGGTAAAAAGAGTTGGCCAGTTCATTCAGTTCGTGGTAATGCGTGGCGAAAAGGGTTTTGGCTTTTGCCGAAGGATGGTTGTGCAAATATTCAGCAATAGACCATGCAATCGAGATGCCATCGTAAGTAGAAGTGCCGCGGCCAATCTCATCCAGCAAAACCAAACTTCGATGGGAAATATTATTGAGGATGCTGGCCGTTTCGTTCATCTCCACCATAAAAGTAGATTCGCCCGAACTGAGGTTATCCGAAGCGCCGACACGTGTAAAAATTTTATCAACCAAACCGATACGTGCTTCTTTTGCCGGCACAAAACTTCCAATCTGCGCCATCAACACAATCAACCCGGTTTGGCGGAGGATTGCAGATTTCCCGGCCATATTCGGGCCGGTGATGATGATGATCTGCTGCGATTCGGAATCCAGGAAAACATCGTTGGTGATGTATTCTTCGCCCAACGGCAAATTTCGTTCGATTACCGGATGACGGCCGCCTTTAATATCTATCTGGTCATTCAAATCAACCTTCGGCTTAATGTAACTGTTTTTACGCGCCAGGCTGGCAAAACAAAGCAGCACATCCAGCTTGGCCAGAACGCGCGAGTTTAATTGTATCGGTTGGATATACGAACTGATGCTGTGCATCAAATTTTGGTACAAACGGGTTTCTATGCCGAAAATCTTTTCTTCGGCACCCAGAATCTGCTCTTCGTATTCTTTCAGTTCCGGGGTGATGTAGCGTTCGGCGTTTACCAGCGTTTGCTTCCTGATCCAGGTTGAAGGCACTTTATCTTTATGCGTATGCGTTACCTCCAAATAATAACCAAAAACGCTGTTGAAAGCTACTTTTAACGATGGAATCCCGGTTGTTTCTGCTTCGCGGCGTTGTATCTCCACCAAAAAATCTTTTCCGCCAAAAGCAATTTTACGCAGATGGTCTAATTCTTCGTCTACGCCAGCTGCAATTACTTCGCCTTTTACAATTTGTACCGGCGGTTCCGGACGGAGTTCTTTTTCAATCTGTTCGCGGATCAGCTGACAAGGGTTTAATTGCTCGGCCAGTTGCTGTAAAAATAAATTCTCGGATTGTTCGCACAATTTCCGTACTTCTGCCGTGGCGAGCAATGCCCTTTTCAGCTGTATAATTTCGCGCGGATTCGCTTTTTGCAAAGCAATCTTAGAGATCAGCCTTTCCAGGTCGCCAATCTTTTTAATCTCGTTTAAAAGCTGCGCGGCCAATGCTTCTTTTACATGCAAAAAATCAACAACTTCTAACCGTTCTTCAATCGGTTTCAGTTCTTTCAGCGGCATTAAAATCCATTTCCGCAGCAAACGCGCGCCCATTGGCGAAGCGGTTTGATCCAGCACGTGGAAAAGCGTAATGGCGTTTTCGTTGGCCGAATCCAGCAGTTCTAAATTGCGGACCGTAAACCGGTCCAGCCACATGTATTTTTGGTGTTCGATGCGGCTCAAACCCGAAATATGCTGCAAGTTGCGGTGCTCCGTTTCGTTGATGTAGTGCAAAGTAACGCCGGCCGCCACAATCGCCGAAGGCAAACGATCGATCCCGAAACCTTTTAGATTTTTTACTTCGAAATGCTTCAGTAAAGTTTCCGAAGCAAAATCGAACGTAAAAGCCCAATCGTCAATCGAATACGTATAAAAACCGGCACCAAAAGCTTCGGCAAATTCTTTTTGTTTTTGTTTGGAGAAGACAATTTCATTAGGGCGAAAACTTTGCAGCAACTGGTCGATGTATTCGGTATCGCCTTGTGCAGCCAGAAATTCGCCGGTAGAAATATCCAGCAAAGCCAAACCGATCTGGTTCTTATCAAAATGCAACGCCGCTAAATAATTGTTTGATTTTTGGCTGAGGATGTTATCATTGTAAGAAACGCCCGGCGTAACCAGTTCGGTAACGCCTCTTTTAACGATGGTTTTGGTGGCTTTCGGATCTTCCAACTGATCGCAAATGGCCACACGCTGGCCGGCGCGAACTAACTTTGGCAGATAAGTATCCAAAGAATGGTGCGGAAAACCGGCCAGTTCGATAGAAGTGCCAGAACCGTTTGCCCGTTTGGTCAAAATTATGCCGAGAATTCTGGAAGTGGTAACGGCATCTTCGCCAAAAGTTTCGTAAAAATCGCCCACCCTAAACAACAACAAAGCACCTGGATATTTGGCCTTGATCTGGCTGTGCTGCTGCATTAAAGGTGTTTCTGCCGAGGTCTTCTTTCCCAAATCTCAATTGTATTAAAAGGTAAAGTTAACCGATGAAAAGGTTTTTATGGCAGATGTGAAAAAAATGTGGGTAAAAGAAGCATTATTTGCTAATGCCTTAATTGTTTTTAAGCAACAGGCTTTTGCTAATAATTGTGTAATCTGTACACTTACATCATACAAATTGCTGTAATAAAAACAATTAAAAGTAAACCATTACGGCTTTTATGGGAAAAAGGTGATGGCAGTAAAGAGTGATATTTCGTTTTGAAAATAATAATGCTTTTGATTTAGATTATTTAAATACATATTGCCATGAAAAGAAAAATGAAACTGCAACATTCGGGAGAAATATTAAAGATTGAAGTTATTGAAGGACGTAAGTTAACTATCGGTAAAACTGCTACGCTTTTAGGAATTACACGCAAATCAAACATTTCGACTTTGCATAGAATAAAAGTACAATTAAACTATTAATACGTGGTCTTTTTATAGTAATATCCAATCCACCAAAACTAATTTTTTATCTGATAAAAGAAGCATCGTCAATTTATTCGCCGCTTCCTTTGCCTAACGTTTCAAAAGGTAAAACGCCTGCGCGCTTGGTCCAGGCCTGGTATAACATGTCCAGTTCTTTTACTTTCGTGGGATTGTTGGTTGCCAGATCGTTCAACTCCGAGCGGTCATTTTCAATGTTGTATAAATGCCAGTTTTTTTCGGGATAATTAGAAACCAGCTTCCATTTTCCCTGACGAACTGCACGGTTTCCTTCATGCTCAAAATACAAAGCCTGATGGCCTTTCCAGGTTTGTCCTTTAAAAACCGGAACTAAACTTACACCTTCTGTTGCGAGAATTTTATTTTGGTGATAAGTTGTTGGATAAGCAACGCCCGCCAAATCTAAACAGGTTGACATCAGATCAATAATGTGTGCCGGAGAATTTACCTGATTTCCCGGTTTTACAATTCCCGGCCCGTAAGCAATAAAAGGCGTAGCCGTTCCGCCTTCGTATTCCCAATGTTTAAATAAACGAAAAGGCGAATCGCTCAAATTCGCGCCTTCAAATTCGTAAGCAGTAAACGAAGTTGGATCGCTGGAAGGTTTTTTGCTCGCTTCTAAAATAGAAGGTAAAAATCCGGGACCTTTAATGCTTTCGCTGCTGGCACCGTTATCGGATAAAAACATAATGACCGTGTTTTTATCTTCACCCAAATCCTTTAAAGTTTTTCTTAGCCTACCAATGTTTTGGTCCATGCGGTCGATCATTGCGCTGTAAACCGCCATTTTATCATCCCAACGGACTTTTTCTTCCTGCGTTAAAGTTTCCCAGGCTGGCACATGTTCATCCCGAGGAGAAAGTTTAGTGTTTTTATTAACGATGCCGTATTGCAATAATTTTTGGTAGCGTTTCTCGCGCAGCTTGTCCCAGCCTTCCATAAACTTGCCTTTGTATTTGGCAATATCTTCCGGCAAAGCCTGCAACGGCCAGTGCGGACATTGGTAAGCTAAATAGAGAAAGAAAGGTTTATCAGTTTGCTTATTTTGCCTGACAAATTTTATCGCGTAATCGGTATAAGCGTTGGTTGAATAGTAATCTTTTCCGGGCGTAAACTGCTGGTCTTCTAAAGCAATGGTTAGTTTTTGATTTGGGCGATAAGGATAATTTCCGAAGTAACTCATTGCGCCATCAATCAAACCAAAGTAATGATCGAAACCGCGCTTAACCGGCCAATGTTCCGGCGCTTGTCCAACATGCCATTTTCCGGCCATCAATGTATTGTAACCGCCTGTTTTTATGGCTTCGGCTATCGTTACACAATTCTGGTTTAAATAACCTTGATACGCTGGTTGTGGTCGTGTGTTCATCATGTCGCCAACGCCGGCCTGGTGCTGGTACAAACCGGTAAGCAAAGAAGCGCGGGTTGGGCAGCAGCGGGAAGCGTTGTAAAACTGCGTCATTTTTAAACCGCCTTTGGCCATTTCGTTTAAGTTTGGCGTTTGTACGTCTGATCCGAAACAACCGATATCAGAATAGCCCATATCATCGGCCAGAATAATAATGATGTTTGGTTTCTTTTTTTGAGGTGGTTTCTGCGGAGAAAAACTTAAAAATAATCCAGATATAAAAAGGATAATAAGGCTTGAAAGGATAATTAATCTAACTTTCATTAATTTAGGTTTTAGCAAGAACGACCTAAAATACAAAAAAAGGTTGCTAAAAGAAGCATTTTTGGCAACACATTAAATTACCTGGGTAAAAGAAGCATCTAATAAAATAGTATTTTAAAATAATTCAAATCTGTTTTTATTGCCATATTTGATCCATGAAACCTGATCTTCAACATAAATTTAACGAGCTTTTTAACCAGCCTGCAACCCGCAGTTTTTTTGCTCCCGGACGTGTAAATTTAATTGGCGAACACATTGATTACAACGGCGGGTTGGTTTTGCCGTGTTCGATCACCTTCGGTACAAACTTGTTGGTTGCCGAAAATAAGGAAGGCATTTTTCGTTTCCGTAGTTTGGATTTTGAAGATCAGTTGGATGTCCCGGTGCAGGATGCCTACACCAAAAAAGGCAAAGAATGGTTTAATTATCCGCTTGGCGTAATGCAGCAATTTTTACTGCACAACAAGCAGCTTAAAGGTTTGGATATGTTGTTTAAAGGCGATGTGCCGATTGGTTCCGGCCTTTCTTCATCGGCTTCCATCGAAATTGCTACTGCTTTTGCTTTGAATGAAACCTATCAGTCCGGTTTTTCTAAACTGGAACTGGTGCAGTTAAGCAAAAAAGTGGAGAATGATTTCATCGGTGTAAACAGCGGCATTATGGACCAGTTTGCGGTTGCTTTTGGGGAGAAGGAAAAAGCCATTGAACTAAATTGTGATACGCTGGATTATAAAATTGTGGATTGCAAATTGCAGGATTACGTGCTGGCCATTATCAACACTAACAAACCGCGAAAACTTTCCGAATCCAAATACAACGAGCGTGTAGAAGAATGCCAAACCGCGTTAAAAGCTTTACAAAAAGAACTGCAAATAGATAACTTGTGCGATATTGATACGGCAACTTTTAACAAAAACGAAGGGCTGATCGATAATGAAACCGTAAAAAAACGCGCCCGCCACGTAATTGAAGAAAATGACCGGGTAAAAGAAGCAACGCATGTTTTGGCTAACGGCGATTTGCACCGTTTCGGCGAACTGCTTTATGCTTCTCATGCTTCGCTAAAAAATTTGTACGAAGTTACCGGCAAAGAGCTGGACACGATTGTGGAGTTTTGCAAAACGCAGGAAACTGTTGCCGGCGGGCGCATGACCGGCGCAGGTTTTGGCGGTTGCGCCATTGCTTTGGTTAAACAAGATTCGTTCGATGATTTTTCTAAAAACCTCATTCAATATTATAAAGAAAAAGTGGGTTACGAACCTGCCGTTTATCATTCTTTAATTGGAGATGGGGTGAAGGAGGTTGATTAAAAGGCTATCAGCTTTGAGCCATCAGCAGTCAGCCATGAACAATGAACTAAAACCCATGAACTCTTTCGTTAAGCTCAAATTAGATGAATTAGGACGGGTTGATGTAGCAACTTACCGCCGACAGGAAAAACTGCCGGTAACCGTTGTGCTGGATAGTGTGCGCAGTATGCACAACATCGGTTCTGTTTTTCGTACTTCGGATGGTTTTGCGGTTGAGCAGATTATTTTATGCGGCATCACCGCCCAGCCGCCCCACCGCGAAATTGAGAAAACTGCTTTGGGTGCCACACAATCCGTTAGCTGGGTTTATTTTAGTACGGTAAAAGAAGCATTGCAAAAACTTCGTGAAGATGGTTATCAGATCATTGCTATCGAACAGGCGGAAAACAGCATCAGCTTAAATAATTTTCAACCTAAAAACAAGGAAAAATACGCCTTAATTTTTGGCAACGAAGTAAATGGCGTAAGCGACGAAGCGATGGAAATGATTGATGCCTGTATCGAAATCCCGCAGTTTGGCACCAAGCATTCTTTTAACATCGTGGTTTCGGCAGGTATTGTTTTGTGGGATTTTTTTGCGAAACTGAATTTGAAGTAGAAAGCGTTTGCCCAAATAGCAACCTGTTTTTCTGGCTTTTAAATTTGTAAATTCGCTAATATTCTATCGTTTAAATGAAAGCAAAATACATTAACCCTTTCACAGATTTTGGTTTTAAAAAGATTTTTGGTGAAGAAGCCAGCAAACTTTTATTGATCGATTTTTTGAATGCTCTTTTGCCGCTGCAACACCATATCGCCAGCCTTTCTTTTAAAAACACCGAGCAGCTTGGGCAAACTGATTTAGACCGCAAAGCCATTTACGACATTTATTGCGAAACCGAAAAAGGCGAAAAATTTATTGTAGAGCTGCAAAAGGCAAAGCAAAATTATTTTATAGAGCGGACGGTTTATTATTCTACTTTCCCCATCCGCGAACAGGCCGAAAAAGGTCAGTGGAACTACAACCTCAACGCGGTTTATTGTATCGGTATCCTGGATTTTACGTTCGATGATTACGAAACCGAGCCGGAGAAAAGCGAAGTGGTGCATACCATCAAACT
Source organism: uncultured Sphingobacteriaceae bacterium (assembly GCA_964251965.1). Taxonomy (GTDB): domain Bacteria; phylum Bacteroidota; class Bacteroidia; order Sphingobacteriales; family Sphingobacteriaceae; genus Mucilaginibacter_A. The sequence goes on along the minus strand of CAXULQ010000003.1, from coordinate 247,814 downwards.
AAAAAACCAGCATGGCCAGGTTTTTTATGATAAACTGACCTACATTTACCTGGAGATGCCCAACTTTAGCAAACCGGAAAGCGGACTGGTAACGCGCTTGGATAAATGGCTGTACTTTATTAAAAACCTGGAAGATTTCCAAAGTATCCCAACCATTTTTAAAGATGAAGTTTTTACCAGCGCATTTGAAAAAGCCGAACTGGCCAATTTTAAACAGGACGATTTAGACCGATACGAATACAGCCTCAAAGCTTTTAGAGACAATAAAGCCACCTATGACTATGCCATTGAAACAGCGCGTGAAGAAGGGTTATCTAAAGGGATAATTGAAGGGATTTTAAAAGTTGCAAAAGCGATGAAAGCAAGTGGCATTTCTATCCAATTGATTGCAGCAACCACAGGGCTTTCTCCGAATGAGATTGAAAAGCTATAGAAGAAATATAGTTTTTTAAATAAAACAATCAATGCAAGTAACAAGACAAACTAATCAGCGCATACTCATAATGATGGTCGTTCTTGTATTCCAGTTGTGCTTCTAAAAAATGGTAGCGGTAACCCGTGCCAAAACTAAAACCGGTTAGGTTTACTTCGCGGTCGTTGGCGCGGTACAAACGTTGTTCATAAGGTTTTAAGCCCGGCGTTGCAGGGTTTGGGAAAACGGTTTTATCACCCAAAATAAAACCTTCGTATAACCCTGCCGAAGAGAACAGGCTGTTTTCGGGCTTTTTAAAAAAACTATAACGAATAGAAATCGGGACGTCTAAATAATCTTTTCTAAATGTTGCCTGGTAAACTACCGGCTGCGATATCAATTGGGCACTTTTTTCTTTGTACCCTTTTTGGTTATACAACAGGCCAATGGTTACATTTATTTTGTTGGTAAAAACAGCATGTTGCACAAAAGCACCGGCAGCAATATTACTAACTTGTAATGTTTCTCCAAACATTTCGCCGCCCGGCCCTTTAATGCGGTTGTATGGATAAGGGTCAAACAAATCATAGTATTTAGGGTCAGAAATTTGAAGGCCGGTGGTTAGGCCGTAACTGAATTTTTTAGATACCTGTGCATTTGACATTTGGCAAAGAAAAAAGAAGCATAGGAAAGCAGAAAAAAGTAGTTTTATTTTCATGATAAGGAGTTTTGAGGAATAAGATTTAAGAAAATTAAAATTGCACTTTAACCATCGGCATTAGGTAAAGCCATTGCACACCTAAACCTAAAATGTAAGATGTTTTTGCTTGCAGGCCAATGGCTGCATGTTCGCCAATTTTGTAATTGGCGTTTACTTCTACAGGGAAACCCCAGTCAAATTGGTTGGCACCTTTGCCGGGCGTTTCGATATATGGATTTATGGCATAATATTCACCATTAATCGTAGCTACATCATATCTGGTGCGGACAACTAAATATTTTTCTACTATGATTCCGCTTTGAATATCCAAATCGTAATGCTTTCTATCTAAAACCTTGTAACCATAGCCTAAAGTGTAATGGATATATTTCTCACTCTCGTTTTGACCCCAAAATCTTTCCAACGGGTCATTATAAGGCAGGTTAGAGTTTGCAAAAGCAACACTTAACTTAAAGATATTTTTATGGTAAGTGGCAAATATTTCATGCTGTTGAGCCAAGTTTGTATAGATATGTGGGTACTTGCGTGGCGAGTGATGTCCATATAAACTAATTTCAGAGGGTTGTTCAAAAGACGGAGACAGTATATTATAATCAAAAAAATCAAAAAATACACCAATACCTGATTTAGCGCCAAAATTTACTTGGGCATGGGTTTGATAAATACTTAAAAAGAAAATTGTGAAAAGTAGAAGTTTTAGTTTCATAGGCGAAATTATTCTCTGCTTTGAAAAGTACTACTATTAATTAAAGTTTCACTATTAATCTTTCAAAAAAGGATTTATTTTCATCATTCAAATGCACCCAACCCCAACAACCCAACTCACCAAAAAACTACTGATAAAAACAGCACAAACTTGGTTGTTTCTCAATCCGCCGGATAGATTTTTGGAAGGTTTTGACGGTTTTAATATCGAAATAAAAACTTCAATTTTAGGGGTAGAAAAGTTTGACGGCGTTTTGCTTTTCGTGCAGAATAGTGCAGAATTGAAAGCTGCTTTGCCGGCTATTGCCCTGGTTTTAAAGCCGGAAACCGTTTTTTGGACTGCTTATCCCAAGAAAAGTTCGGGTATTGTTTCTGATTTGGAAATGACGGGCAACTGGACGGAAACCGGTCAATATCATTTAAGGATTGTATCGGCTGCGTCTATTGACAAAACCTGGACTGCTTTGCGTTTACGGCCTTTAGATCAGGTTAAAAAGTCCACCATTTCTAATGCTGCTATTGAGAATAATGATTTGAATGAGTTTATCGATACCAAAAACCGGATTGTACATTTGCCGGAAGATGTAAAGCAGGCTTTGGAAAAAGAACCTGCTGCTTTTGCCATTTACCAGAAGTTGGCTTACAGCCACCAAAAGGAACATTTAGTCTGGATTTTAACGGCCAAGCGTGAGGAAACCCGTAAAGCCAGGATTGTTAAGATGACGGCCATGCTTCAACAAAAAAATATAGGCTAAAAGAAGCATTAATACCTTTTGAGCACCCGGCTTAAAAACACAGATTTTGCTATTTCTGTCATGCCTGCAACGGTTTGTTTTAACTCGGTAAAAGCACTTTTTGGCTGGATTAGCCTGTTTAACATTGCTTCGTTCCAGGGTTTGGTAAATACTTCGAGGAAATGAGATTCGAGTGGGTTTACCAAAATTTCAATCTCGTCTTTCCATTCATAATTATTGGTGAGGATGAAGGATTGGTTGCGGATCATCAGGCGATAACCCAAAGAATTTTTAAACATGTACTCTAAAAATACGTCGCCAAAATCATGATTGGTTTTAAAACCGATTTTGTCTTTTTCGTACATCACCAGCTTGTTGTCAACCTCTTGGACCACCCAGCGATGCGATTCTTTGGGGATCAAATATTCGGCGATTAGAGAAGGCGTTTCCAGATATCCCCGTTTTGAAACCCTTGCAAGTTCGTTCACAAACTTCAACGGGTCATCTACATGTTCTAAAACATGGCAGCAAAAACTAAAGTCGAACTCTTTATCCTTAAAAGGCAAATCCTCGCCATCACTACATAAAAACTGCTGCTTTTTAAGTACTTTTATGTTTCCGCTCCGGTGGTAATTGTTGTTTTCATCGTACTTATCAACCACCACATTTGCACGTTCGTGTGGTTCATGGCCTCCGCCAACATCTAAAACATAATCACTTTTTTTGATATGGAGATGTTCCCTCGAAAACGGCGTACTTATTTTCATTTTAAGCAAAACGTAAAATTAATTTATACGCTTGCTGCTGTAAAAATGATCTATAAATCCATCTGGTATTCGTTGATGGCATCTTTACTTTCCAGTTCCGAATGTCCCGTCAAAAATTCATCTACTTTTCGTGCAGCTTCACGTCCTTCCGAGATTGCCCAAACCACTAAAGATTGTCCGCGGCGCATATCTCCAGCTGTAAAAACCTTGTTTACATTGGTACGAAAAACGCCTTCTTTGGCTTTTACGTTTTTGCGTTCGTCCAGTTCCACGCCTAATTGTTCTAACAAACCTTCGCGTTGCGGATGCACAAAACCCATTGCCAGGAAAACCCGCTGACAAGGCATTTCCCGTTCAGAACCTTCAATTTCTTTAAATTTTACCGGCCGGCCGAGGAAGTCTTTTTCCCATTCCACATCGGTAACGATCAATCCTTTTAAATTGCCGTTTTCATCGCCTACAAAACTTTTGGTATTGATTCCCCAAAAACGTTCGCAGCCTTCTTCGTGCGAACTGGTTGTTTTTAAAACCATCGGAAAACTTGGCCAGGGCATAGCAACAGTCCGTTCTTTTGAGGGCTGAAACATTACTTCAAACTGTTTGATGGAACGCGCGCCCTGGCGGTTAGAAGTTCCCACACAATCAGAACCAGTGTCGCCGCCGCCGATAACAATTACATCCTGACCGGTAGCCGTAATATTTTCATCGGTAAAAGAAGTATTGCTTACGCGCTTGTTTTGCTGCTTTAAAAACTGCATGGCAAAATAAATGCCTTTGAATTCCCTGCCGGGGATTGGCAAATCGCGCGGAATGGTAGAACCGCCGGTTAGAACCACAGCATCAAAGTTTCGTAACAGTTCATCAGCCTGAATGTCTTTTCCTACTTCTATATTACATTTAAACGTGATGCCATCTTCTTTCATCACTTCCAAACGTCGGTCAACCACAGTTTTTTCCAGTTTAAAATCCGGTATTCCGTAACGAAGTAGTCCTCCTGGCTGGTCATCACGCTCAAAAACAGTTATTAAATGTCCTGCTTTGTTCAACTGTGCCGCCGTCGCCAATCCTGCCGGGCCAGAACCTATCACAGCTACTTTTTTTCCACTTCGGATTAAAGGCGCTGTTGGCTTTACATACCCTTTGGCATAAGCAATTTCTATGATATGCTTTTCGATTTCTTCGATCACCACCGCCGGTTTGTTAATGCCAAGAACGCAGGCAGATTCGCATGGTGCAGGACAAATACGGCCGGTAAACTCCGGAAAGTTATTGGTGGAAGAAAGGATTTGATAAGCTTCTTCCCATTTCTTTTTATAAACGGCGTCGTTAAATTCGGGAATAATATTGCCGAGCGGACAGCCGGAATGGCAAAACGGAATGCCACAGTTCATGCACCTGGCCGATTGCTCGTTCAGCTTTTCGTCCGAGTAATTGCCTACAAATTCTTTATAATTATGCACCCGTTCCTGCGGTGGTGTTTTTGGTGGAAGCTCTCTTCCAAACTCTTTAAAACCAGTGTCTTTTCCCATTTTTTTGTTAGATGGTTATCGGCTCTTTTTGCTGTAAAACTTTTTTATATTCTTTCGGGAATACCTTGATGAACTTGAAGGATTCGGCTGGCCAATGGTTCAGCAAATCCTGCGCAACGCTGCTGTGCGTTAGCTGCACGTGTTTGCGCAGCAAGCTGATGATTTCTTCTTCATCCGAAGTGGAAATTGGGTCAAGGTCAACCATTTCCCTGTTGCAGTTTTCGGCGAAAGAACCGGCCTTATCGTAAACCCAGGCAATGCCGCCGCTCATGCCGGCAGCAAAATTACGCCCGGTTTTGCCGAGGATTAAAGCGCGGCCGCCAGTCATGTATTCGCAGCCATGATCGCCCACGCCTTCTACAACTGCAGTAGCGCCCGAATTACGAACGGCAAAACGTTCTCCTGCTTGTCCGCGGATAAACAATTCGCCCGAAGTTGCCCCGTAAAGTACAACGTTGCCAACGATAATATTTTCTTCTGCGATGAACGTACTGTTTTTAGCAGGATAAATTGCAATCTGCGCACCGGAAAGCCCTTTTCCTACATAGTCATTTGCTTCGCCTTCCAACTCAAAAGAAAGTCCTTTTGCAGCAAAAGCACCAAAACTTTGTCCGGCAGATCCGGTAAATTTATAATTGATCAAACCAGAAGGCAATCCAGCCGAACCATAAATTTTAGATATTTCGTTGGATAAAAGCGTGCCGACGGTACGGTTAGTATTTTTGATGGTAAAAGAAGCATACACCGGCATTTGATTTTCCAGCGCAGGTTTGGCCTGCTCCAATAATTGCCAGTCGATAATTTCTTCCATGCCGTGGTCTTGCTTTTCGCTGTTGTATAACGTCATGTCGCGCGCATTGCTAACGGGGTGCAACAAGGCTGATAAGTCTATTGTTTTTGCTTTCCAATGGGTAATGTTTTCGCGGACTTTCAAAAACTGGACACGGCCCACCATTTCATTAATCGTTCTGAAACCCAGCTCAGCCATAATTTCCCGCAGTTCTTCTGCCAAAAACTGAAACAGGTTGACCACGTGTTCCGGTTTGCCGCTAAACAATTTCCGCAGGTCAGGATCCTGTGTTGCCACGCCAACCGGACAAGTATTTAAATGGCATTTCCGCATCATAATACATCCTCCGGCAACTAAAGCTGCGGTGGCAACGCCCCATTCTTCGGCACCCAATAAAGCGGCAATCGCTAAATCTTTGCCGGTTTTTAATTGCCCGTCGGTTTGCAAAACCACGCGGCTTCTTAATTTATTACGGACTAAAGTTTGATGTGCTTCGGATAAACCCAATTCCCAGGGCAACCCCGCATGTTTTACCGAACTGATTGGCGAAGCACCAGTTCCGCCATCACTTCCGGCAATTAAAATCACATCAGCATGCGCTTTGGCAACACCGGCTGCAATCGTTCCTACACCAGCTTTTGAAACTAATTTTACGTTGATGCGGGCAGCACGATTGGCATTTTTCAAATCAAAAATCAGTTGTGCCAAATCTTCAATAGAATAAATATCGTGATGCGGCGGCGGAGAAATCAGCCCAACCCCCGGTGTTGCGTGGCGTACTTTGGCAATCCAATCATCTACTTTATGGCCAGGCAATTGTCCGCCTTCTCCCGGTTTCGCGCCTTGAGCCATTTTGATTTGCAACTCATCAGCATTAGTCAGATAATTAGATGTTACACCAAAACGGGCAGAAGCAATTTGTTTAATGGATGAACGCATGGAATCGCCGTTTTCCATCGGCACATAACGGATTTCATCTTCACCGCCTTCGCCCGTATTACTTTTTCCGCCGATCCGGTTCATCGCAATCGCAATCGTACTGTGTGCTTCGTGGGAAATGGAACCGAAAGACATGGCACCAGTGGCAAAGCGTTTCATAATTCCTGCTGCCGGTTCTACTTCATCTATCGAAATTGACTCACGGTGATGTGCAAAATCCAGCAAACCACGAATGGTGTACATGTGCTCGGTTTGCTCATTAATCAGCTTTGCATAATTTTTATAAATTGAATAATCATTGGTGCGTGTAGCATGTTGCAGCAAATGCACCGTTTGCGGGTTAAACAAATGCGCTTCGCCGCGGCGTTTCCATTGATAAATACCACCTTCGGGCAGTAACTGGTTTTCTTTTTTGGAACTTCTGAAACCATTACTGTGCTTGCATAAAGTTTCGCGCGCAATTTCATCCAAACCTAAACCTCCAATACGGGTAATGCCGCCGGTAAAATATTGGTCGACCACTACTTTGTTTATGCCTAAAATTTCAAAAACTTGTGAGCCATGATAAGATTGCAAGGTAGAAATCCCCATTTTAGAGAATATTTTGAGCAAACCATCACAAACAGCTTTAATGTAATTTTTGGAAAGTGAAGGTATATCCAGCGTACTTTCCATATTTCCTTCTTTAGAAAGCGTTTGGATCGTAGCCAAAGCTAAATATGGGTTGATGGCCGTTGCACCGAAAGCCAGCAGACAGGCAAAATGATGCACTTCCCAAACGTCGCCTGCTTCAACAACCAAACCGACAGCACCACGCAAACCTTTTTTAATCAGGTAATGATGAATGGCAGAAACAGCCAATAAAGAAGGTATCGCGGCATGTTCAGAATCGAGGGCACGATCCGATAAAATCAAAACTTCAAAGCCATCTTGCACGGCATCTTCTGCGTAGCGGCAAAGCCTTTCCAAGCCGTTAGCTAACGAGCCGGGCAGGCCATCAGCTTTAAAATAAGTCTGCAAGGTTTTGGCATGGAACAAACCAGTATCAATACTTCTTAATTTTTCCAGTTCGTCATCGTGTAAAATGGGCTGTTTATGCTCCACGCAATGGCAGTGCATTTTATCTTCGTCCAGCAAATTACCGTTATTGCCGATGAAAGTTGCCAGGCTCATCACCAAACGTTCGCGGATCGGATCAATCGGCGGATTAGTTACCTGCGCAAAAAACTGTTTAAAATAGCTGGAAATATGCTGAGGCCGGTCTGACAATACCGCCAGCGGCACATCCGTCCCCATCGAACCAATCGGTTCTTTGCCATCTGTGGCCATCGGCTTAATAATGGTTTCGATATCCTCACGTGAGTAACCAAAAACCTGCTGATATTTAAAAACAGATTCTTTTGATAAACCGGTAAAAGAAACCCTCGGTTCGGCCAGTTCGTCCAGCCGGATTTTATAATTTTCCAGCCATTGCCCGTAAGGCTGCTTGGTTGTAATTTGCTTTTTTATTTCATCATCTGTAATGATCTTCCCCTGCGTTGTATCAACCAAAAACATTTTACCTGGCTGCAACCGGCCTTTTTTAATCACTTTTTTTTCATCCAAAGGCAAAACACCTGCTTCTGAGGCTACGATCACCCTTCCGTCATCTGTTACCAAATAGCGCAAAGGGCGCAGACCGTTTCGGTCTAATAAAGCACCTATAATCTTTCCGTCTGTAAAATTTAGGGCGGCCGGGCCGTCCCAGGGCTGCATTAAGGTTGCATGATATTCGTAAAATGCTTTTTTTAACAGGTTCATTTGTTCGTTCCCGTCCCACGCTTCCGGAACCAGCATCATCATTACATGCGGCAATGAACGGCCAGAATGCATCAAGACTTCTACAACATTGTCCAGACAGGCAGAATCGGATTGGTTGTTATCGATTACCGGAAACAAGATGTCCATTTCTTCTTTAGAGAAATGCGGCGAAACATAAGAACGGATGCCCGAATAAAACCAGTTTAAATTGCCTGTCAACGTATTTATTTCCCCATTATGTGCCAGGAAACGAAAAGGCTGGGCCAGTTTCCAGGAAGGAAACGTGTTGGTAGAAAACCGGGAATGGATCATGCCAAAACCGGAAGTAACACGCTCGTCGCGCAAATCTGTGTAATATTGGCGCACCTGATAAGTGGTCAACTGCCCTTTATAAACTATTACTTTGCAGGAAAAGGAGGTGAAATAAAAGTGCCCGGCACCACTTTTAATTGTTTCAGTTACTGTTTTGGTTATAAACCTGCGCAGCACATATAATTTTCGTTCAAAATCATCAGCATTGTGAATGTGTGCAGGACGAGCTACAAACAGTTGTTCAACATTTGGTTCTGCTGCACGCGCAGTTTCGCCGATGCACGAAGAATCTACGGGAACTTTGCGGTAGCCTAAAATGTTTAACCCTAACTTATGGCAACATTGCTGAATAATGCTGCGGCATGCTTTTTTTATACCAGAATCTTTAGGTAAAAAAAGCATACCGATACCATATTCGCCGGGTTCTTTTAAAGATATTTCATCTAAAATGCACTCTTCCAACAAAAACTCGTGCGGGATTTGCAACAAAAGCCCTGCCCCATCACCCGAATCAGAGTCGCATCCGCAGGCACCTCTGTGCTCCATATTTTCAAGCATGGTGAGTGCATCTGCAATAATATTGTGGGATTTATGACCTTGAATATGCGTAATAAACCCCGTACCACAAGCATCGTGCTCAAATTGAGGGTCGTATAAACCCCGCTGATCGGTCTCAGTTTGCTTCATTGCTTAAATAAGTAAAATAGGAAGAATAAATATAGTAGACGTAGAACGAATATATGTTATGTGCAACAGATTTTATCATAAAAACTTAATTTTTACATGTTTCTTAAAAAAAGTTTCAGACTGAATTGCTGTTTGGCTATTAAAGAAGCTGCTCAAATTCAACATCGCCTATTTTGATGCTTCTTTTATACCCCAATTTTTATGGTATCATCTCCCAGAAAAATTGCAAAAAATTTATACGATAAAAGAAGCATTTAAAAATTGGTCCGCTTCTATGAAAATTTAAAAGCTAATTTAGTAATTATAACTGCCGCAAATTTATCTCGTAACAGATATAAACCTTACATTGCAACCATTTATCTCGTACCAATTTTTTAACTAATTCTAAATTTAAAAGCTATGTCTGGAGTGAACAAAGTTATTTTAGTAGGGCATTTGGGCAAAGATCCTGAATACAGGCATCTTGAAGATGGGGTTGCAGTGGCCAGTTTTCCTTTAGCTACTTCAGAAATTATTTTAAAAGACGGCAAAAGGGCAGAGTTAACAGAGTGGCACAACATTGTTTTGTGGCGAGGGCTGGCAGATGTTGCGCAGCAATTGCTGACCAAAGGCAAACTGGTTTACATAGAAGGCAAACTTAAAACCAGGTCCTTTGAATCACGAGAGGGCATAAAAAAATTTACTACAGAAATTGTAGCAGAAAATTTTAAACTTTTGGGCCGTAAAACAGATTTTGTAAACTTTGAAAATTTAGAAAATTCAAAGTTTTAATAAAAAAGGTGCGGCTATCTTTTAGCCACACCTTATATTTTTTATTATTTATCAGTTTCTTCATCTTCCGGGCCAGCTTCCAGATTGTCGTCATCTGGCGTAACTGTCGGGATTTGTTTTGCAAGTTCCTCATTGTCTTTATTTTGTCCTTGCTGGCCTGATGCAGGTTTTTTCTCCTGGCCTTGGTTTTCTGGTTGAATTTCCATGTTTTATTTTTTGGCTTATCTTTTTAACACGGCTAATTTAACTGATTGTTTGACAAGAATAAAAATAGCCTCCGCACATTTTCTTTATAAATCCCAACATGGGAAATAATAGGGGCAAATGTGGAACTAATTACCTAAAGCAGTTTTTTTAACAGAAGAAAAACTGTTTGAAAAAAGTTCGATTTCTCTGATTTTAAAAGAAAATACAGCGCTTGCTTCTACATTGGTTTTAAGTTCCTGGATAGCATTACAATGCAGTTTGAACCGGTCGTCCCACACGTTGATCTCAAATGTATATAAACCTTCTTTGCGTTGATTTTCAAATAGTTGTATTACTTCGTAAGTGGTAGTTACGTTAATTATATCGCCGATTTTAAAGCCGGCAGGATAATTAAAAATTAAGGGGATTTGCCGTCCGTCCGGCAAATGCTGCATAGTTTGCGTAATGATTTCAGTTGTTGTTTTTGCATTCATGGGCTTGATTTTTTTAAGGTTATCAAACTCTAATTGCAAGTATTAAACCAATCTGTTTGACCAGAAAAATTAAGAAACTGGTTTCAGGAATTTAGCCGATACTGTTTTTTAAACTAAAAAAACACTTGGTAAAAGAAGTATGTCGATTTGAACAAACCGGACTTATACTGTGACCGGATTGTTGGTTTTGATTTGGCTGATAAAAGCAGGGATTTGTTGCAGATAATCTTTTTCTGAACCCAGCATTTTCACAAAAGCACTGCCCACAATGGCACCGTTGGCATAAGCACAAGCTTTGGTAAAAGCCGCGTGGTTGGCAATGCCGAAACCGATTACAGTTGGATTGTTTAGTTTGAGGTTTTTAATCCGCTCAAAATAACGCTCCACCGTATCCGAAACTTCGAGGTTTTTCCCGGTGATGGAGGATGAAGAAAGCAAATAAATAAAACTCTGGCTCAGCGCATCGATCTTCCGGATCCGTTCTTCCGAAGTGTTCGGCGTTACCAAAAAAATATTGCTCAAATTGTTTTCCAGGAACCATTGCTTGTACAAACTTTCGTACTCGTACATCGGCAAATCCGGGATGATCACGCCATCCACACCAACTTCAACTGCTATTTTACAAAACTTTTCTACGCCAAATTGCACCACCGGGTTAAAATAGCCCATTAATAAAACCGGGATCGAAACCCGTTGGCGCAGCGTTTTTAACTGTTCAAACAGCACGTTCAGGTTCATGCCGTTTTCTATTGCCGTTTGCGAACTGTGCTGGATCGTCGGCCCGTCAGCCAGCGGGTCTGAATACGGGAAACCAATCTCCAGAAAATCTGCACCGGCTTTTTCTAAAACTTCAGCAATAGCAACCGTTGTGTTTAACTCGGGGAAACCGGCTGTGTAATAAATGGATAACAGGTTTTCTTTTTTGGCGGAGAAGAGCTTGTTCAGCCTGTTCATAAAATTTAGGTTGAAGTAGAAAATTGATCCGATGCTGTTTTTACCGGCATAAAAACAGTACCGTTAAAACCCGAAATGGTTAATGTAAGTGGTTAAATCTTTATCACCGCGGCCCGAAAGGCAAATCACAACCGTTTCATCACCTTTAAATTTCATCTTTTTAAGTTGGGCCAAAGCATGTGCCGTTTCTATCGCCGGGATAATCCCTTCCAAACGGGAACATTCCAACCCGGCTTCCATCGCTTCATCATCCGTAATGCTTACATATTGCGCCCGTTTGATCTTGTGCAAATGCGCGTGCTGCGGCCCAATCCCCGGATAATCCAAACCGGCAGAAATGGAATACGGTTCAACCACTTGTCCGTCGTCCGTTTGCATCAAAATCGTCCGGCTGCCATGCAAAACGCCTTCCCTTCCCAGAAAAGTCGTTGCGGCAGATTCACCTGAATCAACACCTCTTCCGGCAGCTTCCACAGCAACCAATTTTACACTTTCTTCATCCAAAAAATGGTAGAACATGCCCATCGCATTGCTGCCGCCGCCAACGCAGGCCATCACGTAATCCGGCAATTCGCTTCCGGTTTGCTGCAACAATTGTTTTTTGGTTTCTGCGGAGATGATGGACTGAAAACGCGCCACCATTTCGGGATATGGAAATGGCCCAACTACAGAGCCGATGATGTAATGCGTATCTTCCGGGTTGTTGATCCAGTCGCGCATCGCTTCGTTCGTTGCATCTTTCAGCGTTTTACTGCCCGAAGTTGCCGGGATAACGGTTGCGCCCAGCATTTTCATCCGCGCTACGTTTGGTGCCTGGCGCTCAATGTCAACTTCGCCCATGTAAACCACGCATTCGATATTTTTTAGCGCACAAACCGTTGCAGTTGCTACGCCGTGCTGACCGGCACCGGTTTCGGCAATGATCCTGGTTTTGCCCAACCGCTGCGCCAGCAAAATCTGGCCGATGGCGTTGTTGATTTTGTGCGAACCTGTGTGGTTTAAATCTTCCCGCTTAAAATAAATGTTCGCGCCGTATAAATCCGAAGTGCGTTTGGCCAAATACAAAGGCGAAGGCCGGCCCACGTAATCGCGCATCAACTGGTTAAATTCACCGGTAAAAACAGCATCCGTAGTAATTTCTAAAAACTGCTGCCTTAATTCCTCAATGTTCGGGTAAAGCATTTCGGGGATGTACGCGCCGCCGAAATCGCCGTAATAACCTTGTTCATCAACTCCATATTTCATTTTTCAAGGTTTTATGCGGAGGGGAGCGATTGGTTGTACGTTTTAACCAAGCCGAAAGCTTCCTCCAGTTTTTTAATATTTTTCAGTCCCGGTTCATCTTCAAACCGGCTGTTCAAATCCAGTCCGTAAAAGGCCGGATGTTCAAACTCCAAAACGGAGCTGATATTTTCAACACTCAAACCTCCGCTGATAAAAAACGGGACATTTAAAGTGTAATTTTCTAAAACACGCCAGTCGAAAACCTTTCCCGAGCCGCCGTAAACGGTTGTTTTGGTATCGAACAAAAAGTAATCCACCTTGTTTTCATAAGCTTTAAGCTGATGAAAATCGAAATTTTCATCCAGCCCGAAAGCTTTGATTATTTCAACAGTTTCCCTTAAAGCACCACAGGTTTCTGCGGATTCGTTTCCGTGAAGCTGCACGGCATCAAGCTGATATTTCTGGATAATGCTTTTGATCGTGCTAAAATCTTTATCCACAAAAACACCTGTTTTTTTTGCCGGTAAACGAAGCCCGGTTAATTCTTCGTTTGGCTCATAACCCACAAAACGCGGCGAATGCGGGTAAAAAATCAAGCCCACAAAATCCGGCTGCAAAGCGGCAACCACCTTTACGTTTTCAGGAAACTTTAACCCACAAACTTTAATTTTCATCGATTTTCAATTTTGCAACAACAATTTAAAACTGTTCAACGCCTTTTTGCCCTGCAAAGATACACTTGCTTCGTCAAAACAGGCTGCAAATGATTTTTCGGGATGGATTGTTTTGATCGCCATCGCTGCGTTGCAAAGCACTACGCTGGTTTGCGCTTCGGTGGCTTCATTATTTAAAACAGCCGTAAAAACAGCCGCCGCTTCGGTTACGGTGTGGCCGCTGCTGATTTGTTCCGGGTTGAGTTTTTGAAAACCCAATTCTTTGATCTGATAAACCTGCTCGCCGGAATTGGAAAAAGTTTTAAAATCGCAGGTCAGCGAAATCTCGTCATAACCATCCAAAGCGTGTACAATGGTATAATTTTTATTGGTTTTTTGATACAGATAAGCGTAAACGCGGGCCAGTTCCAAACTAAAAACGCCCACCAGCTGGTTTTTTGGTTTTGCAGGATTAACCATCGGCCCCAGCATATTAAAAAAAGTTTTTACAGCCAGTTCTTTGCGGATGGGCGCAATAATTTTCATGGCCGGGTTAAACAAAGGCGCATGTAAAAAACAAATCCCGGCGGTGTCGATGCTTCTTTTAAGAACATTAATTTCGTTTGTGAAACGATAGCCCAGATACTCCATTACATTGGAAGAACCGGAGCCGGAAGAAACGCCGTAATTGCCATGTTTGGCCACGGGATAACCGGCGCCGGCAACCACAAACGAAGCCAGCGTAGAAATGTTGAAAGTATCTTTGCCATCGCCGCCGGTGCCGCATAAATCGATTAGGTTATCAACTTCCAAATCGATGGGCAAACACAGTTCCAGCATGGCATCCCGGAAACCTTCCAGCTCGTCTACCGTGCTGCTGCGCATGTTGTAAGCCGTAATAAAAGCGGCCATTTGCGCCGGGTTGTACTGGCCGCGGGCAATGTTGATCAGGATATTTTTTGCTTCTTCTTTGGCAAAACTCCGGTTTTCAAAAAGATGGTTTAATATGGCTTTCATGTGTGCTTTGTGTTGCCATATAGTTAAGGCAATGGTGTAGATTAGATTTTTTTACGCTACAGGCAAAAATAGGAAAGCTTGCAGCAATTGGCTAATATTATAAATTAAAAAGGCGGAAAGGTGAAGGGGTTGAGAGGTGGGAGGTTAGAGGTGGGAGGTTAGAGGTTGAGAGGTGAAAGGTTAGAGGTGAAGGGTGAAAACGGCACGAGGTTTTTAACAACAATTTTTAGGCGGTAAAAGAAGCATGATGAAAAATTATCAAAAAATACAGGACGACCTTGGTCTGGGCCTGCAACCGGTTGTACAAAACCAGCGCGCCATCAACCGCAACGGGACTTCAAACATCCGCCGCACCGGCCTGCCGTTTTTCCGTACAGCCGATATGTATAATAGCCTCATCAGCATGTCCTGGGGTATGTTTAACCTGCTTGTTTTTTTGGCATACATCCTCATCAACATTTTTTTTGCGCTGATTTACCTTAGCATCGGTATCGAAAACCTAAACGGCATCAAACCCGGCGGTTCCGCTTTTCAAAATTTTATGGACGCTTTTTTCTTCTCGGCACAAACTATTTCCACGGTTGGTTACGGGCATATCAGCCCGTCCGGTTTGCCAACCAGTACGGTGGCCGCGCTGGAATCTTTAACCGGTTTGTTAAGTTTTGCACTGGCTACCGGTTTGCTTTACGGGCGGTTTTCCAGGCCGTCGGCAAAAATCAGGTACAGTAAAAACATTATTGTGGCACCTTATCATGATATTACCGCGTTGATGTTCCGCCTGGCCAACTTCCGCAGCAACCAATTGATTGAACTGGAAGTGCACCTGATGCTGACTTACAATGCGGTTGTTGAAGGTAAAGCTATCCGGCAGTTTGTACCGCTGGAACTGGAGCGCAGCAACATCAGTTTGCTTACGTTAAGCTGGACGGTTGTACATCCGATTACCGAAGACAGTCCGCTCAAAACAATGGAAATTGAATTTTTAAAAACCAATGAAGCCGAATTTATTGTGATGCTAAAAGCTTTTGACGATAGTTTTTCTCAAACGGTACATTCCCGTACTTCTTACACGGATGAGGAACTTGTTTGGGGCGCCCGTTTTATACCTGCTTTTACACGTGATGAAACTGGTATACACGTACTGGCACTAAACAAGATAGATGATTTACAGCAAATAGACTTACCAGCTATTTAAGGTATTTTCAGTTAAATATTCCACAAAAAGAAAATTTAAAAAGAAAATTTTGATTTGAAAGTCTTAAAAAGAAGCTTTATACCGGAAAAATATACCGTAAAAGAAGCATCTTTAATTTAGAAGTGCTTACAATTTTATTTTTTATCTAAAAAAGACCTTACTGTTATGTTTTTATTAAATTAATGGTAATAATATTTAATATTCCGAGTTTTACTTCTTAACTTTAACTAAATTTAACATTTAAACTCCTTTAACTAATTCAAAAACATGAAAAAACTTCTACATGTAGGTGTACTTTTCTTGCTTTTATTTGCTTCGCAAGTGTTTGCACAGAACCGCACGGTAACTGGTACGGTTACGGCCAAGGAGGACGGGCTGCCACTTCCTGGTGTAAGTGTCCGGGTACAAGGGACAACAACTGGCACGGTTACCGGTGCCGATGGAAAATTTACAATCAGCGCACCATCAGGAAACAGTAACTTAGTAT
This sequence comes from uncultured Sphingobacteriaceae bacterium, assembly GCA_964251965.1. GTDB lineage: Bacteria > Bacteroidota > Bacteroidia > Sphingobacteriales > Sphingobacteriaceae > Mucilaginibacter_A. The sequence continues at coordinate 231,437 of CAXULQ010000003.1, read as the reverse complement.
TTACGTTTATCGGGTACGAAACCTTAAATAGGACTATTACCGGATCAGTTGTAAATGCAACATTAACAGCTTCCAGCAGACAACTTGGAGAAGTGGTTGTAACTGGTGCATTGGGTGTAAAAACCGCACAACGCTCTACTGGTTATGCACAAGCTACAGTTACTAATCAAGAACTTACACAAGCCAAGGTAACCAATTTTGCAAATGGATTAACAGGTAAGGTTTCAGGTCTGCAGATTAACACTGTAAATAATGGCATTGACCCTGATTTAAGAATCACTTTACGTGGCAACCGTCATATTAACTCTGATAACACCGCTTTATTGGTAGTTGACGGCTTACAAGTACCAAGTAACTTTCTTAACACCATTAATCCGGACGATATTGAAACTGTTGATATATTAAAGGGTGCAAGTGGTGCCGCATTATATGGTTCGGAGGGATCAAACGGCGTGTTAGTTGTTACAACTAAACGAGGTTCAAGAACCAGTAAGCCAACTATAACATACAGCAACACGTTTCAGATAGAAAAGGTTTCTTACCTGCCTGATTTGCAAAAAACTTATGGGTCTTATGGCGGCGAAGGTACACAAACCTTTAACGGTGTTACTACAAGTTTTATTGATCCCCTAACAGGGTTTTCGAGATATGTGCCTTTTGAAAATCAATCTTATGGGCCAGCTTTAAATGGTTCTATTGTGGCTTTGGGTGCAAAAATATCTGATGGCACTTCTTTTATGACCCCTTATTCTGTGCCTTCCTATGGTGCCCCGCTCGAAGCATTTTGGAATACTGGAAAAACAGAACAAAATAACCTTTCTTACAGGTCTGGTAATCAAGCTAATAATTTTTCTTTTTCTTTTCAAAACGTAAACACCACTGGTATTGTTCCCATGGATAAAAACCAAAGGACAGCATTTAGGATAAGTGGTGCCAATACTTATGGCAAGTTTAGGGCTGATTATTCTGTAGGCTATACACAAAGAATTATTAGTACTTATAGTGGAGATTATACTACTGCAGGTTATTCTCCTTATTTTAACCTTCTTCAAACGCCTCCTTTTGTACCAATAAGGTCTTTTAAGGATTTAACCAGTCCCTACGCTGACCCTAATGGTTATTTTAATGATTACGGATCAAATCCATACTGGCAGTTACAAAATTCAAGAATTAATAGACGTATTGATGCTTTTGTTGGAAGTTTGAATCTAAATTATAAGTTTACAAATTGGCTTGATGCTACATATAAAATAGGAAATAACTATGGTATTTTTCAATCTAAATTTACAAGATCACAAGTTAATTTCTCCAGTTACGCTCGGTCTGACCCAAGTGCTGGAGGAAATCAGGCCTCAGCACTTGGGTCAACGGTTTTAGGTGCAGTAAATGATGTTACGGAATTTGGCGATGGGTCAAGTACAACCGGTTCTTCTGGAGGTAATCAAGGTTACTCCAGATTACAACAAGACATCTACGTGAATTTTCATCATACTTTTTTTAATGATTTTCATACCAGTTTATTGTTAGGTAATACAATTTGGCGTGAGCGCCAAAAATATATAGCGGCCGCGAGTAACAGTTTGCTAATTCCTAATCTTTACAATGTGGCCTTTATTACCGGACAACCTACTTCTACGGAATCAGAAGCAGAGATTAGGCAAATTGGTTATTATGGCGATTTAAGATTGGATTATAAAAACTTTGTTTTTGTTGAAGGAACTTTAAGAAATGATCATGATTCAAGGTTACCAACAAAAAATAGTTCATTTTGGTATCCTTCAGTAAAAGGTTCGTTTGTGTTTACTGATGCTATACCCAGTTTAAAAGGTAATAAAATACTTAGTTATGGTAAATTAAGGGCTTCTTATAGCCAAGTAGGGCAGGTAAGTGTTCAACCTTATTCTATTAATAACACTTATAACATTACAACAGGTTTCCCATTTGGGTCAACCGGGGGTCTTACTGCGAATACAACTGCTAACAATGCAAATCTTTTACCTGAAAAAACGAAGGAAAAAGAATTTGGAATTGATTTTGGATTATTTGAAGGTAGAGTTGGAGGCCAGGTTACTTACTATGATACACATACTACTAACCAAACCTTTTCCGTATCTTCTTCACCATCTACAGGTTACAGTTCTTACATTTTAAATGCAGGTGAATTGAAATCAAATGGATTGGAAGCAGACCTTAATTTACAAGTATTCACAAAAACTAATAACAAAGTAAGTTGGAACATAGGTGGCAACCTTGCCATTAATAACTCTAAAGTAGTTTCACTGCTTCCAGGTGTGTTAAATGATTTTGCTTTAGGTACTGGTACAGCTGCTGTTCATGCGGTCGTAGGCTTGCCTTATGGTCAAATTGAAGGCACAAGTTTGTTAAGGGACCCTAACAACGGAAAAATAGTTGTTGGTGCTAATGGCGACGCACAATTGGTAAGCACTGTATCTGCACAAGGCAGCACAACCCCTAAGTATATTTTAGGTCTAACCACTTCGGTAGGTTATAAGTTTATTACGCTTTCTATGGTAGCGGAATATAGAACTGGTTATGTTGTATACAATGCCATTGGTTCAAGTCTTAATTTTTCTGGTACTTCTGCACAATCCGCCTCTGCCGGCCGTCAAAGGTTCATATTCCCTAATTCTGAAATTCAAACCTCTCCCGGGGTATATGTACCAAACACTTCTTTATCAACGTTTGACGGTAATATTAATTACTGGACAAGTTCTGCCTTTTATAATGCAACAAGTACTTATATTACAAGTGGTGCTTTCTGGAAATTAAGAGAGGTAAATTTGAACTTTGACCTTAGCCAGTTCTTAGGTTCAAAAAAGTATGTTAAAGGCTTATCTTTTGCATTAGTGGGAAGAAATTTGCTAATGTTTAGGCCAAAAAGCAATATGTGGTCTGACCCTGAAATATCTAATACTAACGGTAACGCTGTTGGTATAAATGATTCAAATCAAACACCGCCTACAAGAATATTCGGTGCTAACTTAAATGTAACTTTCTAATAATTATAGAATGAAAAATTATAAATTAATATTAATTATAACATTTGCAATAGCTATAAGTAGTTGTAAAAAAAACTATATAAGCAGTCAGCAAAATAGTCCGAACTTACCTTCTGGTGCTGCCGCCTCTCCTCAATTGATATTACCAGGGGCATTAAAAATTACAGCAGAAAACATCAATAACCTGTATCCAACTTATGGTATTTGGATGGGTTATTGGGCACCAAGCGGTAATTATTCGCCAAATGCTGGTTTAGTTACGTACAGTTTTACTACTGCTGATTATCAAAGTTTTACCCAATGGTACAATAACCTGTCTAACTACAATGTTATACAAACGTTGGCAGCTGCAGATGCTAGCCTGGCCAATTATCAAGCTATAGCAATGATTATGAAAGCTTATGGCTTTCAAGCATTAGTAGATAATTATAATGATGTTCCTTACAAACAGGCTTTTCAAGGCTTAAACGCTTTAACTCCTGTTTATGATAAAGGATCTGATATCTATGATGATCTATTGGTACAACTTGATGCTGCAATAGGAATCATTAATAAAAGTACTGCTGCTGCAAGCCCTGGTTCCGCGGACATTATGTTCAAAGGAGATATGACTAAATGGAAAAAGTTTGCCAATACTTTAAAATTACGTATCGCTATTCGTCAATACGCAAACGTGACTACCAAGGATGCCGCTTTAAAAACCAGTATTGCCGCTACAGCAAGCGAAGGATATTTATCAAGTGATGCCAGTGGTGCAAACTTGGTTCAAGGTGCTGTTAATCCAGGTTATTTAAATAGTGATGCAAATGGCGGACAGGAAAGTCCATTTTGGTTAAAATATGGCTATAATCAGAACGGTGTACCAACTGGCAGTGCCGGTAACGCTTATTATAGGGCTAATAACTTTGCTGTTAATTTACTAAAAGGCAATAATGACCCTCGTTTAAACGCTTTTTATTTGCCTATAAACGGTACAGTTATTGGTAACAATTATGGTAATCCTAACGGTATATCGAACGTGTTGGTGAGTGCTATTGGCACTGGCTTACTAAAAGCACCAACAATGGATGCTATTGTCTTTCCAGCTTCCGAGTCATTATTTCTACAATCAGAAGCATTAATTGATGGTTTTGCAATTCCAGGCGACGCACAAGACTTGTATCAGAGGGGTATTACTGCATCCTTTATAGCATTAGGTTTAACACCAACACAAGCTACAGTTTATTATTCCCAAGACAAGGTAAACGTTAGCTGGGGGTCTTCAATAGATAAAATACAAGCTATTGTCAATCAAAAATATTTTGCCGTAATGGGTTATGGTAATTTGGAAGCGTATAACGAATACAGAAGAACTGGGTTCCCATTAAATATACCGGTATCAGTTTATCCGTCAAGTACAGTAACTAAAATTCCATCCAGAATATTCTATCCTACAGCAGAATACCAACAGAATGCTGCTAATGTTCCTGCTGCATCAACTATTGATAAATTTAATTCCAAAATATTTTGGGCTAAATTTTAATTAAGTATAATACTTGAAAAACTGAAATGAAAAGAAAAAATCACACAAAAATAATAGTACCGTTCTTAGCCATGATGCTAATGTTAAGTTCTTGTCTGAAAGATGATAGATATACAGATTTATCAAAAGGCGTACCTTTGGTAGAGTTACCTTTAGCTGCTTATCAGGCAAATAAAGTTATAATAACAACATATACTGTTGCATCTGGTGTGCAAACTTTACCTGTTGTTGTAAACCTGGCATCAGTAAATCCATTAACTACTGATTTGAATGTAACTTTAGCAGTTGATAACACTAATTTGTCATCAAGCTATCAGCCTTTACCAACGAGTACCTATACAGCAAGTAACCTTGTTACTACTATACCTGCTGGGCAGAGACAAGGAACTGTAAATTTCCAGATTAACCCAGCATCTGTAGGTACAACTGTAAAAAATTACGCTTTGCGAGTTGTTATTAAAGATGCAAGTGGACAACAAATTAGTAACTATAATACTTTAGTTTATAACATTCGAGCTCAGTAATTTTTGAAATTTAACTTTGATTAGAAAACCGCCTCACAATAATTGAGGCGGTTTTTTTAATTAAGAAAGTAACCTTAAATTACATGTATTAGCCCTATTATTTTCACACCAAAATCCCCAATTCCAACAACTCCTCTAAAACCGCCACCAATTCCTTCACACATTTATCCGCATTGGTTTTACTATGCGCCGGGAAAGCGATGGCTTTAGTATATGGAACAGAACCAATTCCGGACAAGCGTATAGCTTCCAGCACTTCTTTTTCCAAAACTTTCATCACCGTAATTACAACTTCGGGCTGCAACAAAGCCAAACGTCCGCTTAAGGGTTTAATGCCTGCTGTTCTTACCTGTTGCCGGACTTCAGGTGATAAGCCGTTAATCAAATCCGGGCACAGATAATCAACATAGCAACCAGCAGATTGAAAGAAATTTAAAAACTCTTCATCATTTTTAAATTCACCCAAAACCTTTGTAAATGCTTCTTTTACTGCCCTAAAAACATTAGAATTTTTATGGTAAAAGAATACTTTTCCGGGCTGTACCGCTTCTGATATAAATAAGATTTTTACCGTTTCCGGTTTGTACTGCTGCCGGGTTTGGGCCATTGCTTCTGTCATCTTTTTAGAATGTATTGGTGGGATTAATGTTTGAAGTCTTGCCCTAAATAGCCTCAACCTAAACCCTTCTCCAAAAGAGAGGGACTTGAAGCAGGGCTTAAAACACTGGCGAAGCTAACTCCCTCTCCCCTGGAGAGGGCTGGGGTGAGGCTTTAAACTTTTGAGAATTGATCAAGCCTCAGCCTAAATCCCTATCCAAAAGAGAGGGACTTGAAAAAACCAAACCCCGCTCCTGCTGTTGCAGCTACCATGTACAATTCGCCTAATTTTAACGGTAAAGTTTTCGTTAACCCCATCCCTACCAAAACCGGTTTTTCGTCTGGTATTTTCAAGGTTTTGGCAGAATACACCAAAGATCATCCCAACCGAAACCCGCGTATTCAGCCCGGTCCTTTTCCTGCTGATCTGGAACTTTTAAACAACCTTCCGGACAATACTTTGCGCATTACGCTGATCGGACACTCTTCTTTGCTGATTGAAATTGACGGAAAGCGGATTTTAACTGATCCCGTTTGGGTGAAACGTGCGTCGCCTTTTCAATTTTTGGGTCCGGCAAGATTTTTCCCCGCACCGATTGCTTTAAAAGATTTGCCACACTTAGATGGAATCCTAATCTCGCACGATCATTTTGACCATCTGGACGAAGAAACTGTAAAAACACTCGGTAAAAGAAGCATACCGTTTTTCTGTTCTCTGGGCGTAGGGAAAATCCTGCAAAGCTGGGGCATTGGCAAAAACCAAATTACGGAGTTTGACTGGTGGCAGCAAAAAGAAATTTGGCCTGGCTTTAAACTCGCTGCTGCCCCGGCAAGGCATTTTTCGGGCAGGGGTTTACGCAACCGGGACACCACGCTTTGGGCTTCTTACATCATTAAAGGACCGAAACATAAAGTTTATTTTGGTGCCGATTCTGGCATCCACCCGCTTTTTAAAACTGTTGGCGAAAAATACGGCCCTTTTGATATTGCCATGTTGGAAATTGGTGCCTACAACGATCTTTGGAAAGATATACACATGGGGCCAGACCATGCTTCGGATGCTTTTCTCGCTTTAAACGCCAACCTGATGATGCCGATCCACTGGGGTTTGTTCAACCTGGCTTTCCATGCCTGGACACAGCCTGTTGAACGTTTGCTGGAGCTTTCCCAACAAAAAAATATTCCTTTATTGGTGCCGCAACCCGGCGAAACTTACACGTACAATGGCAAACCGTACATCCATAAATGGTGGGAGCCTTTTAAATAATTATGCTGGAAAAGAAGTTTTTAAAAGCGTATTTGTCCGAATTTATAGGAACTGCCTTATTGGTTTTGATTGGGTTGTCAGTCGTTATTTTTATCAATGGAAAAGGCTCTCCCGTTATCAAATTCATTCCTGATCCTGATATAACAAGGGCAATTACCGGATTTTTATTCGGCACAACCGGATGTTTGATCACCATTTCGCCGGTAGGTAAAATTAGCGGCGCGCATATTAACCCGGTTGTTAGTATTGCTTTTTGGCTGCGCAACAACATGCAATTTAAAAACATGATTGGCTTTATTATAGCCCAAATGGCCGGTGCCGCAATCGGCTGTTTGCCCTTACTTTTTTGGGGCGGACAGGGCAAAAGCATGGATTACGGTGCAACTGTTCCGCTGCAGATTGATGCTGCTTTTATCGGTGAAATTTGGACAACCTTTGTACTGATCGCCGTGATCATTTTCTTTACAAGCCACAACCGGATCAAAAACTTTACACCTTTTATGATGCCTGTTATTTACTGCGTGATGGTTTGGTTAGAAGCTCCAATATCTGGCACAAGTACTAACCCGGCCCGAAGTTTTGGACCGGCACTTCTTAGTACACTTTGGAGAGGTTATTGGTTGTATTGGCTTGCGCCTGTTGTCGGGATGCTGCTGGCCGTTTTACTGTTTAATGTTGGCTGGTTAAAACATTTAAAAACCGATGTGGCCAAGTTGTATCATTTTGAAAAATATCGGCACATCAGCAATAACCTTTAACAAAGATGCTTCTTTTACACCTGTATTTTCAGGGTTTGCGTTGCTTCATTTCTTGCTGGCGCATTGGCATAGCATCAATAGTGCGGTACAGCTTTTCTAAACTTACCGGTTCGTGCGAACGCATTTTCTCGCCGCCATCTTTCCCAATCAAAATAAACGTAAAACCTTGTGCCGGTACTTTGTATTTTTTAAACTGGTTTTCGTTTCCTTTTAAGCCAACAATTTCGTGGACTTGTAGGTCGCGTTCTTTTAAATCGGGCGCATTGGCCAACGTAGATTTTTGGGTGATAAAAGAAGCATTGCCGGCATCCGAAGCAAAAATCCAGATATCACGATAGCTTTTTTGTTGGGCTGATAAATTGAGCATCAAAAAAAACAGGATTATTGCGGATGAAAACGTTTTTTTCATAAAATATTGTGCACTTAAAATAAACTAAAAAAGAATATCAGCTTTTGTTTGTGCAGAAACGGTAAACCAAATCCTTTCCCTTAAAACTTCTTTTTCGCTTCGAAAACCTCCTCTAAAAAACCAGTAATGTAATTTACGGTTGGCGTAAACCAAGGTTCAAACAAACAGAACCCGTGCGGAGAATCGGGAAAGGAATGGACTTCGGAATAAATTTGATGTTGATCCAAAACCTTTCTAAAATCGTCCCGGCCGGCGTGCATCCGGTCAACCGAACTATTTATGAACAAAAACGGCGGTGTATTTTACTGGCATGTGTTAAAGGCGATGCTTCTTTTAGCAGGTCAAAATTATTGTTTTTGGTGTAACCGAACCAATGCGTGGCAGCGGAAATAGATTTACTATCGTCGCCTTCGCCAGATTCCGGGTGCACGAAAGACAGAATTCCATCAATATCAACCACCGCGTTTACAATGCTTGAGCTTTTGTTGTTACAACTTTCGCCTTCAAAAGCAGGGTTTTGACGGGTTGTACCGATCAGCACAGCCAATTCTCCTCCGGCAGAAAAACCTAAAACAGCAATTTTGGAAGTATCAATATTAAACTTGACTGCATTTTGATGTATCCAACGAAGTGCCGCTTTTAAATCGTAAACAGCAGCCGGATACAATGCTTCGGTAGAAAGCTGGTACTCGGCCGTAAAACAAACAAAGCCTTTTGCTGGAGATTTTATTAATCGTTCTATTACTGATTTTACAATGTTGTTTTACTGCTAAAATATATCATATAACATCCATCCTACCGTTGCCGCAACAACCGTATTTAAAAAGTTAACCGCGTTATTTCCTAAAAAATGTTTCCGTTCTAAAGTAGCACCGAGGACAGAATCAGCAAGGTTACCGATCGTTCCCGCAATAATAATAAACAGGAAATGAATATTCCAGCCAAAACTAAAAGCGTAAACAGCACTAATAATTACGCTTGCGGCCAAACCGAACAACGTTCCTTCTAAACTTACTGCGCCATCCAACCCTTTCTGATCTTGTTTTAGGCTGAGGATGTTATAAAAGTTTTTTCCGTAAACCGTGCCTAATTCGGAAGAAATGGTATCCGCAGCGGCCGAAGCTAAACTGGCGGCCATCATCAACCTAAATAACTCAACTTTTACCGGGTAAAAAAAGCATAGCAAACCCATGAAACCAGCAGTGCCTACGTTTGCAAGTACTTGCCCGGCTGTTCTTTGTCCTTTGTTTTTTTCGGCTGCGCCTAATGCTTCTTTTACACCTGTTTTCCATGCGGTTGCTGTTGAAGCTAAAATGAAAAGTACAGCGGCCATCAAAATGCCGTAATATTTTGCGCCGAGGTACAGCATAACGCCTAATAAAGCTGCGGTTAATGCAGCAGGCAAAGTAAGTTTTCGGGTTTTTATGCTGAGGATTACGCCAATTGATAAAATTACAGGCAAAAGGTAATTGGCTGGTTGCATCAGGTTTTCAATTTTATGTAATTATTGCGTTAACTTGGTTGTTAAACAATAAAAAGGACGAACCAAAGTTTGGAAAGAAATGCTGACATGCTTCTTTTAGCACAGTAAAATTTAAACAAGTCCGAGCATATAGTTTTTGGCCGATAAAAGAAGCATTGCAAAACCGTTGATGTTGTTTTTAAACTTGTTGGCTCAAAATCAAATCAACCTTTTATTTGTTTAGGTTAAAGAAAAGATAAAGTTTTGAATATGAAGTTTGCATTTCAGGCCATGTTCGTTTATCTTTCAAACCATTTCTTTTAATATTGATCGTTGTTTACTTTCTTCAACTAAAACCATGAATACTTCTGAAAATACGGATGTAATTTTAATTGGCGCCGGGATTATGAGTGCCACGCTGGGCGTGATGCTTAAAGAACTGGAACCAAACATCGGCATAAAAATATTTGAACGATTGGATGGCGCAGCCGCAGAAAGCTCTGACGCGTGGAACAACGCCGGGACTGGCCATTCTGCTTTTTGCGAACTCAATTACACGCCGGAACTAAAAGATGGTTCTATCGAAACTTATAAAGCCGTTAAAATTGCCGAGTCTTTTGAAGAATCCAAGCAGTTTTGGAGCTTTTTGGTGAAGGAAAACTTTTTGTCGGATCCGCCAAGTTTCATCAAAAGCATTCCGCACATGAGCTTTGTTTGGGGCGAGAAAAATGTAGAATACCTGCGCAAAAGATACGAGGCGCTTAAAAAATCGCATTTGTTTAAGGAAATGGTTTATGCTGATGACCTGAAGCAACTGACAGAATGGATGCCTTTGGTAATGGATGGCCGCGACCCGAACGAAAAGGTTGCTGCTACGCGCATGGAAATTGGCACGGACGTAAACTTTGGCACTTTAACCAAAGCGATGTTTACCAAATTGAAAACGATGAACGACGTTGATTTAGAGTTTAACCACGAAATCCGTTCGATTAGTAAAAATAAAGATGGTTCCTGGACCTTAAAAGTTAAAAACGTGCAGACCGGCGAAAGCAGGAAAGTAACGTCGAAATTTGTGTTTATCGGTGCCGGCGGCGGCTCGTTACCTTTGCTGGAAAAATCGGGCATCCCCGAAGGAAAAGGTTTTGGTGGTTTCCCGGTAAGCGGACAATGGCTGAAATGCGTTAACCCGGAAGTAATTAAACGGCACCAGGCCAAAGTTTACGGTAAAGCGGCAGTTGGTTCGCCGCCAATGTCTGTTCCGCATCTGGATACCCGGATGATTGAAGGAAAAAGAGAACTGCTTTTCGGCCCGTATGCCGGTTTCTCTACTAAATTCTTAAAAAACGGTTCTTATCTGGATTTGATTTTGTCCATCAAAGCCAATAATATTTTCCCGATGATGGCCGCAGGGATTAAAAATATTCCGCTAACTAAATATTTGATCGACCAGGTAAAGCAATCTCCGCAAGACCGTTTAAATGCGTTAAAAGATTATTTACCAACTGCAAAAATGGAAGACTGGGAACTGGAAACAGCCGGGCAACGTGTGCAAGTCATCAAAAACGACCCAATAAAAGGCGGCGTTTTAGAGTTTGGAACAGAAGTGGTAAGTGCAGGCGATGGCAGTATTGCAGCTTTGCTGGGTGCTTCGCCGGGCGCATCTACCGCGGTTTCTATCATGCTTGATTTATTAGGACGTTGCTTTAAAAACAAGATCAACACGCCGGAGTGGCAAAGTAAATTGAAGGAAATGATTCCTTCTTACGGCAAAGCTTTAGGCAAAGAAGCAGAACTTGCCGGAAAATTAAGGGAAGAAACCAGCAAAGTTTTGGGATTGACTTTGCGGGAAACTGCATAAATACATAAAGGTTTTAAGCCGATAAAAGAAGCATGACGGATTAAAATATTTCTCATGCTTTTTTTACACCGTTACATTTCCGTTCTGCAGAAATTTCTGCAAAAGCAAAACTAATATTAAACCCGATACTTCTTTAAGCAGTACAATCTTTCTGGTTGAAACCAAATCAATCAAAATGAGTAAGAACTATTGGCTTTTTTACGTGATGGAAGCTCTTGCAATTGCGGGTTTTATGCTGAGTGCTGCTTTTACCACTATTTTTTTAGAACATCCCGATTCTCCAGTTACGCAAACGCAGCTTGCCGTACATCCGGTTTTGCGCAGTGTTATTTTGGCTGTGGTAATGGGCGTTTACATTTTTTCCATTGCTACCACTATTGGCAAACTGTCTGGTGCGCACGCCAATCCCATGCTAACCTGGACTTTTTTTCGACTCAAAAAAATCACTTTTGCAAATGTATGCGCTTATCTGGCTGCACAGTTTTTGGGTGCGATCGCCGCTGTTTTATTGCTCAAACTTACAATGGGCAAGCTATTTGAACATCCGCTGATCGATTTCAGCATCACCAAACCAAAACCAGGGCACAGTCTGCGTTCTGCTTTTATTGCTGAATTTATCATCACTTTTGTTTTTGTAATTACCACATTATTTGTTTTGATTTCCAAAAAACTGGAAAAATACAACGCTGCAATCGCCGGTTTACTGATTGCTTTGTTCCTGGTTTTCGAATTGCCCTACTCCGGGATGAGTATGAACCCGGCGCGTTCTTTTGCAAGTGCTTTGGTGGCTGGAAAATGGAAAGAATTATGGGTTTATTTTGCAGCACCAACTTTTGGGATGTTACTGGCCACAGAAATATTTAAAATCTGGCAGAAATCTCTTGGGGTTGATGCGGAAGGGAATCCGGTGATCGGCGAAAAACTTTTTGGAAGTATGGCTATTCCTGAATTTCCTTCTTCTTCCAAAGGAAAGTAAGTTTTTAAATTTTTATGGCTATGCTTCTTTTACACTATCTAAAAAATACATTTCCACATTGCCTAAACCTTTTGTACTGATTTTGCCACGCAGCGTACAGTTGTAATCGTTTTGGATGAGGCTGTAGGTGGAACCCGAAATGTTGATCCTTCCCGGTTCGCTGTGGCTTTCCATACGAGAAGCAATATTAACGGTGTTGCCCCAAATATCATACGCAAACTTGTTAACGCCAACAATCCCGGCTACTACCGGCCCGGTGTTTATGCCAATCCGCACTTCAAAAGTAACACCGCTCATTTTTATCTTTTTACTTCTGTAATTCAGCATAAAATCGCGCATTTCGATGGCCGCTTTTACAATATCCTGCGGATGTGTTGTGTTTTTAACCGGCAATCCGGCGGCACACATGTAAGAATCGCCGATGGTTTTTATCTTTTCAATATTGTACTTTTCAATAATCTGATCGAAAGCACTAAAACAATAATTCAATTCGGCTACCAATTCATCCGGAGCCATATTTTCGCTGATGGACGTAAAATCTTTAAAATCTGTAAAAAGTACCGTTACGGAATCATAACTTTTGGCCCGCGCCACGCCGGTTGCTTTCAGTTCATCTACTGTTTCTGCCGGCAAAATGTTCAGTAAAAGCTCGTCCGATTTTCGCTTTTCGATCATTAAATCGTTGGTACGTTCTTCAATTTCCCTTCTGGCCACGCCTAAATCGGTAACCATTTTATTAAAAGCAAGGCCCAGTTCGCCAATTTCGTCCCTCGATCTGTTGTTTACACGCTGCGTTAAATCGCCTTCGCTCACGCGGTTTGCCGCATCGCGCAATTGTAAAACCGGAACAGAAATATTTCTCGCTAATAAAAACCCAATTAAAATCCCAACTACAAAAACAATAAAGCTTACAATTAAGGAGGTTACGCGAATTTCTTTTTTACTTTTTGCAATTTCTAACGTGTTTAAACTCAGCATAATTTCGCCAGTCATTGTTGGTGTTGTAAAGGCCGATCTTTTAACAATTTTAAATTCGTCTGTTTTTGCGTTGGTGTTTACTTTGATGTTTTCGGGGTAAGTTTTAAAAACTTTTTTTTCAATTTTAAAATTGGTATGGTTGGAGTTCCATAAAGTATCAACTTGTATCAAACTTACAAATTCCAGGTGCGGATCTTTTTGTACAAAGTTGAAAGCTGTTTGTACGCCTTCAAAGTTCTGTTCCGTCAATGCAATTTTAACACCTAAAGAAACTGTGTTGGCTAAATTCTGGATTTCTTTATTGTAGTTTTTAAGCAGATAAGTTTCCTGCAAAGCCGGAAAATAAAACAGGATAAAAAAAGCAAACATCAGCACCACCGTTAAAACTGTTATCCAGATTTTAGTTTTTACGGTTAGGCGCACATTGGCTAACTGTTGTTTAAGCATTGGTTTTGATAGCGGCAGTTGCATCTTTTTTCGCTTAAATCGATTTTTTTCCATCGATACGGACCACTTTTTCTGTATTTGCTGCCGTTGCTTCTATCACGCCGATTGCGCCAGGCGTTTGGTTGATGTAAGTTTCCAATTCGTTAACAGAATTAAAAAAAGTTGGCGCTTCGCCTTTGCCCTGAAAAACCAATGCTAAAAAGAGCTTGTTCAAATCGTTTCCGCTCATGTTGTAAATTTTTTTGCAGGTGCTGATGCCAATAGGCGTGTTGGTTTTCATCAAGGCAATTGAAACCTTGGTGCCATCGTTCCAGCGCAGTTTTTCGCCTTTTAATATTGATTTTAACTGCGTAAAATTTAAATCTGCCGGCGAACCTTTGGCATTGCCAATAACGGTAAGCGGCGCATCTTGTGCTTTCACACTCAAGCAGATGGTGAAGATGAATACAACAGTAAAGGTTATTTTTATAATGAATGTTTTCACAGAGAAAATGCTTTTTTTACCCACTATTTCTTATTAAAAACCGATGGCAATTTGTGCAGTAATTTTGTTTATTCGTCCGCCAATCTCCTGGTTGTCATGCTCATACTCCAGTTTTAAAACGGCGAGGTAACTAATCTCGTACCGGATCCCGCCGATAAAAGAAGTCGTATTATTTTTATGGTAATAAACTTCTCCCTGCTGGTAATTCAATCTTTCCAGCTTGGCATACGGCACAATTTTATCTTTAATCCTTATGCCTGCATAAATATAAGAAGCAGTGGTTAATTTAGTTCCGGTTGTATCGGTATGGTTATAAGCCAAAGTAGATTCTGCCAGCACTTCAAACTTTTTGCCGAAGTAAGCAACAGAACCCGTGTATAAATTTTGGTTTACCTGATGCATTGTTTCTTCTGTAAACCCGTGTACCATTGCGCCTTTGGAAATAACATCATGGTAATAAGAAGTGCCGATGCGCAAACCTTCAACTGGTTTAAAATGCACGGCAGCCGTAATAGATTTGTTTTTATCGTTGTCCTGCACATCGGTTGAACCTAAACCGTTACCAACCATCAAATCATAGCCAAATTTTAAATCGCCCAGGTTTTGTCCCTGCAGACTAAAACCGGTGGTATGCAACGGAATAATGTTGGCATCAAACAAAAGCGGACGATAAATAGTGGGATAAAAAACGCGCCCGTGGTGATAAGTATCATTCCAATAATTGATGGGCGTGTGGTGTTTACCAAACAAAAGGTTGTTGTTGCCGGCATAATTGTATTTAAAGATAACGCGCTCTATACTTACATCAAAATCGGTTGGCGAAGAGGGCGAAAATTTAAAAACGCTTTCGCCGAGAAAAGAAATACGGTCGGTTAGTTGAGAGGTAATAAACAAATCCTGTTCTTCAAAACCAAAACTCAACTGGCCATTTTGATATGTTGTTGTTCCATCAATAAAACCCCTGATTTGCGTATTGGTGATCTGTGCAAAAAGTTTATCCGGATAAATATTTATGGCAAGAAGAAGAATCAAACCAAGTAAAATTTTATACATAAAACGATTATGGTTTAGGTTATCAATAGCTAATTTTTCGCAAAACCTGTTAAGTCTATTTCACAAACCACTTCTCCTTCAACTTAAATAAAGCCTTGCATTACTGTTATTTACTTTGCCTAATATACTATTTGAAATAGTTAATTTCCTAATATGAAATGAAGTATTAAAATTTTGAAATGTTTTTTAGAAAATTGGATTTTTGAAAGGAAAACAATAAAGTACCAGGCTTAAACAGTTGCCTAAAAATATCAGGAAAGAAACCAGTACTATTTTGGGCTTGGCCCTGCCGAAAAACTGTTTAAGTTAACGCACTAATTTTATAGGGATAAAAGAAGCATGAATTTCGTTACGCCTTATGCTTTTTTTAATCATAATCGGCAAATAAAATTTTACGGTCAATCAGATCTAATATTTCTGCATCTGTATTTTCATCAAACTTCCTGGCAAATAAATCATCTGAAAGCAAAATAGTTTCGAAATCAGTTTTGCAAAGTATATTTGGATGGGAAGAATTTTGATTTTCCCAAATCATAAAACGCTTGTTGTTGTTTGCTATACTTCTTACCAAATTTTCATCCATAGCATTGGCAACAATCATTTGCACATACAATTCATCGGGTACAAATGTATGCTGATGAAAAGTGCGGTATTCCGGATGTTTCTTGCCGTAGTCCAAAATATAATCTAACGCATACATATCAACGCTCCACCATTGCGAACCTGCAAAAGGCACCATTTTGTTCGAGACCTTTCGCCTTAAAAAAGGGATGTAAGCAGATAATAAATTTAAGGATTTAGAACAAAACAACTGATACCATTTAAGGCCAAAGTAGTATTTATTAACCCGGTACAGTCCGCCGGTATCATTGCCCGGCCACTTTTTATAATTCGGCAACGAAAAATAGTCCATAAAAACAGTATGCGGAGAGTTGCTAAAAAAACTATTGATGCGTTCGTTGCTTTTTATCGGATAATCCTGTCCGCTCAATAATATAATCTGGTCAAATTTTTTGCCCAAATTTTTTACCGCTTTCAACCCGTTTAGTGATGCCTGTACAGAACCAAAACTGCCCCATTTAGAATCTACACGTTCAACAAAATGGATAATCCGGCCAAACGCTTTTATAATTTCAAAAGGAGCAAAATCTACTGTTTTATCAATATGGATAAAAAATTCTGAAGCACCATCGTTTAACCTATTTATCAAACGATAGAGTTGGCCGGGGGCTTTGTGGGCCATTATGATATAAGCTTTTTTCATTTTATAATCAACCTGAATAAAACTTATATCAAACTATAAATTTCTTATACTAACGTATTTTTGAAATGATTTGATTTCTTAATTGGAAATAACCTTGTGTTTAAAACATTATCATCTTTCGAGATAAGATTAGGTGATCCAGTATAGCTTGCGATATAACAGAACCCGTTTGAAGTTTTACCGGAATGACTACAGGTTGAGGGTTGCAACAACAAAAAAGGAGGCATAAAAACAGTATCCGCAAATTTCTCATTCTGTTTTCTCCTTCAAACTGTCCAAGTTCCAAATCTTTTCTGCTTTGCGGCCAATCAGCCAAAAAGATAATCCCAGTATTGCAAAAAATAAAGTTCTGTTGATGTTTTCCCACAAGTATTCGGTGTAACGCGTGTAAACATTGATCAGCAAAAAAGTGATGCCAAACTCACGCGCCACTTCGTCTTTCTTTTTCAATCCATACAAAACAAAAGCCACGGAAACCGCAATGGCAATCAATGCCCAATAAAATAAAGTGATTTGTTTTACGTGCAGCCAATCGTTTATCGTGCCAAAATTGCCGAAAATAGAAAGCAGCCATAGCGAGCAAAAAAGGTAAGCCATACCAATAATGTAGGTGAACTCTCGGAAATATTCCAACCATTTTTTCTTCCGAAGTACAAAACAAAAAGCAACCAAAATTCCGCCAAAAACTACAAAGCGCAAAGGATAATTCATGCCGAGAAAATAATGCCGCCAGTCGGTCTGGTAACCAGTTTCTGTACCAAACCAGCTGCCCAAAGAAATGAGTGCAAAAAGCCAGATCAAATGCGAATTAAGTTTGTAAGCGATAAAACCATACACAAAAACCGACAGTAAAAACAGCAGCGAATAATGGCCGGAACCGTTATCAAAAGTTTTACCGAGGTAAGCAATGCAATTGGCGGTAAATAAAATGCCAAGAAAAATTACCGCTTCGTTGCTAAAAACTTTTTGGGGCGAAGTTTTTTTGAGTTTTCGTCCTCTTATAAATAGAAATGCAGCTAAAATGCCGGAAAAAAGGCTGATCAAAATATCTGGCGTGTTGTATAATTGCTTTAGCCAGTTCAATACTTTATCATCAATAATGAGCGAAGCAATGGCGATTAAACCGCAAAATAAAGCTACCCAAAAAGAGTATTGCGCCAGGCGTTTCCAATCAAAACCTTTTACATCGTAACTGCTGCGCAGGTTTTTGGCCGTTTGCTCGTCAAGTAAACCTTGCTTTTGCCAGTGGCCGATGGTTTCGTCCAAAAATTCACTTTCGTTTTTATCGAGGTCTAATTTTTCCAAAGTCGAAATTTAAACGGGAAGATAAGCGTTTTTTAGGAAGAAAAGTAGGCCAGCACGCTTTCTTTATCGCGGCCTAATTGTTCGGTCAGTTCGGTAAGTCCGGCAAATTTGATGTCGTGGCGGATGAAACTGTGGAAACTCATTTTCAAAGTTTGGTTGTAAATATCCTGGTTAAAATCAAAAATGTTGACTTCAATATTCCGCGTCATGCCATTAATAGTTGGGCGATGACCGATGTAAGCCATGCCTTTTAGGAACAGAGCCTCACCCCGGCCCTCTCCAGGGGAGAGGGAGTTAGCTGCACTTAAACCTTTTTCGATTTGGCCTTTCACCTTTGGCCTTTCACCTTTCACCTCAACCGTTACAGCATAAATCCCATCGGCGGGGATCAGTTTATAACTTTCTTCAATAAATAAATTAGCGGTTGGATAACCTAAAGTACGGCCAATTTGATCGCCGCGGATCACTTTTCCGGTGATAAAAAAAGCATAGCCCAGATATTGGTTGGCTAAACTGGTTTCTCCGTTCAAAACTGATTTACGGATACGGCTCGAACTTACGGCAACTTCATTAATATCCTGCTCGGGGATTTCTTCGATTTCGTAATTGTAAACGGAGGAAAACTGTTGCAGTTCAGCTAATCCGCCGCTGCGGTCTTTCCCAAAACGGTGGTCGTAGCCAATCACTATTT
The DNA here is from genome assembly GCA_964251965.1 of uncultured Sphingobacteriaceae bacterium. Lineage (GTDB taxonomy): Bacteria > Bacteroidota > Bacteroidia > Sphingobacteriales > Sphingobacteriaceae > Mucilaginibacter_A. Next base: position 212,822 of record CAXULQ010000003.1, on the reverse strand, counting down.
TTTTGGTGCCGATTTTTTTCACCAGTATTTCGCGGATATATTCTTCGGCAGAAAGATTGGAAAAATCGCGCGAAAAAGGTGTGATGATGAGATGATCGATGCCAAGATCCGCCAATAATTCTGCTTTTTCCCCGATGGTAGTAATCAGTTTCAGGTTCTGGTCTTCCGGGTGCAAAATCAAGCGCGGGTGCGGAAAAAAAGTTAAAATAACAGTTTCGCCGCCGGTTTGCCTGGCCAGTTCCTGCAAACGCGAAATGATTTTACGATGTCCGAGGTGCACACCATCAAAAGTGCCGATGGTAACAACAGCATTTTGCAGCGGCTTAAATTCCTGGATGTCGTGGTAAACTTGCATGCTGTTTTTATCGGGTATATTTTAAGGCGATAAAAGGAGTATTAACCAATTGATGCAACTTCAGTTTTTAACGATCTGATATGGTTAACTAATTCCATCACTTCGTACGCATCTTTTAACTGAAAGTTGCCGCTTCGGGTTCGGGTTAGTTTGGAAAGATATGCACCGTTTTGAAGCGCAGCGCCAAAATCGTGCACCAAGGAACGAATGTAAGTACCTTTGCTGCAAACCACGCGAAAATCAATTTCCGGCAGTTCGATGCGTGTGATTTCAAATGCTGTTATCGTTACTTTTCGGGCCCGGCGTTCTACATCTTCGCCGCGGCGCGCTTTTTCGTACAAACGTTCGCCGTTTATTTTAATGGCCGAATGGGCTGGCGGAAACTGGTCGATCTCACCCAAAAACTGCTTGCAATTAGCTTTAATTTTTTCTTCGGAGATGCTATCTAAAGCAAACACCTGGTCAACTTCGGTTTCCAAATCATAAGAAGGCGTAGTTGCGCCCAAAACCATCGTTCCGGTATATTCTTTTTCTTCGGCCTGAAATGTATCGATTTGTTTAGTGAGTTTCCCTGTGCAAACAATCAGTAAACCAGTAGCCAGCGGATCTAAAGTCCCGGCGTGGCCAACTTTTAATTTTAATGGTTTAAATGAATTTCTGATTTTGCCAACCACATCAAAACTCGTCCAGTTATAAGGTTTGTTGATCAAAAGGAGTTCTCCTTCCGGGAAGTTGAAATTTTTAAATTTTAAGTTTAGTTCGTTCAATAGAGGAGTATTAGTTTTCAGGCTGCAAAATGCCCGGTAAAATATAAAGCGATCAATACCAAACCAGCTAAAATACGATACCAACCAAAAACTTTAAAGCCCTTCTTTTCCAAATAAGTGATAAAAGTTTTGATGGCGAGCATGGCTACTACAAAAGCAACAACGTTACCAATTAATAGGAACTTGATCTGGTCAGCATCGAACATTTGCGCGTGATGCTTATGGTAATCCCACAATTCTTTCACGGTTGCACCAAACATTGTTGGCACGGCTAAAAAAAATGAAAATTCTGCTGCGGCTTTGCGGGAAAGTTTCTGACTCATACCGCCAACAATGGTTGCAGCAGAACGGGAAACGCCCGGAATGACAGCCAGACATTGAAATAAACCAATTTTAAAAGCGGTTGGATAGTCAATTTCCTTTTCTTTATCAACAGCAGGTTTGTTAAACCAATCGTCCACAAAAAGTAAAACCACACCGCCAACCAATAACATTACAGCTACCACGAGCGGACTTTCTAATAAAATATCAATCTTCTTTTTAAATAGAAGTCCAACAATTACTGCCGGAATTACGCCCGCAACTAATTTGAAATAGAAATCTATCGAACGGAAAAAGCGTTTAAAATAAAGGATCACCACCGAAAGTATAGCGCCTAATTGGATACAAACTTCAAAAAGTTTAACAAAATCATTTTTACCAATGCCCATAAAAGCACTGGCAATCACCATGTGCCCGGTAGAAGAAACAGGTAAAAACTCGGTTATACCTTCAATAATGGCAAGGATGATGGTTTGGATTAAGTTCATGCTTTGTGGTCAGGCTTTTTTAAGATTGCATAAAAGCCTACACCAAAACCGCCCAGCACAACAATGGGGGCCAAAACAATTTTGCGGAAATCGTAAATATCGGTATCGCCCGTCATCAGCAAAAAACCAATTACAACTATGGCCATGCTGATCAACATCCAGCGGTAATTGCTTTTGGCAAATACAAAATGAACGGGTTTAGTTTCTGTTTCTGTGTGTTTTAATGCCATTATCTGTATAAATCGTAAAGTTTTAAACGTAAGAATTTGTTGACGGCGAGGAAAGTGCTGAAGCCGGAAATGAACATGCCCAGACCAATAATACCTAAAAAGATAATGCCGAACTCGTAATAATTGCGCAGTAGCACAAGGTCCGGAATTTCGCGGTAGCCTAAATACAATAGGCCAACTAAAAGAATAATCGCGATAAAACCGCCAAGTAAACCGTGCAGCAACGCAAAGCCGACAAAAGGCCAGCGGATAAAACCTTTGGTTGCCCCAACTAATTGCATGGATTTAATTAGAAAGCGCTGCGAATAAATAGCCAGGCTGATGGTGTTGTTGATTAAAGCGATAGAAACAATGAGGAAAATGCCCACAAAACCTAAGATCACCAAACTGATAGAATAAATTTTTTCGTTCATTAAATCCACTAACGATTGCTGGTAGATTACTTCTTTTACCAATGGGTTTTTAATTAGTTCGGCTTTAAATTTGGTGATGTTAGCGTTGTTGGCAAAATCAGCTTTGAGGTAAACATCGATGGAAGAAAGCAGCGGATTGTAACCCAAAAACCTGATGAAATCCTCGCCCATGTCTTTTTGCAGGTTTCGCGCGGCCAGTTCTTTAGTAATGTATTGTGTTTGTTTTACCTGCGGGTTAACGTCTAACTGTTTTTGCAACTGTAAAATATCGGTTTCGCGGGCGGCATCGTCCACAATTATATTGAGTACGATATTTTCTTTTACGTAGCGCGACAAGTTATGTGCATGTACCAAAATCAGACCTAATAAACCTACCATCAGCAACACCATTGCAATGCTGATTACGGTAGAAATATAGATCGTTTTTGTTTTTTTAGCCGAAGCGCTTGCTTCAAATTCTTCCAACATAGCCCAAACCTTTTTGCGAAAATAGAAAAAGCCTGTTCAAAGGTAAAACAATATCTATTTTAATTTCATCATACTGAAAAGCAGTGGCAAAGGTTTAACAATTATTAACAGAACCTGCGGCCGATTTTTTTGCAGAACTATTTACCCCAATTGTAGTTTTAGGTAGATAAAAACATCATCATGGAAAAAGCAAATTCAACCAATAAACCTTCCCCGTCTGACGAAAAAACTTTCCCGAAAGTAGATGAAGGCCACGATAGTATTGTAAAAAAAGAAGATAAAATCTATCACAAGGATGATGCAAAAGCCAAAACTGAGAACCCGGCAGAGTATTATCAAAATGAGGAACAGCCTGTGCATTCGGTTAACGATGCGCCGAAGGAGGATTAGGGTGATGCTTCTTTTATCGGTATAAAATCGGTTTTTTTGAGAACGAGCAGAATTTTTAATTCCGTTTACTAAAATGAGTTACTGTGAGTCCGATAACTTCTCCCTCTTTATAACGGTATAAAATATCGTCTTCGCCCAATTCACTGTCATCTGCAGGAACCGGCGGACCAAAATTGACGTACATTACATCAGCTTCTTTATCAAAACGGATATGCAAATTATCTGCATTGCTATGGCTTACTGCTTTTAGCGCGTCCAAAATATCGTTGATAATTACTTCTGCCATAAGATTTTTCGATTTAAAAGTTATCTTCAATTTATAAAAGTAGCTTCTTCCATACTTCTTTTACCATCCAAAAACTGATACTCAAGAATAATAATTTTTAACCACCCAATTTTTTTAATTTCGCGGTTCAATTCTCCGGAGAAAGCGAAAATGGATTATCAGTTTAAGAAAATAGAAAGCGAATGGCAGCAATTTTGGGCCGAAAACCAGACTTTTAAAGCCGAAAACCATTCCTCCAAACCTAAATATTACGTGCTGGACATGTTTCCGTACCCTTCCGGGGCCGGTTTGCACGTGGGCCATCCGCTGGGTTATATTGCTTCGGATATTTTTGCGCGCTACAAACGGCTGAAAGGTTTTAACGTGCTGCACCCGATGGGCTACGATTCTTTCGGGTTGCCTGCCGAACAATATGCGATACAAACCGGGCAACATCCGGCCATTACCACCGAACAAAATATTGCAACCTATCGTCGGCAGTTAGACCAAATCGGTTTTTCTTTTGATTGGAGCCGTGAAGTGCGCACCAGTTCGCCGGATTATTATAAATGGACGCAGTGGATTTTTATGCAACTGTTCAATTCCTGGTATAACCTGGAAACGGACAAAGCAGAACCTATTTCTACTTTAATCCAAAAGTTTGAATCTGAAGGAAATGTATCGGTAAAAGCAGCATCGGATGACGATGTACTAAGTTTTTCTGCGGAGGAATATGCTTCTTTTACCGATCAAAAAAAGCAGGAAGAACTGCTGAAATACCGTTTGACTTATCTCCGCGAAAGCACCGTCAATTGGTGTGCGGCGTTAGGGACTGTTTTGGCTAACGATGAAGTAAAGGACGGATTTTCTGAACGCGGCGGTTACCCAGTAGAACAGAAAAAAATGATGCAATGGAGCATGCGCATCACAGCTTATGCTGAGCGTTTGCTGCAAGGTTTGGATACCATCGACTGGCCGGAACCGCTGAAAGAAATGCAGCGCAACTGGATTGGCAAAAGTGTTGGCGCCATGGTTGAATTTGATGTGGAACCGGTTGTGGGCAACTTTAAATTATCGCAGGATAGTCCGCTGGAACCGGCAAAGATTGCGGTTTTTACCACGCGTGTGGATACCACTTTCGGCGTTACTTTCGTGGTTTTGGCACCAGAACATGAACTGGTGAAAGATTTAACTACGCCAGATCAGCAAGCTGATATTGATGCGTACATCGATCAGGCAAAAAAGAAGTCGGAACTGGATCGTATGGCGGATACCAAAACCGTTTCCGGTGCTTTTACGGGAAGTTATGTTATCAATCCTTTAGATGGAAACAAAATCCCGGTTTGGATTGCAGATTACGTTTTGGCCGGATACGGAACCGGCGCCGTAATGGGCGTTCCTTCCGGCGATGCGCGCGACCATCGTTTTGCCACGCATTTTAATTTGCCGATTGTTGCTATTTTGGACACTCAAAAAGAGGTGCTAAAAGAAGCAGATGCCACCAAAGAAGGCCGTTATATCAATTCCGGTTTCATCAACGGCATGACTTACAAGGAAGCAACTGCTGCGGTAATTGCCAAACTGGAAGAACTCGGTGCCGGAAAAGCAAAAATTAATTACCGCCAGCGCGATGCAATTTTTGGCAGACAGCGTTATTGGGGCGAACCTGTTCCGGTTTATTTTAAAGATGGTTTGCCGCAGTTGATCGATCAAAACGAATTGCCGCTGGTTTTGCCGGAAGTTGATAAATATCTGCCCACTGAAACCGGCGAACCGCCTTTGGCAAGGGCTGAAAACTGGAAATATCAAAACGAATTTGAGTACGAATTAAGCACGATGCCAGGCTGGGCAGGCAGCAGTTGGTACTGGTATCGTTATATGGATGCGCAAAATGAGCAGGAATTTGCCTCCAAAGAAGCCATAGATTACTGGAAAGATGTGGATTTGTACATCGGTGGCAGCGAACACGCAACCGGGCATTTGCTGTACAGCCGTTTCTGGAACAAATTTTTAAAAGATTTGGGTTTGGTTGAAGCTGAAGAACCGTTTAAAAAGCTCATTAACCAGGGAATGATTACTGGAACTTCAGAGTTTATTCATCATCACATTATGACTCAACCTCGTTTTAGTGGTACACCGGAAGAATGGGAAAATGCAAATGAAAATGGGGATTTTAATTACTTTTTAAGTGATGATGTATTTGATCCTAAAGTAACGTATTCTGGATTTGTAGTAGATAGTCGCGTAGATATATCAATTGTTAGCAATTCTATTTTAAACATTAGTGAATTTATAATTAAACATCCAGAGTACAGGGACTACAAATTTATCTGTAAAGGTGGTTTTTGGCAGGACGGAATTTTTACTAAAACTGATGATGGTTCTGATAAATTCAAAACAAGGCCAGAAGTAGAAAAAATGTCCAAATCCAAGTTTAACGTTGTCAATCCGGATGAAATGATTGAACGTTATGGTGCGGATACTTTGCGGATGTACGAAATGTTTTTAGGTCCGCTGGAACAATCCAAACCCTGGAACACCAACGGAATTGAAGGCGTTTTCAAGTTTCTGCGGAAGTTCTGGAAACTGTTTCATGATGACAACTTCAACTTTAGAGTGATAAACGAAGCACCAACCAAAGCTGAACTGAAATCGCTGCACAAAATCATTAAAAAAGTGGAAGATGATGTGGAGCGTTTCTCGTTCAATACTTCCGTTTCCAGCTTTATGATTGCGGTGAATGAGTTAACCGAAATTAAGTGTGCTAAAAGAAGCATCCTGCAAGATATGGTTGTGATTTTGTCGCCATATGCGCCGCACATTTGCGAAGAATTGTGGAAGCTGTTGGGCAATGAAGTAGGAACTTTATCTTATGCTGAATTTCCAAAATTCAACCCGGAGTTTTTGGTGGAAGACGCGTTTTCGTACCCGATCTCCATCAACGGAAAAACAAAAACCAATTTAAACATTCCGCTGGATTTGGATATGAAAGAAGTAGAAACCATGGTTTTAGCAGATGAAAATGTACAAAAATATCTTGCCGGACAAACGCCTAAAAAAGTAATTGTGGTAAAAGGCCGCATCGTAAATATGGTGGTTTAGCGAGGCGAAAGGTGGAAAGGTAAAAGGATAAAGGTTTGCAAGTCCTACACCTTTCCAGCTTTTACTTTTCTGCCTTTTTACCCTTTACCTTTCCACCTTTTACCTCCCTCAACTGTAAAGAACGGGTTACAATGCTTCTTTTATCGACCTAAAAAAAAATATAGCCGTAACAATTAACAATTTTGCTTATCCTAATACAAAAACTATTGAAATGAAACGTTTACTTATACTTTTTACATTTTCTATAATCACAATTGCAGCCCATGCGCAGTTTGGCGTTGGCGGCGGCGGCCCGTCTGTTACCGGAAGAATTTCTGGTACTGTAATCGATTCGCTCACTAAAAAACCAATTGATTATGCAACTATAACCTTGTACCGCAGCGGCGGAAAAGTGCCTTTAAACGGTGTGGTTACTGATGAAAAAGGTGTTTTCAAAATCAACAATGTCAATTCGGGCAAGTACAAAGTAACAGTCAGCTTTATTGGCTATCCCACTAAAACGATTGACCCGGTTACCACCACGCCAGGAAAACCCGATTTTAATTTAGGAAGCATACGCTTGTCGCCTTCCGGCCGGATGTTAAAAGGCGTGGATGTAGTTGGCCAGCAATCCTTGATTGAAAGCAGGATCGATAAGATTGTTTTTAACGCCGAGAAAGATGTTACTTCGGCAGGTGGAAATGCTACAGATATTTTGCAAAAAGTGCCTTTGGTGGCTGTTGATATTAATGGAAATGTTTCGCTTCGCGGAGACCAGAATGTACGGGTACTGATTAATGGAAAACCTTCCGGGGCAATGTCGGCCAGCATGGCAGATGTTTTAAAAACCATTCCTGCCGATCAGATTAAAAGTGTTGAGGTAATTACTTCACCTTCGGCAAAATATGATGCGGAGGGTTCGGCCGGTATCATCAATATTATTACCAAACAAAAAAATATTTCGGGCATAAGCGGTTCGGTAAGCGGCGGTGTGGGTACCCGGCAAAACAATGGCAATGCCAATATTAACTTCAACAAAAACAGGTTGAGTTTATCGGCAAACCTTGGCGGAAACCAAACCTGGCCTCAAACCACACATACTGATTTTATCCAGAATATTTACAGCGATACCAGCAACATCACTAATCACAATACGTCTACCAGCAAGTTAAAAAGGTATGGTTATACCGGTTCTGTATCCGCAGGTTATGATTTTAACAATTTTAACAACCTGAACACTACCTTCCGTTTTAACGACGGTGGTTTTAATACAGACGGATCTCAGCAAAATGTACAAACCAATACGTTCCGTCCTACTTTAAACAGAACCGGATTGGGCACCACATATTCTCATAATCATTTTGCTGGGTTTGACTGGAACCTGGATTATACACGCAAGTTTAAAAAAGAAGGGCACGAGTTAAGCGTTTCTGCACAATGGAGCCATAGCATCATCAATACGGACTATAGTAATATTTTTACGGCTATCAACCCAAGTCAAAAAGGTAACAACGATGGTATCAACAATGAATACACATTACAAACCGATTATTCTTTGCCCGTAAACAAACTGCTTAAAATAGAAGCCGGCGGTAAAACCATACAAAGACGCATTAGCAGTGAGTACGATATTTACTCGCTCAACAGTCAAAACGATTTTATTTTTGATGCTTACAATTCCAATTTATACGATTACAACCAAAACGTATATGCTGGTTATAGTGTGTTAACTTTTACGCTGCCAAAAAGTTATTCGCTTTTAGTTGGCGGGCGGGTAGAAAATACAGCCATAAAAGGTATCCCAAACAACAATTTACAACCTAATTTAACGCCTTTTACGCAAAATTATACCACATTTATACCAAGTTTAACGATACAAAAAGCAATCACCAGTACACAAACCATAAAATTAGGTTACAGCAAACGTATCCAAAGGCCAAGTTTGCAATATCTAAATCCGTTTATTAACCGAAGCAATGAGCAGAGCCAGAGTGTGGGCAACCCAACTTTATCGCCGGAACTTTCGCAAACGTTGGAATTGAATTATAATACGTTTATTAAATCCTCGGTTATTAATTTATCAACCTATTACAAGCACACATCCAATTTAATTGAAGGCATTGCAAGCCCGATAACAGAAGTTGTAAATGGTACTTTGATAAACGGTACACGAACTAGTTTTACCAATATCGGCAACAATAATTCTTTTGGAGCCAGCTTTTTTGGTTCGATCAACCCTGTTAAAATACTCACTATCCGCGGAAGCATCAACACCTACACTTATAAACCCGATCCTTCCGGCATCTACCATTTGTCGGCAACGCAAAACGGCACTTATTTGCAGTACAATGCTTTTTTAAGCGGTTCGCTTAACTTTAGCAATGGCCTGGTGGTCGAAACTTTTGTAATTGCCAATTCGGCACGCCGCACCATTCAGGGCACCAATCCATCTTTTAGTTTGTATGTTTTGGGTTTAAAAAAGCAGTTTCTGAAGAAAAAAGCAGCGTTTGGTTTTAACACGGTTACACCATTTAGCGGTTATAAAAACTTCAATCAAAATATCTCCAGTCCGGGCTTTACACAAGTTAGTAAAACAGCTGTTCCTTTCCGCTCGTTTGGTTTAACTTTCAGTTACAGTTTTGGTAAAGTAAGTTTCAGCAATCCTCAGCAAAAACAAAAAGGTGTAAACAACGACGACCTGAAACAGGGAGATACCGGCGGTGGCGTTCCTTCTGGCAGCAACGGCAGCGGAACCGGGAGACCATAATTTATGTTGATAAAAGAAGCATCAAAACCTAACTCTAACTGAGTTGGGTTTTTTGTTTGACAGGAAGTTTGAGTTATAAGTTATGGGGATTAAATGTAGCTAACTCCCTCTCCCGTGGAGAGGGTTGGGGCGAGGCTATTTCGCCTTCCTAATCTTTTTCAAAATCAGTAAGTTCTGTCCATTCGTGCTGATACCGCTGATATTGTTCTGGTACAAATTCACCAATTTATAATAATACAAAATCACCACAGGCGATTCTTGCATTACCAGATTGTCCATCTGCCGGTACAATTTAAAGCGTGCCGAATCGGTTTTTGCCTGATAACTTGCTTCGAACAATCTATCAAAACCCGGATTGTAAAAAGCTGTATAATTTGGCCCGAAAGGAACTTTATTGTGCGAATAAAAAACGGATAAATAATTATCGGCATCCGGATAATCTGCAATCCAGTTGCCGCGGAAAAAGTTGATGTTGTTTTTAGCAATCATTTCCCGCAAACTAGCGCCCTGGCTAACTTCAACCCTGGTTTTAATGCCGACAGAATTAAGTTGTCCTTGCACAAATTCGATCAAATCGCGATAAGTTGTAGTCGTATTCAATAGGATTTCCGGAACGGGATGTGCGTTATTAAAACCAGCTTCTGCCAATAATTGCCGTGCTTTTTCAGGATTGTAACGATAGCCTTTAACTGTTTGCTGCTCAAAACCAGGCATCCCGACCGGAACAAAACCCGAATAACCAGGCGTACCAATGCTATTACGCAGGTATTTTACCATTTTTTCACGGTCGATAGCGTAATTGATGGCTTGTCTTACTTTTTTAAAACGCAAAGGCGAATTTTTAACGATGGCCAGATTACTATCCATCAGCATGCCTAAATATTCTGTGTTGAGATACGGACGGGTTTTAAGCTGAAATTTACCTTTATACTTTTTGGTGACCTTGCCCGATTTGGTTAAAATATCATCCCGGTAACTACCATCTACATCGTTAAAAAAATCTAAATTATGCTTTACAAACTCCATAAAAGCGGTTTGTTTATTGGTGATAAAAGAAGCACGGACGGCATCCAAATAAGGCAACCGGCGGCCGTTCTCCATTTCCCAATATTTTTCGTTTTTGAGGAGGACCAAGACTTCGCCTTCTTTCCAGTATTTAAACTGAAACGGACCCGTTCCAACGGGATGGCTGCGAAAATCTTTCCCATAAAAATCAACCACTTCATGCGGCACAACGGAGCAATATTGTGCCGTTAATAAACTCAACATTGGTGGAAAACGTTTGCGTAAATTGATGACGAAAGTAGAATCATCTGGTGCTTTAAATGCTTCTTTTACCGCTACTTTATCACTAAAAATCCAGGAGCCGGAAGAACCAACTTTTGGATCTGTGAGGCGGGAAAAGCTATACACAAAATCGGCAGCGACCGCTTTTCGTCCTTTGCCGTTTTTAAATTGGGCAGCATCATGGAAAAAAACATCCTTGCGCAAACGGAAAGTATAATGCAAACCATCCGCAGAAACTTCCCAACTTTTAGCGATACTCGGCTTGGTTTTTAAGCTATCATCAATTTGAACCAAACCGTTGTACAACTGGTTATCGCACCAAATGGCGTTCTGGTTGCGCGCAAAAGCGGGATCGAGTGAAGTAAGCAGATCATCCATATTCAAATTAAAAACAGTTTTGCCGGATTGATCTTTGGATGTGCAGCCGCTTAAGAAAAACAGGCATAAAAGAAGTATGGATAAAAAATTCCTACTATTTTTTTCGCTTTTTAATTCTCCGCCCAGGTCCTCTTCCCCCTTTTGAAGGGGGTTAGGGGGATGACTTTGTTTTTCCTCAAACGCCTGAACAAAAACTTTCAAAGTCCTCACCACGTTTAAAAAGTCATACAAAACCTCATCGTCCTCAAACCGAATAACAGTATAACCCAATTCCTCCAGTTGATCATCACGAATTAAATCCCGTTGCGCCTGTTCCTCATTTTGATGGCTTCGGCCATCCAGTTCAATAACCAACTGCAATTCCTTGCAAAAAAAATCGACAATGTAATTACCGATTGGCCGCTGGCGCAGAAACGGATAACCATAAAATCCCTTTGCTCTGAGTAATTCGCTCCAAAGCCTGATTTCTGCCGGTGTAGAATTATTGCGAAGTTGGCGGGCTAATCCTTTATTTTGTTTGTTGTAGTGATTGTTCAAGGTTTAAATTTTAAAAGTTTGACAGTCATCCCCCTGGGCCCCTTCAAAGGGGGAAATGAGAACCATGGAATTGTTTTTGTTTAAAAGTGAAGTTATAATTAACCATCCGTGAATCAAAAAAGAATCATTTCCCTGCTGGCTGCCGGAACAGAAATTGTATGCGAACTGGGTTTGGAAGCGCAATTAGTTGGCCGCTCGCACGAATGTGATTACCCGGAAAGCATTTTACATTTGCCGGTTTGCTCTTCGGCGATGCTCGATCCGATGGCGAATAGTTTGGAGATCGACAAGCAGGTAAAAGGTGCTTTAACCGATGCGCTTTCTTTTTATCAAGTTGACCGTGAGCTGGTTAAAGAGCTAAAGCCCAACGTTATCATCACCCAAACACAATGCGAAATTTGCGCCGTCAGTTTTAACGATGTAGAAAAAGCATTAGAGAATTTGCTGGATTATCCGGTACAGATTATCTCTTTAGAACCGAATAATTTGCATGCTATTTTTACCGATATAAAAACAGTATCCGAAGTTTTGGGCGTTCCGGAAAGCGGTGCAGATTTAACAGGCCGCATGCAGGAACGGATGGATTTGATCAGACACAAACTCAAATTCATTACCCAAAAACCAACCGTAGCTTGTATTGAATGGATTGAACCGTTGATGATGGCTGGCAACTGGACGCCGGAAATGATGGATATTGCTGGCGGAGAAGCCATTTTAGCACAAAGCGGAAAACATTCGCCGGCTATTGATTGGATGGATTTGGTTCAGGCTGATCCCGAAATTATGATCGTGATGCCTTGTGGTTTTAGCATCAAACGGACTTTAAAAGAAATGGATACGTTGCTGCAACAACCTTATTTTCGAGACTTAAAGTCGGTAAAAAACAACCGGCTTTTTATTGCCGATGGAAACCAGTATTTTAACCGTTCCGGACCGCGCATTGCAGATTCTGTGGAAATTTTAGCAGAAATTATCAACCCAAAACAGTTTATTTTTGGTTATGAGGGTGAAGGTTGGATAAAATTTAGTGTGTAAAAGAAGCATCATGAGCAAAAAAATAAAACTGGCGGATATTTCAACGAATCCTGACGAAAAAATAACCAAAGAAGAAGCGGCGAAAGAAAGCATCAAACTAACCGAAAAGCTGGCCGAAATCCAGAATAAATTATATGCACAAAAGAAGTATGATGTGCTGATTGTGTTGCAGGGAATGGATACTTCGGGCAAAGATGGTGCGGTGAAGCATGTTTTTTCGGGGATTAATCCTGCCGGTTGTCGCGTAAAATCATTTAAAGCACCAACAGAAGAGGAGCGGGCACATCATTTTTTGTGGCGGGTGAGCAAAGAATGTCCGGAAAAAGGCATGATCCAAATTTTTAACCGTTCGCATTACGAAGATATTTTGGTGCCCGAAGTAGAAAAACTGGTAAAGCACGATTTGATTAAAGACCGATGCGACGAGATCAACAGTTTTGAAAAAGGTTTGGTGCGGAATGATACGATTTTGATGAAATTCTATCTGCACGTTTCGCAAAAAGAACAGGAAGAGCGGCTGCTATCAAGGAAAACCAACGAATATAAACGCTGGAAATACCAAAAAGAAGACGTTGCCGCCATTAAAAAGCACGACGATTACGCCAAAGTGTACGAGTTTATTTTTGAGCATTGTGCAGAAGCAGCACTTTGGCAGATTGTGCCTTCGGATAAAAAATGGTATAAAAACTATTCTATTTTAAACGCAATTGTACTGGAGTTGGAAAAGTATGAGATACATTTCCCGAAGGTGGATTTGTAGGGTTAGATTTCTGATTTTTTTCTGTCCAGTTTTCTTCGAGATATTTTATCGTTTGCGCTAATTCATTTAATGCAAAATCGTCCAGAAAATTCTATAACCACTTTTCATAAAGTTCCCTGGCTTTGCTGTGCGGATTTAGTTTTCCTGCTTCCGCATCTGCCAAACCTCTTTCTATAGATTCTTTTTCGTTCTGAGATATAGCATTCCACCAATCTGTATTTTCTTGTTTTCTCAAATCCATTATCTTTTCGATAGTGGCCTGGTTTTCCAATGTTGCAGCAATTATTATTTTAGAAGAATTATGTTAAAAACCCGCAAGCAACAGATGCGTTATCTACACAAAGAAATTATACCGATAAAAGAAGCATCATGGCCGAACTGTTTAAACCTCTGAAAATAAAAAGCATAGAACTGAAAAACCGCATCGTAATTTCACCGATGTGCGAATATTCGAGCGTGGATGGTTTTGCCAACGACTGGCATTTTGTACACCTTGGCAGCCGAGCAGTTGGCGGTGCCGGTTTGATCATTACCGAAGCAACCGCCGTTTCGCCCGAAGCACGGATTACGCCGGACGATTTGGGTTTGTGGAAAGATGAACACCTAACCGAACAGAAAAAGATCGTCGATTTCATTCAGGATAACGGATCAATTGCTGGCATACAACTGGCACATGCCGGAAGAAAAGCCAGTCACCAATCGCCCTGGAAAGGCAGTAAATTAATTCCAAGCAGCGCACCGGAAGGCTGGCAAACGGTTGCGCCAAGTGCCATTCCGTACGCAGAAGGAACCGAAGCACCAATTGCTTTAGACGAAGCCGGACTGGCCAAAGTGATCCGGGATTTTAAAGAAACCACCAAAAGAGCGGTAGAAGTTGGTTTTAAAGTAGCCGAACTGCACGCCGCGCATGGTTATTTGCTGCACCAGTTTTTGTCGCCATTAAGTAACCAGCGAACTGATCAATACGGCGGTTCTTTCGAAAACCGCATCCGTTTTTTGCTGGAAGTTACCGAAGCCGTGCAGGAAGTTTGGCCGAAAGATTTGCCTTTGTTCGTTCGTATTTCGGCTACAGATTGGGCAGAAGGCGGCTGGACGGCGGAAGAATCGGTCAGACTTTCGGCTATTTTAAAAAATATGGGCGTTGATTTGATCGATTGTTCTACCGGCGGCTTAGTTTCCTGGCAAAAGATTCCTGTTAAAGCCGGTTATCAGGTTCCTTTTGCAGAACAAATCAAAAAAGAAACCGGCATTTTAACCGGAGCCGTTGGATTGCTTACCGAAGCAGCACAAATGGAAGAAATTTTGGCAAGTGGCCAAGCTGATCTGATTTTAATTGCCCGGGAATCCCTCCGCGATCCGTATTTTCCATTGCATGCTGCACAACAATTAGGCGTTGATTTGAAATGGCCGGATCAATATGATCGTGCTAAGCATCAGCATAAATAATGCAGGATTTAGGTTGATAAAAGAAGTATTGACATTTTTAATGATGAGTTGATACTTCTTTTATCGGTCTAAATCTGTAATTGTAGGAATTCCTTTTATCAAGTAAGAACCATGGCTGCAACACACAACATTGAAACCGTTTCTTTTGAAGGAAACTTTATTTGTTTAAAAGTAGACGGCAATTTTATCAAGTTGCCCTTAGATCAAATTTCAGAAAAATTGGTTTTGGCAAATGATTTACAAAGGAATTTATTTAAAATTTCCCAAGTGGATATGGTATTCATTGGCCTTTGTTGGATGAAGATTTATCGGTAGACTTTATGTTGAAGGTTACGAAAAATTAATGTTCGATATATTCAATATTAATTATTTCTCCCTGACTTTCGATTTTTCTGATTTTTCGAAAGCTTAAATATTCTTTTTTTGTTTCAACAACAATATTGTAATCATCTTTCCAAAAAGCATTTATATTCGGGTGATGTCCGCGCACATCGTAAAAACCAGATGAAACACCGCTTTTTAAGTTTATAGCAATATAAGTTAAAGCGTTTTCTTCTTTTCCACTTTTTTCTACCGTTAACTTTTGCTTGCCATCCGGTGACGTTGCTTCTGAAAATCTATGAGGGAAGTAATTTATTTCTTTTGACGTATATACTGTAATAGTTCGTTTATGAAATTCAGCAAGTAAGTGATTGAGGATTTCTATTTTTCCCGGTTCAGCTAAAATTTGTTGATAAAAATGACGCATTGTGCTCACATCCTGATATTCTTTTGGATTACGAATATCATTTTGCTTAATGATGTTTTCAACTCTATTTTGCAGGGTTTCAAATAGGTCAATGTTGTAACCTGTCCTTTCTTTAATATAATTTTCAAATTTCAAGTCAATCCGGCTTTGCAGGTTTTCGGTCAAACTACGAAAGCGTTGTTGTAGCCTGTCGAGCCGTCGCTGCTTATAATATTTCTCTGTCTGTAGCTTCTGCTGCTCATAATAATCAGCAATAAAATCTACGCCATCACAAACAAAAGTACCAGCGTGTTGTGCAAGATGGTAATCCAATGTTGCAAGTATTATTGCCCTATTTCGATCAAGTGCTGCTTGTTTTGTTTCTGGTATCATATTTTTTAAAACCTACTTTAACTTCCTCCCCTGCACGCCTTCCTTAGTAATCACAACCGGCTTAATCAAACCATCCGCATCAAAATACATTTTATCAATACAAGTTACCCGATGATTGCCATCCGTTTCGCCAAGCGGCCGGCGGTGGTAAACAATATACCATTCATCTGTTTCCGGAACCTGGATCACCGAATGATGGCCTGCGCCTGTTGCTACTTTGGGGTCTTGTTTTAAAACTACACCAATCCGTTCAAACGGGCCTTCTATTGAATTTGCTATCGCGTAAGCTACGCGGTAATTCGGGCCAGTCCAGCCGCCTTCGCTCCACATTAAATAATATTTGTTTTTGCGGGTGAAAAGTACCGGGCCTTCCACATAATCTTTTGGGGTGATGGATTTGTACGTGCTGCCATCTGCAAACGGAATTAAGCCGGTAAAAGAAGCATTAAGTTTGGCGATGTTGCAGTGCCCCCAGCCACCGTAAAGGATGTAATATTGCCCATCGTGATCTTTAAACACAAACTGGTCAATCGGTTGCGCGCCATTTACGATTTTATCGATCAGCGGTTTGCCAAGATAATCTTTAAACGGCCCTTCCGGACGATCGGCAACAGCTACACCAATTCCGCCAACTTGCTGATCGTTTTGAATATCATTCGCCCCAAAAAACAAATAATATTTGCCATCTTTTTTGGTGATGGCAGGTGCCCACATCGCTTTCTTTGCCCATTTTACGTTGGCAGAATCCAGCACGTGCGGATGTTTCGTCCAGTGCACCAAATCCGGCGACGAGAAAGCATCCATAAAAACCTGCTGCTCGTACGGTGCAGAAAAAGTTGGATAAACCCAATATTGCTTACCAAAAACCGCAGCTTCCGGATCGGCATACCAGCCCGGGAAAATCGGGTTGCCGCTACTGTTTTTATCGGTGGTTTTTTGAGCGGAAAGCTGACTGCAGAATCCTGTCAAACATAAAATCAACCATAATTTTTTCATCACAAAATTTAAAAACTTACTATTTCAAATTACTTTATTCCCTCCGCAAATAAGCTGATTGCCAAAAGTTAAAAGCTGACCGCCTTCTCCTTCAAACCCCCAACTCTTTCATTAATTTATCCAATGCTTCTTTTAGCAAGGAATAATCCTGTTCTAATTGTGTAACGCGTGCTTCCAGTTCACCAACAGATCGGCGTGCTGGTTCTTGCGGCGCTTCTTCTTCCTCAAACTCAATTTCTCCGCCTAATAAGTGCATAAAACGGACTTCTTTTTGTCCGCTGCGGCGCGGCAACTGTTTTACAAAAGGTGTTTCTGGTTGAGAAAGTTTTTCTAAAACCGTTTGTACTTCCTCCAAAGATTCAAACTCGTATAACCTGCCGGAATTGGTATTAAGTTCGCCGGGCGTTTGCGGACCGCGTAAAATCAGTAGACAGATTAGGGCAACCTCCGCAGGAACCAGCGGAAAAACGATGGCAAAATTGTGTTTGTATTTTACCGAACGGATAGAACCGCCGGTAGCCGTGGAAATCAAACTCTTCTTCTTGAGCGAATTTAAAGCTTCCACAACCGTTCCTTCATCGTAATCTACTACTGGTTTGCGCGACGATTTTTGGTTGCATGCCAGCGTTAAACTGTTCAAAGTCATCGGATAATAATCGGGCGTGGTTTTGCTTTTCTCCATCAAAACGCCGAGAACGCGCAGTTCTTCGGCAGGTAAAATTGGTATTGTGATTGGTGAATCCATTTTTTAAAAGTAATGATTGGTTTGGTGGTACAAAATTCTTTCTTTGATTTTATGCTAATCCAAATTTCATCCGATAAAAACAGTATCGCACTCCTTCGCCTCCCACAAAAACAAAAACCACTTTTATTTATTGATGTTGGATTTTGAAAGAAAACACAATGTTGATAGAAGATCAAAACATTCCGCAGCAGCAAAAAGGCAACCAGGTAGATGTGATCCACGAAGAAAAACCGGACAACCGCGAAGAAGCCGGACAGCTTTTTGAAACGGGTAAGAAAAGGCTGCTGGATATTTCCCGCTGGGGAGAAATTGCCGATGGTTTTTCGTCTGGTTTTCAATTGACTAACAGCAACGGAGAAGAAGTTTTTCGCCCGGCACAAACAGGCGATTATTTTAAAATCCACATCCCGGCACCCGGGCCGGAAAGCGGAAACGGCGAAGATTGGGTGCGGATAGAAACCATTCAGGACGAAGCTGATCCTTCAACTGATCTTCAAATTGTTTCTATAAAAGTTCGGCCGGCTTCCAATCCGCACAACCCAAACGCGGATACGGCCCATTTTTTTGGCGAAGATGCCACCAGCACGTTTGTGGTAAAGCGAAAAGGAAACACGGTTAGCGCAGAAGTGCATGGCCGCAACGAAGTGCCCAATTTACATGCAAACGGCGTTTGGGATACAATCCGCCATGCAGCAGTTGCAATTGGCGCAATATTGGGTTTTTCCAACTATCAATGGAAAAATTTAGTGGAAGGTTTGATCGACCCAAAAAAAGAGGGATAAAAGAAGCATCAACAAAAAAAGTACTTAGCCAACACCTTTTTCTGTTTGCTTTTTCGTGCCAATTTCTACCAGTTCGTGCTCTTCTTCTACAGCTTCTGTTTGGGTTGCATAATTTAATTTTCTAAAACGCCAAATGGCAAAAGCAGGCTCTTGACTGTGGCCAAGCAGTTTAAAATATTTTGGGAAATTGTGCACTTCTTCCAGTAAAACGCCGGGCACAATGCCATTGTTCTCCAAGATTTCGCGGATAGTATATTGCTTATCTTTCGTAATCCAAATCTCAAAATCGCTGCGGATCTCCTCGGCCTTTTCCGGGTCAATCGTGGCATCAATGCAAATCACTTTATCGCCTGGTTTCATAAATTTGGTTTTGTGCCGGTTGATATTTGATTAACTTCAAGCAATTATAACTGTTGTTTTTTATACGATAGAAGAAGCATTGGCCTTTTAACGTAAAAGTGTTCCCTGAAACCATCATTCATGCTTTAACAAATATTGATATTTTATTGGTCAAAAATATTTTTTTTCTACAGATGAAACATAAACCATGAAAAACGAAGAAAAAATTTAAAATGTTTAGGCACCAAGGTAAAACGCGGACTTTAACCCATAACCTAAGAATTGCTTCGTTATTGTCTTTTGTGGCTGGCATTGTAAACGTTTCCGGTTTTTTTGCAGTTCAACGGTTAACAACGAACGTAACCGGACACTTTGCATTTTTTGTGGACGAAGTTTTTAAACTCCATTTTTTAGAAGGCTTTGTATATTTCCTTTACATATTTTTCTTTTTCTTCGGTTCTTTTGTTTCCAGTTTGCTTATTGAAATTATTTTGCGGAAAGACGACAATTATATTTACATAGTCCCGGCTTCAATAGAATGTTTAGTGCTGTTTGTAATTGGTTTTTGGGGGAAAGATTTGATATCCGAAAATCCAAACATCATTGCATTTAGCTTACTTTTTGCGATGGGCCTGCAAAACTCTTTGGTTACGAAAATTTCAAGTGCAACTGTAAGGACAACCCATTTAACCGGTCTTTTTACCGACTTAGGGATTGAGTTATCGCAATTGTTTTTTTACAAAGAGAAAGAGCAAAAACATAAGCTTTTGTCGTCGATAAAATTGCGTTTTACAATTATCAGTTTCTTTTTTATCGGCGGTATTGCAGGCGGAATTTTATATGCCCGGTTTGCGCTCCACACATTAATTTTTGCAGCGGCTACGTTGGTTGGAGGTTTAATTTATGATAACATCAAATTCAGGCTGATCCGTTTAAGACGAAAACTTAAAAGCGTTTGAAAAAAGGGCAGGTAAAAACAGTATGCAGATATTAAATTTTTGAGGTGGATTTACCTGTAATAATCAGCTTCAAATAAATAAAGGAGGCAATTTATTTTCAGCATAAAACATTATCTTTCTAATCTTACTTAAATCGAGATGAACTTACCTGCAGAACAAAGCCGTTTAAACGATAACTATTCCGGGAAAAATAACTGGTTAAAATGGGGGCCATACTTATCTGAAAGGCAATGGGGAACGGTGCGTGAAGATTATAGCCCAAACGGCGATGCCTGGAATTACATCACTCACGATATGGCGCGAAGCAAAGCTTACCGTTGGGGCGAAGAAGGTATTGGCGGTTTTAGCGACGATAAACAGTTGCTTTGTTTAGGGCTTGGTTTGTGGAACGGCAAAGACGGAATTTTAAAAGAACGGTTTTTCGGGCTGACCAATGGCGAAGGAAACCACGGCGAAGACGTAAAAGAACTTTATTATTACTTAGACTGCACGCCAACGCACAGCTACCAAAAAATGCTGTACAAATATGTGCAGGAAGCTTATCCGTATCAATGGCTGATCGATGAAAACCGCCGCCGCGGAAAGTTAGACCCGGAATTTGAGTTGATCGATACCGGTTTACTTAACCAGGACGGTTATTTTGATGTTTTTATCGAATACATTAAAAATGCCGAAGATGATATTTTAATTCAATACACCATATACAATCGTGGTAAACAAGTTACCGATTTGCATGTATTGCCGCAGCTTTGGTTCCGAAATACCTGGAGCTGGAACCCTGGTTCGGCGAAGCCAAAAATAACCCATCAGGATAAAAGCACATTACTGCTTCAGCATGAAATATTAGGCAGCTATTATTGTCATATTGATGTTAATGCCGAACTATTATTCACCGAAAACGAAACCAATAATGAGCGGCTTTATCATTCGGCAGATAGTTCTGCATTTGTTAAAGATGGCATTAATGATCGTGTTGTCCATGATAATCATACTGCCGTAAACCCTCAAAAAGAAGGCACAAAAGCAGCAATCTGGTATAAAGTTTCTGTTCCGGCAGAAGGAAACGTTCAGATCAAACTTCGTCTTTCCGCCTCGCATCAGGCAGATCCTTTCGATGATTTTGAGACCATCGTAAATACACGCATAAAAGAAGCAGACGAGTTTTATCAGTATAAACAACAAAACATTACCAATGCAGATGAGCGTTTGGTGCAGCGGCAGGCTTTTGCCGGCATGCTTTGGAGCAAGCAATACTTCTTTTACAATGTAAATTCCTGGCTTAAAGGTGACCCGGGACAAGTGCCGCCGCCAAAAAGCCGGTTTCAAAACCGTAACCACAACTGGAAACAT
This sequence comes from uncultured Sphingobacteriaceae bacterium, assembly GCA_964251965.1. Classification (GTDB taxonomy): domain Bacteria; phylum Bacteroidota; class Bacteroidia; order Sphingobacteriales; family Sphingobacteriaceae; genus Mucilaginibacter_A. The sequence goes on along the minus strand of CAXULQ010000003.1, from coordinate 191,543 downwards.
TTTTTGGCGGATCATATTTTATCTATGCCAGACAAGTGGGAATATCCATGGTTTGCGGCTTGGGACCTTGCTTTTCACTGTATGACGTTTGCCAAAATCGATCCTGATTTTGCAAAAAATCAGCTCAGTTTATTGGTGAGTGCAACTTATATCCATCCTAACGGCCAGCTTCCTGCTTACGAATGGGATTTTAGTGATGTTAACCCTCCTGTTCATGCACTGGCGGCATGGCAGCTTTACCGGTTGGACAAAGAAGCAAACGGAAAAGAAGACGTGCTGTTTTTAGAGGATGTTTTTCAGAAGTTGCTGCTCAATTTTACCTGGTGGGTAAACCAGAAAGACAGCGAAGGCAATAATGTTTTTGAAGGCGGTTTTTTAGGGTTAGACAATATTGGTGTTTTTAACCGCAGCGCGCCTGTTCCGGGTGGCGGTTTTTTAGAACAGGCCGACGGTTCCAGTTGGATGGCCATGTACGCTGTAAATATGATGCAGATCAGTATTGAACTGGCTATGTTTAATCCCGTTTATGAAAGTATGGCCATTAAGTTTGCCGAGCATTTTCTTTATATCGCAGGTTCTATTGCTAACATGGGCGAAGATTCTTTAGGTTTATGGGATGACCAAGATGGTTTTTATTATGACCTTCTGCGGAAATCGGACGGAACAAGTGACCGTTTACGGTTGCGAACGCTGGTTGGTTTGATACCGATGTTTGCCGTAATTGTATTTGATGAAAACAAATGGAACAAATTGCCCAACCTAAAAGCGCAGTTAGACCGGTTTATGAACCAGCGCCCAGACTTAGTGGAGTTAGTAAGTTACTGGAAAGATACAAAAGGCAACGAACAGCACTTATTTTCGCTGCTGCGCGGCCACCGGATGAAGCTTTTGCTGCGCCGAATGCTCGATACCAGCGAATTTTTATCAGATTACGGCATCCGGTCTATCTCCAAAGAATACCAAAACCAGCCCTATAATTATTTATTAGACGGAATGGATTACGAAGTGAGGTACAACCCCGCCGAAAGCGATACCGGCATGTTTGGCGGCAACAGCAACTGGCGCGGGCCAATATGGATGCCTATCAATTACTTACTAATCCAGTCGTTGCAAAATTTTCAGGAATATTATTCGGATGATTTCAAGGTAGAATATCCTACTCTTTCCGGCAAATATTACACACTTTCCGAAATTGCTGTGTCGCTCGGCAATCGGTTAAAAAGTATTTTTTTAAAGAATGAAAAAGGAGAACGGCCAGTTTTTGGAGGCTACGAAAAATTTAACCAAGATCCCAATTTTAGAGACTATATCCTTTTCCACGAATACTTTCATGGCGATACCGGCAAAGGTTTAGGTGCCAGCCACCAAACCGGATGGACTGGTTTGGTAGCGCTTTTATAAAAATTGCTTTGCCTGCTTTTTTAACTATTTAAAACGCATGGTAGAACTGTGTGCAGAGCGTAACCTGGTTGAGCAGGAAGAAAGTGAACCAGTTAAAGTAAGGCCAATTGCTGCAAGTAAAATTAGTTTTTTCATGATTATAAAAGTTTAGATGTTTTAAGATACTATCACTTTTACAATGCTTGTTCCAAAAAAAACTACACATAAAACATAGCATTCAACCAAAAAACAAGTGTAAAACCAGGCATATTATTGCCCATTTTGTTTTTTCCGGGGAAAATTTGCTACGGAACACGCAATGTAATCTTCTGCTAAAATTTTCATTAATGTTAGTTTTTATTTCATCTATTGTTCCGGTTCAAAATTTATGTCTTTTTCATCATGAATAAACAATACACACAGGGCTGCGCAAAACATAAAAATACCAGCCAACACAATGGCATAAATAGCATGGCCGTTAAAAAGATTCTTCACAATTAAGCCTCCTACCAAACCATTTACAATTTGTGGCAAAGTGATGAAAAAGTTAAAAATACCCATGTAAACACCCATTTTTTGAGAAGGGATGGAGCTGGACAAAATAGCATAAGGCATGGCCAAAATACTGGCCCAGGCCAGGCCAATACCTACCATGGAAATAATAAGCAGCTTTGGGTCATGAATAAAAAAGATGGATAGCAAACCCGCCCCACCCGCAATTAAGGAAAAAGCGTGAGTTATTTTACGGCTGCTTGCCCGTGCAATAGCTGGCAGAAAAAGCGCATAAATAGCCGAAATACCGTTGTATATCCCAAATAAAATGCCTACCCAGTTACCGGCATCTGCAAATTTTACAGACGAAGTATCACCAGGTGTTATTTGATAAATGTGCTGTGCAATTGCCGGTGCCGCAAATACCCACATGGAAAACAAAGCAAACCAGGAAAAAAACTGGACCAAACCAAGCTGGCGCATGGTTGCAGGCATGTTTACAAAATCTTTAAAAATAGTTAAAATACCTCCGGGTTCTTCTTTGGGTTCTTCGGGATGAAAAGCAGCGTATTCTTTCGGCGGATATTCTTTGGTGGTAACAATTGTCCATAACAAAGTGCCGATTAAAACCAATGCCCCGGTATAAAAGGAAAAAACAACATTATCAGGGATATGGTTATTGCTGGCAGTTTTGGATATTCCAAAATATTCAGAAAAAACATAAGGCAGCCAGGAACCAGCCACGGCACCAATACCAATTAAAAAAGTTTGTACCGAAAAACCTAAACCACGCTGGCTATCCGGAAGATTATCGGCAATTAAAGCGCGAAAAGGTTCCATAGCTACGTTAATAGAGGCATCCATAATCATCAGCATACCTGCCCCAACCATAATTGGCGGTAAAATAAATGCCATAAAAGAAGCATTGGGCATAAAAGCCAAAGCGGTTGCTGCCAATAATCCTCCGATTAAAAAATAGGGTTTACGCCGGCCTAATCTTGTCCAGGTCTGGTCGCTGTAATGCCCGATAATTGGCTGAACAATCATCCCGGTTAAAGGTGCTGCCAGCCAAAAAAGCGATAAATGTTCTACATCAGCACCAAAAGTTTGCAAAATTCGGGAAGCATTTCCGTTTTGCAATGCAAAACCAAACTGAATCCCTAAAAAGCCAAAATTCATGTTTAAAATTTGCCAGAAACTCAGCCTTGGCCTTTCTAAAACCTTTCTCATAAAAGTTTATATAATTGGTACGTTTAGTTAAACTTAAAGCTGTATTTACTTCAGCTCCAGTATGGTTATCGATTTTGCAGGCAGATTAATAGTGTTGATAGCATTTAATTGTTCGCCTGTTATCACATTTAAAGCTTTGGTAAAAGATGCAATCCGTTCTGCAAAACGGTCGGTAATAATGGATGCAGGTTTTTCATCACTATTGTAAGCAATCAGCACTGTTTTTTGCTGATCATACCGAAAATACACATAAACACTGTTTTGCGGGATGTATTGCATCAGCTTTCCGGTTTGTAGTGCAGTTGTGTTTTTTCGGTAATTGGCCAGTTTTTTCACGTAGTTAAAAGCTTCATTTTCTTTTTCGGTGCGCCCGGCGGCAGTAAATTTATTCGTTTTATCGCCGGCCCATCCTCCGGGAAAATCCAAACGCACCAAACCATCAGGATTGGAATAGTTCTTCATTAAGATTTCATCGCCATAATACATTTGCGGAATGCCGCGCATGGTTAACAAAAGTGCCATTCCTGCTTTGTACTTGTCAAAATCTTCGCCCACCACCGAGTAGAAGCGGCTCATATCATGATTGTCTAAAAAAATCACGTTTCGGGTTGCATCCTGATACATAAAGTCCTGCGCCAAAACAGAATACAAACGGTTTACGCCATCTGTCCAGCCTGGTTTTCCGTTCAATGCTTCGTTTATGGCATCTTTTATTTGTCCGTCTGTAACGCCCGGAAGTTGTGTATCAAAACCACGGTTAACGGTATTTCCCTGGGTAAAAAAAGCCTGGTTAGCTACCGACCAAACCAGTGTTTCGCCATAAATAGAGAAATTCGGAAACTCGGCCTTAACCTTTTTTGCCCAATCGGCCATGTATTCGGCATCATTATAAGGATAAGTATCTAAACGGAAACCATCTAAACCGGCATATTCTATCCACCAAATGTGGTTTTGGGTGAGGTAATTCTGCACATATGGATTGTTTTCGTTCATGTCGGCCATGCTGTGGTCAAACCAACCATCGAGCATAATTTTTTTATCGATAAAAGAAGCATGCGGATCCATCACCGCGGCATCGCGGAAGTTGGAGTTGGTGTATTTAGGCCACTGATGCACCCAGCTTTTCATCGGCATATCTTTAATAAGCCACGATTCTGTTCCGATGTGATTGTGAACCAGATCTTTAATCACTTTTAATCCTAACAAATGGCATTTCTCTACATAAGCTTTGTACAATTCGTTGGTGCCGAAACGAGGATCAATTTTATAATAATCGGTAACTGCGTAACCGTGATAAGAGGCGTGCGGCTGGTCATTTTCAATTTCTGGCGTCATCCACACTGCGGTAACGCCTAAATCTTTTAAATAATCCAAATGGTTCATCAAACCCTGGATATCGCCGCCGTGCCTGTAAAAAATAGAATCACGGTTTAAAGCCGTTTCCTCCATACTTTTAACCACATCGTTTTTGGGATCACCATTGGAAAACCTGTCTGGCATTAAAAGATAAATCAAATCTTTATTGGTAACGCCTTGGGCACGGTTGGCAGAAAGATTTCTGGTTTTCAGTTCGTATTTAAACTGTAAGTTTTGTTTTCCTGCGGATGAAAAAACAATTGGAAAGCTTCCGGTTTTTGCTGAAGGACTAATTTCAAGGTCAAGAAACAGATAATTAGGATTTTCCACTTTATTTACCTGCACCAGTTTTACTCCCGGATAGTTTAATTTTACTTCGCGTGCCGCTATATTTTTTCCATGGACGACCAGTTGGAGTTTAGGGTTCTTCATCCCAACCCACCAAAAAGCTGGCTCTACACGTTCTAAGTCAGGAATTTGAGCTAAAAGGCCGCTTGCCAGAAAAACAAAAAACAGGGTTATAATTAATTTAGGTTTCATCAGGTGTACTTTTTTAAAACATAATTTTACTGCCATTGCGATAAATAACAATACTTTAAGCAAAAGCTATTTTGCTACCCAAAAATGTTGTGCAGAAACAGCAATATATTTAAAAGATATTTAATTGGCCTTCCCGGTAGCAGGCCATTTATAATTGGTTTACTGATGATAAAACTTTATCGTTTTGCCAACAAAATGCAAAAACTGTTTTAAAATCTCCGTAAAGAAAAGCAGTCTGAAAACGAATACCTACTTTTTGAAAAGGTAATTTTTAAAATATTGATTGTTAAAATGCTAACTCATTGATTTAAAATACAATTAGCAAAAATAATAATTGAAAAAATTAAAGGTTTTATTGGCTTTAGTATTGCTTTGGTAAGCTTGTGAACAGTATATCATTGTAAATTATTGCATACTTTTTGTTTTTTACTGTTGATAATACTTTGTCCAACTGATCAAATCAGTTTTTCCAAATCTTTCGGTATCGTTCTAATCAATTATCTATTTTTTTTATTTCAAGAGGGTACCAGAGATTATTCATTTATTTTAAATTCAGTAGGTAAGAGTGGCCAATATTTACAACATAATAAAAATGGCATTGAACAACATTTACAGTAAGTCATATTAAATGATTGTGATTTGAAATATGTAAGCAATAGTCTAAATTGCGTTCATTAAAAACGTTAGTTTCTTTTTTAGATATAATAATGGAAAACAATTTAAACGACTTCGATAAATGCCCGTTTTTTAACGGTAGCATGAAAAACAATGCGGGTAGTGGTGGCACCAAAAATCAGGATTGGTGGCCCAAGCAGCTTAAGTTAAATATACTGCGCCAACATTCTGCTTTATCCAACCCAATGGATAAGGACTTTAATTACGCTGAGGCATTCAATAGTTTGGATCTGGAGGCAGTAAAAAATGACCTGCATGCCCTGATGACCGACTCCCAAGATTGGTGGCCGGCAGATTTTGGGCACTATGGCGGCCTTTTTGTGCGTATGACTTGGCATAGTGCCGGTACCTACCGTATTACCGATGGCCGGGGTGGAGCTGGCCAGGGCTTACAACGTTTTGCGCCGCTGAACAGCTGGCCGGATAACGTAAATTTGGATAAAGCACGCAGGTTACTGTGGCCTATCAAACAAAAATATGGCAGCAAAATTTCTTGGGCTGATTTGATTGTTCTAACCGGTAACATCGCTTTGGAATCTATGGGTTTTAAAACTTTTGGGTTTGCTGGCGGCCGTGAAGATGCTTGGGAAGCAGATGAAGCTATTTATTGGGGTTCTGAAACCAAATGGTTAGGTAGTGATGCCCGTTACGGACACGGATCAGCAGGTGTAGCAGCAAACCACGGGATAATTGATTCGGACGACAATGCCGACGGTAAAATACACAACCGCAACTTGGAGCAACCTTTAGGTGCTTCAACAATGGGTTTAATCTATGTAAATCCGGAAGGCCCGGACGGAAACCCTGATCCATTGGCTGCAGCGATAGACATCCGCGAAACTTTCGGCCGTATGGCCATGAACGACGAAGAAACTGTTGCACTGATTGCAGGTGGACACACTTTTGGTAAAACACATGGCGCGGCTCCGGCAGATCATGTAGGCAAAGAACCAGAAGCTGCTGGCATGGAAGAACAAGGCTTTGGCTGGAGCAATAGTTTTGGCTCTGGTAAAGATGCAGATACCATCACCAGTGGTTTGGAAGTAACCTGGACTAAAACGCCTACGCAATGGAGCAATGATTATTTTGATCATCTTTTCGGGTTTGAATGGGAACTGACCAAAAGCCCGGCTGGTGCACATCAGTGGGTTGCCAAAAATGCAGGCAACATCATCCCAGATGCTTATGACAGTGAAAAAAAGCATTTGCCAACCATGCTTACCACGGATATTTCTCTGCGGGTTGATCCTGCATATGAAAAAATATCCAGACGTTTCCACGAAAACCCGGATGAGTTTGCAGATGCTTTTGCACGCGCTTGGTTTAAGTTAACACACCGTGATATGGGTCCGATCGCACGATATTTAGGCCCTGATGTTCCTGCTGAAGAACTGATCTGGCAGGATCATGTCCCTGCTGTAAACCATCCTTTGATTGATGAAATTGATAGCGCAGCTTTAAAAGCGAAAATCCTGAAATTGGGCTTAACTGTATCGCAATTGGTGTCGGTAGCCTGGGCCTCTGCTTCAACTTTCCGTAGTGGTGATAAACGTGGCGGAGCCAATGGTGCCCGCATCCGGCTGTTTCCTCAAAAAAACTGGCCGGTCAACAATCCGGAACAATTAAACAAAGTAATAACAGTACTGGAAGGCATTCAACAGGAATTTAATCAAGCGCAAGCTAACGGTAAAAAAGTATCAATAGCCGATCTGATTGTACTTGGCGGATGTGCTGCAATAGAAAAAGCAGCTAATGATGCTGGTCATCAAATTACGGTTCCTTTTACACCCGGCCGTACGGATGCTTCTCAGGAGCAAACTGATGTCGAATCTTTTGTGTATATGGAGCCGGTTGTTGATGGTTTCCGCAATTACCGCAAAACTAAGGGAGCTGTATCTACCGAAGAATATTTGGTAGATAAAGCCCAATTGTTATCGCTTACAGCACCAGAATTAACTGTTTTGGTAGGCGGGATGCGTGCCTTAAATGCCAATTACGATGGTTCTGCACATGGCATTTTAACCAATCGTCCGGGACAGCTTACCAATGATTTCTTTATCAACCTGCTTGATATGGGTACTGCCTGGAAAGCTGCTGGCGAGAACCGTGAAGTATTTTATGGCGTTAACCGTAAAACCAGCGCACCGCAATGGGTAGCTACTCGTGCAGATTTGGTATTTGGTTCTCATGCAGAACTTAGGGCTATTTCTGAGGTTTATGCAAGTGCTGGTTCACAGGATAAATTTGTAAAAGATTTTGTTGCTGCCTGGAATAAAGTGATGAACTTAGACCGGTTCGACCTGAATTAGGTAATTGATAAACAATTAGCACGGGCAGATGGCTATCCATCTGCCCGTTTTTTGTTTATAGTACTTAACATATGCTTAGTTGAAAGAAATTATAACGCGGCCCAAGTAATCTTCAGGTTGACTGTTGTAATTGCAGAAGCCGATATTTCAATTGAGCTAAAGGTAACTGGCGGTATATTTTTCAACAGAGTGTAAGATAGCAGGAAAAGTACTATCACCTACAGTTTTTAAATAATCATAGTTAACTTTAAAAACAATGAATAAAAACAGTAGAAAGTATTGCTGAAATTGATAAATCTTGAACCTAATAAAGTAATTCTGTAAACTGTGTCAATCAACCTATAAACCGGAAATAAAAAAGGAGTTACAAATTAATGTAACTCCTTGATATATAGTGTGGGGGCTACTGGGTTCGAACCAGTGACCCTCTGCTTGTAAGGCAGATGCTCTGAACCAGCTGAGCTAAGCCCCCTTGCGTTTGGGACTGCAAATATAGAAGTGCAATCTATTCCTGCAAAATAAATTTTAGTTTTTTTATCCGAGCACTTCCTCCAGCACTTCGTGCGATCGTATTGAACCGAAACCATCAACATGCAACGCATAATACTCAATCATTCGGTCAAGCATATAGCGGCGGATTTCGTTTGGTAATCGTATTGCCGGCAGATCTTCAAAATTTCTTCCGATTAGCAAATTAAAATATTGTGTGTAGGGCGGCGCAAGATATAAGTTGTGTTCTGGTTTTGATTGTACGAATAAGCCATCTTTCAAATCAAAATAAGCAAACGTTCCTGCTTCGTTTCGCTCGGGATGAAAACCGAGATACCGACTTAACTGCACTAAAAACAGCAAGTGGAAATTAGCCAGTCCCTGCGCCTGGTGGTCTAACCATTCAATGGAATAAAAAATAAAATTAAACAGGTTTTCGTCCGAAGATTCCTGCCGCACCGCTTTGTAAAGCACTTCATTCAAAAAAATCACCAGCGAACTTTTTACAATATCGTAAGGAATAGTTGTTAAAATAGGTACGTTTTTCAATTCGGCCACACGCTGAATGTTACCGTTTAACTTATGATAAACTACCATTTCCAGCAAGTGCAGCGGCTGCAGCATGTTCCGGCTGATTTTGGCGCGCGGTTTTTTTACGCCGTTGATCAGGTAAGCTTGCAGGCCGAACTTCTCCGTAAAAACCTGCACAATCACGCTGCTTTCGCTGTAATCCGTTGTTTTGAAAACGATGCCGCGGGTTTTGTGTAACATGCTTCTAAACTAAAACTTTTGAATTGATATGCAGAAATTGCTGATGCTGTTTTTATCGGATAAAAAAAGCCTCACCTCTAATCAGAGCCTCACCCAAAATCCCTCTCCAAAGGAGAGGAACTTGAGAACCATGGCGACTACCCCCTCTCCTGTATAGAGGGCTGGGGTGAGGCTTTTATTTATGATTTACACAACCAAAATCTACCTTAAAAACAGTATTTTTGCACCTCTTAAAATCTGAGGTAAACGCATTGATGTACAAGGAATATAAGCAGCTTAATTTATCAGAAATCGGTAGCGAAGTGCTGGAGTTTTGGAAGCAGAACAACATTTTTGAGAAAAGTATCAGCAGCCGCCCGGCCAGCAAACCTTACACTTTTTACGAAGGCCCGCCATCGGCAAACGGAATGCCCGGCATCCACCACGTGATGGCGCGGTCGATAAAAGATATTTTTTGCCGGTATAAAACGTTGAAAGGCTACCAGGTGAAACGCAAAGGCGGCTGGGATACGCACGGTTTGCCTATAGAATTAGCAGTTGAAAAAGCTTTAGGAATTACGAAAGACGACATCGGCAAAAAAATTTCTATTGAAGATTACAATGCCGAATGCCGCCGCGAAGTTTTAAAATACACAGATGTTTGGAACGACCTGACCGAGAAAATGGGTTATTGGGTTGATCTGAACGATCCGTACATCACCTACAAAAACGAGTACATTGAAACCCTTTGGTGGATTTTAAAAGAGTTCCACAAAAAAGGTTATTTATACAAAGGTTACACCGTACAACCGTATTCGCCGGCTGCCGGAACGGGTTTAAGTTCGCACGAACTGAACCAGCCGGGCTGTTACCGCAATGTAAAAGATACGTCGGTTACGGCAGAATTTCACCTGGTCAACAATCAAATTCACCCGTTAATCCCGGTTTTATTTGAGGAAGAAACGGAAGACACCACCATTTTAGCGTGGACGACAACGCCCTGGACTTTGCCTTCCAATTGCGCGCTGGCCGTTGGCGATAACATTGATTACGTCAAGATAAAAACTTTTAATCCATATACTTACGCGCCGGTTAGCGTGGTTTTGGCTAAGGATTTGATCAACCAGTATTTTAAAAAAGAAAACCAAAATGGCGACTTTCAACACTATGCCTCCCTCCCTTCCGGGGAGGGCCGGGCTGGGGCTCCCTGGGAAATTGCTGCCGAGTTTAAAGGCTCAGAATTAGTTGGTTTGCGTTATCACCAGTTAATGCCGTATGTTTCCAACGAAGATCTGGAGCAAAATGCTTTCCGCGTTATTCCCGGCGATTTTGTAACGACTGATGATGGAACCGGAATCGTGCACACGGCTTCTATTTTTGGTGCGGATGACTTTCGAGTTGCGCGTGCAAACGGTGTTCCTTCGGTTTTGGTGAAAGATGAAAACGGCAAAGATGTTCCGTTGGTGAACAAGCAAGGAAAGTTTGTGTCTGAAGTAAGCGATTTCGCCGGAAAATTTGTCAAAGAAGAATATTACAGCGATGCCGAACGCGCCAATCCGGATTTTAAAGCGACAGATGTTTTAATCGCCATCAAATTAAAAGAAGACAATAAAGCGTTCGATGTAAAAAAATACGAGCACAGTTACCCGCATTGCTGGCGCACCGATAAACCGGTTTTATATTATCCGCTGGATAGCTGGTTTATCAAAACTACGGCAGTTAAAGATCGGATGGTTGAGTTGAACAAAACCATCAACTGGAAACCGGAATCAACCGGAACCGGACGTTTTGGTAACTGGCTGGAAAATCTGGTGGACTGGAATTTATCGCGTTCACGGTATTGGGGAACGCCGCTTCCAATTTGGAGGCGAGATTATACTTTTGAATTTGAAAAAGACGAAATATGCATTGGGAGTATTGAGGAGTTAAAAAAAATTGGTTTATACTTTTATTTTGATGAAGCAAAATCTTTTTTTGAAAATCAGTCAACTGAAGATATTCTCGATTTTCTTGAAATTAATCAAGATGAACATTTTTCCGAATTTGATGAGTACAATGTAATACGAGACATCAAGCGCTTAATTCAAAAAGGAATATTAGATCTAAAAACTTTAATACAAATTTGTCCAAATAGGGATAGACTTGTAGAAAAGTTTTCTACTGATATCGAACAATTCTTCAAAAGTAAAAACATAGAGTTTGACCTTCACAGACCTTATGTCGATAATATTATTTTGTTAGAATCACATAATAACAAAACGCATTATTTTTACAGGGAGCCAGATTTGATCGATGTTTGGTTTGATTCCGGCGCGATGCCTTACGCACAACATCATTTTCCGTTTGAGAATAAGGAAGCTTTTGCAACTTCTTTTCCGGCAGATTTTATTGCCGAAGGCGTTGACCAAACACGCGGCTGGTTTTTTACGCTTCATGCTATTGCGGTAATGCTGATGGATTCTGTAGCTTATAAAAATGTGGTTTCCAACGGTTTGGTGTTGGATAAAAACGGCGTGAAAATGAGCAAGCGTTTGGGCAACGCTGTTGATCCTTTTGAGACGATTGAGAAATACGGCGCAGATGCCACGCGCTGGTACATGATCAGCAATGCTTCGCCTTGGGACAATTTGAAGTTCAATTTAGATGGTTTGGATGAAGTGCGCCGCAAGTTTTTTGGCACGTTGTACAACACGTATTCCTTTTTTGCTTTGTACGCCAACATCGATAATTTTGAGTACAAAGAGGCAGACATCGAACTGCAAAACCGGCCGGAAATTGACCGCTGGATTTTATCTCTATTAAACACTTTAAGCGCAGAAGTTGACAGTTTTTATGCTGATTTTGAGCCGACAAAAGCAGCACGCGCCATCCAAGATTTTGTGGATGCGCATTTAAGTAACTGGTATGTTCGGTTAAGCCGCCGCCGTTTTTGGAAAGGCGATTACAGCGCGGATAAACTTTCGGCTTACCAAACTTTATACACTTGTCTGGTTACGATTGCGAAATTAATGTCGCCCGTTGCGCCGTTTTTTGCAGAGCGTTTGTTTGGCGATCTGAATAACATCACCCGAAAAGAAAATGTAGAATCGGTGCATCTGGCAGAATTTCCGCTTTACCGCAACGATTTGGTGGATAAAGATTTGGAAGAACGGATGCAGTTGGCGCAGGATATTTCTTCATTAACGCTTTCTCTGCGGAAAAAAGTTGGAATCAACGTTCGTCAGCCATTAAGTAAAATTTTACTGCCGATTTTGGATCCGTTGTTTCAGCAGCATGTAGAGCAGGTAAAAGATTTGATCTTATCTGAAACTAACATCAAGAATATTGAATTTTTAACAGGTGATGCTTCTTTTATCAGCAAAAAAATCAAACCGAACTTTAAAGCTTTGGGCAAAAAAGTGGGGAAAGATATGAAGCTGGTTGCGGAAGCGATTGCTCAATTCGGCCAGCAAGAAATTGCAGAACTGGAACAAAACGGACAAATCCCCATCCCCCAAACCTCGCACCTGATTTCTTCTTCTGATGTAGAAATTACCGCCGAAGACGTACCTGGCTGGCAGGTTGCTTCCCTCGGAAAGTTAACCGTAGCGTTGGATGTAGCTATAAATGAGGCACTTAAACAGGAAGGGATTTCGCGTGAGTTGATAAACCGTATCCAGAATTTACGCAAAAGTCGGGGGCTGGAAGTAACCGATAGAATAAAAGTTACGATCCAGGACAAACCTATTGTTAAACAAGCCGTAAGAAATAATTTATCATATATTTGCGCCGAAATTTTAGCAGCAGATTTGGTACTCGATACACAATTAAATGAAGGGGAAAAAGTGATGATCAATGAAGAGGAATTATTAATCGATTTAACTAAAGTATAATGAACACAGAACAAAACCCAAAAAACAGGTACTCTGATGCTGAACTAAAAGAATTTAAAGACCTTATTTTAGATAAACTTCGCATAGCCAAACAAGAACTGAATAATTTAACTTCCTCTTTAAGCAGCCCTAATTCTAACGGAACGGACGATACTTCGGGCACTTATAAAACTTTGGAAGATGGGTCTGCCACGATGGAAAAAGAGCAGATCAACCAGTTGGCATCCCGCCAGAAAAAATTTATCGAACAACTGGAAGCAGCTTTAGGACGTATTGAAAACAGGACTTACGGCCTTTGCCGCGAAACCGGAAAACTAATCCCGAAAGAACGGTTGCGTGCCGTGCCGCATACTACGTTGAGCATGGAAGCCAAAATGAAACAGTATTAAATGAAAGTTACTTATACCAAGCCTTTTTTAATTGCTGCATTTATTGTTTTAGCCGATCAAATCCTGAAGACTTGGGTTAGAACACATATGTATATTGGCCAGGAGATAAAGCTTTTAGGCGACCGTGGTTTTTTACATTATACCGAAAATAACGGAATGGCTTTTGGCTGGGAATTAGGCGGCGAAACAGGAAAATATGCTTTAACGCTATTCCGCATCCTTGCCGTTTGTGGCATTGCTTATGGCTTGGTTTATCTCATCAAACACAAATACCATCGCGGTTTGATCATTACTATTGCCCTGATTTTTGCAGGTGCTTTGGGCAATATTATCGATTCTGCTTTTTATGGTTTGATGTACCAGAAGGCACCTTTATTTCAGGGCCGCGTGGTTGATATGTTTTATTTTCCATTGTTAACTGGCATTTTTCCGCCTTGGATGCCGGTTTGGGGCGGAGAAGAATACATCTTTTTCCGGCCGGTTTTTAACATTGCCGATGCCGCGATTTCGATTGGTGTAGTATTGATTTTACTTAACCAAAAGAAGTATTTTAAAGAAGACATTAAAGAAGAACCGCAGCCCAACAGCGAAATTGTGGAAGAATAAGTTAGTCATTCTGTACTTGTTTCAGAATCCTTTTAAATAGATTTCTTAAATTCACACAATAAAAAGCCGAAAGATTGTTCCGGCTTTTTATATTTTTCCGATATTTCTTCATGCTTCTTCTATCGGTATAAAAACAGTATCATTTCGGCCAAAAGGAGAAACATTTATTAAAGAGATATTTCTTTTTGCCCGTTCTAATTATCACTTTTCTCGATATTCCCGTTTCAACCACAATTATTTTTATCTTTATTAACGGCTTTTTAAGTTGATCTTAATAAAAATTCGATTTTTGCTGCTACCAAAACCCTAAACGCTCGTCTGTACAATAAAACCGTTCGTTATGAAAAAGCTATTACCAATACTGTTATTGATCACTGTAAGTTCTGCCAGCTTTGCCCAAAGTGTTGATCTCCGCAGAAAAATCCAGGTTACGGGAAGCGCAGAAACAGAAGTTACGCCTGACATTATTTACTTCAGCATTTCGCTGAAAGAGTACTTTAATGGTAAAACTAAAGTTAGTATTTCTACTTTGGAAAATCAGTTGCAAAAAGCGGTAACTACTGCCGGCATTGCCAAAGCTGATTTTACCATTAACAATTTATCGTCCTACAACTACGTGCCGGAAAAGAAGAAAAACGCTGATTTTTTGGCAGCCAAACAATACCGTTTAAAACTGCACGACCTGAACAAGATTAACCAAATTTTAGATGCGGTAGATGATAAAGGCATTGAATCAACCGGAATTGATGGCTACGATTATTCGGGCATTGAGCAACTTAAAAACGAAATGAAATTAAAGGCACTAAAAGCAGCACAAGCCAAAGCAACATTTTTACTAAGCGGCATTGGCGAAAAATTAGGCGGCGCAATTGATATCCAGGAAATTAACAACGAACCGATGCAGCAGCCAGTTTTTCGGCCAATGATGATGAAAGCTGCATCTGCAGAAACAACAGAACCGGATATTGATTTTAAGAAAATTAAACTAAATTATCAGGTTCAGGCAGTTTTTGAAATTGTGAAGTAATTTTCTCAAACCAACTTTAATTTTATAGCGGTAAAAGAAGTATTTACAATTGTATATTTGTTTATGATACGAACTGTAATTAATTTTGATAATCAGAGTATTGCGTATTTTTACTGCTGATAAGAATATTATTATACGCAAAGCAGGAACATTAAAAACTCAATTTACCGAAAAAGTTATTCAGATGTTAATTGAGTTGCTGAAATAAGTTTGATAAAAGAAGCTATTCAATTACAATACTTTTTTACAGCCATAAAAACAGCATCAGTCAATCCACGCAAACCGCGTATAAGGAACCAAAACCTCCGGGATTTTAATGCCTTTCTCCGTCTGATTATTTTCCAGCAAAGTAGCCGTAATGCGTGGTAAAGCCAACACACTTCCATTTAAAGTATGTGCCAGCCGGATATTAATTTTAAAAAAATCAAACTGAATTATCATATTCAGGCGATGTTTGAGACTATAGGGCACAAATTATAAACCCTTATACAATCGCTTCAACTCTTTGAGTCGGGCAGCAGAGATATTTTCTTTAACGGAGATCATTTAAAAACGCTTTTGCATCAACTGTTTTAAGTTTACCTGTTTTCAGCAAATCACCTTGCTTAAAAGCACTGATTAAATGCAATTCTTCTTGTGTTAAAGATTGGTTTTTTGCAGGTTTTGCAGAAAAAATTTTTGCTGTATCACCTAACGGCTTAGCCAATTTGGCTAATAATTTCAAATTTTCAGGGTTGTTGCTTTCAATTACTAAGGATTCCATATAGTTGTCTTATTTATACTAATCTACATAATTATTTTTCGATTAACCAACACATTAGAAGTTACTTCCATAATATTAATGCTTCTTTTACCTGTATAAAAACAACATCAGTCAATAAATGCAAACTTGGTATAAGGAACCAAAACCTCCGGGATTTTAATGCCTTTCTCCGTCTGGTTATTTTCCAGCAAAGTAGCCACAATCCTCGGCAAAGCCAAAGCACTTCCATTTAAAGTATGTGCCAGCTGGTTTTTACCTTCACTGTTACGGAAACGCAATTTCAACCGGTTACTCTGGAAAGTTTCAAAGTTAGAAACCGAAGAAACTTCCAGCCAGCGTTGCTGCGCCGCGCTCCAGGTTTCCATATCGTAAGTTAAAGCTGCCGTGAAACCCATATCGCCGCCGCACAAACGCAATACACGATACGGCAATTCTAATTTTTGCAGAAGTGATTGCACATGCAAACTCATTTCTTCCAAAATTTCATAAGACTTTTCGGGGTGAGCAACCTGCACAATTTCCACTTTATCAAACTGGTGCAAACGGTTTAAACCGCGTACATGTGCACCATAAGAACCGGCCTCCCGCCGGAAACATGGCGTATAACCGCAATTTTTAACCGGCAATTCATCTTCTTTTAGAATCACATCGCGGTACAAATTCGTCATCGGCACTTCCGCAGTCGGAATCAGAAACAATTTATCTTCACCCACAAAATACATTTGTCCTTCTTTATCAGGCAGTTGTCCGGTTCCAAAACCAGAAGCTTCGTTTACCAGCAACGGCAGCATCCGTTCATCGTAACCCGCTTTTTCAGCTTCATCCAGAAAAAAAGCGATTAACGCTCGTTGCAGCTTCGCTCCTTTTCCTTTATAAACCGGGAAACCGGCACCGGTAATTTTTACGCCCAGTTCAAAATCAATCAAATTATACTTGGCAGCGAGTTCCCAATGTGGCAAAGCGTTTTTGGGGAGATTTGGTTTCTCGCCGTTTTCTAAAACCACTTCGTTTTCTTCGGGCGTGCTTCCCTTAAGCACAGAAATATGCGGTAAATTAGGCAGTAAAAACAGCTTTTGCTGCTGCTCGTTTTCCAGCGCAGCTAAATTATCGCCTAAAGTTTTGATGTCGTTTTTCCAGGTTGAAGTTTGGTTTTTTACCGCTTCGGCTTCTTCTTTTTTGCCGCTGCGCATCAATTCGCCTATTTTTTTTGCTGCGGAATTGGCTTCTGCGGAAACCTGTTCCAGTTTGGTTTGTGTTGACCGACGTTGCTCATCCAAACTACAAATTTCATCCACCAGTTCCGGCTGTTTAAAATTTCGCACCGCCAAACGTTCCAAAACCTTTTCCCTGTTTTCGCGGATATAACTAACTTGCAGCATTATTTTAATTTTTTAGCAAAGATAGAATGAGTTGCGGGTTGTAGGTTGTAAGTTGTATGTTTTTTGCAAAGTTCTACACCTTACAAGTCAACTTAAAACGTACAACTTATTACTTAAAACTCGTAAATGGCAGGCAAACTTTACCTCGTACCAACGCCCATTGGCAACCTCGAAGATATGACTTTCCGCGCCATCCGCATCTTAAAAGAAGTTGATTTGATTCTGGCAGAAGATACGCGCACCTCCGCACCAATGTTGAAACATTTTGAAATCAGCGGAAAAGTTTATTCGCACCACCAGCATAACGAACACCAATCTACCCAGGAAATTATGAAGTTTTTGGGGGAAGGAAAGCAAATTGCGCTGATTTCTGATGCCGGAACGCCTGCCATTTCTGATCCGGGATTTTACTTAGTCCGCGAAGCATTAAAAAATAATTTTGCGGTAGAATGTTTGCCCGGCGCAACGGCTTTTGTCCCGGCTTTAGTAAATTCTGGCCTGCCAAATGATCGTTTTGTTTTTGAAGGTTTTTTACCCGTTAAAAAAGGCCGGCAAACACGTTTTTTAAGTTTGAAAGATGAAGAACGGACGATGATTTTTTACGAATCTCCGCACCGACTATTAAAAACTTTGGATGAAATGATTACGCACTTTGGTGCAGACCGACAAGTTTCCGTTTCGCGGGAATTGACTAAACTGTTTGAAGAAACCGTCCGCGGAACTTTAACCGAAGTTAAAACTTATTATGAAACGCATACTGTAAAAGGTGAGTTTGTGATAGTTGTTGATGGGAAAAGCAGCAAAAATCAGGCAGCAAACAGCAAGTACAACGACAATGATTTGCTTGATACCTGACATTAAAATACCGATACTATCCTAATGAAAAACAGACTTTTCTTCCTCGCTATACTTTCCGGTTTACTACTATGGATTGCCTGGCCGCCAACACCTTACACTACATTTTTACTTTTTGTCGGTTTGGTGCCGATGCTTCTTTTACTGGAAGAAATTATACAATCTACCTCCAACCGAAAAGGTTTCTTGATCTTTTGGTTAAGCTTTCTGGGCTTTTTTATATGGAACACACTTTGCGTTTACTGGGTTTATAATTCTATTAAAACCATTGGTGCGTTGGTTGCCGTTCCGATTTCGCTTGTACCTTATTCGCTTGGTCCACTTTTGATGAGCACGGCTTGTTGGTTGTATTATCGTTTGCGGAAAATTGTGCCTTTAGGTTGGAGTTTAGCCGGATTAGTTTGTTTGTGGATTGGCTACGAATATTTGCACCAATGCTGGGATTTGGCTTTCCCGTGGATGACTTTGGGAAACGGTTTTGCCATCAGTCATACTTGGATTCAATGGTACGAATACACCGGAGTTTATGGCGGAACGATTTGGATTTGGCTCGTTAATATCCTGATTTTCCTGATCTATCTCAACCTAAAAAAACAGGGACAAAAGAAGCATCGGCAGCGTTTGGTTGCGGCAACGGTTTTGGTGGTTTTGCTGCCGCTGGGTTTTTCTTTGTTTACTTATTATGGTTACGAAGAGCAGGAAGATCCGTCGAACATTGTGGTTGTGCAACCCAATATTGATCCTTATGAGAAAGTAGGAACATTATCAACTTCAGATCAAATCAATACCTTAATTACACTTTCAAAAAAAATTGTCCAGCCAAATACCGAGTTTATTATCTGGCCGGAAACTGCAATTTTTGATGAAAAAGGTATTGATGAAGATCAGATCAGAAGTAACAATTATTATTTGCAGGTGCAACGCTTTCTTTATCCCTATAAAAATGCGAACGTTTTAACGGGAATTGAATCTTACAAATATTATAGTCATGATCCCACGCCTTCATCCAGCCAAATTCCCGGATATAATGTATTTGTAGATCACTTTGATGCAGCCGTAAATATTGAAAATTCGGCCAAAGTTCAGTTTTACCATAAATCAAAATTAGTTCCGGGCGTAGAACAGATGCCTTTTAGTTCGGCTTTATCGTTTTTGAAACCGATTTTTGCACATTTAGGTGGAAGCACGGGCAGCTATGGCAAACAGGATGAACCAATGGTTTTTTACTCGCAAAGCGGAATTGGTGCCGCACCAGTGATTTGTTACGAGTCCATTTATGGCGAATATGTAGGAAAATACGTGCTAAAAGGAGCACAATTTATTGCAATTATTACCAACGATGGCTGGTGGGAAAACACTTCCGGCAAAGACCAGCATTTGGATTATGCCAAATTAAGGGCAGTTGAAACACGGCGTTGGGTTTGCCAATCCGGCAACACGGGTTTATCTGCTTTTATCAACCAGCGCGGCGATGTTGTAAAACAAACCAAATGGTGGACGCAAGCTGCGATTAAGCAAGACATCAACCTAAATAGCAGTTTAACTTTTTATGTAAAGCATGGCGATTATCTGGCAAAAACAGCAAGTATAACTTCAATTTTAATTATAATTTTACTATTAGTTAAAAAAATATTTTAGAAAGAATAATAAAAGCTACCTTTATTTCAGAAACCAGTTATTTCTGAAATAAAGCATATTGAACCAAAACTTTGAAATATTAAGAAAAATCATTGATTACAGGAAAGTAGTTTTCTGTACGATGCTTCTTTTATCCACTATTTTTTGTGTTAAGGCCGCAACCATCACTTCTACCAATGTCGGCGGAAACTGGAACGATGGCACAACCTGGGTTGGCGGTGTAAAACCAGGTTCATCAGATGATGTGGTGATTGCAGCAAATGCTACCGTTACAATGGATGCCGTAAATGTTATGGCTGGAATTTTAAGTTTAACGGTGTCAGCAGGAAGCACTTTGCAATCAGGTTCCATAGCTGGAAACATTCGATTTTATATAAAAGGCAACATTGTTAATAACGGTACGATTAATTTTTGGTTGAACAGTGCGCAAGGTTCGGGTTTAACCTTAACAGGAAACAGCACCTGGTCGGGAACCGGAAGCTGGAATTTAGCACAAATATTTGTCGGAAATTTTGCATTGGAGTTTAGCAGCGACGTTTCGATCAGCATTAACAGAAGTATTACGGTTGGTACAGGTTCTTTAAACGCTGCAAACAAACGCAGCAATATTACTTTTACGTTTGCCGGAACAGAAAATATCACTGTGGCCAGCTCTTCAACCGCTATGTTTTATGGCAATATTGTGGTTGATAAAACCAACAGCAGTTATGCAATTTTTCAGGTTACCGGAACAACTTCTGCCTACAATACAATTAATATTTTAGGTAACCTGACTATCAATTATGGCAATGAGTTGCGGATTGCTAACTACAATCTGCTGGACATCAAAAATAACCTTTCGGGAAGCGGTAAAATTACCGGCAGCACCAACAGCGATGCACAGATCAGCGGTTCGGGCAATGCTATTCTTTTTAATTCGGGCGGTTCGGGCTTTAGAAACTTTACGGTTACGCGCTCAAACGGTGCAACTATTGATAGTACCATCACGGTTTATCAAACTTTATCGCTGCAAAACCAGTGTAAGTTGTATTTGCCTGCCGGGAAATCGGCAAACGGAAACCAAACTTTTACTGTTGGCCTAAGCACTTCCGCCGGAACCATTACCGGCGATGGGTACTTGGCACAACAACCAGCCACTAATGCTTATCAGTTTACAGATTTGACGTTAAACGGAACCGCTGCCGCTGTTAACCTTCGGTTTTCTCAGCTTAACGGCGAAAACATTATCCATAATTTAGTGGTAAACAAAGCATCAGGCTCAGTTAATTTGTTAGATGGTGGTTTATTACAAGTAAGGAACACCTGCACATTAACTAATGGAACCTTTAACATTGGCAGCGGAACTTTAAAACTGACCGGTTCTATTTCGATGAACACCAACGGGACTTTAACCGGCTCTTTAACGTCTAATTTAGTCATCAGTAATGATGTAAGCAGCAGCAGCGCTACACTCTACTTTAACCAAAATGATGCTGCAAGTCGTTCGCTTAAAACCTATACCCAAACACGCAACGGTACAATTGCCTTGGCAAATCCGCTTGAAGTAAACAATCTGATCGACTTAAATGGCGGCAATGCTTCCAATATTTTAAACGCAGGCAGCAATTTAACTTTAATTTCAAATGAAACAGGGACAGCACGGGTAAACAGTTTGGGTTCTTCTTCTATCATAGATTCTGTAATTGTGCAGCGTTTTATTAAAGGCAGCAATATTTCGAGGCGCAGTTACCGCTTGCTTTCTTCGCCGGTTTACCAGATACCGAACGCTAATTCCAGTTTGCGCAGGTTTTATTTCAGCCGTTTGCAAGATCAGATTTTGATTACCGGAAGCGGCGGAACAAGCAACGGTTTTGATCCTTCATCTGCAAACGGCCCAACCATTTGGAAATATAACGAACCTGTCGCCAACAGTGCTTTGCAGGATTTTATTCCGATTGGCAGCATCAGCAAAAATCATTCTGTAACAACGCAAGATTATTTGACTTCCGGTAACGGTTTTCTTCTGTTTTTCCGCGGAGACCGTTTTAATAACATCAGCAATAAAACTTCGGCACCGTTTCCGGTTCCGGAGGATGTAACTTTGAGTTATAAAGGTTTGCTTAACCAGGGAAATATTACCGTAACTGCCCCTTTTGGCGCGGTAACCGGCTCGTTATCCTACAACAATAAAGCAGAAAGTAACGATGGTTTTAATTTAATCGGCAACCCATATCCTTCTTCCATAGATTGGGAACTTTCTGGCGGAACTGGTTCTGCAATCGCTTTAACTAATATCAACCCAACTATTTACATCCTCGATCCTGTAACTAAAAACTATGGCACTTATACCAAAGGCGGCGTTTATACGGGCAATGCAATCCGTTATATTGCTTCCGGTCAGGGCTTTTTTGTAAAAGCAAACGCCGCAAACCCCGCTTTAACTTTTACAGAAGCTGCTAAAATATCCGATACTTCAAACCCGATTGTTTTAGGCGGAAAAATGCCTTTGGCAATAGATTTTTTAAGGTTGAACTTACAAAAAGACAGTTTGAACCAAGACGATATTTTGCTGACTTTTAAAGAAGGGCAGCATGAAGATTACAACCTGGAGGAAGATGTTGACGATTTGCCGGGCATGAATGCAACTGTTTCATTATCGGCATTAAGCAAAACTGAAAAAAAGCTTTTGGCCGTAGATGCTTTGCCTTTGGCGAAACAGGTTGGTAAAACATCCCTTTTTGTTGATGCCCTTGCAGATGGCAATTATCAAATAAAGCTGACAGATTTTTCCACCAATTTTAAAAACAAGCCTGTCTTTTTAAAAGATAATTTTACCAGCGATTCTGTCGACCTAAAACTTCAGCCTGATTATGCTTTTTTTATCCGTAAAAATGATGCGGCTACTTATGGCGGCGGCCGTTTTATCGTTTATTTTCAGCAGGATACAACAACTATATCTCCTGTTGTTGGCGGCACAATTATTACGGTTAAACCTCCAAGTATTTTGCCGCAACCTCTTTCTGTTGTGTTGTATCCAAACCCTTCTGCAAACGAAATCAATTTTTTGATTGGTAAAAGAAGCATCGGCGATATCAGGCTTAGTATTTACAATAGCAACGGAATAAAAATCCATTCATCTGTGCACCAAAACCAGCCAAACTTCAAACAAAATATAAGCACTTTGCCTCCGGGTGTTTATGTGGCCGAACTTCTGGATACTTCAAGCGGTAGCACTTTACAAAAAGTAAAATTTATTAAAAAGTAAGTTCAACCTCTGATTTTTTTTACCTTAAAAGTTGTTTAAACTTTTGTATTTAAACGGATAAATAGGTTTAGAGAAAATCAATTCATCCCACTTCAAAGGCGGAAACATGGGGTTTATCTTTCTATCTTCTAATTTTCTATCTTTTAGAAAAGCGTGCTTTAGGCTTTCCCCGTTGAAGGGAATTATTGGGATGACCTAATATTTTATGCCATAAAAGAAGTATTACAGACAAATACAACACAATAAGTTTAAATAAACCCTTCCCCAACTTTTGCCTTGGGTTTTCAAATCGTGTTTCATTTTTTTAGGTTGAAAGAACGCTCTGTCCTACCTGTTAAATTACCGATAACCTTACTTCCCCTAAAACGTAAAAAAGCAATTTACAATAATGCCGGCGGGCTCAAAATCAGTTATATCAATGAGCAAATTTCATTCAAAAAGCGTAAACGTTTTTATGACTCTGGACCAGCATGTGATAGATGGTTATTTTAACAAACATGATCCTGCCCCTATTTACAAGCGGCAGCTTAGCCATCAGTTTGAACATTATATTTTAGAAACGGTAGCAACTTGCAGACGGTACGATGTGGTTTTCTATAAATTTAAATGCACTACCGAGAACGACAAGCAATATGCAGAGCCTTTAATGTACGCAGTCCACCGGCATTTTTCGGATAAAAAAGTAGAAAAGATAAAGGATTTTGCCAAGTTTAAACAGCGTAACTGGATTTTGCTTGCTTTAGGTATCGGTGTGGTCATTTTATGTCAGGGTTTACTGCCGATGATTTTAAACAACGACCACAAGCTGCATGTTGGCCTGAGCAACAGTCTGGATATTTTTGCCTGGGTATTATTATGGCATCCGATCGATGAACTGATCTTCCATTGGAACCCCTATTTAAAAGAGATTTTACTGTTTGATAAATTAGGTACGGCAGAATCAATTACAATCGAAAATGAAAAAAAAGCTGTTGCAAGTGTTGCCAATAATGATCCTCTTAGGGTTGTGGCATAATGTTACTGCGCAACAGCATTTGGGCCTTGAGCAGTATTATTATATGGGCAGATATAAAACTTTTAACATCGTTCCGGTTGTGTATTACCAAACCGACAACAATTGGTATGCAGAAGGGCGTTACAATTATGAAGCAATAAATACTTTGTCCTTGTACGCAGGCAAAACTTTCGAAAAAAAAGATGCGTTTTCTTATTCGGGCAGCCCGATTGTAGGTGTTGTTTTAGGGCAAATGAATGGTGGCTCTGCTGGTATTAATTTAGAAATGGATTACAAAAGGTTTTTCTTTAACACCCAATCACAATTTACTTTTTCTGTACAGCAATTGAGGAATAATTTTTTTTACAGTTGGTCTGATTTAACTTATCGTTTTTCCGAAAGTTTTTCTGCGGGCATATCCTTGCAACAAACCAAATTATACCAGATAAACGGAGCATTTGAAAGAGGGTTTTTAATTAAACCGGGATTTAAAAGCTGGACGTTTCCACTTTATATTTTTAGTCCGGAAACGAATGAAAGATACTTTGTACTTGGCATCAATTACGAATGGCAAAAAAGCAGTGCTAAAAACAGTATCGGCAACTAAACTAACAGTACACAAAAATCAAGCAGTTTAAATACAACTATTATGAATACAGGTTGCTTTTTAATCGTTTCGGAAAACCTTTTACCGGCACCATTTTGGTTAACCTGGTGGTTTGATTTGTTGGTGTTGGTACTTGTTGTAACAACTGGATACATCTTTTACCGTATTAAAATTAACACCCTATTACATCAAAAATCAGAATTGGAAAGGCAGTTGCTGGAACGTACCGAACTGCTTTCTTACTCAAAACTAAGTGTACAAAAAGCCCGCGAAGATGCAACACTGGCCATTCAGAACAAAAGCTCGATAATTTCCAAAATCAGCCACGATGTACGTATACCGATGAACACGATTATGGGCATGGCATCACTTCTTACTGAAACGGCCCTTAATCCTGAGCAACAAGAATATACAAATACAATTTTGTACTCCGGAGAGAACTTGTTGACAATTATTAATGGCATCTTAATGGCCGATATTTTGGAATATTCTAAAATTGAAACAGGCAGGGAACTGGAGTATAAGGAGTTTGACTTGCGGAACAACATCGAAGAAGTTTTTGGCATTTTTAGTTCAAAAGCCGCGCAGATGGGGATTGAATTGATTTATTATATCAAACCAAATGTTCCGGTACAGGTAATCGGCGATGCTTTGCAGTTGCGGCAGATATTGCTGAATTTGGTTGAAAACGCACTGCGCTTTACCAAAAAGGGTGAAATTTTTATAGTTGTGGACCTGATTGGGCAAGTTGAAGATAATACGGTAAAATTAGCATTTGAAATTAGGGATACGGGCGCAGGGATGTCACCCGAAAGGTTGAAAGCAGTTGTAAATGACCTTCAATCCGAAGACAAAACTACTGCCATTGGCCTTGCCTTAATTATTTGTAAAAAGCTGGTGCGCATTATGGGCGGCAACATAACGGTTGACAGCCAGGAAAAAAATGGCACTACTTTTAAATTCACGGTTGTTTTAACGGTGGCCAAGAAAAACCCACGCCTCAACACACAAATAGAAATGTCTAAGCTTGCAGGCAAAAGAATTTTAATTGCAGATGATAATTTAACTTTTGGCAATTTGGTTAAACAACAGTTGGAACGGTGGAAACTGGTTTGCTTTTTTGCAAGTTCCGGCAGGCAAGCGTTAGAAGTTTTAGCCCAGCAACCTAATTTCGACTTGGTATTAATGGATATGGAAATGCCGGAAATGGACGGCATTGAACTTGCAAAAGCTACCAAACTAACACATCCGGATTTACCGATTATCCTGATGAACAAAAACGGCAATGAAAAGCATAAAGACTTTGCAACGCTTTTTTCTTCGGTGATGGACAAACCTTTGAAACATCATCTTTTTACTGAGCAAATTTTAAACTTGTTATGGAAAGGCAAGGATACTTTAACCAACGATCAAAGGCAAAAACAAAAACTGACCGTAGAATTTGCCAGGCAATATCCACTAAACATCCTGATTGCCGAAGATGATAAAATGAACCAGAAATTAGTTACCAAAGTTTTAAACAAGCTTGGTTATGAACCGCAGGTTGCAGAAAACGGAAAAGATGTGCTGGAAGTGGTAAGTCAAAAATTATTTGATTTAATTTTGATGGACGTGCAAATGCCTGAAATGGATGGTTTGGAAGCAACGCGGATGATTCGGGTTTGTTTAACTGAGCAACCCATCATTATAGCCATGACTGCCAATACTTTGCAAGGCGACCGGGAAGAATGTTTAAAGGCCGGGATGGACGATTATATTGGCAAACCGGTAAGGTTGGACGGGCTGGTTGATATTATTGAAAAGTGGGCGTTACAAGTGCAACAACGATGACCGCTTTTAATGATAATTGCTGGTTTATATAAATAAAAAATCCGCAGCAGATACACGAAATTAATATTCCATCAGCCGTTATTTTTAAGGGCTGATTTGTTAATGCTTCTTTTATCGTACAAAAAACAGTAATATTTCTAAATGTGGTTTCCAGAAGTATGCTACAAATTTTATACGGTAAAAGAAGCATTACGAGATTCATACATCAATCCAAACTTCCTTCTGATAATACCGTAAAGTACAACTAATCTGGCCGGTACCCGTAAAAAAGCATTTTAGTTATTTTATGAAAACCACTCAACCCATCTTAAAAGTTTTTGCATTGCTGCTTTGCCTTTTGGCAGTTAAAACAAGTTTTGCGCAAAATGTGGGCATCAGTTCAACCAGCGGTTTTACGCCCGATGCATCGGCCGCTTTGGATGTTAGTTATACCAGTAAAGGTTTGCTTATCCCGCGGGTAGCCCTTACTGCTGCCAATGCTGCCGGGCCGATAGCCTCACCCGCAACTTCGCTTTTAGTTTACAATACGGCTACGGCCGGTACATCGCCCAACAATGTTACACCGGGCTATTATTACTGGAACGGTGCTGCCTGGACAGGGTTAAGCACAGCAACTTCTGGCTGGGCTTTAACAGGAAATACAGGTGTTGCCCCGGGAACAAATTTTTTAGGAACACTTGATTTAAACAGCGTACGTGTTAAAACGAATAAAATACAACGGTTTTTGGTAGATAGTTTAGGAAGCGTATCAGTTGGTTTAGCGCCCGCTTATACATCAGGTAGTGCAAGGGAAAAATTTCTGGTTGATGGCGGAACTTCCGCTTTCCCTACTCCAACCGGAGCTTTTAACATCATTAGCGGTAAGGGATATTTAGACAGCTATATACAGTTAAATATACAAAACACCTCTCCCACTGCGGCTGCAAGTTCTGATATCGTAGCCAGTAATGACCAGGCAACCGAAAGTGTAAACTTTATAGATATGGGTATCAATTCCAGTGCATACTCGGGCACTACAACTACAGGTGTTACCGCCGGGCCAAACACTGCTTACCTGTATGCTACCGGTAACGATTTTTCTATCGGAAACGCAACAGCCGGTAAAAATTTACTTTTTTTTACCGGTGGAACCGGAACAAACGAAAGGATGCGGATAGATGGTACAGGCAATGTAGGCATAGGTAATACGGCACCTGCCCAGGTTTTAGATGTTACCGGTAATATAAATTCTTCCGGTTCTGTTTATGTTGATGGTGCCAATAGTAACACAGGTGCCAAAACCCCGGGTTTGTTTTTTGGGGGGTCGACCAGTGGCGAAACAATTGCTTCAAAGCGTACTACCGGTGGTAACCAGTATGGCCTTGATTTTTATACATCGAGTATTTTACGGATGTCTGTTACTACCGGCGGGAACGTTGGCATTAATATAAGTGCCCCAACTTCTACCTTGGCTATAAATGGCTCTATTGCCGCAAATGTTACCGGAAAAACATCAAATTACACATTAACTACAAGTGATTATATACTTATTAACACCAGTACTGCTGCTACCGGGCCTACTTTTACCTTACCTGCTGCATCTACCTGCTTTGGCAGGATGTACCGTATAATTAACCATGGTACCCAAAGTATAACAATTTCGCCCAATGTTATCAGTGCAAACGGAAGTACAGTAAATTCCTTAGCTACTGCTGCCGGCTCAAATGTGATGGAGGTTGTATCAGACGGAAACAACTGGAGAAGGATTAACCAGTAATTATGAAGCCGTACCGAATTAAAATGGCTTTTTATAACCGTATTGGCTTTTTGGCCATGCTTCTTTTACCTGCCTTTTCTTTTGCCCAGGGTTTAATCAATAACGGGGCAACAATTATCGTAAACGGAACATCTACCACTACTTCTAATGTTTACATCAACATAAACGGCACTCCCGGAAATTATTTAAATACCGGAAGCGGCGTAATCAACTGCACCAATATAGGTTATGATGCTACTACGGATGGAAGTGCCACCAGCAGTATCACAGTTGGCGGCAACTGGACTAATAATTCATCCACAACAGGGATTACCGGCACTGGTTTAACTGTTATTTTTAACAACCTTACTGCCGCCCAAACTGTTAGCGGCTCAAGTTCTACCACGTTTTACAATTTAATTTGCCAGGGCTTAGGCACAGCCTTTAGTGCGCCGTCTTCGGCTTATGCGCTTCAGGTTGGCCAAAATTTTAGCATCAACGGGCCTGTTAGTTACAGCAATATTTCCCCGATCCAAATTGGTAAATCGGTAATGGGCAATACTTTTATCAGTTCGGGCAATATCCCGGTTATCATTGGTGATGATTATACCAACTCGGCAACAGGCACCGTAACCGGGGATTACACCTACAACGGATCGGCACCGAATGGCTCTGTCACAGTTACCAGTATGTCTGTCGGCGCTTTAAATTACAACAACTTAAATATCCTTTCTGCTGATGGTACAACCAAAACAGGCTCTGTAAACGGGGCAACCACTGTGGCCGGTATTTTAACCGTTGCTGATAAATGCACCTTGCAAGCTAACGGAAACTTAACCCTCCTTTCTACAGCAACTGCTACCGCCAGCGTTGCGGCCTTAACCGGGACTGCCAACATCACCGGCAATGTAAATGTGCAGCGTTTTGTTACCGGAAGTTATGGCCGCAGTTACCGTTTAATTTCTTCGCCTATTTATACCTCTGCCGGTTTTTACACCGTTGCACCGCTGATTAATAACACGCCAATTACCGGCCCAAATCCTGGCACAGGTAGTTTTGATGCTTCTAATACTAATAATTCTTCTGTTTGGATGTACCGCGAAGGCGACCCTTTTCCTGCCAATACCGTTATTAAGGATAGTGATTATAAAGGCATTTATTCTTTAACCGAAAATATCCCGGTTGGTACAGGCTTACTCTTTTTCAATCGCGGCAGCCGCACTAATTTATCAACAAAATTAACGGGGCCGGTTTTTCCAACGCCCGACGATAATGCTATCGTTTTTACTGGTACGCTAAACCAGGGAAATGTTACGGTTAAAGTCCCGCAAAACAACATTAACAATTTCACGGTTAGCAGCCCTTACGTTAAAGAAAGCCCGGGTTCTTCTTTACAAAGTGCATATTATTACAAATACAATTCTTCTTATGCGCCAGTGGCCAATTTATTACGAACCAATTGGTACGGCACAAGTGCAAAACCGGGAGATCAGGCTACAGATGGTTTTAACCTGATCGGCAACCCCTACGCTTCTACCATTGATCTGGACGCGGTTACTTTCGGCAATGATGTAAGTACGCTTGTCTATGTTTTCAACCCAAACAACAAACAGTTTTCCTATTACACAAAAGGCAGCGCCACAAGCGGTTCGGTTGTTACGGATGGCAATGGCGCCAACCGTTACATTGCCAGCGGACAAGGTTTTTTTGCAAGATGTAATGTTGTAGGTTCTACCAATGCCGGTGTTACTTTTGCAGAGAGCAATAAAGTAAGCAACCAAATTACGGCATCTACTTCTCCGGTGCTTTTAATGGCTGCACGCGTTACCGGTGATTTTGACAGCAGGCAAGATATTATGGGTCCATCGGTTAAACCTAACATAACTCCAACTATCGATGTAAATTCTTCTATCATGCTTCGCTTAAAAACGGATAGTATAAATTATGATGGAATAGGTTTATTCTTTAACAAAAACTGGTCGGCAAATTACGACAAGGAAGATGCCGGCGACTTAGACGGCATTTCACCAACTGTTTTTTTATCGAGTTACTCTGCGGATCATTTGCGTCTGGCCATCAATAAAATGCCTGCTGTAAATAAACAAATGCGGATTAAATTGTATGTAGATGCAACTTCTACCGCAAACCAGCAACTGCAAATTACAAGCATGGCCAACATTGCACCAAAATATAATGTATATGTGGTAGATCATCATCAAAAAGACTCCGTGTTGATCAACCCAGCCACGCCTTATAATTTTAACATTAACCGTTCTGATACAACCACCAATGGCGGCAACCGCCTCGAACTGGTGTTTAAACTTAACCCGCTGGCAGCTTACAAACTATTAAGTTTTAACGGAAAGATAGTTAGCAAGGGTGTTGTACTTAACTGGACATCTTTAAACGAAGCGAGCTATACTGTTTTTACCATAGAAAAAAGTACCGATGGCGGCAAAACTTTTCATGCAATCGGTTCTGTTGCATCTAACAGCAGCGGCGCTTACACTTATACAGATAATGATGTTGATAATGGCACCGTACTTTACCGTTTAAAACAAGTTGTTTTAGATGACCAGAGCTACTCGGACAATGTACAGATCAAATTTAATATTTTGAACATTGCTGCTTTTTATGTTTATCCAAACCCGGCAACTTCTTTCGTCCAGTTGTTTTCCGCCCATACTTTTAAAGGTTCTGGCGAAATTCGGATTACCAACATGAACGGTTTATTGCTGTTAAAATTAGCAGCTACCAGTAGTAATGCAAATGCTTTGCGGATCGAAACTGCTTCGCTTAAACCAGGCATTTACATCATTACGTTAACCGATGCTTATCAAAATCAGGTTGGCCAGGCCAAGTTTATCAAACTATAAATTTAAATGGCAATATTTTTATCCGGTAAAAGAAGCATCTGGGATAATATTAATTCTTAATTTTGTTAATCATGAAGCTTAAAAAAGCCTGCCTATTTTTAACCATAACTGTTTTGCTTTTGCTGATCAACAGCTTACAGTTAAAAGCACAGGGCTTGCCTTGCGGAGATCCGGATGTAGATTGCCCGATTGATGCACCGGTAATATTGTTGGCTTTAGTAGTGCTTTTTTTATCGCTTAAAAAAATTGCCGAAGTTAAACGCACTTAAAAATAGCCGATAAAAGAAGTATTAGATTAGTTGCGTTTAAGGAGAAATTGTAATAAATCCTGGATCGGGTGTTTCATAATTTTTCCTACCAAAACTTCGTGCGCTGCACAAATTTCCTTTAGTTCTTCCTGTAAATTCCAGGCAACAGAACCCACAAAATGGCATTTTAATTTTTTGTAAGAAGGATAAGTTTGAATATTCGTAGTTACAAATTCGGTTAACCCAGTATGAATGAGGTTTTTGCCATATTCCCCTGTTTTAATTTCATCCATAAAAGGCGAAAAAGAAGCTAAATAGAAATTAGCTTTAGGCTTATGATAAACGTGGTTAACAACACTTTCTTTATCAACAGAATAATTTTTTGCAAACAAATTACGCTCGGTTTCGGGCATGCAGCCGTACAAGTAATCCGTAATCAGTTTTTTGCCGAAGTAACTTCCGGAACCCTCATCACCCAAAATATAACCCAAACCATGTTTGCCCTCAAAAATATTTTCGCCATCAAAATAAGTGATGTTAGAACCAGTGCCTAAAATGCAGCATAAACCGGCTTCGTACCCGCAGGTTGCATAAGCGGAACCCAGCAAATCGCTGTCAACACTTACATAAGCTTGTTTAAATACCTGGCTAAGTACATTAGAAACTACTTCTCGTTTATCCGGACTGGAGCAGCCAGCTCCAAAAAAATAAATTTCTTTAACGCCTTCGGCCTTGGCAATCAGGTTTTCCTGTTTGCTTATTACCTTTAGTATTTCTTTTTCGGATAAAAAAAATGGGTTGATTCCAGCTGTTTTAAACGTTGTGTCCGGCTCGCCGGGTGTTACCAATATCCAGTCAGTTTTGGTCGATCCACTGTCTGCTACTAAAATCATATATTGATTTCTTCCAGTTTTTGTTGGGTAAGTGGTTTATACAAAAACTGGGTTACGTATTTGCTTTCCATCACTTTACGGTGATCAAAAGGATCAAGCGAGGAAGTTAAAATAAAGATCATCGGGGCATGGTCTTCGTTTATTTTTAGTTTTTCGTACTCTTTTAAAAATTCAAACGCGTTCATGTGCGGCATGCGCACATCCAAAAAAATAACATCCGGTTTATATTGTCCTTTTTTTAATTCTGTAAGTGCCTCCTGTGCTGATTCTTTTACAATCACTTCTTTTGCAAAAAAATCATTTTCGATAATCTTACGGTTAATCATGTTATCGATGTAATTGTCATCGATCAATAAACATAATTCGTATTTGGCTTGTGGCATAGGATTAATTGGATTATGATCATATTTAACCATGCAATAACTTTACCAAACTTAAATAAATTAATCGAGGTTGATGCTGCCTGTAATTTCTTTCAGGCTTATTTCTGCCAGTTTCGTTTGGTACTGATTGTTAAAAAACCTGGTTTGGGCATCTATATAGTTTCTTTGCGCTTCCCTTACTTCTAACGGTGTGATATTGCCCAAGCGATATTTTTCGAGTGTGATGTTAAGATTTTGCCTTGCAATTTCCACGTTTGATTGCCCCACACGAATTAAATCCAGGCCTGATAAAAAATCAATATATAAAGAATTGATCTGTGCTTCTACCAATTGCTGGATTTGATTGGTGCGGATATCTGCCCCGTTTAACTGCAATTTTGCAACGCGCTCCCTGCGTAACTGGTTAAAACCATCAAAAACATTTATACTGGCAGTTAGGCCGTAATTTAATCCCTTGATGTTTTGGGTTTGTGTAAAACCGGCTGGCGTTTTACTGTTGCTGAAAGCATAACCAGAAGTTAAACCAACCGCAGGGTATCGCAGTGCACGGACTTGTTTTAGATTGATTTCGGCAAGGCGTTTATTAATTTGTGAGGCCAGTATAGTAGGGTTGTATTTTTGCGACTGCGTAATTATATCAGCTAAAACCGGTTGGTTTTGAATAGTGATGGTATCGGGAACCGAAAAGTCTTCGTTTAATTTACGAACTAGTAATTGATTGAAAGTAATTTTGGTTGTGTTAAACTGCTGAAGTTGCGTTAAAAAATTGGTTGTATCTGTGTTAAAATTTACTTGCGCGTTTAAAACATCTAATTTCGCGGCCCGCCCAACACTGTAACGGTCTGATGCATAACGCAACTGCAAACGGGATATCTCAATTTCTTCTTTCAGCGCTAAAATTTGTTTAGTCTGGTAAATCAGGTTATAATACGTACTGATTACAGAGGCCAACGTGCTTTGTATCGTGTCCCGTTCCTGCACCTGCCCCAGTTTATTTAACTGTTTTAACTGGTCATAATTGGCAAACATGGCAAAACCATCAAAAATAGTCCAGTTAATATTTGGCCCGTAAGTATTACTGGAATTATGCAGCCTCGGGATTTTGTTTACTGTACCATCCGAACGGGTTTGGTTAACATTCTGGATGCTGCTGCTCGTACTAACACTGGCACCTAAAACGGGCAAATAACCAGCATTGCCCAAGGTTACATTAGTGGCCGCAATAGTGGTATTATTTTTGGCCAGCCTGATGTTATAATTGTTTTTTAAAGCGATACTAACGGCATCTTCTAAAGTAAGCAGCGGTGCTTCCTGGGCAATAGCAACACTTATAAAAAACAGGCATAAAAGAAGCACCGGTAAAAATTTCATTAGCTTCATCAGTATTAAATTTGGTGCTCTGGCAACAGCAAAGTCTCTTTTTCGTTATTTATATTTTTAGTTTCTTCGGGTTCATCGTCCGGGTTATGTTTCACTTTGGCAGAGAAAACAACAAACATCACCGGGATGATATAAAGTGTTAACACCAGCGAAAACATCATCCCGCCCATAATTACAATCCCGAGCGAAACACGGCTTTTTGCCCCGGCACCCAAAGCAAACGCAATAGGCACGGCACCGAGCACAACGGCAAAACTGGTCATCAAAATCGGGCGCAAACGTGCTGTTGCTGCTTCTACAACGGCATCAAATTTAGATAACCCGGCAGATTCCATGCGTTGGTTGGCAAACTCTACAATCAAAATACCGTTTTTAGTTACTAAACCAACTAAAGTAATCATACCGATCTCACTAAAAATATTTAGTGTTTGATTAAATAACCAAAGCGAAAGGAACGCACCGGCAATAGCAAGCGGAACGGTTAACATCACCACAAAAGGATCTATAAAGCTTTCAAATTGTGCCGCCAAAACTAAATAGATCAGCAACAATGCAAAAGCAAAGGCATATAAAATATTGGATGAACCTTCGGCAAAATCCCGGGACGGGCCGGCCAAATCCGAACTGAAACTATCATCAAGCCGGCCTTTGGCAATACGCTGCATTTCTGCAATTCCTTCGCCAATCGTATGTCCCGGTGCCAAACCTGCTTGTACCGTTGCTGATTTAAACCGGTTAAAGTGATAGATGGATGGCGGCGTAGAGCTTTCGGTTATTTTTACCACATTATCTAATTGAATCAATCTGCCTGTTGTGCTTCGAACATAAATCGACTTTAAATCGAGTGGTTGATCTCGGTTGGCGCGGTCAACTTGTGCAATTACCTGATATTGTTTTCCGCTGATCAGGAAATAATCCAACCGCCCCGCACTGTAATATAATTGAAGTGTTTGGGCAATATCGGCTACGGAAACACCTAAATCACGGGCGCGGTCGCGGTCGGTAGTAATAGAAAGTTGAGGTTTGGTGAATTTAAGGTTGACATCCACACCTTGAAAAATTGAACTTTTATTGGCTTCGGACATAAAATCCGGCAGCACTTTTCTCAGTTTTTCAAAATCCTGGTTCTGGATCACAAACTGTACCGGCAAAGAAGTACGCGCACCGCTGCCGCCGCCGCTAATGGTTTGTTCCTGGATAACAAAAGTTTTTGCATCCGGGAAACGCGCCAGGTTTTTAGTCATGTAATCGGCAATTTGCTGCTGGCTGCGGACACGCCCGTCCGGATCAACTAAACCTATCCGCCCAAAACCTGAATTGATATTAGAGCCTGGGGAAATAACGGAAATGTTGATTTGTTTCTCTGGAACAGAATCTTCTACAAACTGCGAAACTTTATTCATGTAACGCGTCATGTATTCATAGGAAGCGCCTTCTTGTCCGGTTACGGTATAACGAAGCAAACTGCGGTCGTCCAGCGGTGCCAGCTCGGAAGGCGTAATTTTGAAAAGGACGAAAACAATAACCAGGGAAGCTACCAAAAGACCTGCTGATATCCATTTTCGCTTCATAAAACGAACAAGGGATTCCGTGTAAGAACTGGTCATGTTCTGGAAAAACGGCTCTGTCTTTTCGTAAAATTTAGATTTTTTCTGATCCTTGCGTATCAATTTTACGTTCAGCATCGGTGTGAGCGATAAGGAAACGAAAGCCGAGATCAACACCGCACCGGCGACGACGACGGCAAACTCCCGGAACAACCTTCCCGTAAAACCTTGCAAAAAAACAATCGGTAAAAACACGGCCGCCAAAGTAACGGATGTAGAAATAACGGCAAAGAAAATTTCCGCAGAACCTTCAAATGCAGCCTTGCGGATTTCCATCCCTTCTTCTACTTTTTTGTAGATATTTTCCGTGACGACAATCCCGTCATCCACCACCAGCCCTGTCGCAAGTACAATTCCTAAAAGGGTGAGGATATTAATGGAGAAACCAAAAACATACATGATAAAAAAAGCACCGATCAGAGAAACCGGAATATCGATCAGCGGCCGGAAAGCGATAAGCCAATCTCTAAAAAACAGATAGATAATGATGACCACCAGCACAAAAGAAATCAGCAATGTTTCTTTTACTTCTTCAATAGACTGGTTGATAAAACGGGTATTGTCCAGCGCAACTTCTACTTTAATATCCGCAGGAAGGTCTTTTTTTACCTGTTCTAACCGTTTATAAAAATCTTTGGCAATCTGCACGTAATTGGCACCAGGCTGCGGCACAATAGCCAAACCTACTTCTGGCACACCAGATTCTTTAAGTGCGGTTTCTTCATTCGCAGCGCCTAAAATGGCGTAGCCTACATCACTTAAATGGATAACACGGTTACTGTCCGACCGGATAATCAAATTGTTAAAATCTTTTTCGGTAGTTAGTTTTCCCAGCGCGCGTACGGCAAGTTCGGTATTGTTGCCTTCAATTTTACCGGCCGGCAACTCCACGTTTTCTTTTGCCAAAGCAGTTTGAACGTCGGTAGCGGCTAGTTTATAAGCGGCCAGTTTATTCGGGTCGATCCATAAACGCATGGCATATTGGCGTTGACCTTGCACGTTTACCGCACTTACGCCTGGTATGGTTTGCAAAGCTTCCTGCAAAACATTTTCGGCATAATCATCAATCTGCAAAATGTTCCGCGTGTTACTGCTTACTGTAATTGTAATGATATTATCCGCGTTCGCATCAGCTTTGGTTACAACTGGCGGCGCATCCACATCCTGCGGTAGTTGCCGCTGTGCCTGCGAAACCTTATCACGAACATCATTGGCGGCAGTTTCCAGATCGGCATCCAAATTAAATTCAACGGTAATATTGCTGGAACCAACTGAACTGGTAGAAGAAATATTACGAATACCCGGAATACCATTGATTACTTTTTCCAGCGGTTCTGTAATTTGCGACTCAATTACATCAGAATTTGCACCCGAATAATTAGTAGAAACAGAAATAATCGGCGGATCAACCGAAGGAAAATCCCTCGTCCCTAAAAATTTATAACCGATGATACCAAACACCACAATGGCAACAGACATTACCGTGGTTAAAACCGGCCTTTTTATACTGGTTGAGGATAAACTCATAAGCGTTACTTAATGGTTTTAACAATTTTTAAAGCCGATTTTGGCCTTAATTGAATAATCCCGGAGACGATCAAACTATCGCCGGCTTTTAATCCATCGATAATCTGGATTTTAGATTCTGTCCGCACATCTGTTTTTACGTCCCTGGATGCCGCTACTCCTTTTGACACCACAAAAACTTTACTGCTTTTAATATCCGGGATCACACATTCTGTAGGGATAAGTATGGTTTTTGGTATTTGCTCCAGCGTTAAATTGATTTTTGCAAAGCTGCCTGCCCGTAACAAACCTTTTGGATTAGGTGTTTTGGCACGGATGGTGATGGAGCGGGAAGTTAAATCCAAATTTGGTTCGATAGCATAAACGGTTCCGGTAAAATTATTTTGAGAGCTTTCGAGCGTAAAATGAATCTTGCTTCCGGTTTTAATTAACGACAAATATCTTTCCGGAACAGAAAACGTAATTTTTGCCGGATCCATATTCACCAGCGTGGCAATGGAACTTGTGGGAGAAAGGTAACCGCCCGGACTAATATTCCGCAAACCAATAATTCCGGAGAATGGCGCACGTACTTCTGTTTTTGCTATTTGTGCCCGGATCAGGTCAGCTTGCGACTTAAAAACATTTAAAGACGACAACGAAGTATCGTATTCCTCTTTGCTCACGGCTTCTTTTTGAAGTAAAATCCGGTTACGATATTCAGTTTGCTCGGCCAGCTTAATCTGTACTTGAACTGATTTCAGCGAAGCAACCTGGTCCTGGTTATACACACGGACCAGTAATTGTCCTTTTTGAACGTGTGCGCCTTCTTTAAAATAAATTCCGGTAATGTTGCCTGCCGTTTCGCTGCGCAAGTCAACTTGCTCATTGGCATCAATGGTTCCGGTAATGTCAATCGCGTTGCTAAAAGCCGTATCTTTTACAATCATCACGTTAACCGGAACTGGCTTGTTCGGCTTTTTTCCGCCTTTGGCCGATGCCGGCTCTATCTTTTTTTCTTTTGCCGAAGCTCCAAAAAACTTATTGTAAACAAGATAACCTATAAGTAAAATCAGTAAGGGATAAATTATGTATTTTGGCTTCATTAATGGTTTTTCTCCTTTTTAAAGGAATATTTCTGGTGTAAATATAAAATCTGCCAATCTAAATTGTATGGCTACGGCTGTTTTTAATACGGTAAAAACAGTATTAAAAGGTTTTGTTTACCGCATAACGGCAAATTTATTTTAACGGTTTCGGCAAAACTATTAGTTAACGTTACATCATTGATACCTGTATCAACCATTTTACAACGCTTAATGTTCGCAAAAAACCAACATTGTTATTCATAATATTAAAAAACTGAATGCTGTTTTTAGCATTATAATTTATTTACTTTTTGTATGAGTGAAACCAGCCAGCATCTTTTTATTCATTTTGAAATTGCTTTTACCGAACCGCAAGCACATTACGCAGACGTAAAGATGATGGTTACCAAAATCAAGCAGGAACAAATAGAACTGATTATGCCTGTTTGGACGCCCGGCTCGTACCTTATACGCGAGTTTTCTAAAAATGTAGAAACATTTAAAGTCAGCGCCGAAGGAAAACCTGTTCCGCATAAAAAACTGCGTAAAAATAGCTGGCTTATCAACACCAAAAACCTGGATGCAATAACCATTGATTACCGTGTTTATGCATTTGAAGTTTCTGTACGTACCAGTTTTGTAGATGCTTCGCATGCTTTCCTCTCTCCTGCCGGCATATTTTTACATCCCGAAGGTTTGCTAAACCTTCCTTCCACAATCCAAATTGTTCCCTGCAATAACTGGAAAACGGTTTCTACCGGACTGGAAACGATCAGCAACAAACCATACTGTTTTTATGCACCTAATTTTGATACGCTTTACGATTCGCCGTTCGAAATTGGCAACCAGCAGGTTTTTTCTTTTACGGCTGCCAACGTTCTGCATGAAGTTGCGATGTACGGCGGCGGCATGTATCAGGAAGAAAAATTAACAGCAGATTTTACACGGATTATTGAAGAAGAAACCAGCATTTTTAAAGAGAACCCAAACAAGCGTTTCGTTTTTATCATCCATAATTTTAACCAGGGCGGCGGCGGGCTGGAACATTGTAATTCTACCGTTTTGGGTGTTTCGCGTTCGGCTTATGCTGCGGAGAAAACGTACCAGGATTTTTTGGGATTGGTTTCCCACGAATATTTTCATTTGTGGAACGTGAAACGGTTACGGCCAAAAGCACTCGGCCCTTTCAATTATCAGCAGGAAAACTACACCGAAAGTTTATGGATTGCCGAAGGTTTTACCGCTTATTATGACAACCTGATTTTATGCCGCGCCGGTTTGATTTCGCCTGAAAGCTATTTCAAACTAATTGCTGCGGATATTACTAATGTTGAGAATTTGCCCGGACGAAAAATCCAAACGGTAACCGAAGCCAGCTTTGATACCTGGATTAAATTTTACCGTCCTAATGAAAATACGCCGAATTCGACCATTTCTTATTATGTAAAAGGTTCGCTTATTGCGCTTTGTATTGATTTGTTGATCATCCACCAAACACAAACCAAACATACTTTGGATGAAGTAATGAAGCGGATGTACAACCAGTTTTATAAAACCGAAAACCGTGGTTATACGGAAGCAGAATTTAGAACAATGCTGGAAGAAGTGGCCGGAACCGGGCTGCACCATATTTACGACAACTATATTAATGGTTTGGAAGAACTGGATTATAACCATTATCTCGGTTATGCCGGTTTACGTTTACGCGTTTGTTTGCCCGAAGCTAAGCCGCTGCCCGTTACAGGTTTCACTGCTGTTTTTAATGCCGGAAAATTATTAGTAAGCCACGTTGAGCGTGCTGCTGCTGCCTGGCATGCAGGAATCAACGTAAACGATGAACTGCTGGCCATTAACGGCAACCGAATTGTTGACTTGGAAAAATCCCTGCAATTTCAATTGCCCGGAGATACCATTGATATAACTTTAGTGCGCGACGGCAGAGTTATAGAAATACCTTTGACCTTGCAAAACCAGCACAAAATAAAATACCAGATAGAAGAAATTACAGAAGCTTCTTATTTGCAAATGGCAGCACGTAAAAAATGGATGAAGCTGCCAAACATCTATGAGTGCCAATAACAACTATTTATTTTATTATGTGCAAAACAATTAAATCAGTTTTATATTAGCTGTTGTTATATTTAAACCATTTAATCACATTTTAAAAATTACTATTATGAGATCTTTATTGTACATCATCGCCGTTATCCTGGTTATTGGCTGGGCATTAGGCGTTTTCGCTTTCCACGTTGCAGGTGGCATTATCCACGTTTTGTTGGTAATTGCAGTTATTGCTTTAATTTTAGGGGTGATTAGAAGGGCTTGATTTAGTAAATTATATTTTACCGGTATAAAAGAAGTATTTGATGCTTCTTTTATACCGGTTTTTTTATGTCCAAATTATACACTTACAATTCTACTTTTTTTCCGAATGCCCTAAATCTTTATCCGGGCTAACTTGATCCCTTATCAACTGCTTCAGTTCTTTAATTTCGGGGAAACGACCTTCTCTTTTTCGATCAAAAAGAACATCATCATTAATAAAAATAGTATAACGGCCGCCAACTTCGCTTGGGTGCAGCAAAACGCCGTGCAAATCAGCTTCAAAAGTGGTTAACAACTCCTGCGCCATGTAAGCTGCGCGCAAAAGCCAATGGCATTTCGGACAATATTCTATGGTGATTATAGGTTTTTGTGGCATAAAAGAAGTATCTCCATTAGT
The DNA here is from genome assembly GCA_964251965.1 of uncultured Sphingobacteriaceae bacterium. Taxonomy (GTDB): domain Bacteria; phylum Bacteroidota; class Bacteroidia; order Sphingobacteriales; family Sphingobacteriaceae; genus Mucilaginibacter_A. The sequence goes on along the minus strand of CAXULQ010000003.1, from coordinate 150,680 downwards.
TTAAATTAATAGGATTATCAAAATTACACAAACAAAAACAAGTATATTCGTACATCATTGCGTACTTCAATAATTAATCATGATCGTAATTAGTCCAAGCGAATTAAGAGGAAATCTGAAAAAATATTTAGACCTCGCCGAAAAAGAACGTATTGTGATCCAGCGCGGAAAAAAGGAAACTTTTGAACTGCGGAAAACTGAACGGATTAGTGAAGATCCTTTTTTTAACGATCCTAAAAATTTAGAAGCTATAGAACAAGGAATAGCCGACATTAAAACCGGAAAATACAAAACTTTTGATCCTGAAAAATCAGTGTGGGAAAATACATTATAAACGTATCTAACAAAGCCAACAAAGATTTAAGTAAAATTCATAAATCAGGGGATAAAAAAAGCATCAAAAGGATTGAAAAGATTTTGAAGAACTTCAGCAAAATCCATACGAAGGAATCGGAAAACCCGAAGCCTTGAAGTATCAATATAAAGGATTTTGGTCGAGAAGAATCAACGATAAGAATCGTTTGATCTATGAAGTAAGAGAGCAAATTGTATCTGTATTTGTTGTTTCAGCTTTAGGGCATTATGATGACAAATAGCTACTTTTTCTCTTCCGTCCACTCATAAACATGCTTACTCGCATCACCGGTAACTTTTTGGCAGTTACAGTTTCCGCCCCATTCTTTCGTGCCGTCTTTAAAATACTCGCACTTCCAAATCGGTGCTTCGTGTTTGATGCGGTCAATAATATAACGGTTGGCCGAATAAGCTTCTGCGCGATGTGGCGATGCCGTAATCACAACTACCGCCGATTCTGAAATGCCAACTTTTCCAGTCCGGTGTTGCGCCAATGCTATTTTTAAAGGAAATTTCCGGCAAGCATCATCCAGAATCTGGTGGATTAGTTTGGATGCCATTACTTCCTGCGCTTCGTATTCTAAATAATCCACATCTGTTTGCGGATCGTTATCGCGCACTTCTCCGCTAAAAAGCACAATCGCACCAGCTTCAGGATGATGTGATTTTGCTAATAATCCAACCAAATCTAAAGGCTCGGCAGATAAAAGCGGAAGGTCAGCCGCCACTGCTGGGCGGGATAATGCAGATGGTATCATGGGTAGTTATTGGATAATCCGGATCAACAAATTCATCATGGACAGCAAAACGGCAAAGATCAAGTACGCTTGCAGCTTCCGGGTTTTTCTGAGTTAGTTCCTGTTTTAAAGCTGCAATATTTTGGCTATTGCCCAATAATTGAAACTCTTTGTCGAAGTAATCTTTCAAAACTGCAAAAACTTGTATCGTCATAATTTTTAGGTGATAAAAGAAGCATCAGCCTCCAATTTGCAACATGCTCAACTCGCTGCCCACAAAGTGATGTAACTGTTTTTGGCTCATCGCGAGTTGTAATTTTTCCTGCAAAATGTAATCACTATCAGTCGGACTCATTGCAATCGGATAGTTCGTACTCAAACAACCGTACATATTACCATCAGCATCCAACCGTAACCGACTGCAATCCGAACAAAAAGGCTCGCTGTTGTTGGCAATAATACCGAAAGTAGTTCCGGCGGAAGTTTGCCAGTAATTAGATGTAGCCGAAACAGTGCGCGGCAAACGTTTAAAATTATATTTTGCAGCGATGGTATCCAATAATTGCTGCTGAGAGAACAAATATTTATCGGATTCGTGGTGCAAATGCCCCATCGACATTACTTCTAAAAAACGGATTGGTATATTTTTACTAAACGCATAATCAACCAAAGGAATGATTTGATCTTCGTTCATTCCTTTCATAATTACCGCATTTAATTTTACTTCAATGCCAACATTTAAAGCGGTTTCGATGCCGTTTAAAACGCGGTCCAAATGTTTGCGTTTTGCCATTTTGTAAAAAGCAGCTTCGTCTACAGCATCCAAAGAAACATTAATAGCCTGCAAACCAGCGGTTTTTAAAGCAGCAGCCTGGCGCGCCAATAAATAACCATTGCTCGTCATGCTAATTTTTGGTATGCCAATCAATTTTAAATTGCGGATCAGCTCGGGCAGTTCACGGTAAAGCAAAGGTTCGCCGCCAGTTAAACGAATGGTTTCGAGATCGAGGTTTTCATGTAAACGTGAAATAAGCTGAGAAAAGAAAGCTGCCGGTTTTTGCGGACGATGATCAAAATTAACCTCTTCTTCCGAACCCATCGTACAGTAAAAACAATTTAAGTTGCAGGTATTTAACAAGCTAACCCGCAATGTTTTAAATTTTCTTCCGTAAGGGTCGTTCAGCAATTGCATTAATATTTAAGCGGATAAAAGAAGTATTTTGAGTTATACAACAAAGATACAACGAAATGTTATTTTAGATCGAATGAAAAGCAATAAGGCTGCCATTTTGTAAATCCGCTGCGGCAGCCGGATGAAGCGCAATCGCATTTGCCGTTAAAGCAGCCTTTATATCGCCGGAACTATTAAACAAAACTGGTGTAACTGCTTGATTAACAACAGCAGGAAAAAATTCATCAAACTCAGTCTTTTTCTTTTTTTCTACTGATAAACGAAGCATTGTCCAGTCTTTTTCTGGCAAACCGAAACAGGCTTTAAGGTAATGTTCGATAAATAACTTGAAGGTAACATGACAGGAAAACGGGTTGCCGGGCAGCGCAAAAACCAACCCGCCCGAAGCTAACTGTCCGCATAAAATCGGTTTTCCAGGTTTGATTTTGACTTTATGGAATAGTTTTTTAGTACCTAAACCTTCCAGAATTTCTGGTACATAATCAGCATCTCCGGCAGAAACACCTCCGCATAAAATAATCATATCCGAACTTAAAGCTGTGCTGATTTCCTGTTTTAAAGCTTCTTTATCATCTGAAATGTGTTTATAAATGAAAGGTTTGATTTGCCATTCCTTCAGCAAACTCTTTAATAAATACTGGTTGCTGTTTCGGATTTGTATATCAGAAACCGGCTGGTTAGGTTCTACAACTTCGTCGCCAGTGGTAAATAAGGCAACCTTTGGCAATTTTTCCACCACAACTTCTGCTTTTCCAACAGAAGCCAGAAGCGCAATTACAGCCGCAGAACAGGTTCTATGTTGATCAATAATGCAAGTATCAGCTTGAATATCTTCTCCTTTTTGGGCGATATTTAAAAAAGGTTTGATGCTTTCGGCTTGAAAAGAAACTTGTCCGTTTTCTTCAACTGCTTTTTCCCGCTGGATAACCACATTAACGTTTGGCGGAACAGCAGCGCCCGTCATGATTTTATAACACTCGCCCGATAAAATTTCCTGCTGGTAACGCTGCCCGGCAAACACTACTTCTTTTACCGTATAATTTTTGATGCCGCTTTCCCAATCTTTAAAGTTGATGGCGTAACCGTCCATTGTAGCACGATTGAACGGCGGATAATTGCGGTCAGCGTAAACTGGTTCTGCCAAAACGCGTTCAAAAACTTCATTTAAGGCTAAAGTTTCTGTTCCAAAAGATTTGGCAAGACCGGCGATTATTTGTTGTGCTTCTTTATAATTGAGCATGGAAAATATCTATTTTATATAATAGGCAAATATGAATGACTAGCTTGGAAAAGCTTTGCCCTAATTGATAATAAAATGCGATGTCTGGTTATAAATATTGTTAATTAAACTAATTTTAAAAGCGAAAAATTACTTCTTTACCCAGCCTTGTAATATAGTTGATTAAAAACAACCGGTTTAAGTTTATTCCTTAAAATACAGTTTGTAAAAATTTCTATCCAAAAAACCTTCCTTTTTTGATAAATGAAGCTTAATAGATAAATCAGTCTTTTCGATGTGCACAGAAACCTACTGAATGACAAGCTTTATTTTTCAATTGATTTTCTGAAGCTTTGTATTAGAAAATATGTTGAGCATATTAAGGTTATAATGTAAACAGTTGCTAATCCTGGTTTTTCAAAATTTGAATTTTCAAAGTCAAACTGATTAAACAAGCCTTTTCCTACTATTATAACTGTAATACCGAAGAAGAATAATGAGCTTTTTTTATTCTTCATTCTATTTTTAATGCTTGATGACATTGTCGATTATGTATTCCTTCTATCAGTTTAATTTGCTTTAACTAGTGCTTGATATGGCTAAGTATTCCCATGATGATACCGGCTATAACAGACAGCATTGTAATAGATACAGGCACCATAATACTTCTGGTGAGTAAGGCTTTTTTTGAATAATTCGACTTCGAGAAGAACTGATAATAAAACCAGATGCTGTAAGCAAAAACAAAACCTTGTATCCCGACAGAGTAAATAAACAGCAAACCTTTCAGATTGGTATAGAATATCGTGATGACCGTAAACACCAGCGAAACGATCAGCTCTACGGCAGCTTTATAGGAGTTGAGCACTAAGTGCTCTGCATAGTTAAACTGCGCTTTTTTAAACCATAACAGGCTAAAAAGAGATGTGATGGGTATGGTAATGAGTAAAACCAGTTTCGGATAGTGGGTTGTAAATTCCTCAAGTTCGCTCATTGTTTTTTTAGCAGATACGAACATCAAATCAGATAATCTGATGTGGGTATAATGTCCGAGCAGGCTCGACGTACCTAAAATGAGCAGGATGAGCGTAATAAAATTAAAATAGCCCGTCCTTTTACCCTGCACATAGGCGCGAACGCTGTTGCCGGGATTGGTAAAAAGTTCTTTGAGCGTATATAGAATACCTTTGTCCACATGCCACACGCCATGGATAAAGTCGTGTGCAATGAAATGTTTTAAAGAGTAGCGGTGTGTGCTGGACACCTGGCCGCACTGGCCGCAGTATTTTTGCAATACCTCGTTTCCGCAATTCAGGCAATTAGCTTCCATCTTACTTGAATGACTGGCTTTGGTGTCTTTCCTTGAGTTCGTTATCAATCTCTTTCAACTGCTTGAAGGCAGGTAATAAACAAAGAGATGCTGCGACTATAGGAAGAAAGTCATATTTTTTTGTTTTAATGACCGTAAAAATCAAAAAGAGAAAGAGAGCACCCATGATAGAGCCTATGATAAGAGTCGTCTTTTTGAGCTTTCTTCTTTTCTCCATCAGCTCTTCGGTAGACATGCCTTTGAGTTCGTTGGTCTTTTCCATGCAATGAACAGTTTAAGTTATTAGGGTTGAATTATAAACGGGCAAAATGATAAAATTAGAATATAAATTTAATTAAGTAGATACATTAGCAAAATAAAGTTAGCCAGCTAGAGTAATTACAATTATACATAACCCCGCCCTCCTTCCAAAAAACGACCGTTACTTAATAAAAATATTTGATACGCAACTACAAAAATAGAAAAGCCCGCAAATCCAATCCTACATACTTAAAAATCAATTTATTTGCCTGATTCTTATGAACTCATTCCAATAATCAAATGAAGTTTTATAAACTTGATGATGAGTATTTGAAAAATTTATAATAAAAAAGAACTAATATAAATTGGATGAGCATTGGTAAATATTTATGATCATAATTTTACGTTACCGGCCAGTTTCAAATATTATGCTTAACTGTTATAACTGAAGATCAATGCCCTCCACCCAAAATCATCTTCCTTGCATGGAAAACGGCCGGTAAAATAGCTTGTAAACTTTCGCGTGCGCCGCTGGCACTTCCGGGCAACGTAACAAGTAAAGTTTGGCCGATGGTTCCGGCAATGCCACGGCTCATCATAGCTAAAGGTGTGCGCTGCTGCCCGAAAACGCGCATCGCTTCGGCAATTCCTTCGGCTTTGTTTTCCAGCAATTCTTCTACGGCTTTTACGGTATTATCACGCGGACCTAAACCTGTTCCGCCGGTTGTAAAAATAAAAGGTACATCTTCCTTCACCCAATCCAAAATTTGCTGCTGGATTTGCTGTTTATCATCCGGCAAAATCTCAAAGTACTTTACTTCGGCATTAAAACTTTCCAGCATTTCTTTGATGATTTTTCCGCTTTGATCTACGCGTGTTCCGGCCGCGGTAGAATCGGAACAAACCAAAACCGCGCAAACGGAAACATCTTCATACAACAATTGGCGGTCGCTTTTGCCGCCGCGTTTTTCTAATAATTTAATGTGGCCGATTTCCAATTGTTTATCCACCGGTTTCAACATATCGTAAATTTCTAAAGCGGCTACCGAAACGGCCGTTAACATTTCCATCTCAATCCCGGTACGGCCGATAGATTTTGCTTCGCCTAAAATCAAAATTCCGGATCGGTTAAACGCTTTCCCCTCTACATATTCTGTGTGCTTTTCTTGGTCGAGGTAATCAAACTTAATACTCATGCCATCGATAGTAACCGGGTGGCAGTGCGGCAATAGCTGCGGTGTTAGTTTTGCGCCCAAAAAACCTGCCGCTTGCGCTACATCAAACAAATTACCTTTTGGCAATTGGTTGTTTTTAATAAGTTCGATAGTTGCTTCGGAGCAAAAAATTACGCTGACTGCCCGTGCCGTACGCAACGTAATTTGTTTATGGGTAACGTTTTGCATGCTGTTTTTATCAGTATAAAAACTGATTTTAGGAGATAAATTTTTCTGGTTTTAACTTCTTGATGATTAGCTCATCATTAATGCTGATCGTGCCTTCGCCATCGTGGATCAGGTTTTGCCCGAAGTAAACTTTATTGTTCTTTTTGCGGTAACCGGCCAATGTTTTTAACGGCTCTTTTCCTGCGATTCCGCTTGCCTGGTCAACGGTAACAACCGGACAACGGGCACAAGGTTTTACGCCATAAAAGTTCAGTTTGTTGATGGTGAACTGCTGCATTTGGTCTTCCTGGAACGCTTCTCCACCGGTAAAAACAATATTTGGCCGGAAACGGTCCATCAAAACAGGTTCTTTTAAACGGCCGTTCAGTTCATCCAATGAAGCCTGGCCAATCATTAAAAACGGAAAAGCATCGGTAAAAGAAGTAATATGTTCTGGCAGCGCGTAACGTTGATCTACCAGCCGCCGTGTTGTTGCCGGCATATAAACCAAACGGCATTTTAGCCCTAACACTCTTGTAAACCAGCTATCAATTTCGGTGTCCACAAATTCTGCCTCGCATTCATCGTCCCAAACGGTACAAACAACTGTTTCTTTTGCATCAAACAAAAACGGAATGTTTACAAATTCTTCGGGCTGCTGCCGGTGCATCACCACCAATCCGTTTGCGGTTATTTCAACATAAAGCAAGGCCATTTTTGGCACTTCCCGCTGCGATAAAAACCGGTTGTTTCCATCAACCAGCATCCAGCGCCTGTCGTGGTTTAAACCGCAAACCGTAACTTGTGCTTTTGAAAGTGCAATGCCGCCGAGCGATTTTATGGGATAAACAAAAAGCCCGCTGATTTTTAACATGGATAAAGGTATAAGCAATTTTAGTTTTTGGGTAAAGAAACCGATTTAAATAACGACAAATGATATTTGTAGCCCGATAAACCGCCCTGCAAGCTATAGGCATTTGCAAAACCGGCTTTCCTGAAAAATTCTGCTGCCTGATGGCTGCGGATGCCTTGCTGGCAATAAAAAACTAAATTTTCTGTGGAAGAAAAAGTATCGAGCGGGAACCGCGAAATTTTAGACAAAGGAATATTGATGCCGCCGATGTTGGATGCTTCGTGTTCCTCATCTTTCCGCACATCTATTAAACGGTAATTTTGATGCTGAAAAGTATCCGAAAAAACATTTGGGGCGATGGCAACCGGCAATTCTTTTTTAGTGAAACGGTTATGGCTGATTTTCCTTGATTCCGGGTTTTCAGAATAAGATAAACGTGTATTTTTTCCGGCGATAACATCTGCATAAATTAATTTACCGGTAAAAACAGCATTGTCTTTTAAAATAATTTTGATGACTTCTCCGGCCATCATTGTCCCGATAATTCCGGTGGTGATATTGTAGGCACCAATTTCTGCACAACTTTGGATGGTATTTTCTGGCGGAGGTTCGGGGAACAAACACCTTAACGTTGCCGAATTTTGGTAGTTAAAAACAGTAACTTGTCCTTCCGTTTGATAAATGGCACCGTAAACCAAAGGCTTATTTAAAAAAACACAAGCATCGTTAATCAGGTATCGAACCAAAAAATTATCGGTCCCATCCACAACCAAATCATAATTTTGAATGAGGTGTAAAACGTTACTTTCATCAACCATTAAATTGTGTTCGATATAATTGATATTTGGATTGTGCGCTTTTAGAGCTGATGATGCTGTTTTTACCTTACTTTTTTCAAGATCATTTATAGTGTATAAAGTTTGGCGGTGCAAGTTGGATAAACTGACCATATCAAAATCGGCCAGTCCAATTGTTCCGGTCCCGGCAGTTGCCAAATGCAATAAACAAGGGCAGCCCAAACCGCCGGCACCAATAACAAGCACTTTGGCTTCGCTGATTTTTTGTTGCCCGGCTATGCCGATAAAACTTAATTGCCGGTGGCTTTGATAATAACCTTGCATTAGGAGATTTCGAATATATTTTAAACTAAACGCTTTTTGCCGAACACAAGTATAACGATTTAAGCTATCGAACGTAATCAAATTAAACCACAATTACTTTGATATTATCCGGAAACTTCTACTTGCAATACCGCTGCTGATAAAATAATTAGTGGTTATAAGTGTAAGTTTTAGTAGTATCCTTTTTTCCGCTTAGGCTTGTACCGGGCAACTATAATTGTAATTATTTTTAATTATTTAGTTACTTGTTTAATATTTTAACCTGATAATAGTACATTTACCAGCATAGAATAAGTAATTGTACGTATATTTTTAAGTAGCCCTACTCTTTACACCTTTTATTATTTAAGGCAATTTTGGCCATATGTCAAATACAAATCAAAAACTCTAATCAACACCAAAAATCATGAAACAACGCTATCTAATTTGGGCCTTTGCGGCCATGCTGTTATCTTTTACGGCCTGTAAAAAAGACAAGAGCAAACCTATTGCCTCCGGCTCTGCGGATTTTACAAGGTATATTGCCGTTGGCAATTCCATCACTTCCGGTTATACCGATGGTGGTTTGTTTAATGCCGGTCAGCAAGTTGCTTTTCCAAACCTATTGGCCACGCAAATGCAAATGGCCGGCGGCGGTAGTTTTACTTCGCCTTTGTTCCCAACTAACCAAGCCAATGGTTCCGGTTATTTTAAACTTTCTGGTTTTAATGCAAACGGGACACCCATCATTGATTCTGTAAAAACCAATTTGGCCATTCGCAGCGTAACTACAATTCCCGGCGTTGGCACGCTTACTTTGTTTACCAAATACATCGGTGATTTAAACAATTACGGTGTACCGGGAATTAACCTGCGCGATGTAACCGACCCTTTATACGGCAATTACAACGGCTTTTTCGAACGCCTGCTTCCTACCAATTCCGGTACAATCACTACGCCTTATTTAAATTTTGTCACCGCCAAGCCCTTTACGTTTTTTACCTGCTGGCTCGGCAACAACGATGTGCTGACCTATGCAAAATCAGACGGCATGACTGCAAGTGCCGCCCTAACTGATAAAACCCAGTTTGCAACTATTTACAACACAACCGTGGCCGCACTTACAAAAACCGGTGCAAAAGGCGTTTTGGCACTCATCCCAGACCTTGCAAACCTTGCCTTTTTTCATGCCATTACCGTGCCGGCCCTAATTGCTGGTGCCCAAAAAGTAAGCCCTGCTTTTACAACTTTGTATATACAGGCTTTGGACGGAAGCGGAAATTACGTTACCCGCCCGGCAACCAATGCAGATTTGATCATGCTGACTTTTAACACTTCGCAATTGGGCGCAACGGTTAACGGTTTGCCTTATTACGGTCTTTCTCCTTTAAACCCTTTGTTAAGCAAAGAAGTGCTGGATGTTAACGAAGCCGCAAAAGTTGAAGATTACATCAGCAGTTACAACAGCACGATCAAAGCTGCCGCAGCCGCCAACAATTTGCCTGTGTTTGATTCTTTTGCCTTGCTCAACCAGGTTGTAAGCGGTGTAACGGCAAATGGCGTTACTTTAAATACCAATTACATAACCGGCGGTTTCTTTTCTTTGGATGGTGTGCATTTTACGCCACGCGGAAACGCTTATGTTGCAGACCAGTTTATCCAGGTCATCAACAGTAAATATGGTTCCAACCTTCCGATGATTGATATTTCTGGCTATCCCACTATTAGGACACAGTAGTAAGTTCTGCAACGGCATACTGTTTTTATCCACCTAAATTTCATTTCAATAGTCGATGTTTAACAATATCGGCTATTGTTTTTTATTGAAGTTTAAATAGAATCCCAATTAAACCAATACTTCTTTTACCACCTGTTTTTTTGGTTGATAAAAGAAGTATTCAAATTTTTACACATCAATCTTTCATTTCTGTAAAAACCCTTATCTTTTTAAATTACAATTGAATACTTTTCGTCAGAAAATTATTATTGATGAAAAAGATATACTTATCGCTCCTTTTGCCCTTGCTTTGCTTCCAAATTAAAGCACAAACTATCAGTCCAAGCCCAAATCCTGTTAAAGGAAATTATTTGCTCGCTGCCCGTTTCTCTCCGAAGAAATTACAAAAAATGATTTTTTCGACTTCGGTTGATGCGCATTGGCTTAAAAACTCCGACCGTTTCTGGTACATGTTTGAAACCACTTCCGGCAAAAAATGGTACATTGTTGACCCTGCTGCCCGAAGTAAAAAATTGCTGTTTGATAACGCCAAAGTTGCGGCTGCCGTAACTTTAATTGTAAAAGACCCTTTTGATGCGCAACACTTACCTATCGAAAATTTGAAGTTTCTGAAAGATGAAAAAAGTATTCAGTTTGATTTAAAAAGTACAATCGACCAGGTTAAAAAAGACCGGAAAGATAAAAAAGCGGCCGACTCGCTGGAGAAAAAAACTTTTTATTTTCAATACAATTTACAAACCGGGCAATTGGCAGAACTGGTGCATTACGAAAAAGTAATCCCAAAACCAATGTGGGCCTCGATTGCGCCAGATAGTTCGGCCATTATTTTTGCACGAAACTATAATTTATTTTGGATGGATAAAGCCAACTATAAAAAGGCTTTGAAAAATGAAGACGACAGCACAATTGTAGAACATCAGCTAACCAAAGATGGCGTAAAAGATTATGCTTACGGCGGTAGTTTTATGAACGAAACTAATGTTGATGAAGAAAAAAACAAAAAGAAACGCAAGCCAACACAAGTATTATGGTCGCCGGATGCCAAACATTTTGCTTTGATAAAGTCTGATAACCGCAAGTTGAAAGATTTTTGGGTGATCAATAGCGTGGCAGAACCTCGCCCAACTTTAGAAACTTACAAGTATCAGCTTCCGGGAGAAAAAGAAAACCCGATCAAAGAAATGCTGTTGTTTGATTTTCCAGCCAAAACTTCCAAAAAATTACCTGTGGCTTTGTTTAAAGATCAGGAACTTTCGATGTGGCCTGCACCGGTTCTGCAAAAAAACCGCGACGATGAATTTCGTCCAAACTTGTGGTTGGGCGATAACGCGAAGTTTTACTTTTATCGAACCGGCCGCGATTTAAAAAAGATTGATGTTTGCACCGTTGATATCGAAACCGGAAAAGTTGCATTGCTAATTCAGGAACGATTAAATACTTATGTAGAAATTAACCGCCCAGGTTTGGTTAATGGCGGAAAAGAATTGATTGAATGGAGCGAACGCGACGGCTGGGCACATTTTTACTTGTATGATGAAACCGGAAAACTGAAAAACCAAATTACTTCCGGTTCTTTTCATTGTGATGACATTGTAAATATTGATGCTAAAAACCGCATCTTGTATTTTATGGCTTCGGGCAGAGAAGTTAATGAAAATCCCTATTATTCGCATTTGTACAGCATCCGTTTTGATGGCAGCAACTTGCATCTATTAAACACCGGAAACTTTGACCATGCTTCCAGTTTAAATGATGACAGCAAGTTTTTTGTTGATAATTTTTCCCGTGTAAACACTGTACCAAAAGCTGTTTTGTATGATTTTCTGGGACATAAATTGATGGATTTAGAAACATCCGATCTGTCCAATTTAATGGCTGCCGGTTACAAGTTTCCGGAACCTATCAAAGTAAAAGCTGACGATGGCATTACCGATTTATACGGCGTGTTGTACAAACCTTATGATTTTGATGCACAAAAGAAGTATCCCTTAATTGAATACGTTTATCCCGGCCCGCAAACAGAAGCCGTTAATACAACTTTCACCAAAAGTATGGATTACAATGAAAGATTGGCACAATTTGGATTTGTGGTGATTACAATTGGTAACCGCGGCGGCAATCCCGGCCGTTCTAAATGGTACCACAATTATGGTTACGGAAACTTGCGCGATTATGGTTTGGCCGATAAAAAAGCAGCCGCAGAACAACTGGCAGACCGTTATCCTTTTATCGATATTAACAAAGTTGGCATTACCGGGCATTCGGGTGGTGGTTTTATGAGTACCGCCGCGATGTTGGTTTATCCTGATTTTTTTAAAGTTGCAGTTTCAGAATCCGGCAACCACGACAACAGCATTTACAATCGTTGGTGGAGCGAAAAACACAATGGTTTAAAGGAAACCATCACCCCAAAAGGCGATACAACTTTCCAATATTCCATTGATAAAAACCAGGATCTGGCTAAAAATTTAAAAGGCCATTTGCTGCTTTCAACCGGCGATATTGATAACAATGTTAGTCCATCCAACACCATCCGTTTGGTTAATGCTTTGATCAAAGCCAACAAACGTTTTGATTATGTTTTGCTGCCCGGCCAGCGGCATGCTTATGGCGATATGACCGAATATTTCTTTTGGCAAAAAGGAGATTACTTTTGCAAGTATCTTTTAGGCGATTTCTCCCAGCCTGTCGACATGTTAGAAATGGATAAAGAAATAGAAATGAACGGTAAAAAACCAAGCAGCAATTAGTGGCTTCAATTGTAACAATTGTACTGCTGCTATTTTTAAAAAGCATTTATAAAACTTATATTTCTTATTAATTTTTCTGATGGCTTATTTATACAAGTATTAGTTTTTATTTTTTTCTAAATTTAAATTAATTTAATTGTTTGTATAAAACAAAGCTTACAACTTAACGTTCATGTTAAAAAGTAAAATTTATTATTAAAATAAAGTTAACTTTTAAATTGGTTATCATCATCCACTAAAACTTTACATACAATTACATGGCAAACGTAACAGAAAAAGAAATCATTGGTTATCTTAAAGAAAAGATAAAAACCATTCAATCAGAAGCTAAAAAGTACGAAGATCTGTTAAGTGCTTTTTCCAGCTCGGCACCATCCAAGGCAGCAAAACAAACAAAAGAAAACCTTTTGGATGCCGTGCTTGAACAAGCGGAAGACGCTCCGGCAAAAACCCCTAAAAAGAAAGAAAAAGAAGCAAAACCTGCAAAAAGTGGAAAGACCCCATCTGCAAAAATGCTGGAAGTTCCTGCCGAGTATTCGCAAGACCTTTCTTTGGGCGGTAAAATTGCATTTGCTTTAAATGAAATTGGCGAAGGTTTTGGCCAGGATATTGCAACTGCAATGGCACAGTACGAACCGCAAAGCGACCCTGATAAACTGTTTAAACAAATTGCAAGTGTACTTTCTAACTTAAAAGCAAAAGGTGCTTTAACTACCGTAAAAGACGGCAGAAGAGACAAGTATTCTCTTGCAAAGTAATATTTGTAAAAGCTTAAAAGCTTTTCATTTTTTGATACTGTTTTTATAGGCATAAAAACAGTATCAAAATAAAAACAGCACCTGGCAAAAAACCAGGTGCTGTTTTGTTGTTATAGCAATTTAACACTTTCAAAAACTCAACATAAAGGATACAAAGCCGCAGATAAAAGTACAAGGTTTTTAAACAGTTGCTTTCAATTTGATTACTTTTACAATGATGCTTCTTTTACAAGCAAATTATTGTTTGAAGAAGTGAAATTTCAGCCCAACTTCAAAATCACCGTTAGAATAAGTTTTTAATGGTGAAGTTTCTGTAGTGTAAAAAAGCATCAGTTGTACATTTTCATTAATATTCGCCCCAAAACCAAAACTTTCACTTTGACTGGTATGGTACATGCTATAAAAGTGCAGCATATTATTTTTTAAGTTGAAGTTTAGCCCAAAATCCATAATATTCTTGTAACCATAAACGCCCCTGTAAACAAATTTCGGTTCGATGGCTGATCCATCCAACATATTTTCTAACGCGAACTTGTAACTAACCGAAGTCATAAAAACAGAACGGTCGACGCCTAAAATAGCAGTATTGCGTTTAAAAAAATGGTTTAGGTTTGGTATTGCACCTTGCACAGTAAGATTATTGCTGGTATAAGAAGCACCGAAGTCGCCATCTATGTACGGGTGCTGCTGGTTGTAACGGTCCACCTGGATATCGCCCTGATCGCCATCCACCTGGTTGTAGTTAATATGCTGATCTGTAACACCTGCCGAAAGGCCAAAGTTTAACTGCTGATTGTCTCCGCCCAAATGCACATGATAAGCATAAGTGGCAACCGCCCGTGTTTGGCGGAGCAGCCCGGCCTGGTCGTTGCTGATGTTCAATCCTAACCCTACGTTTCTGCCAGCATTATAATCCGCTGAAACTACCTGTGTTTTCGGGCTGCCGGGCATGGTTGCCCATTGCTGGCGGATGCCCAGGTTCAAATTCAAACCTTTGTCCAGCCCGGCCATTGCAGGATTGGTTAAGTACTGGTTTTGAAAGTACATCGACGAAAAAGGGTCGAGTTGTTGGGCGGATACTGTTTTTACCTGCATAAAAACAGCAGCAAGCACGAATAGGGCACTTGCCTTTATACCGCTTGATACCTTTATAAAGTATTGCATATTTTGTTTTTTCATTTGTCGAATATCTTTTTGTGGCCTGGTTAATTCCTGTGGTTGCTTATCTGTTTCTAAGTATGGTGATGAACCCTTTCATTGGGCCTTTGCCCGGGCCGAAATCGATCACGTAATAATACGTCCCTTCGGCCAGCGGTGAACCGTTCATCGTGCCGTTCCAATCGTTGTTGTAGTGCTTTACTTCTAACAGTTTTCTTCCGCCGCGGTCAAAAATCGAAACGGTGTTGTCCGGGTACAAATCCAGGTTTTTTACTACCCAGGTATCGTTCTTGCCGTCTCCGTTTGGCGTAACGATGTTGCCCGGGTGGATTTCCAGGTAATCATCATTAACCTGGATGGTGATGCTGCTGGTACTGCTGCAGCCCGAAGCGTTGCTTACTTTAACCTGGTAAGTAGTCGTTTGGCCTGGCCGAACTTTTATAGTGGCCGAGCTTTGCATGCCGCTCACGTTTGGCGTACTGTCCCAACTGTAAACACTGCCGCCTGTTGCCGTAAGCGTTATAGTTTCGCCTTTGGATATTTGCGTCCCTTTATCGGATGATATTACCGCAACCGGAAGGCTATTGGAAGTAAGCGTAAAGGTTTGGCTGAAACTATCGGCCCCGCCGTTTGCCGTACCGCCATTGTCTTTTACCGTTACCGTAACCACGGCCGTTCCTGTTGTGGCGAGTTGATAGGTTAAGGTAGCCGCGCCATTGGTTACGTTAGAAACATTTAACACGTTAAACAAGCCGGGGTTACTGGAGCTAACATTTACTGTTGTTGTTTGCGCTGTTTCCGGGCCTGATGTGATGCCGGTTAAAGTAATGTTTTGGTTAGAAGGGATGTTACAAACCGATTGATTGCCGATTGCGGCCAGCGTTGGTGCTTCGTTTACATCACTTAAATTGATGGTAAACGTTTGGTCTAAATACAGACCGTACTGGTTGGTGGCCCGGACCAAAATGCTATAACTTGCTTTTTGTTCATAATCCAAACTTTGGGCCGTAACCAGTTTATTTCCTTGGATGCTGAACAAGGCATTGTCTGTACTGCCCGTACCGGCAATTAGAGTGTAAGTATAAGTGGCGTTCGGGTCGAGGGGAGTGGCAGCTAATGTTCCTGCTAAAGTTCCAGCCGGCTGGTTTTCGAACAGAGTTACCTGCGCAAGGCTAACGCTGCTTACTGTTGCATTGGTAACCGTTAAAGTGCCCGAAGTATAACTGATGGTATAATTATCAGATGCTGCACCGCTTACCGTAATTGGATAAGTGCCCGGTGCAGAACTTGCGGTGGCCGTAGTGGCAACCAAAGGTTGTGCGGTTAAGTTAGCCGGCGTATCGCCATTTGTAAAACCTGTATAGCTTACTGTTAAAGTTGGGTTGGCCAAACCTGTAACCCTCGTTTGGTTATCCGCAGAAATAGTTAATGCTGCTTTTACCACCGTTAAAGTCCCGTCGGTATAAGTAATGCTGTAGTTGGCTGCTGCTGCATTTGTGGCAATAATTGAGTAAGTTCCTACAGCCGAAGCGGTGGCAGCTGTGGTAGAAAACGTAGGTGGCGTGGTTAAGCTGGCGTTGGTATCGCCATTAACAAAACCCGTATAAGTTGCCGTAAACGGTGGGTTAACTGCACCGTAAGTTTTACTTTGATTTGCTGATGTTACCGCAAGCGATGCTTTGTTTACCGTTAAAATATGGGTAACAGGCGCTGCCGCAAGATAATTGGCGTTTCCGGGTTGTGAAGCCGTGAACGTAGTGCTTCCTGTGGAAATAACATGGACTGTACCCGAAGCATCAACGGTTGCCACTTCCGGGTTGCTGCTGGTATAACTTACCAACAGTCCTGATGAAGAAGTGGCCGGTAAACTGAAATCTGCATCACCATAAGTTTTAACCGAAGCCGGGGAAGCATAAGCGAGGATCTGGCTATTTTGGCCAACCGTTAGCGTTCCGGGGCGATAAGTAATCAGGTAATTGGCACTTGCTGCACCAGCTACCGTAATTGGGTAAACACCAACTGCCGAAGCCACATTTGCCGTAGTGCCAACAGTTGGTTGTGTGGTTAAGCTGGCATTGGTATCTCCATTAACAAAACCATTGTAAGTAACGGTTAAAGCAGGATTAGCGGCACCATATACTTTTCTTAAAGTATCTGCCGTAATAGTTAAAAACGCTTTGTTGATGGTTAACTGCTGGTTGATGGTAGTTGTTGCAATGTAATTGCCGTTACCGGGTTGTAAAGCGCTTATCGTTACGTTTCCTGCGGAAACAATATGCACAGTCCCGGAGGCATCAACGGTTGCCACTGCCGGGTTACTGCTGCTGTAGCTTACCGGCAAACCAGAAGAAGCGGTTGCGTTGAGGGGGAAATCAGCATCGCCATAAGTCCGGGGCTGTACCGTAAAGGTGATGATTTGTGCACCAGGATAAACAGACAATGTGCCATTCACATACGCAATATTGTAATTGTTGCTTGCTGCGCCGGATACGGTAATTGGATAAGTGCCGGTTGCAGAAGCCGCCGTTGCTGTTGTGCCAATTGTAGGCTGAGTTGTTAAGCTGATATTGGTATCTCCATTAACAAAACCACTGTAACTTGCTATAAATGCAGGGTTGGCCGATCCGTAAGTTTTGCTTTGGCTGTTTGCCGTAATGGTTAACAATGCTTTGTTTACCGTTAATATTTGCTGAACGGAAGTGGACGGACTGTAATTGCCGTTTCCTGCCTGCAATGCCGTAACAACAGCCGTACCTGCCGAAAGGATATGGACATTACCCGAAGCATCGACCATTGCTACCGCCGGGTTGCTGCTGGTGTAAGTGATGGGCAAACCATTAGAGGAAGAGGCAGCCAAAGTAAAGTCTGCATCGCCGTAAGTTTTTGCAGATAAGGCATTAAAAGTAACCGTAGGCGTGCTTTGCCCTATCGTGAATACTCCGTTTACATAGGTAATTGTGTAGTTGTTATTGGCTGCGCCAGATACCGTAACCGGATAAGTGCCAACTGATGATGCAGTAGTTGCTGTGGTACTTAGGGTTGGCTGTGCCGTTAAACTGGCCTGGGTATCCCCGTTTACAAAGCCACTGTAACTTACTGTTAAAACAGGGTTTGCGGTATTGTACGCTTTGCTTTGGTTATCTGCCGTGATGGTTAAAGCTGCCGGGTTTATGCTGAGGGTTTGCTGAATGGAAGCAGCTGCGTTATAATTACTGTTACCAGCCTGGGAAGCAGTGATCGTTACTGTACCTGCTTTTAGGATATGCACCGTGTTGCCCGTAATTGTGGCTATGCTTGCATCGCTGCTGGTATAAACTACAGGCAAACCGGAGGAGGAAGTCCCGGACAAGGTAAAATCCGCATCACCATAAGTTTTAGCTGCCAAAGTATTAAAATTGATAGATTGGGCACTTTGGACAACCGTTAGCGTTCCAGCGGTAGAAGTGATGGTATAGTTATTACTTGTTGCGCCTGATATTGAAATCGGATAAGTGCCGGCCGTAGAAGCTGCGGTTGCCGTCGTGCTGATTGCAGGCTGTGCAGTAAGGCTTGTATAAGTTTCTCCATTAACAAAACCATTATAGCTTGCAGTTAAAGTTGGGTTAGCTGCACCATAAGCTTTGTTCTGATTATCTGCCGTAATCGTTAACAATGCTTTGTTTACCGTTATATTTTGTGTAACCAAAGTTGCCGCACTGTAGTTACTGTCGCCAGCCTGGGAAGCAGTAATAACAGCCGTTCCCGCAGAAAGGATATGGACATTGCCTGAAGCATCAACTGTTGCTACTGATGGATTGCTGCTGATGTAGGTAATCGGCAAACCCGATGAAGCTGTAGCTGCTAAACTAAAATCTGCATCACCATAATTTTTATTAGAAACAGGCGAATTAAAAGTAATTGTCTGGCTGCTTTGTCCAACTGTTAAATTTCCAGTCGTATAGCTAATGGTATAATTGTTACTTGTTGCGCCACTTGCCGTTATTGGATAATTCCCTACAGCGGAAGCAGGCGTTGCAGTTGTACTAATCGCCGGCTGTGCAGTAAGGCTTGTATTGGTATCCCCATTAACAAAACCCGTATAACTTGCAGTTAACACCGGGTTAGCTGCACCGTAAGGTTTATTCTGGCTATCTGCCGTAATCGTTAACGGTGCTTTGTTTACCGTTATGTTTTGTGTGGCAGCAGTGGCTGCAAGATAATTGCTGTTTCCTGCCTGGGAAGCCGTGATATTTGTTGTGCCTGCTGAAATAATATGAACATTGCCCGAAGCATCAACCGTGGCTACCAATGGATTGCTGCTGGTATAACTTACTGCCAATCCTGAAGAAGCGGTTGCCGCCAAACTAAAATCTGCATCACCATAAACTTTGGCTGGTAAAGACGTGAAAGTAATAGACTGGCTGGCCTGGCCAATCGTTAGTGTTCCTGCTGCATAACCAATTGTATAATTATTGCTTGTTGCGCCAGATGCTGTAATTGGATAAGACCCGGCCGGCGAAGTTGCGGTTGCCGTCGTAGAAATAACAGGCGGAGTGGTTAAGCTTGTATTAGTATCACCATTAACAAAACCTGTGAAACTTGCCGTTAATGTTGGAATAGCTGCACCATAAAGTTTGTTTTGGTTATCGGCAGTGATGGTTAACGGTGCTTTGTTTACCGTTAAAGTTTGTGTAACAGGAGTAGCGGCACTATAATTACTGTTGCCGGTTTGCGAAGCCGTGATGTCGGTTGTTCCTGTAGTGAGAATATGGATTAGTCCGTTCGCATCAACGGTTGCAACTGCCGGGTTACTGCTGGCATAAGTAATGGCCAAACCTGATGAAGCGGTTGCACCTGCATTAAAATCGGCATCACCATAAGCTTTTGCCGGTAAAGCTGCAAAAGTGATTGTTTGTGTACTAACCACACTTATCTTTACATTGCTATTGCGTTTAATGTTGTTGGTAGAAGCCGTGTTAACAGAAGCAGAATTGGTAAAAATTGTATTGCTTACGGCTACACCTGTTGCTTCTAAAAATGGATCAGTTGGTGCAGTACTTGTAGTATTTGTAGCATCTGGGTCTGTATAATCTGCTGGCCTTAATATAGTAGCATAAGTATTAACATTGGTATTTTCAGTTAAAACGGTGCTTGCTGCTGTTACCGGAATTACAAACGAAGCGGTACAGCCTACAGGCATATCAACTATTGCCGAGAATACGCCTGCCGAAAAGGTAGGTGTACCTTGAATAGTAGCACAAGCAGAAGTCATGGTTACTTGTGTTGGATCAATAGTTACGCCACCTGGAACATACAATTGAAATTTTGCCCCTGTTGTTAGAGGCCCGTTTGCCGAATTTGTATTAGTAACCACAGCATCTGGTCCGTTATTTTTTATAACAGCAGTGTAAGACCAGGAATCACCTACATGCAAAGTTGAGGAAGTGCTTGAACTTATACTTGTAACTTCCAAATCAGCTTGTTTAATAATTATTGCAACGGCAGTTGTTTGCTCTGCACCTGACACAAAAGAGTATGTATCCAGTGCCCGTTCATTTCCATAACCAGCCGTTCCTCCCGCTTCATTCCATTGATGGCCATATCCGGGTGTTATCGTACCTGGCCTGTTTGACGCTATGCCTACGGTTCCTAATCCAACTCTTCTTGCTGATGGGAGTGTACCGCTACCACTATTAGAACCACTGCTTGGATTTGAGTTACCTGTTAAGGTGATATCAGAATCATCCCAGTAAACAACATCTTTAAAGCTTCCGTCTGGATTGGTTGATGGTGCATAGCTGCTATTTCCATCTACCTGCTCTATAATTATACCATTAGGGTTTTGTTCCACATCAAGAAACGGGAAATGAATTTCTGCCCCAAAAACCTGTACTTTTATAGAACTGACAGAGCTTCCCGGAGGTAACGGCGCTGCTGCTATCAGAGGATCCGCCTGTGTGCCGGATTTTTCATCCCAAAAAACCGTATTACTTCCTGAAACGCTTGGGCCTGCTAATACCCGCGGATAAAAAGTTGTTCCATTGGTAGTGCCACCAGGAATAGTTATCCTGTATGATCCGCCAATATTAGAAATAAACGTAATGTTACCACCTTTACTGCTTGTCTGGCCGCTTGAACCTTCAATACCGGTGAAACTTATATTTACAGCTGCCGGAATAGCGGGGGTAGTTACCTTCAGCCAGGTAGTAGTGCCCATATAAGTTGCACTTGCAGGAAGGTCAGCGGCAGGCGCGGCATAAAATATTTTATGTGTAATGTTTTGTTGAGGATCAGAATCAGCATCGTCGGCATTATTAGGGTTTTTTATCGGAGGATTGGTCGAATAATTTAAACTTTTATACGTTCGGGTACCAGTACCATTTGCACCAGTGGTAAAGCCGCGGTTGTTTACAAAAAAGCTAAATGCTATACCATTCATACCATTGTTATTAACCAGGTATGGAAAGCCGTCTTTCGTCAAAATGTAGAATTTTCCGAAGAAACCATCTGCTGCAGTACTGATGTTAGACAAGGAACAGTAAGTATTAAACACATTCATATATACCCTGCCTGGTATAACAGTGCCTCCTGAGTTAGCTACGGCAACATCCCATGCAATGATTGAAGGAGAACTGGAACTTTGATCAGACGATGTCCAACCGTTGCTTACTAAATTATCGAATACACCGGTTGGAGCGCTTGCGCTATTATAAGCGGCTCCTGTTGGGGCGATAAAATCAACTTCATAAACCCCTGTTTCTGTCGCAATTACCTTAAATGGCTGATAGCCTGTACTGGTTGTAGCTGTACCCGAAGATATAGGCCCCAATAGTTCTTGTGTCCGGTTGTATATTACGCCCGGAGTGTTAGCTGTATTTGTTCCTGTTCCCGAATTACCTACCGCATCTGCAAGTGTCCTTCCCGTAGTGGAGGGTTTAAATACTAAGATTGTACCGGAACCTTTACCCTGAGCACTGGAACCCATGTAAATTGTTTCCCCGGCGTTTACAAATACTTTTTGCACACCGTTATTGATAAAAGCATACGCTGCGGGATAAAAACCGGTAGAAGCACTCATCAGAGAGGACCTACTGCCAGTTCCGGAGGAGGGAAACAGGTCCTTTGAACCATCTGCAAAGCTGAATTGTGAAAACAGTTGAAAAACTATGATTAAAAAAAGCAGCAGGAATAAAGCTGGTAATTGTTTTAACATAAATAAATTGATTGAATATTTTAAAAAGCAGGTGCAACCGTGTTTTAATTTTGGCGGGTAGTATTTTAATTTGGAGTTATACGCCCTGAAAATGAAGAGGTTTCAAGAGATGAATAAGTAACCTCAGTTTTAGGATAACCGGATTTTTTAAATTAACCTGAATTCAGGATAATTAATACTGAAATGAGACGGTGTATTTATTATGATTATCAATAAGTAAGCGTGTTTTTTGTGTTTAAGTGTTGAATTTAAACACTAACGTTACATGCTACTCCTGATGAGATTATAGAGATTTTTGTTAACGTGGATGATTTTCGGGTGTTAGTTTTTTCATTTGTCGAATATCTTTTTGTGGCTTGGTTAATTCCTGTGGTTGCTTATCGGTTTCTAAGGATGGTGATGAAGCCTTTCATCGGGCCTTTGCCAGGGCCGAAATCAATAATGTAATAATACGTCCCTTCGGCCAGCGGCACACCGTTGTACATCCCGTCCCAATCGTTGTTGTAATGGTTTACTTTGTTCAGCAACCTTCCGCCCCTGTCAAAAATAGAAACCGTATTGTTTGGGTACAGGTCGAGGTTTTTCACCACCCAGGTATCATTTTTGCCATCGCCGTTTGGGGTGAGGATGTTGCTTGGGCGGATTAAAGAATAATCATCATTCACCTGAATCGTAATGCTGCCCGTACTGCTGCAGCCCGAAGCATTGCTTACTTTAACCTGATAGGTTGTGGTTTGGCCTGGTCGGAGCTGAATGACCGCCGTACTGGCAGAACCGCTAACATTCGGCGTGGTATCCCAACTGTAAACACTGCCGCCGGTTGCGGTAAGGGTTATCGTTTCGCCTTTGGATATCTGCAAGCCTTTATCTGATGAGATAGCCGCTACCGGCGCAGCATTGGAAGTTAGTGTGAAAGTCTGGCTAAAGCTATCTGTGCCGCCGTTTGCCGTGCCGCCGCTGTCTTTCACCGTTACCGTAACCACGGCAGTGCCCGGCTGGGCCAGTTGGTAAGTTAAAGTAGCAGAACCGTTGGACACGGAAGAAACAGACAAAGAGCTAAACAAAGCCGCATTACCGGAGCTAACCGTTACGGCCGTAGTTTGCGCTGTTTCCGGGCCTGATGTGATGCCGGTTAAAGTAATGTTTTGGTTAGAAGGGATGTTACAAACCGATTGATTGCCGATTGCGGCCAGCGTTGGTGCTTCGTTTACATCACTTAAATTGATGGTAAACGTTTGGTCTAAATACAGACCGTACTGGTTGGTGGCCCGGACCAAAATGCTATAACTTGCTTTTTGCTCGTAGTCCAAACTTTGTGTAGTTACCAGTTTATTTCCCTGGATGCTGAACAAAGCATTGTCTGTACTGCCTGTACCGGCGACTAGAGTGTAAGTATAAGTGGCGTTTGGGTCGAGGGAAACAGCAGCTAATGTTCCGGCGGGTGTTCCGGCCGGCTGGTTTTCATAAAGCGTTACCTGTGCCAAGCTAACGCTGCTTACTGTTGCATTGGTAACCGTTAAAGTGCCAGGCACAAAAGCGAAATTATAATTTGCCGCCGAGCCACCGCTAATCGTAATCGGGTAAACACCGGCTGGTGATGCAGCATTTGCGGTAGTAGTAAGTTGCGGTGATGTGCTCAAACTGGCAACAGTTCCACCATTAACAAAACCGCTGTAAGTAACTGTAAAAGGTGGATTAGCCAAACCATAAACCCTGGATTTATTATCTGCCGTAACTGTTAATACAGCTTTTGCAATGGTTAATGTTCCGGGTGTATAAGTAATGGCATAATTAGCGGCAATTGCATTATTGATAGCAATTGGGTAAGTGCCTGCATCAGAAGTTGCCGTTGCCGTAGTGCTTATTACCGGCGGCGTAATTAAACTGGTACTGTTATCTCCATTAACAAAACCTGTATAAGTAAAGGTTAAAGAAGGGTTGGTCGCGCCGTAAACTTTATTTTGATTGGCAATCGTTAAAATCAATGATGCTTTGTTTACCATTAAAATTTGTGTTGCATCTACTGCACTGCTGTAATTTCCGTTACCAGGCTGACTTGCAGTAATGGTGCTTGTTCCTGCGGAGAGGATGTGTACCCTTCCACCTGCATCAACTGTTGCTACCGAAGGATCGCTGCTGGTATAACTTAATGGTAAACCGGAAGTCGAACTTCCTGCCAAAGTAAAATCTGCATCGCCATAAATTTTATTTTGCAAAGAAGCAAAAGTAATTGTCTGACTGTTTTGTCCAACCGTTAATGTTCCGGCCTGATAGGTAAAACTATAATTTCGGCTTGCCGCACCAGCTATCGTTACCGGATAAATGCCAACTACCGAAGCAGCCGTAACAGTCGTACTAACAACAGGTTGTGTAGAGAGGCTGGTTTTGGTATCGCCATAAACAAAACCGTTATAAGTTACGGTTAATGGTGGATTTGCGGCTCCGTAAGTTTTGGTTAAATCATCTGCTTTAACAACTAAAACAGCTTTGTTGATGGTTAATTGCTGATTGATATTGGTGGTTGCAATAAAATTTCCATTTCCCGGCTGCGATGCAGTAATGATTACATTGCCGGCAGTAATAATATGTACCAGGCCGTTTGCATCTACCGTAGCCACTGCTGTATTACTGCTGCTGTAAAATACTGGCAAGCCAGACGATGCTGTTGCATTTAATGTAAAATCCGGATCGCCGTAAGTTCTGGGCGTAGCCGTAAAACTAATCGTTTGCGTACCCGGAAAAATAGTTAATGCTCCATTTACATAGGTAATTTGGTAATTTGCTGCGGCTGCATCAGCTACCGTAATTGGGTAAGTTCCGGCTGCAGAAGCTGTTGTTGCCGAAGTGCTTACTATTGGTTGTGTGGTTAAATTAGCACTGTTTTCTCCATTTACAAAACCACTGTAACTGACCGTAAAAGCGGGGTTGTTTTCGGCATATTGTTTTGTTTGATTATTTGCAGAAATGGTTAAAGCTGCCCGGTTAACCGTTAATGTTTGAGGGCCAGATACCGCAGGGCTGTAATTGCCATTTCCTGCCTGAGAGGCTGTAATTACGCTTGTTCCTGCAGATAAAATATGAACTATTCCTTGCGCATTAACGGTTGCCACTGTCGGATTGCTGCTGCTGAAAGTTACAGGCAAACCAGACGTAGAAGTAGCCGAAAGGTTAAAATCTGCATCACCATAAACCTTGGCCGGTAAAGCATTAAAGGTAATGGCAGGACTGTTTTGCCCAATTGTTAATACTCCGTTTACATAGGTAATTTGATAGTTTGCTGCCACTGCACCTGCTACCGTAATCGCATAAGATCCAACGGCAGATGCTGCTGTTGCCGTGGTGCTTGCTGTTGGAGAAGCGGTTAAACTTGTGCTGTTTTCTCCGTTAACAAAACCACTGTAACTGATGGCTAAAGCTGGATTAGCCGTGTTATAAACTTTACTTTGGTTAACTGCCGTAATGGTCAATGATGCTTTGTTTACCGTTAATATTTGTGAAACAGGCACAGCTGCGGCATAATTACTGTTTCCGGGCTGAGAAGCGGTAATAGTTACACTTCCGGCAGTAAGGATATGGACAATACCCTGGACATCTACCGTTGCAATTGCCGGATTACTGCTGGTATAAACAACTGACGAACCTGATGTAGCACTGGCTGCGAGTGTAAAATCGGTATCACCATAAGTTTTGGCAGATAAAGTATTGAAACTGATTGTTTGTGCACTTTGACCGATGGTTAATGTTCCCTGCGCATAAGTTATTGTATAATTGTTGCCTGCTGCTCCGCTAACCGTTATCGGGTAAATTCCAACTGTAGAATTTGTGTTTGCTGTTGTGCTGATAGCTGGCTGAGCCGCCAAACTTGTGCTGTTTTCGTTATTAACAAAACCTGTGTAAGTTAGCGTGAGCGCAGGCACAGTGCCATAAGTTGTAGTTTGATTATTTGCTGCAATTATTAACGATGCTTTGTTTATCGATATAATTTGGGTAACCGCAGTTGCGCCGCTGTAATTGCTGTTTCCGGGCTGAGAGGCGGTAATGGTTACACTTCCGGCGGTAAGAATATGGACGGTTCCGGCAGCATCAATTGTAGCAATTGTTGGATCGCTGCTGGTATAAACAATTGGCAAACCAGATGAAGTTGTGGCTGATAAACTGAAATCTGCATCACCATAAACCTTTGAAGAAACAACAGAATTAAAGCTGAGTGTTTGACTGGTTTGTCCGATAGTTAACGTTCCGGCCACAAAAGTAAAAGCATAATTGTTACTTGAAGCAGCATTTACGTTAATGGGATAAGTGCCGGCAGCCGAAGTTGTGGTTGCCAGTGTAGAAGCTGTTGCCTGTGTATTTAGATTGGCTGTAGTTTCAGCATTTACAAAACCTGTATAATTTAAAGTTAACGCAGGGTTAGCTGCTCCGTAAGTTTTAGTTTGATTATCAGCCGTAATGGTTAATGATGCTTTGTTTACCATTAAAGTTTGTGTGGCCGGTGTTGCTGCATTGTAGTTACTATTGCCGGGTTGTGAAGCTGTGATATTTGTTGTGCCGGCTGTAAGAATATGGATCGTACCAGAAGCATCAACCGTTGCTACAGCAGGATTGCTGCTGGTATAACTTACTGCCAATCCCGAAGAAGACGTAGCCGCCAAACTAAAA
Organism: uncultured Sphingobacteriaceae bacterium; assembly: GCA_964251965.1. Classification (GTDB taxonomy): domain Bacteria; phylum Bacteroidota; class Bacteroidia; order Sphingobacteriales; family Sphingobacteriaceae; genus Mucilaginibacter_A. Next base: position 124,018 of record CAXULQ010000003.1, on the reverse strand, counting down.
TCAACATCACCATAAGTCTTAACCGGTAAAGAAGTAAAAGTAATAGTCTGGCTCAAAAGTGCCGTAACAGTTATTGCTGCAGTAACCGCATTGCTGCATGTGCCATTGCTGTAATTATAAGTAACGGTAGCATTTCCTGCTGCTATTCCGGTTACTAAACCTGTTGGGCTTACTGTAGCTATCAAAGTGTTGCTGCTGCTCCACACACCATTGGCTGTAGTATTACTCAGTTGAGCTGTAGCCCCAGTATTGATAGTGGTATTACCTGTAATAACATCAACAAAGGGTAAAGCATTAACGGTAACAACCGTTGCTGTTGAAGCGGCACTGCTGCAGCCATTACTATTGGTACTGACAACAGTATAGTTACCGCTTTGGGTTGCTGTATAAGTTGTTCCGGTTTCATTTGTAATGAGCACTCCGTTCTTATACCACTGGTTGCCAGTTGCCGCTGAAGAAGTTAGTATTACATTACCACCATTACAAAAGGTTAAGCTGCCAGATGCGGTAATTGTTGGTGTAGCCGGCAACGCACTTACTGTTACAGTATAAGTAGATGACTTTGGACCATTTGCGCCTGAAGCAATTGCGGTGATAGTGGCCGTTCCGGAGAATGTTGAAAGCCACGTTACCAAGCCAGTTGATGCATTAATTGATCCGGCATTTGAAGGGTTTAAAGCATAAGAAATACTTGTACTGTTAACAGCTGTTGCAGTATAAGTAGATGAGCCTGAACCTATACATCTGGATGAGACCAAACCTGTATTAAACACAGGGGCAGCTACTGCCGAACCAACGTTGATGGTAACCGTACCATTGTCTGATTGCGTATTGCCAACGTTAGAAACCGTGTAAACAAAACTATCAGTACCATAATAACCAGAAGTTGGCGTATAAGTAACCACTCCAGTAGAGGCAATTGTGTAGGTGCCATGTAAAGGTGCCGTAGTTACAGCAACAGAAGTCGCATCAATAGAACCGGGAGGTGTGTCGTTACTTAAAACATTTATTGCTACCGGAGTACCTATATTTGTACTGGCATCATCATCATTGGCACTTACTACCTGGATAATTCCTGTATTAAAAGCTAAAAATGCCGGATCACTGGAACCCTTTAATAGATACACTAAAGAGGTAATAGTTGAATAATTAGCTGTAGTGATCCCAAATGCACTAACATCTGCTGCCCAAACCCTTATCGGCCGGTCTGTATTGGTAAAATTTGTGGCGAGAGTGCCGTTAAGTTCATAAAAATCAGCAGTCCAGTTACCAACAGCAGGAACCAGCGTTTGATCGATAGAAATAATATTTCCTACCCTGTTTCCGCCGGCGTCGGTAAAATAAACCTGGTCTAATACGGCATCAGGCGAAGCGATCTGACTAACCAACACATCTGGTATGCCATCATTTATTTTAGCAGCGTCTACAATGCCTCCAAAATCAAAAGTTAAAGGAGTTCCTGTTGGTACGTTGGCCACACCTGTGCCAATGTTTAATCCTTGTATCCCGTCTGTCAAAAAATCAGAAATCCTGGGAGGCAAAGCAAAAGGAGCAGTTGCCGGCATACCGTTGTTTACACCATCTTTTAATTGTCCTAATGCAATTTTACAATTTGAACCTGATAAAGTAACGTTCCGCACTGGGAAAGCCTGAAAATTGACGGGTGTAAAGGCTATACTATTTGCCGTCAATATAGCATTGTTTACACCTGTGGCGTAAGTAGTGCCATTCCAGGTGAAACCTAATAAATTATGATCATTTGCTGGTTTTACCGGGTTAAAAGTTGTGGATGAAGAAGTCCAGTAGCCATTATAATCAGTAAATATTCGGGTGATACCGCTCCCCTGACCAAATGATTTTCCGCCCAGAACAAGCAGGAAAAGAATTATTAGAAATCGGCAGAAGTTAAAAAAGTGCTTGGCAGGTAAATTGGTTTCCATATCAAACTTTTATTACGTCCTTTAGCATAAAAAGTTAAAACCAATCGCTCTAATTTCTTCATTATCAAGCATAATAACGCTTTTAATGGTATTAAAAAGTAAATATTGATCTCACATTTATCTGCCTTAAACGATGCATTTTTGCGCTAACTCGTATAAAGCCTCATTCCTTAACATCAATCTCTGCATTTATTTTTTAGCTTTATTTCATGATACAACCACCGCCGCGTCCCGCCAACAAAAAGTTAAGGATACTGCCGCTTATCGCCATCATCTTCCTCACCGTTTCCGGCGGGCCGTACGGTTTGGAACCGCTGCTTACCTATGCCGGCAAAAACGGTGCGTTGCTCCTGCTCATCATCACACCAATTTTGTGGGACATCCCAACTATTTTTACCGTGCTCGAACTCAACAGCATGATGCCCGTAACCGGCGGCTATTATCAGTGGGTAAAAAAAGCATTGGGTTTGCGCTGGGCACTGTACGAAGGCTGGTGGACCTGGCTTTACACTTTTGTGGATTTGGCCATTTACCCGGTGCTTTTTGTAGAATATGCTGCCTTCTTTTTCCCGGGGGTTGAAGCTTATAAAATACCGGTTTGTTTGTTCATCATCTGGTCGTCAGCGGGTTTAAATATTCTGGGGATTGTACCCGTTGGCAAGGTTTCCGTGTTTCTGGGCGCGCTGGTGCTTGCCCCTTTTATCATCCTTTTTTTGGTGTTTTTTAGCCGGCACGCCGGTAGTTTCAGCTTTCCGCATCTGTCGTTAAAAGGCGTTGGTTTTTCTTCGCTGGGGTTAGGGCTTTACACCGTGATGTGGAATTTTATCGGATGGGACAACGTAACCACCTACGCCGAAGAAGTGGAAAAACCCGTCCGCACCTACCTCATTTCGGTGTTTACTGCTTTTATCCTGATATTTTCAGTGTACTTTCTGGCGGTCTTGGTGGCGCAGCAATCCGGCATCGATGCCGAAAAACTACAGAAAGAAGGTTTCCCGGTTTTAGGGCTTTTACTTGGCGGGCACTGGCTGGGCGCGTTACTTAGTTTTGGGGGGATGGCCAGCGCGTTAGGCTTGTATTCGGCGGTCCTGCTTTCGGTTTCCCGTGTACCAAAAGTGATGGCGGACGATGGTTTGCTTCCGCAGAAACTCAACGCACTTCACCCCAAATTTAAAACGCCTTACGCTTCCATCCTGATCTGTTCGGCAGTAGTCAGCCTGATGATTTTGTGGAGTTTCAGCGACCTGCTCATCATCGACGTAACCGTTTATGGCGCCGCTTTATTTTTAGAATTTATCGCGCTGATTGTTTTCCGGATCAAATTCCCGGGGCTGCACCGCCCTTTCAAAATCCCGCTAAATGTTTATGGTTTAGGGTTGATGGCTTTGCTGCCTTTGCTGGTTTACATTGTCGCTTTGTCCGGCGCATTTTCCACTTCCGGAGAAACTTGGCTGCCGGCCACTTTTGCCATCGGCACTTTACTTTCGGGGGAAGTGGTTTGGCGGTTGGTTAAGTGGCGGAAAATGGATTTGTAAGCTTATTTCTCAAACAGTTTTTATCCTGACATCATATACAAAATCGCTTATATCAATTATCTTAAATTTCTTGCTTTCTATGTGTAAAGGGTTCAGCAAGTAATTAAATTCATCCGGGATAACTATCGAGGGGACCCTGATAACCGGTCCTGCTGCAGCCAACAACAAACCAGACCCAAATTCTTTCGTGGATGATGGAGCTGGCGATTGCTTCCAATTCCCTGGTAAATCTGCTTCTTTCAAAATCTTTATTGTATGATCAGGGATTTCTATGATGGTAATACTCAAAGCCCTCGGAATATCATCAATATTGATATTAACAGTATATTCAAGTAGTGCTAAAGCTCTGGATTCTGAGGTGTAAACACAACTAACCATTTTATTATTCCACCGCCCGCCAAAAAGTCTGGCTCCTTCTCCTGTTAAATCGCTTGCATATTTTGTTTTGCCAACCCTGTAAACAATCATGCAAGTGTTTTAAGAGTAAACACCATAATCTATCCTGCCGATCAAATTTTTTACTTCTTCCCTGCCAAACTGGTTGTCTAATAACTCGAAAGGCTGTTTCCCTCCTAATGCCTGGTTTGGCCTAAAAACCCATTCGTTAAATTTAGTTTCATCTTCAAATACCTCAAAACCATAAGAATATACATCTGCAATGCTTACAATTTTTTCACTAAGGGCAGCACTGAAATGGGCTGTGCCTTTTTTGTTGATCAATGTTGCGCGGGTGGTAGAAAGTAAGGTGGAAAGCTTATCGTAATCAAGTTTGGTTTTGCTTTTAAGGTTTTCTAAATCCCTTTTGCTCAAACCGTTCCGTACCATATTCATTTTTTCAACTGCGGTCATTTGCCATTCGGCTTTAGCCGTTTTTCCTGCAATAACAGAATTAGATGAAAGAAAAATACTACTGAGGTGGCCTGTTCCGAGAGTCATAGTTGCAGCAGCTTCTTCAACTTTTGATACAGGTTTTTGTGGGCGTAAATACGTTTTGGCTTTTTTTGAAACAGCTTTTGTGCCTGGCTTTTTTTCGTTTTGCTGACCTTGTTCCATAGTATAATTTTTTACTGATATTGGTATAAAGATATACTTTTATATTGAAAATTTGTTTAAACTTATCATTAATAAAATCAACGGGTTGAAACCCGTTGCTACAAAATGTACCGAAGCTACGCCTCTACACTGCGCCTACTTAGCAGAGCTGTAGGCTCGGCTAACTTTGTAAAAATGGGTTTCAACCCGTTTATTAGCTGTTTTTACCAGCATAAAAACAGTATAATGAATTACACCGCCGGTTCCTGCTGGCTCAAACAATGGAAACTGCCCAATCCCCAGATAATATCGGTAGAATCTATGCCAACAACTTTCCGGTCCGGGAAACAATCTTGTAAAATCTGCAATGCTTTTTCATCGTTTTTATCTCGATAAGTTGGCACGACCACTGCTTTGTTTGCGATATAAAAGTTGGCATAACTGGCTGGCAAACGTGTATCTTCCCAAAACACCGGCGAAGGCATCGGCAGTTCGATAATATTGAGTTTCCGGCCGTCCCACAACTTCATTTCCTTCAGTTTCTCCAGGTTTTCTTGCAGGAGATGATAGTTTTCGTCTCCCGGATTTTCCTCCACCACCGTAACCACCGTATCTTCATTTACAAAACGCGTGATGTCATCAATATGGCCGTCAGTATCATCGCCTACAATCCCATCGCCCAGCCACAAAACCTGCTTTACGCCGTAATATTTTTTTAGATAATCTTCAATTTGTTCTTGGTTGAGGTGCGGGTTACGGTTTGGGTTGAGCAGACAAGCGGTTGTAGTTAAAACCGTTCCGGCACCGTTGAATTCTACCGAACCGCCTTCCATCACAATTTCCGGATGGTAAACCGGTAAATTAAAATGTTCCGCAATTTTTGTGGGGATGACATCATCCAAATCAAACGGAGGATATTTATTTCCCCAAGCGTTGTAACCCCAATCCAGCACCAGTTTTTTAGGGATAAAAGAAGCATCACGATTAACCAAAAACGCCGGGCCGTGATCGCGGCACCAGGCATCGTTTGTTGGAAAATGATAAAACTCGATCCGGCTTAAATCAGCATTAACCTTTTGCAATTGCACTTTGGCAAACGCTTCCATTTCTGCATCAGCAACGTTAATTCTTACCAATTCACCTTCCGCAATTAGCTTGATAAATTCACCATAATGCTGATAAATCTGATCAATTTTCCCCGGCCAGGATTCATTTTTGTGTGGCCAGCTGAGCCACGTTGCTTCATGCTTTTCCCATTCGGCCGGAAAATAAAAACCTTGTTTCTGCAAATCAGTCTTCATCAATCAATCTTTTAGTGATAGGTTGATAAGAATCAATTCTCCGGTCACGTAAAAACGGCCAATGTGTGCGATAGCGATCCGTTTCGGACAAATTCAGTTCCTGCACCACAACTTCTTCCTCATCATGCGAAGCCTGGTAAATCACCGTTCCGAACGGATTGGCAAAAAACGAGCCGCCCCAAAACTTCACACCAGCTTCCTCTCCTACGCGGTTCACGCTCACTACGTGTACGCCGTTGGCCACACCGTGCGAACGCTGGATGGTTTGCCAAGCATTATATTGCTCGGTGTTGGTTGGTAAATCCTGTGTGGTTGCCCAGCCGATTGCCGTTGGATAAAATAGGATTTCGGCTCCCATTAAAGCCGTAATGCGGGCTGCTTCGGGATACCATTGGTCCCAGCAAATCAGCACTCCAATGTTGGCAAACTTGGTTTTGAAAACTTTATAACCCAAATCGCCGGGCGTAAAATAGAATTTTTCGTAAAAACCTGGATCGTCCGGGATGTGCATTTTGCGGTATTTGCCCAGGTATTTTCCGTCGGCATCCAAAACCGCGGTGGTGTTGTGGTACAAGCCTTGCGCGCGTTTTTCAAACAAAGAAGCAATAATTACCACATTCAATTCCGCAGCAATTAACGAAAGCTCATCAGTCGATGGGCCGGGAATCGCTTCTGCCAGTTTAAAATTGTTATAATCCTCTTCATCACAAAAATATAACGACGTAAAAAGTTCCTGCAAACACACAATTTGTGCGCCTTTTTGGGCCGCTTCCCGCACTTTTACAATCGCTTTTTGCAGGTTCGCTTCCTTATTTGCCGTGCACGCCATCTGCACTAACCCTACTTTAACTTTAGACATTTCCTGCTAAGTTTATTTTCCCGCAAAAATAGGATTAAGATCAAACCTGCGCAATGTTTTTAGGTGAGCCGTCAGCAATTGGCTTTCAGCTTTCGGCCACGAACTATCAATCCCATGCTGTTTTTATCAACCTAAAATTGTCTTTTTAAATAGCCTGATTTTATTATTTTTGTTTGCTATGGCCGAAACCGAAGAAACACCCGTAACAAAAACCAAAAAACAAGTTTTTTGGGATGTTGTAAAAACTGTACTGAAAATTGGTTTTACCAGCTTATTACTGTACCTGGTTTTGCGTAAAATGGATTTTAATGTGGTGAAAAAAACTTTGTCACAGTCTAATCCGCTTTACTTGCTCTTGGCCGTTCTTACTTTTTTTATCTCCCAGATTATTGCTTCCTCGCGGCTCATCAGCTTCTTCAAATCCATTCATTTAAAAGTCGGTTTCCTGTTTAACCTGCGTTTGTATTTTTTAGGTTTATTCTACAACTTATTTTTACCGGGCGGGATTGGCGGCGACGGCTACAAAATCTGGCTGCTAAACAAAAACTATAAACTGCCTGCAAAAAGGGTATTTTGGGCACTATTTTTCGATCGTTTAAGCGGATTGTGGGCAATCGCTTTGATTACCGTTTCGCTGATCATTTTTATCCCCCAAATCAATATCCACCTAAGCATTCCGCTTGGTGTTTTTGTGGTTGGCACGGCAGCTTATTATATTGTGGCGCACCGTTTTTTTAAAGATTACACGCATTACTTTTGGGAAGCACATGCCAAAGCAATTGTGGTACAATCGTTACAGGTGGTTACGGTTTTGTTTATCCTTTTGGCCTTGCATTTTAACGGTAAGTTTTCGCCTTATTTGTTTACTTTCCTGGTTTCTTCTTTATCCGCAGTTGTGCCGATAACGGTTGGCGGTTTGGGCGCGCGCGAATACATTTTTATCCATTTTGCGCCCTTGTTTAACATGGATACCAATTTGGCAGTTGTTGTAAGTTTGCTGTTTTACCTTACTTCGGCTGTTATTTCTTTGCTGGGGGTTTATTATGTTTTTAACACCAAACGGTTAAACGAAGGTTTGCCAAAGGAAGACGAACCGGGGCAGGAAGCAGCTATTGATCCAAAAACCAGTACCATTTAAGCCAGTTTTTTATGAATATTTTGATAACCGGCGCCAGCAGCGGCGTAGGGTTTGAAGCCGTGATCGAACTGATCCACCAACCCGGACACCGTATTATTGCTTTGGCCCGTTCCGAAAAAAAGCTGGCGCGCTTGTTGGAAATCTCCCGAAATTTAAACCCGGACTGCATTTTACATCCCGTAGCTTTTGATATTGTACACGATGATTATGCCGATTTAAAGCAGTTTATCCAAACCCATTTTGAAGGGAAAATTGATATCCTCATCAACAACGCTGGCTCGTTAATCAACAAACCTTTTGCCGAACTGGGCGAAAGCGATTTTGTGGAAATGCTGCAAAGCAATTACCTCGGCCATGTGCGCATCATCCAGGCGATGCTTCTTTTAATGGCAAAAAATTCGCATATCGTTAACATCGGCAGCATGGGCGGTTTCCAGGGAAGCGCGAAGTTTATCGGCTTGTCCGCTTACTCCGCCAGCAAAGCCGCGCTGCATACTTTAACCGAATGCTTGGCGCAGGAACTCGCCCCACAGCAAATAAAAGTGAACTGTTTAGCTTTAGGTTCCGCACAAACCGAAATGCTGGAACGCGCTTTCCCCGGTTATCAATCGCCCGTAATGGCTTTTGAAATGGGCAAATACATTGCCGATTTTGCTTTGACCGGCCACCAGTTTTTTAACGGTAAAGTTTTGCCGGTAGCTTTGGGTACGCCGTAAGTTTTGGGTGGTAAAAGAAGCATTGGAGGTAAAGATTATTTTTTTAGAATATAAAACTTAGGGCTAATAATTTTAATTTATGGGACAAGAATATCTGCAATCATTACAAATCAAACAGTTGAAATAGAGAAAAACATAATTCATTTTATCGAGAAAGGATCTACTATTATTCCACTAAATGTCTCTCCCTCTACAATCAACCTTTTCGTTGAAGAAGCGAAAAAATACCAAGACTTATATGCGTTGATTAACTTTTTTAAATTAGATGATGACTGGAAGGATGATGAGGAAATGATAATTATTGTTGAAATTATAGAAAATTTAGCACTACATAGTTTTATGGTTGAACTGCATTCAGAATGGGCTGGACTTGACGCTGAATTGTTATTTGTAGCCATAAGAAATGATAAAATTATTTCTGAATCTGTAATGAGTAATTATGATGATTTTAGCTGGGAAATATACGACAGATATAAAGCCTTATTTGGACTTAAATTTTATTGGTGGGCGAACGAAGACCGATATTATTTCTATTCAAATGCACTTAAAGAATATAATAAATTAAATAAGGATTCGAATGAATAAAAGAGTTTTTTTCATTTGATAACAAAACCACCTAATTCATGGATAAAATAGCTACCGATATTGCACCCAAAAACCATTACGAAATCCTCGACGGTTTACGTGGTGTAGCCGCTATTCTGGTAGTTACCTTTCATGTTTTCGAAACTTTTAACGGTGGCAGTCGATTTAACCAAATTATCAACCATGGTTATTTAGCGGTGGATTTCTTCTTTTTGTTATCTGGTTTTGTGGTAGCTTACGCTTATGACGACCGTTGGGGAAAAATGACGACCTGGGATTTTTACAAACGCCGCCTCATCCGCTTGCAACCGATGGTTATTATGGGTTCAATCATTGGTGCTATATTCTTTTACTTCCAGTCATGCCCCATGTTTTCGCTTATAAGCGGAACGCCCGTTTGGCACATGCTGCTGGTGATGGTTATTGGTTTTACGCTTATTCCGCTAACACCAAGCATGGACATCCGCGGCTGGCAGGAAATGCACCCGCTTGATGGGCCTGCGTGGTCGCTATTTTTCGAATATATTGCCAATATTCTTTATGCTTTAATCTTCCGCAAGTTTTCTAAAACACTGTTGTCTGTTTTCGTTTTTCTTTTTGCCTGCCTCCTCGTTCAATATTTGGTGATGGGTCCGCAGGGAGATGTTATCGGTGGCTGGAGCATAGATAAAATTCAACTTAAAATTGGCTTTACCCGTTTGCTTTATCCTTTTTTTGCCGGTGTGTTGCTATCACGTTATGGTAAATTAATACGGATAAAAGGAGCATTCTGGGTTTGCAGCCTCATGATGCTTGTTATTTTTTGCGTTCCGAGAATCGGCGGCAGCGAACATTTGTGGATGAACGGCTTGTACGAATCGCTCTGCATTATCGTGCTTTTCCCTTTAATTGTTTCTATAGGTGCTGGTGGCAGTTTGATCGGCAAAAATGCTAACCGCACCAATAAATTTTTGGGCGATATTTCTTATCCGCTTTACATCACCCATTACCCGCTCATTTATACGTACGTTGCGTGGGTAACCAACAACAAAGTGCCGATAGAGAAAGGCTTGCCCGTCGGCCTGCTGCTTATTATTATCAGCATTGCCATCGCTTATGCCTGTCTTAAATTATATGACGAACCCGTTCGCAAGTGGTTAACAAAACGTTTTTTGAGGAAAACGGGAACACATTCATAGCTAATAGTTGATGGCTCATAGCTAATAGCAACAGCTATTAATTATTAACTATTAACTTCTTGCATACTTCTTTTTGCCCATCATAATTTCGTTAACCACAGTTTCGGTGATTCAGCATTTGATGCTTTCTTTATCGGTATAATTTCTGGTCGAAGCCAGTTTGCCTTCAATGCTAATCTCGTCGCCCCTTTTCAAATAGCTTTCGGCAATATCCACCAGTTTGCCGAAGCACCAGGTTTTGACATTGCGTTTCGGCTACTTCTTGTATAAAATCAACAGCAAAGAATGATGTTTTTACTGATAAATTGTTAAACTCTTGTCGCCTTTCCATTCAAAAAAATTATTTACTTTTAACTAATATTTTTATTACATGGAAACTTTATCACCTGACAAACAAACGCTTAGAGTACTTTTCCTGGCTTCATCACCCAAAAACCAAGGCAACATCAGGTTAGGGAACGAACTACAAGAAATCCGGAACAGGCTGGCCAACAACCCTTCATTTGAAATTAGGGACAGGCAAGCCGTAAAACCGGATGATGTTTTACAAACGATTTTAAACTACAAGCCGCATATTGTGCATTTTTCTGGCCATGGACAGGAGAACGGTGAAATTTGTTTTGAGGATGAGAAAGGTGATTCAAAAACCATCCCGCCTGATGCGTTGGCCTCGTTATTTAAGTTAGTGAGCGATTACGTAAAATGTGTGGTGATCAACACCTGTTTTTCTGAAGTGCAGGCCAAAGCAATTTCGCAATTTATACCAATCGTGATTGGTACAAGTAAAGAAATAACAGACGGCGCAGCAATCAAATTTTCAACAGGGTTTTATACCGCTTTAGACCCTGACTTATCGCAAAAAAGTTTGCACAAAGCTTTTGACAGTGGCTGCATTGCGATCCGGTTCGAAAACCTGCCAAGCAATTTGGAACCGGTTATAATTGAAGGCTCGCCGGAAATCAGGTTTTCGTCCGAAGTTGATAACGCTTTCTTGTCAATTACAGAACCAAATGGTGTAATTTTTAAGACTTTAAAACGCGGTTTATCGCTTATCGGTAACAAAATGGGGGTTCCTGAAGATGTGGTGTCCAGGATTATAGAAGAGAAAATTAAAAAGCTCATTTTACACAATGAAAGTATTGGCGAATACGAAAGGACATTGTTGGATATGTTAAGGGATGAATATCCATTTTCAGAGACAGCCAATTCTGCTTTATACAGGTTACAAATTGGGTTAGACCTTAACAACCAGGATGTTGAAGCTGTAAAAAGCAGGATTTTATCTGACCCTGCGTTAGATAAGGCTGAAAGCTGGTTTGATAGGGGAAGCAGGCAATCCCGAATTAAAAATTATGAAAAAGCAATTGAATATTTCTCGAAAGCAATAGAGAAAGACAACGATTATTCCGCAGCTTTTTATGAAAAAGGATACTGTTACGATATACTTGCAAAGTTTAATTTAGCGATCGAAGAGTTTACAAAAGCAATTAACTTTGACAACAAATGGGAAGTGGGCAATTTAGGATTAGCTTATTATTCCCGGGCCAGGGCTTACGATTTGTTGGGAAGCGACGATCCTGATGAGCAAAAAGAGCTATCGCTTTTAAGCCTTTCTGATTGGACAAAATCAATCGAAATTAACCCGAATGAGCCTCAAGCATTTTATGGCCGCGCCTGTGTTTATGAAAAACTAAACCAGTTGGAAGAAGCAATAGCTGATTTAGAAAAATCGTATGATATGACAAAAAACGAAAAGCAGAAGAGAAATATAATTATCGAAATGAACATTTGCTATTTTAAGCTGAAAAATTTTGATGAGGCAGCAAAATGGGCTAAATTGCTTGACGAAAGCCCGGAAGTTAACCTAAACTAACCATTTTTAACTGATAAAAACAGCATCATGAAAAAGCTTATCCAATTTACCACAACCGACGGCAATAATTTTTTTGTAGAAATAGACGAGCCAGTTGCAGCAGAAGCGGTAAGGGGTTATTCTGAGCAGGGAAATACCCGTGGCGTTTTAGAAACCGCAAAACAAAGCTTTAACGATGCCTTAAAACCACTTAAAGAAATATCTAATAGTATTATCGACAGTGTCCGGCAGATCTCAAACGCTCCTGATGAAGTGGAAGTTGAATTAGGTTTAAAGTTTTCTGCACAAGCAGGTATTATCCTTACCAGTTTAGATAGCGAAGCAAACTTTAAGATCACGTTAAAATGGCAGAAAAACAAAACGGGGACTTAGATAGTACCTGAACAACGTTGGGATAAAAAATGGCATTTTTCTATTATCGTAGATATTTTCAAAGCGTTAACACAAAACTCAAATCCACTTAAATATGGAAAGTGTATCAAACTCTTGGTTTAAAAACGAAGGAAATCAAATTTCCGGTTTAGTTTGTAGTTTAATTATCCATTCTTCATAAACTTCTAAGTAACTTCAGAATTTAGGCCGATAAAAACAGCATCAAGTTTTCTGCTTTTTCTTTTTGGCAGCCGGAAACAAAACATTGTTTAAAATCAAACGATAGCCGGGAGAATTGGGGTGCAGTTTCAAATCTGTTGGCGGGTCGCCGATGCCGTGCTGGTAATCTTCCGGGTCGTGGCCGCCATAAAAAGTCCATTGCCCTTTGCCGTAATCGCCGTGGATGTAACGCGCTTCCCCGGCAGATTTTAATTCGCCCAAAATCAAAACACCAGGCTTAATTAAATCTTTGCGGAAAGCCGTGGTCAATCCCATAAAACCTTTAATCACCTTGTCATGGTTTTGGGTAAGCATGGACGGAACAACGTCCCATTTGGCAGAAAAATCAAACAAAGTAAAATAATCTTGTGTGCGGTCAACACTGCGGTTTGCAGTTACATCGATATTACTAAACTGGTGGCTATACGGGTTTTCATCCAGTTTAAAATTTTGAAAAGCAAAGGTTTTATTAAAATCGAGTTTAGATTGAGCGTTTGGATCAGCTGGATCACCGTCGAACATGCGTTCGCAAATATCTGTGCCTTCGGCAGCCAAAGCAATATCAAAGGAATCTGTACCAGAACACATGGCAAACAAAAAGCCGCCGCCAGAACAAAAATCACGGATGTTTTTAGCTACTTCCAGCTTCATTTGCGATACTTTTTTAAAACCCAGTTTATGCGCCAGTTCTTCCTGCCGCTGCTGGTCTTCTACATACCAGGCAGCCGTTCGGAACGAAGCATAAAATTTACTGTATTGCCCGGTAAAATCTTCGTGGTGCAAGTGCAGCCAGTCATATTTTGGCAGTTCGCCTTTGATGATTTCTTCATCATACAAAACCGTGTACGGGATTTCTGCATACGATAAGACCAGCGTTACGGCATCGTCCCAAGGCAGTTTGGTTTTGGGCGAGTAAACCGCCATTTTCGGCGCTTTTTCTAATTTTACCATATCCATATTGGCGGCAGGATCGGTAATTTCCGTTAAGATGGAAGTTACTTTTGCATCAGCTAAAACCTCATAGCTCACACCTCTAACCTTACATTCTGCTTCTGCTTTCTGGTCGTACTTCAACATAAAGCTTCCGCCGCGGTAATTGAGCAGCCAGTCCACCTCTTCGCCGTTTTTTAAAATCCAAAAAGCAATGCCGTAAGATTTTAAATGATCGTGCTGCGTTTCGTCCATCGGGATTAAAATGGAAGCTGCTTTACAAACCGAACCGACGGTACAAATAATTAATGCAATAAAAACAGCACGGGCAAACTTCATCCTAAATGTTTCTTAAAATCTAATATGATCACCAAAATACTAACTTTGCCACTCTTAAACAAAAAAATGAGCAAAGCAATTATTAAAACCGAAAAAGGCGATATGACCGTAGAATTCTACGAGCAGGACGCGCCGAATACTGTGGCAAACTTTACAAAATTAGCAAAAGAAGGCTTTTATAATGGTGTAGCTTTTCACCGGGTGATCCCTAATTTTATGGTTCAAACCGGCGATCCGCTTTCAAAAGACCCTGCAACTGCTTTCCGCGCGGGCAGCGGCGGCCCGGGCTATAAAATTGATTGCGAGCTAACCGGCGAAAACCAGTACCACGACCGCGGCGTACTTTCTATGGCACATGCAGGCCGCAATACAGGCGGTTCCCAATTCTTTATCTGCCATAGCCGCGCCAATACCGCGCATTTGGACCGCAACCACACTGTTTTTGGTAAAGTGGTTGATAACGTGGATGTGGTTGACGAAATCCGCCAGGGCGATAAAATTACGAGTATTGAAGTGATTGACTAAGAAGTTGTAAGTTTTAAGTGGTACGTTTTAAGTATTGAGCGTAAACCTTTTATGCTGACGTTAATCTAACTTATCACTTACAACTTATAACCTAAAACTCAAAGAAAAATGAATTTACATGGAATTGTTTCCGTTTCCGGGAAACCAGGTTTATGGCGTGCTTTAACGCAAAGTAAAACCGGGTTTATATTGGAAAGTTTAGACACACAAAAACTGAAATTAGTGGTAAACCTAAATACGGCCAAACTGGCTGCTTTAGAAGAAATTACGGTTTTTGGAGAGAATGAAGACTTGCTGTTGAAAGATATTTTAGAGCGGATGAAAACGCTGGCAAATATCCCGGATGCAAAAAAAGCAGACGGAAAAGTATTACGGACATTTTTCCGCGAAGCGGCACCAGAACACGACGAAGAAAAAGTTTATGCTTCGGACATTAAAAAAATTATTAGCTGGTTTGAAATTTTGAAAGACAGGCCAGAGTTTAATGCCGAACCAGAAACCGCCGCTTCCGCAGCAACTGAAACGGAAACACAATCAGAATAAAACTTTGTGATAAACGCAAAAAAGCCAGAACATAAATTCTGGCTTTTTTGCGTTTGATGCTTCTTTTAGCACCTATTTTTAATGTTCTAAGCTTTAAAACATGTTTTTTTTGTATGATAAAAGAAGCATTAAACTATTCTCCTTTATCAACTGGTTCCTGTTGTTTTTTCATCATATCAGCAACCAAATGGTCTGGCGTGATATTGGTCATACCAATCATCGCTTTGTTTTTAAAGCCAGAAATAACCATATCATCGCCGGCCATCAAAGCTTCGTAACCATCTTTGGCTACATCGGCTGCACTGGCAAGGCCTTGCTGTAGAATTTTCGAATCCTGCATTTCTGCTTTATTAAAGAAATCAGTTTCGGTAGCACCCGGAAGTAAAGCGGTTATAGTAACGCCGCTGTCTTTGTTTTCAGAACGGATGGCTTCTGTAAAAGATTGGATAAAAGCTTTCGTTCCGTGATAAACAGACTGGTACGGCCCAGGCGTTTTACCGGCAATAGAAGAAAGGTTTAAAATTTTACCGTCTTTACGTTGCAGCATTTCCGGTAAAAAGTATTTAACCAAACTGATAGTTGCACCAATATTCAGTTGGATAATATCCATTTCGCGGTTAATATCTGTTTCTGCAAACAAACCATATTGGCCTTGTCCCGCATCGTTTACCAAAACATCTACCTGAATTCCCTTAGCTTTTACTTCATCGTAAACCTCCATTGGGCTTTCTCGCTTAAACAAATCTTTTGCGATGGTAATTACTTCTACACCAGCTTGTTTAAGTTCTGCTGCTGTTTTTTCTAACTCATCATTGTTGCGTGCCACAAGCACTAAATTGTATTGGTCTTTTGCAAATAGTTTAGCCAGTTCGTGGCCAATTCCGCTGGTAGCACCGGTAATAAGTGCATATTTTTGATTGGTTGACATAACGTTTTGTTTTGGTTAATAACTGTTTAAAAACGGATACGATCGTTTTCTGTTTTTAAAAGTTGGGATTGGTTTTGCTGTCGATACTTCTTTTACCGATCAAATTTAAGTTTGGTTCGGATGCTTAATCGGAAGTGTTTTTATCGACATGAAAAACAGAAATCACGAAACTGTATTAGCTCCGGCTTTTACTAAAAAGATAGAAGTTAATTTGAGAATTAACGGTTAAGAACAGGTATTGAAACTATCGCTTTATGTTCGGTTTGCAGAATGAATTACGCTTAGGTTACTATTTTATTTACTGCAAATATCCTTGACCATAAATTGGAGTCTGGTAGCTTCTGAAGATAAATAGTTGTGGATTTGTCTAAAATCAGGATCATTAGATGAAACATCATTCAGCAAAGAAACCAGTCCATTAATGTTGGCAACTGCTTTATAAAAATCCCTGCCAATTGTGCTGATGATTTTCTCTTTTGAAGTTGTTGTTTCATTGATAACGGTGTGCATTTTTTCTGGTTTCGGGTATTCAAGCAATAGTTCCATGGCAATATTGTTTATAGGATTTATAAAATTTCTAAAAGCTTAAATGCTTTGCACTATTTACGTTCAAGCCATAAGCCGGAAGATATATTTTCTACTGAAACTAAAATAAGGAATAAAAAAACCGAACACTACGTTGTGGATAATTTTGCCTTTTTTCGCTAAAGGGATTTTGTGCTTTCCTTTTTTACTAACAAGTTGTTAAGAGTTTATTAACATGTTATCAACAGAATAAATTTTGACAAAGGATACAGTGTTAAGAATTGGACTATCTACACTCGTTAAAAGCACAGTATGGTAATTCAAATCAACGCATATAGAATTTATGCTGATAAAAGAAGCATTGAATGTAAACTCATACTTTCGGTTTGATCAGTATCTGATTAAACGCTACAAAAACTAAAAAAAGTCCAGCCTTTCAGCCAGACTTTCCAAAATCTCTACAACTCCCGATCCAAAAAAGGATACCGATAATCCTTAGGCGGATCAAAGGTTTCTTTAATTGTTCTTGGCGAAACCCAGCGTAATAAATTAACCATCGAACCGGCTTTATCGTTCGTGCCGGAACCTCTGGCACCGCCAAATGGCTGCTGGCCAACAACGGCGCCGGTACACTTATCGTTTACATAAAAATTTCCGGCTGCATTTCTTAGTTCGTGTGTGGCTTTTTCGATGGCATAACGGTTGGTGGCAATAATGGCGCCCGTTAAAGCATAAGGAGAAGTTTGGTCGATCACCTTTAAAATCTCTTCAAAAGCTTCATCTTCATAAACATAAACCGTTAAAACCGGCCCGAATAATTCTTCGCACATGGTTACATAATACGGGTCGTCGGTTTTGATAATGGTCGGTTCGATAAAATATCCAACAGATTTATCATAACCTCCGCCGGCAATAATTTCTATTCCCGGTGCTTCTTTTGCGGCATCAATATATTTGGCCAGTTTATCAAAAGATTGTTCGGTAATTACGGCATTCACAAAGTTTTCAAAATCTTCCGTTGGCCCCATTTTGATCGATGCCAAATCCGCAACCAGCTTTTCCTGAATGGCCGGCCACAAAGATTTAGGCAGATAAGCACGCGATGCAGCAGAACATTTTTGTCCCTGGTACTCAAATGCGCCGCGGATCAAGGCCGTTGCAATAATATCAACATTGGCACTGTTATGCGCCACCATAAAATCTTTTCCGCCTGTTTCTCCTACAATGCGCGGATATGTTTTGTATTTGTGGACGTTGTTGCCAATGATCTGCCAGATATTCTGGAAAACTTTAGTAGAACCGGTAAAATGGATCCCGGCAAAATCCGGATGGTTAAAAATAACATCTCCGGCTACAGGACCATCAACATAAATTAAATTGATGACACCATCCGGCAAACCAGCTTCCTTAAAAACCTGCATAATTACATGGGCAGCCAAAACTTGCGGATAAGCGGGTTTCCAAACCACCACATTGCCCATTATGGCTGCCGAAGCTGGCAAATTTCCGGCAATCGCCGTAAAATTAAAAGGCGTTAAAGCGAATACAAAACCTTCCAGCGGACGTTGTTCCACCCGGTTCCAAACCCCTTTGCCTGAAACTGGTTGCTGCGCATAAATTTCGGCCATGTAACTCACGTTGAAACGCAGGAAATCGATAAACTCACAAGCAGAATCAATCTCGGCCTGGTAAACATTTTTAGATTGGCCAAGCATCGTGGCCGCGTTAATTTTATAACGGTACGGACCGGCAACTAAGTCGGCAGCTTTTAAAAATATCGCTGCGCGTTGTTCCCAAGCTAAATTTTCCCAGGCTTCTTTTGCGGCCAATGCTTCTTTTATCGCCTCATTTACATGGCTCGCACCTCCTTCCGAAAAATAACCTAAAACATGTTTATGGTCGTGCGGCGGACGGATGGCCAATTTATTTTCCGTCCGCACTTCCTGGCTGCCAATGTACATCGGAATATCCACTTCCTGTGCACGCGCTTCTTCCAGCGCTTTTTTCAGCATCGCCCTTTCTACGCTGTGCGGACCGTAATTTAAGCCCGGTTCGTTTACCGGTTTAGGTATATTGAAAAATCCTTTTAACATATTTGTTTGTGTTGAAGTGCAAAGATAAAGATTACCGGCAACGCCAAAAGCCAGTTATGGCTGCCCGAAACAGGATGCTTCTTTTACCTTGTTAAATTATTAATGGTATCTGGGTCGATGTCCAACGCTTTAATTTGAGGCTGATAATCAGGCGGCAAGATCAGAGCTTTTACTAACCGGTCAGCCTTAAACAACCGGCTCAATTTGTAAAGCGGCACGATCAGCATTAGCAAAGAAACTTTTCTCAACCCTAACAATTGCCTAACATGCGGCGGCACTAATTGCGCCTGTACTTCTTTCAGCAGGATAAATCTTGCAAAGCCTAAATGCTTTTTGTATTGTTTATAAAGATCTATGGTGAAGCGGCTTTTTTCCAGGTTTTGCTGCAGGTGTGCTTCGCGGATGGGCAGCCAATCCTGATAATTTGCAGGCAACTCTTTCAAATTCATCTGTAAGCCCATCCGGTAAAAAGTATTATAAATTTCTTCTTTTTCTGCGGAGGAAAGCTTGCGGTACAACAATTCAAAAGCGCGGACCGAATAATCTACCAGTAAAAACAGCACATCGCGGTAAGCCCAATCCGGGATTTGGCTTCCACGGTTTACTTCTACCGCCTGATGAATGGCCGTGATTTGGTCGATCGCTTTATTGGCTTGGTTCAATTCGGAAAAAACAATTTGCTGGGCATAAGTTACGGTTGAAAATAATCTGGCCAAAGGATCAGCAGGCAAACGGCCGGTAAAATACAGCCAGTCAACCGCTTTATTCAAGGCAAATTCTGCTGATGCACCTGCGAAAATAAACAGCGCTGTATCGGCATTACTCCATATTTTCCGAACGATTGAGCCTTTTGGGGAGAAAAATTCCATACTGCGTTTAACGATATAAAATGAATTTTGTGCGGTTTAGCTGTCATTTCAACCGCAGGGCGAAATCTTCTTTCAATCATAAAAACTAAACGCCTTTGAAGAAAATCTCTCCCTACGGTTGAGATGACAAAAATCAAAATCAAAAAAAATAAAATTTTACCAAAAAATATCCTCCAAAATAAATAGCTTTAACTAACCAATAACAGCAGCAAATGGAAACCAATCTTTATCTTCCGGCTGATTACCCCGCAGAAAAAACGGTATCAGCAAGTACGCCTTCCGCCGTTCAGCCTTATGTTTATGCCTGTGTTTTTTCTTCGCTTTGTTTTGCCGTTGGTATCATTTGGGATATTTCCTGGCATACCAGCATCGGCCGCGACGGACTTTTTGCGCCGCCGCACCTGGTTATTTATTTAGGTGCGGTCATTTCGGGCTTGTTTTCAGGCTATCAGGTTTTAAAAACGTCTTTTTTTAGTTCTGCCGAAGAAAAATCAAAAGCAGTTAAATTTTGGGGGATTTTCTACGGATCGTTGGGTGCTTTGTTTTGTATTTGGGGAGCCATTGCCATGCTTACCTCTGCTCCTTTTGATGATTGGTGGCATAATACCTACGGCTTGGATGTTACCATTTTATCGCCGCCGCATACTTTGTTAGCGCTTGGTATCACCATGATCGAGTTTGGAACACTGGTAGCAGTGCTGGCCAGTTTAAACCATCTCACGGCAAACAGTTCAGTTAAAATACATAACCTGCTTTTTGCCGTTTCTTCCGGGCTATTGCTGGGCGATTTTTATACCATCCTTTCAGAATATTTTGGCAAAAGCCACATGCACAGCACTTTGTTCTATCAGGTAAGCTGCCTCGTTTTTCCGCTTTTGTTAATTACGATTGCCCGTGCCTCTAAAATGAAATGGGCTGCAACGGCCGCATCCGCTTTTTACACGCTTTTCTTTTTACTGATGCTGTGGATATTGCCTTTATTCCATGCTTCGCCCCGGCTTGGACCCGTGTTAAACCACATTGACCATTATCAGGCTTTTAATTTTCCGTTGCTGATCATTTTTCCGGCAATGGCTATCGACTGGGTATTTTTTAAACTAAACAATAAAAAAACATGGGTAAAAACAGCATGGGCAGCCTTGTCATTTTTAGCGGTATTTTTTGTTGTGCAATGGTATTTCGGAACTTTTCTTTTAACCTCGCCGCTCGCGCGAGGTCATTTTTTCGGTGGTTCTTCCTGGTATTTTGGCAGTGATCCAAGTTACCCGTATCGTTATGCTTTTCGGCCGGAAAGGGTGCAAACAGGTTTCGTTTTAATAAAAGGATTGCTGATTGCCCTTGTAATTGCTTTTGTTTCCGGCTCGATCGGTTATAAATGGGGCGGCTGGATGAAAAAAGTGCAAAGATGAAACTCATAAAAATACTATTCCTTTTGCTGCTGCTTGCAATCAGCACAAACACTTTTGCGCACGTTGGCAGTCCTGGTGTGGTTTACCAAGGGAAAGCCGGGCCGTACAATATCATGGTGAACATCAATCCGCCAGACGTTATTCCCGGTACGGCAAACGTTTCTGTTTATATTGAAAATCAGCAGGTAAAAACAGTATCGGTACAACCGGTTTATTGGTACACCGGCGATAAAGGTTCGCCTAAAGCAGATGACGCTTTACCCGTAAAAGGAACCGCAGGACAATATCAGGCATCGGTTTGGCTGATGTGGACCGGCACAGCCAGCATGAAAATTACGGTAAACGGCACTTTAGGAAAAGGGACAGCCGTTATTCCGGTTATGGCGGTTTCTACCGCACAACGAAATATGCCAAAATCATTAGGTTGGATTTTGGCCGGTTTAGGTTTACTATTAGTGGTGTTAATGGCAACAATTATCGGGGCGAGTGTAAGCGACGGCTTGCTGAGGCCAGGCATTGTTAACGCGGCAAACATCCGAAGAAAAAGGATCACAGGTATGGTACTCGCCTTACTGGTTTTAGGCTTGATGCTTTACGGCGGTTCAACCTGGTGGAGCAGTTGGAGCAATAATTATCAAAAAAATTTATATCGGCCTTTACAGGCAAAATCCTATATTCTTAATTACGACCAGCAGCAAATTTTACGTTTTCAGGTTGATTCTAATTCGCTGAAAGCGGCTAAAGAATCCATGAGTTTTATCGTTCCGGATCATGGCAAACTGATGCACTTGTTTTTGGTGCGGGAAAATACATTGGATGTTTTTGCGCATTTGCATCCTTTCCGAAAAGACAGTCTGAACTTTTTTGCGTTGTTGCCAAACCTTCCCGAAGGCAGGTATTTAATTTTTGCAGATGTGGTACGGTGGAGCGGTTTTACCGAAACTATTGCCGATACCATCGATATTCCTAAAAAAACACTGGTAAAAACAGTATCGGCAAAACTTTATTCATCTGTATTTCCTGATCCTGATGATACTTATGTTATCTCCAACAGCAGTAATCAAACTGTTAATAATTTCCCCGGAAAAACTGTTTTGGTTTGCGGCACACCTGGTCAAAGTACTCAATTAGCCGATGGAACTTCTGCTGTTTGGGAACACGCAGCCAATATTCCTTTTGAAGCTGGTAAAGTTTATCCGCTTACTTTTGCCATTCATGATCCTTTGGGCGCAGCCGTAAAATTAGAACCTTATATGGGCATGATGGGGCATGCTGTGGTTTTAAAATACGATGGCTCTGTTTACATGCACCTGCACCCGGTTGGTACTTTTTCGATGGCTTCGCAGGAAATTTTGGAAGGCCGGATGAAAGGAAACGAAAAAGTGCCGGTAACGCCCGATGCTACTCGTTTTAGAGATAGTATTGATAGGGAAATCACCAAAATCAGGAACATGGACGAAGCAGAACGCAACAGATATTTGATGGCCGCAATGCCTGCAATGGACATGCCTCAAGATAAACACAACCAAATGGATGCAATGGTTACCTTTCCGTACGCCTTTCCAACACTTGGAAAATACCGTATTTGGGTGCAAATGAAACGCAACGGCAAAATATTAAACAGTGCTTTTGATGCAACTGTGCAGTAAGTGCCATAACGCTTACTGCTGTTTCTATGCTTCTTTTATCGATAAAAATATGGCTTTAAAAGCTTAATCTTTAAATCCTATTACCTCTTCCTTTCGCCACGTATTTCTACGTGCCACTACGTGTATTAATACGCCATACCTTTGCGTAAAAACATGCAATAGAATCCGTGCCACCTACGTTGATTGCGCTTTTAAGTGCCTGTACCTTAGTCTTATTATTTAAACAAAATCAAATTAAATTTTAAAACTAAAAACTGATGAAAAATCAACAAACTCCGAACTACAAAATGGGCTGGCTGCCAGACCTGCCCGATCAACGCGACGTTTTGTATGCTGCACCAAGGGCAGTAATGCAACAATTACCAGCCGTGGTAGATTTGCGCAACGCATGTCCGCCGGTTTACGACCAAGGCGCACTTGGCAGTTGCACCGCAAACGCTTTGGCAGGTGCTTATGAGTTTGACCTGAAGAAGGAACATAAACCGGATTTTATGCCTTCGCGTTTGTTCATTTATTACAATGAACGTGTTTTAATCAACACCGTAAATTCCGACAGTGGCGCTTATATCCGCGATGGTATCAAAACGATGAACAACCAAGGCGTTTGCCCGGAAAAAGACTGGCCTTACGATATTACTAAATTCACCCAAAAACCACCGGCAAATTGTTATCAAGAGGCTATTAAATCCGAGATCAAAAGTTACCAAAAATTGATCAACACGCTCGACCAGTTAAAAGGTTGTTTAGCCGAAGGCTTTCCATTTGTGTTTGGCTTTACGGTTTACCAAAGTTTTATGACACAACAAGTAGCCCAAACCGGTATTATGCCGATGCCAAAACAAGGCGAAAAAACAATAGGCGGACATGCCGTGGTGGCCGTTGGTTATGATGATAGCAAAAACGCATTCATCATCCGCAATTCGTGGAGCGCTAACTGGGGCATCAAAGGCTATTTTTACATGCCAGACGCTTACATCACCAGCAAATTGTGCAACGATTTTTGGACCATACGCCTGATATAACCTATTTTTAAATAATGGAAACTATCCACATTGATACTGGTAAAAGCAGCACAATCAGCCTGCCAAGCCTGGCCATGGCAGGATACGTGTGGAATTTTGAGGTTGACCGAAAAGAAATTGTTACGGTTTCGGAAGATCGGTCAACCTTAACCGATACAGGCTTAAAGGGCGGTGAGAGCTTAGCAGAGAAATTTTTGATCCGCGCATTGCAGCCTGGAACCGCAAAAATAGTTTTCTCCCAAAAACGAAGCTGGGAGCAAAACAATACTGCTTTGTCCATTAACATTTTTACAGTTATCGTTACCTGATGCTTCTTTTATGCCAATAAAATCGCGATAGCACTTGCGATACTTCTTTTATCCTATATAAATCAATTTTAAATCAAAAATTTTATGAAAAATGTTTTAGAAGAAAAGGCAATTCCTTCGCCTTTCGAAAAAAATTCAACAGATGCAGCTATTCCTCAGGCTGCCGCGCCAAACAACCTTTTAGGTCTTTGCAGTATCCAGGATTTCTCTGGTTCTTTAGGCAACCATAACAGTGATTTGCATTATACCCATGCCGATGCACAGGGCTTTTACAATTACCTGTACAACTGGTATACGGCCAACTTTTACATGAAAGACGGGGCCGTACAAACCTGGCTTTACGAAGAACCAAACGACCATTGGCAAAATTACTATGGTATTGATGCGGTGGATGTTTTCTACCATTCCGGCCACGGTTCCATGACTGCTGCCGGTGTATTCCAGGCGCCATCCGGTGGAAAATGGAGCAACGAAACCTGGATTTCTTCCGATCATAATATGCTAATGGGCAACCAGCGTTTGCGTTACATGTTCTGGTCAACCTGCTTTTCCTGCCGTGTTTTCGGCGGTATAACACCGATCACTACCTGGTGGAACGATGACAGCAACCCGGGCTTTAGAATGTTGTTCGGCTTTGAAACCACCAGTTATGATAACCCTAATTACGGCGCAAACTTCTGGAACCACTACAAATCCGGCCAATCCTTTTCAACTTCCTGGCTGTACGGAAGCTGGGACATCTCCCATAACCAAACCCCAACAGTGGTGGCTTCTGGTGCCACCCAGGCCGAAGCGCTCAACATTGTAATGAATGAAAAATTGTTTCAATGGGGAACGGTTGCCCGTAACTGGTACCAGTGGAGGTGGTTAGTGGCAAGTTCTGTAGCAGCCGCTAACAAAGCTTTACCTAAAGAAATGCTGGTTGCCGAACTTGCACCTTTTGAAATTGACCATGCCAAAATTGGTAAAATGGCCGGTAAGTTAGGCTTCTCCAGCAAAGCAAGCGAAACTTTAGGCATATCCAAAGAAGGCACTTATTTTATAGATGAAGGGGAAAAGAAAATCACCATTAACCAGCAAGGTCATTTTAATGCCAAACTGGCTGATGTTAACTTTGAAAACCGCAGGCAGCTCGATCAAAATAAAGCAAGGCAAGTGGCAGAGCAATACATTGGCGAACAAATTGGTAAAGATGCAGACCTACAGTTTCACGCCATCAGATTGGCAAAAACCTGCGGTGGCAGCACCAAAGGAAAAGGCGAACTGGACAAAGAATTTGTAACCGATACAACGGTAGAATTTAGGCAGGTGATTAACGGTATTCCTGTTGTAAATAACGATAACGGCGTTGTTAGGGTTACCATTGATAACGATGGAACGATCACGAGCTTCCACCATTCAATTAAAAAAGTTGTTAACCTCAGCGATAAACCTAAACAAATGGCCATCGACCCAACTCGAAACGGCCATTCGTTAGAAGTGCAAGCTCAGGATGCAGAAAAACAGTTTCAGCATAAATTGGCTCAATATAAAACAGAAAATGCAAAATTAATCAGCGATGAAATTGGTTACGATGTTTCTGGATTGCACGGTGCAATAGTTGCCAAACGCGAATACGAACTGACTTTTGAAAACAACCTTAAAAAAATGGTACAGGTAATTGTGCCGATTTTTGCTTAGTTTGATTTAAGAAAGTCAGGAAGATAAGAAAGTCGGAAAGGTTGGGAAATTTAGAGCAGCAACGTTTTAATTTTCCCGGCCTTTCCGGCTTTTTCTGTTTTCAAACTTTTCGTCTTCCTAACTTCCCAATACTTTTCCTGCAATACTTCTTTTACCCTATAAAAATTTGGGATACCTTTGCGCTATCGTGATTATTGCCCCCGCTTCTGCCCAAATTTCAAAAAAAGTAATACGTGCAACAGTAGGTGTTATGTTTTTTTTGGCCGGCATCACTTTTGCCAGTTGGGCGTCGCGTATTGCCGGTATCCAGCAAAAATTAGGTCTATCAGATGCCGCGCTTGGCGGTATTTTGTTTACGCTGCCCGTTGGTTTAATGCTTTCCCTTCCGTTTTCGGGCTGGATTATTACGCGCATCGGCAGCCGCAAACTACTTTTAATTGCCTTGCCTTTATATGCGGTCGCCTTGGCCGGACTGGGACTTGCGCAAAGCACTTTACAGCTAATCATGGTCCTTTTTTGCTTTGGTTTTACCAGTAATGCCGTCAATATTTCTGTAAACACACAAGCAGTTGCCACCGAAAAATTGTACAGCAAACCCATTATGGCTTCTTTTCATGGTTTATGGAGTTTGGCCGGATTTGCCGGTGCCGCTATCGGTACGCTGATGATTGGCCAAGGCATTGATCCTTCTGTGCATTTCGGGCTGATTTTACTGTTTGTAGTCATTGGCGTTGCCGTTGCCGCAAGGTATTTGCAGGACGATACCGGAACCGTGCAAAGCGGCCCTGTTTTTGTAATGCCCGACCCTTCTTTAATGAAATTAGGCGCTATTGCTTTTTGCTCCATGATTTGCGAAGGTGCCATGTTTGATTGGAGTGTAATTTACTTTAAAAAAGTAGTCCACGCAGAAAATGCCTGGATGGCAGCAGGATACACTGCTTTTATGAGTACCATGGCCGGCGGCCGTTTTGTAGCAGACTGGTTTTCCGGAAGGTTTGGATTGAAAAGAACCTTGCAATTAAGCGGCACTTTAACCGCAAGCGGTTTGCTCGTTGCTGTATTTTTTCCGTATTTAATTCCTGCAATTTGCGGCTTTATGCTGGTTGGCGCAGGCGTTTCTTCCGTTGTCCCTTTGGTTTACAGTGCGGCGGGCAAGTCCGGAACGATGGTTCCCGGCGTAGCCATTGCAGCCGTATCAACTATTGGTTTCGTTGGATTTTTGATCGGCCCGCCTGTAATTGGTTTTGTAGCTGGCGCTTTTACCTTACGCGCTTCTTTTACACTGATTGCTTTAATGGGAATGTGTGTGGTGATTGTATCGACTAAAGCCAAAATTTAGAGAAGATTAATTGTTAAATTTTAGTGGATAAAAGAAGTATTGGCTTATTTTTAACCAGCTAAAAACAGTATCAATCAACCTAACACTAAATGACATTTCTAATTATTTTTTTCTGCCTGGCCACTTTAATCTTACTGATTAGTGCGGCAAAAGTGCACCCTTTTCTCGCATTTCTGTTGGTATCGGTTTTGGCCGGTATTTTATTGGGTTTGCCGGCAGATAAAATTGCAGGTTCGGTAGAAAAAGGGATTGGTGATATTTTATCCTCACTGGTGATTTTGATTACGCTGGGTGCCATGTTTGGCAAATTGGTAGCTGTAAGCGGTGCCGCACAACAAATTTCGACTGCCATTGTCAACCTTGCCGGAGAAAAAAACATCCAATGGGCCATGATGACAATTGGTTTCATCATCGGCATCCCGCTTTTTTACGGAATCGGTTTTGTGCTGATGGTTCCGCTTGTTTTTTCCGTTGTTTACAAATATAAACTGCCTGCGGTTGCTATCGGTTTGCCTATGCTGGCTGCACTTTCTGTTACGCACGGTTTTTTGCCGCCGCATCCTTCGCCTTCTGCTTTGGTTGTTCAGTTTCATGCCAATATGGGTTTAACGCTGTTTTATGGCATCGCCTTGGCAATCCCGGCTATTATTATTGCGGGCCCTGTTTTTTCAAGCACCTTAAAAAAAATGCCTTCCAAACCTTTAAAATCTTTTGTGGCCGATGAACTGCCCGAAAGCCAGTTGCCCGGCACCCTTAACAGTTTTTTTACGGCTGTTTTACCTGTTTTATTATTGATGGGCACAACTGTAGCTTCCTTTGTTTTACCTGCTGATAACCGTTTCCATAAGTTGATTGCCTTTTTTGCGGCACCATCTATCGTTCTGATTATCGCAATGCTTTATGCCACTTTTTCCATCGGTATTTTCCAAGGCAAAAGCATGCCAAAAATTATGGGTTTTTATGCCGATGCTGTTAAAGACATTGCTTCCATCCTACTCATTATTGCCGGTTCCGGCGCGTTAAAACAGGTTTTAACCGATACCGGCGTTAACGTACAATTTGCCTCAATGCTGCAAAACCTGCATATCCAACCCTTAATCTTAGGCTGGCTGATCGCGGCATTGATCCGCCTTTGTGTTGGCTCTGCAACCGTTGCCGGGCTAACAACGGTTGGTATTATTTTGCCGATCATGATTTCCTCGCACACCAACCCCAATTTAATGGTGCTTGCTGTAGGTGCCGGCAGTTTGGCCTTTTCCCACGTTAACGATTCGGGCTTTTGGCTTTTTAAAGAATACTTCAACCTCAGTGTAAAAAACACGTTTTTGTCTTGGTCGATTATGGAATCGATTGTGGCAACAGTTGGGTTAGTCGGCATACTTATTTTAAATTCAATTTTATAACGATAAAAACAGTATGGAAAATTTAACTGCAGACCAGCGTTTTGAGCAATTAGGCTTAACCTTGCCGCCGCCGCCAAAACCATTAGGCGTTTACAAACCTTGTTTAATTGATGGAAAATACCTGTACATCTCCGGCCACGGTCCGGTTCGGGACGATAAAAGCCTGATTATTGGCCGCGTTGGCGAAACCATCAATTTGGAAGAAGGAAAACTTGCTGCCCGGCAAGTTGGCTTAACCATTCTCTCAACCATCAAAACCAATCTGGGCAGTTTTGATAAAGTTAAACGCGTAATCAAAGTGCTGGGTATGGTTAATTGTACGCCTGATTTTGAAAAACATCCTTACATTATCAACGGTTGCAGCGAACTTTTTGCACAAGTTTGGGGTGAAGAAAACGGTATCGGTGTACGAAGCGCAGTCGGAATGGGATCGCTGCCAGACAATATCCCGGTAGAGATTGAAGCTTTAATGGAGTTATATTAACACCAATTTCTGATCGATAAAAACAGCATCAACCCTTCAATAATAAATTTACTAAATTTGAGATATGGAAAAGCTCATCATCAACGTACCGGAAGAAAAAAGCGCCTTAGTAAAAGAATTACTCAAAGAATTGGGTGTAACTATTGAGCATAAAAAAATGGATATGGAAGCTTATAGAAAAGATTTAGCTCAAGTTTCTACCTGGAGTGATGAAGATTTGAAAGTTTTTAAAGAAAACACACAGCTTTTCAACGGTATAAATCCTCCAAAATGGTAGTTGATACAAGCATCGTTATTGAGCATATAAGAACTAAAGACAAGCTTTCAACAACACTTTATAAATTAACAGAACAGAAGATAATTTTTATTTCTACCGTTTCTTTGTACGAACTTTATATCGGTGCAAATTCAAAAGATAAGCAGAATGATGTACGTTTAAGTACAAAAAAGTTAATTGTTCTTCCTTTTACTTATTCAATTTCAATCCTCGCATCCCAAATCTTTCTTCAACTAAAAGCCAAAAATCAGCTTATAGAATTTAGGGATATTTTCATTGGAGCTACTTGCATTAAGCACAATTTACCCATCAAAACTTTAAACAAAAAGCATTTTGAGCGGATTGAAGGACTGGAAATTACTTAGTATTTTTATCCGTTAACACCATTTTTAACCGATAAAAGAAGCATGCAGAATACGGCCTGGTACTGGATAGAAAATACCGAAACCTTAAACACGCCGGCATTGGTGGTTTATCCAGACCGTGTAAAATACAATATTGATTTAATCATCAGTAGCATACAAAATGTAGCACGTTTGCGGCCGCACATCAAAACCTGCAAAGCTGCCGAACCAATTTTAATGATGATGGAAAGCGGCATCAGCAAATTTAAATGCGCAACCATAGCTGAGGCTGAAATGCTGGGCAGCGTAAAAGCACCTGATGTTTTGCTGGCTTATCCGCTTGTTGGCACTGCTGTAAATCGTTTTTTAGAACTGATCAAAACTTTCCCGGAAACCCTGTTTTCGTGTTTGGTAGATAATCAAACGTCTGCACTAATTCTTAATGACGCTGCTTTCAACCAAAACCTTAAAATTCCGGTTTATATCGATTTAAATATTGGCATGGACCGTACCGGGATTACACCTTCCTCCGCCACTAATTTGTACCAGTTTTGTGCCTCAAAAGAAGCATTAAAACCGATGGGTTTGCATGGTTATGACGGGCATATCCATGAGCCTGATTTTAAAATCAGGAAAAATGAATGGCACACTTCTTTTATGCAGGTAAAAACAGTAAAACAGGAATTGCTGGACAAAGGGTTTGCCGAACCAATCATCATCGCCGGAGGCACACCAACTTTTCCGTTTTATGCTCAGGAAACCGATGTAGAATGCAGTCCCGGCACATTTATTTATTGGGACACAGGTTATCAGCAACACTTTACCGAACAGTTGTTTTTACCTGCCGCGCTGCTTGCCGCCCGTGTGGTTTCGCTGCCAGATGCCAGGAAAATTTGTATCGATTTAGGCCACAAAGCAGTTGCATCAGAAAATAATCTTAACCAACGCGTTCAATTTTTAAATGCGCTAAATTTAAAACTGATTAGCCACAGCGAAGAACATTTAGTTGCCGATGCAGGAGAAAACCACCCGTACCAAATTGGTGATGTGCTCTACGGCTTGCCTTATCACATTTGCCCTACTGTTGCACTGCATCAGTTTGCTACAACTGTAGAAAACCACCAGTTAACCGGCACTTGGGAAACCGTTGCCCGAAAACGCAAAATAACAATCTGAAAACATGTTTATAGTTGATGCCCATCTCGATTTAAGTATGAATGCTTTGGAATGGAACCGCGACTTAACCCTGCCGGTTACAGAAATTAATGCACGCGAAAAAGGGTTGACCGATAAACCAGACCGCGGAAATGCTGTAGTTTCGTTGCCCGAACTGCGCCGCGGAAACATTGGTTTGGTGGTAGCTACGCAAATTGCACGTTATGTTTCGCCTGATAATCCGCTTCCCGGCTGGCACTCACCAGAGCAGGCTTGGGCGCAAACGCAAGGCCAGTTGGCCTGGTACAAAGCGATGGAATACGCAGGAGAAATGGTACAGATCAACAATTTAGATTCGTTGAACAGGCATTTGGATTTATGGAAAACTCCTTCCACATCAAAAAAGCCGGTAGGTTATATTTTAAGTTTGGAAGGCGCGGATTCTATTATTTCTATGCAGCATCTGGAAAAAGCTTATCAGGATGGTTTGCGTACCGTCGGACCAGCACATTACGGTCCTGGCCGTTACGCGCAAGGCACGGATGCAACCGGTTTTATGGGAGAAAAAGGCCATGAGCTGCTGCGAAAAATGGAAGAACTGAATATTATTTTAGATGCCACGCATTTATGTGATGATAGTTTTTGGGAAGCTTTAGACCATTTTAACGGTTTCGTTTGGGCAAGCCATAACAATTGCCGGGCTTTGGTGAACCACAACCGGCAATTTAACAATGAGCAAATTAAAGCTTTAATTGCCCGTGGTGCCGTAATTGGCGTTGCTTTGGATGCCTGGATGATGGTGCCAAATTGGGAACGCGGAAAATCAGACCCGAAAACGATGAACTGCAATTTGAATGTTGCGATTGATCATATCGATCATATCTGCCAAATCGCAGGCAACTGTTTGCATGTTGGTGTTGGTTCTGATCTGGATGGTGCTTTTGGTAAGGAGCAATGCCCGTATGATTTGGAAACGATTGCTGATTTGCAGAAAATGAAGGAATTGCTTTCAGTTCGTGGCTATTCTTTAGAAGATTTAAACAATATTTTACATGGTAATTGGATTCGGTTTTTGAGGAGGGCTTGGAGTTAGTTTTATATCGAAGGATTGGAAATCTTTAGTTCGAAGGCCGGAGTTGCAAACCCCACCAGTAGAGTCACTAAATCCAACCAATAACGTTAATTAATAAATTGTTTAGTGTCAATTAGAGTAAAGCTGTCGTCATCCCGGATGATACTTTTTAAAGATCCGATATGTGCTACCCCGATAATGAGCAATATCCGTTTAGCCTGCGTTTCCATTTGACAGGTTACAATACCAGAATAGATTTTATAATCCCTATTTTTAAAGGTTGATGTAAGTTCCGCTCCGATATAGCTCGGATTTATAAATGCAGTATCAATCATTGCATCCGGATTTTTGAATTTACCCATAGTAACTCTTAACGGTGTGATATATCTCAAGTGATATATTTTTTGCGCGGTTTCCGGATGATTTAAAAAGCGTAGATAGTTACCAAAACCAATTGTCCCGTTTTGCAACTGGGCCAACTTGCTGGTAGCAAACGCCCTTAACTCCAGTCCCTCTTTCTTGTATAGGTCAATGTGATTACCATTATCCAAAATGCTTTGTGAGGTGCCGCCAGGCGCATTCACGCAATAAATCTTTTTCAATTTCGCTTCTTTAGCCACCCGAAAAGCGATTTGATACACTTCGCTTCTACCGTTCTCCCAAGCTTTGAAATCAAGCTTGTTTTGTGTGTATAATACGTAAAGACTATCGGTTTCCTGCTGATATTTAGATAGTACCTCCACACAGACCATATCTGGTGTATAGGCCGCGACGGAATGAGCAAAGTCTGACACTTCCTTCTGAGCCTTAGGCATCAGCACATCTGTATTAGGGAACTCTTTTTTATAAGTTTGGGCGAAATGGTCTGATCCGACGATCATGATATCTGTTTCCCTGGATTGGGCAAAGCTGGTAACTGATACAAATAATAATGCAAAGGTTAGAATAGATTTAAAATTCATGTTTAATTAGGTAGTCAAATTTTATGATTAGTGTCGTGCAGACGCTATTTGTTACATGTTTGCAAACGATTTTCATGAAAAAATTTTTGGAAATACTTCAATCTAATTCTCAGAAAATGGAAAATCCCCCCGATTTTTGTCCGAAACAGCAGACATACCAAAACTGATAATACTTCCCTGCATCAAAGCCGAGTGGCTCAGCAATTTTTATCATACAATTTCCCGTTTACGCTCATCGTGCCAATGTATTTATTTTCGGCACTGTTGGATGCTGCTTTTATCACTACTTTTTTGCCATTTTTTAAATTCAGCATAACTTTTTGTAAAAGCGGTAGATAACCGACTATAAGGTTTTCGAAAACCTTATAGTCAGTTATCTAACCATATCTTTGTAGCCAATATTTTCAATCCTTCACCTAATTCCCAGAAACAGAAAACGGAACATCCTCTATCTTAATCCCCCGATTTTTATTCGGCGCAGCCGACATACCAAAACTGATAATACTTCCCTGCATCAAAGCCGAATGGCTCAACCAGTTCTTATCATAAGCTTTTCCGTTAAGTTGGATACTGCCAATGTATTTATTTTCGGCACTGTTAGATGCTGCGTTTATCAACACTTTTTTGCCATTCTCTAAATTCAAAGTAACCTTTTTAAACAGCGGTGCGCCCAAAACATACTGATCACTCGCTGGCGTAACCGGATAAAATCCCATCGCCGAAAACACATACCAGGCCGAAGTTTGCCCGTTATCTTCATCGCCGCAATAACCATCGGGCGTGGCTTTATACAATTTGTTCATCGTTTCGCGGACCCAATATTGCGCTTTCCAGGGCTGGCCAGCGTAATTGTACAGGTAAACCATATGTTGGATCGGCTGGTTGCCGTGTGCATATTGTCCCATGTTTGCAATTTGCATTTCGCGGATTTCGTGGATCACCTGTCCGTAATAACTATCATCAAAAATTGGCGGAAGGGTAAAAACAGAATCCAGTTTTGCCGCAAACCGTTCTTTTCCGCCCATCAAATTAACCAAACCATTAATATCATGGAAAACCGACCACGTATAATGCCAGCTATTGCCTTCCGTAAAAGCATCGCCCCACTTAAACGGATTGAACGGCGATTGGAAGCTGCCGTTTTTGTTTTTTCCGCGCATTAAACCGGTTTCTTTATCGAACAGCTTCTGGTAGTTCATGCTTCTTTTAGCATATAAATCTATTTCTGCTTTTGGTTTCCCTAATGCTTTTCCTAATTGGGAAATGGCGAAATCATCGTAAGCATATTCTAAAGTACGCGCAGCATTTTCGTTGATTTTCACATCATACGGCACGTAACCTAATTCATTATAATACTTTACGCCCGTTCGTCCGGTTCCTTCCGGTCCTTCGCCGTTTGCGCCGTGCAGCAACGCTTCATACAACGTATTGATGTCATATCCGCGCAAACCTTTTAAATAAGCTTCGGCCACAACCGAAGCCGAATTATTGCCCACCATCACGTCCGAATAACCCGGACTGCTCCACTCGGGCAGCCAGCCGCCTTCTTTGTAATCGTTGAGCAAACCTTGCTGCATTTCTTTGTTGATGGACGGATAAACAAGGTTTAAAAAAGGATAAAGCGCACGGAAAGTATCCCAAAAACCAGTCCCGGCAAACATATAGCCGGGCATAATTTTGCCGTTGTACGGACTGTAATGCTGGATGCTTCCTTTAGCATCGATTTCATAGAGTTTATTGGGGAAGAAAAGCATCCGGTACAAACACGAATAAAATGTGTGCATCTGCTCAACCGAACCACCTTCCACATTAATCCTGCTCAAAGTTTTGTTCCAGATTGTTTTGGCTTTGGTTTTGGTTTGATCAAAACTATCACTGCCAACTTCCCGTTTCAAATTGAGTTCGGCCTGCTCAAAGCTGATGAAAGACGATGCTGTTTTTACCCCTACTTTTTCGTCTTTCCGGGTTTTAAAACCGATGATCGCGCCAGAATGATCGGCATATATTTCCAACGAATCCCGGCCTAAACTTCTATCGTTCCAGGTTTTGGCCAGTGTGAAAGGTTTGTCAAAAATCACCACAAAATAATTCTTAAAATTCTTCAGTTTGCCGCTGGCGTATTTGGTGGTGTAGCCGATAATCTTGTTTTCCTTCGGGATAATTTTGATGTACGAACCTTTGTTAAAAGCATCAACCACCACAAAAGCACTGTCGGTTTTTGGGAAAGTAAAGCAGAATTGCGCGGCCCGTTCGGTCGGCGTTAGTTCGGCGGTTACATCGGCATCCGCCAAATAAACGCTGTAATAATAAGGTTTGGAAACTTCCGCCTTGTGCGAAAACCAGCTGGCCCGTTCTTCCTGCACAAACTTTAAATGTTTGGTTACCGGCATAATTGCAAAAGCACCGTAATCATTCATCCACGGCGAAGGCTGGTGCGTTTGCTTAAACCCGTTGATCTTATCGGCATCGTACTGGTACTGCCAGCCATCGCCCATTTTGCCGGTTTGCGGTGTCCAAAAATTCATTCCCCAGGGCAAAGCCACGGCAGGATAAGTATTTCCATTGGATAAACTTGGCTTGGAAGCCGTGCCCATTAGTGGATTGATCCATTCGACCGGATCCGAAATTTTGGTAACTTCTTGCGCAAAAACTGATAATTGCATCAGAATTGGCACCAACGTCCAGATTTTTTTCATGTAGTTATCTTTAAATATCTCTTTTACAACAGTGGCTGCTCGTAGTTTCGGTTTGATCGTTTCGATTAAACCTTCATCATTAATGCTGATAAATGCGCTTCCTTCGACCTTAACTGTAGCGGTAATTGTTTGGCCGAAGCATCCATTTCCAACAGGTTTTCCCGATCTTCAATCCTCACACTCCGCTCAATTTTCAACTCGGCCAGCGTTGCCTCATACTTTTTATTTTTTTGCTGATACTGTTTTTGCCGGTAATAAACTATCCATAAATACTGCTTTTGCAACTCCGAAAAAGGCATGGTAAAAACAGTAAGGTTTGGTAAATATAGATCGAAAATTTTATTAAACTGATTAATTTCAATCTCAAAATACTGATGCGCATTGTTGTCCGGGTTGATGTTGAGCTGGTAACCTTCCGGGAATTTGATTGCATCATGTTGTAAAAAAACCCTTCGTGTCATGGTGTACGATTGATAATGGTTTAAACAAGATCCTCTTTCATGATAAAGGTTTTCAAACCAATACGATGCCCTTTTATCCCATAAAATAAAATAAACAAATAACACGGAACCAAAATCCAGTAAGCGTGCGTTGGGTTAACAACATCAGCCAAACGGCCATACGCTAATGGGATTAAAGCGCCGCCGCCAATGGCCATAATCATAAAAGAAGAACCGATTTTGGTAAACCGGCCTAAACCGGCAATCGCCAGCGGCCAGATGGCCGGCCACAAAAGCGAGTTGGCCAACCCCAGCAAAGCAATAAATAAAACGGATAGATAACCGGTTGTAAAGATCGCGCCAATTGAAAAAATTACGCCCAGAACTGCGGAAACTTTTAAAGCCTGCTCCTGCTTAAAGTATTTTGGGATGCAGATGATCCCGGTGATGTAACCGATGATCATCCCCAACAAAGTACAGGTGGTAAAAAATTTGGCAGTAGATAAGGGAATACCTTGGCTTGCGCCATAACTGATGATGGAATCGCCGGCCAAAACCTCCACACCAACATATAAAAACAAGGTAAAAACGCCCAGCAGCAAATGCGGAAACTGGAAGATGCTGGTTTTGTTGGTATTGGCTGCGGCAACGGCTTCATCTTCGTGGTCGGTATCAATTTCAGGAAGTGTGGAGAACGAGATCAGAATGGCCAGGATAACCAGAATGATAACGATGATAATGTATGGTGTAATCACGCGGTGGGCAAGTGCGTTTAGTTCTTCAATTTTTTGTGCGGCTGGCATCGAAATCAATCTCACTTTTAAACCGTCGGCATCTTTTAAAGCAATGGCACCTAAAGCAATCGGCGCAATGGCACCTGCAATTTTATTACAGATCCCCATAATACTGATACGTTTTGCAGCACTTTCAGCCGGGCCTAAAATAGTGATGTATGGGTTAGATGCCGTTTGCAAAACAGCCAAACCGGTCCCCTGCACAAATAAACCCACTAAAAACAGTATGTACGTCCGGCTGAGCGCGGCGGGGATAAAAATCAAAGCACCAACCGCCATGATGGCCAGCCCGAAGGACATCCCGTTTTTAAAACCTGATCTTTTTAACAGCCACGCCGACGGAATCGCCATCACCAGATAAGAAATATAAAATGCAAACGCAACCAGGTACGATTCAAAATTATTCAGCTCGCAGGCTAATTTTAAGTACGGGATTAAAACGGAATTCATCCAGGTTACGAAACCAAAAATGAAAAACAGTGCGCCGATAATCAGGATGGCTTTAGAGCTTTTGTCCGGGTTTAGGCTTGATGAAGCGGATGGACTGGAGATATTTGTCATGATGAAAAATTTTAGGTGTTACTAATTTTTAGGTGATAAAAGAAGCATCGGTTTTAGCAGGGGCGATTCATGAATCGCCCGTTTAAAATCTTGTTTGAGGCAATTTACGAACTGTTTCGGGCGATTCATGAATCGCCCCTACTAAAAACTAAAACCGGTATCTTACAAATGCTTCCATCGCTTCATATTCTGCCAGGCCAAGTTTATCATAAGCACAGGCGGTTTCGCGGTTACGGTCTTCTGCCCGCACCCAAAACTCGCGCGCGTCATCGCCCGGGAAAACCGGCAGATCTTTTTGCGACTGGTGCTTATAAATAGCCAGCCTTTTGCGGACCACTTCCTGCGGGGAAAGCGGAACGGCCATTTCAATTTCGTGTGTTTCAAACTCGTGCCAGGCACCGCGGTACAGCCAGATCCAGCAGTCTTTCGTCCACGCTTCATCTTTTAAACGGTTTAAGGCTTCCACCATAATATTGAAACAGATTTTATGCGTACCGTGCGGATCGGCAAAATCCCCGGCAGCAAAAACCTGGTGCGGCTTTACTTCCTGCAAAAGCTGAATATTTTTTTGGATATCATCTTCAAAACTCACATTTTTCTGCACTTTCAACCGGTCATAAAAAGGCAAGTCCATAAAGTGGATATGGTCGTCCGGCACACCGGCAAAACGCGCCCCGGCAATGGCTTCGCCTTTTCTAATCAGCCCCTTTACCGTTTTCATTTCCTGCGGGTCTTCCTGGTTCGGGTGTTTGTTTTGGGAGAATTTACGCATGTTGTGGTACAAACTTTCCAGTTGCGTGGCTTCCTGGTGCTGGCTTTTCGCAAAATCAATTGCAAATTCTACGTAACGCAGGGCATCATCATCCCAAACGGCGTTGTTGCCCGAAGTTTGGTAAGCCACATGCACATCGTGTCCCTGATCTACCAAACGGATAAACGTGCCGCCAACAGAAATTACATCGTCATCCGGGTGCGGCGAAAACACGATCACACGTTTTTTAGCAGGTTCGGCACGTTCCGGCCGCTGACTATCGTCTGCATTCGGTTTACCGCCCGGCCAGCCAGTTATGGTATGTTGAACCTGGTTAAAAATATTAATATTGATGTTATAAACCGGGCCTTTTTCGGTGGCCAGCTGCGCCATGCCGTGGTTGTTGTAATCTTCTTCGGTCAGTTTTAAAACCGGTTTGTTTAAGGTTGAAGCCAGCCAGATCACTGCTTTTTTAATCAGCTGATCTGTCCAAACGCAATCTTTAACTAACCAGGGCGTGTTAAAACGGGTAAGCTGTTCCGCGGCGCCTTCGTCCAAAACAAACTCTACATTATCAGATAGTTGCAAATATGTTGCCGGAACATCCGAAGAAATCTCGCCTTCCACCGCTTTTTTAATAATGGAAGCTTTTTTAGAATTCCAGGCCATCAAAATAATTTCACGTGCTTTAAAAATCGTCCCGATGCCCATCGTGATCGCTTTTACCGGCACATTTTCTTTTCCGCCAAAATCATGGGAAGCATCACGGCGCGTCAAATCATCCAAAGTAACCAATCGCGTTCCCGAATTTGGTGCAGAACCCGGCTCGTTAAAACCGATGTGGCCGGTACGCCCGATGCCTAAAACCTGCAAATCCAAACCGCCGTATTCGCTGATCTTTCTTTCGTAATCCAGACAAAAAGCTGCAACATCTTCCTGCTTCAAAGTTCCGTCTGGGATGTGGATATTTTCTTTCGCAACATCAATATGATCGAACAGGTTTTCGTTCATAAATGTAACGTAACTCTGCACGGCATCCGGCTTCATCGGGAAATATTCATCCAGATTAAAGGTAATTACATTGGCAAAACTCAGCCCTTCTTCCCGGTGCATCCGCACCAATTCGGCATAAACTTTAACCGGCGTGGCTCCGGTGGCCAAACCTAAAATCGTTTTTTCGCCTTTTTCATTTTTATCATTAATCAAATCGGCAATCCTTTTCGCCACTTTTTTAGAGGCAAAAGAAGCATCCGGATATACCGTAACCGGCAGCTTTTCGTACCGGGTTTCTTCCAGCAAATTTAAACGGGCCATGCGTGTTGTTTTAGTTTTAGGTTGATTTATGTTGAGGTAAATACTTATTTTATCGTGATGAATTTTTCGGACAAATTCCAGCCGCTTACCGAAAGTTGTGGCATCGGTTCACCGGTTTTAAGCTGATAATCCAGCGTTACTTTCTGCCCATCGCCGGGCAAAACCGAAACGTAATTATCCGAATAAAAAACCGGTAAAACGCGTTTATGCGTTGCCGCATCAATCAGCGACAAGCGGTTAAAAAATGCCAGCGGTGCTTTGGCCGGGTTGGTTAAAGTTACTTCAATTTTTCCATTAACTAACTTGCCGGCAGTTATTTGCAGTTGCGACGGAGCCATTTCCTGCAAGCCGGAATAATTGCCCGATGCATCTTTTATCCAGTAAATATTTTCGCTCAGTTTATGCTTGTTTTTATCGAGGATTTGCAGGCACAAAAACGCGCCTTTTTCCCGCGCCCGTTTATCCAATACTGTTTTTACCGGCAAAAAATCTTTAACGGACGAAGGCTGCACTTCCACAAAAACCTGCGTAACCAAACTATCCGCGCCGCTCATGCTGATGGTTTTAACGGTGAGCATTAAATCGCGTTTGGTTTCAAAAGTATTGTTAACGATGGAAACCATGCCCGTAACCGGGTTGTACATCGGATGCAAAGGCTCGCTGCCGTTGTGCAAACCATACAAACAGGCGTTCGGGTCGAGGTAATAATCGTACATCTGGCCGCGCATTGCCGTCCACGGGTTTTGCGTTTTCCAGATGATCGTGCCCGTGTACCAGCTCCACATGTGCGAACTGAAACCTTCCATCAGCGCGCGGTACTGGTCGTAATTAACCAACTGCGCTTTCGTTGCAAAATCTTTGGCATTTTTTGCTTTCCCGTAAGGATCGATGGAAGCATCGTAGCCAATATATTTGTGGTAATCCCAAACAGAATCAACCTTAGTGCTTCTTTTATCGGCATAAAATTGGGGCGCAACCATATTTTTTTCGGGAATGAAACGCTGCAACGATTCGTAATCGCTCAAACCAACCGAACCAATTTCGGAATTGAAAGGAAACGTCCGGTCCTGCCAAAAAGCGGAAACTGGCTGGATGCCGTACGGGCCATCACCGTTGCCGCCCAAAGTATTAAGCGACATTTTATCCGAATTAGAATAATCTACAAACCAGCGCGTGCCGTCTAATTTCGGCATCAACGTATCGCGGACGGCCAGCAAAATATCTTCCGGCGGCGTAGTTTCATTTCCGCCGCACCAAATTGCGAGTGAAGGATGATTACGAACCAATTTGATCTGATCGGAAACGGACTTCAAATACAACCCGTGATCGTCGGGATATTTGCGGCGCGTCCACTGGTCGTCAGCTTTCTGCGGATCAAACCATTTTCCGTCCGCATCGCCCGAAATCCAGAAATCCTGAAAAACCAGCAAACCGTATTTGTCGCAAGCCTGGTAAAACTCCGGCCGCTCTACCAAAGCGCCGCCCCAAACCCGGATCAGGTTGAGGTTCATATCGCGGTGAAAACGGATCTCGGCATCATAACGCGCATCGGTAAAACGCAGCATCGCATCCGAAATAATCCAGTTGCCGCCTTTGATAAATACTTTTTGTCCGTTTACTTCTACCTGTCGGCTTTGCGTTTCGGCGTTCCAACTCGTGGTAATTTCCCGAACGCCAACGGAAACATTTTCCTGATCGGAAACTTTGTTTCCAACTAAAAACTGAATTTTTGAATTGTATAAATTTTGCGGACCGTAACCATGCGGCCACCACAATTTTGGATTTTTTAAGCTGAGATCGGCAAGTGAAACTTCCTGCGTTGAATTAGGTTGAAGCGTTATGTTTTTAGAAACCGTATTTCCATCCAGCGTAAACTGCAATACTCCTTTTACCGCATAATTTTTAGCGTTTTGTAATTCAGCCGATGCTTTAATAATGGCCGGTTGCTGATCGCCCGAAACTTTGCGGACACCCGGAACCACCGTAATTACATGTGGATTTTTTAGGTTGATTTCTCCCGTTTTTTCAATCGTAACTTTATCCCAAATGCCGGTATTGCGGTCGCGCATCGGTGCGATCCAATCCCATCCGGCCGTGTATTGCAAGCCAACGCCTTTGGCAATCCGGCCGTCGCCGCCTTGTCCGTCGTTTGGGTTTCCAACCGGATCGGGCGGATAAACCAGCACTGCCAAACGGTTTTTTCCTGTTTTACTCAGCAAAGAACTGATGTTATAACTTTCCCGCAAAAACATGCCCATATGTGTTTTTGGGTTTACTTTTTTGCCGTTGAGGTAGATTTCTGCAGAATAATTAATCCCGCGAAAATTGAGATAAACCTGGTTGCCGTTTGCAGGAGCAGCTTCTTCAAAATCTTTTACAAACCAATACGTATAATAACCTCTGCCGGTATTGTAGATGTCTTTGATGTGTTCGTTGTTCATCCCATAGAAAGGGTCGGGCACTTTATGGTTGTTCAAAAGCGTGGTCAAAACTGTTCCCGGAACGGTTGCCGGCATCCAGTTTTGAGTGGAAGCGTTTGGTTGCGATAAAGCTTTTCCGTCGGTTTTAACTTCCGAAACCGGTGTACATTTCCAACCGGAATTTAATTCATAAGCAATTTGCGCCTTTGCTGCCGACACTAAAAAAACAGTGATAAAAACAGCATGGGCCATTGCCCTGGTGCAAGCTGCAACGATTGCTGTTTTTGAAAAACTAAGTTTTGTTGGTTTGGTTGAAGTTTGCAATATAATCCAGTTTAAAATGATGGTAAATTTTATGGAAGCACAATGCTTCTTTTAGCACGCTTTTTTTGGTGATTAAAATCAGTTTACATAAGCATTTTCTTCTATGGCTGCCAATTTATCTGCCAGCTTTTTGCCAAAATTTTCGACCACCAATGCCGCGCTGCCGATCAACTGTGCTTTGGTGTTTAAGTTGGAGATGATAAATTCGGTATAATTGGTCAGCATCGGGATGCAATGCTCGTTAATGGCTTGTTGGATTGGTGCCAACCACAACTTACCGACAACGCTTCCTTTTCCGCTTAAAACAATAGCGGCCGGGTTCATCAAATGGATTAAAATTGCCAGTCCTTCGCCTACATGATATGCAGCTTCCGAGATCAGTTTCACAGAAAACACATCGCCTTTGATGGCCTCGGTAATAATCGCATCAGCGTCAACCTCTTTATAATTGGCCAGGCTGGTAATTTGCCCCTGCCGGATGCCTTGTTTGGCAGTGGCTGTTACGGCTATTAAAGAAGCTTCTGTTTCTAAGCAACCGTGCTTGCCGCAATTACAAAGCTTCCCGTTTTTAAAAAGCGGGATATGGCTAAACTCCCCGGCCAAACCGTTGTTTCCCCTGAAGATTTTATCGTTCAAAATCATCCCCAAACCAATCCCCCAGCCTAAGTTTAGCACCATCACGTTTTTGATATGTGCCGCTACGCCAAACTTTTGCTCGGCCAGGGCAATAGCGGTAGAATCATTGTCCAAAAAAACCGGGATCGAGATATTTTGCTGGATATATTCTACCAAAGTCTGGCCCTCAACCTTTAAGAAAGTATAGTTTACACCGGCCTTCGTATCTACAAAACCCGGCATGGTAAGGCCGATGCCAAGGATTTTGGTTTTGGGGACGCCGCAATTTTCCAGAAAGTTTTTTAATTGGCCAACGAAAGTTTCGGCCTGTAAAAGATGGATGTCAAACTCGTAGCGGGCAACATTACTCACAAAATTGTTGTTCATATCCACCACCACCATTTGTGCCGAAAACTGATCCATCGCCACCGAAAGCAGATAATGCGTATCTGCAACAAGCGAATAGTTTAAAGGCTTGCGGCCGCCGCTCGAAGTGGCAAATCCCTTTTCGGCCACATAACCTTCTTTGATCAGTTCGTTCAGCACTTTAATGGTATGCGGGATACTTTTGCCTGTGTAGTTACTAATGTCGGCACTGGTAAGTACTTCGTTGTAATATAGGCATTTAATGGCTTCACTGTAGTTAAGTAAAAATTCTATACTATGGGCGGTCATGTTTTAGGTTCAATATTTTACATATTTAGAATAATAAACCGACAAACAGAAAACTTTTTAAAATTTTAAAAAAGAAATAGGAAGTTTAAAATTTATTTACTTCCTTAGTCGGTACCTAAAAAATACCAATCAAACTATTAAAGCTTGTTTTTTAAGTAAACATTTTTAACTTATTTTTTTGGTTGAATATTGCGATGCTTCTTTTACCGGGTAAAATTTGGTCTGGCCCGGAACTGAAAAAAGAAGAGCAACGCATCCATTCATTTTTGACTTTTGTATCATTATCTAAATTAAACAACTGCATATGATGAAAAAAACTACTTATAATCCTGAGAGGCGAACTTAATCCTCAAGATAAACCTCAATCTTTATTAACAGTCCCTGCTTTCGGGCAGGCCATAGTTTTTAACTTAAACCTATTATTTTATGAAAATCAGTAAATACCTACCTGGTATTGCAGTAAAACATAGCTTTCCAAAGGTGTGTTTAACAGCAACTTTTGCGTCTGTGTTAATTTTTAATCTGGATGCTTCGGCTGGCGTTTATACACATCCCGCGGCTTTAAAACCAACAGCAATTGAACCAGCCCGGCTAAAGTTTCAGGCTGCAGACATTAATGTTTCCGGTAAAGTATTAGACGAAAAAGGCCAGCCATTAATTGGTGTTTCGGTAAAAGTGAAGAACGGAACTGCCGGTGTATCAACCGATATTAATGGCGCATTTGTTATTACTGCGCCCGAAAATGCAGTTTTGGTATTGTCCTATATTGGTTATCAAACGCAGGAAGTGCCGGTTGCAGGAAAAACTGCCCTTACCATCCGCCTTGTACCTGCTACAAACAACCTGACCGAAGTTGTGGTAACAGCTTTAGGTATCAGGAGGGAATCCAGGTCATTAACGTATGGCGTGCAAACAGTGAGCGGCAACGAGCTGACGA
This sequence comes from uncultured Sphingobacteriaceae bacterium, assembly GCA_964251965.1. Lineage (GTDB taxonomy): Bacteria > Bacteroidota > Bacteroidia > Sphingobacteriales > Sphingobacteriaceae > Mucilaginibacter_A. The sequence goes on along the minus strand of CAXULQ010000003.1, from coordinate 79,887 downwards.
ACGTACCCGACGCAAGTTTGGTGAACAGTTTATCGGGCAAAGTGGCCGGTGCGCAAATCACCCGTAGTTCTTCCGGTGTTGGTGGCTCAACTAAAGTGGTTTTGCGTGGAAACAAATCCATTAACGGCGATAACAATGCTTTGTATGTAATTGATGGTATCCCGATGCCGCGCAACAACAGTACACAGATTGGAGGTGTGTTTGGCGGCCAGGACAGAGGAGATGCCATTGAAAACCTTAACCCGGATGATGTTGAAAGTATTACGGTACTTCCGGGTTCATCTTCGGCAGCGTTGTATGGCAGCCAGGGCGCTAACGGTGTAATTTTGATTACGACCAAAAAAGGATTGGCAGGAAAAACAACGGTCAATTTTTCATCCAATACAACTTTTGAAAACCCGTTTTTGATACCAAAACTGCAAAACACTTATGGTGAAACAACAGTGGACGAGAACGGAAAACCCGTAGTAAACTCCCCTTTTAGCTGGGGCAGTAAATTAAGTTCCCCAAGTACGTTTGACCCTAAGTCATTTTACAATACCGGCAGGACTTTGATCAATGCTTTGTCTGTACAAACTGGTACAGAAACCAACCAAACTTATTTTTCTTTTGAAAATACCAACGCTAACGGTATCATCCCAAACAACAAATTGGACAAGTACAATTTTACAGTACGCAACTCGAGCCAGTTTTTTAAAAATAAACTTTCCCTGGATGTTTCTGCCAATTATATTTCACAAAATGTGAACAACAGGCCGTTCCAGGGTTTTTATTATAACCCAATTGTTCCTTTGTACCTTTTTCCAAGAGGCGTTGATTTTAACCAGTACAAAAACAATTACGAGGTTTATAATCCGGCAAGACTATTAAATACACAAAACTGGCCGTACACCATCAGCGATATTGCTACCCAAAACCCGTATTGGATTGTAAACCGCAACACGAACCAAGACCGTTTAAACCGTTTGTTGGGAACCATTAGTGCAAAATATACCATCACAGACTGGCTTAATATACAAGGAAGGTTAAAGGTTGACCGTACCGACGATGTTTATGAAGCTGAACGCTATGCTTCAACTGTTAATACACTTACCGGGGCCAAAGGCGGATATACTTTTAACCCAAGTGGTGTAACGCAAACCTACGCTGACGTGATCGCAAGTTTTGATAAAAAACTATCTGATAAATTTACACTGACAGCAAATTTGGGCGGCAGTTTCCAGAATAACCAAACCCAAGGTTCTGTTACAGACGGCAACTTGTTAAATTTTGCCAATGTATTTTCCATATCCAATATTGATTATACACGTGTACACCCGACACAATATGCAGACAGGCGCCAGATACAATCTGCATTTGGTACAGCAACTTTAGGTTATGACAATAAAATATTTTTAGATATAACCGGCCGTAATGATTGGGATTCGAGTTTGGCTTTTACAAATAAAGACCATTTCTTTTATCCTGCTGTGGGGTTAAATGCTGTTTTAAGCCAGCTATTTAAACTACCGGAATTAATATCATTTGCAAAAATCAGGGCAAACATTACCAATGTAGGTAACGGAAGTTCGATTGCTTATGCCACTAACCCTACGTATGCCATCAACAACGGAACAACGAATGCAATAGGTGCAGCACCATTTAACACATTAAAACCTGAGAATACGAGATCTTACGAAATAGGATTGGACAGCCGCTTTTTGAATGACAATTTAAACTTGACCGTAAACTTGTACAAGTCTTTCAGTACCAATCAAATTTATCAAATCAGCGTAAGCCCGTCAACCGGTTACAGCAGTTACTATTTTAACGGTGGTAATTTGATGAACAAAGGTATCGAAGCCACCCTGGCTTATAATGCCAAATTTGGAGGCTTTACCTGGAGGCCAAGTGTAAATTTTTCGCTTAACAGGAACAAAGTTTTAGATGTACTGGAATATACCGATCCTTATACCAAAGCCAATACTTCTTTAGATTATGTAAACCTTTCTTCGGATGTATTTAACCTCCGTGTGCAAAAAGGCGGCTCTTATGGTGATATGTATGCCAATGCTGCAGAAAAAGACGCCAACGGAAATTATATAACAGATGCCAATGGCAATCCTATAAAATCATCAGATTACACTAAAATAGGAAACTATAACCCTAATTTTTTAGCTGGCTTTCAAAATGAGTTCAATTACAAAAACTTTAGGTTAAGCTTTCTGATAGACGGCAGGTTTGGAGGCCAGGTTGTTTCGTTAACGCAGGCAGTGTTGGATCAGTATGGCGTTTCTGAAGCATCCGGTAAAGCTCGTGATAACGGTGGCGTTGTAGTTAACGGTAAAAAAGTAGATCCGCAATTATATTATACAACTATTGGCGGCCGTAATGCCATTGCCTCAGAATATGTTTACAGCGCTACCAATATCCGTTTGCGCGAACTGGTTTTTGGTTACACATTGCCCGGCACTTATTTAAACAATAAAATTAAAAATGTTGGCCTTTCTGTCATCGGCAGAAATTTGTGGATGATAAAAGACTATGCGCCTTTTGACCCGGATGTTGCCCTTTCTACGGCCAATGGTTTGCAAGGGCTGGATGTGTTTAACCTTCCTACCATCCGAAGCATTGGTTTTAAAATAAGTGCCCGTTTTTAACCATTAATTTAAATTAAAAGATAACATGAAAACAAAAAATTCACCCATAAAATACTGGCCGGTACTATTGGTCATCAGTACTGTTTTATTCCAAACTTCCTGTACCAAGGACTTTGAAAAATATAACACCAACAGGTATAATGCCACAGATTCGCTGCTTAAAATTGATGGTGAAGGTTTAGGTACATTCATGCTGCCCATGCAGCTTTCTATTTTCAGCACCACCAATTATCTGTATCAATTACAGCAGAATTTGAATGCTGATATTTATTCTGGCTACATGATGTCTGGAGACCCGTTTAACGGCGGTGTAAACAATACCAATTACGGGCTTGTACCCGGATGGAACACTGCGCCTTTTAATCTTGGCTTTCAAAATATCATGTCAAACTGGCTTCAGATAAGTAAAAGGGCGGCGGTAACTTCACCTGATTATCTGGCCATCGCCAATATACTTAAAGTTGAAGCCATGCACCGCGTTACCGATGTTTATGGCCCTATGCCTTATACCTCTTTTGGAAAAGGCGGGTTTACTACACCTTACGACAGCCAGGAAGTAATTTACAATACTTTTTTTACCGAGCTTGATTTTGCCATAAAAACGCTGACCCAATACGTTAAAGCCAATCCCGGCGCAAAACCATTTCAGCCTTATGATTTGGTTTACAACGGAGATTATAAGCAATGGCTCAAATTTGCCAATTCTTTAAAACTTCGTTTGGCTATCCGTATTGCCATGGTTAACCCGGCTTTGGCAAAAACCAAAGGAGAAGAAGCCGTAAACGACCCGAACGGCTTGCTCACAACAAACGGTGATAACGCTTTTGTACACCAAGCCAATGGCGTTACTTTTACCAATTCACTCTGGTCAATCACCTACGAATATGGAGACATCAATATGGGCGCACCAATGGAATGTTACCTCAAAGGTTTTAATGACCCAAGGCTTCCTGTTTATTTTAAACCTAATAGTGCTGGCCAATACCGCGGTATCCGTAACGGGGTTGCCATCACTTCTACCCAACAATATGCAGATGCCAGCTTGTTAAATTTTGGCACCACCAACGCATCTACCCCAATCCAATTGATGGTAGCCTCGGAGGTATCGTTTTTAAAGGCCGAAGGCACTTTGCGCGGCTGGAACATGGGCGGTACGCCTTCTGGTTTTTATAATGAAGGGATTGCCCTTTCGTTTAATCTTAACGGGGTTAGCGGAAGTTTGGGCAATTATGCAAATGATGCAACCAGCACAGAAGCTCCTTATACAGACCTTGCCAGCGCAACCAATAACCTGCCTGCCGGATCGCCTTATTTAAGCACAATTACCATTAAGTGGGACGAGAATGCTACTTACCAAAGAAAGTTAGAACGTATCATCACCCAAAAATGGCTGGCATTATGGCCAGATGGCGAAGAAGCCTGGGCCGAATTTAGAAGGACCAATTACCCTGTTTTAATGCCGGTTGTAGTCAACAACAGCCAGGGCACGATCAGTACCACTGATTTTATCCGCAGGCTTCCTTTTTCACAAGATGAATACAACAACAACAAAGCCGAAGTTACCAAAGCCGTTACTTTATTAAGCGGCCCGGACAACGGCGGCACCCGTTTATGGTGGGATTTAAAAGTGAAAAACTAAAATTAAAATTAAACAACAAAAGCAAAAAGCTCCCGGGATAAACACCAGGAGCTTTTTGCTTTTATTACTGTTTTTTCAGAAAGTTAATTATGCGGATAAAACCTGATACTTCTTTTATCACCTAAAAATCAGTGTAGCAATTTTACCGTCATACTGTTTTTATGCCGATAAAAACAGTATTTAAGCTACGCCTCCCGCAATTTTAACCAACGCTTTTACCACATCAACATCGGTTTGTTCGATCAAAAACTCTTCCTCATAACTGCCCGTTCTCACATCTGTAAAAAACATTTCACTTTTAAAAACGCCTTTTGCCGAAGTATGAAACTCGGTGGCACCTGTCAGTTCGATCAACTGTTTTAAATTTTCCGGACGAACACCAGCACCGGGCATAATTGAAATCCTGCCTTTTGCCTGTTCAACCAATTTTGAAATCAGCAATGCTCCTTTTATAGCATTAATTTCCATGCCCGAAGTTAATATCCGTTCAAAACCCATTTCAATAATTTCTTCCAAAGCTGTAAAAGGATCTTTGCAACGATCAAAAGCACGGTGAAAAGTAGTGCCCAAAGTTCCGGCGGTTTGTTTTAGTTCGATGCAACGTTCCACATCAATATTGCCATCTTTTTTCAGGATACCAAAAACAACGCCATCGCAACCTAAATCCCGGCATTGTTTTACATCGGCTTTCATCACTTCAAACTCCAAATTTGTGTAAAAGAAATCACCGCCGCGCGGCCGGATAATTGGAAACAATTTTAGGTTGAGGTTTTTCCTTGCTAAAAGAAGCATTCCGAAAGAAGGCGTAGTGCCGCCTTCTTTCAAATTATCACACAATTCTACACGATACGCGCCACCTTCCTGCGCCACCAAAGCCGATGAAAGTGAACCGGCACAAATCTCAATCTTAACCATTTTTGCCGATTAAAAAACGCTTTTGCCTTTGATCAGCAAATCCTGTTTTTCGGCATTGCAAACCGCAAACGAAAAACCTTTTTGGATGGCATAAGCACCATATTCTCCCTTTTTGTTGATGGCGAGAAAACCAACTTGCAGCGTTTTAGAAAGCTCCGGTTTCTTTTTGATGATCCGGTTCACGGCTTCTTTGCAGGCATCTTCGGGTTTGTAACCCTGGCGCATCAGTTCGACCACCAAAAAACTGCCTACGTTGCGGATGACTTCTTCTCCAACACCGGTTGAAGTTGCGCCGCCGACTTCGTTGTCCACAAATAAGCCGGCACCAATAATCGGACTATCGCCTACCCTTCCGTGCAGTTTCCAGGCCATGCCGCTGGTAGTGCAGGCACCGGAAATATTGCCCGCCGCATCCAGTGCTAGCATGCCAATTGTATCGTGGTTGTATTGGTTTCCGGGAAGTTTTTTTGGCGAGTAAAGTTTATTCTCAACATTGATTTCGTGTTTATAATTAGCCGTTTTAAGCCATTCTTTCCAGGCTTTTTCTGATTCTGCAGTCAGTAAAACCTTCTTTTTAAAGCCATTTTCCAGTGCAAATTGCGTTGCGCCTTCGCCCACCAGCAACACATGCGGTGTTTTTTCCATCACCATCCGGGCAACCGAAATTGGATGGTCAATGTATTCCATGGCTGCCACGCCGCCGCAATTGCCTTTTTCGTCCATAATGCAGGCATCTAAAGTAACATGACCGTCGCGGTCGGGATAACCAGCCGCGCCAACGCTGTGGTTGTTCGGGTCGGCTTCGGGGATTTTTACACCAGCTTCTACCGCATCCAAAGCGCGGCCACCTTTGGAAAGGATTTTCCAGGCTTCCTGATTGGCGGGAATACCAAAATCCCAGGTCGAAATTACGATGGGAAAATTGGCAGCTAATCCCACAGATGCTTCTTTTACCCTACTTTTTCCGAAAACTTTAGCACTTAATATTACCCCTGAAGCACCAAGTGTGCCGGTTAAAAATTTACGACGGTTGAGCATGTTCAATCCAATAATTTATCCTCTAAAAGAAGCTGGAAGATAGCATTTTTAGAAAGAAAATTAGCCGAAACTTCTAAACCAATAATAAGACCAGGAAATTGAGACCAAAAAACTTCATATATAACCCTTGTTTTAATTAACAATCCTGAAAGGTGTTTCAGTATTTAAGCATACTGTTTTTACTGCACTAATTTCAAATGAATATAAGTTGTTATCATTTCTGATTTTTATACGATAAAAGAAGCATCAAACAAAAACCCTCAATTTTACGACGAAAGGCTTTAAAATTGTGGCGATAGAATGAGATTGACTATAATTCAGAATAGTAATCATAGCCGGTCCTAAAATGACATAACTAAACGTAGAAGTTAGCTTGGCCGTACTTTTTTCGGCATCATTTAAAGTTTTAACAACATTGGAGAAAGCTTGCCGCTCCTGTTCCAACGGCTGATAAATCCGTCCTCTAACCCCTATATAATAAGTTTTTTCAGTATTACCATGGTCATGGCATGTTGCTGAATGTTTTGTTCATTCTTGACTTTTACAGGTTGATTTTTATCGTACAAGCAGCAGCCAGCCGGCCATTTTGGGCAGGTTATCCTCCTTCAAATCAATCACATAATAATACGTACCAACCGATAGTACCTGATAGTTATAAGTACCGTTCCAGGCTTTAGGATAACCGATGCTATGAAAAATAAGTTTGCCATAACGGTTGTAAACATTAACATCGGCCAGCGGATAGCTTTCTATATTGGCGATGTTCCATAAATCATTTATACCGTCATTATTTGGGCTGAAACTGTTTGGGATGACCAGCTTTTTATAAACCCTGATAAAAACAGTACTGGTACTTTCGCCGCAGCCCATTGCAGCCGCCGCATGTAAAGTATAAGTTAAATCGCCCGGCGGTGCGGCAAGCGGCGTTAACGAATTTGGATTATCGAGATAAGATGCCGGCGTCCAGAACGTGCTGCTGCTGGTTCCGGTTATTTTCCCCTGCAAACGGATGCTTTCCCCCTCAAATATTTTGAAGAGTTTCCCTGCATCGGCCACCGGCTTTTTTAATACGGTGATGGTTAACGAAGCTGTAGGCGCAACGTCCGGGCAGCCGTCGTTATTTACCGAAAGCAGGTAAGTAGTGGTTACGCTTGGCGAAGCTGTCGGGTTTGCAATATTGGCATCACTTAAACCGGTTGCGGGCGACCATTTATAGTGTGTTACGTTAGTTCCGTTTGCATTTAATTGTACGGAACTACCTTCGCATACGGTCATATCGGCCAAAGGTGCTACGGATGGCGCGGGAAAAACCGAGACCTGTGTTTGCTGCAAAGTTGTACACCCATGGTTGGAAACCTTTACGTAATAAGTTCCGTTATCATTAATGCCGGCGTGGCTGGTAACCAGCGGACTGCTTTCTGCGGAGGTGAAATTGTTCGGGCCTGTCCACAAGTAGCTGTCGCCGCCGGCAGAACTTAAATATAAAGGCTGGCCGATGCAGGTTTTGGTGGTTGGAGCCAGTGTGATTGCCGGCGGCGGATAAACATTGACGGTAAGCGGATAAGAGTAAATCCGGCAGGCTTCCGAGCCAATTTGTGCCTGATTTAAAATCCCTACGCGATACTCGTATGAGCCGGGGACAGCATTTATAAAGCTAACGGGCAATGTCGGAGATTTTGCCCCCGCAATGTTTACCCAGCCTTTGCCGTTGTTAAAGTTTTGCTGCCATTGATAGTTAGGGTTGAAATATCCTGTGTATGCAGAAACCAATGTGTAATTGAGGTTATCGGCAGCACAGGCACTTCTGGAAGCATTATCTGTGGCGACATTAAAACCTGTTTGGACCAATTCTCCGCAGGGACTAAAACTGATGTCATCCATCGCAAAATCATTGCCCAAACCGCCGGGCGCGTTGTTAACCATTTTGATAATCAAATCTTCGCCTGTTGCGGTCGATTTAAAAAAACCGCCGTATTGTGTAAATACAACCGGGTCGGTTTCTTTGATGGAAGGAATATCGCCGGTATTAAAACTGCCTAACAGGTTACCGCTTACGGATTCTATCCTGAAGGTGATGTTGGGTTTAACATAATTTTTGGTTAAAGCCAGGTCGCGCAAAATATTCATGATATAAGCTCCGAAAAAGTAGTTTGTATTCGGGCAAAGTTTACTACCGTCAACTTTCGTTGTATAAAACACACTGGGTGCCTGGGAGGCGTTGATGATCATGAAGTAACCGTTTGTATCCCCGGTATGGTCATGCGAGATTGTTTGCCAGGTTGCGCCTCTACAGGAAGAGCCCATATAAGTAGCAACCGTATATAACCCCCGCGATTCATCTGCACCGTTCGGGCCGGCGCAATCATCGGCCATATAAACCATGGTGGTTGTACCGTATGGCAAAGCCGGGCCTAAACCGCTTGTTTTGCCTGCACCAAAAGTTTCATTAATCACCGGTTCCCCTAAACTGCCGGTACAGGTTTGTGCGGCAGCATTAAAGTTTACAGCAACTGCAACAAACAAGATCAGGTAAAACTGATAAAAAAAGCGCATTCAGGTTAAGTACAAGGCGATATACCTAACGAAGTTAACGTTTATTTCGAAGTAAAACCACAGCTACAAACCAGCTGTTAAAGCAGGTGCTTCTTTTATCAACCTAAAACCCGGGCTTTACTTTGGTGTTTGATAATAATAGATCGGTGCGTTTTTACCTTCGCTGGTGGTGTAATAACCTTTTCCATCAGGCGTAAAACCGATGGCTTCGCCTTGCTTTTCGGGCGTATAAGGCAGTTCTATCGGTTTTCGCTCTAAAGCTTTCCAAACGGATTCGGCTTTTTGCCGTTTCCAGTAATAAACTTTCTGGTAGCTTTTAACCAAAATTTCTGTTCCGTCCGCAGAAATATCCCCGGCCGTAACCCATTTCAGCAACGGCAAACCTGTAAAATGGATTTTGCACCTTTTTTGTAATGAAATTGTATCGGTAAAAGAAGCATTGAGCGGCGCGCTGTAAACGCCGACAGAATCTTCGCGCTTGGTGATGATGTACAACAAACGGCCAATCGGGTCAACCATTAAAGTTTCTGCATCATGCGGACCATCCGGATATTTTAAATGGAACGCATTACTTTTGACCGTACTTACCGGTTGGTTATCAGTAACAACGGGTTCCTCAAAACGGTAAATTGTGATGGATTGCCTGGCCGCATGGTTATCGCCGATATCACCTAAATAAATATAACTTTTACCCTTTTTAGGGCCGGAGCCAACAGCAATATCTTCACAATCGATCACATTAGCTTTTGGATTTGCGGCATCAGCTTTAAAATAAAAAGTAGCTTTTAATTGTCCGTTTGGCGTAATGGCGAAAAAACGGCTGGTATCGCCGCTGTCGTTGTGCACGTATAAAATATTTTTGTTGGTTCGAGAAAATGCAATCCCTGAAATTTCCTTCAGCACGGCATCTTTTAACGTGTTTTGGTTTTGGGCAGCTACAAGCCTCACGGTCAGCAATATGATTGCGGCGGCAGCTACAGTGTATAAATATCTCTTTTTTAACTTCATCAATTCTGTTACATTCTGTTAAACCAGCCTTTTCGCCAAAAAAATATAAATTGTACAATGGCAATCAGCAACATTACCAGCACCGTGTAAAGATAACCGTGCGGTGCATACAATTCCGGCATGTTGGCAGGCATTATTTTATTAGTTACCGGATCCTGCCTTGCAAAGTTCATTCCGTAAATCCCTGCGATAAACGTAAGCGGAATAAATATGGACGAAATAATCGTCAATACTTTCATAATTTCGTTCATCCGGTTGCTGATGAGCGAAAGGTAAACATCCACAATACTGGAAGTGATTTCCTTATAACTCTCGATCAAATCAATCACCTGGATACAATGATCGTAAGCATCGCGCAGATACAATTTATCTGTTTGGGTAATCAACGGGCTTTCCGTCCGGATCATGTCGGTAATTTTATCGCGTTCCGGCCAGGCTGCCCTACGCAGCAAAATCATGCCGCGTTTGGTTTGCTGCGCTTCAAACATGATACTTTTATCGGGCGATTGGTACACGCGGTCTTCCAGCGAATCCAATGCGTCGCCTGCTTTGTTTAGCAGATCAAAATAACGGTCGATCACGGTATCCGTAATGGCATAAGCCAGGTAGCCAGGCCCGGCCGTGCGTATAATCCCTTTTCCGGCATGTAAACGCTTTTTGATGCCTTCAAAGTATTCGTCGTGTGTTTCCTGGAAACTCACGATGTAATTTTTTCTTACCAGGGCCGATAACTGGTAATTTTCAAGTGCCTCATCCTGGTGGTAATGCAGCACACGGCTGGTTAAAAAAATATAGTTTTCGTATTCTTCAAACTTAGGCCGCTGGCGGGTGTGCACAATATCTTCCAAAACCAAGCGGCTGATTTCCATTTTACTGCCAATTTTTTCGATCAAAGCTTCATCGCCCAAACCTTTAATCAAAATCCAATGTGTATGGTTATCGCAGATTTTGATCTGATCAAACACGACGGATATATCTGCCCCTTGTGCTTCTATTACCTCATCTTTATTGTAAGAGTAAATCTCTATCCTGGGTTTTGGCGCATCTTTGGATACGTTTACCGAACCCGGCATTTCGCCAACTACAGCATCATGCTGGGTGGTTTTTACCTTTAAACGTTTTACTTCTTTTTCCATTACAGGTATTTTAACGTGTTTGGCCCCTGGTTAAACAACAGATCCGCAATGCTGAGGTTTTTGAGGAAGCCCTGCCGGTCATCAAATACCTGGAAATACTGTTTCTGTTCAAAATCATAAGTTACTTTTGGGTTGATGCTTTTGCGGAAATCTGCACTTTTAAAATCGTCTTCATATTCCTCGGTGTACTTCAGTTCTAATTTTAACTTCAATAATTTCAATAGTAAATGCAGCAAAGCTTCGTTGTAATCAAACAAAAACATATACTTTTTTTCGTGATAAAAAGGCGCAAAATCTGCTTCGTAATATTCAAAATAAGCCGAACTGCGGTAACAGCATTCCAGGCTTAACCAGTGCAAACGCTGCCAGTTAAAATCGTAACTTATTTTTACGTCGCGCACTACCCGATGGTTTTTAGAGCCTTTTTCTACAGGCACAACCAAAGTCAGCGCACCGTCCGGCGAGTAAATTTGTGCCCGGTTCCGGTAGGTTTGTTTGGGGAAATGCTCTTTTTGTTCGATCAAAAAATTGCTTTTATGCTGAAGCAACTCTGCAAAAAAAGCAACCGGCGGCAGGTAAAACAAGGGGAAGATTGCAGCATTATCAGCCATAAAGGTTAAGTTTGTATTTAAATCCCGGCCAAAACAATGATTATTAAGGCACTTACGAAAGTAGCCATTTTCTTTTTGTACCTGCTCTCGCTGCTGCCGTTTTGGGTTTTGTATTTGATATCCGATGCTGTTTTTATCATCCTTTTTTATGTGGTTAAATACCGGCGTAAAGTTGTACAGCAAAACCTGCAAAATGCTTTCCCGGAAAAAACTCAAACCGAACGGGCAAAAATTGAACGCCAGTTTTTCAGTTACCTGGCAGATTTAATGCTGGAATCCGTTAAGCTCATCAGCATTTCTGAGCGGGAATTGAAAAAGCACTTTACCCTAAACAACCCCGAACTGCTAGATACTTTTTTTAGCCGGCAAAAAAGTGTACTGGGCGCGTTGGGCCATTACGGCAACTGGGAAATGTCGGCACAAATCCTGGGTTTCTCTACCCAAAAAAAGAAATTGTTTATTTACAAACCGCTGGAGAACGAGGTTTTTGATAGGTTTTTGAAAAAACTCCGCTCGCGTTTTGGCTCGATACCGGTTTCCATGAAAGCTACTTTACGCACGTTGGTTACTTTAAAAAACGAACCTAAACTTACTGTTTTTGTAAGCGACCAAACGCCGGTACGCGAAGAAACACAATACTTTACACAATTTTTAAACCAGCCGACCGCCGTTTTTTTGGGGATTGAAAAGATGGCGAAGATGACGGGCGACCCGGTTATTTTTTGTGATATCCGCGTTGTAAAAAGAGGTTATTATTGCTGTACCTTTGTGCCTTTGATAATCGAGCCGAAACTAAGCTGCGAACACGAAATTACAGATGCACACGTTCAATATCTGGAAAAAGTGATCCGCGAAGCACCTGCTTACTGGTTGTGGTCGCATAAAAGATGGAAATTTAAACCGGAAGATATTTATAGATGAGATTGCCCAAAGTTGCCGTTGTGATCCTGAACTGGAACGGTTTAAAATATTTGCAAACTTATCTGCCTTCGGTTTTAGCTTCCACTTATCCAAACCTGGAAATTATTGTTGGCGATAACGGTTCTGCAGATGGTTCTGTCGAGTTTGTCCGAACCCATTTTCCACAGGTAAAAACAGTATTGAACGATCAGAACTACGGTTTTACCGGCGGTTATAACCGGGTTTTAAACCAGGTTGAAGCTGATTATTTCATCCTGTTAAATTCTGATGTAGAAGTTGTTCCGGGTTGGATTGAACCGGTTATCAACCTGATGGAAAGCGATGAACTGATTGCTGCGGCTGCACCCAAAATTTTATCCTGGCAGGAAAAAAACAAGTTTGAACATGCCGGTGCGGCCGGTGGTTTTATCGATACGTTTGGCTATCCGTTTTGCCGCGGGAGGATTTTTTTTGAGATTGAAGAAGACCACGGCCAATACAACCAAACCGGCGAAGTGCTTTGGGCTTCGGGCGCTGCTTTGTTTATCAGGCAAAAATACTGGGAACTTTCGGGCGGTTTTGACGAGCGTTTTTTCGCCCACATGGAAGAGATCGACCTTTGCTGGCGATTAAAAAACATGGGTTTGAAGGTGATGTATTGTGCAGAATCCACGGTTTATCATTTAGGCGGAGGGACTTTGGATGTTGAAAACCCTTTTAAAACCTATCTCAACTTCCGCAACAACCTTTTATTGCTTCAAAAAAACTTGTGGCTGCGCAAAAGTATGTTTGTAATCCCGATGCGTTTTGTGCTGGATTTTGTAACCATGCTGCGTTTCATCTCCGAAGGAAAGCGAAAAGATGCTGCAGCCATCAGCAAAGCACACCGAAACTTTATCCGGCACATCTTTAAAAATTCCGGCCGGCAAAAAGTAAGGAGCGAAAGCCATGCGGATTACAATTTGCAATCCACCGCAGGTTTTTACAAAGGAAGCGTGGTTTGGGATTTTTTTGTGAGAAAAATTCACCAATTTTCGGAATTGAAAAGCTGGTAAAAGGAATTTGCAGTTTATGCAAATTTGGGGAAGATTTCTATTTCAACCAATAACCGATAATAATTCCGACAATACCGAAAGCCCATTTTAACTTATCGCTTTCGGCTGGTTCTGTTGCAATAATATAAATTGAAAACAACAGCAAAACTGCTGTCACGTCGATTTGAACTTTAATTTTAAGCTTGGATGGTGTTGTCATTTATGACTTAAAAGCGCGGATTACCCTTTTGATATTTTCTCCAAAAAAAGATTCATGTGTAACTTCATCTTCTTCAGACTCTGCTTCTACAACCAACTTTGTTTTCTTGGTATCTTCAATAACCTCGCCGCCAATTTTTTTTACATATAATGACAAGTCTGATTCTTTGCCTTCTGGTATCTTAATGCTTAGGGTTGTCATAACAAATCAAATTAAATGCTGATATATTGGTATTACAAAATTGGTATTACCAAAAATACGCAAAAATTAAATATTTGTTTAATGATGTCAACTATTTCTTAAAGTTCGCTTTTAGAGGTATGTTTCTGTTTGATTCTTTAATTAACTTATCTTAGCTTTTGCTAATGCTTCTTTTATCACTATAAATCCATGAAAAAAATCCTCCTAATATTTCTAATTATAATTTCTACCAAAGTAAAAGCGCAAGACAGCCTTTCTTACTTCAACAAAAAGCATATTGCGCCTCCGCGTATCAATGCAAACGATGCAAGTAAACATATTGGTGAAACTCGCCAAGTAGCTGGCTACATTTTTAAAATTGAAACCAGAAAACCTAAAACTTATCCAGATTCTGCTTTAGTGGTGTTTCATTTAAATAACGATAATAAATTAGATAAAGATTTTATTATTTTAATCAGAATAAGCACCAAAAAAGATACAGCTTTTATAAATCTTATAAAAAAGATCAGACAAAACATGAACAAGCCAAAAGATCCTGGCTTTGCTGGATACGCAGCAGCAGGAAAAATATTTTTATTTGAAGGAAAACCTGCTGTGATGATTAAATCTGGAGATCTTGGTTTCCTTGATTTAAAAGGTTAAAAGTATAATTTCGCTAAAGAAATTGTATCCAATTAATTTTACTTGAAAAAAGCTTTATTGAAACCTTTGCTTTTTTGAATTTAATACTTCTTTTATCAATGAAAAAACTACTTTTTCTTTTACTGTTGATCATTTTTGCCGAAGCAAAAGCGCAAGACAGTCTTTCCAACTTCAATCAAAAACGAAACCAAATTAACCAAATCGGAATGAAAGTTTTAGGCGGTTGGGCGATCGCCAATATTGCAATCGGAAGTGTTGGTTTCTATAAAACAAAAGGCGCAACCAAATACTTTCACCAGATGAATATTTTTTGGAACATCGTTAATCTTGGAATTGCAACCGCAGGTTTTTATGGTGCAAAAGAAGCATCCAACAAGCAATATTCGGTTGAGCAAAGCATTCAAGAACAACGGAAGACAGAACGAATTTTACTGATTAATGCCGGTTTAGATGTCGCGTATGTGGCTGGCGGCTGGTATTTAAACAGGCGCGGCATCAGCAAAAGTTCAGATCGGTTGCATGGTTATGGCAACTCCATCATTTTACAAGGTGCGTTTTTATTTTTGTTTGATAGTTCGATGTTTGCAATACAAAAGCATCATGGAAAAAATGCCGACCGGTTTTTAAAAAATGTACAAGTTGGTTTTAACGGAAAACAAGTTGGGTTGATTGCTGAACTTTAAAATCAGCAAAAGTCTATTTAACGTTGCGTCAACCGTGCCACATATTTCCCGATCACATCAAATTCCAAGTTAACAATCGAACCTTCTTTTACTTGTTGTAAATTGGTGTGCTCATAAGTGTAAGGAATTATCGCCACCGAAAAACGGTTAGCTTGCGAATTTACAACCGTTAAACTTATGCCGTTAATACAAATAGAACCTTTTTCTACCGTTACATTTCCCTGTGTCGGGTTATATTCGAATGTGTATTCCCAGCTTCCTTCCAATTCCCG
Source organism: uncultured Sphingobacteriaceae bacterium (assembly GCA_964251965.1). Taxonomy (GTDB): domain Bacteria; phylum Bacteroidota; class Bacteroidia; order Sphingobacteriales; family Sphingobacteriaceae; genus Mucilaginibacter_A. The sequence goes on along the minus strand of CAXULQ010000003.1, from coordinate 64,396 downwards.
ATATTCAATACAAACCGCAGTTTGATCTACGTGGCCTTGCACAATGTGTCCGTCCAAACGGTCGTTCATCCGCATACAACGTTCTAAATTAACCAGATCTCCTTTTTGCAAATGGCTTAAATTGGTTTTGTTCAGCGTTTCATCAATAGCCGTAACAGTGTGCAAACCATCGGCAATGGCCACAACAGTTAAACAAATGCCGTTATGCGCAATGGACTGGTCAATTTTTAATTCGTGTGCTAAATTAGACCTGATGGTTAAATGCAGGTTGCCCTGATCGGGGAAAAGATCGGTTACGGTGCCTAAAGTTTCTATAATTCCGGTAAACATATCTTGTGTTAAATTTTAATATTATGTATGTTGAATTGTAACCCAACTACAGCCCTAATTGTTGTGAAAATACAATAAAGAACTTTTAAAAGGACAAACTATAAATGACGCTTCATTGAAGCTTTTGTTAGTATATATAATAAAAGTTTTAAACCAACGTTTTTTTAGAATTTAATTTCTAATCATAAACCTTATTTTCTAATCATAATTTTTATATTATAAAAATAATTTTTACCTCCATTATTTGCATCATCCTAAGTGTGTATTCGAGAATTTAAGCAACTTTTAGGTTGATTTTTAAGTGCTGGCTTTTACTGAATATAGCTACTCAAATAAGTTTACTCCATTTCATGCTGATGCTAACAACAGAGATTTATAATTAATAAAAGATACAATTTTTTTGTAATTTTAAATGATAATATAAATTCAAAACAATTTTACCACTTAACTTAAAATGTATTGAAATGGAAATTATAAAACAAAATTTAATAGGTGCCCGCCTTGAACATATCCGTATCGATCGTTTTATAAAGTATGGCATCCCCATTCCTTTGTATACCCAAAAGCAGGATTTGTTATTGCTTTTTCGTAATGATGATGACTGTAAAAATTATTTGCACAAATTAGAGGTGATAAAAAATGAAATGGAAGAGTACGATCCGGATAAAAAGAAAATAAACATACAAGATACAATTGCTTTTATTAATTCAATCGTCCTAATTTTAAATTGTGGCAATTAGTTATATTTTCTATAATTGTAAAAATGAAAAACGAATAATTCAAGTCCAAAAAATATGTGATAAAAGAAGTATTTGTATCACCGGCATTAATAAGCCTTCAGCAAATTTTACCAACTTCGGATTAATTAAATTTAAAAGAGAATTAATTTATTATTGAAATAATGTAAATAAATATCGCTAAACTTATCATAAATTTTGTTTATTATCATTAATTTTAACTTTTCTAATCCTAACTTAGAAGAGACCAAAACAAAAACCTACTAATAATGAGAAAACAAAATTTGTTAAAACTATTGTTGCTAATTGGATTATTATTGCTGATCTCGTCTTTTTTTATTGGACATTTTGCCAATATTTCCGATCCTCTAAATAGATTTTTAAGAGGCTTAGGAATTACTTTGATTGTTGCCTATTTTTTAAAAACCAGCTTGACAAAAACTATTTGGTGGAAATTTTTTGCCAACTAAAAAATCAGAAAAATCTAATTATTTTTGAAACTTAAAGCATCCTATTAATTTAACCTTTCACTAAATTTAAAAAAATGAAAAAAAACATTTTGTGTCTTTTTGCTTTATCAGCAATGCTTTTTAACAGTGTTGTATTTTCTCAAGATACTGTTAAACATAGCAATAAAGCCACCAAAACAACTACACACAAAGTAACCAAGCATCACAAAGTAGTTAAAAAAACGAAACCTGTTATGTAAGTTATTTTTAACCCAAACATAAAGCCCTACCAGTAAAAAAGTAGGGCTTTATGTTTTGAAACTAAATTTAATTTTGGTTTATATTGCAAAGTTGCTTTTATTGCTTCAACCTAAAATTTTATTGTGCAGAAAGCCATTTTTCCATTTTGTCGATTTGCATTCCAATTTCTTCGATCTGGTAATCGTGCAGCCATTGGTCTTTTTCACATGCCCAGCCGGCTTTATTTCTGCAAATTTCCAAACTAATTAAAACTGTATGCCCTTTAAACAGGTAGGTTTTGTGGTTTTCGGTTGTTACCGTACCATAAATTTGTCCGAGTGTAGGACTGGTGAAAAATACTTCCATCTTCTCTTTTTACTTAGGTTGATACACAATCAATACCATCTTTGCTTAACCTAAATTTATTTGACCTTTACAAAGGATTTACTTTCCGTTTATGGCCAGATACTTCTTTTACGGCATATTATTTCATAACGTTTCTGCTAATACGGCCCGTTAAAAAATTTATTTAACTGATTGCTGAAATTTGCAGTCCATACTCTTCAACAATTTGGGGAAAGTATTCTACTGTTACTTCGGCAATTTCCACAGCAGAAACAATTATAAAAACTGTTTCTGCTGTATCTGCCGCGTTCCTATTTTATCACAATAACCTTTTTTGTTAAACTATTTTTACCGCTTTGCAAATGGAGGATATACACGCCGTTGTTTAATTGGCCGGCATTCAATATAAAGCTGCTTTTAACATTTGCTTGTGTTGCACTGCTAAACAACTTGCCCATCAACTGGCCTTTGGTATTGAACAAAGCTACGTCGGTTTGCCCGGCATCTGGCAAAGTAAACTCAACATTGGTTTGCTGGGAAACCGGGTTAGGGAAAACAAAAAGGCCAATCTTAGCTGTTGCGGCCAAAGCATCAGTGGAAGTTATTGCCGAAGGCATACCTACCCTTGCGTTTAAAGAAGTCGAACCAATTTGTCCGGCAACATAAGGCGAAAGATGGCTTCCTGATATTGGCGTTTCCATAGTGCCATTTGGAAGTTGCCATTGCACCGATAAATTATCGCCGCCGCCGCCTTGTTTCTGAATGGCTTCTACGTAATACTTTTTGCCTGCTTCTAAAGTTATGGAAGCAGATTTTTGAGAGGAAAATTTGTTCCACTCCCTAAAATTCGTCCAGCTTACTAAATTTGCTATCCTTGCTTTGTTGGCAGCATTTCCATCCGAAGAAAGCCAAAGTTCTGCTGCATCGTCGCCTGCAATCCAAAAAGTATAATTACCGCTTTGCGGAGGACAAATATATCCGCGGATACGGGAAGCGTAATTGTTTCCTATGTTTACCGGCCCTTCAAAAGTTGCAATTTGGCTGGTTGAAGAAGGTGTTGTTTGAAAAGAAAAATCTGAAAGGTTGTTACCAGGGATATTGTCCCATTCTTCCCGCAATATTGTTCCTGATGCAGAACAGGTATTGGCGGCAGGCAACACAACAAAACTTTGCGATACTGTTTTTGCGGCATTAAAAACAGCATTGCCAGGTTGTGAGGCTTCTATCGCTACTGTACCTTCGCCCGTAATTGAAACCGTGCTGCCGGAAATGGTAGCCGGGCCGGAAACAACACGAAAGCTTACCGCAAGCCCGGAAGAAGCTGTGGCAGACAGGACAAAAGGTGCATCGCCATTGGTTTTGGAAGGAAGGGCAGCAAAACTGATGGTTTGATCTGCCGTTACCGCAGTATAAGGTGAAAGATGGATGCCAGCAATTGGGGTTTCCATAGTGCCGTCCGGCAGTTTCCATTGCACCGACAGGTTATCGCCGCCGCCGCCTTCTTTCTGCAAGGCTTCGATGTAATATTTTTTTCCCGCTTGTAAAGTTATGGTTGCCGACTGCTGTGAAGGGTATTTGCCCCATTCACGGTAATTCGTCCAGCCGTCTACATTGGCAATCCTTGTTTTATTTGCAGGATTGTCATCCGTAGAAAGCCATAGTTCTCCGGCATCATCAGTTGCGATCCAAAAAGTATAATTGCCAGTTTGAGGCGCAAAGACATAACCGCGGATGCGCGAACCATAATTGTCTGCAATGTTTGCAGGGCCTTCAAAAGAAGTTATTGCAGCCGTTGATGTGGGCGCAATTTGAAGCGGGATATCGGCAATGTTTGTACCGCCCACGTTGTCCCACTCGTCCCTGGTAATAAAACCGGTGCCGGTGGCGATGGCGGTTGTTGTTGTGGCAGCTGTATCTACATAAGGTGAAAGGTGGCTTCCGGCGATTGGCGTTTCCATCGTTGCATCTGGTAGTTGCCATTGTATCGACAGGTTGTCCCCGCCTCCGCCTTGTTTTTGCAAGGCTTCGATGTAATATTTCTTTCCGCCCTGCAGCGTTATTGCTACTGACTTTTGAGAAGAAAACTTGTTCCATTCCCGGTAGCCCGTCCAGCTGTCCACATTAGCAATCCTTGTTTTGTTAGCAGGACTGGCATCGGTAGAAAGCCACAATTCCCCGGCGTCGTCGCTGGCAATCCAAAAAGTATAGCTGCCGGTTTGGGGAGGGCAGATATAGCCGCGGATGCGCGAACCATAATTGCCAACGGTGTTTGCTGGCCCTTCAAAAGAAGTTAACTGACTGGTGGATGTTGCTTTGGTTTGAAGCGGAATATCGGAAATAGTATTACCGCCTACATTGTCCCACTCTTCCCGCAAAATTGTCCCCGTTGCCGAACAATTGATTACAGGCGGGACAGTTGTTGGTGTTGGTATTAAAGCTGTGTCGGTAACCAGCACTACCGAAGAGAAAGGCGCAACGTTCACACTGCTTGCATAACTGTTGTTGGCAGCATCGTAGCTTTGGCCATTAGTTCCATAAGTTTTGGCAGAAGAAGTGGTATTGTCAAAAAAGCTGATATAACTATCCGCATTTACTGCCGTAACTTCTACCTGTTCTAATTTAATGTTGTCTAAGTATAAAGCTGAGGACTGTTCGGGCACATCAAAAACAATACTTGCATTACTTTCATTAGCAGTAGCCGTAAACAGAAATTCTTTTTCGAGGCGAGTGCCGGTGATGGTAGCAGCTTTTCTAATGGAAAGGTCACTGTAAGAACCTGCACTTTGGCGTAAATAAGCTGTTATCGCTTTGTAGGTATTACCGCCCAGCATACTAAACTTTAACCGGTATTGCTTTCCTGCCGTAACAGCCCCAATCCCAATAATTACCGAGCCATAGTTAGAGCTGCTTGTGGAAGAGGAAAACGATACTTTTAATGCTCCTCCATCCAAAGTGCCGTTATCCCAATTAGTAACAGAATTTCCTGCGGAAGCATAGGCATATAACCCATTGATGTTACTGTCAAAAGTGCCGTTTGCATATTGATTGGCAGCATCAACTTTGTTAACTGTATAAGTTGGTACCGCATGAGAAGATTTTACAGAGTTGGCATCTTTACCATACAACGCCTTCCAGCTATCTAAACTCAACAAATTATAACTGTAAATGCCGTTTACCTGCTTAAGTACACCAATCACCAGGTCGTTGTCTTGTGGGCGGTAATAATAGTTGTTATCAAACGTGCCGAAGTTGGCAATATCATTGTCTTTCGTTTTGTATTCTGCCGAAAGCTGGCTTGCCTGTTTTGCAAAAAAGAGGTTTCCGGTGACTACGCAATTGTAAATCGGACTATTGGCAGCAATATTATCGTGCTCCATATACAATTGCGTAGCATTATTGTACAAACTATTTTGCTTGATGCCAATATCATGGGCGTTATGGATATAGATACCGTAAGAGGCGCAGTTGGCTACCGTATTAGATGAAATTTCTACTTGTCCTGCGTTGTCATCAATATAAATTCCATGGGCAAAAAACTGGTTCGGATGATCTGTACCGCCACCTGCGCCTTTACCGTTTAAAACAGTATTACCGGTGATTACCCTTCCCGAATTGGTTGGTGCGTTCGAACCATTGTTCCAGGTATAAATCCCGCCGCCATCATCTTTAACCATTGTAAAGTTGCTGACCACATTGTTCCTGATCGTTATATTGTTGCCGCCAAAATTAATCGGGATATAGCCGGTACTGTCTATCGTGTTGCCTTCAATCAGGTTGTTATTTCCGCTTATTGTAACGCCTTCGTACGTACCGTCTCCGCCATCACCCATCCCGGCAAAAACTGCCGTACTTTTGATCTGGTTATTCCTTAAAACAGCGTTGGTACAATTATTAACAATACACGCTATATTACCTGTGTGGGCAATTACCGTGTTTTCTATCGTAAGTGCGTCTGTATTATTTGCGTTAACGGCGTTTTTGCCAGAGAACAAAATATTACAGTTGCTAATACGGATACCTTGTGAAGAATTAATTTCAAAGGCACTAACCGTAGCACCTGTAAAATTAAGGTTACTGAACGTAACGTTATTTTGGTTAGCTATTTGAACGAGTGTTTCCGTTACGCCAGCCCTAATTTGGTAGCTGTCCGGGCTTGCACCTCCGGTATAAATGCCCAGCTTCTGGCCCGATGCCTGGTAGTACCACTCTCCTATTGTATCTAAAGTTGAAGGATGGTTTTGGATAAAGTAACCATAACCTTGTGCTGCACCGTAACCCGATTGAGAAGTATAATTAATCGTATTTCCGGACTGAGAAGTAATCTGGTTCTTGTCTAAAATCCAGCGGGTTTTACGGATGACTACTTGCCCGCCCGTCCAATTAGGTTGTGAAGAAAGTTTGCTGTCCGTGATGGAAGAATTGCCGTTATAACTATCATAGTACAGATAACCCTGGTTGGCAGCCGATGCATTTGGATAACGGCCGCAAGCCCTGGCCACACCATTCATGGTTAAGGTGTTCATATAAGAAAGGCCGCCAGTTACCGTTGTTTCCCAAATACCACTTCCTTTTTGCTGCCAATTGGAAAGTGTTGTAAAACCGGAAATTTCCGGTGCTGCGCCTTGCCCATAAGCACCGAAAACAATCGGATTGCCAGCAGAACCAGAAGCAGAAACCGTTAAAACGCCTGTAAATACATCCCCGGATTTAAAAAGCACCTGGTCGCCAGGTTGCAGGCTGCCGCTTATTGTGCTCACTTTGGTAAGTGTTTTCCAAGGTGTGGCCTGGTTTTGTACATCTGTTAACGAACGGTTATCATCTCCCGTAGAAGAAGAAACGTAATAGGTGTTGGCAAATACATTTAAATTAATAGCCGATAAAAACAGTAACAACAATATTTTAATGGAAAACCGAAAGTATATATCCTTCATAACAAACAGAATCATAAGCAATTGACATAAATAAACATTTTTTTTCGTACTTACATCATTTACGGCTTATGATTGATAGTGTTTCAAAAATAATACACATTAAAAAAGGATCAAAACTTGTAATTCCACTGTTTTAAAGTAAATAAATGCGGAAAAAACATATTAATACGAGGTGTATTAATTAAAGATTAATTTATGATCAAGAGAACTGTTAAAAATACATTTTAAGAGCCTGTTTAAAATTTAGCTGTAGAAATTATAATGCTTCTTTTATCACTTAAAAATTAGTATTTGTACGATACATCAATGTAAAAACACCTATTTTATGCCGGTAAAAGAAGCATAAAAAATAAATAGATTGAATTTTAAACAGACTCTAAGTGTTTGCCTTGCTTAGTTTTAAGGCTTTTAACAAATCAGGTTTGGTGGTTTTGATCTCTTTCCAGGGATCGTCCCTGTTTTTTAAAATAGCCGGCACATTTTTGATGTGGAAGTTTTTCATCTGCAAATCCTCGTCCACTTCCTCCCAAAACAAAGGCATTGAGACTGTTGCGCCAGGTTTTGGCCGTGCAGAATAAGGCGCAGCAACAGTTTGGCCGTGCCGGTTTTGCAGGTAATCTAAGTAGATCAACCCTTTTCTTTTGTCCACGCTCCTTTCCAAACTGGTAACATCGGGTTGTTCTTCGTGGATCAGTTGCGCCACGTAATTGGCAAATTGCTTCACAAAATCGTACTCGTATTGCGCGGCCAGATAAATGTAAATGTGCAAGCCGCGCGAACCGGAAGTTTTGATAAAAGAAGGGATTTCCATCCGGTCAAAAAACGCTTTTACCGTGAGCGATACTTCTTTTACCACACTAAAATCATTGCCGTCGGGATCCAGGTCAATCACCATAAACTCTGGTTTTTCCGGCGTTTTGTAACTGCTTAACCAGGGATTTATTTCGATACAACCCAAATTGGCCATGTAAAGCAAAGAATCTTCGTCGTTACACAACAAATAACTGATCTCTTTTTGGTTGCTTTCAGAAAAAATCGGTGCCGTTTTTAACCATTTCGGGATTTCATCTACCTCCACATCTTTCTGAAAAAAACTTGGTGCATCAATTCCGTTCGGGTGCCGGTTTAACGACATGGGCTTGTCTTTTAAATACGGTAAAATCCACGCGCCAACCTGTTCGTAATAGTACAGCAAATCGCCTTTTGTAATCTTTTCGTTTTTCCAGTAAAGCTTATCGAGGTTGGTCAGCTTTAAATTTTGGTGTGCCAAAAGAAGCATTTGTCCTTTTTCTTCCTGCGGCGGACTGGTATTTTCAAGCTTTACTTCCCGCGCCTCTTTATCAATCCTTAAACCTTTATAAACCGGATGGCGCAGGTTATCATGTTCTGTCCATTCTGTAAAATTTACTTCGCAAACCAGTTCCGGCTTAACCCAGGTAACATTCTTTTCCTGCGTAATTGTAATTTGTTTTTTAAAAGGTTTTTGCGGGATGAAAAGCGCTTGCATCTGCCCGTACAACTCCTTCAAAACCTGATCATTAAAGCCGCTTCCGCAGTTGCCGATGTATTGCAATTGATCGTCCTCGCCATACAAACCTAAAACCAATGCGCCAAAATATTTACGTGCACCCGCGGGTTCGGTGTAACCACAAATCACAACTTCCTGACTGTTTACCTGTTTAAATTTCAACCACGAACTACTTCTTTTACCGATCAAATATTCGCTGTCTGCCTTTTTTCCGATCACGCCTTCCCAGCCATTTTTGGCAGCATGTTCAAACAGTTCTTTTCCTTTTTCTGCTACGTGTTCCTGGTAAATTATTTTTTCGGAATGCTGTTTTTGCAACAGTTTTTTCAGGATTTCTTTCCGTTGGATCAAAGGCATTTCCAGCAAATCATGGCCGTTTAAATACAATAAATCGAACACATAATATTTGAGGATGTGCTGCTTGTCGTCCTTCTCAAAATGCTGTAACGATTGGAAATCTTCTTTTCCCGATGCATTTTCAACGGTAATTTCTCCGTCTAAAACCGCGTTATCTTCAATTTCCTCCAAAGCTTTTGCCACAGCCGGATAAATTTCGGTATAATCCTGCCCTTTCCTCGTAATCAGTTTTACCAGCTTTCCGGTTGTCGCGATGATTCGGTAACCGTCCAGCTTCCGTTCAAACACCCAATTTTTATCGTTAAAAACAGCATTGGCAGGTTCGGCCAGCATCGGGCTGTACGGGAAAGTTTTTGCTTCAGATGTTTCCGGCAGCGTTGTTTTTTCTGGTTTCGAAGCAGTTGCTTTTCCACCTTTTTTATGAAAGTTTTTGCCTGCGTTTTTTATTTCCGCAGAAACCAGTTCTTCTGCATCAAACTTCTCATCGGTTGCAAATTCGTCCCGATGCTTGATCAGCAACCAGGCATTCTGCTCGTCATCTTTAATCTTCACCAGCGCAAACTCGCCCTGCAATTTCTCACCATTTAAACTGAATTTCAAATTCCCGGCTTGCAAACCTTTTCGCAGTTCTTTTACATCATCTTTTCTATCATCAGCCAAAGATTGATAAGTGCCTTCATCAAAAATAGTAACAACGCCGGCACCGTAATTTCCTTTCGGGATTTCGCCTTCAAACGTGCGGTAATCGTAAGGATGGTCTTCTACCATCATCGCAAGCCGCCTGTCTTTCGGGTTGAGCGACGGCCCTTTTGGCACTGCCCAGCTTTTTAAAACGCCGTCCAGCTCCAACCGAAAATCATAATGCAAATGCGAAGCATGATGCCGCTGCACCACAAAACGCAAGCTGTTTTTATCGGTGTTTTTTCCGGATTTGGGTTCCGGCGTTTTATCAAACCTGCGTTTATTGTTGTACTCGTTTAAGCCCATTCATCAAGCTCCTTTTTTGTTCAGGCTTTCCATTAATTGCTCGTACAAATCGTCGCTTTTAGGTTTGTGCGGCGTTAGCTTTTTGATAGTTGGCCGTTTGCCTTTTGCTTTGGCCTTGATGATTTTAAGCAAATCTTCCGTGTAAGTATCTTTGTATTGATCAATGTCGAAATCGGTAGAATACTGCTTGATCAAAGCCATCGCCACATCCATTTCTTTTTTGCTGATGCTGATATCCGGGTTGATATTGATCTCCGAGCTGTCCCTGATCTCCTGCGCAAACCGAATCCTGGAAATGGTGATCACATCATTTTGCACATAAATCACGCATAAATGTTCTTTTTGCCGCAACACAAACTGACCTAAACCAGCCATCTTAGATTTTTTTAAAGCTTCCAGCAGCAACAAATACGCTTTTTGTCCTTGCTTGGTCGCTTCTGCATAATAGGAAGTTTCAAAAAGCATGGGATTAATGTCTGCCGCTTTTACAAAGTTTTCAATGTCGATGGTTTTACTTTTATCCGGACTTGCTTCTTCAAAATCATGTTCGTCTAAAATCACATATTCATCGTTCAGCTTGTAGCCTTTTACAATTTTCTCGTACGGCACTTCTTCATTGGTTTTCGCGTTTACCCGCTTAAAATGGATGTTGGAACCGTCGCGGCTGTCCAGCATATCCAAATCCAGTGTGCTCTCTTGAACAGCAGAATATAGTTTGATCGGAATACTCACCAGCCCGAAAGAAATTGTACCGTTCCAGATGGATCTCATTTTAAAGAAATTTAGATTGAAATAACAATAAGTATGTCAACGCAATATTTGTTTAAAAAAGAGAATTTAAGTTACCATCAAAATAAATAATTACCGGGAAAACTGTTTTTATTTCGAACATATCATTCTTAAAATAATTCATATCTTGCAATAACAAAACATAGAAAATGCAGAACTTTAATTGGAGTAGTAAGCCTTTCATTTTCATGTTTTTCCTCACCTTTTTTGTACCTGCTTTGTTAAAAGCTCAAAATTCAAGTTTATTCACTAAATCCGTTTATGTTTCCGGAAAAGACAGTTTACCATACCGGCTTTTGTATCCGGAAAATTTTGACAAGCGAAAACATTATCCATTGATCCTTTTCCTACATGGCGGCGGTGAAAACGGAAAAGACAATGAACTGCAACTGGCTTTAATGCCAAAAGTATTAACAGATAGTGCCGGTCGGTTAAATTATCCTTGTTTTATTTTGGCTCCTCAATGTCCTAAAAATCGACTTTGGGTACGCTTTCCTCATTTTCCAGAAAGCTTACAAACCACACTCGAACCTACGCCTCCTGCTAAATGGACTTTTGAGTTGTTAGACATGCTCCTGAAACAATTACCAGTTGACCAACATCGAATTTACATAACCGGTTATTCTATGGGCGGCGAAGGCACTTTTGATTTTCTAACCCGCCGTCCAAATTTATTTGCTGCGGCCATACCATTGTGCTCTGTTTCAGATACTTCAAAAGCAAAAATGATTTATCACATACCAGTTTGGGCTTTTCACGGCGACCAAGACGATATTAACGATGTAAAATATTCGAGAATGATGATTGCGTGCTTGAAAAATAATGGCGGCAAACCTAAGTATACAGAATTTTCGGGAATGAGCCACAACATTGTGGTAAAAGCCTATAATGAGTCTGGCTTATTTAAGTGGTTGTTTTTACAGAAGCAGAAATAAAACTAATATTCATACTTCTTTTACCACCCAAAAACCTACTTCACCTCCAACAACTTCGCCACTTCCAACTTTGATACGGTAAAAACAGTACCATGCCGAATGCCTTTTGGCAAAATGATTTGGTCAGAAATATCCTTCCAGTTTTTTAAATCCGCAGAAGTAATGGCGCCATATTGATGCTGCGTGTATTTATCAAAATAAACCACCCATTGGTTGCCAACTTTTAATGTGGTTGGCCCTTCTGCCCAATATTTCCCGGTAATGGGCGCGCTGGCTTTGGTGTAAGGGCCGGTTAAAGAATTGCCAAAAGCAATCTTCAGGTTTTTTTGGGCTGGTTCGCGGGTTTCATCTTTCATAAACAGCACGAAACGGCTACCGTCTTTTACAATGGTGGCATCAATAACGTTAAAACCAGGATCGTACAGCAATTTTGCAGCACTGTAAGTTTTAAAATCTTTAGTGGTGATGTAATACAAGCGATGGTTGTAGCCATTATCAGTGTTAGAAGCAGTTTCGGCAAATTTACCGGTAATGGTGGTGGACCAGTAAATCATATAGGTTTTGGTTTTATCATCGTAGGTAATTTCTGGTGCCCAGCAATTTCTTGCGCCTGTTTCTTTAGCCATTACGGGCAAAAATTTCTGTTCCGACCAATGGATTAAATCCGAAGAACTGGCATAACCAATGCCTTTGTCCTGCCAGCTTACCGTCCAAACCATATGGAAAAGTCCGTCGGCACCGCGGATAATGCAAGGGTCGCGCATCAGCTTGTCTTTGCTTACTACGGGTTTCAAAAACGACTGGTCGTTTTTCAACGCTTTCCAATGGAAGCCATCTTCGCTGTAAGCCAGGTGTAGACCGTCCTGCCCGTTATCTTTAAAATAGGCAAACGCATATTCGTTGTTTTTGGGTTGATGTTTTATGGCACAACTACAAACAAAACATAAAATAAAAAGGCAAAACGCGGTTTTTAACATGGTTTTTTAGTGATTGATTTAGATTGGCTCCCGATTTCAATCTTACACAATCTATAGCTGATTTACAAGTTTCGGCTACCAATGCTTCTTTTATCAACCTAAAATTTATAGGGTAAAAGAAGCATTTGGTTGTATTATTGCAGCAAATATTTTTCAATAGCGCTGTTCAACTTATGCCACACGAATTAATTAACTACATCAATCAATATGGTTACCTGGCCATATTTGCGCTGGTGTTGATACAGGAAATCGGCATTCCAACACCTATCCCGAACGAAATACTGATGCTTTTTTCGGGATATTTAGCTTACACACATGCGCTAAATTTATACCTGGTTTTGTTAACCATTATTACTGCAGATTTTATAGGCGCCAATATTTTGTACAGCACTTTTTATTTTTTCGGGCCTGCTATCATTCGCAATAAACCTAAATGGTTCCCTTTATCCACCGAAAAAATCAACAGTATTTCGGCCAGGATTGCCGAACGTGGATTATGGTCTGTTTTTTTAGGACGGATTACGCCTTTTATCCGCGGCTATATTTCGGTAATTGTTGGTTTGCTGCACATTAAACCTAAAAGTTTTGTACCGATTGCATTTATTACGGCCTGCTTAGTCACCTGCGTTTATGTAACAATCGGACGTCTGCTTGGCCCTTACTGGGAATTGGTTGCCGCTAAACTTACCACCATTAAATACAGCGTTCTTTTGATCATGGCCCTGATTGTTTGCTTTTTAATCATCCGGTATTATCGCCGGAAAAAAGCAAAACATGCGCTAACTGTTTCTGAAAATACCGCTTCCAACAATAATTAAACCCGTTTCTATTTTATTTTATTTTATGCTGAAAATTCATGTGGTATCAGAAACAGAATACGTAACAAAAGGCCAGGGCGTGCACACTGCTTTTATAGAACATGTGACCTTGCTGAAAGAAAAAAACGATGTGCAAGTAGTTGTAAACGGAGAAGGCTGGGGCGATGTACTGCATTGCCACACTTACGGCCCGTATTATTTTTGGAAAGGCCGAAAATATAAGGGCAAACGGATTTACACGGCGCACGTCATTCCGGATTCTATAAAAGGTTCACTGCCGATGTGGCAAAGGCTGATGCCGTTTGTAAAATGGTATTTTAAAAAGGTTTTTTCTTATGCGGATGTTGTGGTTGCTTTATCGCCAATGGTAGAAGAAGCAATCCGGGCATTAGGTGTTAAAACCAGGATTGTAAAAATTTATAACCCCGTTTTAACCAGCAAGTGGAAACGGACCAAAGAAAACCGGCAAAAAGGAAGGCAATTGTTAAACCTTACAGACGATAAAAAAGTAGTTTTAGGCGTTGGCCAGTTGCAAAGCCGCAAAGGTGTAGAAGACTTTTTAGACATTGCAGAAGCACTGCCCGAAGCCACTTTTATTTGGGTTGGCGGCCGGCCTTTTGGTAAACTGACCGAAGGCATAGAACGCATAAATAACCGTATAAAAAAAGCATCGGCCCATATTCACTTTGCTGGATTGTTTGATTTGAAAGACATGCCAGCTGTGTACGCTGCTGCCGATTTGCTGTTGTTTCCTTCTTACCAGGAAAACTGTCCGCTGGCACCGTTAGAAGCTGCTGCCTGTAGTATGCCGGTAGTTTACCGCGACATCCGCGAATATTCATTGCTGTACGGGCAGCCTTACCTTAAAGCAAAAACTACCGAAGCTTTTATCCAACTAACAAAAAAGCTATTGCATGAGCCAGAATTTTACAAGCAAGGTTTACAAATTTCCGGGGAACTGATTACGCAGTTTGACCAGGAAAAGATCAGGCAGCAATTGATGGATTTGTATCAGGAAGTAGTTTAAAGAATTTCATTTTGCTTCCATATGAATCAATTAATTTGAGACTTATCTTTGTTTAAATCACTTGGGTAAAAATCTAAATTCATCAGCATATTTTTTAAACAAGTTATTAATATAAATAGATAATTGATGCAATCCCTTATATCTGTACAAAATCTGTAAATTCGAATTATGGAAATAAAAGTGCAAGTACCGTTTCAACAACTTTTAACAGCGGTTAAATCTTTAACACCTATTCAAAAAGCAAAGTTAAGGCAGGAGTTAGCGGAAGAAAAACCTGCTGAAAGCGACAAAGCAGCATTTATTGAAATGTTGCTTAACGGACCGGTTTACACAGAAGCGCAAATCCAAGTTATTGAAGAAAACAAAAAAAGCATTGCAAAATGGCGGACAAAAAGTTAATGGTGGATTCTACTATTTTAATTGACTATTTCCATAAAACTGACAAGAATAACTCCCGCCTGATTAGCCATTTTAAAAATTACGACTTGCTTTATATTTCCAGCATTACTGAATTTGAAGTAATTAATGGCGCAACACCTGCACATTTACAATTTTGGAATCAAATGCTTTCCAGGTTTGTCATTTTAAATTTTGTATAGTACTGCAGCAAGACAGGCAACAGAAATTGTAAAGCAATTAAAAACGAAACGTAAAAGCATCGACAAACCAGATTTGTTTATAGCTGCAACGGCAATTGTAAACAAGTTAGCTTTTGATACTGCAAATACTAAACACTTTCATTTTATCGAAAGTCTTGACTTGCTTACAGAATAAATAACCTCCAAATATTATTCAATCAAAAACAGTTTGATCGCATTTATTTGTTTGCCGATAATATCTTAAAAAGCTTTAAAGCGGAAGCTGTATTTAAACCATTTGGCGCATTCAAATCTTTATAGCCATCTACATCCGCCAGTTCTGCTTGTAAAACATACTTAAAACCCATAGACCAATCTGCAAAAAAGCGGTCTTTTATACTGCCTTCTTTTAGTGTAACTATGTTTTTGTGCCGCTCGTCATTACAAATAGATTGATACAGTTTTTTTACCTTCTGCTCTTCGCCTTCGATTAACTGAAGAAACTTTCCGTCAAAATAAATGAGCATGCCCGTAATTGAAACAGCTTCGTTTTTTTCGCGCGACCAAATTAACAAGTCTTTAAGGTCTTCTTCAATAAGCTCACTTGCAGCATAACTGGTATAAATAATAAAATACATGAGAATTGAGTTGAGCAAGAAAACTATACTATGTTTCTATACTGTTAAACTTTAAATTTGTTTGCACGTAAAAACAAAATTTGCAGGATTAAAACCTTGTTTGAGGATACAATCTTACTTTTTCAATAGGACCGGAAATATGAAAGGACTTGAACAGATTGCCGGGCTTGATGTAATATTTGATCTTTCCCCAGAAATGCTTTGCCTGTTAGACGAAGGCGGCCACTTTTTAATGGTTAATAAGTTTTTAAGCCGGGCTTTAGGCTACAGTGAAGTGGAATTGCTGTCGAAACCTTTTCTGGATTTCCTGCACCCGGAAGACAAAGAAAACTCGTTAAAACAGATAGAAGCATTACGTCAAAATAAAACTGTCCATTTGTTTAAAAACCGATACCGCTGTGCAAATGGTTTGTACAAATCGTTTTCATGGAATGTTACCCAGTTTCCTGATAAAACTTTTTACGCTTCAGCCAGAGAAATCACCCAATATTTAAACGTCAAAAATCAGTTAGCCAAAGCAATTACCAACAACCAGAAATTCTACGATAATTCTTTGGATATGATTTGTGTGTTTGATACCGAAGGATGTTTTACCAAAGTAAGCAAAGCGGCAAAAACAATTTTAGGTTATGATGAACAAGAGCTTTTAGGTATAAATTTTTTGGATTTCGTCTATCCTGAAGACGTAGCTTCAACAATTTCTGCGTATAACGAAATAAAGTTCGGGAACAGCAAAACCAATTTCGAAAACAGGTATATCCATAAAAACGGTTCAATTGTACCCTTGATTTGGTCGGCCCAGTATCTTCCCTTTGAACAAGCTTGTTTTGCTACCGCCCGGGATGCTACAGAAAGGGAAAAGCAGAAAGAACAACTCCATTTTAACCAGCGCAGGCTGGAAGCATTGGTGGAAAGTGGCAATGACCTAATCGGGATCATTAACACAGACGGGGTTTATATTTATGTAAGCTCTTCGTTTCAAAAAATCTTCGGCATTGCACCTGAAACTTTTATCGGTAAAACGCCTTTTGATTTTATCCATCCTGATGATGTAAACCGCCTGAAAAAAGCATTTGAATATATTTTAACTACAGAAGACACGGTACATGTTCCACCGTTCCGTATGATAAACGGAGAAGGCAGTTGCTGCTGGATAGAAACTTTTGCCATAAACAAAGCAAATGATCCAGCAATTGGCGGAGTTGTAGTTAACTCCAGGGATATAAGCATCAAAATTAAAGACGAAGAAGAAAAACGGCTTGCAGCAGAAAAACTGATGATAAGCAACGAACGCTACAAATTAGTAACCAAAGCTACCCAGGATATTATTTGGGACTGGGACCTGGAAACGAACGAATTAAGCCGGGACAAAAGCTTTGAAAAAATTTTAGGTTTTCCTTTTGATGCAACAACAGTAAATTCTGCTTCCTGGGAAGCATACATTCACCCGGAAGATAAAGAGCGGGTTATAAAGAGCATTATAGCGGCCACTGATAATTCAAATGAACATTTTTGGAAGGAAGAATACCGTTTTATAAAACCTGATGGATCTGTTGCTTTTATTATAGATGAGGGATATGTAGTTAGAAATGCAGCCAAAAAAGCAGTCAGAATGGTTGGCGCCATGCACGACAATACCGAAATAAAGGAAAAAGAGCTTCAAATTTTAAAACAAAATGAACAATTAAGAGAGATTGCGCAGATCAATTCTCATGTCATCCGCCGGCCAGTTGCCACAATTTTAGGTTTGATGGACCTTTTAGATAAAAATTGTGTATCCGGAGAAGAAAACCTTGAAATCCTGGAGCACTTAACAACCACGACAAAGGAACTGGACGAAGTAATCAGGCAGGTTAATAATAAAACCTTTTGATTAAAGAAGGAAAACCTGCACCAGCAATAGCATGGTTTGTTTGACCTCAAAAATTAAAACCTAATCCTTCACACCAAACCCAATAATTTCATTTTTGGGTTTTTTCTTTTCTTCCAGAATTCCTACAAAATCAGCGAATACCTTTATATCGATAGTTGTTTAATAGCAGAATAAAAAGGCAAAGATTTAATTTTTGATAAAAACAAGTACTTTTATCAGCAAACAAAAGTTAACCTCAGCTAAAATTTATACCGATAAAAGAAGCATGCTTTCACTAAAAAATTATATCCTGATTTTACTTTTTACGTTTCCTGCCTTATCCGCTTTTTCCAGTCAAAACCCATCTTTTTCAAAATTTCAGGATACTTCTTTTACCACCAAAAAATCTTTAACCACACTAACTCCTGGCTTTAAACCTTATATTATGCCAACGGCCATGATTGCTTATGGAAGCTTGGCGTTGGTTGTTCCGCCGCTTAAAAATTTAAACCATTCCGTTCAGCATCAAATCGTTACCAATAACCCAAACTTTTCTACACATATTGATGATTATTTGTGGATGACGCCAACAGCCGCACTTTACGGCTTAAATTTGGTTGGAATACATGGGAAACACAACTTTCGCGACCAAACAGTTATCGTTTTGATTGCAAACGGGATTATGGAAGTTGGAAGCCAGATCACTAAAAAATCAGTCCGCGAGTTGCGGCCCGATGGCGGCGATTACGAATCTTTCCCTTCCGGCCACACGGCTTCTGCTTTTACCGCCGCCGAATATTTATACCAGGAATACAAAGATGTTTCTCCATGGATTGGAATTGGCGGTTATGCAGTAGCTGTTGCAACCGGCACTTTAAGATTGTACAACAACAAACATTATTTCGGCGATGTAATTGCCGGTGCCGGACTCGGTATTTTATCTACCAAAATTGCTTACACGGTTTATCCTTTTGTAGCGAGGCATTTATTTAAAAATTACAGCTTTAAAACGGTTGCCATTCCTGCTTATATGCAAGGTTATCCGGGTTTTAATTTGATCCATCATTTTAATTGATCTTTTAAAAAATGTGCTTAAAGCTGATCAAAACCTTTTTCCTGCTTGCTGTTTTTATCGGCTGTTTTTCTGCTTCGGCACAAAACAATACGCTGCAATTTTACCAGGAACAAGCCTTAAAAAACAGTCCGCTTTTAAAAGATTACCAGAACCAAATTTTGCAGGCGCGGATCGACAGTATGCGCGTTAGGGCAGTTTACAAACCGCAAGTTGGTGTTAGCAGTTCGGCTTTTATTGCGCCGGTTATCCGTGGTTTTGGTTACGATGGCTCGGTTACCAATATCCAAACTTTGGACGGATTGCTGAACGTAAACCAATCTTTAGACAGCAAACGTTACATCCAAACGCAACTTAAAAGTATTGGTTTACAGGCCGATTCGATCCAAAACACTTCCAAAATTTCGGAGCAGGATTTAAAGAAATCGGTGATCGGCCAATACATTACCGCTTACGGCAGTTTGCAGCAACTGGAGTTTAACCGGCAGGTGAACCAGCTTTTATCCAAAGAAGAAAAAATCCTGAAAACGCTTACCCGCAGCAACGTTTACCGCCAAAGCGATTACCTTACTTTTTTGGTTACGCTGCAACAGCAAAGTTTGCAATTATCACAGTCCAAAATCCAGTTCCAAAACGATTTTGCCACGCTGAATTATTTAGCCGGGTTGCAGGATACCGCAACCGTAAAACTGCAAGAACCGGGGATTGAGATTGATTATCGTGCACAAACCAGCAACAGTATCTTTTTCAGGCAGTTTGGTTTGGATAGTTTGAAGATCATCAACAACCGTAAACTGATTGATTTTAGCTATCGGCCGCGTGCCGGCATTTTTGCAAACGGCGGTTACAATACTGCTTTTATCGCCCCAATTTTAAACAACTTCGGCACAAGTTTCGGTTTTAGTTTGACAATGCCGGTTTACGATGGCGGCCAACGGAAACTGCAATACAAAAAGTTAGGTTTGGAGGAAGAAACGCGCCAGAATTACCGCGAGTTTTACGGCAAGCAATACAACCAGCAAATTGCCCAGTTACAGCAGCAAATTACGGGGAACGAAAGTTTGATCAACCAGATTACAGAACAGTTAAAATACGCGCAACGTTTGGTTACGGTGGATTTTGAGCTGATGCAAACCGGCGATTTGCGCGTGGCCGATCTGGTGCTGGCCATCAACAATTACCTCAGTGCAAAATATTTGCTCACCCAAACCAACATCGGCAGGTTGCAGTTAATCAACCAGTTAAACTACTTTAACCGGTAAAAACATCATGAAAAAGAACGTTCTTCTCCGCATAAAACTTTTCTTGCTGTATGCTTCTTTTATGGCACTAATTTTAACATCGTTCGCTTCCTGCCAAAGCAAACCCGCAGAGCCGGCCGAAGAAGATGTGCCGGCCGCCGATGTGCAAACACCGGTTACGGTAACCACCGTCGGCCAGGATGCTTTGACCGATTTTACCGACCTGAACGCGCGCTCGGTTTACCTGTTAAAAAGTTTTGTGAAGGCCAACATCAACGGCTATTTGCGGCAGGTGAACGTGCAGCCGGGCAAATATGTAAACCGCGGGCAGCTGCTGTTTTCTTTGGAAACCAAGGAAGCGCGCAGCATCGGCAATAGCATTAACGTACTCGATTCTACCTTCCGTTTTTCGGGTTTGGGACGGATCAAAGCCACTCAATCGGGCTTTGTTTCGCAACTGGACCACCAGCAGGGCGATTACGTGCAGGACGGCGAGCAGCTGGCCATCATCACCGATAAAAACAGCTTTGTGTTTTTGATGCAGTTGCCTTACGAAATGCGTGCCGATATAAAAGAACACCAGCCGGTAGATTTGACTTTGCCCGACGGCGAAAAACTGCGCGGAGAAGTTACGTTATCAATGCCAACGGTGGACACGCTTTCGCAAACGCAAGGGATTTTAATCAAAGTAAACCCAACACACAACATCCCGGAAAATTTGGTGGCGCGGGCACGTTTGGTTAAAACTTCGAGCGCACATGCGCAATCGCTGCCGAAATCTGCCGTGCTTTCCAACGAAACCCAAACCGAATTTTATGTAATGAAGCTGATCAACCCAACCACAGCCGTAAAAATACCGGTTAAAAAAGGCATCGAAACTACCGACCGGACCGAGATTTTATCCCCCAGATTTGCTGCAGGAGATAAAATTGTGGTAACCGGAAATTATGGTTTGGCAGATACGGCCAGAGTTAAAATTGTACAGCCATGAGCACGCCGATCAGAGATATTTTTATCTCCCATAAAAAACCCATCAGCTTAGTTTTGGCTTTGATTTTAATGGGCGGTTTGTTTGCATATTCCAAAATGCAAACCTCGCTTTTCCCCGAAATCACCTTTCCCAAAATAAAAATTATTGCTGATGAAGGTTTGCAGCCGGTAAACAAAATGATGATTACGGTAACCAAACCGCTGGAAAACGCGGTGAAGCAAATCCCGCAGCTCATGTATGTGCGCAGTACCACTAGCCGCGGCAGCTGCGAAATTTCGGCATTTATGAACTGGAGTGCCGATATTGATTTGAGCCAGCAGCGCATCGAATCGCAGATCAGCAAGATCAGGAACGATTTGCCGGCAGATGTGCAGATTTCGGTCGAAAAGATGAACCCTTCCATCCTGCCGGTTAGCGGTTACACGCTGGAAAGCCATGATAAATCGCCCATCGAACTTCGGCAGCTGGCCACGTTTACCATCAAACCTTTTTTATCACAAATCCTGGGCGTTTCGGAAATACGCGTTATCGGCGGCAAGGTAAAAGAATATTGGCTGGTGCTGGACCGGCAAAAAATGAGCGCGCTTTCGCTAACGCCGGACATGATTGGCAACACATTGAACCAGACCGGTTTTGTAAAATCCGAAGGCTATTTGTCGGATTATAAAATGCTTTACCTGACTGTTACCGATGCAACTTTAAACGCCAAAGACCAGCTGGAAAACGTGGTGGTAAGCAACAACAGCAAGCGTATCATCCGGATGAAGGATTTTGCCGAAGTGGTTATCAACCCGGGCATCGAATACACCAAAATTAACGCCAACGGGCGTGAAGGCGTGCTGATAGCCGTAATTAAACAGCCCAATGCCAACCTCGTTTCGCTTTCTGCGGATATGGAAAAGCAGGTGCAGCGTTTGCGGAAAATCCTGCCGAAAGACGTAACCATCAAACCCTATTATGTGCAGGCCGATTTTGTAAACGATTCAGTTAAAAGCGTGGGCGACAGTTTGTGGATTGGTTTGGCGCTGGCCATTGTGGTGGCGATACTGTTTTTACGGTCCTTAAAAGCGAGTGCGGTTATCCTGATCACCATTCCGGTTACGCTTGGTTTAACGCTGATCGTGCTGTACGTGATCGGTTACACGTTCAACATCATGACGCTCGGTGCCATTGCCGCCGCCATCGGTTTAATTATTGATGATGCGATTGTGGTGGTAGAGCAAATCCACCGCACGCACGAAGAGCATCCCGAAGAACCAACCCGCAAACTGCTGCAAAAAGCGGTTGATTATTTGTTCCCAGCCATGGTGGGTTCTTCGATCAGCACCATCGTTATTTTTATTCCGTTTGTGTTGATGAGCGGCGTGGCAGGAGCGTATTTTAAAGTGATGACCAACACAATGATCATCACGCTGGTTTGCTCGTTTTTTGTAACCTGGATCGGTTTACCGGTGATCTATCTCCTGCTCAGCAGCAACAAAAAAAGTACGGTAAAAAAAGCACCGGCACATGAAGTGAAACAGCAGCGATGGGTTTCGTTTTTTATTTTGCGGCCGTACCTCAGCTTTGCCATCATGCTGTTTTTAGTACTGGTAATTGCGTTTGTGCCTTCCCGTTTGGCAACCGGTTTTTTACCGGAAATGGACGAAGGCAGCATCGTTTTAGATTACAGTTCGCCGCCCGGGACTTCGCTGGAAGAAACCGACCGGATGCTGCGCGAAGTGGAAAAGATCATCTCGAAACAAACCGAAGTGGCGGCTTATTCCAGAAGGACGGGCACGCAAATGGGCTTTTTTATCACCGAACCAAACCGCGGCGATTACCTCATCCAGCTTAAAAAACAACGCGATCAAACAACGGAGGAGGTAAGCAATGATCTCCGCAGAAAAATAGAAAGTTCGCAACCGGCTTTGCGTGTAGATTTCGGGCAGGTGATTACCGATATGCTGGGCGATTTGATGACTTCGGCACAACCCATCGAGATCAAGGTTTTTGGCGATAACCAGCAAAAACTGCAGGCATTGTCCAAACAAGTTGCCGCAGCCGTAACCGAAGTAAAAGGCACGGCAGATGTTTTTGATGGTATCATAATCGCCGGCCCGGCGGTCAGCATCGTTCCGGATTACAGCAAACTGGCGCAATACGGCTTAAACCCGGCCAATTTGCAGTTCCAGGTACAAACCGCTTTGGAAGGCAACGTGATTGGCAATTTGTACGAAACGCAGCAGCTTTCGCCCATCCGCATGGTTTATCCGGGCAACCGGAGTTTGAGTGTTGAAGGCATTAAAAACATGAATTTGTTTCTGAACAACGGCCAGCAAATCCCCATTACCGGTTTGGCCAAACTAGAATTGCGTTCCGGAGATGCAGAAATTGAGCGCGAAAACCTGCAATCTATGGGCGTAATCAGTGCACGTTTAGAAAACAGCGATTTGGGGACAGTGATGCCAGCCATCCAAAAAAATATCGCCGAAAAAGTAAACCTGCCGCAAGGCTACCACGTGGAATACGGCGGCGCGTATGCCGGGCAGCAGCAATCGTTTAAAGAACTTTTGATTATTCTGATCACTTCCAGTCTGCTGGTTTTTGGGGTAATTTTGTTTTTATTCAAACAGTTTCGCATCGCGCTGCTCATTTTGGTAATTGGTGTTTTAGGTATTTCCGGCAGCTTTTTGGCCTTGCTCCTCACCAACACGCCGCTAAATGTGGGCAGTTATACTGGTTTGATCATGATTGTTGGCATCATCGGCGAAAACGCGATTTTTACGTTTCTGCAATTTAAACAAAGTATGTTGGAAAGTACGGTGGACGAAGCCGTGGTTTACTCCATTTCCACCCGGCTCCGGCCCAAATTAATGACGGCTTTGGGTGCGATTATTGCGCTTTTGCCGTTGGCTTTGGGCATCGGTGCAGGCGCGCAACTGCACCAGCCGCTGGCCATTGCCGTTATCGGCGGGTTTGTGGTGGCGATGCCTTTGCTGCTGATCGTTTTGCCCAGCATGATCCGCATTTTGTACCGAAACGAAACGGCAAATTCCATCCATAATCCAACCGGAATCAACCCTGAATAATTAACCTTCAACATAAAATTTAACCGATAAAAGAAGCATGAAAACCAACCTGAAATTTTTAACGATACTGTTTTTATGCAGTATTTCTTTGTGTTCCAACGCACAAAATTATGTGCCGGACAAAACCATCCCGCTGACGGGCGACGGCGGTTATGATTACCTCAGCATCGATGTTGTAAACAACCGTTTGTATGTTTCGCACGGAACGGCTGTTAACGTAATTGATTTGGCGACAGAGAAAAGCATCGGTACCATTTCAGGAATGAAAGGCGTACACGGCATTGCCATCGTAAACCATTTAAACAAAGGTTTTATCAGCGATGGCAAGGCCAATGCAGCCGTGGCTTTTGATCTGAAGACTTTAAAAATCATCGAAACTATTCCGCTTGCTTCTGTCAACGGCCCGGATGCGATTATGTATGATGCGTTTTCCGACCGTGTTTTTACTTTCTGCGGAGAAAGCAACAATGCAGCCGTGATTGATCCGCAAACAATGAAACAAGTTGGAACGGTAGCTCTCAGCGGCGGACC
This sequence comes from uncultured Sphingobacteriaceae bacterium, assembly GCA_964251965.1. Classification (GTDB taxonomy): domain Bacteria; phylum Bacteroidota; class Bacteroidia; order Sphingobacteriales; family Sphingobacteriaceae; genus Mucilaginibacter_A. Next base: position 39,972 of record CAXULQ010000003.1, on the reverse strand, counting down.
GGAGTATGCCGTGGCAGATGGAAAAGGCTTGATCTACAATAATTTAGAGGATAAAAACAGCATGGATGTGATTGATGCCAAAACCATGAAAGTGCTGCACAACTATCCTTTAAACCCTTGCGGCGGACCAACCGGTTTAGCTTTGGATGCCAAAAACAAACGCCTTTTTACCGTTTGCCGCGAAAACAAAGGTTTAAGCGTAGTGGATGGAACTTCTGGAAAAGTGATTACAACTGTTGCCATTGGTTCCGGTGTAGATGCTGTTGCTTATGATCCTCAAACTAAATTAGTCTTTGCATCTAACGGCGACGGAACAGTTACCATTATTAAACAAAAAACAGCCGATGATTATTTAGTGGTACAAACTCTAAAAACCCAATACCGTGCTAAAACTTTAGCCTTGGATACCAAAACCCATAAAATTTATTTAAGCGTTGCGGATATGATTGCCGGTACAAAAACTGCTAATCCGGGAACGTTTAAGGTTTTGGTTTATAAGATGGAGTGAAGGAATACCTATAGAAAAATAGACGAAAGTAAACTACTTTATCAATATCTTTACAATAATGGTAAAACGGGTTTACATTGATACTTCTGTAGTTGGCGGACAATTTGACAAAGAATTTTCAACCGATACAATTCCATTTTTTAATGCTGTATTGAAAGGAAAATTTATCGTAATTGTTTCTGATCTTTTAGAAGCTGAATTATTACGGGCACCGCAACAAGTTAGCGCACTTTTAACAACTATTCCTACCCAGCAAATTGAATCAGTCCGATTAACGCAAGAGGCAGCCAGCCTTGCAGATAAGTATATCGAAGCAAAAGTTGTCGGTCAAACCAGCCGTGCAGATTGCCAGCATATTGCAATGGCAACAATTGCCAACGCTGACGTTTTGGTTAGTTGGAATTTTAAGCATATTGTAAATTTGGATAAAATCCGCGGTTACAACGGTATTAATTACCAGTTAGGCTATAACATGATCGAAATTAGAACACCAAAAGAAATTATCAATTATGACAACTGAAAGTAACACAATTCAAGGTTTGGTACAAGATATGCGGGTAATACGCGATCAAATCAGCAATGAAATTAAAGACATGACTTTTGAGGAGGAGCGTGCGTACTTGGATAAGTTGCTTTCTGAAAAAACACAAGTCTACAACCAATTTAATGTTACCCCAAGAGAAGTTGACAAGTAAGAATGCTTTTATATATGGATGCTACCAGATCTAAACCTATTTATAAATACAGAGCAAATGATAAATGGCTAATTAGATTTTTAGAATAAGGCGTTTAACTGTAATAGTTATTTTGATAAATTATCGGAACAGCAAAAGTCATTCTTTCTACCAGCTTATGAAACAAGGTTTCGGGATATTTTAGCCGGTTAAATCTATAACAGAATTCATCCAAGTACCTTTGTAAATGGTTGCAATGATGGTGTATTCCTCTTAGCCAGGATTTAAACATCATTATTTGCCGGTGCATGAATGGAAAGTCCCTGCCTTTGTCCGATTTGGATTGTTCTAAGTTTTTGTATTTATCTTTTAGTGGCTTATATCCCGTCCATTGATCAGTTTTGATTCTGCTAGCTTCAGGGTGAATCCGCTCCTGGAAAAACGAACCCAGCTCATCGCTGTGGCCACTTTCTATCACCTTTGCATAGCATCGATGGATACCAAATGCATCTGTTTGTATAGCCATAACTACCTGCTTTTTAGCTTCATTCCCCCGGCCTGTTTTTCCTTCTTCCGGACCGCCTACAAAAAACTCATCAACTTCTATGGTTCCTTTTAAAGGATTTTTACCTTCACTTTTCATGGCAGCAAGAACTTTACGCTGAAAGGCCCAGCACGTCTTTTGCCGTAAAGACAGTTGTCTTGATAATTCATAACTGGGTGTCCCTTTTTTGCTGCAAACCATCATATAAATGATATAAAAGGCTTTGCTCAAGGGAAATTTCAGTTGATGAAACAAGGTGCGGGCTGTTGCCGACTCCAGATATTTACAGCTTGAACATAAACGTGAACCTGCTTTCTTCCCTTGATAATAAGTAGAACAGCCACATTTGCCACAACTGTAACCATTTTTCCATTTTATAGCTGATAAGTATAACTGACAACTTTCTTCTGATGAAAATTTTGCAGTAAATTCTAATATATTTAAACCGGTGAACATAGAATTGAACCTTTAAAACAAGTATAATCCAAATTTACTAAAAAATTTAGTATATTAAAACGCCTTATTCTATTAAATTAATAAAAAAATCAGAATTATACTTTTCATTTTGATAAAACACAATTTAGACTATTAGCACAAAAGATTTATTTAAAGTAGGTCTCGTGCTCTCTTAATGAAAACCTAAATGGTACCAAACTTTTTATGCCATACTTCTTTTAACATCCTAAAATTACACTGCTAATTTTCTTATAATTTTACGGCCTAAAATCATACTCCTTCGCATTATTTTTCCTGTTTGGAATGCTATTAAAAGCAGCATACAAAACATACTTTTTATCCTTGTCCACGCCGGGAATAACTTTGCCAATCACTTTTTTAATAGCTGCGTTTTCCTTTTGAAGGGCAACCGTATCTTTAATATTGATGGACGATACATAATAAAGCATCGGGAAAGTACCTTCAGGATTATCCTCCGTTGAAATCCTAAAGATTTTGGGTTTGGTGGGAACTTGTGCAATAGTAATAGGAAAAGTAGTTTTTGCACTTGCCTGTTGCAGTGCCGTGTAATAAAACTGGTTCATTTCATTTTCCCGGTTATATTGCCATTGCCCGCTGGGATGGAAACATCTTAGCGCTGCAGTCATATCATTTGCGGCATCAACCCAATAACCTTTCGCATATTTTTCTTTTGCCAGTTTATAAAGTTCTGGTGCATTTTTACCGTTTATGGCATACTGGGCGATATCGAATTTATTCAGTTTCCAACCGTAATTGTATTTGCCATAAATAGCGGTAACCAGCCACTTATTTGCTGCATCTTTCGGAACAACTAAAAAGGCCACGTAATTTTCTTTGGTACTGGATTGATTGTATTTTAAAGTATAAGCATCAGTACCTGTTGCATCTGCATTGATAACTAATTTGCCCGGCTCATCCGCTTTATCTACCAGGTAATATTCATCTAAAACATGGTAACCGCCCGATTTGCTTCTATTGGTAATCAATTCCATCGTGCGGTTAATCGTATTATCTTCCAGTAACTCTTTAGACATCATATTTTTCGCTTCTTCCGGTTTGTTGGCTTTTAGCAGATCAAATAATTGGTCATTCAGCTTATGAAATTCTTCTCTTTTACTTGCTTTAATCGCTTCATTTTTATAAGTACCAGGCTGTTCCTGCTTTTCGCAAGCGGATAAAACAGAAACAATCAGTAAGAAACTAAGGAGTTTTAATAAGTATGGCTTGACAAATTTCATGTGTGATTGAGCTATAATGTTCTACTTAACACAATAATAAAATATCTTGTTGAATTGGATGAATTTAATTTGAGTGTTGCTGAAGTGGTACAAGATATTGGATTTCCAATTAGCATCTTTTAGACTGCATTTGCGTAAACATTGCTGTTTTATTCATGTTCATGTCTTGTAATCCTTAAAAATCTAAATTAATGCTCAACAAATACAAAGCTTTATTAATTATTCCATTATGTATAGTTCTTGGTGCTATGGCTTATTTTGGCAATCAAGTTTATACTTTGTCCCAACAGCAAAAGCAGGTTAAAGAAGATTTTGCAACCATAAACAGCATCACGTTCGGCCTGCTTTCCATAAACCAATGGAAAGATAAGGTTGACGATATCATCAACAAACAAATACAGGGTTTCAACTTTACTAAAGGCCAGCAAAAAGATTTGCAAAAAGAAGTTGAACAGATTATGAATGGCTTGATCACCAAGGCTATCGCTATTATCAATAAACCGCAAAAAACGTTGATGGGCAAGCTTAAAAAGGCAGCAGTCAAAATTTTTGTGAATGAGAAGGAGCTTCGTGCGCAAGTGCCTGTTTTTGCCCGGGAAATTATCAGGCAGGTTAATAAACCTTCCAGTAAAAAAAGGCTAAAAAGCCTGGCTAACGGCAAATTTAAAGAACTGGAGCAGACCACGTTTGACAGTTCTATTACTGCCGAACGCATGGCGCGCGTAAAAATGTATAGTAAATACCATGTTAAAGATGGAGACGAGTTTGATAAGAAGACGAACTTAATTTTGTCAACTGTTGACCACGACAGTAAACTTTACGCTTATTCTATGCTTGGTTGCGCATTGCTTTTTTTAATAGTTTGGTTCTTTTTGAAAAAACATGTAGAAATCCATAAAACTTTGTTCGTGCTCTCCATTTTTGCAGCTGTAATTTTACTTATTGTAGGTGTAAGCTCGACTATGATTGATGTAGAAGCACGTATCCAAACACTTGATTTTAGTTTACTGGGCGAAAACATGATTTTTAAAAATCAGATTTTATTTTTCCAAAGCAAAGGTATCCTGGAAGTGGTGATGGTTTTGCTAAAAGCTACAGCTGTGGAACCTATTGCAGTTGGTGTATTGATTTTCTGCTTCAGTATCGTTTTTCCAGTAAGTAAACTGAGTTCGGCATTGCTTTATTCTTTAGGCCATAAAAAATGGATGCGTGGTAAAATAGTTCACTACTTTGCTTTTGATTCTGGCAAATGGAGTATGGCTGATGTAATGGTGGTAGCCATTATGATGACTTTTCTGGCCTTTAACGGCATCCTGGACAGCCAACTTGCGGAGCTTAACATCAAGAATAGTTATCTGTCTACCGTTACCACAAATAACACAGCACTTCAGCCTGGTTTTGTTATTTTCCTAACTTTTGTAATTTATAGTTTGATCATGTCAGAAATCCTGAAAAGGGTAATTTTACCAGCCGAAGAAAAGGGAAGGCGTGATGAAGAGGATAGCGAAATTTAAAGATTACAGGCTTGTTGTTAAATCAATTAGGATTGATACATCTGCATTCCTTCCTGCTTAACAATAAAAAAGGTTGATAAAAGAAGCATTAAACTTTGATGCTTCTTTTATCAACCTAAAAAAAAATACTTTTTGAAATATGGGCCTCCAGTTACAAAAAATTATATTTCTACAACTATTTTCCCTTTGCTTTGGTTGCTTTCCATATATCGGTGCGCCTCCGCAATTTCATCCAATTTAAAAGTTTGATCAATATTTAAATTGATGCTTCCTTCCGCAACAGCATTAATGAAATCTTGCAACATATCTTTATTCAAATTAACTGCATCACCGGTGTAAGCGGTTAAACGGCCTAAAGAAGGAATATCGTCCATCGGCGTGAATTCTTTCATCGTCCACTCACCGCCTAAAATGCCAGTCATGCAAATGATGCCTTTCGGGCGGATACATTTTAAAGAATCTTTCAGGGTGGTAATACCAATCAGTTCGAGCACTTTATCTACACCTTTCGGAAACAAAGTTTGAAGCTTTAAATGGATGTTGCCGTCATCGATCAAAACATAATCGGCGCCGTTTTCTTTCAGATACTTTTCTTTATCAGCGTTTCTGGTGGTAGCAATAACGGTTAGCCCGTAATGTTTGGCTAACTGGCACGACAGCATTCCGATAGAAGAAGTTCCGCCGCGAATTAGCAATGTTTCCCCTTTTTGCACTTCTAAAGCTTCGTTTAATGAGCCTGAAACGGTTTGGAACATTTCCGGAATTGCACCAAGTACTTTCCAAGGCAAATCACTTTCAAACAAAAATACAATTGCTAATGGTACGGCAACAAATTCCGCATAACTTCCATCAAAACCGCGGCCCATGCCACCCATAATTGCGGCTACTTTTTGTCCGCTTTTATAAGTTCCGGACGCATCTTCTTCTACCTCGCCCACACATTCAATGCCTTGTATCCGCGGGAATTTTACGCTTGGAGAATCGCCTTGCCGGGTAAATATTTCTGAACGGTTTAGGCCAAAGGCTTTGATCTTAATTAAACCCCAACCTGCTTTTACTATTGGCTTTGGCTTTTCCTGTATTTGAATGACCTCCGGGCCACCTGCTTTTAAAGTTACGGCTGCTTTCATTCTTTGTTATTGATAGTTAGGTAATAAGTGCTGAAATGAAATGTCGTCTTGATTAGTAGCAAGGCCAATTGCAAACCCAACACGCCAACAACCTATTTAAAAATCATCAGATTTCTTTTTCATCGTATTGTTTAGTACCACTATCTTTTTCAAAAACAACTGGTCCATTGCGGTAAGTACGCGTTTCCTCTGGCCTATTCCTAACAAACCGCCGCCTTTGCCCTTATCAACATCGTATAAAGTATGTTCCTGATTGCTGTTTTTATCGTTATAAATCAAAATAATATTATCAAAAGTATAACGGTAACGCCCTTTTTTAAGTTCAAGTTTGATATTGTACTTTAAAGTCATCCGATCATCGCCAACACCGGTTTGTGTTTTAAAAGTTGCCGGTTCTTCAACAGAAGCAACCACCAGTCCGCCGGTTTGGTCATCTGTAATTATCCGGGTATTGACCAAAGCCAATTTTGTGAGAAATAATCTTGCATCCTTGTGCAAATCAGCAACAGAAAGAGAGGTATCTACTTCCACTACACTGCCATAATACAAATACCGGTCTTCAGATTTATAATTAAATTTTTCCGACTGTGCATTCGCAATAAATGGCAGTAAAAATATAGCCGCCAAAATAAATTTTCTCATGATGTTCCTAATTTTATTAATGTTGTGTTGTGCCGATTTCTGCTAAGGCAATTAAGCCATGAATTTAAATATTAATTATTTGTTTTTTTTTAAAAGGATAAACCAGGGATTTGGTAATCCGGCGAAAAGCAATCCTGGATACATCATAATATAAAACCGTTAGCAAAATTAACGGGATGAAGTAAAAGATGCGGAAATCGTAAGCTTCAAACATAAAACCACCAATAATGCCGCCAGCAAGATAAAAAAACAGAATGGTTAAACGGATGATCAGTTTTTGTTTGATCGGCCCGGTTTTTCCTTTTTCAGCGTGCAGATATTCTGAAAGTTCTCCGCCTAAATCTGTAAACAAACCGGTTAAATGCGTGGTTTTGACCAAACCGCCGGAAATGGTAGAAACCAAACCGTTTTGCAAACCCATAGAAAATAACATGGCACCAATAATCAGTTCCCGTTCTGTTTGGGTTTCCGAGTAATAATTATGGCCATAAACTGCAACCACAAATAAAATGATGATTTCTATAAAAATGGGTACGGCGTGTGCCCGGTAAGCACCTTTTTTGCTGTAAATTTTGGTGATGAAATTGGCCGCGAAAGCACCTAATAAAAACAGCAGCAGCCACAAAGCGTAAACTATTACGTCGTGGTGTTCTTTGTTCACAATTTTTCGGGCGAGCATGGCCACGTGGCCGGTAATGTTGCTGGTGAAAGATAAAAAAGCAATAACACCGGCAACGTTGGTCATCCCGGCTACAAAAGCCGTAGAAGATGCCAGCATTAAATTATCTTTAAGGCTGCGTCCTTCCTTTGTTTTTCTTAACATAAAAGAAGTAAAAAATATAAATTACTTGATTGACAATTGTACCGGAACGAACTTTAAAAACCAGGCTTCCCGTAAACTAATTTTGGTAAATTAATTAAACAAAGTTTGGAGGAGGCGTAAGGATTGGTGGAAAATGCATTTGTTTAAACATCGCTTCCTGCTGATGATAAAGCAACTGGATTTGGGTTACAACAAGTTCAAAATCAACATAAAAAGCAAAAACCTGGTGCATGTCTTTTTTAGCTTTGCCGATCTGGTCTTTAGAATCCGAAGATTTCTCATCGTCCTTTTCCTGGTCGGCCGGTAAAATTGCCGGTTTGCTTTGTTTAGAAAAATGACCGATAAAAACAGCAGTAACAGGCATGGAAATTTTGATCATCAGGATCAAAATAAAACCGGCGCAAACTGCTATTTTTAAAGCTTTGTTAAACATTGTTAGGCTAAGATAATAAAAAATTTGGTTTTAAAGCGGCATCGGCAATAATTGCAAGCAATAAAGGTTCCCTGATTATTGTTTATTTTTGGTTGATAAAAGAAGCATGGAATGAACAGTAATTGCAAAAAACAAAGCATCAGTTGGGTTTGATCATGAAAGGTTTAGATTGAAACTGATGCATTATCTCCGCTATTTATTGCTTCCGTTTTCCTGGATTTATGGTTTGGTTATTTTCACCAGAAATTATTTTTACGATCATGGCATTTTCAAAAGTACAAAATTTGGTTTACCTGTAATTGTAATTGGCAACCTGGAAGTTGGCGGTGCCGGCAAAAGCCCGATGACGGAATATTTGATCCAACTGTTAAAACCAAACTACAAACTTGCAACCCTTAGCCGCGGTTACGGCCGCAAAACCCAAGGCTTTTTTTATGCCGATAAAAACAGTACGGCAGAAATAGTTGGGGACGAACCGCGCCAGTTCAAACAAAAATTTCCGGATATCACAGTTGCAGTTTGCGAAAGCCGCGTTATTGCTGTAGAAAAACTACAACACGAACACGATTTAATTTTGCTGGATGACGCGTATCAGCACCGCGCTTTAAAACCTGGTTTCCGTATTTTATTGTTTGATTATAACAAGCTCAACCAAAACCATTTGCTGCTTCCGGCAGGAAATTACCGCGAACCTTTTTCGGGCAAAAAGCGGGCGGATATAATTGTGGTGAGCAAATGTCCGCCGCAATTATCCGCAGAAAACCAGCAGCAAATTATTCAAAAGATGCAGCTTTTGCCGCAACAGCAATTGTTTTTTACCAGCATCGTTTATCTTCCTTTTCAACCGTTTGCATCTTTTGGCGATGCTTCTTTTATCGACCCAAAATCTACCATATTCCTGCTTACCGGCATTGCTAATCCAAAACCATTGCTGCAACATTTGCGTAAGCAATCGGCAGATGTCCGGCAGCATAAATATCCAGATCATCATCAGTTTACCATCAAAAATATAAGTAAACTTGTTGCAGATTTTAACGCTTGTGCGTCAGAAAAAAAAGTGGTCATCACAACAGAAAAAGATGCGCAGCGTTTACAAGAACCTGCTTTGCAAAAAGCCCTTGCCGGTTTGCCGGTTTTAGTTGCGCCCATCGGTGTTGCTTTTTTAAATGATGCAGCACCTGCGTTTAAGCAGTTAATAGAAAATTATGTTAGAAAGCATCAGAAGGACAACCGCTTATATACAAAGCCGGATTAACGGTTTTGAACCGGAAATAGGTATTATTTTAGGGACAGGTTTGGGCGGATTAGTGAACGAAGTGGCAGTTGAAAAGCAGTTAATGTACAGCAATATCCCGGATTTCCCGATCTCAACTTTAGAATTCCATTCCGGAAAATTAATTTTTGGGATGCTGGCCGGTAAAAAAATTGTGGCCATGCAAGGCCGTTTGCATTATTATGAAGGTTATGATATGCAGCAGATTACGTTTCCGGTGAGGATTATGAAGATGCTCGGCATCAAAACTTTGCTGGTTTCTAACGCCAGCGGCGCACTAAACCCGGCTTATAAAAAAGGCGATTTAATGGTGATTGAAGACCATATCAATCTACAGCCAGACAATCCGCTGCGCGGAAGTAATAATGAAGAATTGGGGCCGCGCTTTCCGGATATGAGCCAGCCTTATCGTTATGACCTCATCGAAAAAGCCTTAAAAATTGCCGGTAAAAACAGCATCACTTGCCATAAAGGTATTTATGTTTCTGTTACCGGCCCGAACTTGGAAACCCGTGCAGAATACCGCTTCCTGCGGATTATCGGCGGCGATGCCGTTGGCATGAGCACCGTTCCCGAAGTAATTGTTGCCAACCACATGAAGCTGCCCGTTTTTGCTATTTCTGTTTTAACAGACGAAGGTTTCCCGGATGAACTGCAACCGGTTTCGGTAGAAGAAATTATAGCTATTGCCCAGGAAGCCGAACCTAAAATGACGTTGATCCTTAAAGAACTGATTGCCCAACTGTGAACCTTAAACGGCTGAAATTCTTACTTTTATTTCTGATCTGCCTGCCCGCTGCATCTGTTTATGCTCAATACGGACGGACGACCAGCACAAACACCAATCCGTTTACACAAGGCGATACGAGCCACCGCAAAACTGCTAAACCTTTAACAGACGACGAATTGCTGGATACTTTGCGCAAACGCGACGAGCACAAAGGCGATACGGTTATTTTTACTTCTAAATTTATCCGCGTAACCAATGAAAAACTGTTGAACGACAGCACCCAGGTTTTACCTTTGGATACTACTTTAACCAATTTCGAAAATTACAGTGCTTTATATCAGCCAAGGCATCCAACAATAGGATTAGGAAATTTAGGCTTGGCTTACCGAAACTTACTTTTTGAACCTCAAAAATCAATTGGTTTTGATGTTGGCCTGCATTTTTTAGATGCTTATTTATTAAAACCAGAAGACGTAACTTATTACCGCGCCCGCACGCCTTTTACCAATTTATATTATGTAAACGGAGCATTAAAAGAACAGGTTTTTAAAGTTACGCATACGCAAAACATCAAACCGAATTGGAATGCAGGATTTAATTTTAACCGGATTGGTTCGGTTGGTTATTATCCAAGGCAAAAATCCGATCATTTGGAAGCCGCTATCTTTACCTGGTACGAATCAAAAAATAAACGTTATAATCTGCTCGGAAATTTAACTTTTAACAATTTAAAGGCTCCGGAAAACGGTTCGATCTTAAACGATACCATTTTTACCAAGCCCAGTGCCAGTGGTTCTTTGGCCCAAAGTGTAGAACCGGTAAGGCTAAACAATTCGCGTGATAACTGGCGCAGCAACGGTTTATACATCAAGCAGTTCTATTACATCGGCCGTACAGAAGGTTTAAAAACAGGCGCGGGTTCATCGTCCAGCGTTTTGCCTACGCAACGTGTTTCCCATACTTTTACCTATAACCGTACCGAGTATAAGTATTTGCAGGACGAGGCGGATTTGAACAATGAAGTGTTTCCTCTTCACAGATATGATACATTATATTCCCGGGATTCTGTTGCCGTTACCCATTTCCGAAATGAGTTTTCTTACAGTTTTTACCTTCGGGGAAATGCAGTGAAGTTTGTACGCAACGAGCTTAAATTGGATTTAGGTTTGGTGCACGATTATTACAAGTATGGCCAGTATGTCCGCGCGCCGGGGATTGCTTCTACCCAAAACATCCAACAAAAAGTGCAAGGCAGCAGCTTTCAAGACATTACTTTAAAAGCACGGGCAGGTTACAATGTAAGCGACCGGGCAGGTTTGGATATTAACCTGCAACAAGTTGTTTTAGGAAGGGAGTTTGGTGATTACCTGTACGATGCCAAACTAAATGTATTGTTAAGTAATAAAATCGGCAGGGTAATTATGGAAGCCTACACGCAAAGCAATACGCCGCCTTTGATTTATACTAACTGGAATTCAAGTCATTATCAATTTAGTAATAGCAACTTTAGCAAAACTAAAACCACCAGCTTATCTTTCAATTACATCAATGATAAGTTGCAGTTGGATGCCAAGGCCGAATATTTTTTGCTGGGGAATTACTTGTATTTTGCTGCTCCGGATACTGTTGGAAACTTTTCTAACAATTTAAAAGCCATGCAAGCCGGCGGGGCAATCAGTTTACTGAAACTTAGTTTGGCCAAAAACTTTACGTACCATAGTTTTCATTTGGATAACTTCCTGGTTTATCAAAAAACCAGCAACGCAAACATTTTACGAACGCCAGATTTTTATGCTTACACCAGCTTTTACTACCGGAAAAAATTTTTTAACGTGTTAAGTACCAATTATGGTTTTGCAGTTCGTTATAACACCACCTATTTGGCGCAAGCTTATGCGCCAGGGATTGGCCAGTTTTACAACAATTCCAGTGTTAGTTTTCCAAGTTATCCGGTGATTGATTTGTTTATCAAAGCCACTTTAAGGCGCACCAATATTTTCCTAAAATATGATTATGCCAACCAAGGCTTGTTCAGCAAAGGGTTTTACACCGTGCTTGCTCCCGGTGCTAACGCAAAAAATATTTATGGTTACCCAATGCAGGACGCGTTGTTAAAATTTGGGGTGAGCTGGAACTTTTATGATTAATTAATCCTTTGGTAAAAATGATTTTATCGACCTGATACTTCTTTTATCAGCATAAAATAATACCATCCAAAAATTTGAAAAAGTTAATTTTTGGTCGATAAAAGAAGTATTGGAGCATTTAAGATTATCGAAAAGTTTTAAAAAAGAAGGAAACCAACAGGTTGCCAATTGTAAATACCAAAAAATACAAGCTCGCCGAAAATTATAGCCTGTTTACCGAGTAATTGCAAAGCTTTGGCTATTTGCTGTTTAGCCAATAAAACTGTTAAGTTACATTTGTATCAGTATTTAAAATAAAACATGAATAATTTTCATTATAATCCATCTAAACAGTCTGGTAAAATTATAGCAGGTTTTATCCTGATGGCCCTTGGCCTGTTGTTACTGCTCAAACAGTTTGATTGGTTTTTCTTCCCGTCGTGGCTTTTTAGCTGGCCCATGATCCTGATTATTGTTGGTCTGCTTAGGCGTGGAAGCAGCCGCAGGAATAATTCTAACTGGCTCATCTTGGTTGTAATTGGGTGCTTGTTTTTGCTGGAAAAAATATTTCCGGGCGTTAATGTGGTAAGTTATGGTTGGCCAGTTATTATTATTGCCGCTGGTTTATGGATGATTTTTCACACTAACCAATCTTTTAACAGCAAACCTTCGTTTTCGAAAGAAGCATATATCGACCCTGATTTTTTAAACCCGGAACCTGCTGCCGAAAAAGAAGGGGAAACAGCTTCGCAGTACGGCAAAACAGAAAGCAGTGAAGATTACCTTAGTTCTTTTTCCATCTTTAGTGCTGCCAAAAAAAACATCTTGTCTAAAAGTTTTAAAGGCGGAGAAGTTGTAAATATTTTTGGCGGAACAGATCTTGATTTTAGTCACGCAGATATTACTGGAAAAGTAGTTGTAGATGTGGTGCAGCTTTTCGGCGGTACTAAATTAATTGTTCCGCCGCATTGGCAAGTTGTGGCAGATATTATCCAAATTTTTGGTGGTGTAAACGATAAACGGATAGCACATCCCGATGTTGCCGCCAGTGGAAAAGTGCTGGTTTTAAAAGGGGCTTCTATTTTTGGCGGTGTGGATATTAAAAGTTTTTAGAGCCTCACCCTAAATCCCTCTCCAAAAGAGAGGGACTTGAAAACCCAGTGCAGTTAACTCCCTATCCACTGGAGAGGACTGGGGTGAGACTAAAATTTATGTGCTAAAAACAGCATCAACCTAAATTAAACATAAAACTATTGGAAAACATTGCTGCTTTGTTCAACAGGTTTCGTGCGGTAGTCGGGGCTGGTTTGCTGGCCTGGTTTGCCTTACAAACCTACTTACTCTACGATTTTGGCTTTAGTTGGAAAGTAGCAACCACCGATGCCGGCACCACCAGTATTTTGCTGGCAGGTGCCTGTTTGCTCATCAGCAATAACCTAAAATATTATCAGCCCGAAAAAGGCCGTTCTTTTTTTATCCTGATGCTTTGTTTGGTTTTAAGCGTGTTTTGGCTGGCTGCCTGTCGTTGGCTGCTGCCGCAACTGATTACCGATCCTGCTTACAAGGTTTTTTTGATCCAATCTTTAACCATCCGTTTTTCTGTTTCGTTCCTGATTATTGGCTGCATGGCGATGCTGAGTGCTTTGCGTTACATGCAAAAAGACCAGAAAGCATACGAAGCACGCAAACTGGCCGCCGAAAATTTGGCGCGCGATGCGGAACTGTATAAACTACGCCAGCAACTACAACCGCATTTTTTGTTCAACAGTCTTAATTCGATTAGTGCGCTGATTGGTTTTAAACCAGATGAAGCCAGGAAAATGATCCACCAGCTTTCCGATTTTTTACGTGGAACTTTGAAGGAAGAACAGCAATGGGTTACACTTTCGCACGAATTGCAGCACTTACAGCTTTATCTCGATATAGAAAAAGTGAGATTCGGCCACCGACTTACTGCTATATTGCAGCATAACGACGCGGCTGATGCCATGCAAATTCCGACGATGCTGTTACAGCCATTGGTAGAAAATGCCATTAAATTTGGTTTGTACGATACCATCGGCCAGGTAACTATTAGTTTAGAGGCACTTGTAATTGGCGGGGATTTACAAATTACCATCAATAATCCGTACGACCCGGAAACTGCCTATCCAAAACATGGAACAGGTTTTGGTTTGAGCGGTGTAAAGCGTAGGTTGTACCTGTTGTTCGCACGCCATGATTTAGTGGAAGTGAAAACAAAAGATGATATTTTCAGCATTACCCTTAAAATTCCGCAGAGTTTAAAACCCCAGGATATTAACTAAAAATAATAATTTATGCCGGTAAAAACAGTATTGGTTATTGATGATGAGCCGCTGGCACGTTCTATCGTGCTGGAATATTTGCAGCAATATCCGCAAATACAGATTGCGCAAGAATGCGGCGACGGCTTTGAAGGGATTAAAGCGATTATGCAGCACAAACCAGATTTGATTTTTTTGGATGTACAGATGCCAAAAATCAACGGTTTTGAAATGCTCGAACTGGTTGACCATGCGCCTCAGGTTATTTTTACCACCGCTTTTGATGAATATGCTTTAAAAGCTTTTGAAGCGCATGCTGTAGATTATCTGCTGAAACCTTTTAGCAAAGAGCGTTTTAATAAAGCAATCGAAAAGTTCCTGGAAAATCAGCCTAAAAAACCGGAAGCAACTGCCGCTTTACTGGAAACTGCAGCCAGTTCTCCCGCGCAGCACGACCGGATTGTGGTAAAAACAGGTACCAAAATAAAGGTAATCCCAATCCAGGAAGTGATTTATCTGGAAGCTGCCGACGATTATGTAAATATCCATACGGCTGGAGGTGCTTTCCTCAAAAATAAAACCATGAGCTTTTTTGAGCAGATACTAAACCCAAACCTTTTTACGCGTGTCCACCGTTCGTACCTGGTTCGGGTTGGGGAAATCACACGCATTGATCCTTACGAAAAAGAAACACATATTTTGATTTTAAAATCAGGCGCAAAAATCCCGGTAAGTAAAGCAGGTTATGTTAAGTTGAAGCAGGTTTTAGGAATTTGATATATGTAGGGGCGATTCATGAATCGCCCCCAACAAGGGAGAAACCTTTTTAATATTAGTTAAGGGCAATTCATGAATCGCCCCTACTATTGTGGGATGACAGCATAACCACACCAACTTTTACCTCATAAAAACAGCATCTAAAAATCAGTATAAACAGCCAGCTGAAAAACATTGTTCCGTAAATTGCCATCCGGGTTTTTAGAATAAATATATTGATAGCCCAACTCCGCATCAACCTTTTTACTGAAACGGTAACCGAAAGAAACGTACGACCGGTTCTGGTCTAAAAAGCTGTTACCCGCCCGTTCTTTGTGCTGGATGTTTACAAAAACCTCGTTCTGCAAAGCCATATAAATGCCTTTGTTAAAGCTCGTATCAACCTTAACCAACGGGATTTGGCTGCGGATGTAATAACGCAAACGCTGCGAAAAACCACCTTCTTCCATGTTGATAAAACGCTGCTCGAAGCGCAAACGGTTGGATAACGTCGCTTTCCCGATTTTTGCATCAATCTGGTATTGTTCCCAAACGCGGTTCTCAGCATAAAAAACCCGGCTGTTGTTTTCCGCTTCATAACTTCCAAAAAACGCATAACCAACGCCTGCTGTCTGGCTTTTGGTTACAGCATAACTGATGCCGGGCCGCAGTAAATATGCGCTGGTATTGTTAAACTGCTTATCTGTTCTATATTGTAAATCAGTTGTATAACCCCAATTACCGGTAATTTTCTGTTTGTGATAAATGGCGAGCCAGCCGGAATATTGCGTTTCCGTCTGACTATACGTTTTAGAAATCACACTGAAAAAAAGCAATCCGGTTAATAAAATCAGGTATTTATGTTTCATCTTTTTAATGAATAGCAATCTGCCTTAATTGGTTTTACAGAGAAGCTGAATTTGCAATTATGCTGTTACAGCTTGCACAACTTGGCGCGTTATATTACTTTAGCGAGATGCTGTTTTTATGCCGATAAAAACAGTGTTAGATAAATAATGAAAATCGATTTTCCCGATAATTATTCGCTTGATAAACTAAATAACCAGTTTTTATGGAGATATATTGGACTTCATAAATTGATTGACATAATAGTTAATAAGCATTTATATTTTACCCGTCTTGACCATTTTGAAGATGGACTTGAAGGTATAACAGGTGAAGGAACTCAACTTAAATTTTTTAGTCAAGGCGAACCAGTTACATATGTTAATATAAATAGTGATTTTGATGAACAAACAAAAGCTGAATTAATTGAGCAAAATAAAATCGATAGGCAAAATTACGATGACTCCTTAGCAAGGTCTCAACAAGCTCAATTTGCTAATTGTTGGTTTCTTGGAAACAAAGAATCCATTGCAATGTGGAAACTATACTCGCAGAAAGATGGTGTGGCTATTAAATTTAATGCCAGGCAACTTACGGATACCATTATCGCTACTGCTGAAAGTTACACAAATACTGATTTCAGTTATCTATTATATGGGCCAGTAAAATACAAAAACATTTGGCCTTTTGATTTACATGAAACTTTTAATGATAAATTTAATGCTCTCAAGAAAGATAAAAGTTATGCTCATGAAAATGAATTCAGATTTGTTGTAGTTGTTCCAGATGACAAGAGAGGAATTCATCAAAATTTTATTCTTCCAATTGGTGAGTTAACTTCTTATGACCTTGAAATAGTAACTAATCCATACATGGCAAAATGGGAAATAGAAAACCTTAAACTACTATTAGAAAAGTTTGGACTTGAAAAAAAGCTTACTTCGTCTAAAATGGAAATTAGACATTAAAATTTATACTTTATTTTAAATACACAGATGAAAAAAAACATACTTCTTTTACTGCTGATTTTTTCGATCAACCAATCTTTTGCCCAACCCGACCGATGGCAGCAGCACGTTAATTATGCGATGAATGTGAACATGAATGTGCAAACCAACCGCTTTACCGGAACACAAAAACTGGAATATACCAACAATTCGCCGGATACTTTAAAACGCGTTTTTTACCATTTATACTGGAACGCTTTTCAACCGAACAGCATGATGGATACGCGCAGCCGGGAACTCGGAAAAACCATCATCAATAAAAAACAGGATTGGGACGTGCGCGTAAAAGACCGCATCCTAAAATTAACGCCGCAGGAAATTGGTTATCAAAAGGTATTGTCGTTAAAGATGAACGGCACCGCCCAAAAGTATAAAACGGAAGAAACGATCTTGGTGGTTGATTTATCTTCGCCGATCTTACCGCATGGAAAAGCAGTTTTTGATATGGTTTTTGAAGCGCAGGTTCCGCTGCAAATCCGCAGGAGCGGCCGTGATAACCCAGAAACCGGCGTCCGTTATTCGATGAGCCAATGGTATCCAAAAATGTGCGAATACGATTATGAAGGCTGGCATCCAACGCCTTACATCGCCCGTGAATTCTACGGCGTTTGGGGCGATTACGATGTGAAGATTACGATCGATAAAAAGTATTTAATCGGTGGAACAGGTTATCTACAAAACCCGCAGCAAGTTGGTTTTGGTTACGAAGCGACAGGAACCCAAGTTACGCAACCTGTAGGAAATACGCTGACCTGGCATTTTGTTGCTCCTAACGTGCACGATTTTATGTGGGCTGCCGATCCGGAATTTAAACATTTATCTGCCCAAACTGCTGATGGAAAAACCATCAACGTAATTTATAACCGCGACCCAAAGAAGTTACAACAAGAATTTGATGCGTTAAAAACAGCACAAAAAAGCACCTATCAAAACCCAGAAAATTATATTAAAAGTTGGGACGACCGCTGGCAGGAAGTGCTGAATGCTGCCGTAACCGAACTGCCTTTTATCCAAAAAACGTTTGGCCCTTATCCTTATAAGCAATATTCTTTTGTGCATGGCGGCGATGGCGGAATGGAGTACCCAATGGCTACTTTAATTAACGGGCCAAGTTTAGGAACGGTTTTTCACGAGTGGATGCACAGTTGGTACCAGGGCATGATGGGCACGAACGAAAGCGAATACCCGTGGATGGACGAAGGTTTTACCAGCTACGCCGAGGATTTGGTAACGCGCGATTATGCAAAATACAGGTATCAAAAAATGATGGCTGCCAACACAAACGAACCACGGTTAAAAGTATTGGATTCTGTAATAAACAAGCAGCCTCACGCAAGTGCTTATGCCGGTTATTATACGTTGGTTAAAAGAGGTTTGCAGGAACCTTTAACCACCCACGCCGATCATTATGAAACCAATGCCGCTTACAGTGTTTCTTCTTACTCCAAGGGCGAAATATTTTTGGAGCAGTTAGGATACATTACCGGGGCAAAAGTGCGCGACCAGATTTTACTGGAATATTACCGGGAATGGCGTTTTAAACATCCTAACGCCAATGATTTTATCCGCGTTGCCGAAAAAGTGAGCAACCTAAAATTGGATTGGTATAAAGAGTATTGGATCAACACGACAAAAACCATTGATTATGGGATCGACAGTGTTTGGCAGGAAGGCAATAAAACCAAGATCAGGTTGATTAACAAAGGCAAAATGCCGATGCCGATTGATTTGCAATTGACTTATCAAAACGGTAAAAAAGCTTTGTATTACATCCCGATGTATTTGATGTTTGGCGAGAAACCTGCAGAGTTTCCAGAAATACAAAGAACGGTTGAGCAACCTTGGAAATGGACACATCCAACTTATACGGTTGAATTAAATGGGCAATTAAGTGATTTGGCCTGGATTGAGATTGACCCAACTCACCGGTTGGCGGATGTGAATTGGGAAGATAATATTTGGCGGACGAAGTGAAGGGTAACAGGCTTTTATTTCCATATTTTTTACGGAGCAGTTCCGCGCCTCCTTTGGTGTAAAGCATTTTCAGGTCACTAAAAGCAATACTGCTGTTTTTATCTTTCAGATCGGCGAGGTTATTGGCAATTACACCTTTTTCCTTTGTATTTGCAATCAGTTTGGTGTAGGCGTACGTTAAAGAATCGCCTAATTTATTTTTTTTCTGCCGGTAAGCATTGGCGGCCCAATACATTTGGTTCTCGGTTAACAAATCCTGGTCGGGAGTTTTTTTGAGAAGATTTTTGACGGTGATAAAATAATTTTCTGCTAACCGAAGTTGGCCGGTTTCGGTATAATATTGTCCCCACCTTATTTTTACAGCAGTTTTTTCAAATTCATTTTTTAAACTGTCAAAAATTTGTTCGGCTTCTATAATAGTTTTTTTAGCAGATTTATATTGTTTGGCAATTATATAACATTTACTCAAGTCCAACGCTACTAATCCTTCAGTGGCTTTATCATTAGCAGTTTGATAAATTTGTTTGGCGTTTTGATAGTTCTTAATCCCTTGTAAGAAATTATTATTACTGAAATAACAATAGCCCAATAACCGATAACAATCTGCCTGGCTTCGTACCTGGTCCTCTTTCTTAAAATAATCTAAAGCAGCAAATATCATTTCAGATAATCCATCTGTCTTGTTCAACTGCATCAAACACTGGCCTAAAACTAACCTGCTGGTGTTGGCTTGTTTAAGATCCGGGATTTTCAGGCTATTATCGATTGACTTTTTTAAGTAAGATAATGCTATCGACGGCTTCCCCATTTGATTGTAATAAAAGCCCATACTATATTGTGCTTTGGCAATACCGGCCGGTTTGTTTATTTGAATTGCAAGCTCTTCTGCCAATTGCAGGTATTTCAAAGCTTGCTCATTCTGTCCTGCATCTATATAATCATTTGCGGTTTGATTGGTACAATATAAAATTGCATCGGGATTTAAGTTTTTAGCATACTCCAGGGTTTTCAAATCATAAGGGAGGACAGCGTCATAATTCCGCCTTTTGCGTTCTATACCAGCTAAACACATATATCCGGCTGTTATTTGTTTGTTGTTGTTTGCAAGCAAACCATATTTTAAAATTTGATTTGCATATTCTTTTGCTTTTTCGGGGTTTGGTTTAAAAACTTCATTATATAAAAAAATATAAGTATTTGCCCTTGCAGAATCTGTTGTAAGTGTTGGCAACTTTGCAAGCAATTCTTCTTCCTTTGTTTGCTGGGCAAAGGCACCAAAGCTGATAAATAGAAAAAACAGTAGTGTAAAAATCCTGGCCATAAAACATATAGGTTTAGTAAAAATGTATTTCTATTGAGGGGCCCTTATTATAAAAGGGATTTTATAAATATATAGTTCTCCATAACCAAAATCAATATTATTCTATAAATTAATTTTTCTTTGCAAAAGCAAAATTGATTTAGTTTAAAAACAAAAATCCCGCTTCCTGTAAATGGAAAGCGGGTTAAATAAATATTAAAATATTATTTTGGGTTGATAAAAGAAGTATCAACCAAATTACAAAAAAGCTTAAGTCAACTATTAATCATTCCCAAAATAATTATCAAAAAGATAACCAAAAATATTATATTGATGGATATAGGCTGGTTTTGTTTGTGTTCGATATTCATATGGCTTTCTTTTATTTAACAGTATTCATCTCAATTAGAGAACTTTAACCATTTTACAAAAGTTGAACCAGAAATAGTTTTAACATAAACATAATGGAAATTGACTGTTAAAAACTTTTGTAGAAACGAAAACCTTTAATAATAAGTTCATCAACAAAATTACCTGACCCTTAAATAGTTCAGCAATTGAATGCTTTAGTAAACAGTTAGTTAAACTGCACTACTTAAAGTTAAATCACTGGACTGATCAACAAAAATTTTCAAACCTCACTATTATTTCTACGGTTCAATAAATTTGGCGCAACCAAAAGTTGGTGGTTTTTGTTCCTCTTTTTGTTATTACACTTGCTTCTTTTATCGGCAAAAAATTAGCAGCAAATCGCCATTGTATCTATTTTAAAATACAAACTATAACAGTTACAACCTGTTAAGCTTTTAACTAAACAAACGATATGAAAACCAGTAAGAAAATAATTGCCAAAGCCATTGGTTTAGGCGCCGTTGCCGGGATGCGCGCCACCGTTGCGCCAACTGTACTTAGCTTTTTTTTAAACAGGCATCCCAATAAAAATCTGGCTAAATCTGGCTTGAGCTTTTTACAATCGCCCGTTACGGCTGCCATTACCAAAGTGTTAACCGCGGGCGAATTTCTGGGCGATAAACTGCCAAACGGACCGAACCGTATTATTTTTCCGCAGATAGCAGTGAGAGTTGCTTCCGGAGCTTTGGCTGGCGCAGGTTTGTTCCGATCTAACAAAGAGGGAATTGCAAAAGGTTTGGTTTTGGGCGGCGCTTCTGCTTTGGCGGTTACTTTCGGCAGTTATTATTTAAGGAAATATGTAGATAAAAAGCTGCACGCCAAAGATTCTGTTGTTGGCGGCATTGAAGATTTAATTTCGCTGGTTAGCGGTTGGGCGGTGATGCGGAAATAGAATCAATACTTCAAAAGCCTCACCCCGACCCTCTCCAAAGGAGAGGGAGATAAAACGATGAACTTTTCAAAGTCCCTCTCCTCTGGAGAGGGCCGGGGTGAGGCCAAAAAGCCAGTAAAAGAAGCATTCATTGATACTTCTTTTACCGGCTTAACTTTATCAAACTTTTACTCCCTCTCCTTGAGGAAAGGGTTGGGCTGAGGCCCTATCCCCACAAATTGCTTGGATAAGTTCCGCTTTCAACCAGTTCTGATATTTTTTGCTGCACAACCGGCTTGTCTTCTTTGTAAGTTACACCAAACCATTGTGCCGAAGTCGGGATCACTTTGAAAGATGCTTGTCCGGATTTAATCAACTCATCTGCTGCTTTTGGCAATAAAAATTCTGATTTCGGATCGGCAGAATTAGCTTCCACAAACTTCTTAAACATCGGTTCCATCAAACCATAAACCGCCGGCGAAAATCCCCAGAAATTCATAGAAGCGCGCGGATCTTCATGCAAAGGTGTTTCTACGCCATTTTCTTCGTAAACAATTTGCCCGTCTTTAGCATAAACTTTTAAACGCTCGTTGATTTCTACCAAATTATTGTTTTCGTCAACCTTGCAAACACCGCGCGAAACAGAACCATGTTCGGACAATGTTTTGTCGATCTGATAACCCATCAGCGAAAAATGATTGTCGCTAACCTCTCCGGTTAAAAAAGCAGCCATTTTTTCAAAAGCTTCCGCACCATAAAAATCATCCGCATTGATTACACAAAACGGTTCCTGCACCTGGTTTTTAGCTTCTAAAACCGCATGTGCCGTTCCCCAGGGTTTTGATCTTTCTATCTCACTATCAATACCATAAGGTTTTAAGTTGAAAGTTTGGAACACATATTCCGTTTCGATTTTGCCGTTTAGTTTTGGCTCGAATTTCGATTTAAAGCTGTCCACAAATTCTTCGCGGATAATGAAACTGATCTTTCCAAATCCTGCTTTAATCGCATCATAAATGGAATAATCGATAATAGTTTCGCCGTTCGGGCCAAAGCCGTCCACCTGTTTCATGCTGCCATAGCGGCTGGCCATTCCGGCTGCCAAAATTAAAAGTGTTGGTTTCATTGTTTGTGTTGAATTGGATTTGAAGTTTGAATTTTATCGGGATAAAAGAAGCATCATACTGTTTTTACCACCTAAAAGTTATGTTATTTAAAATATTTAAAATCCTGCCCGTCCTGGATGTTCAATAAACTCTGGTAAATCAGCGTGATCACATTGTCCACATCTTCTTTGTGCACCATTTCCACCGTGGTGTGCATGTAACGCAAAGGCAAAGAAATTAAGGCCGAAGGAACGCCGTGGTTAGAATAGGCAAAAGCATCGGTATCGGTTCCGGTAGAACGGGAAGATGCCTGACGCTGAAACGGAATGTTGTTTTTTTCGGCTGTTTCAACCAGCAGTTTATTGACGTTGCGTTGCACAGCAGGCGCATAAGAAACCACCGGGCCACGGCCGCAGGCCAAATCACCTTGTGTAATTTTGTTGATCATTGGCGTTTGTGTATCATGCGTAACATCGGTAATAATGGCTACGTCCGGTTCAATGTATTCGGCAATCATAGCAGCGCCTTCCAAACCAATTTCTTCCTGCACAGCATTTACGATATACAAACCGAAAGGCAAGGTAACATTATTTTCTTTGAGCAAACGGGCAACTTCGGCAATCATAAAACCACCAACACGGTTATCCAATGCACGGCCAACGTAGTAGCGGTCGTTCAGCACCATAAACTCATCTTCATAAGTGATCACACAACCTACATGTACGCCTAATTTTTCTACCTCATCTTTCGTAGTACAGCCGCAATCCAGAAAAATATTTTTTAAAGTCGGTGCTTCTTCTTTTTCTCCCGGACTGCGCGTATGGATGGCCGGCCAGCCGAATACTGCTTTTACCACCCCTTTTTCAGTATAAATATTAACGCGTTTAGAAGGTGCGATCTGATGATCGGAACCGCCGTTACGGATCACATAAATCAAACCATCGCTGGTAATATAGTTTACGAACCAGGAAATTTCATCTGCATGTGCCTCAATTACAACTTTGTATTCGGCTTCCGGGTTAATGATGCCGACGGCTGTACCGTAATTATCTACGTATTGTGCATCAATATAAGGCTTTAAATATTCCAGCCACAGTTTCTGGCCTTCGGCTTCAAAACCGGTTGGCGATGAGTTGTTGATGTATTTTTCTAAAAAAGAAAGGGATTCGGGCGTAACAACGGGAACGTGTACTTTTTCGGGCTTATCTGTATTTTCGGGCATAGTTTATTTAAATCCTTTTGATTTGTTTGAAAGCAAATATAACAATCCAACTAAAAAGCGGGGAAAATGTTTAGCCACGCGAAGAGCCTAAGAGCGTGTTTAAATTTTGTCCGTAAGCTTTTTAGCTCTGTAGGAGCTACCTGTTTATAGAGTTATTTTGTGATTTGAACCAAGCTCCGTAGGTGCTTCCTAAAAATTGTTCAATTATCGGAAGCACCTACGGAGCTTTAACATCCGCTTTTATTTTTGCTATAAACAGGAAGCACCTATGATGCTATTTGCATAGTTACAATTCATCTCTACATATACTTTCAGCATAGAAACAAAATTTATGGGCATAAAAGAAGCATCATAAATCGTTCTGATAGAAATTTAAACAGGCTCTAAATCTAAAAGCCTCAACCCCCCACCCCCTCCAAGACAGATGGGAGTTAGCTGCACCGGGTTTTCAAGTCCCTCTCTTTTGGAGAGGGATTTAGGGTGAGGCTACCAGCTTCTGCATCACCGCAAAAACATGTCCGTCCTGCTGCCAGCTCTCGCCCAAAATTTCAAAGCCAAAAGCACGATAAAAAGGTGCTGCGCTTAAACGGGCATTACACCAAACGATTTTCAGGCTTTCTGCGGAGGCAAGATCGAGGATAAACTGCATCATTTGCTTGCCGTAACCTTTTCCTTGTTGTGCTGTCAGCGTTGCTAATTTTCGAAACTGTAAAGCTTCATCTTTAACAAAAAGTGAAACTACTACTGTTAATTCATCTGCAACAAACAAACCGAAATGGCGGCCAGAAGCATCATCGCCAAGCTTAACCTGTTCAATTGTGAATTTAGGATACATTACTGCCTGCCGAATCGGCCAAGTTTGTTTTGCAGTGATGGGTTTAATAATAGCTGACATTTTAAAACGTAATTTTATACCGATAAAAACAGCATCAACCTAAACTGAATAACCTTTTAACAACTCCCGGTATTGGTTTAAAAGAGTTGATTTGGAAATAAAGCCAACGAACTTTTCGCCTTCTACTACCGGTAAATTCCAGGTGCTGGTATCATCAAATTTGCGGATGATGCTGCGCATATCATCTTCCAGTTGTATGATTGCCGGCGGTGCTTTCATTACTTTTTCCACGTCCAGTTCCTCGTACATTTCCTGATTAAACATCACTGGGCGAATGTCATCCAAAGTAATAATGCCAACCAAAATTTCATTATTTTTAAGTACGGCAATAAAGTTACGGTGACCTTGTTTAACTACATTTAAAAGGTCAGTAAAAGAAGCATCTACATCAATGGTTTGGATATTTTTTTCGATCAGATCTGGCGTATGCAGCAGTAAAAGTAGGTTGCTGTCGTGTTCGTGTGTGAAGATCTGACCTTCATCTGCTAACTGTTGCAAATCTGGAGAAATTGGCGAAAACCATTTCACAATTACAAAGGAAATTACGGAAACGATCATTAGCGGGATAAAAAGATCGTAACCAGAACTGGATTCGGCAATCAAAAAAATGGCGGTTAAAGGTGCATACATTACGCCGCTCATCACGCCCGCCATCCCAACAATCAGCAAATTATTGACCGGCACATTTGGGAAACCCAATTGCACATAAACGGAAGCCAGGAAAAAGCCCAAAGTACCGCCGCAAACCAAGGAAGGCGCAAAGTTACCGCCCGTACCGCCGCTGTAAATGGTGATAGACGTGGCAAAAGCTTTGAACACACAAACGCAGCCCAAAAACAGTAAAATAAACCAGGAATGATACGGAAAATATTTTAGAAAGCTAACGGAGATGATCGACTGCACTTGTCCGTTTGCCAAACTTTTAACCGACTGGTAACCTTCGCCAAAAAGCGGCGGCAGCAAAACGCACAATACGGAAAGCATCAATCCGCCGATAAAAGCTTTTTGGATGCGGTTCCTTTTCATCGATTTAAAAAAATGCTCTATTCGCTGCGAAACCACCACAAAATAACGCGCATATAATCCACAGAAAATTCCTAAAATAATGTAATAAGCAATGTTGGTATAATCGAAAGGATGGCGCGTGCGAAACTGGAATAAGATTTCTTCATTCAAAATAATTTTAGAAAGCAAACTGCCGCAAACGGCTGCAACCACCAAAGGCACAAAATCGGTGAAAACCACGCCGGTCAGTAAAATCTCGAAGGCGAACATAATACCTGCAATGGGCGCATTAAAAGCAGCAGCAATTCCAGCCGAAGCACCTGCGGCCAAAAGCAAAGTACGCTCACGGTAATCTAGTTTATACGTTTTTGCGAAGTTGGAACCGATGGCCGAACCAGTTACCGCAATCGGACTTTCCAAACCAGCAGAACCGCCAAAACCAACGGTTAAAGCGCTTTGTACAATTTGCGAATACATTTTGGTGGAAGAAACCAAGCTGGAATTTTGGGCAATTTCGTACAAAATAGCAGGAACACCTTTTCTTTTTTCGCCCTTAAAAAAAGTAATTGCGGTTAAAGTGGTTAATAAAATTCCCATTATCGGGAACAGCATGTAATAGATAATCTGTTCTTCAAAATGGACTTTATCGTGAATGAGGTACTCGATGTAATGCACCAGCATTTTAAGCAGCACGCCCGCCAAACCAGAAGTTAACCCGACAAAAATACCCGAAAGTAGCAGAAACTGGCTCCTCGAAATGTTGTTACGAACCCACATCAGGATCACTTCGTAACTTTTGGCTTTGAGGATGCTCTCCTTTTTAAGGCTTTTGAGCAGATGAAGGAACTGGGCGTACTTCTTTTTGCGGTGAAAATCTGTCAAGGTAACTGCTTTAAATTTTGCACAGGCAAATGTAGCCAGTTTTACGATTACAGATTACGAAATAATGGCAATATGAATAGAGAAAGTAGGGTTGTTAAATTAAGATACCGCGAAGACGAACTGCAATTACTGTCTAATTCAGACCAAATGATGTTTTTTGTTTTGCTTCGAAATAAAGTAAATGTTATATTAGTTGATGCTTAAACCCGCTATTAATATACACCCAAGAGTTAAAATTCTACTACAATTTAAAATCTTAATTCGGCATGTTCCTTATACAAAGGTCCAAGCGTTTCTCTAAGCTTTTTGAAAAATTGGTAACGCTGACCGTGTACTTTCACTGATGCTTCATTTGGTTCTATTCGCTTGCCTTCTTTCAGTATTTTTTCTGATGCTTCTTTTAAATCTTTAAACACTCCTCCTGCTGTTAAAGCCAACATAGTGCTGCCAATAAGTGCCATTTCATTTACATTAGAGATAGTAACAGGCACACCTAAAACGTCTGCAAAGATTTGTGGCCATACTTTGATGTTTACGCCGCCACCACCCATTCTTACTTCTTTTACATGCAAATTATTTTCCTGCAAGGCATCATAAAGATAACGCAGGGAATATGCTACGCCTTCTAAAACAGACCGGGCAAAATCTATCGGAGCATGGTTACGGCGGATGCCAAAGAAAACGCCGGAGGCATAAGGCCCTGTTTTTGAATCACGCTCTCCTGTTAAGTAAGGTAAAGAGATCAAAGGTGGTTCATTGGTAATTTGCAGCAACACTTCATCCTGAACATCAAAATCAAAAAGCGTGTTTCGCATCCAATCTAAAGGAAGAGCAGCATTGTTAAGCGCACCACCATTTAAAAAATTGCCTTTTTGTATCGCATAGGCTTGTATCCGTTTGTTTTCATTTTGATCAAGTGCCGGCTCATCTCCGGGGATACGCAACATTGCGGTTGTTCCTAAGTTGATGATGCCCACGTTAGGTGCGAGTCCGCTAAGGGCTACGGCTAAAGCAGCACCATCATATAACCCCAGATTTACCTGCACACTTTTTTTCAAGCCCAATACTGTGCATAATTCTTCTTTAAGCGGTGCCATAAACTTTGTTCCATCTTCTGCCGGAGGAAACTGATTGGGAGAAAGATTAAGTCTTGAAAGCAGTTCTTCGTCCCACTCAAAATTATGCGCATTATAAAATTGTGTGGCAGCAGCAATGCTAATATCTGTTACCCATTCGTTGGTAAGCCACTCAAATAAAAATGATTTACTGTCGGTGAAGTACTTTGCCTTTTCAAAAATTTCCGGTTTTTCTTTAGAAAAATAAAATAGCCGCGGAAGCACATACTGGCTGATTAAAGGGCAACCCGTTTTTTGATAAATATCCACATCGGCAAATGCAGACATAAAAGCAGAAAAAGTATTTTGCGAACGTATGTCAGTTAACAGGGTCATGTCCGTTAGCGGCTTTCTTTGCCCATCTAACAGCATCATCCCAAACTGATACGTAGAGGAAACAATATATTCTACCTGGTCTTTATAATCACCTGTCAACAACTGCTCGCATAGATCAAGCAACAAATGTTTTAATTCTTCCGGATCATGTTCTGCTGCTCCTGGTTCACGGCTGTTTGTTTGCAGGCCGCAAGAACGTACTGAAAGTATTTCGCCCTGTTCATTTACTAAGCCTACTTTCAGGTTTGTTGTGCCGAGATCTATTGCTAATGTTAATGCCATTTTTACCTATGATTTTTCAGAACTTCCGGATTGGCCAATTCTCCTGCAATGCCGTTGTTTTGAAATACGGAAACTGTATCATCTACACAAGTTTGTCCCATGCCATGCAAAGATTCCCACGAATAGCCACCCAAGTGCGGTGTAATAATTACATTATCCAATTTAGCCAAACGATGGTTACCATCAATAGGTTCTCCTTCCACCACATCTGTAGCATACGCACCCAGCAGGCCATTTTGCAGTGCTTCATACAAAGCATCTTCATCCACCAGTTCGCCGCGGCAAGTGTTTACCAGTACAGCACCTTTTTGCATGGCTGCAAACTGGGCTTTGCCTAACATCCTTTTTGTTTCTGAAGTTGCCGGACAATGAAATAGAATTGCGTTAGATCTGCTGACTAATTCTTCCAGCGATACTTCTGTAGCATTAAATTGTTTAAACCTTTCTTTAGCAATATAAGGATCAGCGGCAATAATGTTGGCTTTAAAACCATTTGATAAAATTTCGGCCGACCGTGAGCCGATATTTCCTAAGCCAATAATTCCGATAGTTTTTCCCAATAACTCCATACCTACCATGCGGGAACGGGTTGCCCACTCACTGTTTTTCACGGCTTGAGATCCCTGGGGAATTAACCTTGATCCAGCCATCAGCAATGACACAGCGTATTCTGCCACTGCTTCTCTTTCCACTATTCCAGTTACTCTTGAAACCTGGATACCCAATTCGGTAGCAGCTACCAAATCAACATTATCGCAACCGATGCCGTGCCTGGCCAGTAATTTAAGCTTCGTACATTGCTCTAAAGTCTTACGTGGAAATTTAGGCGTAACACTGGCAATGATGCCGTCTGAATTTTTAATTTTTTCTGCCAGTGCATCGCCATCAATATCCGACGGTACAGTAACATGTTGTATATCTGCAAATGCTTTTAAAGTACTGATGTGTTCTGTAAAATGCTTACCGAAAGTGCTGGAGTTGACAATTGAAATAAGAGGTTTGCTCATTTTTGGTGTTTTTTAGAATGTAGATAATCTGTTAAACAAGAGAATTTTTGTTCATTAGTTTATTAAACGCCGCTAAATGCGCTGAACCCGCCATCAATAGGAACAACTACTCCTGTTACAAACTTTGATCCATCTCCACATAACCAAAGCAAAGTGCCAATTAAATCTTCAGGTGTACCAAAGCGGCCCATCGGTGTATGAGAGATAATAGTATTGCCTCGGTCAGTTAAACTGCCGTCCGTTGTTGTTAATAACGTACGATTTTGGTCAGTCAGGAAGAAGCCTGGAGCCAAAGCATTTACACGGATACCGACTTTAGAAAAATGCACCGCCAGCCATTGTGTAAAGTTCGAAACCGCTGCTTTTGCACCACTGTAAGCAGGTATTTTTGTAAGCGGTGTAAACGCATTCATGGAAGAAATATTGATGATGGTAGCATCTTTTCTGCCGATCATATCTCTTGCAAATACCTGCGTTGGCAATAAAGTTCCAATGAAGTTTAAATCAAAAACAAACTTGATACCTTCAGGATCCAGATCAAAAAAGGTTTTCACTTGGTCGCCTAAAGCCAAGTCTTCCTCCGTTAAAAAGGGGTTTGAGGTTGTACCTTTAGGGTGATTACCGCCTGCACCGTTAATCAGAATATCACAAGCACCTAATGAATTAATTACCTCTTCATGCGCTTTCTTTAAGCTGTTTATATCTAAAACATTTGCTGCAACGCCAATTGCTGTTCCACCTTTTGCGTTGATTTTATCGGCTGCAATTTTTGCGTTTTCTTCTCGTAAATCGAGAATAGCAATTTTAGCACCTCTATCTGCAAGTGCATAAGCCATTTCCTGGCACAATACACCGCCGCCGCCAGTTATAACAGCTACCTTACCTGAAAATTCTAAAGACATAATATATTTTTTATTAAAATGAATGTTTAATTTTTTTTTAATATCAACCTGAATTAGAGCCAGTTTAAAATTTTTTATTCTGAAAATGCTAATGCTTCTTTTATGCCAATAAATTTTGCCTTTCCCTTAAATTGAGAAATAAAAAGTATAAAAGCTGTTAATTTTTAGGTGATAAAAGAAGCATTTAAAACGTGAATAATTTTTAAACAGGCTCTCGATTATTGAGAAAAGCCTAAACAATATTTTCAGCTTAAAAACAAAGGCACAACGTGTCTTTCGTACAAGTTTTCAGTTACGTTAGCGGCAACAATATCTTTATATTTTTTAAGTACAGCATAATAACGGTCGCCATTTTCTCCGGCAACTTTATATGCCACATGCAGCATTTGCCTAAAATCAGGATTAAAATCCGGGTGCTGCTGATTATGGCGAAGTGTATTGGCAAATTTTTCGCCGCTCCATCCGTTTACTTCTTCTGCACTTGGCAGCCTGCTTTCCTTTACATCAATTACAGTTGCATAAGGCACGCACAATTCATCAAAACGACCTAAAGCATTGGCGTAAATTTCTTTGGCAAGTTCCAGCGCTTCATTGCCAGCTTCCGCAAGGCCAATCAGTTCTTCCAGCCAGGTAGTTCCAGCAGTTTTTAGGTGGATGCCAGTATTATGTTTTTTTATCAACTGACTTATCGGCTTATAAATTGAAAACTTATCACTTCCGGAGTGTACACTTAGTTTTAAGTTTTCCGGCAAGCCAAATTCTTTGATAGCTTCTTTTATCACCAAAATATCTTCTTCAAATTCTTTTGCAAACTGCTCTAAATCACCAACATAATCAACGCCTTTATTAAACCGGCCGGTAAATTTCGGCGCAATGGTTTGGGCTTTGATATCATTATCGGCAAGCGCGCTCAAAATAAAGAATAACTCTACTGGTGTTTGCGGATCTTTCACTTCATCCATCGAAACCTCTGCAATAAAATTATCTTCACCTTTGGCAGCGGCAATATGTTTATATAGCTTTCCGGCTTCTATAGCTGCCAGTAAAAACTTGTTTGCAATATCAAAAAGTTTATCCTCTGTTATTTCAAATTGTTCGTCAATTCCTGGTATAGAAAGGCTGCCGATATATTTTTTACGGCGTTCAATAAATGCGTCTATTTCATTTTCGGGTGCTGGTTTACCGATGAAATCAGCAACATCCAAAGTAAAAAAGTCAGAACTGTTAATAAACCCATCAACAGTAGCTAAGGTGATATGGTCAGCATCAACCCGATAAGAATCAGTCCAGCCCAATGCTTTTACCGCTGCATCTGCTTCTGTACGCAATTCAGAAGGATCTGTTTTAACGGTTTTGTGTTCCCGGTTTGATTTGTTCCAAATCGGTGTAATGTCAACTCCCTGTTCTTTAGCTTTTATAACTGCTTTTAACTGTGCTTCGCCCTGATGTGCAAAACGATCGCCCATTCCAAAGGAAAACTTTTCTAACTTCATCTGGTATATTGTATTTAGGTTAATTAATTTGTTAAGAGTATGTTTAAAATCCGTCCAGTTTATTTGCATGCTTCTTTTATCATTAAAAAAGCATTAAACTTTATCCTTTTTATGATTTTAATCCGTTCCGAAAACAAAATTTATTATCATAAAAAAAGCACAATCTTTTGAGATTGAATTTTAAACAGGCTCTAAATATATGTATTAATGCTTACGAATTTTAAATGGAAAAATATTTTTACTTCGTTGCCGATTGAAATATCTTCTTCTACTAATAAAATTTTTGAAGTTGCCCTTTTAAGATGATTACTGCCTCAGTTAGATTTATCCTGAAAAACTGTACTATGAAAACAGTGGTTATCGAACTGCGAGAGTGAATGAAGCAGCGCAGTTAATTTACTTGATAAACAGTAAGTTAGGGGCAAAAAAAATCGGACAAACTTAGTATTATCTAAGTTTGTCCGATTTGGTAGCCCCATCAGGACTAAATTCGAATCATTTGTTAACAGATTTGCAACTTTTCGCCGCTATCTAATTGATAGTTCAAGCTCAGTATCGGGGGCATGTAATCAGTATTACGCTCATTTTAATAAGCGAGGCTTTTTGTTTTCGAAGAATTTTATTAAAAGTCTAATTGCACCTGTAAAATCTAATTACCCAGAATTAAAAAAACGGAATAGTATCAATGATTATTCACCAACTTTTGCGCCCGGTACAAGTTGTCTGTTGACTGCAAGATTTTATCTTTCAACTTAGGATTATAGTTTGGATGCTTCTCCAGAAAAACTTTTACAGCCTCATAAGCTTCTTTGCTTTGATAGGTTCCGAAAACAGCTCCCAACCATGATTGCGGAAAAAACACATCACCTGTTTTCTGGATTTCTTCTACCAGTTCCAAACTGTTGGGCAAATATTTAACAGAAGTATTTTGCCTTAAAGGATGGTTTAAATAAGCCAGAGCCGTGACTACCGATGATTCTTTTTGCCTGTTCTTCCGATCTTTTAAGCTGTTAAAAAAAGCATCTCTTTCGGCTGGGTTCATTGATAAGGCTGGCATCAAAAAAGCTAACCGTTCTTTCCGGTCAACATTGGTAATCCGTGCCTGCTGTTGCTTCAAAATAGAAGTTAAAGTATCACTTTTTAAAGCGATGGAAAGTGCAAGCGATGTATAATCATCTTCGGTCAGTTTCACGCCTTTTGGCGGCTGCTGTTTTTGCCAGATATTATACAGGTTCTTTTTTGATTCGGCACTTAAACTAATATCCTGATAAGCTTTAAACAATATCTTTTTGTTGTTAGCTAAAGTTTGTTGCTGCAAAGCATTCCATAAATGCTGCTCAAGCTGGCCTACAATATTTTGACGTGTTGCCTGTGATAAAAATTCCCAATAAATCGAACCGATATAACCAGTGATCAACCTTAAATTCATTTCATTTTTTTCCATTAATAAACCTTTTTCAAACTCAATTAAAAGTTCATTTGGCTTAACATATCTACCTGCAAGCATACTTTCATAAGTAGTAATATAAGCAGAAGTACGCTGCACTGGGCTTTCCAAATTGTACAATCGTTCAACGCTGTTTTTATTGGTTGGAAACAAACCGTAACCCATTCCATCCGCATTAAACAGAATAAAATCCGGTTTCGCCAATCCGGATGCTTCTTTTAGCAATACTTTTTCCTGATCCATGTTTACCGCAATCACTTTTTGATGATCTGCATAAACCAAAGTAACCTGAAAAGCTTGCGGCCAGATGCGTTTTGCGCCGGTTTCCGGATGCTGGGTGAGCGTTAAACTGCTGATTTTATTACCGTTGTAAATAGTTTGTTCCTCAAAAACCGGTCGACCTGGCTGGTTTACCCAAACCTTGTTCCAATCGTACAAATTTGCTTTGCTGTATTTACTTAAAATCGCAATCAAATCATTCCAGGTGGCATTGCTATACGCATATTTTTTCAGGTATTCGCGAATACCTTTCTGAAAATTTTCTTTTCCCATCAGCAACTCCAGTTGCCGCATCATTATGGGTGCTTTATGGTAGATGATATTTCCATACAAAGAACCGGCATCCTGCAGATTATCCAATTGTTGACGGATTGGATTTGCGCCCTGCGTACGGTCAACACCGTAAGCAGCCGGATAATGATCCAGCAAAAATTTTAGGTTGAAAGTTTCGCTGCCCATCATCTTTTCGGTTACTTTATCGGCCATGAAATTGGCAAAAACCTCCTTCATCCACACATCGTTAAACCATTCCATCGTAACCATATCGCCAAACCACATGTGCGCTGTTTCGTGCGAAATGAGGTTAGAACGTGCAATAAGCTGATCTTTTGTGGCACCTTCATCCAAAAACAAACTTGATGCTTTGTACTGCACTTCGCCCGGATGTTCCATTCCGCCAAACTGGAAATCAGGGATCGCCACAAAACCAACTTTCTGAAAAGGAAACTTGATGTCGGTCCAGTTTTCTAAAAAATCAATGGCATTTTTGTGGGCGATAAAAACAGAATCAACACTGAGTTTTATCTTGGATGAATCCGTTTCGCGATATAAAAATTCTGCCGAACGGTTTTCCAATGCTTCTTTTACTACACTATATTTTCCTGCCGTGAAAGAGAATAAATACGTTGGCAGTTTATCAGAATTGGCAAAATGATAAGTTGTACGCTGATTATTTACAACTGAATCTTTTTTTACAGCATTGGCCAAAACTTTCCAGTCTTGAGGAACTTGCAAAGTCAGCAGGAAATTAGCTTTTAAATCAGGCTGATCAAAACACGGGAAAACGGTACGCGCACGGTCGGGCACAAAAAGTGCATACAAATAATCGTTGTTTCTATTGAGCGATTGATCTCCGGCTGTAAATTGAAGTTTAATTTGATTAATCCCGGCGTGCAACTCTAACTTGTTGAGCAGTAAATGTTCATTCTTTAAATTGATCGTACTGTTTTTACCGTTGATTTCTATCGCTTTTACATGCTCCAAACTTTGTTTAAAATCCAGTTGTAAAGGCTGGTTAACTGCCGAAAGATTAAAGCTGATACTTTCAGTTGCCTCAATGGGTTTACTTTTTTCTGAAGGAATATCAAAATTAAGCGTATACTGAATATTGCTGATGATTGATTTTCGGTATTTTGCGAGTTCCAGCGAAACACCTGGCACAACGGGAATAGCATTGTGGGTTTGCTGTGCGAAAGCAATTTTACTCCAACCCAACAACAAAATTATGCCGATAAAAGAAGTATGTGAGAATAAAAATTTCATATTAAATTCAAGGTTTAAGCAACTGTAAAATAACGCCATAACTCATCCAGGCCATTGTTCCGACGACTAAAATACCTAACACGGTGAGCAAAAGTGGTTGTTTATAGGTAGATATAATTTTAGAACGATAAGCGGCAATCAGCATAATTCCCAAAGAAATCGGCAAAATAAAACCGTTGATTGCGCCAACTGTCAGTAAAATTTTAACCGGTTTGCCAATTATCAAAAAAATTAGGGTCGAAACAATGATAAAGCAGATGATGATTTGCCGGTTAAATTTCAAAATAAAAGGATGAAAACTTTTGATAAACGAAACCGAAGTGTAAGCAGAACCGACCACAGAAGAAATGCCTGCCGACCACATCACCAAGCCAAATAATTTGTACCCAAACGCACCAGCAGCTAATTGAAATACCGAAGCAGCCGGATTTGCCGGATCTAATTTTCCGCCCGCACTTACCACGCCTAAAGCTGCGATAAATAATAAAATCCGCATCAGCGAAGCTAAACCAACAGCACTTAATGCGCCTTTGTTTATGGCCGGAAGATTTTGTTCTCCGCTTAAACCAGCATCCAGCAAACGGTGCGCACCGGCAAAAGTGATATAACCGCCAACCGTTCCGCCAACAATCGTGAGCACGGCAACAAAGCTAAAATGTGTGGGATTGACTGACCGGATGACCGCTTCTGCCAGCGGCGGCTTACTAATATAGGCGATAAAAAGTGCCAGCAAAATCTTCAATCCGCCCATGGTTTTAGCAAATAAATCCATTGCTTTTCCGGCTTCTTTGTAGATAAAAATTCCGATGGCGATGATCGCACTCATCACCGCGCCCTGGCCAACACTCACGCCAAACAATACATTCAAACCTAAACCGGCACCGGCAATATTACCGATATTAAAAGCCATCCCGCCTAAAAAAACTAAAAAGGAAATGAAGTAGCCTAAACCCGGAAAAACCTTGTTGGCAATATCCTGCGCGGGCTGATCGGCAACGGCAATAATACGCCAGATGTTGAGCTGCGCGATGGCAT
Organism: uncultured Sphingobacteriaceae bacterium; assembly: GCA_964251965.1. Taxonomy (GTDB): domain Bacteria; phylum Bacteroidota; class Bacteroidia; order Sphingobacteriales; family Sphingobacteriaceae; genus Mucilaginibacter_A. The sequence goes on along the minus strand of CAXULQ010000003.1, from coordinate 3,862 downwards.
CCAAAACCACAGAAAGCAGGATCACGAAGCCAAAACTTGCACCTAACTGCGCCGTGAAAACTGCCGTTTGCGTTAAAAAACCCGGACCGATTGCAGAAGTTGCCATCAGAAAAGCAGCACCAATCAAAACACTCCAGTTGTATTTTTTCGTCATACAACCGGTGCTTTAATGCTGATGCCTTCGCTTTTTAGTTTTGCGTTGATCATTTTAGCGAATTCGACGGCATGTGCGCCATCGCCGTGAAGGCATAAAGTTTCCGCTTTTAATGGAATGCTTCTTTTATTGACCGAAATTACCTGCTGCTGCTTCACCATTAATATCACCTGATCGATGGATTGCTTTTCTTCCGTAATCATGGCGTTGCTTTGCGTGCGTGGCGTTAACGAACCATCGTCCTGGTAAGTGCGGTCGGCAAAAACTTCGGATGCTGTTTTTATGCCTACTTTTTGGGCTGCGGTAATCATTTCACTTCCGGCCAAACCGTAAAAAATTAAGGTTGGATCAAAATCGTGCACGGCTTCTACAATTGCTTTAGCCAGGTTTGCATCTTTGGCGGCCATATTATATAAAGCACCGTGCGCTTTTACATGATGCAGTTTTCCATGCGCGGCCTTTACAAATCCGGATAAAGCACCAATCTGGTAAAGCGTGATCTGGTAAGCTTCGTTTGCGGAAATCTTCATTTCCCTCCGGCCAAATCCTTGCAAGTCCGGCAAACCCGGATGCGCACCAATTGCCACACCTTTTTTTATCGCCATAAAAACAGTATGCTGCATTACTTCCGGGTCGCCGGCGTGAAAACCGCAGGCGATGTTGGCCGAAGTAATAGAATCAAACAAAATTTCGTCATTGGGCATGGGGTAATTTCCAAAGGCTTCGCCCATATCACAGTTGAGGTCGATTTCTTGCATAAGCAGTTTTTAACAGAATTTATATTGAATTGCAGCTGTTAATTTTTTCAATTGCTGTTCCCGTTCAAAATACAATATTTCCGCTTCCTGACGAGATATTTCTTTAAAATAAATAATATCACCCGGATTTAATTGTCCACACAAAGACAGATCAACCGCTGCAACCTGTGCAATCCGAGGATAACCGCCGGTTGTTTGGCAATCCGCCATTAAAAGTACCATGCTGCCGTTGCCTGTAACTTGTATCGTACCAGGCGCAACCGCTGTAGAAAGCAATTCTTTTTTTTCTAATCGATTGATGCTGGCACCTTCTAAATGAAAACCCATCCGGTTGCTAATCAAACTTAATTTATAAGGAGAAGATAAAAAATCAATAACCGAGCGGCTATCAAACCAAGTAAATTCCCGTGCAGGTACTAAGTGGATAAAGTGTTGATTATCAGGTAAAAAAAGCTGTCTTGCAATGCTCCATTTTGGATAGTTAATTACATCTCCTTTTAATTTATTTAGAATGTTTTTTGCAGTTGTTGTTAATGTATTAAGGTTGAACAAAATATCGCCACTCTGCAATTGCCTGCCTTGAAAACCGCCAAAAGAAGCGGTTAGATAAGTGCTTCGGCTACCTAATACTTCGGGTACATCCCATCCGCCGGTAACAGCTAAATAAGTACGGCTACCTTTCGGATTTTTTATCAGGTTGATGATGGTTCCGACTGGAATAAAAACCGGCTTTTCCGAAGGTAAAATTTGAGAACCTACTTTCAAAAATGCGCCATCGCCAACGTAAGCAATCAGGATATTTGTTTCCGCCTTAAAACCGGCGTTGGCATAAGTAAACTCAATTACGGCAGCGTTATCTTCATTTCCAACAGCTTTATTGGCAATTCTTGCAGATAACGTATCCATCGCACCGGAAACCGGAACCGCCTGGGAAAGATAATTGTATCGGCCTAAATCCTGCACGGTGCTTAAAATACCGGGTTTAATCAGCCTGATCTGCATTTACTTAATTGCGGTAAAGATCATATTCCTGACGTTCAATGGATTTAAAAATTACTTGGTCACCACTTTTTAAAAGTGCCGGTTCTGCATTTTCAGCATCAAACAATTTAAGCGGTGTCCGGCCGATAATTTGCCAGCCGCCCGGTGTTTCTAATGGGTAAATGCCTGTTTGTTTTCCCGCAATCCCTATAGAACCAACTGGCACAGCTTTTCGTGGTGAAAGTTTCCGCGGTGTGGACAGTAATTCGGGCATACCGCCAAGATAAGCAAAGCCGGGAACAAAGCCTATCATATAAACTTCGTAAACGGCAGAGGAATGCAGCGTAATTACTTCTTTTACGGTTAAATTATTCCGTTTTGCCACTTCCTCCAAATCCGGGCCAAAAGTGCCGCCATAGCAAACCGGTATGGATACTGTTTTTACTGTACTTTTTTCTTCATCAGCTAGTTCGTTTTTCAATTTGTTTAAGTAAGCTGAAACTTTTTCGAAGCAGTCTTTTCCAGGTAAACCTGATTTAATTACTTGCAAGGGATCAAAAAAAATACTTAAAGTGGTGTAAGCAGGAACGGTGGTGCGAAAGCCGGGAAAAGGGTTTTGATGAATAAGATTATTTAAATGCCTGAGCTGATCTAAGGTTTCCTTCCCGATTTCCTGTCCAAACTTCATCGTAACAGCGTGTTCACTCAGGTAATAAATCATTGAATTCTTGTCCACAATATCCATGCGGTTAATTTACTATAAACTTATAATCAAGACAAGAATTAGAGCGATTTACAAATAAAGCGATGAAGTATGATTCGATCTGCGGCTTAAAAACAACAATATTGAAGCAAGCTAATCACGAAAGTTTTTGTTACATGTTTCATATCATAAAAAAAGCAACCATTAACAGCAAATCTGGAGCATATATCGCACTTAAATTACTTACAGGATGAACGTTGGGTTCGAGTGCCTTGTTAAGTAAGGCAACAGAACTCGAACCAAGAATGTGCTTTATTTGATTAAAAATGCAATAAATAAATATCAGCTTAAAAGAAAAAGGGGCCGTCTCATAAGCAATTATGAGGTGGTTTTTTATTAGACGAAGTTTTCGACATCGAGGTATTAGGGATCAGAGGTATATCCGTAGAAAGCGATCTCTTTCCTGTATTTTAAGATGTGTTTTTGAAAAAAGGAACGAAAAGCTTTACGCTTTCCACTTTCTGAGGTTATGTGCGATGGATAGCAAGCCTATTTCGACCTCGGTTTTGGGTATTCCTTTCAGCAAAAAGCGCCTGAAGCCGTGATTATGCTTCAGTTGGGCGAATACCGGTTCCACATCGGCAGGCCTTCGCTTTCGGTATTTGATGCCCTGTTGCGTATTCAGCCTGTCTTTTGCTCCCTGCTTGTGTTTTCTCAGCGAATGGTTCACTTCAACAATGCGGTTGCCGGGGCTTTGGTGACATACGCCGCGCATCGGGCAGTTATTACAGTTCTGCGCCTGGTAACGGCTGATCAGCTGCACATAGCCTTATGTGGTCACTCTTTGCCCGTCACCAATATGTGGCATCCGCTGACCCATCGGGCACACCAGGTAGTTTTCTCCTTGATTGTAATGCATGCTGTCATTGCTGAATGCTTTGATGCCTTCCTTCTGCTCTTTATCAAAGGTGTTGTATTTGATATAAGCTTCGATGCCTTTTTGCTGCAAGATCCCGTAGTTCTCATCCGAGCCGTAACCGGCATCTGCCACAACCGCTTTAGGGAGTGTATTGTACAGCGTTTCGTATTGGTCTATATGCGATGGCAACGTTTGGTAATCGGTAGAGGTTTGATGCAAGGAGTAGTTGAGAATAAATTGGTCTTGTGTGGATATTTGCAGGTTATAAGCCGGCTTGAGTTGTCCGTTCAGCAGGGTCTGTAAAATAAACTGTGTCAACCCTTGGCAGGCTTCATGGGGCCTGCCAA